>NZ_JAMWYS010000028.1 GCF_023914155.1 Solitalea agri | reverse complement strand
TATCTAATTTAGTTTGGCAACGTGGACGGTGAAGCAGTTTCTAAACACGCTTCTTCTTATACATAAACGTTAGCGGTAACCATAAGACACAACTCTATCATATGGAATCTAAGAAATCAGAAGTTCAACTTATTATTAAGCGACAAGGCAGACATCTGTTTCGCAGACTCCCTGCTTCGGTACTGATTAACAATAAACAACACAAATTCTTTCCCGACCAAATCGAGAGTTTTACAATTACTGACTCTGATGCTGTGATACTCTTTGGCAAAGACAAAATCTTAAATCTTGACTTTTCTGATAATGCTTCGAAAGTTTTATTAATTAAGGAGGGTATTTTTGATCACAATTACCTTTATTATGCTTTTTCGAGCATAATAGCCCCATTTTTATTACTTCATTGGTTAAATAAATCAAATTTAGACCTAATCTTTATTGTCTCTCTTTTTGTTGGTTTTCTGCTCTTAGGGCTAAAAAGGATAATTGAAAACTACTACTATATTGAAGAGCAATAAAATGGCTACCGCTAACAAGCACTTACCAAAAGCGCGGTGGACGTGTGATTTTGAACTGAAAACTTAATTAATAAATTTACATCACAGCGGGGAATGAGGCAGGTGTTTTCTTCGCACCTGCGTCAAGAGCCATCCGTTATTGGTAAGCGCTGAACGATGAACTTAATATCAACCTTTTAATTATCAAATTGCATTGAATCCGAAACTTAAATCAATTAGAACTTTTATTGGATCAAAAGACTTTAAAACATCCCAATCCTTTTATAAAGACTTGGGTTTCACGGAAAATATCATTTCCGAAAAAATGTCTTTGTTTGTTTTCAATCAGCTAAGCTTTTATCTTCAGGATTATTTCGTTGAAGAATGGCTTAATAATACCATGGTGCTCGCCGAAGTGGATAATGTGGAAGATTACTGGACTTTCTTAACAGAACTGAAACTTGACAACAAATATTCTGGAGTCAAATTAATACCTATTCAACAAAATGATTGGGGAAAAGAATGTCTGTTAATAGATCCATCTGGTGTACTTTGGCATTTCGCAGAATTCAATTAGTTTAAAATATTTTATTGAACGACAATAGCGCCAGCCGCAAATGACCGCGCCTTCGGAATTCTATGGTAATTTCAAATTTTTAAGCTCCTTTTTTAACCCAAGAACTTCCTCTTTTTATAACCGATAACGCTCTGAAAATTTAAGACGAATGGCATTCAACATTGATGGCATTTTTATCCTGCTGCTTACTTACGATCATTTTATGTTAAGCCAAATCATTTTTCAATGTACTGGCTTTTCACTAATTTCATGGACACTATTTAAATAACATAACAAAAAACAAAATGGCAAGCGTATCAATCTATTTAAATTTTGCAGGAAATGCTGAAGAAGCTTTCAACTCCTACAAGAGAATTTTTAAAACTGAATTCAGTGCCCCAATTATGCGTATGGGCGACGTGCCTGCACAACCAGGTATGCCTTCGCTTTCAGAAGAAGATAAGAAGAAAGTAATGCATGTTGCATTGCCAATTCTTGGCGGAATTCAAATAATGGCCACAGATGTGCTCGAAAGTATGGGACACAAACTAATTGAAGGCAATAACGTTACAATCAGTTTAAATCCAGACACAAAAGAAGAAGCCGATCGCTTATATAAAGAACTTTCGCAAGGCGGCGAGGATGGCGTTGCTCCTCATGATGAATTTTGGGGCTACTGGGGAACCTGTAAAGACAAATTTGGCATACGCTGGATGTTTAATATTACAAATCAACCATCCGCATAAACACAGCTGTCAACACTTTCACAATGGTGGCTTGATGGAAGTGCAATCGGCCATTTAAGAAAGCCGTTAATCAACAGTGATTGGCGGCATATTAAGACCACCACTTCGCTAAACCGTGAGCCATTAGCGGTAATTGTAAAGCAGCACCCTACAAACTTTGAACAGATGCAACAGAACGACAAGTTGAAGATTAAGGTTAACTCAAATGATAATCCTTATCCATCTACTGATATTCAGCAAAAACTGCTTCAACCTCGTAGGTTGACTTCTTATTTCATTGTATTAATTGACAACGGCTCTATCACTTACCAATTAGACTTACAAGACATTACCATTTCTGATGGAGAGTTGCTTTTTGCAATGCCTAATCAAATTTTTATCCCCCCTCCTAAAAAAGACAATCTAAACTATTTTAAGCTACTGTTTGATGAACATACATTGGCTTTGCTACCTCAACACTTTCCATTTTTGATTAACCCATTAAACTCACAAACAATAATTTTAGACAATGCTGCAAAGGAAAGAGTAAGGAAAGTTTTTGAAATTTTGAATCAACTGCTTCATATAGATAAACATCCCACTGACACAGAAATAATATTAGCCTACCTGAATTTACTATTATCAGAATTGAACAGTGCTTATTTTAAAAATGAAGCAGTTGATATTGTAAACACTAATTTATCAAAGTTTGTTGAGTTTAAATTAATGGTGGAAACACACCTTACAGAGCAACCATCTATAAATACAATTGCCGAAAAATTGGCTTTAACTACCAACAGCTTATATCGTTTGGTAAAAGAATATTCAGGCACATCGCCAAAGGATTTTTTCACAAACCGTTTGATGATAGAAGCCCAGCGGAAATTGCGTTATTCTACTCTTTCTGTGAAAGAATTGGCGTATGAATTAGGATTTAATGACCCGGACTATTTTTCAAGACTTTTCAAAAAATGCACGGGAAAAAGTGTAACAGCGTTTTTAGAAGATCCCAAGGATTTGTCGGGCAAATAAATTGATTTGTCCATCTTCCTTCTTGTTTAGCATCCCACTTTTGCCTCATTAACTTAAAATAGTAAGAAATGAAAACAGCATTAGTAACTGGAGCAAACAAGAGCATTGGCTTTGAAATAACAAAGCAACTTGCCCAAAAAGGAATTTATGTTTATCTCGGCAGTCGCAATTTAGAAAACGGTATAGAAGCTGTGAACAAATTAAAAACTGAAGGAATAAATAATGTAGAAGCCATTCAACTTGATGTAACCAATGATGAATCGGTAAAAGAAGCCCGAATAATGATAGGCGAGAAAACAAAATCATTGGATATTCTTATCAACAACGCAGGAATTTACGGTGGCTATCCGCAAGCGGCACTTGACGCAACAGTAGAACAGTTTAAAGCCACATACGATGCCAATGTTTATGGAGTGGTAAGAGTTACCCAGGCATTTATTGATTTGTTGAAAAAATCTTCTGAACCTCGTATCGTAAATGTAAGCTCAAGTCAAGGTTCAATTACTTTACACAGCGATCCGTCTTACAAGTATTACGACTATAAAGGTGCCGTTTATCTTTCTTCAAAAGCAGCCTTAAATATGTACACAGTTGTATTGGCTTACGAACTAAAGGACACCAACTTTAAAGTAAATGCCGTTTGCCCAGGATATACCAAGACAGATTTTAATGGACATCGTGGACCCGGAACTGTTGAAGATGCTGGAAAACGAATAGTAAAATATGCTTTAATTGATAAAGAGGGTCCGACAGGTAAATTCTTTAGTGAAGAAAACAATCCTGAAACAGGAGAGATACCTTGGTAGTAAAACCTCAATTAAAAAGAAAATAAACCCGTTAACAAGGTATTTGCGTAAGCAGGACTAAAGTGCAAAATCAGCTTTCGCTAATGCCCGAATCGACATGCGACATTAGAATAAGATGGCTAAACAATTAGAAACTTTTACAACAGCGGATATAGAAGCGCTGTACTACCTCACCATGTCTACAACCTAAACGTTGGGCGTTATTGTAGCAAACCCTATCACAACAACTAAAACTTCCCGACATTTTACCTCGATAAAAATAATTGCACATAAATTTGCGCAACTCAAAAGTTGCATATATATTTGCAACCTGCAGGTTGCGTAATTAAAATTGAAAAATGAAACAAGATATATTTCAAGCCATAGCTGACCCGACACGCAGGGCTATTTTAACTTTAATTGCTGTTCAAGCGTTAACGCCAAATGCAATGGCAGAAAAATTTGATATGAGCCGACAAGCTGTATCAAAACATATTAAAGTATTGCAGGAGTGCGAGTTGATCAAGCCAGAACCTTCCGGTAGGGAAATTTACTATCACTTTAACCCAACAAAATTGCAGGAATTTGACAATTGGCTAGCCAAGCTTAGGGAAATGTGGGAAACGCAATTCAATCAACTTGACAACGTATTATTAACAATAAAAAATCAGAAAAAATGAAAAACGATTTGCTATTTGATTTTACCGTTGACAAAGCAGCGAAAACGGTATTCATAACAAGAGAATTTGATGCTGACCTATCGCTTGTATGGGATGCATTTACCAAAGCAGAAATCCTTGATCAATGGGTGGCACCTAAACCCTACGTATCCAAAACAAAATTTATGGATTTTAAAGTTGGTGGGCGAAGATTTTATGCAATGGTAAGCCCGGAAGGACAAGAACATTGGGCAATTCAGAAATATACTTCCATTAGTCCAAAAACCAACTTCAAGCTGTTTAATGCTTTTGCAGACAAAGATGAAAACCCTCAATTGCCGGGTTCTGATTGGGATTATACGTTCAACGAACAAAGCGGAAGAGCAACAGTGAATATTATTATTTATAACGAATCTCTTGCCCGTATGGAGAAGATGATTGAAATGGGCTTCACCGAAGGATTTAAAATGTCAATGAACAATTTGGAAAATTTGTTGGCAACTTTATCGCAACAGGCCTGAGCACTTCGCCGGAGTTTATACTGAGCGCAATCGAAGTGCTTAGTATGAGAAAGAAAACCCTGACGTCAGTCAGGCAAGTGCTGCTAACATCGATAGTAATTTCTTAAGAATGGCTGAAGTTTTAAAATGAAAGTTCAAAAAAAGATACAAAGCAAAATGCTGCTTAAGATTTAACATCGGTTTTGCAAAAGCAGGGCTGACGAAATCAACGAGTCGAACAAAAAATCAGGACGCGTGCAGCATTGGCTTATGCTAACTATCAAATGCGGTGAAAAAGCCGCTAGAAACTTATTGGTAACAGGTTGGTAAGGTTCTATATTTGACATAATTTCACTTGCAAGATTCTTCCATTTTACAATATCAGTTTCTAATTTAGTGGGTCAACAGAAATTTAAGATCAAAGCCCAAACATCAAGCATGAGCACTACCAGCACACATGACGAGCGTATCGCAAAAATGATTTTCGCTTCGGTCTATCCATTGTATTTAGCAAAAGTGGAAAAGAAAGGTAGAACCAAGGAAGAATTGAATCAGGTTATTGAGTGGTTAACCGGTTTTGGTGACGCTAAGCTTCAGGAGTTAATCAATGATAGAGTAACATTTGAAAGTTTTTTCCAACAGGCAAAGCTAAACGTTAATGCACCACTTATCACCGGAGTAATTTGTGGGTATCGAATAGAAGAAATTAAGAATACACTGACAAAACAAGCGAGATACTTAGATAAACTGGTTGATGAATTGGCCAAGGGCCGGAAGATGGAAAAGATCTTGCGAAGCTCCTAATTATTCTATTCTATAACTTCTACTTCCAGAATAACTCATAAAAACTTTTTACTCAATTTCTGAAACTAAAAAAATGAACCATGAAAAACTTTATTGTTCTTTTTAGAGAACCTGATGGCCGTCAGAATACGCATTCGGAAGAAGAAATAAGTAAACATCGTGATAATTGGAAGGACTGGATGGAAACATATGGAACCAAGGGGAACCTAGCCGGTGGCAGCCCCCTAACCTTGAAAGGTGTAACAATTGACGTTAACAAAAAAGTGGTGAAAGATATTTATAAAGCAGGAACTGAAATAATTGGCGGTTTTCTCCTGTTAAAGGCAGAAAACATAGAGGACGCAATAGCCATCATCTCCTCTTGTCCCATTTTTGATTTTGAGGCGTCTGCCGAAATCAGGGAATATCAGCAACAATAAGCCCCTGGAATTTAAATTATGTAGGATCCTTTTTCAACTCCAAAATGGGTTTGTCAATCCAATCGAACACCTGTAGCTGATTGAAACTGATTTTTCATTGAATTGGTTACTTGTTTAAATCACAACCTTAAGATTTAGTGATAATTCTTATCTTACATAAGCAATTAAATCATTGAAAATAACTTATTTATTACGCTCTTGTTATGGTTACTATCATTTCTTTTTTCCTGTTTTTCATTTTCCTATTTCTGGCTGGCATGCATTTTTATTGGGGAGTTGGGGGCCGTTGGGCTGTTGATGCGGTTGTTCCAACCAAAGGCTCCAATGTAAAAGTATTTAACCCCAAACTTTTGGAATGTTTTATAGTTGGGTCGGTGTTATTGGCAATTGGATTATTTATTCTAACTGAAAACGGATTGATCAGGTTTAACCTTCCTAACGGATTTTCGAAATATGGACTTTGGTTCATTGCAACCATTTTCTTTTTGCGTGCAATTGGAGAATTCAGGTATGTAGGCTTCTTCAAAAGAATCAAACACACGAAATTCGGTCGGTATGATACAAGGTTTTACTCTCCGTTATGCCTTTTAATAGGAATTTTGACGGTTATTATAGCCTTAGAGGCCTAGACCTTT
The DNA here is from genome assembly GCF_023914155.1 of Solitalea agri. Classification (GTDB taxonomy): domain Bacteria; phylum Bacteroidota; class Bacteroidia; order Sphingobacteriales; family Sphingobacteriaceae; genus Solitalea; species Solitalea agri. Next base: position 343,527 of record NZ_JAMWYS010000028.1, on the reverse strand, counting down.
CGAAGGCATAAAACCGATTGTGGTTAAAATAATATTGCTTATTTTAGGAGTCTTTGATATGATCGACCAGCACTAATTCTATCTGCTTTGGGCACTATTGCGTTATCTTGTATCGGAAAAGAATTTCGGTTCCTCAAAACAATCATTGTCGTTAAAATTATTTTACCTAATGAATAAAGACTGGACAATTAATGACACCCTGAAAGTCATAGGAGTATTTCAAGTTGTAATAGGAATAACTATTTTAATCTATTTGATTTGGTTGAAAATGGCCCTTTATAACAATCTCTCTCAACTGGAGGGATTCAAAGTTTCAAGCCTTAAATTCTTTTTTATTTTGGTAAAGGATCTATATATACCTTTTCTATTAGATCTTTTAATCACATCCTCTGGAATTGCACTGTTGTTAAACAAAAGAATAGGTTGGCAAGCAGCAATGGTATCATCGTTGCTCAATGCAGCTTTATTGTCCATATACATATTCTTGTCCTGGGGGAAAAACACCGAAACTATTCAATATGGGGTAGTGTTTGCTCTTATCTATTACATTATGTTCTTTTCCTTATTAAGCAAACCTATTCAACTTAAATTCAGTATTCAAAAAAATCAAATACAATGAACCTTGATAATTCAGCCTGTGCCGAAGCCCAAATGATGATCAGAAAACCGGTTTCACAGGTTTTTCAGTCGATGATTGACCCTGCTATAACCACTAATTTTTGGTTTACCAAAAGCAGTGGAAAACTGGTAGCAAACCAGAAAGTAACCTGGACATGGGAGATGTATAATTTCTCAACCGAGGCGGAAATAATTGAAATTATTGAAAACGAAAAGATCGTTTTTAACTGGGGAAAAGAGCCAAGAACGGTCGAATTTACATTTAAAAGTCTGAGCGAGCACTCGACGTATGTTGTTGTGAAAGAGTATGGCTATACCGAAACCGGCGACAATTTACTTTCAGCAATTAAAGATTCAACAGGAGGATTTACTACAGTATTAGATGGCATGAAAGCATTTCTTGAACATGGCATTAACTTAAACCTTATAGCCGATAAATTCCCACAAGGAATTAACTAATTGTTAAAACCAACCATCCGTTTAATGGATCGCTACCAAATAACTTTCGAAACCTATAATAAGATCGCAGCGCTGTATGAGCAAAAGTTCATGAATTTAGATTTGTACAACGATACATATGATACCTTTTGCAAGTTGGTAAATAAACCCAACGCCGCGGTTCTTGAAATTGGTTGCGGGCCGGGAAATATTACTAAATACCTACTCAGCAAAATGCCCGATTTTAAATTAACAGGTATTGATGTAGCTCCCAATATGATTGAGTTGGCAAAAAAGAATAATCCTTCAGCTGATTTCAGGGTAATGGATTGTCGCGAAATAAATCAGCTAAAAGAGGAATACAACGCGATTATATGTGGCTTTTGCATGCCTTACTTATCCAAAGAGGATTGTGCCAAACTTATAAAAGATTGCTCAGCACTCTTGCGCTCTAATGACATTTTTTACTTCAGCATAGTGGAAGATGATTATAACAAATCAGGTTTTGAATCGAATAGCAAGGGTGACAAAATATTCTTTTATTACCATCAGCTAGATTATCTTCAAGCGTTTTTAAGCGAAAACCACTTCGTAACTGAAACAACATTTCGTAAAGATTATCCCAAAGGTGATGGAACCAACTCATGCCACCTGATTGTTATTGCCCGAAAAATCAATACAACAACTTAACCTGATTTACCCAATTATTTAACCTGCTTCATTCGTTGCAACAAAGCTTTTCATTTATTTTTGCGCCCGTATTTACTCAATGCATTAAACCCAGATTAATGAAGTCTTCAAAAGTTTTTCTAGTTGTTTTCAGCGCTTTCTTTCTAACCTCAAATCTATTTTCGATTACCTGTAATGCCTGGGGCAAAACCGGCCACCGCATTGTTGGAGAAATTGCCGATCGTCATCTTTCTAAAAAAGCAAAAAAGGCGATAAAGCAAATACTAGGGCCAGAATCAATGGCCATGGTGAGTGACTGGCCGGATTTTATAAAATCAGATAAAAAATACGACAGTACCCAAGTTTGGCATTATATCAATTTCGAGGACGGCTTAACATGTGACCAGATCAATCACCGTTGTGCTGACGATTCAGTTAACCTGGCTTTCGCACTTCGTAAAATGACCGCCATATTAAAAGATAAAAACAGTAGTGTAGCTTTAAAAAAAGATGCTTTAAGGTTTATTATTCATTTAGTTGGTGATGCTAACCAGCCAATGCACATTGGTCGTCCGGGCGACCGTGGTGGCAATGATGTAAAAATGACCTGGTTTAAAAAACCTACAAACTTGCACCGCGTTTGGGATGAGGATCTTCTGGAGTCTCAAGATCTGAGTTATACCGAATATGCTACCGCTATTAATCATCCAACAAACGCACAAAAAGAACTATGCCGCTCTACCGACCCGGCTGAATGGTTTTGCGATAACTACACGGTAACTAAAAAACTTTATCAATACGCTGAGAAAGAATCAGACCTTGGTTATAGATACAATTATGATTTCTTAAGCACCTTAAATGAGCAACTTTTAAAAGGAGGTTTACGTTTAGCTAATGTGCTGAATGAGATTTATCAATAATAAAAATATCCTTCTATAAAGAAACGGCACTGAGACAACACAGTGCCGTTTTTGTTCTATATTAGTGGAGGGTTAAATACTTGTTGATTCTTTTAACAAATCCAACCAAACCAAAAAAGCCTATCTTTGTTATTATTAGTGCTTTTGAACTCAATGGTTTAAAGCATTTTTAGTTAATATGTGGAAAAAAAGAACTGCTGCGGTTGGAAGATTAATTCTATCTTTTCAATAGTTAATTCAGCACGATAGTTGCGATACATAACATGAGAGCTGTTTTTAACACTCTTCGTTCTTTTTAACCTTTTGAGGAATAATCAATGTTTGACGACGATTTTGAATTCGACAACCCGGAAGAAGCACGATCTTCGGTTGAACGATATGAGGAGATGATTCGAAATAAAGATCAATATTTTTTTGATGCTGATGCATTTGAAAAGATCATTGACTACTACATCGAAAAGAATGACCCGGTTAAGGCACTTCAAGTGGTTGAATATGCACTTAGCCAACACCCTTACGCTTCTGGCTTTTTTGTGAAGCAGGCTCAGTTGTTCATTATGACCAACCAAACTGCCAAAGCATTTAAAATGCTCGAAAAGGCCGAATCGCTGGAAACCTCCAATCCCGACATCTATATTTTAAGAGGAAATCTTTTAGAAAATCAAGATCGTCATCAGGAGGCACTAGAAAATTACCAGAAAGCTTTATTGTTTGCCGAAGAGACCGATGAGATCTGCTTGCAGATTGCTTATGTTTATCAAAATCTGGGTGAATACAAAAACGCTATCGTTTATCTAAAACGATGCCTTGAAGCCAATATGGAACATCAGGATGCCTTGTATGAACTTGCATTTTGCTATGACGTGTTGGATAAACAAGAGGAAAGTATTCATTTTTATGAACAGTATATTGATGAAGAACCTTATTCGTATGCTGCCTGGTACAACCTTGGGAATGCCTATATCAAAATAGAGATGTATGAAAAAGCCATTGATGCTTATGATTACGCTATTTTGATCAAAGAGAATTTTGCAGCCGCTTATTTCAACAAAGGCAATGCCTTGGTAGGTCTTGAGCGTTACATGGAAGCGATTAACGTTTATCGTCAGACTTTTGAATATGAGCAACCCGATGCAGAGACCTATTGCTGTATGGGAGAGTGTTATGAAAAGCTGGAAATGATGGACGAAGCCCGTTCTTTCTATAAAAAAGCCGTAAAACTCGATGCGCGATTGGCTGAAGGCTGGTTTGGCATAGGTGTTACCCTCGATTTTGAAGAACGCTGGTTTGAATCGCTGCATTTTTACAAAAAAGCCCTTGAGTTGGATGAAAGTAATCCCGAGTATTGGTTTGCATTAGGCGATTCACATTCGAAATTGAGTAATGTGGAAGAAGCCGAAAAGGCTTATGAAAAAGTCATGGAGCTTGCTCCGGATGATGTGGAGATTTGGCTCGACTATTCATCGTTAATGTTTGAAGAAGGCAGAAATGAAGAAGCCATTGGTATTATCTCGGAAGGCATAAAAATAAATGCTCAAGCGGCCGAATTATATTACCGGATGGTGGCCTATTTATTCGCCAATGGACAATACCAGGAAGCTATCAGCTATTTGGAACAGGCATTGGTAGCCGATCCGGAAAAATGTGAACTTTTGTTTGACTATCTTCCTCAACTTCAAAACAACAAAGTAATTATTGATATCATTAACCGATACATTTCTTAGATTTCCGGTCAATTGAATAAAAGACAATATATAAATCCTCGAATATTCGGGGATTTGTTTATTTAACCATAATTATTTGCCCTTCATTTTTAAAGGGTTGAGATTGAGGGACTCTAAATGGATAATTAAAGCTCTTTTCTTACGTTAGCAAAATATCCTTTTCAGTAACACTAAAACATTTGTTATTTTAAACACTTAGGCTTTATTTTGTGGGGCCTAAAAAATGGGACTGAGCCCATATGGAAATAGTTAATTTGAAATGAATTATACCTTGAAATACGTTCCGGAAAGAGAAGCTAAACCTCGTGAAAAAGGCATTACTATGGTAATGGACAAAGGATTGAGTGTAAATGAAATTGAAAATTTTCTTTCTGTTTCTGGAAATCACACCGATCTGGTTAAACTGGGATGGGCCACTTCATTTGTAACGCCTAATCTCCAGGATAAACTTAGGGTATATCGCGAAGCAGGTATTCCGGTTTATTTTGGCGGTACATTATTCGAAGCCTTTATTATTCGCGGCCAGTTTGAAGATTATCAGCGTTTGCTCGACCGTTATGGCATGGAGTACGCCGAGGTTTCTGACGGTTCTATCACCATTCCGCACGACATTAAATGTGAGTTTATTCGTAAACTTAAAGGGCAGGTGACGGTAATCTCAGAAGTAGGCTCTAAAGACGATACCGTTATCATTCCACCCTATAAATGGATTGAACTTATGCAGGCCGAAATTGATGCCGGCTCATGGAAGGTAATTGCCGAAGCGCGCGAAAGTGGTAACGTAGGGCTTTTCCGTGGAAATGGAGAAGTGCGTTCGGGCTTAGTAGAAGAGATCCTTACAAAAATCCCTCAAGAGAGCATCATTTGGGAAGCCCCTCAAAAATCACAACAAGTATGGTTTGTAAAATTACTTGGAGCCAATGTTAACTTAGGAAACATAGCCCCTGCCGAAGTGATTCCTTTGGAAACTGTTCGCTTAGGCTTACGAGGTGATACCTTTAATCATTTCCTGAAAGATTTTGACATTCCGGTAATGTAATCAGCAACACCTCGATATTGAAGAATTTACTCTGAAGCGACCATTGGTAAAATGGTCGCTTCAATAGTTTAAATATCCAACGCAAATTTATCTATACATGAAAAAATTCGGACTTATTGGTTTTCCACTCTCTCACTCCTTCTCAAAAAAATATTTTACAGAAAAATTTCATGAACTGGGATTAACTGACCATCAGTATGATTTATATCCCATTGAAAAAACGGAGCAGTTAATGGATATTATCAACAATGATCCGGAAATTATTGGCATCAATGTAACCATTCCACATAAAATCGAGGTAATGCCTTTGCTAAACCGTCTGGACGAATCAGCTAAAGGAGTAGGAGCTGTAAATGTAATTAAGATTGACCGATCAGAGACCAATAAGCCAGTTTTAATAGGTTATAATTCCGATGTCTATGGTTTTAAACACTCTTTATTTCCTTTATTAAAACCCGAAAATAAAAAGGCTTTGATTTTAGGAACCGGTGGTGCATCAAAAGCTGTGGAATTTGCTCTAAAAGAACTGAATATTGAGTACCATTTTGTGTCGAGGACTGGTTCGGATCAAAAACTGGCCTATAGCGACTTGACAAAAGAGATGATGGAGGAATACACGGTAATCATCAATTGTTCTCCGGTGGGAACTTATCCTAACATTGATACTTGCCCAGATTTGCCATATGAATACCTTACGCCTAATCACCTTCTTTACGATTTGGTTTATAATCCGGAAACAACACTTTTCCTTAAAAAAGGCATCGAAAAAAGAGCAACCATTAAAAACGGCTTAGAAATGCTGCATCTGCAAGCTGAAAAAGCCTGGAGTATTTGGAACGAGTAAATAGATTTTGGAAGTAAGATTTTAAAATGACGATTTAGGGAAACTTACATTGGGCTAAAGTCGTACTTCTACCTTCGTACATTAATTGTACCTTGCACCCGTTTATTTAATCAATAACAACTTATAAACACTATAAAGTTTTGAGGTTTAAAAACATATTTTTCAATTGGTGGGCACTCCTAATTGCAGCTCCAATTTTATTGTTACCTGCTTGCAAAGAAAGTACTTCTACACCAAAACCACGCGGATATCATCGTATCGATTTCCCAAAGAAAGCCTATAAGCACTTCGATGAAGGTTGTAAGTACTCATTTGATATACCAGTGTATGCTAAAGTAGCTACCGATAATGCTGCAGATGCTCAGTCTTGCTGGATCAATATTGAATATCCGCAGTTCAATGGCAAGCTCCACTTAAGCTACCACGACATTAATAACGATAAGAAAAAATTCAACGCACTGGCAGAAGACAGTCGTAGTTTGGTATTTAAACACACCATTAAAGCTACGTCCATTGATGAAAGTGTTATAAAGAATGAAGCGAATAAAGTGTACGGAACTTATTATAGTATTGATGGAAATGCGGCTTCTTCCTTGCAGTTTTATTTGACTGATAGTTCTAAACACTTTTTAAGGGCTGCACTCTATTTTAGAAGTGAGCCTCGACTGGATTCCATTCAGCCTGTACTCGATTTTATCAAGAAGGACGTTGATGTGATGATCAAAACCTTTAAGTGGAAGCAATAAATTTAATTTGAGAATAAGTTAATTTGAGAATTTGAAGATGAAACAGATCATCCGTTAATTCTTAAATTTTCAAATTCCTAAATTTTTAAATTCTCTAACATGATTCAGGTACACTATTTAACCTTTAATCCTTACCAGGAAAATACTTATATACTTTTTGATGAAACTAATGAATGTTTGATCATTGATCCCGGATGCTATAATGCCCAGGAACAAAACGCTTTGGTCGATTTCATTAAGTCGAATGAACTGAAACCGGTTAAGCTGATCAACACCCATTGCCATATCGACCATGTGCTGGGCAATAAATTTGTTTTCGACAGCTATGGCTTAAAGCCACATTTTCATAAAAGTGAACAATTCATATTGGATGCCATACCTGGCTATGCACCATCAATGGGTATGCATTATGAATTATCGCCTGCAGTAGAGAATTACCTTGAAGACAATGAAGTAATAACTTTCGGCAATTCATCCCTCGAAAGTATTTTTACTCCGGGACATTCTCCTGGAAGCCTTTCTTTTTACAGTAAGGACGATCAGTTTGTAATTGGAGGTGACGTTTTGTTTTATCAAAGCGTAGGCCGAACCGATTTACCGGGCGGCAGCTTTGAAGTTTTGAAAAAAAGCATTGAACAACGATTATTCCCTTTGGGCGACGAGGTAAAGGTTTACCCTGGTCATGGACCGGCCACCAGCATTGGTTTTGAAAGGTTGCATAATCCTTTTTTATAATCAAATACAGATATTCGTTTACTTAAATCGTAAATCAAAACTCTAACGTTGATAGATGAACCTGGCCTTATACTTTGCTAAGCGATACCTCTTTTCAAAAAAATCAACTAACGCTATCAATATTATTTCAGGCATATCCATGTTCGGGGTATTAATTGGCTCGGCGGCGTTAATTGTTATTTTGTCGGTATTCAATGGCTTCGAGGCATTGGTTCTTTCACTTTATAACCGATTTACACCAGATATAAAAATCGAGCTTGTAAAGGGAAAGACCTTCGCCCCTAATACATCGGCCTTTAGTCAGCTTAAATCCAAAACAGGAACTTTATTTTATGTAGAGGCGCTTGAAGAAAAAGCCCTGCTGCGTTTTGGAAAGAATCAATACATAGCCACCGTAAAAGGGGTTAGTGATGATTTTCTGAAAACACATGCGCTCGATTCAATGATCATACGTGGGAATGCCACATTGGGAACTAACGAAGAACCAAGGGCTATTATTGGAAGCGGGGTAGAGTATTACTTATCGATGAATATTGAGTCTGATGATCCCCTGACGATTTTCTCTCCCAGAAAAAACATGGGCTCTTCTATTGACCCTACAAACGACCTAAACAGAAGTGAGATTTACGTTTCGGGTGTTTTTCAGGTTCAACAAGACTTTGATCTGAAATACGTTTTAGTCCCCCTTTCATTTGCGCGTAAGCAATTAGATGAGGGCAACAATGTTTCATCAGTAGAAATCTATTTAAAGAAAGAAGCCAACCTTAAGCAATATAAGCGCAATGCTAAAGAACTGTTGGGTGACAATTTTAAAGTAAGGGACCGATTTGAGCAAAATGAATTACTATATAAAATTTTGAACTCAGAGAAATGGGCAGTTTACCTGATACTCACTTTTGTGTTGATTATTGCTATCTGTAACATTATTGGCTCATTAACTATGTTGGTAATCGACAAGAAAAAAGACATTGCCATATTGCTTAGTATGGGAGCCAATAAGCGAATTATACGCTATATTTTCCTGTTTGAAGGTCTGCTGATCTCAATGGTTGGAACCTTAGCCGGATTGACACTTGGTGCCATCTTCTGCTTCGTCCAATTGAAATTCGGTTTAATTAAACTAGGCCAATCGGGTACTTTTGTGATGGACAAATACCCTGTTGAAATGCAATGGCCTGATTTTCTGCTGGTATTTATCACCGTATTCGTCATCTCGTTTATAGCCTCCTGGAGTGCATCACGGTTAAGTGTACGAAACTTAACTAATGTACGTGAAGAACTTACAGAGCAATAAATTTATTTTGAGAACAATCGTTATTTTTGGGGCCACTCAATAAACCAGAAATAATGAAGTTATATTCCATTGGCTCCGGGGCTATTACGCTCGAGCTGATTCACTCTATTATGACCGAAGGTCATCAATTAGCGCTATCAGAAGAGGCAGCAAAAAAGATAAATGATTGCCATAATTACCTCCATGAAAAGATTAAAGTAAGTACGGCTCCAATCTATGGCATAAACACCGGTTTTGGTTCATTACAAAGTGTTTCTATTGACAATGACCAACTGGAAGCCTTACAAAGCAACTTACTTAAATCGCATGCATGTGGCACTGGCGATGAAGTTCCTCAGGAAATCGTAAAGTTGATGCTGTTCCTCAAAATCCAATCATTGAGTTATGGCCATTCAGGCGTACAGTTATCAACTGTTCAGCGCCTAATCGATTTCTACAATCACGACATTATACCTGTTGTTTTTACCCAAGGTTCATTAGGCGCATCAGGCGATTTGGCACCTTTAGCACACCTTTCCTTGCCTTTACTGGGGATTGGCGAAGTTTACGTTATGGGGAAAAGAAAAGCAGCCTCAGCAATGCTACAGCAGTTTGGCTGGGAGCCATTACACATGAAAGCAAAAGAAGGATTGGCCCTTATCAATGGAACTCAATTCATGAGCGCCTACGGAGTGCATTGCTTATTGCTAGCTAAAAAGCTAACGCATGTAGCCGATGTAGTGGCTGCTGCTTCAATTGATGCCTTCGATTGTCGTTTAGACCCTTTTAACGAGTTGATCCATCAAATCCGCCCACATAAAGGTCAGCTTGAAACCGCTAAGTTCATTTCAGAAATTTTAGCCGGCAGTGAGTTGATTAATCAGTCAGGAAAACAAACACAAGACCCTTACTCATTCCGTTGCGTTCCACAGGTTCACGGAGCCTCAAAAGATGCACTTAATTATGTTGAATGGGTATTTTTAACGGAAATTAATGCAGTTACTGATAACCCGAATGTATTTCCTGCTGAAGATCTAATCCTTTCGGGTGGCAATTTCCATGGACAACCATTGGCCTTGGCTCTTGACTTTTTATGCATCGCTTTATCAGAACTGGGAAGTATTTCCGAAAGAAGGACCTTCCAGTTGATCTCAGGCTTACGGAAACTACCTGCATTCCTGGTAGCAAAACCTGGACTGAATTCGGGCTTAATGATTCCTCAATACACGGCTGCCTCAATTGCCAGTCAAAACAAGCAGTTATGTACGCCAGCTTCTGTTGATTCTATCGTGTCATCAAATGGACAAGAAGATCATGTGAGTATGGGTGCAAACGCGGCTGTTAAAGCATATAAGGTGGTACAAAACCTTGTTTCTATTTTAGGTATTGAGTGGTTAAATGCAACTCAAGCGCTAGAACTTCGCCGACCATTAAAGTCATCACCATTTATTGAAAAGTTATTTACCTCTTTCAGGGAAGAAGTTGCTTTCATAACCGAAGACCGTCAGTTATCCATCGACATTGAAAAATCGAAACAATTCATTGTTGAGCAAATAATTGCGGAATAACAATAAGAAATCAAAAAGAGGAGCCTGTGATCTGGCCCCTCTTTTTGTATACTTATTAATTACTTTTGACCAATTTATAAAGAGCTCCGGTTTTACTCATAGGTTGAGTATCTAAACTGGTTAGCACGTACAATTCATCTTTCAAGTCATTACCGAAACTGAGCACTCTCAAATCATTTGGTTTATTTTTAATACTGATTACTCCACCTTTTCCCTGGTCAGTAATTGCAAAAAACACCCCGGTCCAATCGGCAAACACATATTTATTTTGTAACTCAAGAATTTGCGCTCCAGTATAAAAGTAGCCACCAGTAACACTTATACCAACTTTGTGATCGTATTCATAGATCGGAAGGGTTAAACCAGTGGCGGCACAATTTGTTGCGGGATTGAAACAATGTGATGCTTCCATAATCCTCCATCCATAGTTTTTACCCTTTTCAATAATGTTTACTTCTTCGTATTTATTCTGTCCTACGTCGGCACAAAATAAACGACCGTTTTTATCAAAAGTAAATTTCCATGGATTGCGAAGTCCATAAGCCCAAATCTCCGGTTTAGTGTTAGCCCTATTCACAAAAGGATTATCTGGAGGAATTGAGTAAGTTGTCTCTTTGTTTATGTCAATTCTTAAGATCTTGCCTAAAAGCGTATTCAAGTTTTGACCATTTCCAATACGACCATGTTCATCGCCACCGCCTCCACCATCTCCCAAACCGATATATAAATACTTATCAGGTCCAAAGGCTAAATGTCCTCCGTTATGATTGGCCTCAGGCTGTTCAATTTCAAGAATTTTTCGTTCGGTTAAATCAGCTTTATCAGGATTCGTGGCTGAAACTTTAAACTCGGCAATGACACTTTTATGATCACTACCAGACCCTGAAGAATGAGCAGAATAATAAACATAAAACTTTCCGTTACTTTTATACTGAGGATGGAAAACAAATCCAAGAAGTCCTTTTTCAGTATAACCATCATTCATAGCAACCATTTTTGAACGGAGGTCTAAGAACGGAGTTGCCAGCACAGCTCCATTTCGTATGATTTTTATAATCCCCTTTTGTTCGGCTATAAATATCCTTCCCGATCCATCATCAGGCATTCCCATTTCAATCGGAGATTCAAGCCCCTTTACAACCAATTGTAAAGAAGCAGTGCTGGCTTGTTCATTATGGCGATTGTTTTTACCGGAGCAATTTAGCAGCATAAAAAAGCCCATTAAACAAATCAATACTTTATAATCAGATAGTTGCATGATATCTGAATATACTTATTAATTTGTTAATGGGCTAATAGGGAGTTATCGAAATGCTGATTATGAGGCTAAAATGCCAACCATCCGTAGTAACTCTGTATCCATTTTTGAAGTATCTTGAATAGCTTCATCAAATGGTGTATAAACTATCTGCTTGTCAACCTTTCCTACCATTACACCTTTTTTGCCATTAATCAAGGCTTCTACGGCATGAAAGCCCAATTCACTAGCCAACATGCGATCGAAGCACGAAGGAGAACCTCCGCGCTGAATATGGCCTAATACCGAAACCTTGGTATCAAAATGAGGGAATTTTTCTTTAACCTTTTCGGCCACAGCAAATGCACCTCCGGCTTCATCACCTTCAGCAACAATTATAATTTTGGCCGACTTTCTCCGTCCTTTCTCCAAACGCTCATAGAGCTTAGCCAGGTCGAATTTCACCTCTGGAAGCAAAATAGCTTCAGCACCAGCACCAATACCGGTAGCCAATGCAATCTGACCAGAATCTCGACCCATCACTTCAACAAAAAATAAACGATCATGAGATTCAGCTGTATCACGAATAGCATCAACTGCTTTAATTACAGTATTAATGGCAGTATCATAACCTAAGGTAAAATCTGTTCCTAAAAGGTCATTATCGATGGTACCTGGGGTTCCGACAGCCGGAATTCCGAATTCTTTTTCAAAAACTGAAGCTCCGGTAAAAGTTCCGTTCCCACCAATTGCCACCAAGGCTTCAATGCCTTCTGCTTTAAGCTTCTCATAAGCCTTTTTACGACCTTCAGGAGTCATAAAATCTTTGCTTCTTGCCGTTTTTAAAATAGTACCCCCACGCTGAATGATATTTGCTACTGATTTTGTTTCAAGAGGAATAAATTCTCCATTGATCATTCCTTCGTAACCGCGCATAATACCTACAACTTCAATGTTATGATAGATTGCAGTTCTAACCACTGCACGAACACATGCATTCATGCCAGGAGCATCACCTCCCGAAGTAAAAACACCTATTTTTTTAAACATTTCCTGATTTCTTTAAATGCTTACCAATTATATGGCAAAATAATCAACTGTTTTTAAACAGACGTGCAAATTTATATAAATTTTAAAATTATGACAGCATTGCATATGTGGTACTACAACCGCCAAGCCTCCAAACAAAAGGCCTTCTGATATTTTTCAGAAGGCCTTCTCTATTATATTGTTTATAATCTTATTTCATTGTTAGCTTTTGGTTTTGAAAAGCTTCCTTACCACTGTCCAAAAACTTGATGTAGTTTGGAATGTCAGGGTTGTAAGCCTGAGGTGCAACCAATGGCTTGCCATCATTATCAACTAACACGTAATATGGCTGAGAGTTAGTGTTATAACTAGACGCCTGTAAATCAGCCCATTTTTTACCTACAGTTTTAATGGTTTTGCCAGTAGATTTTGAAACGAATTGTTCGTTTTCAGGTAATTCTGTTCTGTCATCAACATATAATGAAACTAAAACGTAGTCACCTTTTAAGCGTTGTAATACCTCGGGATTTGACCATACGTTAGCCTCCATCTTACGGCAATTTACACAGCTGTGGCCGGTAAAGTCAACGAATAATGGTTTACCAGTTTTTTTTGCGTAAGCCAATGCTTCATCATAGTCAAAGAAAGCATCAATGCCGTGTGGTGCATGGAAGATACCAGCATATTTTTTAGCATGGTGCTCAGCAGGTGCTGAATTACCTTCCGAACCTGTTACAAGGGTAAAATCCTGTGTTCCAATTGGAGGAGCAAATGCACTGATTGATTTAAGAGGTGCACCCCATAAACCTGGGATCATATAAATAGCAAAGGCAAATGAAAATAATGCCAGGAATAATCTAGGAACAGATATGTAGCTTAAATCGCTATCATGTGAAAATTTCAATTTACCCAGTAAGTAGAATCCTAGCATTGTGAAAATTACAATCCATAATACAAGGAATACTTCGCGATCAAGAATACCCCAATGATAAGCTAAATCTACGTTTGACAAGAACTTAAGAGCAAAGGCCAACTCAACAAAGCCCAAAACAACTTTCACTGAGTTTAACCAACCTCCAGACTTAGGAAGGCTTTGAAGCCAGCTTGGGAAAATTGCAAACAGGGTAAATGGAATAGCTAGGGCAGTTGAAAAGCCTAACATACCCATTGCAGGACCTAAATACTGGCCTTTTCTAGCCGCTTCAACCAACAAGTTGCCAATTAGTGGTCCTGTACATGAAAAAGAAGCTAAGGCTAAAGCTAACGCCATAAAGAAAATACCTATCAGGCCGCCTTTGTCAGCATTCTCATCAGCTTTAGTGGCCCATGAACTAGGTAAAGTGATTTCAAACGCGCCAAAAAATGAAGCGGCGAAAACCACTAATACAACAAAGAATATAAGGTTAGCAATTGCATTACTCGCCAATTGGTTTAATGCATCTTCGCCTAAAGTAATGGTAATTCCTAGACCAAATACTACATAAATGCCAATAATTGCTAAACCAAACGTAATTGCTTTACGTATTCCTACTGCACGAGAACTACTACGCTTCGTAAAGAAGCTAACAGTTAAAGGAATCATTGGAAAAATACAAGGCATTAATAAGGCTATGAATCCAAACAAAAAGCCTTCGATGAAAATACCCCAAGTAGAAGCAGATTTTACTTCGCCATTGTTGCTGTCCAAACCTGCTATTGGAGTAGCAGCAGATGCGGTATCTGTCTTAGCAATGTTTGTAGTATCAATTGCAGTAGCTGCCTCAGCTGTAACAGTTTTAACTGTATCAGTATTTGAAACCGCTGTGGTTGCGGCTGCGGCTGCAACTTCACTTGCTGGTTTTTGTGTTGTGTTGGTTTCTGCGGATGCAGTCTTTGGATTTCCTTTTACACTAATACTAAATTCCACTTCTTCTGGGGGTAAACATTGCTTGTCATTACAAACCATGTACTCCAGTGTACCAGAAACTTTGGCAGCAGGAACTTTTAATTTGATTTTTTGTTCAAAGACAGCTTGGTTTTCGAAATAGGCAATCTCAATTCCAAATGTTGGATCGAAGCCTTTGTGCGGAGGGGTTTTCTCCACAACCTTTCCTACCAGCTCATAATCATTTGATGGTTTAAATTTAAATGAGGTAGGTACAGGGCCATCGCCAGCAATAAACTGCGAATACGTGTGCCAGTTACCATCAATTTTGGCAGTTAAAACTAAAACCGCTTCATCGCCCTTCAGGGTTTTGCTCGAGAACTGCCATGTTACCGGGTTCTCAATCTGAGCAAATGTTGTTAAGCTTCCCAATAGCATTAACAACAAAAAGAAAACTCTCTTCATCTACTTTTGATTGATACGTTTAGGTTAATCCGAATTAAATCGGCCCCCAAAAATATAAATTTATAACTGCCTTATTGTAAGAATATTATTACTAAATAAATTCTACCTCCTTAAAAGAGAATTCTTTTACCCCTGTATGACAATTAATTAGCAGTTGCCCTGTTGAATTAACTCCAATGATCTCGCCATAAAAAACTTCACCATTTGCCCTATATAAGTCTGTTGTATTTAATCTATACAGATAGCTTAAATAATCTTGATTAATCTTCTCCAGGTTTCCTGATTTAAGTTGTAAATATCTAGCTTCCAGATATAAGCAAAGAGCATTAAGGCAGATTTTTAAATTAAATTCACTTTTACTGATTAAACTAAAAGAAGTTGCTTTTAATCCGGGTGCAAAATTTACCTGATTAATATTTAAACCTATCCCGATAATGGATTGTTTGAGAAAAGAGCCTGAAAGAAAATTTTCAATTAAAATTCCACCGAGTTTATTATCCTCCCAAAAAATATCATTAGGCCATTTAATCTTAACATTATTACCTAAAAAATATTTTACAAAGTCAGCTACACCTAAACTCACCACTTTATTCAAATCAAATTGCTTAATTGCAGGCAGAAAAGAAGGACAAAGGAGAATGCTTACTGTTAAATTTTTCCCTGGTTCGGCCAGCCATTTATTATGCACCTGCCCACGGCCATTAAATTGGTTTTCTGCCATTATAACAGTACCCTCGGGCTGTGGCGTAGAATTTGTAAGTAATTCTTTCAAATAATTATTGGTCGAATCAACTTCATTTAATGCAACAAGATTTTGACCTATAAATAATGCAGAATTAGTAGTAAATTGCATTTATTGAGTATTTAACGTAGTTTATAAATTTTCAAAGTTAGGTTTTTGAATGGTAAAAAACAGAAGAACTGACGAATCCCAATTGATTTCAGATATTATCATTCATGGAATTCAGGAAAAAAAAGGCAATGATATTGTAAGGCTCGACCTCCGAAATATTCACAGCTCAGTTACCGATTACTTTATTATTTGCGATGCCGAATCAACCACTCAGGTTAGGGCAATTGCTAATTCAGTAGAAGCTGAGGTGTATAAAGCTCTAAAAGAAGAACCCTGGAGAAAAGAAGGTTTGGATCACTGCGAATGGGTGCTGCTCGATTTTGTTAATGTTGTTGTACACATTTTCAAGAAAGAAAAACGTTTATATTACGGTGTTGAAGAATTGTGGGGAGATGCAGAGATCAAAAATTATCAAAGCGCTTAATTCAAAACAAAACATTAAACCTCCGGGTTATTAATCTATTAATTAACATTTTAATGAGAGAAAACAATTCCGAACCTAAAAACTCGAGAGATAAAATGCCAAAAAAAATACTTCCAAAGCCTCCTAAATTTAGTGGTTTATGGATTTATGGGACTATTTTGGCCCTGATTATCGGCTTCAACTTATTTTATTCAGGTTCTTCGCCAGTAAAAACAACCTATGAAGACTTTGAGACCAAAATGCTTAAAGCTCATGATGTTGAATACGTAAACGTGTATAAAAACGGTGAGGCTTATGAGTTTTATGTTTATATCAAAAAAGATCGTTTAGAATCAGAAAAGTATAAAGAAGTTAGTGGCAAAGGTACGTGGGGATCTAATTCTGGTCCGCATTATATGTTTACCAGCTTCGACTACAAAGCTATTCGCGATAAAATAACAGCCGCTGAAAAAGGCTGGCCTCAAAATGAACTAATCAAAATTGAAGATAAGCAAAAACAGGAGAACGTATTTCTTACGTTCCTGATTCAATGGATATTACCTATCGCATTGGTTGCTGTTTTCTGGATCTTCATCATGCGCCGAATGACTGGCGGCGGCGGAGGTCCTGGTGGCCAAATCTTTAATATTGGTAAATCAAAAGCCACTTTATTTGATAAAGAATCACAGGTAAATATCACCTTCAATGATGTTGCCGGCTTAGAGGAAGCTAAGTTAGAGGTAATGGAAGTCGTTGATTTCTTAAAATACCCTAAAAAATACACCAGCCTTGGAGGTAAAATTCCAAAAGGTGTTTTATTGGTAGGTCCTCCGGGAACAGGTAAAACTTTATTAGCAAAGGCGGTTGCCGGTGAGGCTCAGGTTCCTTTCTTCTCACTTTCGGGTTCCGATTTTGTTGAAATGTTTGTGGGTGTAGGTGCATCACGTGTTCGTGACTTGTTCCGCCAGGCACGCGACAAAGCTCCTTGTATTATCTTTATTGATGAGATCGATGCAATTGGCCGTGCGCGTGGTAAAAACCAGATCATGGGTGGAAACGATGAGCGTGAAAACACCTTGAACGCCCTTTTAGTAGAAATGGATGGGTTCGCAACCGATTCGGGAGTAATCATTATGGCAGCAACAAACCGCCCGGATGTTCTCGACTCCGCATTATTGCGCCCAGGACGCTTCGACAGACAAATTTCAATTGACAAACCAGACCTAAACGGTCGTGAAGAGATTTTCAGAGTACACTTAAAACCTTTGAAATTAGCGCCAGACGTTGATCCTAAAAAACTTTCGGCACAGACTCCAGGGTTTGCCGGAGCCGAGATCATGAACGTTTGTAATGAAGCGGCACTAATTGCTGCTCGTAGAAATAAAAAAGAAATTGATCTGAAAGATTTTCAAGATGCAATTGACCGTGTAATTGGAGGATTGGAGAAAAAGAACAAGATCATTTCACCAGAGGAAAAACGCATTGTTGCTTACCATGAAGCAGGACATGCCATTGCAGGTTGGTTTTTAGAGCATGCTGATCCTTTAGTAAAAGTTTCGATTGTTCCTCGCGGTGTGGCAGCTCTTGGTTATGCCCAGTATCTGCCAAAAGAGCAGTATTTATATACCACCGAGCAGTTAGTTGACGGCATGTGTATGACAATGGGCGGACGAGTTGCAGAAGATATCATATTTGGTAAAATTTCTACAGGTGCGCAAAATGACCTGGAACGTATTACTAAACTTTCGTATGCTATGGTTACCATTTATGGTATGAATGATAAAGTTGGTAATGTTTCATTCAACGATCAACAAGGTGAATACGGTGGTTTTACTAAACCTTATTCTGAGAAAACTTCAGAACTTATTGACCATGAAGTTCGTTCGTTGATTAGCGACATTTATGTACGCACCAAATCATTGCTTTTAGAAAAACGCAATGGTTTAGAAGCCTTAGCTCAAAAACTGTTAGAAAAAGAGATCTTATTCCAATCTGATTTGGAGGAGATTTTAGGAAAACGACCATTCGATACACGTACCACTTACGATGAGTTTGTAAATGGTGCACAGAATGGCGCTGAGCATCCACTGGCTGAAGGCAATCAAAGTTTACCAATTGAGGTAACCAATGCAGCACAAAGCGAAGAAAATGTTTAATATTTTCTGCAAAACTTTATAAATTGACCGAACGTCCGAATGTAATTTCGGACGTTTTTGTTTAAAAGAATTCCTTCAGTATAATTTTTCTATTTTTACAATATGAAGAAGGCGGCTATTACTCCACGCGAATTAATGTTAAAAAACATTCGAAAAGCATTACTCGAAAAACGTGATAATCCTTACCCTAATTATGAAGATTCACCTCTCTATCCGCCAAATCATGAGCTATTGGAATTGATTTTTGCGGAAGAGCTCAATAATGTGGCAGGTAAATTCCTTTTTTGCGAAGATGAGATCAACTTTATTGAGAACATCATTAACCTGGCCGAAGAAAGAGATTGGCTGAAGATCATTTGCTGGGATAGTAAACTGCAGCAACTGTTACGCAAATATGATTATCCCTTTATTGCGGATGATGAAAACTTTGTAAATGCTGAAGTAGGCATAACCACCTGCGAAGCACTAATTGCACGTAACGGCAGTGTTCTTGTTTCAAGCGCTCAACAAAGCGGACGTCGACTAAGTGTTTACCCTCATACTCATATCGTTTTGGCTTATACTTCTCAGTTGGTTATGGATCTGAAAGATGCTTTTGCCGTACTAAAAGAAAAGTATGAAGAACGATTACCTTCTAATATTACCGTAATAACGGGACCAAGCCGAACTGCCGATATTGAAAAAACATTGGTTCTTGGAGCACATGGCCCTAAGGAATTGTATGTTTTCTTAATTGACGATTTAGATCCAGAGTTCAAATCATTTAGCAATCAGGTAGAGCTTGATTTATAGCGGTGATTTATCTCGGAAAGAAAGCGTCTTCGATATGATGAACCTGGTAACTATCTCCTTCTTTGTTAAAAGTAATTGAAATAATATCAAAACGACATTCGCCATTATGTCCCTTTCTATAAATGAACTCATCGGCGGCCATGGCAAACAATTTTTCTTTTTGATTTGTTACAAATTCTTCCGGGTGACCAAAAAAGTTACCTGTACGGGTTTTTACTTCAATAAAAATCAGCTCATTTTTCTTTTGTGCAATTAAGTCTATTTCCGCGTGCTGATAGCGCCAATTGTTGGCAATGATTTCAAAGCCATTATTCTTAAGGTGCTCAAGAGCGATCTGTTCGCCTTTTTTGCCGAGTTCATTATGATGTGCCATAAGTAGGTAGTATGTTCCTCTTAAGTTAGGAGTTTTAAGTTATTTTTGCATCAACAAAACCAGAAGCTAAGTGCTAAAGTGGTTAAGGAAGTATAAGAATGAAAGAAGTTCAATTTATAGACTGGGGGCTGATCGACTATAAAGAAGCCTGGGATAAACAGGAAACCATTTTTAATGAAACAGTTCGCATTAAAACTGAGAATCGTGATAATTTAAACGGAACACAAATTCCTACAAATGATTACCTGATTTTTTGTGAGCATCCACATGTGTACACTTTGGGTAAAAGTGGAAAACCCGAACATTTATTATTGGATGAACAAGGGCTTGAAGACAAACACGCCACCTACTATAAGATCAATCGCGGGGGAGATATTACTTACCACGGCCCCGGCCAAATAGTTGGTTACCCAATTTTAGATTTAGACCACTTTTTTACCGATATCCATAAATACCTGCGTTTTTTGGAAGAAGCTATCATCCTCACTTTAAAAGAGTATGGTGTAACGGCTGGCCGATCAGAAGGGCAAACCGGCGTTTGGTTAGATGCAGATAATCCGTGGACAGCCCGTAAAATTTGCGCCATGGGCGTTCGCTGCAGCCGTTGGGTAACCATGCATGGCTTTGCCTTCAATGTAAACGCTGACTTAAATTACTTTGGAAACATTGTTCCGTGCGGTATAGCTGATAAAGCGGTGACTTCATTAAACAAAGAGTTAGGTCGAGATGTAGACATTAATGAGGTAAAAGAGGTACTAAAATCGAAGCTTAGTGAACTTTTTGAAATGACGCTGTCTTAAAGACTTCCATTTAATTCTTTTAAAATATTAAAGGAACACTTTCAACGTTTTATCCAACTTTGGTTAGTTTTACCCAATGTCACAACAAAAAATCACATACTTAGCCCTTGGCGATTCTTATACAATAGGCGAAGCTGTTGAAGAAACCGACAGATACCCAGTTCAACTGGCAAGTTTTTTAAATTCAGATGGACTTAATGTAGCCAACCCGAAAATCATTGCCACAACCGGTTGGACTACAGACGAGTTAATGGCAGGCATTGAAAAGGCCCAACTATCAGAAACTTTTGACTTTGTCACCCTTTTAATTGGAGTTAATAATCAATATAGAAAACGAAGCACTGAAGCCTATAGAAGGGATTTCAGACGGTTATTACGAATTGCTAATAAGTTCGCTGGAGGAAACCGGAAAAGAGTCTTTGTTCTGTCGATACCGGATTGGGGAGCAACTCCTTTTGGCAAAGAGAATCGCGAAACGATTACCGCAGCCATAAATCGTTTTAATGCAGTTAATAATGAAGAGTGCACCCGGTACGGAGTTAGCTATACCGACATTACGCCAAGTTCTTATAAGGTACTGGATGATTTGACTTACTTGGCAAGTGATCAGTTGCATTATTCGGGAAAGATGTATGCTGAATGGGCAAAGTTGGCATTGCCAATAATAAAAGAAAGATTAAAATAACTATAAAAGAAAAACGGCCTGATAAATCAAGCCGTTTTTCTTTTAACTTCAGATTAAGCATTTTTTATTTATCCGCATCAGTAACTTTAGCGCTAACAGAGCTTACCAGCGAAGCACCAAAATAACCTACTGCTTTCTTCGAGGAAGAAGAATTAATGTTCTTAACATTTGTTCTGACATTTGCCGGAGGGTTGGCAAAGATTCCCCCATTATTTACCTGCGCTCTTAACTCATCATAGAAATGATACGCATCCATGGTTATCGACCATGTTTCAACTATTACCTCATCATTCAGTTGAAACGGTTTTTCAGTAAACATGCGAACTTTTTTAAATGATGCACTATCTACAAAGTCATCATTCATATAATTCAGGTCTTCTTTTGAGTTTAAGTAAACTCCATTCTTTTTAATCTTCAGCCGACATGCGTCGCCTTTGCCTTCTAATTCTTTACCATAATACTGTACTATGTATCCATCTTCCTTCTGCCCAATTGATTTTTCACGAAATTCAAATGTTAAGGAATCTAACAGAAAGCTTTGGCGGGTTGCCGTCGTTTTTGCTTCATAAACCTCTCCATCGTGTTCAATTTTTAAAGTATAAGATACACCTTCTATACTTCTGATATTTTGTACGATAAACTTACCTGAACTAAGTTCCGTAAGCTGTTCACTTTCGCCGGAGCTGGTTGTAAGTGTAACTTTTGCCCCTACCACACTCAACGGAGCAGTGTTTGAAAAATAAGGCGATGTTTGCGTTACTTTAATTGTATCAGGAATATCTCTATCTGTCAGCCATCCGTCCACGGCTAACAGGGGTGGCCCCGAATCCAAATTTACATCCACCACATCTTCGCATGAACTTACTAAAACAGTCATGCAACAAAGTATAAATAGTATATAGCGCGTATTCATAGATTATCTGAAATTAAAATTATAAGTAACAGAAGGGATTAGCGATCCGATAATTGATAGTCGACGGGCTTCAGTTACCTGAGGATTGTTTTCACTTGGTTGAAAATAAATGGTATATGGATTACGGCGAGCATAAAGGTTGTAAATAGAGAACACCCAGTTACTTTCATATTTACTTCCTGGTTTATGACGCGGATAAAGTGTTGCCGAAATATCTAAACGATTATAAGATGGAATACGGTAATTATTGCGGCTATTAGTGGTATTATGAGGAACAACAATTCCATCTATTTCATACCTGCCATTTGGGAAGGTGGTGCTCACACCAGTTGAATAGGTAAATATGGCCGAAAAGCTCCAACGTTTACTCATATCATAAATACCAACCACCGAAAGGTTATGCGTTTTGTCGTATTTGCTTGGATAATAATTATCGTTATTAATGCCATCAATTTGGCGTTCCGATTTCGACCATGTGTAACTTATCCAACCATTTAATTTGCCAGTGTTTTTCTTCAAATAAAATTCAAGACCGTAGGCCCGGGCATTACCATACAACAGTTCGCTTTCTAAATTGCTATTTAAGAAAAGTTGGGCTCCATCAATATAATCGATCTGGTTCTGCATTTTCTTATAAAAGCCCTCCAACGAAAACTCAATGCTGTTGTTTTTGAAGTTTCGGAAATAACCCAACGCCACCTGATCAGCCCATTCAGGTTTAATATTATTCGTTGTTGGCTGCCAAACATCCAGCGGCGTGGCAGCGGTTGTGTTAGAAATTAAGTGTAAGTACTGTGTGGTGCGGTTATAACTGGCTTTAACCGATGATTCATCCGTTAATACGTAGCGAAGCGAAAGTCGTGGTTCGAGATTATAATAGGTTTTAATAACATCGCCTTTGTTGTATGTTTTTGGATTAACAGGTTCCTTTCGTTGACCAGTAATTCCTTCGTATTCGTTTACCGTAAAGTTATTTTGACCACTTACATAATTGAATGCTGATAACCTTAAGCCATATTGTGCCGAAAGTTTTTCCGTTATCTTTTGCTCATTATCCACATATGCGGCATACTCTTGCCCTAGCTGAGTTTGCAGAGCTATGTCATTGAATGAGGTATTTTGATCGGCTGTTGTTGCCGAACCGGGTTTAAACCTGTAAAAAGTGGCATTGGCACCAAAACTCAGTTTATTGTTTTGATTAGCGTAATATGAAAGATCGCCTTTTATAGTTTGATTAATAATTTTAGAGGTCCAATCGAAGGCATTTACACCACTAGGAATACCTAAGGAATAATCATAGTTACTATACACAGCGGTAAAGTTTGCAAAAAGGCTAGGGTTGAATGTATGATTCCACCGTAAGGTTCCGGTTCCGTTGCCCCAATTCATTGCAAAACGCTCAGCAAAGCCAAAATTATCCTTCCCAAAATAGCCCGATAGGTATAATCGGTTATTCTCATTGATTGTATAGTTTGCTTTTCCGCTTAGATCATAAAAATAAGCGGAGTTTTTATTCAGACTTTCATCCGGAGAAAGTTTCAGGAACATATCAGCATACGATCTTCGGGCAGCAATTACAAACGACCCTTTCCCTTTCACAATGGGAGCTTCGGCCAAAAAACGAGCTGAAACAGTTCCTATTCCACCTGATGTACTGAAGTTATTAACGTTTCCATCTTTCATTCGGACATCCAGAATTGAAGACAATCTGCCTCCATACATGGCCGGAATTCCTCCTTTTATCAGTTTTACATCTTTTACCGCATCAGGATCAAATACTGAAAAGAAACCAAAAAGATGGGAGCTATTGTAAACTGGTGATTCATCCAGAAGGATTAGATTTTGATCAACTCCGCCGCCACGCACATTAAAGCCAGAAGAGCCTTCTCCAACGGTGCTTATTCCCGGCAAAAGCTGAATACTACGAACAATATCTACTTCGCCCATGAGTGCCGGCATTTTTTGCAGGGAACGCATTTCGAGTTTATTCACTCCCATATCCATACTGGTAACGTTCTTTTTTACACCCGAAGAACTAACCACCACTTCGTTTATTTGCTTACCCTCTGCCTCAAGATTAATATTTAATGTTGTTGAGCTTGTAATGGTGACTTTCTTCTCAAGTGTTTTAAAACCCAGGTATTGAAACACTAGGGTGTAACTGCCCGGTCTTACACTTATGGAATAAAATCCATAACTATTAGTAGAGGCTCCGCTTCCGTTTTCTTTAATTGAAACCGATGCACCAATAATGTTTTCACCGTTCTCGCTTTGTTTTACGTAACCACTTATGGTCGTTTTATTTTTTTGCTGGGCAAAAGCTGTAATACTGCATATAAGCAGAATAACTAAGAGTTTGGATTTTTTTAAGGCTGTTTCTAGCATGCTGTAATAAAGTAGAATAAAATTTAGATCTGCTTAGTTAGATAGAGTTAATGTTCGGCAAAAGTATTACATGACAATAAAGTATGCTAACGATAAATATTAAATAATTGTATAATGTTTGATACTAAAAGCCTCAAATTATATTGTAAACGAACTTTTTGATAAGAGACTGAATGATTAAGGGTGAATAAGCTTTTCGTTTTTGCCTAACTTATTAGAATAGGATATTATGCAAATTGTGTATAGCAGCTGTTGTTATCTAAGAACTTTGTATATTAAAAATAGCTTAGTTTCAATTTTAACCACCAATCAATAATTAGTTAAATAATGCAAATAAAACTTAAACGAAGCGTACTAAGACCCTGGCAAAAAGACGATGCAAAGTCATTAGCAGAAAACGCTAATAGTAAAGCTGTATGGGATAATGTTAGGGATTATTTCCCTCATCCTTATACATTAAAAGACGCTGAAGAATGGATTGCAAAGAATGAAGGCGTTGATCCGCCCACGAATATGGCTATTGTAGTTGATGGTTATGCCGTTGGAGGAATTGGCATTTTCCTTAAAGAAGATACTTCTCGAATCAATGCGGAAATTGGGTACTGGCTCGGAGAATCGTTTTGGAACCGAAACATAATGAGTGAAGCTGTAGACGCCTTTGTAGATTATGCCTTTGACAACTTCAATATTATACGAATTTATGCCGAGGTATTTGAGCGAAATCAGGCATCAATGAAAGTACTGGAAAAAGCTGGTTTTATTCATGAAGCAATCTTACGTTTTAGTGTCATTAAAAACCATGAAATTATGGACTCTTATGTTTACTCCATTTTAAAAAACTGACTTTCTCTCAGGGTTAGAGAAAGTCAGTTTCTAGAATCTTAAATAACCTCTCCTTTCGGATTATCATCCATAAAATTATGCTTATTCATCTCTGAAACACTAACACCTTCAAATGAAAGGTTTAAATGCTCTCCGATTGAAAGCAGATGCAATTCTTTTCCTTTAGCGGCAAACTTTTCTTTGGCTCCAACATGATCAATCATAATGTAACCAAAGGTATCGTAATGAACACCAATAACCTGATCACAATCAAGCATTAGGGATGCCATTAATGCCTGTTCTACATCCATAGTAAAATTATCACCCACCGGCAATATGGCCCAGGTAATATTATGCATTCTTCCAAAGAGCTCCATATCGCTAAACAGGGCAGTATCACCTGAGTAGTAAATGCTCTTCCCTTCAAGGGTTAAGATAAACCCTCCGGCAGCGCCACCATAACTGCCATCGGCAAAACTACTGGTGTGCATAGCCTGAACCATTTTAACACGACCAAAATCAAAATCCCACTTCCCACCAAAATTCATCGGATGCCCCTCAAATCCTTTCTGTTGATAATGTGTTACGATCTCAAAAGTGGAAATAATTTTGGCCCCTGTGTTCTTAGCTATTAACTCCACATCGGCAGTATGATCTGAGTGTGCATGAGAAATCAGGATATAATCTGCTCTTATCTGCTGTATATCTATGTTTTTTGCCAGTTCATTTCCTGATATAAAAGGATCGAATAGTAGCGTTTTGCCATTGGTTTCAATAGCAAAGCACGAGTGTCCGTAATAGATGAAGTTCATTGTGGTTGTTTTTAGTTTACCGGAGATTTAATTTAACAAATAAAGATCGATTAATTGTGAACCACCTCATTATTCTTCGTTCAGTTCGTCCCAATACTCCACAGCTCTTCGGTAATGTGGAATAACAATTGAACCTCCCACCAGCATCGCAATCATAAACGTTTCGTTCATTTCTTCATTATTAACCCCTGCCTCTTTGCATTTACCCAAGTGATATTTTATACAATCGTCACAACGCAACACCATTGAAGCCACTAATCCAAGCAATTCTTTAGTTTTTACGTTTAGTGCTCCATCAGCATAAGACGTTGTATCCAAAGCGTAAAAACGTTTAATATTTGTATTGGCGGTTTCCATTACCCGCTCATTCATACGGCTGCGGTAGTTGTTAAATTCTTCGATTAATTTACCCATATCTGTATTTATTGTAAGTCTGAAATTGATAGATAAGCCTAAAAAGCGCTCAAATTAATTACTACTTAAGTTCTACACTCGGATCCCAGAAATGTTTTTTGAAGCTCTGAATTTTATCATTGTAAACCATAATGCCTTCACTTGCAAGCAACTCTTCCATTAAGGTTGGGGTTCCAAAATGCACTTTTCCGGTCAGTAATCCGGCACTATTGACCACACGATGAGCCGGAATTGGAGGTATCGCCGAAGAGGCGGCATGCATAGCCCAGCCTACCATTCTCGACGAGCCACGGGTTCCAAGGAAATTAGCAATTGCGCCGTACGAGGTAACCCTCCCTGGAGGAATCATTCGTACCACATCAAAAACTTTCTCAAAAAAATTGGGGTCTTTCATTGGTTCACAATGCTTTGGTCAGTGCAAATTTTCCAGAAATTTAGCCTATTTAGCGGCAATAGTCAAACAGAACCACATAAACAAAGTAAAACCCTGCAACTATAACGTAAACAGGGTTTCGGAAAGCAAAAAGACAATAAATGTATTGTTAGATTTTATAGGCTGAAACGAACATAATTAATGTTTTTGCCTTGCGAAAGATACTTGCGTTCGTAATACGTTTTTATCGACAACAGTTCATCTAAAAGCTCAGAGTTGTAAACATCATTTGTATTTGCCAACAACGATAATTTGTTTTCTTCAATTACCTCCAACGTGTATTCATATAGCTGATCATTATCTGTTTTAAGATGAATAACCGCATTTTCTTTTAACACAGGACGGTAAACGTCAAGAAAGCGCATTGAGGTTAAGCGCTTTTTCTCACGGCTCACTTGAGGCTGCGGATCAGGGAACGTGATCCAAATTTCGTCTACTTCCTCAACCTCAAAATACGACTGAAGATGCTCTATCTGAATTCGTAAAAACCCTACGTTTTCAATCCTTTCTTCTATAGCCATTTTTGCACCCGTCCATAAACGGTTGCCTTTTAAGTCAACACCAATAAAGTTTTTCTCTGGAAATTTCTTGGCTAGATTTACAGAATATTCGCCCTTGCCACAGGCAAGTTCTAAAACAATAGGATGTTCATTTTTGAAAAACTCGGTTCTCCATTTTCCTTTCAAAGAACCATCTTTTTGAAAAACGTTATGAAACGTTTCTAACTCAGCAAACTGACGTATTTTATTCTTTCCCACGGCGCAAAGATAATAAGTTCGACCTAAAACCGCAGGTTTTGCTATTCCGAGGCGAAGGCATCCAATTTGTTATATTTAAACAATAACTTATTCAAACCGTTGTTATCTTTTAATGAACAAAATCAAGTCAGTATTAGCACACATCAAACAATCGCCCGACCTTTCGGTGAAAGAACTAATAATGCTGGTGGAAAGTTTAAGGCCATCAGCAGCTTCAAATGCTACAGAGGCTCAACAAAATCTTGATTTCTTGGTAGGTGAATTAAAAAATGACTCTGAATTGTTAGCTGCCTTTCAACAATTTATTAAGCAGATCATCAACTCTAAAAACCACATTCGTTTATTTACTGAACTAGGTATTTCACCCCGTAGAAGTTTTATAACCGAATTATTAAGACGCCTAAATGAACGAATACTTCCAGACTATATCGATAAACAAGAGCTTTTAAGCGTTATTGCCGACACATTCTATGAACACGATGATTATCAGTGGGTAGAAGCCGTTAACCCTGATACCTGGTGCGACTTATTTGAACTGATGGGTTTCAAAGCGGAAACAAACCGAATGATTGTCGACGAATTCAATCCTTCATTACTCTCATCGGCACAAATTATAGCAAGCCGTATCACTTCATTAGGCCTTGAGCCCGAAATGATCATTCGATTACCCCATATTGAGAATTACAATTCACCTTTTCAGGTACTCTCCTATGAAGTGAATAAGTTAGTAGAACTGATTCAGACTCCCAATCAAAGCCTTGAACCTATTCTCCAGCTTTACAAGCATATTCTTGTAATGCTAACTCAATGTCGCGAAGCTATTGACAATGTTAGAAGAGGACAAAAAAGAACCGGCGTAAGTATTAGTTTAGTTTATTTGCTATTACGCATTGAACAGAACATTGAGCGTTTAGGACGCTTATTAGGATCGATACTAGGCGAAACAAAAGAATTGAGGCTAACATTGGCTGTGGAAATGTTTACCCGAATGATTCGGTTCGAGAATCAAAAACACGGGGTACGACAACATATCCAAGAAAATACAGAAATGTTGGCCTATCAGGTGGTGGAGCATACCAGCCAAACTGGTGAACATTATATTACCAATACCCCAAAACAGTATTACAAGTTTTTGTTGCAATCAATGGCGGGCGGCTTGATCATTTCGTTTACAACCTGGCTAAAATTTATATTGGCTAGTTTAAAAGCAGCTCCACTAGTAGAAGGGTTTTTATTCAGTTTGAATTATGCAGGCAGCTTTATCGCCATCTTTGTTACTCACTCGACCCTGGCTACAAAGCAGCCTTCAATGACCGCTTCCGCACTGGCTAGCGCCTTAGATGATCAAAAACATCACACCATTAATCTCGATAAAACAGCAGAACTAATCGTAAAGCTATCCAGAAGCCAATTTGTATCGTTCTTAGGGAATTTAATAATTGTAATACCGTTGCCGTACCTAATTGCATGGGCCTACCATCATTTTACGGGTCAATTAATTGTTAATGAAGCCGTGGCGCTTAAAACAGTTAAAAGCATTGATCCAGTACATTCACTTTCGGTGCTATATGCAGCCACAACAGGTGTCTTCCTCTTCATTTCAGGTATTATCAACGGTTTTTATGACAATGTTATTCACTATGGGAATGTAGGTAAACGAATAAGGAACTATCGTTTATTGCAGAAGTATTTTTCTCAGCAATCAATTGATAAAATCAGTTATTATGTAGAAAGAAACTATGGCGGGCTAATGGGTAATTTATTTTTAGGTTTTTTCCTGGGTTTTGCCGGGACATTCGGCCAAATAGCTGGTTTACCATTCGACATTCGTCACGTTACGCTTGCCGGAGGAAGTTTTGCAATGGCCTATTATACTTTGGGAGATTATTTATCAGGAATTACGGTTGCAACATCGCTTTTAGGTGTTTTTTTGATTGGCCTGATGAATTTCCTGGTAAGCTTTAGTCTTTCATTATTTGTAGCCTTAAGATCGAGAAAGGTTAATTTTAAGCAAACCGGGGAGTTATTTACACTTGTGTTGGCGCATTTTTTTGCTAAACCATTGGATTTCTTTTATCCTCCAAGAAAAAAGAATCTATCTTTGGCGCCAGATTCTACTTTAATAAATGAATAAAGATTCGAAAATATATGTTGCCGGTCACCGTGGAATGGTGGGATCGGCTATTTATCGTAAGCTTCAAAAGGAAGGTTTTGTAAATATCATCACTAAAACCTCATCGGATTTAGATTTACGAAATCAACAGGCAGTTGCAGAATTCTTTGCTACTGAAAAACCTGATTATGTTTTTTTGGCAGCTGCAAAAGTTGGTGGCATTGTCGCCAACAATACCTATCGCGCCGATTTTATTTACGAGAATCTTTGCATACAAAACAATGTTATTCATCAGTCATACGTACATGGTGTAAAAAAGCTGATGTTTTTAGGTTCTTCGTGTATTTATCCTAAAATGGCCCCTCAGCCTTTAAAAGAAGAATACCTATTAACAGGTTTACTTGAGCCCACCAACGAGCCATATGCCATTGCCAAAATTGCCGGCATCAAAATGTGCGATGCCTATAGAGCCCAGTATGGCTGCAATTTTATCTCGGTTATGCCTACCAATCTTTATGGCCCTAACGACAATTATGATCTGGAAAAATCACACGTACTTCCTGCCTTGATCCGTAAGTTTCATCAGGCAAAGAAAAATAACGATTCCCAGGTTGAGATTTGGGGAACCGGTTCACCAAAACGGGAGTTTTTGTATGCAGATGATTTAGCTGAAGCATGCTTTTACCTGATGCAAAACTATAATGAAGAAGCCTTTGTGAATGTTGGCACAGGGGAAGACCTTTCTATTAAAGATCTGGCGCTATTAGTTAAGGAGATTGTAGGATTTGAAGGAGAACTTACATTTAACACCTCAAAACCCGATGGAACACCTCGCAAATTAATGGATGTTACAAAATTACATTCATTAGGATGGAAACATAAAATTGAGTTGCCGGAAGGAATTAAATTAGCTTATAACGATTTTTTAAGTAAGCAATAAATAGAAACGAAAGAGGGACCATTAAGCAATGGCCCCTCTTCGTTTAGCTATAAATTTCGCGCTCCCAGTCAATAAACTCATCCTCTCTTTGTTCCTTTTTCTTACCCCATTTGAAAAGCCCCCCAATTGACGAAAGAATTCTATCTACATCAATATTTTTCAGGTTCTTAAGAAGTAAATCGCCTCCAACAGCCGTCGCTGCTCCAAAAAAGCCTTTTTTTCGTCCAGTTAATACGCTGCCCAATAAATACGGGAAGACCGATTTTAAACCACTCACAAAGGCAGAGCTCATAATATTATCACCCCCGCCTCCTTTCATAAAGAAGCCAAGTGCTTTATGGATAGGTTTTAATCGTTCATTTAATTGCTTAAACTGATTGGTGATTTCTTGTTCCTTTGCATCAGCAAGCACTTTTAATCGCGCCCTTTCGGCCCGCAACTGATCAATGTTTTCAATTTTGGTTGTCAACTTTATCATCGTTGCTGCTTTTTAAGAAGTTTTGGATTATTGAATTGATCAGTGGCTTTTCAAGGTATTTATCTTTAATCAAGAATATTATCAAGCCTAAAAACAGATAAATGCCTGCAACTGCAATAAAACCTAAGGCATGGTTTTGCATTTCCTGACCGAGATATAATGCCAACGCAATACTCGAAAAAAGGCAAAACATAAGTACAAAAAGTAATACAGCCCCTTTGGTGATTAAACTGGCTAAAAGATTAGCCGTATTCTCGGTAACCGAAAGGGTTATTAACCGAGCTTTTAATGAAGCGTAATCTTTGATATTTTCTATCAGGGTATTAGTGTCAAATTGTTCCTTCGTTTCATTCATGGGCTTTAGATTATTGAAGGGAAGCACATAACAGCACTTCCCTTAAGTTGCTTAAACACCGAGCTCATCAGAGGCTTGATGTACTGTCTTAGAGAAGCGGCTTTTTGCTGATTCAATTCCACTGTTTATTTTACTTAAAAGATCATCTCCACTTTTTTTAATAGAGTCGCCGATCTTATCTCGTAAATCAGATCCCTTTTCAGGAGCTAACAAAATGCCCAGGGTGGCACCTACAGCCAGTCCGGCAAAAAAAGCCAGCATTGCTTTTGTGTTATCGTTCATAGCCTTTCAATTTTTGTTATATGAATAATACGAATTTTTATGCCAAAACATTGTGATAAGCTTCCTTAATTTACTTCTTCTTCTTTTAGAATAGCTCGATTGGCTACATAAATATTTGTAAGAATAATAAACCCTGAAATAAGCAATGGCCCGTAAACCAATCCTAAAATACCAAAGATGGGTATGCCGATGATAACGCCTACAATAACGATTATGGGGTGTGTATCAGCAAATTTTTTAGAAATAAAGAATCGTAGTACATTATCGATATTCGTAATTAGTAAGAATCCCCAAAGCAATATTCCTACTCCTGAAAATGTATCTCCATTGGAAATTTGAATAATAGCCGCCGGAACAAAAATTAATGGGGCTCCCACTACCGGAAGAAATGATAAAAAGATAGTAATTATCCCCCAGAAAACCGCATCCTGAATGTGAAAAATTAAGAAGCCAATCATCAGCAAGCTTCCCTGAACCAAAGCAATAAAACCTTGCCCCAACACATTAGAATATGTCATATTTTTAATTTCTTGCCCGAAAATAATGCTATTGGCTTTAGACAAGGGAGAATATTTGATCAAAGCCCCTTCAAATGCACGATGGTCAGCAAACATAAAATAAAGCAGAAAATACATTATTGAAATTTCGAGTAGCACCTGACCAACACGACCTAGTACACTTGAAAAAATCTGGACTGCTACAGCTTGGGCTCTCACAAAAATATCTTGAACCAAATGAGGTTGTTTTAACTTTTGGGCTGCAAACTTATCAATATTGCCAAGCAACTCTTTTATATACGCAGTATTCTGGCTAAACTCCTGAATTTTGCCTACCACCATAGAAATGGTAAAAAAGAATGGCACTACAATTATAAAGAAGGAAAGAATAATGATTGCAATTGATGACAAACCGGATTTCCACCCCTTTTTCTCAATAAGGTATTTATTCAATGGCCGGAAAATAGTGTAGAATACTACCGCGCCCAAAACGGCTCCAATAATATCGAGCGACGCATAAAATAAAAAAGCTGCTAATGCCAGTAAAATAACCAGTATGATATTGTTCCGTTCTTTTAAAGTGAATATTGACATAAAAGGCATTTATATGATGTAAGATAAGGATTATTACAGCAAGTTTAAGTATCTGTAACAGCCACTGTTAAACAAAAAGGGAGTCCTGATAATCATCAGAACTCCCTTTTTAGTTAACTTTTATCGTTACCTGCGATTATTGAACTTTGAATTCAACGCGACGGTTTTTCTGACGACCTTCTTCAGTGTCGTTAGATGCTACCGGACGAGTTTCGCCGTAACCTTTAGTGGTGATATTACCTGATTTTACACCAGCTTTTACCAACGCTTTTTTCACTGAAGCAGCACGGCGTTTTGATAAATCCATGTTGTATTTCTCAGTACCTTCTTCTGAAGCGTGACCTTCTAACAACATTTTACCACCTGATGCTTTTAACTCGCTAGCCATGCTTTCAATTGCACCTGCTGACTCTGGACGTAATTTGTCTGAGTTGAAGTCGAACTGAATGGTGTTGCTTTGCTCAACTGGAGCTGCTACCGGTGCTGGAGTTGGGAATACAATCGTACGACCTGCTCCGTCTACCACGTTACCAGCTGGAGTGTTTGGCTCTTTATCAAAGATGTCCGATACACCATCACCGTCTGAATCTTTCTTCACGTTGGCAATCTCACCTTCGTTAGCTGCTACACGTGATTTCAATGCCTCCACTTCCTGACGTAATTGATTGTCTTTCAACTCATCATACATCAAAGCATATGGATTAGCCCAGTCCAGGTTTTTCTTCTCTTTGGCTCCTAGGGCAAAGTTTAAACCTGCGTAACCGTATGACCATTTGTCATTGCTTGGGCCATACCAGGTTCTGTCCAAGTTGTCAGCATCCAAAAAGTTCATGGTGTAACCTAAATCCAAACCAATGCCTTCTGACAATTTGAATTTCAAACCACCTCCAACAGGAATGAACTGCTCGGTACGGGTATCACCATCTGGTTTGTAACCGGTTAAACCGTAACCTCCTTGTAGATACAAGGCAACTTTGCTATCGCGTTTCCATAACAAGCTGGTTAAATCAACCTGACCTTGTAATGAAACTGCATAGTTAATGGTAGTTGAGAATGAATCAAAACCAGGGTAACCTTGTGCATTGGTGGACCCGTTATAGCTTCCAGCTACTTTACCACCTTGATAGTCTAATTTTAAACCAAAGGCATGGGTTAATTGTTTCTGAATGTAAACGCCGTAACCAAAGTTAGCGTCCCATTCGTTGTAGTCGTTATGGCCTCCTAAGAAAACAACAGGTGATGCTACACCGCCGTTTACTCCGATTTGCCAAGTTCTGAACTGTTTGGTCCCGCCAAACACTTTCGCGCCACCGTCTTGGGCAAACGCCGATAGACTGCTAAATGCTGCAACCAGCGACATAGCAGCTATCTTCTTAAAAGTAGATTTGTTCATTATTAAACTTTTTATTGTTGGGTCAAAGCTAAGGCAATTTAATTGCCATATTCATGGCAATGGTTAGCCATTTATTGGTTGTTTTGCACAACTATTTACTATTAAGCTGTATTACAGAAGATTATTAAGATTGTAACTTTTTCATCACACCCTCTGAAATTTAAGAATAAAACGTGTTCCAACCCCCAACTGACTTTCCACATCAATGCTACCGGCGTGAGTAAGGATTATATTTTGCGTGCTGGTTAAACCTAAACCACTTCCATTCTGTTTTTCGGTATAAAACGGTTCAAATAATTTACCAAGATTTTCAGGCCGTATACCAGTTCCATTGTCGGCAATCTCAACAATAGCCTTATCATCCTCGCAATGAGTTTTAATTTTTAATACTCCTCTTTGGGGTTGCATTGCCTCAATAGCATTAATGACAATATTCAGAATCGCTATTTTAATTTTATCATCATCAACAGAGATCTCGCAATCCGGCTCCATAAAATCTTTTTCAACTTTAATTTCATTAAGCTTAATCCTGTCGATGGCCAATTCCAATGTTTCCTCAACCAACGTATTAACCCGTTTCTTTTGAAGCTCCAGGTATTCAGCACGGGTGCTATTAAGCAATTGTGTTATAAGAACATTTATACGCTTACAGTTCCTTTGTATAATATCGAAATAGAAGTCATAGCTATCATCTGCATCATTTATCTCCAATTTCAACTGTTCAAGAGCCAGGTTTACATTAGTTAAAGGATTTCGTACCTCATGAGCAATTGTACGGGCTACTCTTTCTGTTGCATCTAATTTTTGAGAAACAAGACGCTCTTGCTCTGTGCGCTTCAACACGGTTATATCATGAATGATTCCCTGAAAGAAAATAGAACGCCCTTCATTATCGTATTGCGCGGAAGCAGTAATTAGTGCATATATCCGTTGACCTTTATGACTTAATAAGGTTTCCTCCTGATCAACCAGATTTCCCCGCTGAATTAATTGCTGTTGAAAATAGTCCCAATCATTCTTTAAGTAGAAAAATGATTTTAAGTTGGCGTGTTTTAATTCAGAAAGACTTATTCCGAATAAATTAACTGCCGACTGATTAATATCGATAATATCACCATCCCGATTAATAATAAAGATCACATCTTTCGATTGCTCAAACAAACTACGGTACTTATATTCGCTCTTTAAGATCTTAGCCTGATTATGTTTTCTTTCGGTGATATCCTGTATTACACTAAGTACCTGTGTAGTATTGCCGTGAAAATCTGTTCTAAATGCAACTCTGCGTGAAGACAACCAGCGCCACTCACCCGAAGGTCGTTTAAACCGATACTCGCTTTCTACTGTTTGACCTTCCGCTACTGCATATAATCGACCAGAATAATCATCGGCATTCAGCTGTATTTCTCCATTAATAATTGAATTTAAAAGAAGTCTGTCAACCTGAAATAATTCCTCTTCTGTAATACCTAAAATTTGTAATAGCTCCTTATTACAATATATCGGTTTTAGTTTCTCAATATCAATTACTAAGATTCCGGTTGGGGTATTGTTGGCTATTTTCTCGATAAAGTTTTTACTTTCCTTAAGTTCTATCTCGTTGGTTTTGATTTCAGAAATGTCATCAAATACAATAACAAGTCCATCCCGGTATTTAACCGCATTTATATAGAACCACTTATTGAGCCTTTTAGAAAAATGTTGCGTTTCAAAGAGCGTATCGTATTCAACAACTTTCACATATTCGTCAAACAATCCCGACTCTTTTACATACAAGAAAATCTCTGTTAATTTTTTATTTACCAGGCTTTCCTGAAAGGGGTAATTGTAAATCTTACGCAAAAGATACTCTGCAACTGGATTTGTTAAAATTGATCGGAAATCAATTATGCTCTTTTGTTCGTTACGAATTGTTTCAAAAGTTATAATTGCATAAGTAGAACTATTGAGTACACCACTAATAAGCTCTTCCGCTTTTTTTCGCTCTTCAGCCACTTGATGAAGATTTGTGATTACCACCTTTTCATTACGCAGGGTTTCGAGATAATTGAGCCCTAATCCACAGAATGGGATCACATACGTTACCATTTTCATGAAATGTGCGATCATGAAATGATTATCGAAAATTTGGGAGCTGAAAGCCATATGTAATTGCGTAAATATGGCAGGGAAAAGACTTAGGATTAATGTTAACGAAAATTTTGACGGATAGCGTTGATAAAACCTTGGAAACACAAATACCAGCGCAACAAAATACATCAACAGTGGTATTCCATCTGCAGGATGTGTATAGAACTTTCCGGTAATTGCAGATGTCGGCAAACGTTTTAAACTAAGCAATACATTGATAGTTAAAAACGTAAGTAACACAAAAATGATGCTTATGAAGGTAACAAAACGAACATTGGAGCGTTCATCACTTGTTTTGCCAACAGGTCGCATAATTAGGAACATCCCTGTGCCGATAATAAGGATAAAGGCATGATAACCACTGCTTAGCAACCAGGTAAAGGCAGAAATATCAACTAGTTCGGTTGTAATTGACAATAATTGAGTGGCAGAAAGTATATGGAACACATCGAACAAGCCTGCACAAAACAACGCTACACCTACTATAGGTGTAGTAATATCGCGTTTAATACTATAGTCGACGAAAGCGAGTATTATGGTAAGAAATGCAATGCCAATAGCAATACTCACCAGAATTATATGAACAAAACGACCCGCTAAGGCATAATAAATTACATTTTGCTGACTTTCATAATTCAATGAGTTTAATTTAGTAATGTCAATTACCCTGTCATGAACTCCGAAATCAAATCCAAAAAGGTTTAAAATGCTAGGCAACACACAAATAATAAGCGTTGACCATATAAACTGTGCGGGTAATTCATAATTACCAAAAATCCGGCTTATACTATTCTTCACTACAATACTAGTTAAGCTTCATGGCTTTCATTTTATTATAAAGAGTTTTTCGGTCAATATTTAGAATGGCAGCTGCTTTGGTTTTATTAAAATTCACCTCTCTCAAAACCTTCATAATGGTATCGAGTTCTGCTTCCTGGGCAGCCGATTTCAAATCGTTCCGGTTAAAAGCCATCGTTTTTACCTGTTCGGTAAGCTGCGTTTCTATTTGTTGATGCGTTAATGGTACATTTAACTCTAATAATTCCAGCGGTAATGACCGAGACTCTATTTCTTTGCCATCTTCGGTAAGTAAGGCCGCCCGGCGAACCACATTTTTCAATTCGCGAATATTGCCCGGCCATGAATAACGAGCGAAATAGCGAATAACCTCAGGCGAGAATCCTAGTATATGCTTATTAAGTTCGCTGCTGGTTTGCTTCAAAAAATGATCTGCAAATAACATTAAATCACCATGACGGCTTCTGAGCGGGGGAATATGGATGCTAAATTCATTAAATCGGTGATATAAATCTTCACGGAAACGACCCTTTTGGACAGCCTCCCATAAGTTTTCATTCGATGCAACCAAGATTCGCACATCCAGTTCAATCTCTTTATTTCCTCCAATTCGTTTTACTTTGCGTTCTTGGATCACGCGTAAAAGTGACACTTGGATATCATATGAAAGATTAGCTACTTCATCCAAAAAAAGTGTCCCTCCATTGGCCATCTCAAAATGTCCTATTTTTTGTCCCAAGGCTCCAGTAAATGAGCCTTTCTCATGTCCAAACAATTCACTTCCTGCCAATTCTTTTGACAATGAACCACAATCTAGTGGGATAAATGGTTTATCTTTCCGTGGGCTGTTCTGATGGATCATGTTAGCAACCGATTCTTTACCAGTACCGCTTTCTCCGAAAAGGATAACACTAAAATTAGTAGGGGCCACTAAGCTAATTTGACGAAAAAGTTCTTTTGCCGACTCGCAATCACCTAAAACATAGTTTTTTGTAATTAGTACTCCCTGTTGAATTTTTGATTGTTTTGACGGTCTTACTTCCTCCACATTAGGAGCTGTAACTACACTTTCGCGAACCTGTGCACTTTCAAGTGCTTTATTGATCGTATTTAATATTTCGTCAGGGTATAAAGGTTTCGATATATAATCATAAGCACCATTCTTAACCATCTCTACCGCTATTTTAACATCGGAATACCCAGTAATAATAATAACAATGGTTTGCGGATGGATTGCCAGAATTTTATCCAGCATCTCGCGTCCGTCAGTATCTTCTAATCTGTAATCACATAACACCAGGTCATATCGATTTGCATTTAGCAACTCCATTGCTTTTGCTCCACTGGTTGCAGTTTCAACGTTAAACCCGTGTTTGGTTAAAAAGCGGGTCAAGAGTAGGCCAATGTTTACTTCATCGTCAATGATCAGAATATTTTTCATGCTTATTCGATATTAAAATCTAAAAAATGATTACTTAACATGAACATGATTCTCGTATTAAAGTTGTGTATATTTTTCCACACTTTTACTTTATTTCGTAAAAATCTATGCACATGTTTCTATTTACCAGGTTTATATGATGTATAAATCATATGAACTTACAAAGGGTTTCATTAAGCAAGTGATAACCGAAACCTTTGCAAGGCTTAATTTAATTGATCACTTATAACTGCTGTGCAATCTGCTTGCGATCATATCAGCTGTTGGTCTACTACAAATAATGCAAAGGCTGAACCAAATGAAAATAATTAAACAAACTGCAATTATTATAAAAGCAAAAAGCCGGATGTTTATCGGCTTTTGTAAAAAAATAAGTTGAATTTATATTCAAACATCCTCGAAACGCAGATGTTTAATGGTATTGCCTTTATTTATTAATTGATATAATGAATCAATGCCTATTCGTAAATGTTGTTCCAGAAATTTTTCAGTTACTTTTTTATCACTTTCTGAAGTTTTCACCCCGCTTGCAATCATAGGCTGATCGGATACTAATAGCAAAGCTCCGGAAGGAATTCGATTATAAAATCCGGCCGTAAAAAGTGTTGCAGTTTCCATATCAATTGCCATGCATCTGATTTTACGCAGGTAATCCTTAAATTCTTCATCATGCTCCCAAACCCTTCGATTGGTTGTATAAACAGTACCAGTCCAATAATCGCGTTTATGCTCCCTAATGGTTGTTGAAACAGCCTTTTGAAGGGAGAACGCTGGTAACGCCGGCACTTCTTGAGGAAAATAATCATTTGAAGTTCCCTCACCTCTGATAGCCGCAATTGGAAGGATGAGGTCTCCCAGCTCATTTTTCCGTTTTAATCCCCCACATTTCCCTAAAAACAAGGAAGCTTTTGGCTGTATGGCCGATAATAGATCCATAA
Organism: Solitalea agri; assembly: GCF_023914155.1. Lineage (GTDB taxonomy): Bacteria > Bacteroidota > Bacteroidia > Sphingobacteriales > Sphingobacteriaceae > Solitalea > Solitalea agri. The sequence goes on along the minus strand of NZ_JAMWYS010000028.1, from coordinate 303,800 downwards.
TGATCGCTGCATTAGGGCTTCCCATTCCGAAGTTAATGATGGTAATATCACCAGATGTTGCATTTAACATTGGCTTATCCTGCCCTCTAAGTTCTACACCCTCCCATTCGGCAAATAAACGCACGTAATTATTGAAATTGGTTAACAAAATGTAATCGCCAAAATCCTTTAATTCGGTACCGGTGTAGCGTGGCAACCAATTGGCCACAATTTCTTCTTTACTCTTCATAAGTTTTTCTTTTGATTGATTTCCTCTTTTCGGTAAAACAACCATTGCCTTACCTGTCAATCTTATTATAGACTCTTGAAAACAAGGTACAAAAAAAGCCCACCTAAAAGGTGAGCTTTATCTCTTTTATTTGACTTTTCTTAGAAACCAAAAGCATAGGCAAAGCGCAAGCCGAAGAATGAAAGATCCCCACCGCTAACAAGGTGATCTTCAAAACGAGCCGAAACATCAATAAATTTATTGTCAGCAACCGGGAATGAATAACCTATACCAGGTGCAAAAACAAACGCAGTTGATGAACCATCTCCAGTATAAAAAGCTGCTCCAACCTCACCAATGCCATAAAAGTTACTTCCGAAATAATATTTACCACCTACTTTAACCGGAATAAAGCCTACGCTTGAGTAAGTACCACCCAATGGGGTTTCTTTTCCGTTGGAAAAGCTTGAATAACCCGCAGTTGCAGTTACTGATAGATTGGACTTAACAGGAAATTCCGCCTGCAACGAACCTCCTAACACTACTTTGTGGAAATCTGCTGAATTTCCGATTGGAAAACCAGATTCAAAAGCAATGTTTAACAATTTTTTACCAGCAGGAGCCTGGGCTTTTGCATTGTTTGATACTGAAATAGCGCTAACAAAAAGTATAGCTAATAAAAAGATACGTTTCATAATTAGAATTTGTTTTGTATGTAATTGTTTTTCAAAAAAATATTAAAAAGATAGTAGAAAGCAGCTATTACTAAAAAAGTAGTAATTAGATAAAACGTTACGAAGTTAAAAACATTAACACAAAGCAATTATTATCTACCTGTAAAATTAGCTTTACGCTTTTCGAGAAATGCTTGGGTTCCTTCTTTAAAATCCTCAGTACCAAACAGCTTTCCGAACTCTTCAATTTCAACAGAATAACCGTTTTTATCTTTTGAATAAAACGAATTGACCGCTGTCAAGGCAGATTTCAAAGCCAGAGGAGCTTTATTCAACATTTTGCCAGCCAGCTCTTCGCATTTGGCAATAAGGGCATCATATGTGGTTACGTGGTTTACCAGTCCTAAGCTTTTAGCTTCGTCAGCGGTAATCATATCGGCGGTTAAAATAAGCTCTAAGGCTTTGGCTTTGCCTACCAATTGCGTTAAACGCTGGGTACCTCCATAACCAGGAATTAGTCCAAGAGTTACCTCTGGTAAACCAAGTTTAGCGTTATCACTCGCCACTCGAAGATGACAAGCCATTGCTAACTCCAAACCTCCACCTAAAGCAAACCCGTTAATGGCAGCAATAATTGGTTTCGGACAATTTTCAATTAGGTTAAACACATTCGAATGTCCATCTGACGCTAGTTGCTGACCTTCAACAATTGAAAAGCTAGAGAATTCCGAAATATCAGCTCCGGCAACAAAGGCCTTGGGACCGTCACCGGTAATTATGGCAACTCCAGCATTTTCATCAGTATAAAACTGCTTAACAACCATATTTAGCTCAGCTAGAGTGTCCTTATTTAAAGCATTGAGCTTAGCCGCACGATTAATGGTGATATATAAAATGCGGTCCTTTATTTCAGTTAATAAATTATTGTGCATAGTTATTTATTGATTTCATAGATTATTTATGATTAATCACACCGATTAGACGTTAATTTCATCGATTCTTTAGTGATTCTCTAAATACGAATCCCCTCATATTTAAAACGAACGATTTTCTTTAGTCCAAGAAGTGATATACTCAACAATCTCATTGGTATTGGTTCCGGGAGGAAATAAAACACCAACACCCATTTCATTCAGTTGTTTCATATCTTCTTCCGGAATAATACCGCCTCCGGTAAGCAATACATCGTCCAATTCCTTTTCCTTCATCAATTTCATGATCTTCGGAAAAACAGTCATGTGAGCACCCGATAAGATACTGATACCAATAGCATCCACATCTTCTTGCAAGGCTGTATTCACAATCATTTCGGGAGTTTGACGAAGGCCGGTATAAATTACTTCCATGCCTGCGTCTCTTAAGGAAGTAGCAATTATCTTGGCGCCACGGTCATGGCCATCAAGGCCACATTTGGCAACTAAAACGCGTATTGGTCTATTCATTAATTGGTCATCATAAGTGCTCTGCAGCGAATGCAACAGGCATTACAAATGTAATTTTTTTCAGAGATTTACTTTCCTTATAATTTAAAGGAAAAACATGTAGGTTTAAAACCAAATAAATTAAGTGGATTAACACGATTTCAACACCTATTTATGACTACACAAGGACAAAATGGCCAGCAATATTTGCGCACAAATACGATTATTTTTTACGCTTTAATGACAGGAATGACACTGTTTACAATTGTAGTGGCTCTTACAAGAAATTCGGAACAGCCCATTAATAACGAGAACTTATTGGTCTTCATTTCAATTTTGGCAGTGATTGTCCTTGCAGCCTTCTTCATTAGATTTCAATGGCTGCCAAACCGTCTATCTACAATTGCAGGTTATTCAACTCTAATTGAAAAGTTAACAAATTACAGTAAGACCCTAATTATTCAATGGGCTCCAATTGAAGCCTCATGCATGTTTTCAAGTGTTGCATATCTGATAACAGGAAGTATGCTTTTCATGGGATACAATATTGGCATTATAGCTTTATTTCTACTCATATTTCGCCCTTCAAAGGAAAGATTAATTCAGGATTTATACCTTGATAGCACTGAGATAGAACTATTAGACGACCCGAATGCTATTGTAGCCGAATTCAAAGGACGAAGATGATTTGACTCAGTTCGTCAACTAACCTGATTTTCTGTAGGATTTAGCCATAAATCATATAATACTCTACTATATTTGCATTTTTAAATACTGACGCATTTTTATGAGTGAAGAGAGATCGCTTAACTTTTTAGAAGAAATAATTGAAAAAGATTTAGCCGAAGGAACCCATGACGGGCGAGTGTTAACGCGTTTCCCGCCTGAACCTAACGGATATTTACATATTGGCCATGCCAAATCTATTTGCCTGAATTTTGGTTTGGCAAAAAAATACAATGGAAAAACCAATCTTCGTTTCGACGATACCAACCCAGTTACTGAGGATACTGAATACGTAGAAAGTATTAAGGAAGATGTAAAGTGGTTGGGCTTTAATTGGGCAGAGGAGCTGTACACTTCCGACTATTTTGATAAGTTGTACGAATTTGCTGTAACGCTTATTAAAAAGGGCTTGGCTTATGTAGATGACTCAACATCGGAAGAAATTGCTGCGCAGAAAGGCAACCCAACTGAACCGGGCACCCCAAGTCCTTACCGTTCAAGAAGCGTGGAAGAGAACCTACGTTTGTTTGAAGAAATGAAAGAGGGCAAGTACAGAGATGGTGAGAAGGTTTTAAGAGCTAAGATTGATCTTGCTTCGCCTAACATGCACATGCGCGATCCGATTATTTATCGTATCAAACATGCGCACCATCATCGTACAGGAGACAAATGGTGCATTTACCCAATGTATGACTTTGCCCATGGACAGAGCGATTCGATTGAAGAAATCACTCACTCAATCTGTACTCTGGAGTTTATTCCTCATCGTCCGTTATACAATTGGTGTATTGAAAATTTAGAAATTTTCCCTTCTAAACAATACGAGTTTGCGCGTTTGAACATGAACTACACGGTTATGAGCAAGCGTAAGCTTTTACAATTAGTGAACGAGAACTACGTAAATGGCTGGGATGATGCTCGCATGCCTACTATCAGTGGATTACGCCGTCGTGGTTACACACCTGCATCCATCCGCGAGTTCTGCGAGCGTATAGGTATTCAAAAACGCGAAAACATTATTGATGTAAGCTTATTGGAATTCTGTATTCGCGAAGATTTGAATAAAACCTCATGGAGAAGAATGGCTGTACTTGACCCGATAAAAATGGTCATCACCAATTATCCTGAAGGTCAGGTTGAAATGCTTGAGGGTGAAAACAATCCGGAAGTTGAAGGTGGAGACGGGTCACGCTTGTTACCATTCAGTAAGGAGCTTTGGATAGAACGTGAAGACTTTATGGAAAACCCTCCTAAGAAGTTCTTCCGCTTAGGACCAGGCCTATCAACACGATTAAAACACGCCTACATTGTTACCTGCAATGATTTTGTGAAAGATGAGAGCGGCAACGTAACTGAAATACATTGTACGTATGCCCCTAACTCAAAATCAGGGAATGATACCAGTGGCATTATGGTAAAAGGAACTATTCATTGGGTGAGCGTACCTCATGCAAAAACTGCAGAAGTTCGTTTATACGAGCGCTTGTTCAAGGTAGAAAACCCTGCGAGCGAAGAGGGCGATTTTAAAGAATATGTAAATCCAGATAGCTTACAGGTAATAAGCCAAGCGTTTATTGAGCCCGCATTAGCAGATGACTTTAACCCTGAACATCGTTTTCAGTTTATTCGTAAAGGTTATTTCGTAATGGACAAGGACTCAACGCCTGAACATTTGGTATTTAACCGAACGGTTACTCTTAAAGATTCATGGGCTAAAGAGGTAAAAAAAGGATAATCTTGTTTTAGTATTAAGAAACGCCCCTGCAAAAATGCAGGGGCGTTTCTATTTGAAGACATGTCCCGTCCAGAAACACTCCATTATCCTAAAAAATATCAAAAACCTTTTTAAATTAGTATTAATCCCTATTTTAAGTTAGTTTTTAAAAGGATTATGACTAAACGGTTACTGCCCTTTATTGCTCTTTTTTTTATACTAGCGGGAACTTTAGTACTACTTAATTTTCTTGGTCTGCAAGCTTTGGCCGCAGTAAGAGCTTATGTAAATGGGGAAAGTCAGTATTCGAAAGCTCAAAAAGAAGCCGTTTATAACCTAAGTCTTTATATTTCCACCCGAAACGAGCTGTATTTTCAGAAATTCCAACGAAATATTGAAATTCCTTTAGGAGGGCAAAGAGCCCGTAATGAACTTCAAAAGAGTAATCCTAATATAAAAGTTGTGCGATTAACTTTGACTGAAGGAGGAACTCATCCGGACGATGTCAGAAATATGATTATGCTATTTAAGTATGGCAAGAATACCAGTTTGATGAGAAAGCCAATTGCCTTATGGTCTGAAGGAGACATCTATATCAATAAACTGCACTCTCTGGCTTTCAATATTCATAATGCAATTATCAACAAGCAGTTATCAAATGAACAAGTCAAAACTGCTGAGAGAGCTATTTATTTGATTAATGAAAAACTCACAGTTCTTGAGGATCAGTTTGCAGTTGAGCTGAATAAAGCAGGAAGATCACTAAAAAGCCAAATAATATTTACTACTATAGTGATAAGCTTTTTACTCTCTGTTATCTGCATCGGGCTAACTGCAATTTTTATTAACCAGCTAAAAGAATCGGGAGAAAAGTATAGTCAGTTGTTCAGGGAATCACTCGACATGGTTTTTATTACTTCTGTCGGGGGCGAAATTATCGATATAAATCAGGCGGGGTTAGAGCTATTGGAGGTTAACTCAAAAGAAGAAATTAATCTTAACCGAAGCATATTGCCTTTTTATGGCGACAGCGAAAACAGAATGAGAATAAGAGCGGAGGTGGATAAAAGCGGGTTTGTTAAAGACTATCCGCTAACAATGGTTTCAGCCAAGGGAAAGATACTCAACCTGTTGATTTCGGGAACAGCCATCAAAAACCGTCAAGACGAGATTATAGGTTATCGAGGCATTGGTCGGGATGTCACCCATAAATTATTCTCCGAAGAACAGCTTATCCGTAAAAATGTAGAGCTCGAGAAAATAAACACTGAACTTGATCGCTTGGTATATACTACCTCCCATGATCTTCGTTCTCCTTTAAGCTCAGTGCTCGGCCTTATTAATCTGGCAAAGAACGAACCCTTAGAAAAAGAGCGCAGTAATTACTTCGGATTAATGGAAAAAACCATTAAAAAACTCGATAAACTCGTTATCGATATAATGAATTATTCAAGAAATAGCCGTTTAGAGCTTTTAGTTGAAGAGGTTTGGTTCGACCGTTTAACGGAAGAAAGTATTGAGAGTTTTAAATTTATTAAGAACGTTAGCAAAATAAAGTTCTCCAGAGTTATTCAACAGGAAGTGCCATTTTATTCTGATAAGAATAGGATCACCACTATCCTGAATAACCTGATCTATAATGCGATTAAGTTTCACGAGTACCGTAAAAAAGAACCTTTTATCTATATTGAAGTAACTGTTAAGAATAGTTTAGCCGTCATTAGGGTAAAGGATAACGGAAAAGGAATTGAAGAAAAACATCAAACCAAGGTATTTGACATGTTTTACAAAGGAACCCAGGTGGCGTCAGGTTCGGGCTTGGGACTTTATATTGTGAAAGAAATGACTACAAAGCTCAAAGGAAAAATCAGCATGTATTCTTTCCATGGAACAGGAACCGAATTTGTTATTCAACTTCCAGAATTAAGCGAAGAATCAACCAAAGGATAAAGCCAAGGTCCTGACCTCTTTTTTTGCTCAACATATCTTCTTAATAAAAACTATCGTTTTAATAACCACTTAAAGCTTATTTTAGAAATCAACTATTAAACCTCCATTATGATCTGGAAAAATGAACTCACAGCCGAGCAAATAAACCATCGCTACGGACATACTAAACACATAGGTTCCTTACTTGATATAAGATTTACAGAAATAGGTGATGATTTTATTAAGGCAACAATGCCAGTCGATGAACGCACTCATCAACCCTATGGTTTATTGCATGGAGGAGCATCGGTAGTGTTGGCCGAAACTTTAGGCAGTGTAGCCTCAGCATTATGTGTTGATCCGACAAAATATGATTGTGTAGGCCTGGAAGTTAATGCGAACCATTTGCGTGCGGTTAGATCTGGATTAGTAACAGGCGTTTGCTCACCCATCAAACTGGGAGCAACGGTGCACGTTTGGGAAATAAAAATTTATAATGAACAGGGTAAAATGAATTGTTTAAGCCGTTTAACAGTAATGGTTGTACCTAAAGGAAAAGTTTAAGCAGTTATTTACTGAATCGATAACAAACAAAGGCCCGGCTAAGTTAGCCGGGCCTTTGTGCTTAAAATTTAAAGACCTAGTATACAGACTGCTTTTCAGTATGTTTTTCTTCGGCAGCCTCTTTTTTAGTTAAAGTATATGATCGTAAAAGACCAAGACCTCCACCGATGAAAATCAAACCAAAATAAACCGGAACCTGATTATCTTCATCCATATTTACAAATATGTATTGGGTAAAAATCATGGCGAGTAATAATCCACTTCCTACACCAACGAATAACAAGCCCCATTTTAAAGCTCCTGCCGGATTTGTTTTTTTGCGGTTTCCAGGATCTATACCGCGTTCGATCATTGCCATTCTTTCTTTATTCTCCAGATATCTTAAACCAAAGACCATTAAAAATGCACCTAGAGAGATCAAAATTGGAACTAATATGCCTTCCATAACTTTATATTTTAATTAATAGTTAAACACTTTTTTTAATTATCGAAATCATCTTTGCAAGCGATTTGAATACTATGACTACATAAACTAAACATAGGTTACACTTAAACTGAAAAAATTCGTAAAGGATTTTAATCACTTCGCTGTGTGCCCGGCTTATACAATTATACTGATAAGGTTATTGCATAATATATCGGCAATGGAGGTCTAAATAACCTATAATTAATGTAATTTAGCAATAGTATGTAACCAAAGAAGAACACTTGGCGTCATAACCTAAAATGATAAAGCATTTATCGGATATAGAGCTCATCGACCTGGCCTTAAACGGAAATCAGGGCGCATACGTTGACCTGTTGAACAGGCATCAACGTTATGTATTTACACTGGCTTTACGTTTTGTGAAAAGCAGGGAAGATGCAGAGGAAATTGCCCAGGATAGCTTTTTAAAAGCCTTTCGTTCTTTGGCAGCATTTCAGCGGACATCTAAATTTACTACCTGGCTGTACTCGATAGTTTATACAACGGCAATGAGTAAGCTAAGGAAGGGGAAATTAGATACAGCATCACTTGACGATGAGGAGCATCCAATAATTGTGCAAAATGCTTCGGACGATGATACCAGCAGTGCTATTGAGTTTAAGGTTCGTGGCGAATATCTGAAAAAAGCCATTGACAATCTGTTGCCCGATGATGCGACCATCATTACCTTGTTTTACCTGCATGAACAGTCGCTCGAAGAAATTGCCGCAGTGATAAACATGCCGGCCAACACAGTGAAGGTAAAGTTGCACAGGGCGCGTCAGCGATTAAGAGCACAGCTCGAGCTTTTATTAAAAGATGAAGTAAACGAATTATTATAATATGCTGCTTATCTTTGCGTTGCAGTAGATAAGGAGTTTAGAATAGAAAGGATGAATATGAACCGGATTACAGAAGAAAAACTTTGGGATTTAGCTGATGGCCTTATTAGTGAGCCCGAAGCCGGTGAATTGATACGCTCAATTTCATTAGACCCCAAGCTTAAACAAAAGTTTGAAGAAATAAAGGCTATCAAAATTTCGCTGGCCTCAATGGAGCTTGAAGTGCCATCATCTTCCTTTACTGCAAATGTTATGGCTAAATGGAGGGCTGAAATAGCCCCGCAGCAATCAGCATTGAAAACATTGGTGAACCGTAAAATCATTTATGGAGTAGCCGCAATATTTATTGTTTCAATAATCGGGTTATTATTTTTAGTGATCGGCAACGCCCCTGCCGAGCCTTCGGCTCAATACCTTGCTGCCAGCAATCAGGTGCAAAATGTTGTAAACTCGCAGGTTGATTCATTGATCAGCAACCGAAACTTATGGTTTGCCTTTTTAATTGTAGATGCGGTTTTATTACTGGTATTTGTTGACAAATTGCTTAGCCGCAATCTACAACACAAGAATGTCGCATGATTAAAGTAGTTCGGATATCTATTCTCTTTTGTTTAGGCTTATCGGTCTTACTTTCGGCATGTGTTAAGGAAGGTGAAGAAGACTATCGTTACAAATTAATTGCCCGAGCATGGATGGAATCCCGGATTGTTACGAACGGACAGTCAGCTATTGCCCCTGGTCGTCAACATGTATTCTATTCAAATTTAAAATACCGAAGAATTTGTGCAGTAAACGAAAACTGCATACCTGCTCCTGATGGTGACTGGAGTTTATTGACAGACAGCACTCTTCAAACAATATTTAACACCGAAATTAATATTTACATTATCAAAAAACTTGACAACGCTAATCTTTGGTTAGAATATAAATCGGGGAAAAACAAAATTCAGCTTCAACTTCAGGCAAGATAAATGAATGAACGTATTCAACATAAAAGGCCCTCAAATTAAATTGATGGCCTTTTATTATTGCATTGGTTAACCGTTAATTCTGAAACTTAATTGGAAGCTCTACATAACAATTATCCCAACCCATTACCATTTTAGCACCATTGCTGTTATCATCTTTAAACAGAATAGTAAACACTTCAATTGGAGCGGGAGGTGTTTTAACTGGCACCTCAACTCTTACCACATCTTTTGACTTATCATAAAAATAAGCACCCCATTTATCATTTACTGCATTAAGAATTACCGTCCATTTATCTTTATTCGGAATAGTAAACAATGAATATTCACCCGCAGCAATAATTTTATCGCCAATTTTTACATCCTTATAAAACTTAACCTCTGTTGATTCATTTGCCCCTGTTCTCCAAATGGTTCCATAATCTTGCAACTTCCCAAAAATCTCACGGCCATTTTTCTGCGGTCTGGAATAAATCACACGTGCTACCGGACTTTTAGTTACATCTCTTTCAAAAGCGGCGCGGACCGGGTAATAAACAATATCTGCAGGACTTTTATCGATTGGCACTACCTGAATACTGTCTTTAGTTTGAGCAAATGAGCTTGAGGCAAACGCCGCCAAAGCTATGATCGCAAGGCTAATTCTCTTCATTGTTGGGTCTATATTATTTTTATTCTATTACTTAAATGCACTTTCAACGTTTAAGAAGTACTAATGTTTTAGTTCTTCTTCAAATAATTTAAATATTCGTTTATACTCGTCTGTCCAGCTGCTTGCTTCAACAAATCCATGGTCTTCCATAGGATAAACTGCCAGTTCCCAGTCGTTTTTACCGAGTTCAATCAGGCGTTGGGAAAGACGAACAATATCCTGAAAATGGACATTTACATCAACCATCCCATGACACATTAACAACCGGCCTTTTAGCCCATTGGCAAAATACAAAGGAGAGCTTCGATGATAAGCGATACTGTCTTCTATTGGTGAGTTTAAAATATTGGCCGTGTAGCCATGATTATAATGAGCCCAATCAGTTACCGAACGCAATGCGGCTCCGGCTTTAAACACTTCGGGTTGGTTAAACATGGCCATCAGGGTTATAAAACCGCCATAAGATCCTCCGTAAATGCCTATTGCTTTAGCATTAACTCCGTACTTATCTGCCAATAATTTTGCTCCATCAACCTGATCATTTAAATCTGCGCCTCCCATATGGCGATAAATATTGGTTCGACAGTTACGGCCATATCCTGAACTTGCCTGGTAATCGATATCAAGTACCGTATACCCTTTATCAGCAAGCAGGTTGTGAAACATAAACTCCCTGAAATAGTTGCTCCACCAGTAGTGCGCATTTTGCAAATATCCGGCCCCATGTACAAAAATCACGGCTGGTTTGTTAGGATGAGGCTTTGTCGGACGATATAGCCTCGCATAAACTTCATTGCCCGAGCGATTTACAAAGGAGATAACTTCCGGCTCTCTCCACGAATATGATTTAAACTCATCAGAAACCGAATTGGTTATTTGTAGAACTGTTGCCCCAACCTTGTTTTCTTGCAGATATAATTCCCATGGTTTGTTGCTGTATGAATAGCGAATTGCCAACCATTTTTCATCGGGAGAAAGGGATACTTCATTTGCGCCTTTCATTGAGGTTAGCTTTTCCAATACCCCGCCTTTTACCCCTATCTTATAAAAATCTTTAGTTCCTGGATGCTCCTTATTAGCTGTTAGGTAAAAACTAGCTTTATCGGCCGATAGCTGAACATCCTGAACTTCCCAGTTGCCAGTCGTTATCTGCTGTTTTTTATTCGTAGATAAGTTATAGGTGTAAAGGTGAGAAAAGCCTAATGCCTCACTCTGAAAATAAACTAATGAATTATCTATCCATCCAATGTTCTCATTATAACCATCGATACCGGGGCCTCCAATCCAGGCCTCGTCCCGCTGACGATCTATTAATTTCAATTTTCCGTTGGAAGCATCTAAACTAAAAATCCAGCGATCTTTGTTATCGAGAGAATACGCTGTAACAATGACATTTTTACCATCTTCGCTCCAAATAGGTGTTTGAAAGTTAACGCTGCGCTCGGATTTATTCTTCTCCCTTATTTTTTTCTCAGAAGGATAATCTTTTAAATAATCAGGCAGATCATAAATCCCTGGAATCTGAAGTGTCGAAACCTGGTAAACAGAATCAAGAGATTTGTTGTAAATAAAAAACTCTTTGGATTCTTGTTCTCCACCAACCTTCGGGCGAGTTGGAATTTCTTCGGTATAACCTGATTCGGTAACATAAGTAGGAACCAAAGTATGCCTTTCATCTCCATCGCTGGTAAGATTAAATGTTATTATTTGTCCATCGGGACTGGCTTTAAGGTTATTAACCGTTCTGCCTTCAAGGTAAATTTCTTTTAAACGTTTGGGCTGATCTTGCTTTTTTGCCTTCAAACTTTCATCCTTAAACGCTTTTCGTTGTTTCAGTATCTCAAACTCTGAAAGCTGTTGATTTTTGAGCCATTGATCCTGTTCATTTAAACGAGCATCTTTTAATTTACTTCCTTTCTGAAAATTTGTTAGCTGAACTAATTCGCCAGTATTTATAGAAAGGCTGAACAAATTATCTCCTCTTCTGAAAACCACCTTATCATCCTTGCCAGAAAATGAAGCAAAAAACTCCTGATCAGTGGTATATGTCAGCTGGCGAGTTGTACCGGTTTTCAGATCCAGCAAAAAAATGTCACCATATTTCTCGTATAGTTTCAGCGTCTTGTTTTTATTGTATTCCCCTTGAGGTGCCAAACTGCGCCTTTGTGCTGAACCTACCTTTGTCACTTGCTTACCCTCAACCGAAACCGCGTATAACGAATCACTTTTATTTTTATCCGGATTCCAGCTGAAGTAGACGTTCTTACTATCCTCACCCCAGAAAACAGCAGATGGTGAAACGCCTATCCATTTAGGATCTCGCATTATCTTTTCAACACTTAATGAATCTAGCTTTTGAGCCGATGCAGCAAAGTGAAACAAGAGGACTGGAATGGCGAGGTATACTTTCTTCATACTATAGTTAGCAAATTGGTTTGCAAGATAATAAGTGCCATTGAGCATTTTTAACTTCAACATAATTAATACAAAAAGAAGAAGCCCGTTTGCATATATACAAACGGGCCTATAGTATTATAACCGAGGTACAGCTTATTTCTGTTTCTGTTTAGCTGCTTCTTGTTTTAACTTATCATTAGCAACAATGTAGAATTCAACCCTACGGTTTTGGGTACGTCCATCAACTGTATTGTTGTCAGCAATTGGAGTAGTTTCTCCCATACCCTGAGACATTAAACGGTTTGCTTGCACACCAATAGAAACTGCATAGTTCATTACGGCCTCAGCACGTTTTTGTGAAAGAGTCATATTATAATCATCTTTACCGGTGTTATCAGTATGGCCCTGAATCTGAACGTATGTATCAGGATATTTATTGATGATTTCTGAAAGCTGCTTTACCGCATTCTTCGAGGCGTCTTTCAAATCATACTTATTCACATCAAACAACACCTTCGAATCGAAAGTAACTCTTAACGCTTCACCGTTATTAATCTCTTCAACCTTTGCATTTGGAATAGTTTCCTGGATTTCCTTTTTCTGTTTATCCATATACTTACCAATATAAGCTCCACTAACACCACCTACAGCACCGCCAATTAATGCTCCAATAGCTGTGTTTCCAGCTGCATGTCCAATTAGTGCGCCTATAGCTGCTCCTGAACCAGCGCCTATAGCTGCTCCCTTTTGGGTTCCAGTCATATTTTTACAAGCGGGCATGATACTCGCAATAGTTAAAAGCGCTGCTAATAATAGTGCTTTAATTTTCATAAGATTTAATTTTAGCTTTATTTAATATACGAACATTTTTTTAGCTGATATCAGATCTCACAGCTAAACGTTGGAGGTTATCCGTCGGCAAAATTCAGCATTTTATCTTTCAATACTGACAGCTTATCGTAAAAAAAACATTTCAGAAAGGTTAAATTGTACATTCGTATTATGAGTCAACCAAATAGCGTACAAAAAAAACATGAGCACTCATTGCTTTATTACAACCTGAAGTATGGAAAAACCGGACTTGTGGTTGGAGTGGCCATCTGCTTGCTTAACTACTTACAGGATTTTAAACTTTCTGGCAAAAGCATCTTCATCTCTTTTCTTTTTTCAATTGTAATCACTCATACCATTACCAACCTTATCTATTTATCCAGATGTCTATTTAACCGAAAAAAAGAATACACTCCTAAAGAAATTGCGCTTGATCTTGCGTTAATGTTTGTCGGGATTTTTTTTGCGACAGAGTTTTGCTTTTTTATGATCTACCTGATCTATGGCAATTGGGTAAGTTTCGACAAGCAAATACCTTCCATTGCATTTAACTTGTTTCTTGGATTTTTAATTGGAGGTTTCAGGCAGTTAAATATGCTTCAGAAAGTAAATTATGAACTAAAGCTAAGAGACAGTGATTATCAGCTCGCAAAACTTCAAGAGTTAAAAACAAGAGCCGAGCTCGAAGCCCTTCAATCAAAAATAAACCCTCATTTTCTGTACAACTCTTTAAACTCCATTGCTTCACTTATTCACCAGGATGCTGATAAAGCTGAAGAAATGGTACTGAAACTTTCAAAGTTATTTCGATATGCGATAAATAGCTCCGACGAAAACTATACCTCACTGGCTTATGAAATTGACATCGTTAAAACATACCTAGATATTGAAAGTATTCGACTAGGAGATCGCTTGCAAACAACGTTTACAATTGACAACTCCTTAAATGAAGAAAAAATCCCGCGTTTCTTGCTTCAGCCATTGATTGAGAACTCTATCAAGCACGGCATTTCAAAGGTTGCTCAGCACGGAAAAATTGAAATTGGTGCCGAACGTACTAATGAAAACGAACTAAAACTTTGGGTAGCTGACAATGGCCCTGATTTTCCAACGGAACTTAATCCTGGCTATGGCTTACAAAGTACATTTGACAAATTGAAGCTACTCTACAATGACGAGTATAAATTGAATATTATGAAGACTCCGGAGAAGAGAATTCAGATTATTATTCCGAAATTCGTTTTCAAATCCTAAAAACATGAAATTTCTTAATCGCTTCTCACTGCATCTTCACTATAAACTACCTTATCTCAATTGGTATAACTCTATTTTTCCCGATGAATCATTCGCATCATTGGAAGAAATCAATCAAACAGAAAAAACGACCTTTCTCATTCCTGTTTTCGATAGCGATGAAGAAATAGAAGAGTACCTAGAAGAGAACTTCGAGCAGTTTTTTATCGATGAACTATTTGGTGTTTCAATGGCTCAAGAAACCTGGCCACAAGACATTACCATTGAGATGTTTTATGAGTGGTTTGAAGTAGACGTAACGCCAATGGTGGTTGACTACGGAGATGAAGAATTAATTGATGACGAAAGTGAGGGCTTTTCTGACATTTGGGACGAAGACGAGGAGGAAGAAGAAAATGAAGATAATACTGAGGACGACAACATTCGACATTTACCAAAACCGCCTTCTAATTAATGCCTCGGTTTAATACTATCATTATTGACGATGAGCCTTTGGCTCGCAATCGATTAAAGCGGCTTCTGGGTAGCCACGAACAGTTTTTCTCAATTGAAGCAGAGGCTGCTAATGGAGAAGAAGGTCGCCAGCTTATTGAAGAGCTAAGACCTGACCTGATTTTTCTCGACATTGAAATGCCTTTACTTAACGGATTTGAGATGTTAAGTAAATTGTCATTTATTCCATTAGTGGTTTTCACAACTGCCTTTGATCAGTATGCTATAAAAGCTTTTGAAGAGAACTCTATTGATTATTTGCTAAAACCCATTGAACCTGAACGGTTAGAATTGACAGTTGCCAAGCTTCAGAAAGTAAACGAACAGAAAGACACGGCCCACACCGAAAACCTGTTGACAATAATTGAAAAACTGCAGCCCAAAAAAGAGCTTAAAGCATTACCCGTTAAAATAGGTGATAAGTTCTTACTAATTAAAACTTCAGAAATAAGCCATATTGAGGCTGATGAAAAGTATGTTTCCCTCAAAACCCTGTCAGGAAATTCATACCTCACCGATTATACGCTATCGACCTTAGAAAATAAACTACCCGAATGCTTTCTGCGAGTTCATCGTGGATGTATAATCAACACGGAAAATATGAAGGAAGTTCGAAAGGGCTTTAACGGTGCTTTAATTGCTGTTATGAATGATAGCAACGGAACTAAAATTTCTACCAGTCGCAGTTATACAGATAATCTGAAGCGAATTTTAGATATCTAAAGGAGTTTGTTTATAATTAATACTATTAAGGAAATTTAAGGCGTTGGCTTGTCGAAATTAGTAGCAAGCCAACTTCTTAAATTTTATACCTGACCTACCATCCTCCACCTAATGATTTATAAAGTTGCACTGTAGCAGCTAATTGATTTTGTTTGGTAATTGAAGTGTTTAATTCTGATTCATACAACTGACGCTCCGACTCCAAAACTTCCAGGAATGTGGTAAAGCCACCATCATACCTAGCTCTTGAAAGTGAAACAATATTTCTGTTTGCTATTACCTCTTTATTTCGAGCCGCATACTCATCCTGAAACGTTTTAACCGCTTTTAATGAATTTTCAACATCACTAAAGGCAATCAATACTGTTTTTTCATATTGATACAATAACTGCTCTGTCCGTTTTCTTTCTATTTCAACTCTGCGTTTATTTTGTCCAAAGTTAAAAATTGGCCCAAACAACTGACCAGCAACACCAACGGCTAAAGAACCATTCTGCAAGAGATTACCTAAGTCATTACTAGCCACACCGCCAAATCCAGTTAATGCCAATGATGGGAAGCGCATTGCCTGAGCAACACCAATCTGTTCGTTTTGGGCAATTAATGAGTTTTCTGCGGCTTTTACATCCGGACGTCTTTCAATTAAATCAGAGGGCAGCCCGGCAGGGATCTCAAGGCTAATTCCTTGATTTGTGTTTAAAAGACCTCTTGGCACTGAGCCGGGAATTTGTCCTAACAAAACTCTGAGAGCATTTTCGGTTTGAACAATCTCCCGCTCTATTTGCGGAATATTGGCCATCGCAAAGGCAACCTGTTGTTCGGCCTGAAACTTATCAATTTCGGCAACATATCCTTTGTCAAAACGGGCCTTTATCAAATCATAGCTCTCCGTACGGGTTTTGACTGTATTTCTGGAGATAGTCAGTCGCTCATCCAAGCCTCTCAGCTGAAAGTAGAGCTCTGCTACTTGGGCAATTACACTCACTGTAATTGCTTTCCGATTTTCTTCATCAGCCAACAACTGGGCAAACGCAGAGCGGTTAGCGTGGCGAAGTTTCCCCCACAGATCAATTTCCCAATTTACAGTACCTAACAAATTATACGACTCTCCATCAAAGCCAACACCCCCAAACTGCGCATTTTCATTTAGCTTATTATAACCGGCTTGCACATTATAGTTTAAAAAGGGATAAAGATTGGCCTTATTAAAGCCCAAAACAGCTTTTGATTCTTCAACCCTGGCAACAGCCGTTTTCAAATCTTTGTTTTGCTCTAATGCAATACGAATGAGGTGCTGTAAGGTGCTGTCCTGATAAAGTTCAAACCACTTTATATTAGCGATAGAATCACGTCGGAGTGAGTCTGATTGCTGTGCATATGATGTTGGCACATCCATTTGAGGCCTGCTATATTTTGGACCAACAAGGCAGCCTGTAAGCAGGAACAAAATACCGGTAAAAGTTATGAGTTGTCGGTTCATATTAGTGTCCTGTTTGTGTGTTTGTACTTTCACTTTCATTTTTCTTCTTACCCCTCGATTCTATCCAGGTAAAGAAAGAAGGGACAAAGAGCACTCCCAGTATGGTAGCGATAAGCATTCCGGCAAATACGGCCATGCCAATAACTTTACGTGCTTCTGCAACAGCTCCTGAGGCTGTAAGAAGAGGAACTACACCTAAGATAAAAGCAAATGCTGTCATAAGAATTGGTCTAAACCGCAATCTGGCTGCCTCTATGGCCGCATCCATTACAGATTTACCATGTTTTTCATGTGATTCTTTTGCAAACTCAACAATAAGGATAGCATTTTTAGCCGCAAGTCCGATAAGCATTACCAAACCAATTTGGGCAAATACGTTATTTTGATAGCTGGAGCTAAAAAATCCACAAAGCCAAAGTCCAAGGAATGCTCCTAAAACAGCAAACGGGGTTCCGAGCAATACGCTGAAAGGTAACTTCCAACTTTCATATTGTGCCGCAAGGATCAGAAACACAAAGACAAGTGCCGTTGCAAACATTACCCCTGCCGTTCCTTCCGCCGCTTTTTCCTGATATGACATATTACTCCAGGAATATTGCAGATCTTTAGGAAGTACCTGTGCCGCTGTTTCTTCTAATGCTTTTAAAGCTTGAGAAGAACTGTAACCCTCTGCAGGAGTTCCATTAAGCTCTGCAGATCGGTACATATTAAAGCGGTTAGTGAATTCAGGGCCTACAGTATCTGTAACTGTAACCAATGTGCTTATTGGAACTATAGAACCATTTCTACTTCTGACAAAGAATAGGTTCATGTCCTTCGGACTAGTGCGATAGTTAGAGTCAGCCTGCACATACACCTTATATTGCCGGCCAAATTTGTTAAAGTCGTTCACATAAGCACTACCCAGATAAGAAGATATAGTACTGTTTAACTCGGATAGATCAACTTCTAGTTTCTCGGCCTTATCAAGGTCAACGGTAATTTTCTTTTGAGGCACGTTCGAACGATAGGCTGTAAATATCCTGCCGATTTCAGGACGCTTTGAAGCTGCTGCAATAAATTTCTTTGACTCATTGAATAAATAGTCAGGAGTATTACCAGTTTTATCTTGCAGCATAATGGTAAAACCAGCACCGGTTCCCAAACCGATAATTGGGGGTGGGCCAAAAGCTATAGCTGTGGCCTCAGTAATCTCACGAGCGAATTCGGTATTTGTTTGTTTAATGATATCAAAAACAGTATGTTTCCTTTCATCCCAGGGTTTTAAGGCAACAAACACAAAAGCGGTATTGGTTGTATAGGCTGATGTAACCATACTATAGCCCATAATTGTGGTATAAAATTGGATCCCGTCAATTTTTCCGAGAATCTGTTCAATCTTATGAGCCACTTCATCGGTTCGTCCTAGCGATGCGGCATCAGGCAACTGTATGTTCAACATGTAATAGCCTTGGTCTTCTTCAGGCACAAATCCGGATGGAATTAGTTTGGCCAGCACGACCACGCCTACAACAACTATTAATGTAAAGAGTATGGATCGGAATGATTTTTTCACAAAACCTTGAACAATAGCAACATACTTATCGGTAAATGAACCAAACATTTTGTTGAACCAATCAAAAAACTTGTCCAGCCATCCTTTGCTTTCTTTTTTAGGACGAAGCAACATAGCCGATAATGCAGGACTTAAGGTTAAAGCATTAAATGCTGAAAAGCCTACAGAAATGGCAATAGTAATAGCAAACTGTTGGTACAGTCGCCCGGTAATACCACCTGCCAGTGCAACTGGGATAAATACAGCGGCGAGAATCAGGGCGATGGCAATTACCGGCCCTCCTACTTCCTGCATAGCCTTGCTGGTTGCATCCCTAGGACTCATTCCATGTTCAATATTATGCATTACTGCCTCAACTACCACAATTGCGTCGTCGACCACAATCCCGATTGCTAATACCAAGCCTAGAAGAGATAACACGTTTACCGAAAAACCTAATAATGGAAATACCATAAATGTTCCGATCAGCGAAACCGGAACAGTAAGTAATGGAATTAGTGTAGCCCTCCAATCTTGCAAGAAAATAAACACCACAAGGATTACCAGGATAACCGCTTCAAAAAGTGTATGGATAATTTCCTCAATCCCTACCGTTACTGATGCGGTAGTATCCAATGAAACGTCATATTTTAAATCAGGAGGAAAGCTTTTTGACATCTCTTCAATTGTAGACTTTACCTTAGCAGCCACGTCCAAGGCATTTGATCCGGGTAATTGATAAACGGCTATTGTTGCGGCTTGCTTTTGGTTAAGCCGGCTGTAGGAGATATAGTTTTCAGCACCCAATTCAATTCGCGCTACATCTTTCAATCGAACCATCGCTCCTTGCGAGCTTGATTTTACTACAATATTTCCAAACTCATCTTCTGTAGCTAATCGGTCTTGCAAGCGAATGGTGTAGGTATTGTCAACACCTTTGGGAGAGGGTGGACCGC
Organism: Solitalea agri; assembly: GCF_023914155.1. Classification (GTDB taxonomy): domain Bacteria; phylum Bacteroidota; class Bacteroidia; order Sphingobacteriales; family Sphingobacteriaceae; genus Solitalea; species Solitalea agri. The sequence continues at coordinate 283,969 of NZ_JAMWYS010000028.1, read as the reverse complement.
CAAACTTTCCGCCGGGTACAATGGCATTTTGTTTTTTAACAGCATTGATCACATCGTTAGCAGTAAGATTCAGTTTCGAAAGTCTGTCGGGATTTAACCAAATACGCATAGAGTAGTCATATCCCCCAAAAAGGGTAACGTTACCTACTCCGGAAATTCGAGAAATACGGTCGACAATATTAATATTGGCATAATTGCTTAAGAATGTGCCATTGTATGAGCCGTTTGGCGATGACAAAGAAATTAGTAACAAAGGGAAAACTAGTGATTTTTTTGTAGTAACACCGTAGCTTTTCACTTCAGCAGGTAACTTAGCATTGGCTTGCGAAACCCTGTTTTGTGTAAGCATGTTGGCATTATCGAGATTAACCCCTACTTCAAAAGAAACCTGTAGCGTTAATGACCCGTCGCCGGCATTAACAGATTTCATATAAAGCATTTGTTCCACCCCGTTTACCTGTTGTTCAATAGGTGTAGCAACGGCTTGCTCAACATTTACGGCGCTTGCACCGGTGTAAACCGATGTTACCTGGATCATTGGTGGAGTAATTTCGGGATACTGAGCTATTGGAATATTTCGCAGCGTTAACAATCCCATTAAAACCATTATTATGGAGATAACCATGGCCACAATAGGCCTTCTGATGAAAAACTCACTCATGAATCTGTGTTTTAGATGCGATTAATTGGCTAGGGTAGTTAAATTCCTTTTCCAGGAACTACCGGTGTCCATTTGGCTTCAATCGGTGTAACTTTTGAATTGTCGGATAAGGCCGCAGTTCCAATAAGAGCTACCCGTTCATTGGGGTCAAGACCTTTTGTTATAATCCACATATCTCCAACACGTGGCCCAACTTCCACAATTCTAACTTTTAGTGTATTGGTTTTGTCCACTACAAAAACCTGATATAAACTCTGAATTTGATTAACTGCCCGCTGAGGCACTACAACAGCATTAGGATAATTGCTGGCAAGTAGCTCAACCTTTACATACAGACCAGGTCGCAATAATCCGGCTTGATTAGCAAATGAAGCTTCGAGCGTAATTGATCCGGTCTCAGGGTCTATCTGGCGGTTCGCAAAATCAATTTTACCTTTTTCGTTAAATACAGAGTTATCGGGCAGTATTAGGGTAACATCCTGTCGAACGGCCTGGTCGCCTTTATAACTACGCATAAACTTTAAGAATTCGGTTTCATTTATCTGAAAGCGAACTCTTACTGTACCTGTCTGGGAAATAGTAGAGAGTATATTTGAATTGACCCGGCTTACATAGTCTCCAACCCGAACATTGGAAATTCCAATAATTCCATCTATGGGGGCATAGACTTTAGCATACCCCAGTTCAATTTTTGAATTCTGCAACGCTGCTTCGGCAACCTGCTGACGGGCTTTTGCGGCATTATATTCGGCCTGAGCGTTATCAAGGTCCATTTTGCTTAATGCATTCATCTCGGCTAAAGGCCTTACCCGGTTAAGCTGGCTTTGTGCTCTAGCTACTTCTGTTTTTGCTGATGCCACATTGCCCGCCGCCTGATCAACACGGGTTTTGTATTGCATATCATCGATAGTGTAAAGTAGAGTACCTTTATTTACTTTAGTTCCCTCCTTGAAATACATACCCGTTACCCAACCTTCAACTCGTGCTCTAATGTCAACATCAGCTAAACCATAGGTTTGTCCAACATATTCCTGATAAATTGGAACATTTACTTGTTGAGAGTTAATAACGGAGACCTCGGATGGCGGCCCTACTGTAGCAGTTTTTTCACGACAACCAACACTTAAAAAGAGTAGTAACGATATCTGTGAGGCAAGCACAGAAAACAACTTATAGTTTCGAGTCATTTTGAGAGTGTAAATTACTGGAAGTTAATAAAATGCATCATGAATTACTATAGTTCATTGAAAGTTTTTTAAGCTTAACAATGGTGGTATTTTTTTTATAACCCGTTATTAATGTTTCGGTGAATAAATGATAATCATCGGTGGATGATGCCAATTGCCGTTCACCGTTATTATTAAGCATTTCATCGGGCTAATTGTCGTGTTCATCGGTAAAGTGTTTATAAAAGCAGTCTTTATAGCCAAATTTGATCCATCAACCCTAACACAACTAATGAAAACACATCTAATACCACTCACGCTTTCCTTGTTATTGATTGCAATTGGATCTTTCGCTCAAACCAAGGTTTCCGGTGTGATTAAAAATCAGAAAGGCCAGGTGCTAAGTGGGGCGGCAATCGCTATTAAAGATTCTTATGATGGAGCAACCTCCGGTAAAGACGGCAAATTTTCATTTACCACGGATGAAAAAGGCAATAAAGAACTGATAACTAATTTGACAGGTTATGAGGTTAACATGCAGCCAATTTCTCTAAACGGCACAACTATCGAACTAACAATTACTTTAGAAGAAGAAGCTACAGAACTAAATACGGTTGTTGTTACTGCAGGAACAATGGAAGCCAATGATCGCAGCAAGATGGCCCAACTTAAATCATTGGATATTGCCACAACTGCCGGTGCTGAGGCTGATATTATCTCTGCACTTCAAACTTTACCGGGCACACAAGCTGCAAGTTCTGAACAAGGCTTATTGGTCCGTGGAGGAGCTGCATCAGAAACCAAGATGTACTTTGACGGCATGCTGATCAAAAATCCTTACCTGAATGACTTACCTGATATTGCCTCTCGTGGACGATTTTCTCCATTTATGTTTAAGGGTATGAGTTTTAGTGCGGGAGGCTATTCTGCTCAATACGGACAAGCTCTTTCATCGGCTTTGGTACTTGAAAGTAAAGACCTCGAACCTAAAACAACCACAGGGGTAAGCATTATGAGTGTTGGAGGAGGATTGGTTCAAACCAATAAATTCAAAAACAGCTCTCTGCAAGTTGGCGGACAATATATTAACCTGCAACCATATTACGAGTTGGTGAAACAACAGGCTCATTGGAATTATGCCCCACACAGTTACAGTGCATCAGCAAACTATAAGTTGAAAACTGGCAAAACCGGCATGTTCAAGTTTTATTCTGAGTTCTCGAACGGAAAATTGGGCCTCAATTATGACAATCTTGAGGATCTAACTCATCACTTTCAAACACCAACGTTTTAATGGTAATACACGAAACTTTACCGACAATCAAACTGCAACTTTTGCGGAAACTGATTATTATTTCACTAGATCATTAGTTGCCCGTATCGGTTTAAGACTAGAAAACTCGAGCTTAATGCAACAAACCAACCTGGCTCCTCGCTTATCGCTGAGTTATAAACTCAATAAGAATTCTCAAACCTCTATGGCTTATGGCAGATTTTACCAAAATCCGGATGATAATCTATTGATCACGGATCAAAATCTGGACTTCCAATCGGCTGATCATTACATTCTGAATTATCAGTACATGACCGATAAGCGAACTTTCAGAGCTGAAGCCTATTACAAGAACTACAATAACTTGGTAAAATACACCAGTGATGATTTCAATAATCTGAATAATAATGGGAATGGCTATGCCCGTGGTGTTGATATTTTTTGGAGAGACCGAAAAACCTTACCAACCGCCGATTACTGGATCAGCTACTCATTTTTGGATACCAAACGTAATTTCAATGATTATCCGACAGCCGCCCGTCCAAGTTTTGCTGCTAAACACACCCTTAGCTTGGTGTACAAACAATATTTAACCGCTATTCACTCACAAGTAGGGTTCACATACACCTATGCTTCAGGCCGTCCGTATTACAACCCAAATAATATTGATTTCATGAGTGATAGAACTCGTGATTATCATAACCTAAGTATGAACATCAGCTATTTAACCCGGGTAATGCGTCAGTTTACAGTGGTTTATTTATCGATAAATAATGTTCCAGGGATAACTAATATCTATGGATATAATTACTCGAAAGATGGCTCAGTTCGTCAGCCCATTGAACCGCCGGCTCGAAGGACGATCTTTTTGGGTATGTTCATTACCATTGGCAGTTCCGACTTTAACGCTTTATAATTCAATAATCACATTAGAACATTAACTATTTAGAACTAATAATTATGAAAACTACACTCCTAACAATCGCAGCTATTTTTGCTACCACAATTGCCTTTGCTCAAAGTCCGAACTTTGATAAAGGAATGACCAAAGGGCTGGAAATGATGAAAAGCGCCAAAAGTGGCGAAGACTTTTTGGCAACCGCCAACTTCTTCGAACGTGTTGCAACCACCGAAAAAACACAATGGCTTCCCTTTTACTACTCGGCCTACAACTTACTTGTTAGCGGCCACTTCGAGCAAGATCAAAACAAAAAAGACGGCATCTTTGATAAAGCTCTTAACCTTACCTTACAAGCTCAGGCCATCCAACCGACCAACTCGGAACTTGAAGCATTAGCCGGCTATATTAAACTGATGAAAGTATATGTAGATCCAATGAACCGCTATATGGACATTCAGGCTGCTATGGGTAATCTGCAAAAAGCTAAAGAACTGGATCAAAACAACCCTCGTGCAGCATTCATTTTAGCTCAAAACACTTTTTATACTCCTGAAGCCTACGGTGGTGGTAAAAAATTAGCATTGCCAATGCTACAGGATGCCATGAAAAAATTTGAAAACTACAAACCAGCATTCGCATTTGCTCCTGACTGGGGAGCTGAGCGTTGTAAAACCTTGTTGGACGAGGCACAGAAATAGTTGAAGAAATAAACATTTACTTATAATCGAAAAGCGACGACTCCGGTTGTCGCTTTTTTGTTTGATTGAAGCTAGCCCTCTGCCAGAATAAATGCTTTTTTCCTGTTTGCTTTTTCGTTATATTAATATAGCAAATGCCTGTTGGTATGAGAAAGCATATAACACAACACACCTGCCCAATGCCTTTTCCGGCGCCCTACAAAATTTTCAATATCAATACAGAAAGATGGAGTACAAATTTTTTGGCACTTCCGGTGCTACTGGCTGCAGTATTCTTTCTATTACTCGCCTCGGGATGCAGTAAATCTTCTGACTCGGCACCGATTGATGCAGCGACGCTGGCTACTGTGGTCACTGATGAAGTAGGGGCAATTTCGCAAACCACCGGATCAAGCGGTGGACATATTTTAGATGATGGCGGAGCATCGGTATCAGCACGTGGCATATGCTGGAGTACAAGCCATGATCCAACCATTTCAAATTCTAAAACGATTTTGAGTTCTGATGGTAGGATCTTTACCAGTTATGCAACAGGACTTTTACCTGCTACAACCTATTATATTCGGGCTTACGCCACCAACAGTGTAGGTACAGCTTATGGCAATGAGGTTCTCTTTACAACATCAGCAGTGTCTACCACCACCGTAACAGATATTGATGGCAATATTTATCCTGTCAAGACAATAGGAAACCAGACATGGATGTTAGAAAACCTAAAAACGACACATTATCAAAATGGGGATGAGATACCATCTTTAAATGATGCTGCCTGGGGGAGCACTACGTCCGGTGCAGTCAGCGTGTATAATAATGAAGCGGCCAATAACAGCTTGTACGGTAAACTCTATAATTGGCATGCTGGTGTTGATTCCCGAAAAATTGCCCCTCCTGGTTGGCATGTGCCCAGCAGAGAGGAATGGGAAACTCTAATTAATTTTCTTGGAGGATCATCAACGGCAGGCGGCGAATTGAAAGAAGCCGGCCTTGCACATTGGACTACACCTAATACAGGAGCAACCAATTCCAGTGGTTTTAACGGACTACCCAACGGTTCCCGACTAAATACTGGAGCCTTTTCCTTTATAGGCAATAGTTGTTATTGGTGGACAATTACGGAAGATTTTGCAGAAGCCAACGCTGTACTCTTGAAGAACGATGGTACTGATGCGCTCATAATTACAGGCAGTCGGCAAAATGGAGCGGCTATTCGTTGTATAAAGGATTAGCAGAAAAGCTTTTATTTATAGTTCTCAATCTTTTTTCTATAGAAAATCGCAACCAAGTTTTTAAGTATTCAACCTTTGTTTAGGATATTAACTTCTGAAAATCGAATGCTATTTTCTTTAGACTATGCATTTGCTAAGGTTAAAGTACCATTACCCTTCATCCGTTTTCAAACTTTACACATGCAATAGTTAATAGTACGGCAATTCCTCCAAAACTTCCCTTGTCATAACCCGTGCAATCTCTTATTTTTGCACTAAATAATTGTAGTAAATGAGCAATCTGATTAATTCAGCAAACTGGAATCAAGTTAAAACCAAGATCAAACGTAAATACAATCGATTAACTGATGAAGAGTTAACTTTTGTTCCGGGACAGGAGGACGATTTCATCAACAGATTAATGAAAGCAATTAACAAAGACCGCAATTATGTTGAGTTTATGCTAAGCAAAATGCAGTCGAATAAAGAAAACAACCGCTTATAATGATGAGTACGGTTATTGAAACCGAAGTTGTTGAGGAAGTTGAAGTATCGACCGAAGTGGGTGAGCCTGTAAAGCTTGTACTTTGGAATGATGATTTTAACACCTTTGAGCATGTAATTGCCTGTCTTATCAAGTATATCAAGAAATCATACGACGAGGCAGAGGCTATTGCATGGGTTGTTCATACTAAAGGCAAATACATTCTTTTAGAGGGCGCCCGCCGTAATCTGGTAGAGTATTATAATATACTTAAGTTTAAAGGCCTTACAGTTAGCCTCGATTAAGCAACAATACCATTGTAAATTTTCCGTTTTTAGAGAGTATTATTTAGCTTAGGTGAAATAAACTTTATGAACAAGGTAGGTGCTTTCTTTCGGTCGCCCAGAAACATATTTTTAACTGCTGGTATCGGTGCCGGACTGTTTTTGTCGTTTAAGGCGATTGATGAACAATTCGAGATCACCAAAAACCTTGACATATTTGCTGGTGTTTACCGCGAAATTAATCTCAATTACGTTGATAAAGTAGACCCTGCCAAACTTATCAATACGGCTTCTAATGCGATCGATAGTTCCCTCGATCCTTATACCGAATACATTCCCGAATCAGATATCGAAACATTTAAGATGAATTATGTCTCCAATGAATATGGAGGTATTGGCGCATTAATTCTTCAAAAAAATAACAAAACGTATGTTTCTGAAACCTACGAAGGCTTTCCGGCTCAAAAAGCGGATATCAGAGCCGGCGATCAGATGCTTTCCATCAACGGTGTTTCATTAGACAATAAAAGCAATGATGAAGTAAGCGAATTGTTAAAAGGAGCCAATAGCTCTGCATTAACTATTTCTATACTTCGCACGGGAGAAACCAAACCAATTGAGAAAAAGCTTGCCCGTGCAGAGATCAAGTTTCCTAATGTTTCTTATTCCGGAATATTAACAAACCAGGTAGGTTATATAAAACTCGACCGCTTTTTAGAAGGTTCTGCCCTTGAGGTTAAAGATGCTTTTTTGGCCTTAAAGAAAAAGTATAAAATAACAGCCCTGGTGCTTGATCTACGCGGCAATGGAGGCGGAATTTTACAAGAAGCAGTTAAAATAGTGAATTATTTTGTTGCCAAAGGCGAAACTGTGGTTACACAAAAAGGTCGCTTGCCGCAGAACAATTATGTATATCATGCAGGTGCTTTGCCATTAGATAACTCCATTCCATTAGTTGTTTTAGTAGATGACGGAACGGCCTCTGCATCTGAGATAGTTGCCGGCGCCATGCAGGACCTTGACCGAGGGGTGATCATAGGACAACAAAGTTTTGGAAAAGGACTTGTTCAACAAACATTAAAACTTCCTTACAATAGCTTGCTGAAAATTACTATTGCTAAATACTATACTCCAAGCGGAAGATGTATTCAGAAAATAGATTACCTGCATAAAAACACTAATGGACAGGCAATAAACATTGCCGATTCGTTAATATCCGAATTCAGGACCAAAAACGGACGTGTTGTCTATGATGGTCGCGGTATTACACCGGATGTGTACGTTAAACCCTATTATTTTAGTTCACTGGCGGCAGCCTTGATTGAGAATAATTTGATCTTTGACTACGGAACGACGTTTCGACTAAAAAATAACAGTATAAAGCAGGCTCGCGAGTTTCGAATTAGACCTAATGAATACAATGAGTTTGTTGAGTTTGTGAACAGTCAATCCTTTAGTTATTCCACACAAAGTGATAAACTGCTTGAAGACCTTGAAAAAGTAACCAAAAAGGAAAAATACTTTGATCAAATTAACGAGCAATACGAAGTGCTTAAATTTAAAGCACAAAATAATCGGAAGGACGACCTTGTCGAATTTAAACCCGAAATTTCTCAATTATTAGAAAACGAAATCGTATCGAGATATTACTACCAACGGGGCCGTATTGAATCATCGTTTAAGTACGACATAGAATTGAATGAGGCCCTAAAACTTTTTACTCAAAAAGTGAACTACTATAATATCTTAAAAGGTACCGGTGACTATAAAACAATTGGCAAAAACAGTGAATTAGCCCGAAAAGCTGAACTGGCTGAACGCAAATAGCTAACTTTAGCACACGGCTATATCCAACCTTTACTTTTTCTTCCCCAGCCATAGCAAAGAATTGATCACTAACTGATTTTGAGTTTCATTATCGAAAGTAAACGACAATTCTTTATTGGTCTTGTGCTCGTAATCAATATCATTATGACCCATATTGATGTAGATCATTTTATAGCGTGTGTTAGTCCAAACTACCGGATAATAACCCTTGTGCCATATTTCATTCGGCTTAGGCCCTGTTCCCAGAGGGAAGCTCATTGAGTCAATTGATAACAAGATTTTAATTTCAGGGTTTTGGCGTAAGTCATTACTCCATCGATACCATTCATTAGGAGCAGATTTAAAGGTCTTCGGCAGACCTTTTGTAGCCGAATGTTTATTGTCTTCCACTTTCAGAATAGCTGAGGTAGGTCGCCATGTATTGCAACTATATTCACCCGAACCTAAGAACTTATTATGATACCAATCCCAGTTTTGTGGATAGGAAGAATCATTCAGCGCAAATGCTGCAAAGTGAAAGCCCATCCAGGCTCCACCTCTTTCCATATATTTTTCAAACGTCAATCGTTGAGATAGCGAATCAGGTCGGGTATCCAGAAAAATCACGATTTGATAATTAGAAAGAAACGTTTCGTTCAGGTTATTCCAGTTATTAGTCGAATCGTATTTAAAATGATATTGACTACTCATTTTGGTGAACCAGCGATTAGCTTCATGGACGAAACTGATATGTGCTTCATCGTTCTTAGCTGTATAAAAGGCAACTACATTGAAGTTGGACCTTTTTATCTGAGCAAAAACAGAAAAGCTCAAACAACTAACGATTAAGAGGAGAGCTGTTTTTTTAATGAATAAATGCATTTATTTTTTCCTCGATATCTTCAAGTTGATAATCAAAATTAGTCGCGTCTATCTTAATTATTTTCCTGTTTTTTTAAAACAATACCAATATTTTTCGAGTTGAGTCTCTTCTGCCAATATTTCTTTCGGTTACTGTAAACTGAATTTATTTCACCTCTTTCACCCTAACGTACACATGACCGAATGGCTCAACATGATTATCTATAAAGGTCAATGTATCGACTGTTATGGTAAACAGATTGTCTTCACTATTACCTGCCAAGTCAACAAATTTTATTGCCGGAGCTTTTTCGGTGGAAAAGATATTATCGATATAAACGATATCATACTTTCCTTCTCGAATTGTTTGCCCATTTGCAAGTGTTCTAAAGGTTTTATCGGTGGTGAATACAACTCTTGAGGTTTCCTTCGGATAAGTCTTTTGATTTCCGGTCAAACCGCCAACTGAATAAACCCACTCCCAGCTTCCGGTTAACTTAGTCGTTAAGTCTGCATCCCGATCTTTTTTGCAACTAACTGTAGTTACCAAAGAAACTACTACCAGTAATATGTTTAATGATTTCATGGACATGCTTTGTGTAAAAATAGAAAAAGAGCTCTAAATATATTGATAGCCACTTGTTAAACAGCGTTTTGAATCAATGAATATAAGCTTTCCTTTTCAATTGCTCCCAGTCTTGTCGTGTAATCTTAAGCCAAACTTGCTCGGCTCCATGGTAATCAAAGGTTTCAACGTGCTTTAGTCCTACCTTTTCCAAAACCTTTCTTGAGCCAAGGTTGTCTACATCAGCAACCCCAATTAATTCATCAAGATTCAATTGTTCAAAGGCATAATCAACCCAAGCCAATGCAGCCTCTGTTGCATATCCTTTGTTCCAATAGTCTGGTATAAAACGATAACCGAGATCATAGTAATTAATCTGATTGTTCACAGGCTCTTTTACCAATTTCAACCCAGCCCAACCCATAAAATTACCTGATTCCTTTTCAATTACCGCCCAACGACCGATCCCGTTTTCTTTGTATTGCTGATGGATCATTTTAATAACTTCCTGTATTTCATCAATAGCCTTTACAGGTTTATTTCCTAAATAACGATGCACTTCCGGGTTGGAATCGAGCTCAAAAAGTGCTGATTCATCTTCCGGAAGGATAGGACGAAGGACGAGACGAGGGGTTTGAATAGGGGTGCTGTTCATTGCAAGTTTTTCCTAGCAATTTAAGTCTTATTAGTGTGATTACTTAAATAAGGTTATTAGTCTTACTTAAAATACTTATTTAGATTACGCAAAAAAATACCAAATAGTTAACCCTAAACCGGCAAGCATAATTGCATTCAGCTGTTCTTCTTCCTCGAGCCAGCCTCTTTTGAAAAAAGTAAGGATGGATAAGATAGATAGCATGGTTAGAAATATTTTTACCATAGCAATATTAGAAGTATAGTTAAAGCATGAGTTATCCACTTTTGAAATCGCCGTCGCTTTAAAAAAAACATTTCGATACGCTATTATATGATCACCCTTATTGATACTAACGCAACCTCCAATTGGTGTTGTGTAAACATTGCCCTCCGTTGTAGAATAGTTATAATTGGTAGTAGACGACCCTCCATATTTTGTCCGAGAGCTACTAAAAGAGTACCCTGTAACTTCCTCTGGAGTCGATTTGAAAGGTAAGAACGGCAGATAATTCAGAACTGTAAAAAGAATAAAAAAGCACCTGACATAGACAGTCACCTTAAAGAATTTACTTTTTCGATATAAAAAATTAATGGCTCTATCTCTACGCGATTGCTCTCTTAATCTCTGCAGGTTTAACAATGACCTTTGTTGTCTTTCTTCGGTGGTAAGTCTGCTCATTACAATTGCTAATAACTGTTAAAAAGGCAAAATAAATAATATTGAACAAAAGGTAATTGGTAAATTTTATACGGGGAATATAAAACTGAAAAAGAAAGTGTGATTGCCAAAATTGACAATCACACTTATTGTTATAGGTTACTTAATTTCACCTACCATATCTAATGGGTTAACCCACTCGTCGAACTGTTCAGCCGTAACATAACCTAATTCAACAGCAGTTTCTTTTAAAGTTTTACCTTGTTTGTGTGCTGTTTGAGCAATTTCAGCTGCTTTGTAATACCCAATTTTTGTATTTAAGGAAGTTACAAGCATCAACGAATTGTTCAGGTGGTTGCTAATGTTCTTCTCAATTGGCTCAATCCCGGTCGCACATTTATCATTGAAAGAAACACAAACATCACCAATTAAACGCGCTGAATGCAAGAAGTTATAGATCATCATTGGCTTGAAAACGTTCAATTCAAAGTGACCGTTTGAACCTCCAATATTAATTGCTACATCGTTTCCTAAAACCTGAGCTGCAACCATGGTCATAGCTTCACATTGAGTAGGGTTTACTTTACCTGGCATAATTGAAGAACCTGGCTCATTATCCGGAATATGGATCTCACCAATACCTGAACGAGGACCAGATGATAACATTCGGATATCGTTACCGATTTTCATCATGCTAACAGCAACTGTTTTTAAAGCACCATGAGCTTCAACAATTGCATCGTGAGCAGCTAAGGCTTCAAACTTATTCTCAGCAGTTACAAAAGGCAGTCCTGTTAAGTTAGCAATGTGTTTAGCCACATTCTCTGAATAACCTTTTGGGGTGTTAATTCCTGTTCCAACGGCAGTTCCACCCAAAGCTAATTCCGAAAGATGCGCCAAGGTATTATTGATGGCTTTTAAGCCATGGTTTAATTGAGAAACATAACCTGAAAACTCCTGACCTAAGGTTAATGGAGTTGCATCCATAAAGTGCGTACGACCAATTTTAACTACGTGCTTAAATGCTTCAGCTTTAGCTGCAAGAGTGTCTCTTAATTTAGTAATACCTGGAATAGTAGTTTCAATCAGCATTTTGTATGCAGCAATGTGCATAGCTGTTGGAAAAGTATCATTTGACGACTGTGATTTGTTCACATCATCATTCGGGTTTAATACTTTGTCTTTATCTGTTAACTGACCACCGTTTAGCACATGAGCGCGGTATGCAACAACCTCATTCACGTTCATATTCGATTGGGTTCCTGAACCTGTTTGCCAAACAACCAACGGAAACTGATCATCAAGTTTACCTCCCAAAATTTCATCGCAAGCTTTACCGATCAAGTCAGATTTTTCTTTTGATAATACACCTGCATCCAAGTTAGTTAATGCAGCCGCTTTTTTCAGGTAAGCAAATGCCTTAACAATTTCTTTTGGCATTTTGTTGATGTCTTGCGCAATCTTAAAATTTTCGATTGAACGTTGAGTTTGAGCTCCCCAGAATTTCTCTGCCGGAACCTGAACTTCACCCATGGTGTCCTTTTCTATGCGGTATTCCATATGTTATATTTTGAATAAAAAACTATTTATTATTGGCGGGCAAATTTAGAGTTTTTCCACTCCAAAGAGGTGAATTTTATCATTTTATATCTATAAAATTCATTGCATTAAACGCAAACAAGCGAACCTATTATCATAAGTCCGCTTGTTAACACACAAGGTTTATTGCTAAACTAGCTTAATGTTTTTTTTCTTTAAAAATTGATCCTTTAAATGAGCGATCGAACTTAGCATTAGCAGCCTCTACAATCGGGCTTGGACGAGTAACCGATTCGGTTGCAGCTGCCGATGTAGAAATAACGCCATTCTGAATCCACCCTAAAGCAGCCTTTAATGACGCTTCCTCAGAATCACCAAAATCTTTAGTCAGATCATCTTTAGCTAATCCATCGGGAGTAAACCCTTGAAAATAATCACTTGTTCCAGCCGAGTTAGTTGACTTAACTGCAACAATTAAAGTAGTATAGGCATCACTAAGTCCCCGATTGATGGTTATAGGATAAAAACCAACCGGTTTACCATAAGTGGTCGCTCCGAACAATTTCTGATTCTCACCTAAATAAGGCTTGAGTACATTGATTAACAATTCACTCGCCGATGCTGTACCGCTGGTGCCAATAAAAGCTACTTTACTGAGCAAAGGAAGTTTTTGAGCTGAATTGTCGAATTTAACGCTTTCATTCCATCCTTCATTTGTCAATAAGGCATTATGCTGATCAGAATACATTAGTTTATTTTTTGCTGCTGCGGGTGCCAGCAAATTGGCAAAATGTTCAGCAATATCAACTCTTCCGCCACCGTTATAACGTAAATCTACCACAACATCTGTAACATTTTTAGAAGCAAAATCATCAAAGGCAGCAGAAATCTCCTGAATTGCAGTACCAAAAAAAGTGTTAAACATGATATAGCCAACTTTCTTAGCTCCCAAATCAATCACTGAACTTTTAATTACGGTATTGGCACTATAAGTACTAGAACCTAAAGTAAGTGTCTTAGTAGCATTCGCTGGAGTTTTAAACACTACAGAAATTGAGTTGCTATTCAAGGCGGTGTTCAAAGCACTAATATTATCAGTGTTGGCAGCAACACCGTTTATAGACATTACTCTCCAACCTCGGGCCACATTTTGAGCACCTGCAGATGAGTTTTTATACACATAGGTGATACGAAGGTCATCAGAATAGTCACCTGATGAAATTCTGTTAAATTTAAAACCGCAGCCAAAATCTGATTCATTACCATTGGCTAGATTATCGTAATCAGCCTTGGGTAAACCAAAACTATAATGATCTATATGTTTACCATTTAATAATGGACTATAGGTTTTAACTTTTTCAATTACCTCATCAGGACCCGCTAAAGACGTAGCTTTAAAAACTTCTTCCGACGGCAAATTATCAACCCATAAATAAAAAGTTTCTGCTACCAGATAAACACTATCTCGCACATCGCCCGCCGTTACAGGAGGTACCGGATCGGAATCTGAATTTTTCTTACAAGAGGTGGATACAATGATAGGAAGAGCCAAAAAGGCAGCAATAATTATCCAAAATGAGGGAGAACGTTTGGACTTCATAAAATATGGTTTTAAACAGTTAGTAAATGAACTAATATCAGTAATTATAAGTTAATCAATTTAAAGTAATTAACGTAAAAATAACTGACATTAGTTCACCAAACCCAGCTTTAAACCAATTGAATATCAACGCTTTTCAAAAGCAGTTCTTTAAGCTGATTATAATTGTTTTCGAGTAGCACAGACACCTTTTCTTTAGAAAGCAGGCTTTCCAGTTCTGATGGAATAGTTACCTTTTCACCTAATGTATCTTCTACCACATCAATAAATTTGCATGGATGTGCGGTTTCCAGAAAAATTCCCTGAGCATTATCGCTTTGTATAAGCGCTTCTTTTAAACCCAGATAGCCTACTGCTCCATGAGGGTCGAGCACATAGCCGGTTTGTTTTTTCACATCACGCATCACCGCTTTGGTTTCATCATCAGTGTAACTAAAACTCAAAAGCGATGACTTTAATACGTTAAAGCTTTTATCGTGCAACTCTTCAATTCTGATAAAATTGCTAGGCTCACCAACATCCATGGCGTTTGAAATTGTTTGAACCGATGGTTTTGGCAAATAATCACCGGTGTTCAAATATTCGGTCACTACTTTATTGGCGTTAGTTGAAGCCACAAAAAGATCAATTGGCAAACCTAGTTTTTTGGCCATCATTCCGGCGCAAATATTACCGAAGTTTCCACTTGGCACCGAAACAACCAATTTCTTGGTTTTGTCTTTCAGCTGCTGATAAGCGAAAAAGTAATAAAACATTTGAGGCAACCAACGAGCAACATTAATAGAGTTTGCAGAAGTAAGGTTAAGAGCCTTATTTAAGTCTTCATCTAAAAAGGCGGTTTTAACCATACGCTGGCAATCGTCAAACGTTCCATTAACTTCTAAAGCCTTTATATTTTTACCAAGAGTGGTCAGTTGTTTTTCCTGTATATCGCTAACCTTACCACTTGGATAAAGTATCACGACCTCAACGCCGGGAACTCCCAAAAAACCATCGGCCACAGCTCCACCAGTATCTCCCGATGTTGCCACAAGCACCGTAACTTTCTTCTCTTCAAATTTTGAGAAAGCCCCTAAACAACGAGCCATAAAGCGAGCACCTACATCTTTAAAGGCGAGCGTTGGCCCATGAAAAAGCTCTAAAGAGTACACATTTGGTTCAACTGCAACTAAAGGAAAATCAAAATTGATGGTTTCAGCAACGATTCGACGTAAATCCGTCTCGCTTATTTCATCACCAACAAACTGCTTAATTGCCTGAAAAGCAATTTCTTCCTTAGAATAATTATCAATATTCTCAATAAATTCTTTAGCTAAGGGAGTAATGGACTCTGGAAAATACAATCCTTTGTCGGGAGCAAGGCCTTTTACCACCGCTTCGCTGAATTTCACCTTTGGGGCTTTATGATTTAAACTGAAATAGTTCATAATTTAATAGTTAATAGTTCTTGGTTAATTGTTATTAATTGCGTTTGAACACAGCGCTTGCATGCCCATGAACTATCTGCCATTAACCACTTTGACACCTTCTTTATTCACTTTCGACAAATGAATGTCATAATCGATACCAACCTTATCATAGATCTCGGCCATTATTGATTTAACCCTTTGGGCAGTTTCTTCGCCACGGCTTAGCATAAAAATGGATGGACCTGAGCCCGAAATCCCACCTCCCAATGCACCTGCTTCTTTCGACTTCAGTTTCACTTCCTGAAAAGCTGGTATCAAAATCGAACGGATCGGTTCGACAATAGCATCCTCCAATGAACGGCTGATCAAATTATAGTCTGATTTCATTAATCCTGCTACCAATCCGCCAACATTACCCCATTGTCTGATCGCATCTTTCAGCAGCACATTACGCTTTAAGATTTCGCGTGCATCAGAAGTTTTTACTTCTATTTGAGGATGGATGACTGTTGCATAAAGCTCATCAGGGGTATCAATACTAATAATATCTAAAGGCTGATAACTGCGAACCAAGGTAAAACCTCCAAAAATTGCCGGAGCAACATTGTCGGCATGAGCTGTACCCGATGCTAAACGCTCTCCTTCCATCGCAAAACGAGCCAAGTCAGTTTTCGAAAATGGTTCTCCCAAAAGCTTATTTGCAGCTACCACGGCACCTGCTGAACTTGCTGCACTTGATCCGATCCCGCTGCCGGGTTTTATCTTTTTATAGATCTCAACTTCAAAACCAACCATTTCTTTTACTTCATTCAAAAGCGAAAGTAAAGCAACGCCGGCCACATTCTTGGCAGCTTCGAGCGGAAGGTTAAACCCATCCACCTTAGTAATACGAACCGTTTTTTCGGGGATTGTCCGTAAAACCATTTCATCTCCCGGACTATCTAACGCAAAGCCCATTACATCAAAACCGCAAGCAACATTGGCAACAGTTCCAGGGGCAAAAATTCTTATTTCTTTCATGAGTTATGTTGAACCGGCTATTAAAGAACAGTTTTGATAATATCAGCAAAAATCCCAGAAGCTGTAACATCAGCGCCTGCACCAGCTCCTTTTACAATTAATGGTTGGTCAGGATATCTGTCGGTGGTAAACAATACGATATTATCTTTCCCATCCAACTTATAAAGCGGATGCTCAGGCGCCACTGATTTTAATCCAACAGAAGCTTTTCCATTGTCGTAGGTAGCCACAAATTTTAATTTCTCTCCTTTAGCTGACGCTTCAGTATACAAATCATCGAAAACTTGTTTGTGCTCTTTTAATTTCTCAAAGAAATTATCCACCGAACCTTCAAGGCAATCGGCCGGCATAAACGGATCAGAGTTAATATCATCCATTTCCATTGCCACACCGCTTTCACGAATAAGTATCAGGATCTTGCGTTTTACATCGGTACCGGTTAGGTCGATGCGTGGATCTGGCTCAGTATAACCCTCAGTTTGTGCTTGACGAACAATTTCTTCAAATGAAACACCTGTTTTAAAGTTGTTAAAGATGAAGTTTAAACTGCCTGATAACACCGCTTCTATTTTACGAATGCGGTCACCGCTGCGAACCATGTCGTTCAAGGTTCCAATGATCGGCAATCCTGCCCCCACATTGGTTTCGAACAAGAATGAAACGTTATGATCCATTGCTGCGCGTTTTAAGCTGCGGTAGTTCTGATAGGCGGAAGCGGCGGCAATTTTATTACAGGTCACAACTGATATGCTACTTTTCAAGTAATCATTGTAGATCATGGCTACATCTTCACTAGCAGAATTATCCACAAATACACTGTTACGCATATTTTTAGCCTTTGCATGTTTAGCAAACGAAGTTAAAGTCATCGGCTCACCGCCTTCTAATTGTTCCTTCCAGCTTTCGAGGCAAATCCCTTCATCATTAAAGGCCATTTTCTTTGAGTTAGCCAAGCCTACAACACGTACATTTAAGCGAAGTTCCTCACTTAAAAAGCGCTGTTGTTTCTTAATCTGATCTAAAAGCTTGCTCCCAACATTACCCACTCCGGTAATAAATAAGTTAAGCTGCTTTATAGGTTTCTCAAAGAACTCCTCGTGTAATACGTTGAGTCCTTTTTTAACGTCCTTCTCATTAATTACTGTTGAAATATTCTTTTCAGATGAACCTTGAGCAATGGCCCTGATGTTTATACCATTTTTACCTAAGGCGCTGAACATTTTACCACTTACCCCTGCATGATTCTTCATCTTGTCGCCTATTAATGCTACAATAGAAAGCTCTCGTTCAATCATTACCGGATCCACTTTTTTAACGCTTATCTCAAAAGCAAACTCACTATCGATAGCTGTTTTAGCTTTGATGATATCTGCTTCGTTGATGGCTACACAAATTGAATGTTCAGAAGAACTTTGCGTGATAAGGATAACATTTACTGCTTCACGCGCTAAAGCCTCAAACAAACGCTTTGAAAAGCCCGGAACACCCACCATACCACTTCCTTCCAAGCTCATTAAGGCAATCTTATTAATGCTCGAAATCCCTTTAACCATGGTATCGTTACCATTGCCATTCTCATGGATCAGGGTTCCTGCATCATCAGGAGCAAAAGTGTTCTTCACCCACACAGGGATCCTTTTCTCTAAAACCGGCTGGATAGTTGGCGGATAAATGACTTTGGCTCCGAAATGAGAAAGCTCAAATGCTTCACCATAAGAAATTCGTTCAATTGGATAAGCCTGACTTACTACTCGAGGATCTGCAGTCATCATACCGCTTACATCGGTCCAAATTTCAAGCACCTCTGCATTAATTGCACCTGCAACAATAGCTGCTGAATAATCAGAACCGCCACGGCCCAATGTTGTAGTTTCTCCATTTTCATTAGTAGCTACAAAGCCTGGCAAAACCGTTACATCACTAGCTTGGTTAAAATATTGCCAACAACGCAAATTGGTTGTTTCAAAATCAACAGCGGCTTTACCAAAATTTGAGTCGGTTTTGATAAGTTCCCTTGTATCTTTTAGCGACACATTTACACCCTCTGATTTCATACGCTCTGCAATGATAAAAGAAGATAAAAGCTCGCCTTTCGACATAATGCGATCGAGGGTTTTTGAGGAGAGCTCTCCAATAAGAAATACTCCCTCACAGGTGCTTTCGAGTTCATTAAGCAGCTTTTTAACCTGACTTAGTACAGCACTCTGATTAGCTATAGGAATGAGCTTGCGAACTTCGGCCAAATGCCTGTTCTCAATCTCGTTTAAAACATCTTTATAATCTTCATTTCCTTGTGCTGCCATTTTTCCGGCTGCAATTAGTTTATCTGTAATACCCCTCAAGGCCGATACAAATACAGCCAATTTCCCTTCTTCCGATTTCTCTTTAACAATTGCAACAACCTTGTCAATGTTTTCTGCTGATGCAACTGATGAACCACCAAATTTTAAAACTTTCATATATGCGAATAACTGGGTTTGCCTAAAACTTAAATGTTTAGCTTCCTAAGGTTAAAAAAAAGATTGATTGATAGAATTGCCCTAAGGCGCGGAAATATATACTAAACCCCCAAAGGGGTAATAATTGTGGTGGTAATAATAGAAATAGCGCAAACAATTACCTGGGCGGTAATTACTTTATTTGTCATATTTAACTGCGCGATTTTCATTTATTAATTCTCTATTACAAACTTATAAATTTTATTAATAATTCAAAACTATTTCAATAATAATATCGATTTTTCAATTGGTAAAATCAAAAACTACATTATCATCAGTTTCAAATTTCACTTCTAATGCAAATGCCTTTGCATTCATCTGCGTTGGATACCAATTTCGATTTGCTTCTGAAAGGATAAACAAACCTTCATCATTTCCTAAAGCGGCGAATTGTTCCGTAGAAGTTGATGGAACGAAAATATCTATCCCATAATGTTCGGCAAACTCCGTTATTGTGCTTTTTACGATGTTCACCACTAAGCCTATCTCACTTATAGACAAAAAAGATTTAGCAGAAAATGCTGCAGAGGATTGATTCGATAAATTAAACTGCGCAATGAGCTCAACTATGTTCCCAACCGGATCAATAAAGTAAACTGATTTAGCATTCCAATTACGAAAATCAGCAATAATATCTCCCACTGAATTTACTTTTAACAATGAGACAAATGGGCCGATATAGCTTATTGCTTCGGTCAATTGATTCTTGGGAATATTTATAGCAAAATGATAATACGGCTTATCATTTTCGTCGGATGGATGAAAAACCAAAAGAGTACTGCCGATTTCAATTAGTAGTTCACCCTCTGTTTTGCTACCCTTCAAACCCAGTTGCTTACAATAGAACTGTTCTACCAGCTCCAAATCACTTGTTTGTAGTTTTACTCTAAGAAGTTTCATGGTAAAAACAACTGGCCTTTCATATACAGCTTTGCTGTTCCACCAATTTCTACACGGTCGCCCAATAATTTACATTTAAGGGTTCCGCCCCGTTGCGAAAGTTGTTTTGCGTAAAACGATTGTTTGCCCAGTTTTTCGGCCCAATAAGGAATAAGCATCGTATGAGCCGAGCCTGTAACCGGATCTTCATCAATACCAGAGCCAGGTGCAAAAAACCGCGAAACAAAATCAACTTCATCACCCAATGCTGTAACAACTACTCCTCTTACTTTAATTGTCCTTAACAGCGCGTGATTTGGCTGAATAGCTTCCACCTCTTGCTGTGTTTTTACCACAACTACATAATCGGTTTTGCCCTTCAAAACCTCAACCGGATGACAGTTTAAAGCTTCAATAAGCGCCTTTGGATAATCTGTTTCCACACTCGGAACATTAGTTGGGAAGTTTAAAATGAAAAAGTTATTATCCTTCCGAACCGTTAATTCACCGCTTTTAGTTTGAAAACGAATCAAATCATTCTCATATTTCAATTCATCAAATAAAACCAGGGCTGTTGCAACCGTCGCATGACCGCATAAGCTAACTTCAATAGTGGGTGTAAACCAACGTAATTCAAAGTGGTTACCCTTACGAACTACATAGGCCGTTTCCGAAAGATTATTTTCAGCAGCAATTGATTTTAAGAGCTCATCGGGAAGCCATTCGTCTAAAAGACAAACCGCCGCAGGATTCCCCTTAAATAAGTGAGCGCTAAATGCATCAACCTGATAAATGTCTATTGCCATCGTTCTTTTAATTAATGGTTCAAAAGTTAAGGATTATTTAATAATACGCCTTTATATCATATCATTTTCGTAATTTTTTAAAACGTTAAACAATTAATACCACTAGTAGGTTAACCAGTTAAAGGAGGATAAAATATGCCTGAGTTTTCTACCTTACTACAGTTGCTTCCAGATGGTGGCCCAGTTTATACCGAAACTAATTTAAAATACTTTATTGTTGAGCCCTTTAATGCCTTGTCGTGTTTGCTGTTTGTTGGCATGACCGTTTATTGGGTAATTAAATTAAAAGGACGTTATCGGGAGTTTTGGTTTTTAACTTTATCCGTCATCTTCCTTGGCATTGGCGCTGTAGGGGGTACGTTATATCATGCGTTCAGAGAATCACATGTATTTCTATTAATGGACTGGGTTCCCATCCTCATTCTGTGTTTCATGGCCGGTATTTACCTGCTCTACAAAGTTACCCGCAAGAAGTATTATACGGCTTCGGTTATATTAGGAGCACTGATTATTATGAGCATTATCTGGAAGTTCACAGTTTCAGAACACACTCATTTGGGCATCAATCTTAATTATGGTTTTATGGCCGCAATTGTAGTCGGACCAGCATTTTCTCATTTGCTCATCAACAACTTTTATAAATGGAAACTGCCGGTTTTTGCATTCGCCTCCTTTCTGCTGGCCTTGTTTTTCAGAATTTCGGATAGTTGGGGACTATTATCGATTGGAACTCATTTTTTGTGGCATGCCTTCGGGGCTTTAGCTGCCAATTTTATGTTTCTTTATATTTATAAAATCGACAGAAAAGAACGTGAAATATCAGGGTGGGAGTTAGGGATATGAGCCCTAACTACCTTCTGCCTTTTTTCCTTGCCGGAAATTTCATTTTATAATCCGTTTTGATGTTTCCTTTAGAAATTGCATCTAAACGGCCTTTTAGCATCGCTTTCTTCAATGGATTGAGGTAATCCGTAAACAATTTACCTTCAATATGATCGTACTCATGTTGAATCACCCTTGCTGCAATACCCGAATACTCTTCAATATGCTCCACCCAATGTTCATCGAAATATTTTATTTTGATATTGGCAGGTCTTAAAACATCCTCCCTGATCTCAGGAATACTTAAGCATCCTTCAGTAAAGGGCCATTTTTCACCTGTTTGCTCTATCATTTCAGCGTTAATAAATACCCTTTTAAACCCCTTCAACGCTTTTGATTCAGCTTCAGTTATTTCATCATCATCATCATCGCCAAAAGGTTTTGCATCAATTACAAATAAGCGAACAGAAAGCCCTACCTGTGGAGCTGCAATACCAACACCACTGGCATTATACATGGTTTCGAACATATTGGTAATTAACCCTGACAGATCGGGATAATCTTTATCAATTGGTTGTGCTTTTTTTAATAAAACAGGATCGCCATAGGCGGTGATTGGTAATATCATTTATTCTGAAAATTATTGAACAATTGCTCAATCAACCGTTGGAGGGCCGATTTGCATTTTTTATTTTTAAACAGGCTGCAAAAATACGAAAAAGGCTTAAAAGCCAAATGAGCGTTTTTCCATATATGATTGCAGGATAATTACAGCACTAACAGTATCTATTAATTCCTTCTTTTCTCGCTGAGATTTCTTTAGACCGCTTTGAGCAATAGTTTGACTGGCCATTTTTGAGGTGAACCGTTCATCCATACGTTCAATAGGAATCAAAGGGAATTGCTTTTTTAATAAATTAATAAATGCATCCACGTGTCTTGCCGATTCAGAGGGAGAGCTATCCATTTGTTTTGGTTCCCCAACAACAAATGCATCTATAGTTTCCGTTTTAAGATAATCATTTAAAAATGTCACAATATCCTTTGGATGAATGGTTGTTAAAGCTGTTGCTATAATTTGTAAGGGATCAGTAACTGCTATCCCTAAGCGTTTAGTGCCAAAATCAAAAGCCATTAATCGAGCCATAAGTAATAAATTTATGCAAAGGTGGTCAGATATTAGAAGCTTTAAAACAGAATAGTGAAAAAGACCGAATATTTTAGAACTTTACGACATGCTGTTTAAAGACATTGTAGGCAACAAAGACGTTAAAGAACAATTGATTAGATCGGTTAACGAAAACAGGATCAGTCATGCGCAATTATTTTTAGGCCCCGAAGGCTCCGGCGCCTTGTCATTGGCCATTGCCTATGCCCAATATATTGCTTGTGAAGATAAACAAGCGGATGACTCTTGCGGGCAATGCAGTTCATGCCGCAAGTATCAAAAGTTCATTCATCCCGACCTTCATTTTTCCTACCCCTTTATTGCCAACAAAACCCATAAAGTGGAAACCAGCGTAGATGTGATTGAAGAGTGGCGGAAAGCCCTCTCAGGTGATAAATACTTGTCACTTAACGCCTGGTTAAAATATCTCGACGTTGAAAACAAGCAACCCAACATACCCATTGCCGAATGCCATGCGATCATTCAAAAATTAAGCTTAAAGCCGTTTGAATCTGAATTCAAGGTGTTAATCATGTGGCTTCCTGAATTTTTAGGCAATGAAGGAAACTCCTTGCTGAAGATTATTGAAGAGCCTGCACATAAAACGTTGTTTTTATTAGTTGCCGAAAACCGTGATAAAATGTTGAATACGATCTTATCACGTACGCAATTGGTTAAAATCAATAAGCTTAGTAACAAAGATATTCAGCAGCATTTTATTGAATCACATAACTGCGATTCGACACAGGCAAACCGCATAGCTTATCTTTCTAATGGAAACATGGCTACAGCTTACTCTATTTTTAATGAAGAAGAAAATAAAGAAACCGGAAGTTTTGCTGACTGGATGCGACTTTGTTATACTGGCAACGGAACCGGAATTGTAAAATGGGTAGAGGACTTTGCCAAAATTGGCCGTGAGCGACAGAAAAATTTTATTCGTTACGGCCTCAACATCATTCGCGATTGCTTGTTATACGGAGATGGTGTTAAAGAAATGATCTATCTGGAAGGAGAAGAATTGGAGTTTGTAAGTAAATTTTCGGCATTGGTAGGCGTAAAAAAGGGCGAAATGATAGTCAAATGCTTCGAAGAGGCCATCTATCATGTTGAAAGAAATGCAAACCCGAAAATCTTATTTTTAGATGTATCTTTGCAAATTAATCGTTATTTGCGAACACAACCGTCCTGATAAATTTAAAGGATCGGTTTCATTATAGATAGAGAAAAATAAATATGGGATGTAGTACCTGTTCAACCGGAGGTTGTACCCCGGCCGGATGTAAAAGCAACGGCTCGTGCTTAACCGACGGTGGATGTAGTAAGCTGGATGTTTACGATTGGCTGTCCGACATGGACCTGCCTGCACACTATAAACCATTTAACATAGTTGAGGTAAAGTTTAAAGGATCACGTAAAGACTTTTATGTGAACCCCAACAATCATTACCTCGAAATGGGCGAAATGGTAGCCGTAGAAGGCAATCAAGGTGGATATGACTTAGGACACGTGTCATTGACGGGTGAACTTGTGCGTATGCAGATGAAGAAAAAAGGCGTGAAAGACTCTGTTGAGTTTCGCAAAATCATCCGCAAAGCTAGCCAGTCAGATATTGACAAATGGAAATTAGCCAAAGGCCTTGAATATGAAACAATGCATAAAGCTCGTACGCTGGCTCTTGAACTAGGGTTAAAGATGAAGCTTAGTGACGTAGACTATCAGGGAGATAAAACCAAAGCTACTTTTTATTATACCGCTGATGATCGTGTTGACTTCCGTGAATTGATCAAGCGCATGGCCGAAACATTTAAGATTCGAATTGAAATGCGCCAGATTGGAATGCGTCAGGAAGCTAGCCGTTTAGGAGGAATTGGTTCATGTGGACGAGAGCTATGCTGTTCGACATGGTTAACTGATTTCCGGACGGTATCAACCGCTGCTGCACGTTATCAAAACCTTTCTTTAAACACATTAAAACTTGCCGGGCAATGTGGCAAGCTGAAGTGCTGTCTGAACTACGAATTGGACACATACATTGATGCGTTAAGAGATATTCCAGAAAACGTTAGCGGACTGCAAACGGAACGTGGTTATGCACGCTTACAAAAAACGGATATTTTCAAAAGAATTATGTGGTTTAGCTACGAAGGAGTTACCGACTGGATTCCGTTGGAAGTAACTAAAGTGCGTGAAATTCTGTCGATAAATGCCAAAGGTCAGAAATCGGCTGATATCAAATTCCTTGAATACAATACTTCTTCTACTGCAGCTAAGCCTGTTACCTTTGATTATGAGAATGTGGTTGGTCAGGATTCACTAACCCGCCTCGATGAAAAGAACAAAAAGAAGAAAAAGAAAAAATCTAAGGGAGGTGCTGGCCAGAAAGATGAGGCAAGAGGTTCGCAAGAACGGCCACAACAAGCTCAGCCAAAGCCACAACAAGCTGTGACTCCGCAACAAAATCGCCCTCAACAGGGCCCCGGAGGCAATAAACCTCAACAGCAAAGCCGTTCGCAACAGCCGGGAGGCCAACAACAAAATCGTCCTCAACAACAAGGAGGAGGTCAACAACAGAACCGCCCACAGCAACAGCAACGTGTAAATAAACCTGCTGAAAATCAAAATCGTGAACAACAGCCAAATGACCAACAAGGCAACAAAAATCAACGTAATAATCAACGCCGTGGCGGTCAGCAGAGGAATAATCCAAAACCAACCAATAACGATTCAACTAAGGAGTAAATGTCTAGAAAAACCTGTTTATTGAGCGGCATTATAGCCATCGCTTTGTTTTTGTTTTCCTGTACAGATAATTCGGTTTATAACAACACTTTAACCATTGAACCTAAAGGCTGGCTTTCAAACGACAAGGCTGTTTATGACGTAAAGCTTGACCAGGCTGGCACTTATTCAATTTATCTTAATTTGAGACATACGGATGATTATAAATATTCCAACATTTTCTTCCGGATGTATGTTAAGAATCCAGATGGAAAGAATCAAACAACCCGTATTATTGAGGTTAAATTGGCTGAAAAAGACGGAAAATGGATTGGATCTGGTTCTGGAAAACTGGTTGCTCGAAAAGTGTTCTTAACCGATGGATTTAAATTTGCGAAGCCCGGCACTTATAGAATCGAACTTGAACAATACATGCGCGATGATCCGTTAAAAGAAATCTCAGACATAGGTATTGAACTTATAAAGAAATAAAATGAAGCTGCTTCGGCAGCTTCTTTATTTTACAAGTATTTTATTTTCAGCTTTATTGGCTTTTCTAATGAAGCTGAATTTGTTTGTTCCCCTTCCAGAATCTTTACTTGATCTAAACAAAATCAACAAGAAGATAATTAATTGATATCCTGATAATTAAATGAATATTAACACTTATCGTGTTTAAAATATCTATCATAAAATCAAACATTAAAACCAAACTCTATTTATAAAAACCTTACTTACAAGAGTTTGTATTTATTAGAATGAATATTTATTAAACAAAAGTTTTTGATTTTAAGTATTAATAGATTACATTCAATCATTAAACAGTTAAACCAAACTCTATTATATGAATACATCTAAATCTTTTTGCTTGGGAATTCTTGTAATGACCCTATGCTCATCCTTTATCGAAGGCAAAGTTTCTTCCCAAACAACCTCAATAATACAGCAAACAACTCAACAAGATCCTGAGGACAATGATATTTATTTGTATGTTGAGAATCCACCAAAATTTCCCGGAGGTTCAACAGCTTTAGCCAATTTCATCAATCGAAATTTAAAATATCCTCAAAAAGCATTAGAAAATTTCACTCAAGGAAAAGTTTCGGTTTCATTTGTTGTAAAGAAAGATGGCTCTATTAGTGATATTAAAGTGATTAAAAAAGTGAAGGATGGATTAAGTGAAGAAGCGGTTCGGATTATTAAAGCAATGCCAAAATGGAAACCAGCTGTTCACCATGGATTAATTGTAAATGCTAAATATGTGCTTCCAATTGACTTTAAATTGAACCTAAGCTAAACTCTAAATGAATCAGTATAAACATAAAAGCCAATGGATAAACTTCATTGGCTTTTGTGCTAAAATAATGCTTCCAATTCCTGTTGAAAGTCAAACTGCAGATCTTCATGAAGCTTTTCAATTGCTTTATTAATTAGCTTTAATTGTTGCTGATAAAGATTTGTTAATGCCGTACTTGTATTCAGTTTAATTCTTGAACCTTTTAATTTGTGACAGAAGTAAATAAGCAATTCTGCTTCTGTTGCCTTCTGGCCTGAATATTTAATATATTTTTTAGTAGTACGAAGTATCTTTCGAACAGCCTTAGTTGCTAAATAGGTGTTTAGTCTCGGCATATCTTCAAACTGCTCATCAATTAAACTCTTCACCGCTATCACGTAAGCATTTTCATCCTCAGCTTCAAAAATCAAATACGTTAACAGCTCCTTATTCTCCTTTTTATATTTCGCCATCCTTAGGCAAAGTTCAATCAGTTTATTAGGAGGCTGGGATTGAAGTTCTTTTTTAAGATCTGTTATAGATGCAGCTTTCATTCGGGAAAATTACTTAATAGTTACCATATCCATACAAAATAAGAAAGGAGCCCATTAAGGCTCCTTTATCGAGTGAATTTGAGTTCTTATAGATCAAACTTAATACCCTGAGCTAAAGGCAAATCAGCCCCGTAGTTAATCGTATTCGTTTGACGGCGCATATATACTTTCCATGCATCCGATCCTGACTCACGACCACCACCGGTTTCTTTCTCGCCACCAAAGGCTCCACCAATTTCGGCGCCAGAAGTACCAATATTAACGTTTGCAATACCACAATCAGAGCCTGCATGTGAAAGGAATTTTTCCGCTTCACGCAAATTGGTTGTCATAATTGAAGAAGAAAGCCCCTGTGGAACACCGTTTTGCAAAGCAATGGCATCCTCAATTGTCTTATACTTCATAATGTATAAGATCGGTGCAAAGGTTTCGTGCTGAACGATCTCAAAGTGATTCTCAGCCTCAAAAATGGCAGGTTTCACATAACATCCCGATTCAAAACCATCGCCTTCCAGAACACCGCCCTCTACAAGTATTTTTGCACCTTGCTCTTTTGCTTTAGCAATGGCATTTTGATATTGCTGAACAGCGTCTTTATCAATCAACGGACCAACATGATTGAGTTCATCTAAAGGATCGCCAATACGAAGTTGAGCGTAGGCGGCTGAAAGTTTGGTTTTAAATTCTTCATAAGCCGACTCATGGATAATTAATCGGCGAGTAGTTGTACAACGTTGACCAGCAGTACCTACAGCGCCAAATACTACTCCTGGCAAGGCTATATTTAAATCAGCATGTTCTGAAATGATGATCGCATTATTGCCGCCTAACTCCAACAAACTTCTGCCTAAGCGTTGACCAACTGCTGCTCCAACAGCCTTACCCATGCGGGTTGAACCGGTAGCCGAAATAAGTGGCACACGCTCGTCATTAGCCATTAGCTCCCCGATTTCTCTATCGCCAATTATTAAGCATGATACACCCTCATCAATTCCATTGGCCGCAAGCACCTTGGCAGCAATTTTCTGGCAGGCAATAGCTGTTAAAGGCGTTTTCTCCGAAGGTTTCCAGATGCAAACATCTCCACAGACCCAAGCCAATGCGGCATTCCATGACCAAACCGCTACTGGAAAATTGAAGGCTGATATGATTCCAACTAAACCCAATGGATGATACTGCTCATACATACGATGACGTGATCGCTCCGAGTGCATCGTTAAGCCATATAACTGCCGAGAAAGACCAACTGCGAAATCGCATATGTCGATCATTTCTTGCACTTCGCCCAGGCCCTCTTGCAGACTTTTGCCCATTTCATACGATACCAAAGCACCTAATGCTTTCTTTTTAACTCGAAGTTCTTCACCCAGCTGACGAACAATTTCTCCGCGCTTAGGTGCCGGCAATAAACGCCAACTTTCAAAAGCTGATTGAGCTGTTTTAATTACCTGATCGAAATCATCTCTAGTGGCAAATAGAACGTTGGCAATTGCTTTTCCATCAACAGGTGAAAAAATTGTTTTGCTTGAGGCATTTGTACCTGCACCCCAATTCTGGCCGGTACTCCATGCTTCATTGTTTTCTAAAATGTGTAACTCCTCAAGGACTGAAGTTATATTGATTGAATTCATGATAATGTGTGGGTTTGAAGTAAAAATAGAAATCCTTAAAAGATTATTGCAGAAAAAAACCGCGAAAGTTTTTCACTTTCGGATTCATCCTATTGCTTTCTGCTGGCTACAAATCATTAAAGGTTAGTATTCATTAAACATTTATCTTTGAAGCATGAAAATACTGATGGTTTGCTTAGGAAATATTTGCCGCTCACCTATGGCAGAAGGAGTAATGCGCTACATGATTGAGAAGAACCAGCTGCAATGGAAGGTAGATTCATGTGGAACCGGTAGCTGGCATATTGGCGAAGCTCCTGACAGCAGGGCACAACGAACAGCCAAAAATTTTGGCGTTGATATCAGCGACCTGCGTGCACGACAGTTCTCACAAGCTGACTTTGATGAATTTGACCGGATTTATGTGATGGACCAGTCGAACTATAGCAATGTTCTTTCAATGGTTCGCAATGAACAAGATCGTTTAAAGGTGGATTTATTATTAAACGCTTCTCATCCGGGCAAAAACATGGAAGTTGAGGATCCGTGGTTCGATGAATCACTGTTCATCCCAGTTTACAAACAAATTGAACAGGCATGCAATCAGATTATCAATGCTGAATTAGGCATACTGAATAAGTTTTAAACACTTAAATAATTGTATTTTTGCCCGCCGTATGAACCCAGGTTTTATATTCTGGGTAAACGATCATTTAAAAGAAACACAAACAACGAATGAAGCCTAGTATTCCAAAGGGAACCCGCGATTTTTCTCCAGTTGAAGTAACCCGCCGCACTTATATTTTCGATACCATTAAACGTGTATTTCAGAAATTTGGCTATCAGCCTATTGAAACACCTGTTATGGAGAACCTGAGTACCTTAACCGGCAAATATGGTGAAGAAGGCGATCAACTGATATTTAAGGTGTTAAATTCGGGGGATTTCTTATCAAAGGCCGATGCCAAAAAACTGGAAGACCGGAACTCAAAGGCTCTTACGTTTGAAATTTCAGAAAAAGCGCTTCGTTACGATTTAACTGTTCCGTTTGCCCGCTATGTGGTTATGCATCAGAATGAGATCGCTATGCCATTTAAACGCTACCAGGTGCAGCCGGTATGGCGTGCCGACCGACCACAAAAAGGACGTTACCGTGAGTTTTACCAGTGTGATGCTGATGTGGTAGGTTCTGAATCGTTATTGAATGAAGCGGAGTTTGTTTGCATTTACGATGAGGCTTTATCAAACCTGGGCTTAAATGACTTCACAATAAAGATCAACAACCGCAAGATATTAAGCGGAATAGCCGAAATTATTGGCAAACCCGAATTGATTGTAGATATGACGGTTGCCATTGATAAGCTGGACAAAATAGGCTATGATGGCGTTGTTAAGGAATTGATTGAACGTGGCTTCAACGAACAGGATGTTGAAATACTTCGTCCGTTCATTGAGCTAAGCGGTTCAAATGAAGAGAAACTACAAGTGCTAAGATCAAGCCTAAGGTCAACAGAAATTGGTAAAAAAGGCATCGAAGAACTGGAGACTATCTTTAGCTATCTTTCGGCATTTGAGTTAAAAAAAGCTAAAGTAGAGCTCGATATTACCCTTGCCCGTGGTTTAAATTATTATACAGGCGCCATTTTTGAAGTAAAATCAAATGAGGTCCAAATGGGCTCGATTGGCGGAGGTGGTCGTTATGATGACTTAACCGGTATGTTTGGATTAAAAGGTGTTACAGGTGCTGGTATTTCATTTGGTGCCGACCGTATCTATGATGTAATGCTCGACCTTAACCTGTTCCCCGAAAGTGCAGTTATCTCCACCAAAGTACTCATTACCAATTTCGACGCAAATGCAGAGAAATATGCTTTGCCAATTTTAGCTAAACTAAGAGCAGAAGGAGTAAATACCGAACTGTATCCAAGTTCTTCAAAACTTCAAAAACAAATGAAGTATGCCGATGCTAAACGAATTCCTTATGTAATTCTGATCGGAGATGAGGAAATTCAGTCAGGTCAACTAACCATTAAAAACATGATTAGTGGTGAACAGGAAAAACTCGCAATTGAAAGTATCATTGCTAAACTAGCATAAAGAACGCCCCGAATAAATCGGGGCGTTTTTAGTTAAATGATTGTCGGAATTTTAAAGGAGAAAGGTTTGTCTTTGTTTTAAAGAACTTACTAAATGACTGTGAATGTTCAAAGCCCAGCTCATATGCAATTTCGCTTACAGACAAGTCAGTAGTTGACAATTTCTCCTTAGCCTTTTCCATTAGCTTTTCGTGAATGTGCTGCTGCGTACTTTGACCCGTTAATGATTTAAGTAAACCGCTCAGATAACCGGATGAAACATTTAGCTTATCAGCTACATACTGCCCCGAAGGCAAACCCGATATTGAAAGTTGAGGATTGTTGAAATAGCCATTAAGGATATTTTCCAACTCATTTAACAATTTATGATTGGTTATTTTACGTGTAATAAACTGACGTTGGTAAAAACGCTCTGCGTAATTAAGTAGTAACTCCAATTGGGCTATGATGATGTTCTGACTGAATTTATCAATGTTAGAATGGTACTCTTGCTGAATATTTTTGACAATCATGTTAATCATAGCTTCTTCTTTCTCAGATAAAAAAAGCGCTTCGTTTACTGCATAATCAAAAAATTCATATTGCCGTATATTCTTTGAAAGTGGAGTATTCCACAAAAAGTCAGGGTGGATCAAGAGTATCCAACCTGAAGGCTGTAGTGAAGGATCATTTGGCGGACTCAAATGCAACACCTGACCAGGAGCCAAAAAATACATAACACCCTCATCGAAATCATATTCCTGTTGCCCATAACGCATCTTTCCACTTAAACCACGTTTAATTGAAATAGAATAATAGTCGGCAACGGTAGCCTGAACTTTACTCGTATCTTTTGCAGCGGCCACTTGCGTGTAATCCACCACACTAATTAAAGGATGCTCCGGCTGCGGCAGGTTGAACAAGCGATGAAACTCGGTAATACTTTTGATTCGCAAGGGTGTCATTTTGTACGGCATTAAACTGATTAAATTGCTTGGCCGCCTGATACTTCAAGGCGTTGCGCATTGATCCAACGCGCATCATCAGTGCATAAAAACGCAACTACTCCACCAATATCATCAGGCAGGCCCACTCGTCCAAGTGCGGTAATACTTGCAATTTGTTTATTGATTTCTTCATTATCTCTTACACGACCTCCTCCAAAATCAGTTTCAATAGCTCCCGGCGCCACTACATTCACGCGAATTTTCCGGCTACCTAATTCTTTAGCCATATAGCGAGTAAGCACCTCAACTGCACCTTTCATTGAAGCATACACCGAAGACCCCGGCATGGTGATACGAGCAAGACCGCTGGAAATGTTAACAATTCCTCCTCCATCATTCATATGCGACAGCGCTTTCTGAGTAAGAAAGAAAATTCCCTTGTAATGAATATTGAAGATAGCATCCATTTGCTCTGCTGTGGTATCGGTAATTGGGGAATATAAGGCTGTACCGGCATTGTTAATCAGAAAATCAAACTTAGGGCTACCTGTTTCAGCTTGTAAGTGCTCACTTACTTTTGTCAGAAAAGAATCGAATAATTGAACATTACTTGTATCTAACTGAAAAGCAAATGCCTTTTGTCCCAATGCTTTTACTTCGGCAATTACTTCATCTGCTGCTGCTTTATTTGTATGGTAAGTAAACACTATATCAATACCTTTTTGAGCTAGTGCTACTACCATATTTTTACCTAATCCCCGACTACCACCGGTAACCAAGGCTATTTTATTATTGTTACTCATGTTCTATCTAATTAAATCGTTTAATATTTCATTTGATTTTGTTTGTAAGCAACGGCAAAATCCTTTGCAAAACTTTCGAGGGTTACTTTCCCATGGGTTATCTCTTGCAGATTCATATGCTCCCTTAAAATGCCATTGTGTGTTGCTGCACCAAGTTCTACCAATGCTGCTGCAGTAGCTGGCGACATCCCATTTCGCTCAAGATTATGTTGCATTTCCGCATCTGAAATTGTTTTCCATTGAAGTTCGGGAAGGTTAATTGCTTTTCCAAGTACACCGGCAATCTCGTTACAAGTTCGATTGTCACTAACCACATAACGAACGCCTGATTTAAAAGTTTGTTTGGTAAGTTCTTCAGCTACAGCCGCAGCAATGTCCAGGGGTGATACTAAAGGAAGCTTATCCTTCCCGTCAAAGTTAGCAGCCATCCTACCGGTGGCCTTTATCATTGGAATAAAAGTTAAGAGATTATAATAGAAATATCCAGGGCGCATATGCATCACATTTACGTCTTTCAAAGCATTGAACAGTTGCTCAACTCTATTTGACCCTACTATAAAACCAGTACCACTTGGCCGATGGGCACCATAGCTACTCAGTTCAACCACTTGTTTTACACCCGCATGTTCGATTGCTTTAGTATAATTAGTGCCAATACAACTATAATAGTCCACTTGATCAGGTGCTGCGAAATCAGGAGGTATCATACAATAAATAGCATCAGCCCCTTTGAAGACTGTTTTTAAGAATGCCAGATCGTCAATACTGCCAATTGCCGCTTTGGCGCCCAGCAATTCTATTTCAGTTCTTTTGTAATCATTGCTACTAATAACAATTACTGAATGACCGTCTTGAACTAACAGCTGTGTTAAAGGTTTGCTAATGTTCCCTAAAGAACCGGTGACTATGATCTTCATTTTACACTTGTTTTGACAATACAAAGGTTCAAAACAACTGAAAGAAAGATGTAGCCAAATCGATGTTTATTGTAGCCAAAAATGCGAAGTGGACAAGGGGAGGTTTCCCTTATCTTATTTTTTCAATCCAATTTGTTTTAGTTTCCCATTTACTAACTCATTCATCTCCGGTGAAAGGTGGAACCAGTAAATAACGAATAAATAAATTACTGTTATTAATCCGGAACGGATGATAATATCAATGATAAAATTAGGCAAAGCCGGCAGTAAATAATTCAACGCCAAAACAATCAAACCAACCAGTAAAACTGCAGCGTTTCTATAATTAAATGGCTGTAAACCAAACTTAAACCATACAAAGAGGTAGCGGAAAAAATTAAATAAGAAAGTCCCTGATGCGGCAGCCATGGCTGCGCCTGTTAAACCGTATTTGGGGATAAATAAATAATTAGCACCAATGATGATTCCGATAAGAGCAACAAAGAAATACGTATCGAATCTAAAGTATTTTGAAGTTCCAAGGATAACCCCATTTACACCTGTGGCCATATCAAATAAACTACCAAGACCAACAAACAACACCACATATTTACCCTCAATATATTCAGCAGGCAGAATATGAAACACATTATCAATATTAGCCCAAATGCCAATAAACAACAGTAGACCAATAAGCAATTGGTTGATGCAGCTTTTTCGATAAATCGAAAGGATACCATTCATATCACGCTCCTTCCAGCGATCGGCAATGATTGTTCCTGCAATACGGTACATCGCCCGCGAAGGCATTGCAATTACCGCGGCAAAGTAAATGGTAATGTCGTAAATACCTGTTTCGCTTAATCCCAACAGGTTATTGATCATTATCTTGTCAATATATTGAATAACCGCGGTGGTAAAACCACTAATAATGGCAAAAGAACTGATACTTACCATTCCTTTAATGAGTGCCTTATTGGGGAAAGAAAGCTCCGAAGTAAAGTCTAGTCGGTTTTCACGCCCTAACTTAATCGCAATAATTAGTGTGGGTAAAATATTAGCAAAAAGCCAAACATAAATAAACTGTTGAAAGTTGAGGGTAAACACCAAAATCAGTGTCATAGACAACGCCACAAACAATTTCTGATAAAACTCACGTAAAGCTGTTCCTGTAACGGTATCATATAGCGCCCGGTTATAGTTATCAAGTACTCCAAAGAATTGAAGAAAGAATGATAGTCCCCAAAGCACAGGGCCATACTGCTTAAACACCAGTTGAAATCCAGCATTGCTACCCCAAAGGGCTTCTCCTCCAAAAGCTATAAAGAGCCAGCAAAGAAGAAATCCTACTGCCGAAACAAGACTAGAGAGAAACAGGAAGCCATGATTGTTCTTTTCGGCATTACGAAAATAGGGAAAGAAACGCATGGAAGCCGTTTGAAACCCTAAGCTAGATAATTGGGCAATTACACTGGAGTAAGCTAATAAAAGCCCTAAAACACCGTTTTCATCAGTACTTAAACAACGAGGCCGAAGGACAACTGTTGTTACAAATCCTACGGCCACCCCCAGATATGAGTAGATTGTTCCTTTTATGGTTTGTTTTTGAATTAATCCCATCAGGAATAATTAAAGGAATAATGGTGATTATGATTTCCGAATGGTGTAAACAAAACTAGGAATTTCGTTTATCACGGTTTCCTTCTCAAATTCAAACCCCGAATGTTCGAAGGCCCTAACTGATGCCATATTTTCCTTGCGGATATAAGCTCGCACCAAATCTCCAGGGAAAAGAGTGAAGAAGTGGCGGCATGCATCCATGATCATTTGTTTCGCCAATAACCGACCTCTAAAATCCTTATCGATAGAAATACGAATGATAGTATCACTATTATGTCGTTCAAAGCGAATTTGCCCGATTGGCATTCCAGTTTCATACTCGAACAAAAGCATGATCGAGTTTTCATCCTTTAAACTGGCATTGAACCAATTTACGTGTGTTTGATAATCGATCTTTTTCTGACTATAAGAGTTTTTACGAGCCTGGTCTTCATTTGCCCATTTAAAGTATAAATCAACGTCGGTAGGTTTCGCTAGGCGGTGAATGATCATATAGATATTTAGATATAAATTCTGATTGATTATCAAATTCAATCAATCAGTAAAAGTAACGGTTATGTTTTAAAAATTACAAATTTATAAGATCCCAGGCCAAAGGAGTTCCTGCTATTATAGCAGTTTTAGCCCTTTTACCTAAAACTTGCTCATAATATCGAGTGTGCAGTCCATTTGCAGGTCTGATCGATTTTACATTCTCTTCTGAGAACTCTTCTCCTTCTTTCAGGTCCTTTACCACAAATAATGATCGCTTAAACTGTAAACTATTCTTTTCCTTATCTGAAAGGGTATAATTTACTTTACCCATTGCTAAAAATGCACGCTCCGATTCGATAACCAGTGCTTTCATTTCTTCAGGCTCCAAAGAGAAAGTAGAGTCAACACCTCCATCGGCTCTACGTAGTGTGAAATGTTTCTCAATAACTCTTGCTCCCATGGCCACAGCAGCTACTGAAGCTCCAATACCCATAGTATGATCAGAAAGCCCTACCTGCACATTAAATAATTGGGCCATATGCGGAATGGTTAGAATATTCGTATTCTCTGGTGAAGCAGGGTAGGTGCTCGTACATTTTAACAGCACCAATTGCTCACAACCTGCATCTCTCAACACCCTTACCGATTCTTCAATATCAGCAACTGAAGCTACTCCGGTCGACATAATCACAGGTTTACCTGTTTTTGCGACCTTTTTTAACAGAATATGATCAGTGTTCTCAAACGATGCTACTTTATAAGCAGGAACATCTAAGGTCTCAAGAAAATCAACTGCGGTAACATCAAAAGGAGAACTAAAAGCCAGTATTCCTCTTCTCTTTGCATGCTCAAATATAGGTTGATGCCATTCCCATGGAGTATAGGCCTGTTCATAGAGCTTGTAAAGGTTTTGACCTTTCCATATTGATTTATCATCATTTATGGTAAACTCTGCCGAACTACTATTAAATGTTATTGTATCAGCTCTGTATGTTTGAAGCTTAATGCAGTGCGCACCCGCATCGGCGGCGGCATCAACAATCTCCAATGCCCGCTCTAGCGATTGATTATGATTGCCCGACATCTCGGCAATGATAAACGGCTTATGCTCCGGGCTTATCTCAAAACTTCCAATTTTAAAAGGTCTCATTTTATTTCCTCTTTCCGCTTTTTATAAACCACACTTTCGCAATTACTCACGGTTCTTTTCTCGTAAAATAAGAACCCTGCCTTTTCAAAAGCGCTTATCGACGCTTTATTTTCTTCTTTTATATAAGCTGTTATTTCATTCTTTGGGAATTTTGTAAAGAAAAAATCACAGGCCTCTTTTAACATAATCTTCCCGAGTGATCTTCCTCTAAACTCTCTTGCGATAGTGATTCCAATTATGGTTTCATTCCCCATATTAAAACGAACCTGTCCACAAGCAACCTGATCTGAGAAAAAGATCAGTATAATTGAACCAGCGTTTTGCAATTGATTATTGAACCATGTTACATGAGTTTCATATTTAACCGGATCTGAGTTGAAAGAGTTTTTACGGGTCAATTCGTCATTAGCCCAATCAAAAATCAAGTCTACATCAGCAGGTTCGGCTTGTCTAAAACTGATCATAGCGCCAAAAATACATTTAAAAGTCGGCTTCCCGATTGTCCGTCAAAATATTGCTCTTGCGCCTTTATAACCTCTTCTCGCTGACTCTTATCTCTTAAATAGTTATAAATACCGCTAATCAATTCTGAAGACTTAAAATCTTTATCGATCGTTAAGAGCGCAAGTGTTTCATCTTCCAAAAAAGATCTGAAGTCTTTCTGGTTATCGGCTGTTTGAATTCCTATTATGGGTCTTCCAATTGCAGCCGCTTCATAAGAAATGCTACTGCAAGAACAGATAACCAATCCACTTTCTGCTATAGCCTCAGCCATTTGATCTGCAGATAAGTTTAAGCGGATCTCGACCTTTAAATCGTTATTAATTTTTATAAAGTTTTCTATTGATTCCAGATG
Organism: Solitalea agri; assembly: GCF_023914155.1. Lineage (GTDB taxonomy): Bacteria > Bacteroidota > Bacteroidia > Sphingobacteriales > Sphingobacteriaceae > Solitalea > Solitalea agri. The sequence continues at coordinate 246,048 of NZ_JAMWYS010000028.1, read as the reverse complement.
TTTATTTGCTGCACCTACAACTAATTTAACTTTAAACTGAGTTCCAACAAGATGCAAACAACTTAAAACCTTCAACGAAATATTCTCAGGATCAGCCCCTCCAAGATTGATCATTAATTGATCATTAAACTGATAAGGCTTTTTTTGCAAGAATGCAGGTCTCAACAACGCATAATGAGGCCCTAAATAAAACCGAGTATATGGTTCGCAAGAATAAAGATTAGATTCAATGTTTCCAGCCTGATTAATGATTACATCGGCTACCATGTGCCACTTGTGCAGATCGTCAATTGCAACCAATTTACACCCTGATTTCTTTAGCAATCGTTGGTACTCGGTTTCAAAAGAATACCCATCGATTACAATGATATCCTCAGGAGATAAACACCTGGAAGCAATTTCTGCAGCCTCATCAACGAATGAACCATCTGACGAAAGTTTTATGACCTCTGAACAAGTCATCAATAATTGTTCGATCAAATGCTGTTTAGGCTCCCTTATCAGAAAGATGCAGTTGAAATGAGCTTTAAGCATTTCGGCCAAGGCCAAAGTTCGAACAACATGCCCTAGTCCGATCTGGCTATTCCCATCAGCACGTAAGTATACTGTTCGGCGACCTTGATCCATTCGATTACCCAATCAACGGTTTTAAATCAACCACTTCTAAATTATTCTCTTTCGCCAATTGAAGTATTTTCTCAGGGTAAACCGAAACCTTCAAATGTTCTTTAACATCTTTACGCTTAAGCATGTATTCATTCTTATATCGTTCGAAGTCGGCCGAAGGAGTTGCATACGCCATAAAGAATGATACTCTTTCCTTCTGCTCTGGTCTTCTTAAAAAAGACGGAATCAGTGATTCGCGGGTGGCCTTATTTACAGAAGCATTTTTTAAAAAGCGTAAACGAACCGCATTTCCGCTGTGCAATAGTCTCATGTTCCAAATTACCAGATCACCTGGTTCGGTATCAACAAACATAGCTGGCCCTGATTCATTCAGATGCGAACCCGGTCTGATTTTCAGGCCGCCACTATGGTATTTATGATCTTGAAGATAAATTCCTAAGCGAATGATACCGTAATTTTCGTTATTCCAATCGGGACCCTCATTGAATTTACGATCAACATTATCGCGATGGAAGCCACGCAAGCCTCTTCCAATTTGATAAGAACTGTCACCAAAGTAGAAGATATCATTTACTCCCATCACTGTTTTCACAATATGCAGAATACGCTCATCATAAACCAAAGAGAAAAGCAACTCTTTACTTAATACATCTCCATTAATGTATGTTGCGTCTTTAACCTGAGGCAATTTATACGTTAAACCTTTGGCTTTATCAATTTCAAACGACTTATAAACATTGTCTCTCAGCTGTTGAATTTCATCCGCTGAAAAAACATTTTTTACAATTGTATATCCTTCTTTATTAAACTGCTGTGTATCGATGGTTAAGGGTTTCATTAGTATGGTTTACAGTTTTTTTTGTTCTATATGTGCATTAATTGCCACCAAATCGGGCATATAATCGAGTAATGAAATTAGCTGCTTATAACTTAAGGCTGCCGCACTATATTCTTCAAATAACGTTTTTATCAGTTTAAAGTCATCCTCGGTATCAAGCGTTATACGATAAGCACTTTTATCCGTTTCATTTTTTATATGATGGAACTCAACTTTGCCTGACCGATTTTGATGAATGTATGGCGTTACGTGTTCGATGTCTGATAGCAATGTGGCGTTCTGGAAGGCTTCTTCTAAAAGTGCAAAGGAAAATATTTCGAAATCAAGACCACGTGGATACGTACGCTCCAATGCATTGGAAACGTATAAATTTGGTGTATAATGCTGTTTATAATAATTGACCGCACTTTTGATAAGATCGCCATCAATCAGGGGACAATCAGAAGTTACTCTAACAATAACATCTAACCCGTTTTCTTTTGCACAGCCATAATATCGACTTAGTACATTCTCCTCGTCCCCTCTGAAAAAAGAAATTCCATTAAGTTCGGCAAAAGCCACCACAGGATCATCCGTTTCATTTGTCGTAGTGGCAATATAAATTGGCAAGCCACTCCATGCTAATCGGTTAACATGATGCTTCAGCATAACCTGCCCGCCGGCTTTAAGCAAAATCTTGCCCGGCAAACGGGTGCTGGTCATTCGGGCCTGAGAAATAATTCCGATCTTCATGGAAGTCAAGCTTAAGAATTGACAAAATTAATAATCTTCTCAATCACATAATTCTGCTGTTCATCTGTCATTGATGGGTACATTGGAAGACTTAAACAACGTTTATAATAAGCCTCTGCAATAGGAAAATCACCTTCTTTCCAACCTTGCTCTCTGTAGTACGGCATCAAATGCGTTGGAATGTAGTGCACCTGGGCAAAAATCTGCTGGTCTTTTAGGTAGTTGTACAACCCAAGACGGTTTTCAACCTGGATCACATATAAATGATAGGCATGGCCTGAATGTTCGTTGGTCAACTCGTTTAACTGCGATGTGATGCCAGCAACATCTTTAAAGGCATTATCGTATTTCCTTGCAATTTCAACACGTCGCTGTAAACCCTTATCCGCCTTTTTAAGTTGACTTAATCCTAATGCCGCCTGGAAATCGGTGATACGATAATTATACCCCAAAGCCTGCATTTCCATATACCAGCCTGGGTAAACCTCACTTTCGGTTCCGCAAGCAAACTCCGGTGTATTCTCAAACAACGAAGTCTCGCGGGTAATTCCGTGAGTTCGTAGTTTTATCAACTTTTTATAGAGTTCTTCATTATCGGTAGTAATCATTCCTCCTTCGCCTGTTGCAATATGCTTTACCGGGTGAAAAGAGAAGATCGACAGGTCAGCAAGCTTTCCATTTCCGCACAATTGTTTATCTCCATTGCGATCAATAAAGAACCCACCTGGAGCGTGACAGGCATCTTCAATGATCCACAAACCATATTCATCCGCAAGTTCTCTGAAGGCTTCCTGATCAACTGCTTTACCCGCAAAATCAACCGGAACAATGCCCTTGTAAGTTCCTTTCGGACTGGCCTCCAATAACTTTTTTACTTTTTCGATATCGAGCAAATAGGTCTCTTCATCAATATCGGCGAAAACCACCTCACCACCACAGTATCTGATACAATTGGCCGAAGCAGCAAACGTAATTGGCGTAGTAATTACCTTATCGCCATCTTTTACGTCCAATGCCAAAGCAGCCAAATGCAAGGCAGCCGTTCCGTTTGAAACAGCTACAGCGTATTTCGCTCCGATGTATTGCGCAAAAGCATGTTCAAAAGCCAGAATAGTAGGGCCTTGTGTAAGATAATCAGATTTTAACACCTCGATTACAGCGTTTATATCTTCTTCTGTAATGTGTTGTTTGCCGTATGGAATTGGATTCATTTCTTAAAATAAGAGATGCCGGAAAATGGTTAAATATTCCGGCATGGTTATCAAACTATCATTGAAAGCTATTACGCTTTAAAATCTTTATCTACGTACTGAACGATGAGCTCCCTGATCTGCTCTACAGTTATCCATTCATCATTGGTTCCGGAGTTATATTGAAAGCCCATTGGAACTGCTTTAGCATTAAAATGATTGTCAAATTCATCACGGTTCCAATTTGGCACCTGAGGAAGAATAGCATAGTAACGACCCAAATCAACCGTTGTAAACGAATCTGAAGAAGTGATCATTTCTTCATGAATCTTTTCTCCGGGACGAATACCTACAAGCTCTTGTTTACATTCAGGACCAATTGCCGTTGCCACATCAGTGATTCGGTATGATGGAATTTTAGGAACAAAAACCTCTCCTCCCCATGCATGTTCAATAGCGTGAAGCACCATACTAACACCCTCTTCTAATGAAATATTGAAACGGGTCATTTTATCATCTGTAATTGGCAATACACCCGATTTCCGCTTCTCCAAGAAAAAAGGAATAACTGAACCTCTAGAGCCCATTACGTTTCCGTAACGCACAACAGAAAATTTAATGTCGCGAGAGCCCTTAATATTATTTGCTGCTATGAACAACTTATCAGAACACAGTTTGGTTGCACCGTATAAGTTAATTGGAGCAGCAGCTTTGTCTGTTGAAAGAGCTACCACATTCTTTACACCGCAAGCTAATGCTGCTTCAATCACATTTTCGGCACCCATTACATTGGTTTTGATACATTCCATCGGATTGTATTCGGCCGCAGGCACCTGCTTTAAAGCTGCAGCATGAATGATGATATCTATTCCTTCGCATGCTCTTTTTAAACGCTCACCATCACGTACATCACCAATAAAATAACGGATGGCTTTGTATTTTGAATGTGGAAAAGTTTGCGACATTTCAAACTGTTTCAGTTCATCTCTTGAGTAAACAACCACTCGTTTGACATCCGGAAATCTAGTTAAAATGGTTTCGACAAACTTTTTCCCAAACGAACCAGTTCCTCCGGTTATTAGTACTGCTTTATGATTTAAATCTAACATGCTCAAAAATAAAAACGCTAAGATAGCCTAATTCTTTCAAATGCATCAATGTAGCTTTTAGCACTTGCGTTATAAACTTTTAAATTGAGATGTTTTGCATAAGTTTCGAGCACTTCATAGCTATAAAAAGCCTTTGAAAGCGACATGAACTGGTCTGACATTCGGGAAGATTGATTATGGACCACATCAATAATAGTAGTAGCCTTCACCTCCTTTTCATCGTAAAAGTGAACATCCTTTCTTACCAGATCATTGTTATCAACCACAGTCAACTGCTCATGCCATGAATGGTCGGCACCAAACACAAATGTTTCTTTAAAACCTCTGTTTAATGAAAGGAAGATGGAAACGGCCAAAATATTTTGCGATTGCTGCATTCCCAGGTTCTTTTTAAACAACCAATGCCGAAACCAAGAAAAACCTTGTATCACAGTATAGTTATAGTACACGGGTTTTAGATTGGCGTTTTGTTGGAAGATATTCGATAGGTAGGCGGACTTTTTAGCTTCCATTGGAATGAAAACATTCATTGGCCAATCAACCTTTGAGAAAGCAGTAAGAGTAATCCCAATATCTTCACGAACGAAAGTCACACCATCGTACATAAAGAACGCCGGATCGAGCAAAGCATAGCTTTGAGGTTTTAGCTGAACAAAGTAAGAGGAGTGAGTAAAGTTATTTACGCACACCATCTCCGTGCTCTTAATAAAAGCCAAATGGTTCTCTAATGACTGTTTTAAGGATGGACCGTTGCCTAAAATACTGCACCGAGCTTGCGATGCAGGCGTCAGTTTAACATTAAAACCTGACTTGGCAATTACTTTCGCAATTGTTAATACCGAATCAAAACCCAACTTTATAAATTCACCGACCTGTATTAATTTCTTTTCTAGCATTTAATCTGTTTCCAACTTTTTTATTATTTCTTTTTACCCCAAATAAAAATATAGGGAGACATTAGCTTACTTTCAACAGGAATAACTCTTGTAATAACTTTTCCAACCAGCCAGCATAGTTTGAACAAACCTTTAATAAGTATTGGCTGCTCTTTTTTGTTTTCGAGCCAGATTGAGAATTTCCCTAAATAACCATATTCACTTACTTCAACCCCCAATTCCTTAAAGATCGAACGCAAAAGTTCAGGATCCATGGAATTAATGTTGTGTTTGTCGTAGTTTTCCTTATCAAATTTGCGCTGCCACCAACCGTTAACACCTCTAAAGTTTGGAAGCGTTAACAACAAGGTTCCGTCTTTATCTAAAAAGTCGATATGCCTACGGATAATATCTTTTGTATCCTGAAAATGCTCTATTAACCCACATGAAAACACCAGGTCAAATTTCTCGCGTTCAGTAGCCTCAAATAAATCGCCTTCTATAAACCGAATACTTCCTGTAGGTACATTATTAAATTCTTCGAGCTCATGAATAATCTTTGGAAGAATAAAGAAATCAAGTAATGTACATTTTCGCTTAAGATATTTTGTAAGAAACAGCGAAAAGTAGCCTGGAAAGCCTCCCAGCTCAATGGAAGTTGTTATCTTATTTTCAGCACAAACTTTTCTGAATAATGCAGAGAATACATAATTCGAATTGATCTCATGTAAGATATCCGTTTTTGACTCCCAATATTTCGACCAAAACTCTTGGTCGGTTAAACTATTCTCCAATGCTTGGGTTTCCATTTTTGTCCGCGAAATTAACTATTTGAATGTGTACTTTTGACCCACTTTAATAATTTGTAAGATTAAGAATTATTTGAAATAAAAGCCACTTACTCAGTTAATGAAAGTAGTACATATTAACAGTTACGATGGAAGCGGGGGAGCAGCGCGTGCGGCAGCAAGATTGAACGAAGCATTAAAACTTCAACAGGTAGAAAGTGAATTCATTGTCAACTACAAATATGGAACAGATACTAGTATAAAAACCTTTTCTGAAGGTAAATTGGCCAGATTGTATGCTTTTTTTCTGATCGGCCTCGAGCATGTTTACACCAAACTTCAGATCAAAAAGGTAAAGATCCCGTTTTCTATTCCCTTTATCGGCAAATCCATTGAGAAACATCCATTAATTAAAGCTGCTGACATTCTTCATTTACATTGGACCAATCAGGGATTTTTAACTATCAGTTCGCTTAAAAAGTTATTGGCGATGGGCAAGCCTGTAGTCTGGACCTTTCACGATAGTTATGCATTTACAGGAGGCTGCCATGTTCGTTATAGTTGTGAGAATTATAAAGCAGAATGTGGAAACTGTCCGGTTGTTAAGAACCCTTCACCTAGGGATGTTTCACACCAGTTTTGGTTAAAAAAGAAGGCCCTTTATGCCGAGTATCAGTTTCAGGTAATTACACCAAGTAACTGGCTTGGAAACGCCGTAAAGCAAAGCTCTTTAATGAATAACTTTAACGTTCAGGTTATCCCAAATGCCATTGATGCTGATTTATTCAAACCTACTAATAAAACTGAAGCAAGAAATAAACTCAACCTTAATTCTAATCGGTTTATAATGTTAAGCGGTTTCATGCCATCAAAGGTTGATATGCATAAGGGAACCAGCTATTTATTGGAAGCCTTAGAAATGCTGGCATCAAAAGTAGATCTTTCCCAAGTTGAGCTGGTTATTTTTGGCAATAAGCCTGACGCTGAAAAACCATCATTCAAAATAAAAACCACGTATTTAGGCATTATCAATAACGATGCGGAATTAGCAACTATTTATTCTGCCGCTCATGTTTTTTTAACTACCACCCTTGAAGATAATCTTCCAAATACAGTGATGGAAAGTCTATCATGCGGAACACCGGTTATTTCATTTACCACCGGTGGGGTACCGGACATGGTCAGTCATCAGCAAAACGGTTATCTGGCGCAATACAAATCTTCTGAAGATTTTTGCAATGGAATTTTATGGGCTTTCAATCACCCTAATCGTGAAGTATTAAACGAAAATGCACGACAAACTGTTGAGCAAAAGTTCAGCTTAACGGCTGTAGGCCATAAGCATCTTGAACTTTACAAAACTCTATTACAGAAAAGCTAATTTGAACTGAACCATGCAGGGCGGATACCGACTTCAAAATATAACCTCAAAAAAAACAGCCGACAAACCTGTTTTAAGCGTAATTACCATTGTTTATAACGGAGAACATTTTATAGAGCGAACCCTTAAAAGTGTTGTTGAACAAAGCTATACCAACATTGAATACATTGTAGTTGACGGCGCATCAAAAGACAATACCTTGCAACAGGTGAAACATTATGAAGAACATATTGCTTTCTGGATTTCAGAAAAAGATAAAGGTATTTATGATGCGATGAATAAGGGCTTGCAGCAAGCTACAGGTGATTATGTTTTGTTTATGAATGCCGGAGATCAGTTTTATGATGGAACCACCGTTGAAAATATCTTTAAAAATGATTCAAACGCTGATATCTATTATGGAGATGCCTTAATTGTTGATGATAATAACAGTGATCTGGGTTTACGAAGATTAAGACCTCCTAAAAACTTAACCTGGAAAAGCTTTAGAATGGGCATGTTGGTTTGTCACCAGTCGTTTATTGTCCGAAGAAGTTTAGCTCCATTGTATAACCTTAACTATAAGATTGCGGCAGATATTGATTGGTGTATCACCTGTATGAGATCAGCCTCCAAAATTGAAAATACCGGTTTAGTTATATGTCGATACCTTACAGGAGGAACATCATGGCAAAACCAGAAAAAAGCATTAAGGGAACGGTTTGATATAATGAAAAAGCATTACGGAGTTGTTTCCGTTATTAGCTCTCATTTGGCTATAACGGCCCGATTCATTGGCCAGAAATTAAAAGGTGAAAAACGAACCAATTAATCTGTACTTGTTTCCAATTTAGAGGGAAGGAACCTTACTGTAGAAATGTTATAACCTGAGACTATAAGTTATGCAATTAAAAAAGGCTTACAATCAAAAGATTGCAAGCCTTTTTTAAGAATTTAATTTTTATTGTTAAACATTCACTTCTTCAGAAGCTTCCGTCTTTTTTCTTTTCTTAAACTCGATGAACCCAACCCCGGCAATTCCGGCTACAAGTAAAATTGAGCAAACCAATGATACTTTTTCTCCTGCATAGTACGATTTTGGCTCAAACTTGAACTCAATTGTATGCTTACCTGCGTCAATTTGCATTGCACGCAATAAGTAATCGGCGCGGAAATAAGTATGAGGCTTTCCGTCTACATAAGCATTCCAGCCTTTATCATAGTAAACCTCCGAGAATACCACAAGCTGACTAACCGCAGAGTTTGACTCATAAACCAATTTCTCAGGATGATAACTTACCAGTTTAATTGTGGCAGTAGTATCGAAGTTCATTTTAATGATGTCGATATTCTTTTTGTACTGCTCATTAATAACTGCCGTTGTTTTAGGATTAGCAAAATCTAAAGCTGCTAATTCTTCATTTCCGTTATTAACGAATTTAACACCGTTAACGAACCATGCATTTCCTAAAGCCTGCTCATTGCGTACAACTCTAGCTCCTTTAGCACTATCAGGCATAATGATATACTTAGTATTAAGCATATTGAACGCCCAAGGGTTACCTTTTACCAACTGACTATCGATGAAGTTCTGATAACGCATCAGTTTAGCTGCGTGATATCCCCCTATACTTTTATGGAATTTTGAAGTTGCACCATTTGCAAAAGCGTTACCAGTAGTCATATCGTAAACACGATAATATGGATCGGTATCTTGTTTGATTTCGAGGTCAACTTCACGCGGCTGAATAGTTTGAGCAAACATGCGTTTTTCAGCGAAGTTATCGTCTTTTAGGTAGCGCTTATCAATGCCCCACATATCAACAATAATTGTAAGCACCAATCCAAGGGCAACAAATTCGGTTTTAATCTTATCGGTAACATACGCCCAAATTAAACCTGCTGCCAATAACACGAAAACTAATGAACGGAAAGCATCAAGACGAGCGATATTTAATCGGTCGGCTTTAACTGCGGCCATTAGATTATTCGCCATCGATTCACCACCCATTCCAGTTAATTGCTGCAATAAGTTAGTGTCGTTTGGAGATTGTACAGACAGGAACAAACCTGGCATTGCCAAAAACACAACCAAGAAACCACCTAAACCATACGTGGTATATTTTAAGTTTTTAAGGACCTTGTCTTTCGAAATCTTACCTTCAAAAATTTGATTAAGTAGAACAACTGCCAACACAGGAACCAATAAACCAGCAATTACTAAAATCGACTCAACAGCCCTGAACTTGTTGTACATTGGGAAATAGTCGAAGAAGATATCTGAGAACCATTGGAAGTTTCGACCCCATGATAACATCACGCTTAATAAGGTAGCAATTGCAATTCCCCATTTTAACGGACCTTTAACTAAACTTAATCCCAAAACAAACAAGAAAATAACCGCGGCACCAAAATAATAGGGACCAGAGGTAAAAGGCTTATCGCCCCAGTATCTTGCAGCGCCTCCAATTTGGGCAGCTATTTGGGCAGCATCCTGGGCAGGTACATTGTTTTTAACCAATTCGCCATAAACTTTTGATTTTGGCGTAAAAGGAATTCCATTAGCACCTCCGTAAGCATCAGGAATTAAGAATGTAACCGATTCCATCACTCCTTCACTCCATTGGTATGCATATTCCTTATCTAAACCTTTAGATTCTTTAGCAGTCGCCTGCGGCTTCACGAGATCAGATTTACCACGAATAGTTTCCTGGGCATATTCGTACGTAACCCATAAAGTACCAAAGTTCACCCCTAAACCAATAATTGCGGCCACCAATAAAGCGGCAGCTGTTTTTGTAAAGTCAACAAGTTTCTTTTGTTTAACTGCATCTACTAATTCTGCAATAATTAAAACCAAAATGGCGATCATCAGGTAATACGTCATTTGGAGGTGATTCGAACGAATTTCCAGAGCTAAAAACAAGCTTAGTAAAGCTGCACCCCATAAACGGCGTCCTCTGAATGCCATTAGAATTGCACCTAAAATAGGGGCAAAGAACGCAATAGCAAGTGCTTTACCGGTATGGCCAGCTTCTACTAAAACAAAGTTGTAAGATGAAAAAGCGATAGCAATTGCTCCCAGAAACGAAAGCCATGGCTTAAAGCGAAGCATTCTGAATAAGAAAAATCCTCCTACCAAATACAATAACACAAAGTTTACCGGATTAGGAAATACCTTATTCCATATATCTATTATATGTGAAGCGAGATTACATGGGTATTGAGCCCATATTTGAAAAGAAGGCATACCGCCAAACATGGCGTTCGTCCATAAAGGACCAACTCCGTCTTTTCTAAAACCCATGATTTCTTGCTGCACAGCAGAAGCCTGGATCACATCGCTTTGGAGTAATCTTTTGCCCTGCAATAACGGACTGAAATAGATAAAACAAATTGCGATAAACAACACTAGGGCCAGTATACTCGGCCAATTTTTCTTAAACCACTGGTTCATCTTTTTGGTCTTTAGTTTATTTGAAACCGCCAAATATAGAAAAATGAATTTACTGTGAAAGGGCATTGTACCCAAACTAAATTCGGATTAGAGCAAACGAGAGTTCATAGTAAAAATTAAGGCCGCAATGATTGCTCATTCACGGCCTTTAATATTTTTATTTTTCTGATTTAGTTCCATTCATCATCCGCATCATACTCCCCATCCCAATCTTCCTCATCCTCGTCAAATTTTTCAAAGGGAAATTCTTCCAACGAGTCATCATCTTCTTCTTTAAAATTATCCACTTGTTTTGTCGGTTTTTCTCCTTTCGAAACGTCCATTCGAGGAAACTCGCCAGTAACCTCTGCGGCTAAACTGGCTGCCTCCAAACTTAAAATATCTTCGGCATCATCATCCTCAGGTAATCCAAATTCATCTTTCCATGATTGCTCATCGAAATATGCATATGTTTCTTCGTCATCCTCATCTTCAATATCCATCTCCGATTTCCATTTGCTGTGCTTATCAATTAACGTTTGAATAGCCTGATCTGAAAAACTTATGGCCGGATTGATACCCTGCAAATCTTCAATAACCGGCGCAGTAATTAAAAAGTTCTGGTCACTAAGTGCACAAGTATTTAAATATTCGGGATCAATTTTAGCAATCTCCTGTAATGTTTTTCCTTGGTATTTCCCAGAATTGAATTCGGTTTCGAGGTCGTAAAATTTCATGTTTTCGTATGTTCTATTCTTAAGCCCTATTTTACTTCTTCGTAATCAATAAACTCACCGCCCTTATCAAGGTTAGCTTTTCGATGAGTAGAATTGTGTGGAACACTATCAATATTCATTTCACCATCAGATTTACGAGCATTATTATAGTATTGCTGCTGTTGCTGACGGTAATAGTTTTCAGCCTGATTGGTCATTTTTTGCGCCACCGAACGAAATAAAAATGGAGCAGCAAATCTCAATAAAACTCTTAACAGCCAAAAAATTAAAATGAGTTCAAGAATAAATCTTATAAAAGTCCCCATCGCATTAGTTTTTAATTTACAAAAGTAGTATTAATAACGAGCTAATACGTCAATTGATTGTAACGTTTAAAATGCAGGATTTTACGTTTTAAAATCAATTGATTAATTAAACAGTGAACGGCAAAAACTGTGGAAAGAAATCAACAATTACTTTAGTATAAACTTGGTTACAAAACTTTGTTTTTAATACAGAAAATGTTACCTTAAATTAACTTTCAATTATTTGTAACCCAGAGGATTACGCTTTCGTACAAGTCCTATACAATTAAACCAAAACTGGAGAGCTCATAATGAAGAGAATAGTTGGGATAGCAGTGATATTTAGCTTCTCATTAATGGCGGGAAATAGCGATGGAAAAATGCTTTTAAAAAACTTAAAAGATGAATCGCCTTTAGTAGCCAAAAAAGAAAGCAATTCAGCCATGGAGCTTGACCAACTCTATTTGGCAACCGGGTTAAATAACTTTTTAAACAAAGATATTCTTGAAAAAGCCTTAACCGGTTTCAGAAAAATTAACCCCAAAAAACAAATTCTTGCAATTATCGATTTTAATAAGCCTTCGAATGAAAAGCGCCTATTCATTATCGATGTAGCCAGCAAACAATTGTTATTTCATACCCTTGTTGCGCATGGCAAAAATTCAGGAGAGGAATATGCCACGCAATTTTCAAACATTGAGGGTTCTTTAAAAAGCAGCTTAGGATTTTACCTTACAGGTCAAACTATTATTAGTCCGAAGCACGGCTATGCAATGATTTTAAATGGCTTGGAAAAAGGCATTAACAGCAATGCTAAAGACCGTGAGATCATTGTGCATTCAGCCGATTACGTTTCGGATTCATTTATTGCACACAATGGCATGTTAGGACGCAGCTGGGGATGTCCGGCTTTACCGAAAGAGCTCAACAAACAAATTATTGATGTTTTAAAAGATGGAGCAGTATTGTTTATTGCCGGAAACAGCCCATCTTATGATCATAAATCAACTTTTTTGCAGTAGTCGATTAAACTATATATTGTTCGAATTCCTCCTTTTTGTTAAATTAAGCAAAACAGGAGGTTTCGTTTTTAAGCAGAAGTCACCTGTAACAACGGTTTTCAATTATGAAACGGTGGCTCAAATTGGATTTGTTTTTAGCACTTTACCTGTTGAAGTCGCTTTTTTGCCCGAATTTGGCCCTTTCTCAGCATAGAGCTTTTGTAGCCGCTACCGATTCCCCTAATTCAAGCCCACAACTCTCCATAGACAGTAATTCTGTTAAAGTTTATATTAAGAACGATTCATTACTCATTCATTCTGATACAGCAATCATTAGCTTTTATCAAAAACGGAATTACACTTATCAATGGATCAACCTGAATGGGTTAAATGAGCAGGCCCGCAGCTTGAGAAATTTACTCCGGTCTTCCTTTTCAGATCTTTCACCCAGAACCAAGGATTACTTCAAGAAGTTTGAAAACGGAACCATTGACTCAACACAACTCGAAAGTGAACGTATACGGCTGGAACTTTCATTAACAAGTGCATTTATTCAATTTATTAAAACAACTTATAGTAGAAATTATGACGAGATCGAGGAATGGTTTCTCCCTTGTAATCCAATGCCGGTTGATTCGGTCGTTTCAAAGCACTATCAATTAAAAACTTTTCTTAATTCACTAGATATTAAAACACCTACCCAGGTGAATCTGCTTGAAAAGGAGATCATGTTTTATCAAAAGCTTCAAAATCAAGGCAATTGGAATCCTTTTCCTTTTCCGAAGAAATCATTAAAAGTGGGTGCTAAAGACTCATTAATTCTTTCTATTAAAAAGCGTTTACACATTCTTAAGGGTTTTGACTCGAGCGATACCTCTATTGTATTTGATGAACAAATGCAAAATGATGTAATTGACTTTCAAAACAAAACCGGCCTAACACCCGATGGTATTATTGGCAAGAACTTTATAAAATCGATAAATATCTCTCCGGAGAAAAGGGTCATGCAGCTCTTAATTAATATACAGCGATTAAAATGGCTTCCTGAGCGAGATTCTTCTGAATACATTCTGGTTAATATACCCGAGTTCGAAATGCATGTTTATCAAGGTACTGAACTTTGCTGGAGCAGCCCAGTAGTGGTAGGCAAACCTTCTTCATCTACTGCCTTGTTTACAGGAAATATGAAATATATTGTTTTCAGTCCTTACTGGAATGTACCCCCATCCATCGTTAAGAAAGAAATTATTCCTGAGATTAAAAAAAACAGAGGTTATATTAATAAGGAACAACTAGAGTTTTGGCAAGGTAACAAAGTCGTCCCTACCGAAAGCATCCTTTGGGAACAATATCCTGCTAATCCATTTCCATACAGTGTCAAACAAAAACCAGGAAGCGAAAACTCACTTGGCCTGGTTAAATTTCTTTTTCCGAATGAATACGACATTTATCTACATGATACGCCTTCCAAAAGTTTATTTAAAGCAACTTCCCGTTCGTTTAGTCATGGATGCATACGAATTTCGGAACCACAAAAACTTGCCGAACATTTATTAAGAAATGAAAGGGATTGGGATAGCTCAAAAATAACCGCAACAATGAACGGGGGAAAGGAAACCTGGGTTACACTAAAACGAGGTGTTCCTGTATCGATCATTTACTTAACAGCCTGGGTTGACGACAGTAATATCCTGAATTTCAGGGATGATGTTTATGGATTTGACAAAGAAGACAGAAAACTTTTGTTTAAATTAAGTAACTTTTAAGAAGCTTTTGCAGTTAAAAAGAATACCAAACCTTTTAACTATGTTAATACTCGGAAGCCGCAATTCCCAGATCGGCTCAATTCCCCTTCCCGAGCATTGCTGTAATAACTGCAACTCATCGGGACAGATGCAAATGTCATTTTATGCATCTTACGCACACATCTTACAAATCCCTTTATTTTCAACGGGGCGTAAGGCTGTTGCTGAATGTACCAATTGTCAGGAGGTCTTAGAGGAAGAATATTTCACACATGACCTAACAGAAGTTCAACAACAAGTAAACGCTAAAACTATTGTTCCACCTTTACATTTTATAGGCCTGGGAATTATGGTAGTAGCTGTCTTGTGTTTTGAGATTTTTTATTAAGCATTTACACAATCCTATTCACCTAAAGCAAGAATAGGATTGTGCTTTTTTATTTAAACTGATATCAGCGGCCTTAATAATCTTTCAAAAGACACATCAGCTCCATAACAGATCTCATTCCATTATTAGTTATTGGAGAAATACCAAGATTGATGCGAGTGCTGTTTATGACTTCAAGATCAACTTCATTTATATTATTACCTAATATGTTCATTGCAATTACCGTTTTAAGGGCAGTTGCCCTTACCCGGTAAATATGCTCACCAAAACGAGCAGGATGAATGTGAATAAACTGCGGTGGGGCATTTCCCCATCGAAGTATCCAATTGCTGCAATCTGAAATTGTAAGCTGTTTATAACTTAACTGATCTCCCAAAAAACTAAAATAGCTTTGCTCATTACTAACGTTTGCATCCTGCAACATTGTAATCAGCTGATCGTAAATTGAACTTATCGTAAGTTTGCCGGTATAGATATCGAAATGAAGATTACCAAGTTCTAGTAGGTCTGTTCGCCAATTTGTGGGTTTGATTGCAGTAAATTCCTTTATAAAACCCAAATGGTGTTTCAAAAGATTGAGCCGAATGTTGCTTTCATTTATCAATTTATTCTTCGATTTCAACCCCGATTTGCTTTAACAGCAGGGAAGCATTAAAGGTTTTACATTCACCATCTTTCAATTTATAATCAAAAACCATCGCTCCATTTCTAACCTCAATATCAAAATAATAGTTTCGGATATAAGATGGATATTTCTGAATCAGATGAGCTATCTGCAAATCGTGCGTCGCGACAATACCAACACCGTTACTGGCTATAAGCTTTTCCACTACTGCCTTTGAACCTCTGTATTTATCAACCGAATTAGTGCCACGGAGCATTTCATCCACCAAAAAGAATGCATTAGTTTTTTGCGGAACCGTTTCCAGCACCATCTGCAATCGGTTTAATTCGGCTTTAAAAGTAGAGGTGCTTTCATTGAGTGAATCACGAATACGCATGTAAGTGATGAGGTGCATAGGAGAAAGGCGCATTTGGGCGGCACAAACAGGTGCGCCGCACAAAGCCATTACTGCATTTATACCGATAGTACGGAGAAACGTACTTTTCCCCGCCATGTTCGATCCGGTTATAATATCAATTTTACGCTCATTAATAAGCGCATAATCATTGGTTATTCTAAATGATTCGGCAATAAGCGGATGGCCTAAATCTCTTGCCTCCAATAAATAGTTTTCAGATTTAGTTACAATTGGATAAATCCATTTATTATTGTTTGCACTTAAACTGGCCAAACTATTTAAAACTTCAAACTTTGCCAGTACATGAAATGCCTCATCAATATTCGCGGTATTCGATTTCTTCCAATCTTCAATAGCGAACACCTGCTTTAAGTCCCATAAAAAAACAGCATTTAACACAACGGCTACATAAACATTTAGCCTGTAATCAAGTTTTTTGATCAATCCGGCCAGCTCTTTTATAGAACCAGAAACCCCTTTTCCTGAATTGGTTTTAAAATCATCAGCCAGATGAATGCATAATGAGCTTTGCCATTTTTCATCCTCAATGGTTTTGAAGGCCTCTGAAAACTTGCTTAGCGTTTTACCAATCTTCCCGATTTGTGCATCTGTTTTGTTAATATATAGTTGATGACTTACAATTATACCAACGTGAATCAAGCTGACAATAAACAACAGAGCAAGCATTTTTGGAATAAATACAGCCAAGGCCAGAAAACCTAAGAACACAAAAGGAGCTACTTTTACGTAAGCCCGCAACGCTTTATTCCGTTGAATAGGTTGTTTCAAATAACTATGTAAATTGGAAACAATGTCGTTATCGAGTTTTAAACAGAAGAATAAAACCGTTTGAAAATGCAGGCGCCAGGTATGCATTTCAGAAAGTTCCTTCACCGCTTCTTGTCTACCCTCAATTGCAACTATTTCGGCAGGAGCCTTAAGCCAATTGGCCAATTCATTAACTCCCAAATTTGTTGCGCAGCGATTGATCATTTGAAACAGTGATCTTGGACCAAAAACATCCAGGTCTGAAGAATATGGATGATGATCATCAATAAACTGACTTCCGTCAGAATAAATACTTTCCCTAAACTCACACTCACTTAATTCATTCTCCAATACAGCTTTCATTGTAAGAAAATAGTCTTTCTGCACTTCAAAAGCCATTTGACTTTTTACTAACCAGCCAAATAGGATGGCAATAAATAATGCTAATGTCAGGCTAAACCAAATATTATCGAATTTAAAAGAGAAAAATAATAAGGCTAGCCCGGCTAAAATCACCACCAATCGAGATAATGAGTAACGATTAACGAGTTGGGAGTAACGGGTTATCTGCGCGGTTGTATTATTGAGTTGCTGCTGATAGTATTCGATCATTTCAAGTGGAAAATAAGCCCAAATGTAGGGAATAGTATAAAAAAAGGTCGGCTAGTATTTCAACCAGCCGACCTTATATTTTAACAGTTATTAAGTGTTATCCTTTTTTCTTTGCAGCAACCTGGCGCTCATTTTCTTTCAAAATGATCTTACGTAAACGCATGCTTTGAGGAGTAACCTCAACATACTCGTCAGATTGGATATATTCCATCGCTTCTTCCAATGAGAACTTAGTTGCCGGAGCAATACGAGTTGCATCATCTTTTGAAGTTGTACGGAAGTTGGTTAACTGTTTACCCTCAGTAATGTTTACCGTTAAGTCTGAATCACGGCTGTGTTCACCAATGATCATACCTTCATAAACTTCTTCTCCCGGATCAACGAAGAAAATACCACGGTCTTGTAATTTATCGATACGGTAAGCAGTTGAAGAACCTTTATCCATAGAAACCAATACACCTGCAGAACGTTGAGAGATCTCACCCTTCCAAGGCTCATATGATTTGAAACGGTGTGCCATAATAGCCTCACCTGCAGTAGCAGTTAAAACGCTATTACGTAAACCAATGATACCACGTGAAGGAATTTCAAACTCTAAGTGTTGTAAATCACCTTTTGGCTCCATAATTAACAACTCACCTTTACGCATTGTTGCTAACTCAATTACTTTACCGGCAGTTTCAGCAGGAACATCAACGATTAAGGTTTCAATTGGCTCACATTTAACACCATCAATTTCTTTGATGATTACTTGAGGCTGACCAACTTGCAACTCATAACCTTCACGACGCATGGTTTCAATCAAAACCGATAAGTGAAGAATACCACGACCGAATACTAAATAAGAATCATTTGAAGCAGTAGGCTCAACTTTCAAGGCAAGGTTCTTCTCCATTTCCTTCTCTAAACGCTCAATTAAGTGACGAGAAGTAACGAACTTACCTTCTTTACCGAAGAAAGGAGAGTTATTGATGGTGAACAACATATTCATGGTTGGCTCATCAATGTGCATTACTGGTAATGCCTCTGGATTTTCGAAATCAGCAATAGTATCACCAATATCAAAGCCATCAATACCTACAACCGCACAAATATCGCCCGCCTTAACAGATTCAACTCTAATACGGCCTAAACCTTCGAATGTGTAAAGTTCTTTAATACGCGATCTTACCAGTTTGCCATCTTTTTTCATTAAGGTAACCGGTTGATTTTCCGTAACTGTACCACGTGCAATACGACCAATTGCAATACGACCAACGAATTTAGAGAAATCTAAAGAGGTGATTTGCATTTGTAAAGTACCTTCAGAAACTGGAGGAGCAGGAATGTGCTCAATTACTGCATCTAATAACGGAAGAATATCCTCAGTTTTTTGAGTATAATCTGTACTCATCCAACCTTGTTTAGAAGATCCGTAAATAGTCGGGAAGTCTAGCTGCTCTTCAGTAGCCTCAAGGTTGAAGAATAATTCGAATACTTTTTCATGAACTTCATCAGGACGGCAGTTTTCTTTATCTACCTTGTTGATAACCACAATTGGTTTCAAGCCTAATGCAAGAGCTTTTTGGGTTACGAAACGAGTTTGAGGCATTGGACCTTCAAACGCATCCACTAATAACAACACCCCATCCGCCATTTTCAATACACGCTCAACCTCACCACCAAAGTCGGCGTGGCCCGGAGTATCAATGATATTGATTTTGGTGCCTTTATAATTAACCGAAACGTTTTTAGAAACGATGGTGATACCACGCTCACGCTCCAGGTCGTTATTATCAAGTATTAACTCGCCGGTTTCCTGATTGTCACGGAAAAGGGAGCAAGTGTGTAAGATCTTGTCAACCAATGTAGTTTTACCGTGGTCAACGTGTGCGATGATCGCAATGTTTCTAATATTTTGCATTCGAAAAGCTCTTTCAAAAATTTGGCGCAAAGATAGGGATAATAATTTGAATATCTGCGTGTATAACAAAAATGAAAATGACTTGTTAATGACTTATTAACATTGCTTTAAAGATTGATTCTAAATAACTTTGCAGAATGATTCAGCAACTATTAGTTGGACTGTTTTTTTTTGCGGGCTTGCTGTATGTTGACCGAATGACTTATCGCCAGGTAAAAACAAAGGATAATAGCTGTTTTACGCCAATCGTAAATTAAGGTATTGATTTAGCGAATTCGAGGTGAAAATATAAGAGTTAATTCATTATAAACAGGAAAATAAGAGCCCTGACGCAGTTTATTTTACATTACCCCTACAGCAGCGAAGCTTATACCTGCAATTACAAAAAATCCAATAATTACTCCACCCCCAATTAATAATCCGGTAGTCAAATGCTTGTTACTCGTTTTCTTTTTATCAAACTCTATAACATTGATCTTCTCAATTCTGTCGGTTTTAAGAACATACTTTTCGTTTTCCAAAGAATCCATGTCATCCACGTAGATATGCATCTCGTTATATTTACCTGAGTATTGTTTCTTATCGAGCTTGCCTTTGTTTTTGATAGCCACCTGATCATGGTTTAGCTCTTCAGTTGAAGATGACACTACGTTGAATTGAACTTCATCTTGAGAGGAGTGAGTATTTAAATTGGTCAGTGTAAAAGAATTTTGTGAAGATAAATCATGTAAAATAACATTTCGCCCTATCGCTAAAGTTTGAATATCTGTGCTCGGCTGATTTTTATAATCAATTTGAGTGACTTTATAGTAATAATTATTGCACCCTAGAATAAATTGGATCATGATCAGGAAGAGTAACCCGAATAACAACAACTTCTTCATAAGATTATAAATTATGTAGATAATAGATAGATTGACAAGAATAGACATTTTCAAACACTTAATTTGTTGAAAATAAACGTATTATACAATTTTATGCAAAAACAATTTTAAGGTTAGATTAATTCTAAATAACTTTGTGCCATGATTCAGCAACTATTAGTTGGAATGTTTTTTTTAGTGGCCCTATGGTATGTTGGCCGAATGGTTTATCGCCAGGTAAAACCAAAGAAGAATAGCTGCGGCGCTAACTGTAAATGTGGTGTTGATTTTAGTGAGCTCGAAAAGAATTTGCCGAATGAGAAAACGTTAAATTGATGTATTGCTGACTTGCGAAGTCAAATTACGGTTTAAAAATTTTACTATTTAACTTTTATTAATTCAATCCAGCAATTTTATTCCCTGATTTAAAATGCACGAAATCCTTTCCTCTACCCAAAATCCGAAAATTAAGAACGTATTAAAACTTCAGGAGAAATCATCGGAACGAAGAAAACAAAACCTGATTGTTTTTGAGGGAAACCGTGAATTGGGTTTAGCCTTAGATGCTGGCTTTAAAATAAGAACGCTGTTTGTTTGTGAAGAAGTTTGGGGTAATGAGCGCATTGAAGGCGTAAATACAAAAGATATCTTTCACATCAGTAAAGAAGTTTTTGATAAAATAGCCTACAGAGAAGGCTCTGACGGATTAATTATTGTTGCCGAACCTCATTATCATACACTAGAAACACTTAAACTGCCTGAAAATCCATTCCTTATCATTCTAGAAGCAGTAGAAAAACCGGGAAATCTTGGCGCCATTTTACGTACTGCAGATGCGGCTCAAGTAGATGCCGTTATTGTTTGTGATCCGCGAACTGATATTTATAACCCTAATGCAATTCGTTCAAGCGTTGGTTGCGTTTTCACCACCCAAGTAGTAACCTCAACAAGTGATGAAGTATTAGAATGGCTAAAAAAAGAGAATATTACCAGTTATGCTGCCGCTTTAACAGCGACGGAGTTTTACCACAATACCGACATGAGCAAGCCTTGTGCAATAGTAATGGGAACTGAAGCAACAGGACTAACTGAGAAGTGGCTTGACGGAGCGGACAAACAAATTAAAATACCGATGCGCGGAAAAATTGATTCGCTAAATGTTTCTACCTGTACGGCTATTTTAGCTTTCGAAGCAATGCGACAACGAGGCTTTTAAGCTTTCACAAATTTTGTATTCAGCTTACTTATAACCTCATTTCCTTTTTTCATAAAATACTTTTCAAATTTCAGATAGGAGAAGTAAGATACCAGAAGTGATGCAAGAATAACACTACTTCCTTTTATAAAATCGGGAATAACAAATACATGCTTTGAGAAAACATTTATTGCTCCTCCAACCAAAAACCAAATGATGGGATGAAGTAAATAAAGCGAATAGCTAGCCTCCCCCAGTAAACTCAAAGGTTTATCAATCCATCTGGGAATATTAATGGAAAGCTTATAAAAACATACACAAATCAGCCAGCAAAGCAGTGAAAATAATAGTCGATTATAACCCATAACTATTTTACCAGCATCACCATAAACAGGGAAAAATGCAAATACCACAACCGCCAGCGCTAATATTAGCAGATTGAAATTAGACTGTATGTTTAAAAATTTAAAGAAATACCCTATTAAAAATCCACTTAGAAAAAGAAATACCTGATTTAATGGGTTGATGTAAATAGCCCATTGTTCTTCCAAGGTTAAATTTGGGCTTAGTCCGCTAAATGCGAAATAGCTATAAATGGCAAGTAAAAGAGCTGAAAATATAAAGAATAAAGGCTTACTTTTTTTAATTAGCAGAATAAATACAGGAAAAAACAAGTAAAACACCAATTCATTACCAATTGACCAGGCTCCTGCAGCTAAGTAATATTCCCTCTTAACTATTCCAAAAAGGCCGGTTAAATTATAAATCAGCACATCAGCAGCTGGAAGTTTTTTATTCAATAATGCGGTAAGAATTATCGAAAGCCAAAGCAGGGGAAAAATTCTAAAAAACCGTTTTAGAAAAAAATTCTTGAGTTGGTTAAGAGTGAGCGATAGCTTATCGATATAAACGTAATAAAGTGTGAGCCCACTCAAAATGTAAAAAATAGAAACTCCGTAAATTCCAACTTTAGGAAGAAACCCGTCAATTCCGCTTTTACCATTGATCCAAAAATCGACATGATAAAGCATTATACCCAATGCCGCCAATCCTCTTAAATAGTCGAGGCCATGGAGCCTATGCTGTTCCTTCATGTGGTTTTTCGGTTAATTCGTTTTCCTTATTTATAAATCAGCGCAATTGCCGAAGCAGTAACTCCTTCCTCGCGTCCAATAAAGCCCAATTTCTCGTTAGTAGTGGCTTTTATCGAAACAGCATCCTCATCAACCCCCAATTTTTCGGCAATTGCTTTTTGCATGGCAGGAATATGAGGGTTTACCTTTGGGGCTTCCAAACAAACGGTACAATCAACATTTCCAACTTTATAACCCTTTTCAGCAACCAGTTTCATAGTTTCTTCCAATAAGATTAAACTGCTGATACCTTTCCATCGGTCATCGGTGTTTTTAAAATGAACCCCAATATCACGGAGATTAGCTGCACCTAATAAAGCGTCACATAAAGCATGCAATAAAACATCGGCATCAGAATGACCAAAAGCTCCTTTATCAGCCTCTAATTTAACTCCTCCTAAAAAGAATGGATGCCCATCAACCAATTGATGTACGTCGAAGCCAAAGCCTACCCTAAAATTCATAGTATTTTAATTTGCCGCAAACTTACAATTAAAGTGAAAAAGTATTCGCACCACTATATTAAATGGATTTCAAAAAAAATAGCCCGCTTTAAAGCGGGCCATAACATCTAAGAACTATTTAAATAATTAATTATTGTTAGTCTGTTTTTTAAGTTTTGATGAACTATTAAAATTATATGCCAATGAAAAACGTACCGTTTTTTCCAAAGGATCATGTGCCGCTGTAGGGATGAGATAAGAAAAATCGAAAGCAAATGAGCTGTATTTAACTCCCAGTCCAGTGGTTACATATTGACTGGCATCACTTGAGCTGGCATCGGTATAAAAACCACCGCGAACGGCAATCAATTTAGCGTACCAGTACTCTAAGCCTGTTCCTACACCAAGTTTGAGTGATGAAAATGAATCAAAAATTCCACCAGAAACAGAGGTTTCATCATTTCCATTTTCGGGGACCAATAACTTATTAAAATCTAAGGACCAAGCCAATGAATTATTCTCATCGAATACAAAGTCAGCCGTTCCTCCTAACTTTAACGTAGTCGGTAAAAAACTTTTAGAATTGCCATAGCTAATCTTTGGACCTATATTCGAAATATTCAAGCCGGCTGAAAAATTCGTCGGCGTTCCGAAAAGCTGACTTTCCTTCGCATACAGCATTCCCAGGTCAGCAGCGAAAGCATTTCCTGCACTAATTTCGATACCGCTGTAATTACCGGATCCTAAATCTGAATGAATATACCTGGCTGCCATCGACATTGAAAATGTCTCACTCAGTTTACGTATATAAGCAGCGTCAAATGAAAACTCACTTGGCTTATAGACCTGCAATGCATTTCCGTTTCCATCAGCAAATTGTATATCTCCGTAAGTAAAGTAGCGAAACGAAGCGGCAATAGTCTGTCGGTCATCAATTCGGTGATATCCTGATAAATAGCCCAGGAAAACACCGTCTATACCTAAACCCTTTAACCATGGGCTATAGCTCAAACCAATTGCCGTTGGAGCCTCTGCAAAAGCGAGCTTAGCAGCATTATGGCTGATAGCATTTGCATCAGCAGAAGTAGCCACTCCAACATCACCCATGCCACCTGAACGAGAGTCGGGTGTAATACTTAAAAACGGTACAGCTGCCGAAGTTCTATTAATAGCGCCTCCTTCAACAACTTGCGCGGTTGATTTTGACCCTAAAGCAAGTATTGTGGCAACAACGATAACACATTTTAAAAAATTCTCTTTCATTCTAAACGCTTTTATCAGTCTAAGTAAACTACTTCGTACATATTGTTTAATTATTTTAAGTTAAACAAACTTTTCGACTCAAAGGATAACAATGCTTCCTGATATAAATGAACCTTGTTAACTATTATTTTAAATGCCAGTAAAAAGGGAAAAGTAGAAGCAGTTTTATTTCCATAGAGGTATTTTCTAATATATCTATTTCCTTAAATAACGATAAAGCAAAATATGCTTAGCCGAGCCAATGCGTTGAGAAGTATAAATTCCGGAATTTCCAGAAAATAAAAAGGCAACTATACAAGCCAAGGCAATAAACACCCCGGCTTCAATTCCAAATAATTCTAGCCCCATTACAATGCATGCCAGTGGCGTATTTGCTGCTCCTGCAAATACTGAAACAAATCCCATTCCAGCTAAAAGTCCAACCGGCAAAGGAATTATTAGCGACAAAGCACTGCCTAACGTAGCCCCTATAAAAAACAACGGAGTTACCTCTCCACCTTTAAACCCGGCACCTAATGTAAAAGCAGTAAACAATATTTTAGCGGCAAAGTCCACAAACAATTGTTGTTGTTTAAACGATTCAACAATAACCGGAACCCCAAGCCCAAGATATCGGGTGCTATAAGCAGGAACAAGCCATTGAATTGCAGCAATAACCATTACAAGCACTGCTCCTCCTAAAAGGGGGCGAAGCGGAGCATAATTAACTATCGTTTTAAAACAATCAGCTATCTTATGCATTAACCATGAAAACAGCATAGCCACGATACCAAAAACAATACCCGCCAAAATTGTCCATAAAATATTGATCGAATTTAATGCCGGAATTAGATCAATATGATAATGTGTATGCCCCACATTCCAAGCCCGGCACATATAATCAGCAATAACCGCAGAAAGCAATGAAGGTAAAATTGCCGTGTAGCTTAATTGTCCAATCACCATCACTTCTAGTCCAAAAATGGTTCCAGCTAATGGAGTTCCAAAAACCGAAGCAAAGCCGGCTGCAATACCGGCAATTAAGATGACTTTCCGATCGCGGGGTTTAAATTTGAAGAGATGCGTAAGCTGATCAGCCAATGATCCACCCATTTGAACGGCTGTACCCTCACGCCCCGCAGAACCTCCTACAAGGTGGGTTAAAACAGTCGAGAGCCATATCATGGGAGCCATTTTAAATGGAATTATATTTTTAGGATTATGAAACTCTTCTAAGAGTTGATTATTTCCTCTTGAAACATCCTGACCGTAATAATGGTAAATAAGGCCGATCAACAAACCCGCAAGGGGCAAAAGGCATATAATCCAAAAATGTTGTTCACGCCATTCGGTTGCCCATTGCAACGACAATAAAAAGCCTGCTGATGCGGTTCCAGCAATCGATCCTATAATTAAACAGATCAACAGCCATTTAAATAAATAGCTAATTAAGATTAATTGGGATGAAAACAGCGAGAGACTTCTTCCTTTACGGGGTAGCTTCATGGGTGTAATTACGTTCTGCAGCGAAGATAGTTAAAAAGCGTTTTGTATTTAAAGCTTCAAATTGAGGCTTTTTTAAAACATTACTCTACATTTGCTCCACCTAATCCTATCAATAAATTATTATGCAACTAAATGACGAACTTTTAAAAAGGCTCGGGCAACTGCATCAGAAATACGATGCAATGGGTCAGGATATGAATTCCTACCTGGATGGACTGCTCTATGCTGATTTTTTAACTTACTGGGACTATATCCACTTAGATACCCTTTTAACACTTCAACGTCCAAAGACGCAGTTTCCGGATGAGAAAATATTTATCATGTATCATCAGATCACAGAATTATACCTGAATTTGATTTTACATGAATGTGAGCAAATTACCACTAAAGATCAACTGACGGTTGATTTCTTTGCAGCGCGATTGAAGCGTATTAATCGCTATTTCGAATCGTTAATTGACTCGTTTGATGTAATGGTTGACGGTATGGAAAAGGAGCAATTCCTGGCATTCCGTATGTCATTACTTCCTGCAAGTGGATTTCAATCGGGTCAATACCGAATGATTGAGATCTATGCTTCTGATTTCTTAACACTTGTTCCTGCCGAGAAAAGGGAAGCATTGAAAAACTTGTCAATAGCCGAACAATATGAAAATTTGTACTGGAAAACCGGTGCCACAGAACTCTCTACAGGCAAGAAAACCTTAACGCTTAAACAATTTGAGCAAAAGTACAGTCAGCGTTTTATTGAGTTAGGAACAAACCTACAAACCAAAAATTTCTGGCAATTATTTAAAAGCTTAGAAACAAAAGGCGAGGATGTGAATTATTTGAAAGAACTGCTTCGTAGTTTCGATACACATGTGAATGTAAACTGGAAATTAATGCATTACCGATCGGCAGTTCGTTACATGCAGCGTGATCCGGAAGATATTAAAGCGACCGGCGGAACCAACTGGCAGAAGTACCTTCCTCCGCGTTTTCAGAAATTAGTATTCTATCCCGAATTATGGTCAACCCAGGAAATTGAAGACTGGGGAAAGAAATGGGTAGAGGAGTTTGTACCACCAAAAAAGTAGTTTGCAAAACACTTTTAAAAACCTAATAACCGCTGCATATGAGGCAGATAAATTAGAAAAGCTCTCAAAAAATGAGTAATCTTGCATAAATTAATCGATACAATAAAGATGATTGAGACATTAAATATTGATGTTCAGAAAGTAGAAACATCAAAGATCAGCGCCGTTGATTTTAATGATCTACCTTTTGGAAAAGTATTCTCTGACCACATGCTGGTAGCTGAATATAGCGATGGCGAATGGAAAAATATTGCAATTAAGCCTTACGCTCCTATTGAATTTACACCTGCAATGGCTGCCCTTCATTATGGTCAGGCAATTTTTGAAGGGTTAAAAGCTTTTAAAAATGAGCAAGGCGAAGCGGTCATTTTCCGCCCGGAAGCTAACTTTGCGCGCTTTAATATTTCAGCTGAACGTATGTGTATGCCTACTGTTCCTGAAGATATTTTCATGAAAGGTATGTCTCAGTTAATTGATATCGACAAAAACTGGATTCCAAACAAACCTGATTCGGCTCTTTATATTCGTCCGTTTATGTTTTCAACTGATGAATATATTGGTGTTCGCCCGTCAGCAAAATATACTTTCATTATTTTCACCTGTCCGGTTGGAGCTTATTACAGCAAACCGGTTAAAGTGAAATTTGAAACCACCTATTCGCGTTCTTGCCCAGGAGGTATTGGTTACGCAAAAGCTGCTGCTAATTATGGTGCTTCAATGTACCCTGCAATGCTGGCTCAAAAAGCCGGTTTTGATCAGGTTATCTGGACCGATTCAAACACGCATGAGTTTATTGAAGAGTCGGGTGTAATGAACGTTATGTTTGTTATCGATGGTAAATTAGTTACTCCTCCAGCAAAAGACACTATTCTAAAAGGCATCACTCGCGATAGCGTTTTAACCGTTGCCCGTGAATGGGGACTAACTGTTGAAGAGCGTCCGGTTGCTGTTGCTGAAGTTGTTAAAGCTATTGAAGAAGGTCGATTAACTGAAGCTTTTGGTGTAGGAACTGCTGCAACCATTAGCCAGATCGCTCAAATTACCAATGGCGACAAAGATTATATCCTACCTGATCCTGCTGGCCGTGATTTTTCAAACAAAGTTCACAAACACCTCGATGCAATTAAATCAGGAGCTACAGCCGATACACACGGGTGGATTTATAAAGTTTAATTCAAATTCTTGAACATAAAAAAGCGTCCCGATTTTCGGGACGCTTTTTTTGTGATTTAACTATGAATTACTCCGTTTCTCTTTTTGAAGCTGCTTCTCGATCTCGTCTTTTCTCCTTTTATCTTCCTTTTTCTTCTTCGAACGTAGCTTAAGTGCTTTAAACTTTTCTTCCATCTCCTTAATCTTACTTTCTTTCTTATCATTAATACCAACCGATGGTTTTAAAGCAGTAAAAATACTTTTCCATAAAAAGTTGAATACCGATCGGGTTTTATCGCGCTGGTAAATCACATTGGCAATTCTTACCGGGACCTGTGGTATGGGATTGCTTTTATCAATAATTACTGCATTTACTAACGTTGTGGCCAGCCCTTGTTTCTCTGTGGTACCAGTCTCTTTATTCAGCAATTGGATCTCCAGGTCGTCATATAAAAACTTCATATAGGTTTTAGAAGCAATCGGAGTGGCCTTTATTGAAAAATTCAGGCTTTTTAATCTGCCACTTTTAACACGCACAAAAGCCAGTTGATCAATGGCTGGATTCAAACGTCGGAGATCCATAGCCCGTATTGAACCATTTACCGTAAAAGTTTTCTCCGCAGGATTAACCGGAAAACGAAATTCAAAATTCATTTCTCCCGATCCCATCAAATACGCACTACTTTTTATGTCAATCGTTGGCCTTGCCGGATCCAGCAAATTAGAAACATTTGTAAAGGTAGCTTTCAAATTAGTGAAGAAAACCGTTCCGCTCTTACTTTTCCCTTGGGGTTTTTCTTCATATTCAATCCGACCTTCATTAATCGTCACCTTTTTTATAAGCACTTCATGATCAATCGTTTGTAGCATTTCATGAAAAAGAAGCTTCTCTTTCAAATCCTTACGTGGGATATTTTTATCGCGGAAGGCTTCCAATGAAGGCCGTATTAATTCCACCTTATTCGCAAAGATGCGCTCATCAAAAAGAAATGATTTCAGATGAAATCCCTGAATTATAAGCGAATCAGTATTAATATTGAAACGATCAATCTGTTCTCCTGCTTTTCTTGCAAAATCCATCTTTTTGTATTGTGGAATCAAGCTTGCATTTTGCGCAATAACTGTTGAGTCTTGCGTTGACAGATTAAATTGCTTGACAAAGATCTTGTAGCGATTACTTGGTGTCAAATAGCTATAGTCGTCTATTTGAACGTGAATATTTTTACTGTAGAAAAACCGGGTAATATCAATTTCAGCCAGAGAATCCATTAAAAAATCATCAAACAGAACTGTTATTTTATTGAGTTTAAGCGAAGTTATTCTATCAGCATACACTCGCTTATAATTTACTTCTCCATCAACAATCTTTATTTCAGCTAAACTTATCCTATTAAGAATTGGCTTTACCAGTTGATATAAACTTTTACGGGTTTGTCCGTCTTTTTTGGGAGTAACAGTTAAGTCTCTAACCAGTAACAGTTTGGGCTGCTTTACCATTAACAGTCCTATTGAAAGCTGCTTCTTCTTATAGAGATGCCAAAAATCGACATCAGATAAAACAATAGACTGACAAGAAACATTGAAAACTGATAGCGGTGCTTGATGAGCCAATCGTAACTGACGAAGTCGCATACTATCGGGTACTAAACGAGGTTCGGTAAAATATATACGGCCCAAAAACAGTTTTATTGATAGTTTTTTGATCTCTAGTTGATATAACCCATTAGAGTCCTGATGCACCTGCTTTTGTAATTGTTCCTTTAATATTGGTTCCAGTCGTAGCGCAAGGTACCAGGCCGCACCTCCTAATAAGAGCATGCAAGAAGCAAGGACAATGACTAGCCCGTACAATAATTTTCGATTCTTCTGAAGCATTGAAGCAAGGTGCTGATGTAATTTAGCAATATGTAAAGACAAACTTACTGCCAAAGTGTCATTTGTCGGGTTAATTGATTACTTTTGCGGTCCTATTTTTTTGAAAGTCAATTAAAAATCGATTTACAAGCAATTGGTTTTTAATGACAAACCATTAAGGATTTAGTTTATAACAAGTGAAGAGATATGTTTAACTCGGGGATTACGGTAAAAGAACATGATGAAGCGCGCCAAGGCGAGGCGTTAGTATTGGATAACCAAACAGGAAGAAATAATGGACGTAAACTTTATATCGAAAGTTATGGATGCCAGATGAATTTCTCTGACTCGGAGATTGTTGCTTCCATTATGCTCGATATGGGATTTACAACTACCAATACTTACCAGGAAGCTGACGTAATCTTTATCAATACTTGCTCGATCAGAGAAAATGCAGAGCAACGCGTAAGAAACCGCCTTAAAGAGTTTGCAGTTGCAAAAGTTCGCAAGCCTGATATGGTTGTTGGCGTTTTAGGTTGCATGGCAGAGCGTTTAAAAGCCAAGTTTTTAGAAGAAGAAAAACTGGTGGATATTGTAATTGGCCCTGATGCTTATCGCGATCTTCCTAACCTTATTGAAAGCGTAGATGGTGGCAATAAAGCCGTAAATGTTTTACTATCACGTGAAGAAACTTACGCTGATATTAATCCGGTTCGTTTAACGAGCAACGGTATTTCGGCATTTGTTTCTATTATGCGTGGATGCGACAATATGTGTTCGTTTTGCGTAGTGCCATTTACCCGCGGCCGTGAACGTAGCCGCGATGTACATTCAATCATTAAAGAGGTTACTGATCTATATAACAGTGGTTACAAAGAGGTAACACTTTTAGGCCAAAATGTTGACTCTTATAAATGGACCAACGAAGAAGGAACCGAATCTGTTAATTTCGCACAGCTACTTGAGCGTGTGGCGTTAATTAGCCCGGAGGTTCGCATTCGCTTTTCAACCTCTCATCCAAAAGATATTACGGATGAGGTGTTGTATACCATGGCTAAGTACGAGAATATATGTAAGTACATTCACTTGCCTGTACAATCAGGTAACAGCCGTATTTTAGACCTGATGAACCGTACGTACGATAGAGAGTGGTACATGGACAGAGTAAATGCTATTCGTCGTATTATTCCTGAATGTGCTATTTCAACCGATGTTATTGCTGGTTTTTGTAGCGAAACAGAAGAAGAGCATCAGGAAACTTTAAGCATGATGGATTTTGTTCAGTATGATTATGCTTACATGTTTATGTACTCTGAACGTCCGGGAACACCTGCTGCAAAGAAATTTACAGACGATATTCCTACAGAGGTTAAAAATCGCAGGTTAACGGAGATCATTAACAAGCAACAAGCTCACTCTAAGCTACGTTTTGAGCAACAGCTAGGTAAAGTGCAAAAAGTACTGGTTGAGGGTTTATCAAAAAAATCAGATCAGGATTTCTGCGGACGGAATGATCAGAACGCTATGGTAATCTTCCCTGTAGTTGAAAATATTAAGCCCGGCGACTATGTTAATGTAGTTGTGGAACGTTGTACTTCAGCTACACTGATTGGGAAAATGGTATAAAATTCCTTAATGATTGAATGAGAGCATGAGTGAATGAAAGAATTTATTTAGATATTCACGAACAACACTCTTATTCATCATACCATGGGAAAATTACAAAAAGAAGAATTCATCAGGGAGTTCAAAGCAAGAGCCAAAACTTTTGTAGTTCGAAATATTAACTTATTCAGGCATTTGCCAAAGACTATCGAAGCCGAAATTATTGGGAAAAAATTGCTGTGATCACCTTCTTCTGTTGGTGCCAATTATCGGGCAGTTTGCAGAGCAAGGTCAAAAGCCGAATTCTTCTCAAAATTAAGTATTGTAGTTGAGGAAACTGATGAGTCACTCTTTTGACTTGAAGTGATTTTAGAAGCAGGTATATTACCTGCTGTAAAACTTGAGTCGTTAATGAAGGAAACTGAAGAGATCTTATCTGTTGTGGCAACAGCAAGAAAGAATGAGCAATAATACTTAGTATTTATTCTTTCATCCTATCATTCAATCCTTCATTCATTATTGATACACATTAATGAACGTACAAGAAATTAAACAACGATTCGGAATAATTGGTAATTCGCCATTATTGAACCGGGCCATTGATATTGCCCGTCAGGTGGCGCCTACTGATATTTCGGTGCTTATAACCGGTGAAAGTGGTTCTGGAAAAGAAGCGTTCTCTCATATTATTCACAATATGAGCCATCGCAAGCACGGACCATTCATCGCAGTTAACTGTGGAGCGATTCCTGAAGGAACTGTTGACTCCGAATTATTCGGCCACGTTAAAGGGTCATTCACCAATGCTCTTGACGACCGCAAGGGCTATTTTGAGGTAGTAAATGGCGGAACCATCTTTTTAGACGAGGTTGCCGAATTACCTTTAGGCACACAAGCACGTTTATTACGTATTTTGGAAACCGGTGAATACTTACGTGTTGGATCATCAAAAGTTCAGAAAACAGATGTTCGCATTGTTGCTGCAACCAATGTTGATGTTTATGAGGCTGTTCAAAAAGGTAAATTTAGGGAAGACCTTTATTATCGCTTAAACACGGTTCCTTTGCGAATCCCTTCTTTACGAGAACGTAAAGAGGATATTTATTTATTATTCAGAAAGTTTGTCGCTGATTTCAGTGAGAAATATCGCAGCCCTTCAGTTCAATTAACCGAAGATGCTCGTCAGATGCTCGAGAGTTATTCATGGCCAGGTAACGTTAGGCAATTAAGGAATTTAGCAGAGCAGATTGCCGTATTAGAAAAAAACCGTGAGGTTGATGCGGTAACCTTACGACATTATTTGCCAACGGAGCAATCAACAACGTTACCAATGCTGCGTAAAGAGGCTAATCCCTCGAACGATTTTTCAGAAAGGGATATCTTATACAAAGTATTGTTTGATATGCGTAAAGATATCACCGACTTGAAAAAACTGGTGGTAGAAATCATTCAGCATCCAGATGGAATCAGTCATATTGTTCAGTCGAACCCTCAACTGATAACAAAGCTTTACAGCGATGTGCAGCCATTTGAGCCCGAACATATTTCTCAGCCAATAAATATTGAACCCACTCCGGTTGCCCATACTCATACTCACACACCGCAGCCGCAGTATCATCCTATTAACCTGGCTGAAGAAGTGGAAGAAAGCCTCTCGTTAAACGACCAGGAGGCTGATTTGATAAAAAAGGCACTCAAAAAGCATAAGGGAAAAAGAAAATATGCAGCGTCAGAATTAGGAATTTCCGAACGCACCCTTTACCGTAAAATTAAAGAGTTAAATTTATAGAGTAATTCGGCTTGATATTTAGAATGAAGAGATTAATTTATTTGGCAGTTTTTTCGCTCCTTGCACATTCACTCACAGGATGCTATTCATTTACCGGAGCGTCAATTCCTCCAACGGTTAAAACATTTTCGGTTCAATTTTTTGAGAACAGGGCTCCTTTGGTCGATCCTACGTTGAGTCAGAAATTTACGGAGTCATTAAAAGATAGAATCACCCGCCAATCCCCATTGGGCTTGACGAAAACTATTGGCGATGTAAACTTTGAGGGAACTATTACCGGCTACCGAATTGAACCTGTCTCGTTTACTTCGACTGGAGAAACCGGAAGTGCTGAGCAAAACAGGCTTACAATCACGGTGCAGGTTAAATATACCAATACTAAAGATGAAAAACTGAGCTTTGATCAATCGTTCTCTCAATTTGAGAACTTCTCAAAATCACAAAACTTATCAGGGACATTTCAAATTGAGGTCAATCAACTAATTATTGATAAGTTAACAACAGATATTTATAACAGGGCTTTTTCAAACTGGTAAAATTTGAACGCAGAAGAATTTAATCATTCGATTATCAATCCAACTAGTACGGCAAGTACTTCTGAAGCATTGATAAAGCAAGGACTAGCAAAGTATCCGTATTGTGCTTCATTGCATTTTATGAATGCTAAAGTTGCAAAACACCATAACAGCGCCAATTACGAAATGCTGCGAAACGTTGCTGCTGCTTATGCTCCTAGTCGGGAAGCTTTGTATGCTTTTTTAAACCCGCCGGTAGCTGTCCAGTTATTTAAAGAACCGGCTGAAGCCTTCACAATTCCAACCTTTCAGACTCAACCAGTTGAAGTTGTGGAAGAAAGTAAGGAAACCCATGCATTTGAAACAGTATTTGTTGAGCAGGAAGATATAATTCTGGATGAAGAAGCTATAATCGTAACTGAAACGGAACCAGTAGAAACTAGTGCTCCAATTGATTATTTCACCGAAGTTAGTGATGACTTACCTGAACTTCATGAAGTTAAAACTCCTATTCAGACTGGAGTAAGTTCTGATGATAGAGAGATTAAAGACGAGGAAGATGATTATCAAGCACCGCCGGAGTTTCACCGTTGGAAGGACAGTTTGGAAACACCTATTAATCTGATCCTTCAGCAAGACAGTGAAACAACTGAGGAAAAGACTCCGGAACCACAAAACGAACCAGTTGAGCCAGTAGTTTCTTCTCAAATTAAAGTGGATTCGGGTCAATTGTTTGAGTCGATGCCTTTAATTGTAACGAGAACTGGAGATAAAACAGTTGCTGTTAATCTTGACGACAAGCTTCCGCATACCTTCACATTCTGGCTGCGACGCATGAGAAGAATGCAGCAAGAGGTAAATAAAGCTGCTGACAGTATAAAACTTGATCAATCAGAACCTATTAAAAAAGTAGTTACCGCCGACATTGGTAAAGGATTCTTAGAAAACGCCCTGCACCTTTCTAACTTAAACGAGCTTGAACAAACAGTTGTTGTTGAGTTCGACATGCGAAAAAAGGAAGACCAGATCATTGAGAAGTTTATTCGTGAAGAGCCTATGATCAGAGCGGTTCAGCTGAATGAAATATCTTTTGAAGATAAATCAGAAAAAAGCCTTGTTGAATCTAGTGGAATAGTCTCTGAAACTATGGCCAAGATTTACGCCGACCAGCATTTAATCGATAAAGCCATTTCGGTATACGAAAAATTGTGTTTGAAATATCCGGAAAAAAACACTTACTTTGCGACTCAAATTGAGAAACTTAGGGCTAAAGGCTAAGCTATCAAGCAATTAATTAAGCATAAAGAATATTAATTTATAACAAGAAGATGTATACGGCATTAGTGATCTTAGCAATTTTAGTAGCTATTTTATTAGTATTAATCGTTTTAGTACAAAACCCTAAAGGTGGAGGTTTAAGCGCTTCATTTGGCAGTGGTAATCAAATGATGGGTGTTCAAAAAACTTCAGACTTTCTTGAAAAAGCAACTTGGTCATTAGTAATTGGTTTATTAGTGATTAGCCTTTCGAGCAATATGTTCATCAACAGAAACGTTGACCAAGGTGAATCAGCTATTCAAAAGCAAATTGAAAATACCACTTTGCCAGCTCAAACGCCTGCCCAATTACCTGCAGCTAACAAAGCAGCTCCAGCAGCACAACCAGCTACTGATACTGTAAAAAAATAACTCTTAACGAGTATCTAAAAAAGCAGCTTATTTTAATGTAAGCTGCTTTTTTTGTTTATATAGTATTGCAAAATATTTCTTGCTTTTATCCAAAAGTTAGTTTATTTTTTTACGTTTATGACGTTTTCCAAAACATAATCATGTCTTTGCATGAGGTTTATACTTCAACAAAGGTTTTATGTTTAGTACTGATCTTTACTTGGCATGCTAAGAAACAACGCAAAGTTTATTTTCTATACGCTCACATTAATTGGAATACTGTTTATAGTCAATTATACTGTTAGTTATTTTTCTAAACCCGATACAGAGTTAAGAATAGTTGCCAATAGGGCAAGTCGAATCATTACGGAAAAATCAGAGTTCATCGACAACTTTTACGCAAGCTCGATTAAAGAACGCAACCTCAACTCATTAACGGTTAATACTGCCGAAGTACTCGATAAGCTAAAAAAACAAAACATAAACCTGCTGCAGTTTAAAGACAAGCAGCTTATTTTTTGGAGCAGCAATCATATCATTGTTACCAACCCGGAGGAAATCAGAAATGGCAATTCATTTATAAAACTTTCTAACGGCTGGTACTATGCAAGTAAGCATACGGCAAATGCCACTACGAGTTTGTTTTTAATGCTAATTAAAGCCGACTACTCCTTCCAAAACACTTACCTTAACAATTCATTTGCCGATGAACTAAGGATACCCTCCTACTTTAAATTAGCCGACTTTAACGAAAAAGGCATTGTTTACGTACCCATTGGATCAGATATGGTGCTTTTTGCACTAAAAATAGATTCAATCTTAAAAGATCAGGACATCTCGATCGCAAAAATTGTTATCGAGAGTCTCATTCTGGCAATATCATTTGTATTGTTAATATTAATTGGTGACTATTTTTATGAAAAAGGCCGGAAATGGATCACTCTGCTATTCACCATTGTGCTCCCACTGATCATTCGATTGATAATGCTAGAGTTTAGTGTTCCGGGAGAGTTTTATCGTACAAAATTATTCGACCCTACAATATATGCCTCAGCTTACCCCAATAACTCATTAGGTGATTTAATGCTAAATGCACTGCTTGTGTTTGGCATTGCCTGGTATGCTTTTAAAAAATTAAAGCCTTTTGATTTATCATATGGACGAAAAACGTTGGGTTATTTACTTACAGGCCTGTTCGTTCTCTTCATCTTCAAACTTTGCGCGCTTCAGTATTCAACTTTTGAAGGATTGATCTTAAATTCAAGAATTGAATTCGATCTTTCCCAAATACTCGATATTGGAGAATATTGTGTCATTGGTCTGCTGATTATAGGGCTTGTTTTATACACGTTCTTTTTAGTGTCCTTCCTTCTGGTTCGCTTTTTTAACGAGTTTAACTTTTCAGAATATGAAAAACTTGGCGTTTTCCTGATCTCCATAACCCTCATCTCCATCTATTTTGTTCTTAGTGGAAACTATAACGTTTATTATTTACTAATCGCCCTCTACTTTCTTGTAATTGAACGTAGCGCTCGATTAGGCAAAACAATGCTTGCGTTTCCGGAACGAACATTGGTCTTGCTCATCTTTTCAACCATAGTAGCATCGAGCCTTAATAGTTTTTTAGGTGAAAAGGAAAGGGAAAATCGAAAGCTGCTGGCCTTAAAACTCGAAGATTCGGCGGATCCAATTGCTGAAATTGTTTTTGCCGACATTAAACAAAAAATTAAAACCGACCCGGTTGTAATAAATTTCTTCTTATCAAACGAAAAAAACCGCCTATTACTAAATGAACGACTGCAAAAGGTTTATTTCGGCGGTTACTTTTCACGTTATGAAGTGAATACTTATCCACTTACTCTTACTGCCGATACCATCAACAGTAAAGATATTGGAGGTTTAAAATCATTGTTTGCAGAAAGTGATATTGATCTGAACAAGAATAGTCTTTCATCTGACACGCTTTTTCAGCCTAAAGGCATACCGGGTATCCAGCATTACATAGGTATTGTAAGTATTCAAAATACTATTAAACCTGCATTACTTGTATTCGATATTAGCTCCAAACTGGCAGAACACGGCAACAGATATCCCCAACTATTGCTCGAAAATAATCTGAACGTTAACAAGGAGCTTGAGAATTATTCATATGCATTGTACAATAAAGGAAAGTTGCTCATCAACAGGGGTGATTATGCTTATCGTGCCAACAATTCTGAATTTAAAAGTAAGTTCAAATCTGAAGAAAGTTATTTCTTGAGCCTTAACGGCTACAACCACCTTATTTACCGTGTTGGCAATAATACCGAGATCATTGTTAGTCGCAAAAACCTCGGCTTCTTTAATGAATTGGCCATATTCTCCTATGTTTTAGGGTTTGCCATTGTTTATGCTACACTAATTTTTGTACTTCGGAACTTTATAACATTTGTTCGCGATTATCACAAACTATTGCTCAATTTTAAGATTAAGCAGGTTTTTAACTCGATCAATCTTTTATTTAAAACCCGGATTCAGTTGTCGATGATTATTGCCGTAATGGTGTCAATTCTGGTTATTGGTTGGGTTACTTTATTAAATGTTAGGAAGCAATATAAAGATCAGCAGACCGCCTTAATTATTGAACGGATAAACCTTGCGAGCGTAAACTTTAATGCGCAGATTATTCAAAACGATTCTTTATTTATTAATGACGAATTTCCGGTAAAGTTTGCCTCATTTGCAGAAATCAGTTCGTCGGATGTTAACCTTTACGGCCCTGACGGACGATTAATTCGCTCTACTCAACCCAAATTATTTGACCGGGGTTTGATTTCAGAATATATCAATCCACGACCTTATTATGATATTTCGAAAAACGGGTTTACCGAGTATATCACCGAGATTGAACAAATTGGAAAGTTAAATTACATTTCGGCATATGCACCAATACTTAACTCAAAAAATAAAATATTAGGCTATATCAATATTCCTTATTTCGAAAATGAGGAAGATTATCGCTCCAAAATATCCATCTTTCTAAGTTCGATCATCAATGTGTACTCCTTTGTATTTTTAGCCATTGGTATAATAGCGTTTGTTTTCTCCAATTCGATTACCAGGCCGCTTGAAATGCTACTCCAAAACTTTAAAACTACTCGAATTGGCCGCAATAAGCCTATTGAATGGCAAAACAATGATGAAATTGGCGCAATGATTAACGAGTACAACAATATGATCTCGGAGCTGGAAGTAAGTAGTCACAAACTGGCCATGTCGGAACGTGAAAATGCATGGAAAGAAATGGCCAAGCAAATCGCTCATGAAATTAAGAACCCTTTAACACCACTGCGACTGGGCATTCAACACCTCGAACGTTCATGGCGAGACAAAGACCCGAACTTTGATCAAAAGTTTGAGAAATTCAGTAAAAGTTTTGTTCAGCAAATCGACAGTCTTTCATTCATCGCTTCAGAGTTTTCGAGTTTCGCCAAAATGCCCGAAACACGCAATGAGGTCTTTGATGTAAAAGAGATCCTTGAGCAAACAGTAAATATTTTTAAGGAAACTGAAAGCGCCGACGTAATTTTCCGCTCTTGGAATTATAATAACACGCGGATTTTTGCTGATAAAGACCAATTGCTTCGCTCATTCAATAACCTGGTAAAAAATGCGCTTCAGGCCATGCCAACTGATGAAAAGGGCATTGTAATGATCGACTTGACCGGTTCGGAAAATGAAGTTTCTATTACAATTTCTGATACCGGAAGCGGTATTCCGGACGAAATGCGCGAAAAAGTTTTTGCACCCAACTTTACCACTAAAAGCTCAGGAATGGGGATTGGTTTAGCATTCGTAAAGAGCTCGATCGAGAATGCAGGTGGGTTAATACGTTTTAATTCAGTATCAGGTGTTGGAACAACATTCTATATTAATCTACCGGTTGTTAAAAATGGAGCAGCAAAGGCAAAACATGATTAATTGCCGGATCTCCTACTAATTAATTTTTACTCAAATCAAGGATAGGTCGTCAATTAAAACAGTCTCATTTCAGCTTTAACGCAATTATTTCAATTTCGACGCGAAAAGACAACAGAATTCATCGTATTAGCTTTTGATTTTTAGCCTTAGAATCTCGATTTTCGAAAGTCCAAACCTATATACCCATGAATAGACGTTTTATCAAAATTAGTTTATCTATTTTGCTAAGTACGACCATCAATGTTTCTCAAGCACAAAAGCTAACATCATACGTCGATCCTTTTATTGGAACAGCGGGCCACGGCCATACTTTTCCAGGAGCTACTTTGCCATTCGGCATGGTACAATTAAGTCCTGATACAGGTACCGAAGGCTGGGATTGGTGTTCGGGCTATCACAGCTCAGACAGTTCAATAATCGGCTTCTCGCATACACACCTTAGCGGCACAGGCGGTGCTGATTACGGCGACATTTTATTAATGCCAACAATTGGTGCGTGGAAACTTAATCCAGGTAGTAAAAACAATCCATCAGAAGGTTACCGATCAAGGTTTAAACACGAAACCGAACTGGCTTCGCCAGGCTATTACAGTGTTTTTTTAGAAGATTACAAAATCAAGGCGGAACTTACCGCAACTACCCGTGTAGGGTTTCATCGTTATACATTCCCTAAATCGCCGGTAAGCAATATTGTTATCGACCTAAAACATGGTATTTCAGACGAGGTTCGCGAAAGTTTTATCCAAATAAATGGCAATGATGAAGTGGTTGGACTACGTCGTTCAAAAGGCTGGGCCGATGATCAATATGTATACTTCATTATAAAATTTTCAAAACCTTTTAAAAAATTCGCTGTTGCCGACGGTCAAGACCTGGTCGTTGATGGCCGAAAGATGGAAGGAAAAGAAGTAAAGGGAATTTTTCGTTTCACCACGAAAGAAGGGGAAGAGATCCTTACAAAAGTGGCCATTTCATCGGTAAGTATTGAAGGTGCCAGAAAAAACCTGGAAGCAGAATTGCCGGGCTGGGATTTTGAGCAAATCAAAACTGCTGCTGACAAAACCTGGGAAAAGCAGCTTCAAAAGATAAAAATCAACTCCCCGGTAGATTCTTTGGATTCTGCAAAAGTGGATCAGAAGAAAATATTTTATACCGCACTTTATCACTGCTTTATCCATCCCAATGTGTACAATGATGTGGATGGTCAATACAGAGGTATGGATAAGCAAATTCATAAAACCACAGGCAATCATTATACGGTTTTCTCTCTTTGGGATACCTTCAGAGCACTTCATCCACTATTTACTATTATCGACCCAGAGAAGAACAATGAAATCATTCAATCATTGTTAGATGATTACCTTCAAAGCGGACACTTACCAATTTGGGAATTAGCCTCCAACGAAACAGGAACCATGATTGGCTATCATTCTGTCCCGGTTATTTCGGACATGATATTAAAAGGCCTTGCAACTTTTGATACAGGTTTAGCATACGAGGCCATGAAGAAAAGTGCAATGGATGATGATCGGGGTTTGAAATATTACAAATTGAATGGATTTATTCCTCGAGAGCTTGAAAATAACGCCGTTTCGAAACAGCTCGAATACGCTTATGACGATTGGTGCATAGCACAGGTAGCTCAAAAACTTGGGAAACAAAATGACTATGAATACTTTTTAACAAGAGCGTTAACTTATAAAAATGTGTTTGACCCCGCGGTTGGCTTTATGCGAGGAAGAAACGTTTATGGCCAATGGAACCCTAATTTTAACCCTTCACAAGTTTCGATTTTAGGCAGTGGTGACTTTACAGAAGGTAATTCATGGCAGTACAGTTTTTTCGCACCGCAGGATATAAATGGAATGATAGAGCTGTATGGCGGAAATGAAAAATTTACAGCAAAACTGGATAGCCTTTATAATCAGAAACCATTAAACGACAATGAGCATGCTCTTGACGTAACCGGTTTGATTGGGCAATATGCTCAAGGAAATGAGCCAAGTCATCATGTGGCTTACCTGTATAGCTTTGCAGGCCAGCCTTGGAAAACGCAAAAACTGGTTAATAAAATTGCTACGGAACTTTATACTGCTAATCGCGATGGCCTTTGTGGTAATGAAGACTGTGGTCAAATGTCGGCTTGGTATGTTTTCTCAGCATTGGGCTTTTACCCGGTAAATCCAGCATCAGGTCAATATACAATTGGAACCCCGCTTTTTGAATCGGTAACCATTAACCCTGATACAGAAAAAGCCTTTACCATTAATGCTACCAATGGCTCCGAAGATCAGCATTATATTCAATCAGCCTCATTAAACAATAACCCTTACGCTAAAGGATTCATTTCTCATTCAGATATTATCAAAGGAGGCTTATTAGCATTTAACCTTTCTTCAACACCTAATAAAGAATGGGCTGTTGCCGCAGAAAATCGTCCTGTGCAAACAATAGTATTGCCCGCCGATGCTAAAAGCGAACGTTTATTATTCATGCCTTACGAAGCTTCTGGAAAAACGTTATTCTTCGGAAAAAAATCAGTGAAGTTGAAAACCGAAACTCCGGATGCAAAAATTTACTATACCCTTGATGGAACAACGCCCACTACTGCATCAAAACTTTATACTCGTCCAATCGACATTAATACAAGTGAAACAGTAAACGCGGTAGCAATTATTAATAAGGATATAAAGAGTGAAGTTTCAACCCTAAACTTTACGCGTGCAGTTATTAAAAATCCAAAAGCAAAGTTCCCAAAAATCACAACGGATGTCACCCCAAGCGAAACCTATCCAAACACCGTTGATGTATTATTGAATGCAACCTTCGGAACCTATAACTTCAGAGATGGCAATTGGTTTGCCTCTAACAATGACAGCTATACATTAACTATAGAACTGGAAAAACCTATGTGGATTAAAACCCTGAAAATGCGGTTTATGCAGAATACCGGATCCTGGATATTTCTACCTAAAACCATAAACTTTCAGGCATCAGTAGACGGAAAAACGTACCAAGATTTAGGAACTATGGAAAATGAAGTCCCGTTTGCGCAACAGGAAATTGACATAAAAGAGTTTTGGAAACAATGCTCAACTAAAGAAAAGATCAAATTTATTAAGGTTAAAATTGAAAATATTGGAAATTTACCAGGATGGCATCCCGGGGCCGGTAATCATCCGTGGATATTTTCAGATGAACTTGTTATAGAATATTAATTTTCAGGATATATATGAATGACATAAATAGTCCTACACTTGAAATATGTTGCTATTCGGCCGAATCAGTTGCCGAGGCGGCAAAAGGTGGGGCTCATCGCGTTGAACTTTGCGACAGTATGCAGGATGGCGGCACTACCCCTAGCATGGGAACCATTGCAATGGCCCGTAAAGTTCAAGGCATAAAACTATATGTAATTATTCGACCTCGGGGTGGTGATTTCTGCTATAACGCCACTGAGTTTGAGGTGATGAAATATGATATTACTGAAGCTAAGAAACTCGGTGCTGATGGTGTTGTGATCGGAATCTTAAATGCCGATGGATCAATTGATGAAAAGCGAACAAAGCAATTGGTTGAACTTGCCATGCCGATGGATGTAACCTTTCACCGCGCTTTCGACATGAGTAACGATCCATTTGAGGCGCTTGAAACAATTTACGCTTGTGGAATAAAAAGAATTTTAACCTCCGGAACCTTTAACACAGCCCCCGAAGGATTAGAAATTCTGAAATCATTGGTTGAAAAAGCCGGTAACAGAATCGCCATTATGGCTGGCAGCGGTGTGAATGCCACTAACATGGAACTTCTTTATAATGCAGGAATCAGGCATTTTCATTCTTCCGCCACTAAGTATGTCAACACCGAAATGGAGTATCGTAACCCTAACATTAAAATGGGCAAAGAAGGGCAATTATCAGAATTTGAGAAACCAATTGTTGATATAGAGAAAGTAAAAGCAATGAAAGAGCTACTGACTAGTCTTTCATAACAGTAAAAACGA
Organism: Solitalea agri; assembly: GCF_023914155.1. GTDB lineage: Bacteria > Bacteroidota > Bacteroidia > Sphingobacteriales > Sphingobacteriaceae > Solitalea > Solitalea agri. The sequence continues at coordinate 202,627 of NZ_JAMWYS010000028.1, read as the reverse complement.
CAGGGCAAACAACCAAACCGACCATGAAGATCTTTAACAAAACATATCTGACTATTATCGCCATGTTAACCACGTCAACAGCTTGGGCACAATCGGTAAAAGTTATTGAATTAAACCAAGGCTGGAAATTTAAACAGCCAGATGCTGCTCAATGGCTACCTGCCACTGTTCCTGGAACAGTGCATACTGACCTTTTAGCCAACAAAGTAATCAATGACCCATTTTACAGAACCAATGAAAAAGACGTTCAATGGGTGGAAACTAAAGACTGGGTATACGAAACTGTTATAAATATTGACGAGGAACTTAATTCATACAGCAATATCGATTTACAGTTCGATGGATTAGATACCTATGCAGATGTGTTTGTAAATGATTCATTAGTACTCAAAACCAATAACATGTTTATTGGGTACCAGGCTCATGTTAAAAATTTCTTAAAATTAGGCGAGAATAAGCTAAAGGTTTATTTTCACTCTCCGGTTAATACCGCACTGCCACAGGCAAATGCCTCCTCAATAAAATATCCAGCCGATAATGATGCATCGCCAGTAAAAACGAGTGTTTTTAGTCGCAAAGCGCCCTATCACTTTGGCTGGGATTGGGGTCCACGTTTGGTTACTTCAGGCTTATGGAAACCGGTAAAACTGGTTGCCTGGAACAAGGTAAAAATCATCGATACCTTTGTTCAGCAATTGTATTTGGGCAACAAACAGGCCTCATTAGAAGCTACCCTTGAAGTAGAGTCAGCTATTGACAAAACAGTGCAACTCAAAGTTTCAAGTCCCGACAATGAGTTCGAAACGGTTTATATGAATCAATACCTTACTCCTGGGCGGCAAAATGTAAGTGTGACTTTCAAAATTGAAAACCCTAAACGTTGGTGGCCAAATGGATTGGGTGACCAAAAATTGTACAAGGTAGCCCTTGAAGTAATTACTGAGGACGGAGGGGACAAAAAAGAACAAAAAATTGGCTTGAGAACCCTGCAAGTCGTTAACGAACCTGATCCGATAGGTGAAAGCTTTTATGTAAAAGTTAATGGAGCCACGGTTTTCATGAAAGGTGCCAATTATATTCCTTCGGATAGCTTTCTACCGCGTGTAACCACCGACAAGCTCCAAAAAGTGTTTGCTGATGTAAAGCAGTCGAATATGAACATGCTTCGTATTTGGGGCGGAGGAGTTTATGAAAGTGATGAGTTTTATAATCTGGCAGATGAAAACGGCATCCTTATCTGGCAAGACTTTATGTTTGCCTGCACCATGTATCCCTCTGACTCGACGTTTTTAACCAATGTTAAAGCTGAAGCCGAATACAATGTGAAGCGCTTGCGTAAGCATCCAAGCTTGGCTCTTTGGTGCGGAAACAATGAAATTGGTGTTGCATGGAAAAACTGGGGTTGGCAAAGCACTTACAAATACACCCAAAAAGATCAGCAGGAGCTGGAAGAAGGCTACAAAAAGGTTTTCAATGAGATTTTACCGCAAACAGTTGAACACTATGATGCCAACCGATTTTATTTTCCATCTTCACCGATAAGTAACTGGGGAAAAGCGGATGACTTTAAAAAAGGCGACAATCACTTCTGGGGTGTTTGGCATGCCGAACTGCCTTTTGAAGATTATAATACCCACGTTCCTCGCTTTATGAGCGAATATGGCTTTCAATCATTCCCTGATATTATTACGGTAAAACGTTTTGCCAAACCCGAAGATTTCGATATTAATTCGGCAGTGATGAAAACGCATCAAAAGAGTTATAAAGGCAACGGTTTGATCAAGGTGTATATGGATCGCTACTATCGAACACCAAAAGACTTCGAATCGTTTTTATACGTAGGGCAGATTTTACAAGCAGAAGGCATTAAGCTGGCCATTGAAGCACACCGCCGAAATATGCCTTACTGCATGGGCACACTTTACTGGCAACTTAATGATTGCTGGCCGGTAGCTTCATGGAGTAGTATCGATTACTTTGGCAGATGGAAGGCTCTCCAGTATTTTGCTAAAGATGCATTTGCTCCAATTTTAGTTGAGCCTGAAATTGAAAAAGGCAACCTGAATGTTTACGCCGTCTCTGATTTAAGAGAAAACAAACAAGGCGAACTAAAACTTAAACTGATTGATTTTAAAGGAACCGTAGTTTGGAGCAAATCTGAACCGGTACAGATAGCGGCCAATTCCAGCAAGGTGATTTACACAGAGTCATTAAATGAGCATTTGAATAAGGTAAATAAAACTGAGCATTTGCTTTCGGTTGAATTAATGGTTGACGGAAAACTAGCCTCAAAGAATACCCTTTACCTTGATACGCTTAAATCCCTGAACCTTACTAAACCAAACATTAAGCACGAAATTACCAAAAGCGATAAAGGTTTCAGAGTAAGCCTTAGCACTGACGTGCTGGCAAAAAATGTTTACTTGTTGTTACCTAATGACCAGCATTCGGCATTTAGCCAAAACTATTTCGATCTATTACCTAGCGAAACGAAAGCCATCGACTTTACATCAGATTTGACACTTGAGCAGGTTAAAAGCAATTTGAAAATAATCACCCTGATCGATAGCTATAGTGTTGCTGATGCTGACAAACCCACTAATAAAACAGAAGAAAAAGAAAAGCCAGGTTTTTTAGAGCGAATGAAAAACAAGTTGAAGAAGAATTAGGATGATCTTATGAAAAATATATCATTGTTATTGCTGATGATACTTCTGAGTTGCACGAAAACGGATAAAGAAAATATATCATTCTTTTTTAACCCTGCAAGTTCTCTAAAAACAACTAAATGGCATATTGTTGTGTCTACAGATAACCAACTATTTATTGATACAACTTTGACAAAGGATACTAAAATAGATGAGAGTATTTTATTAAAGCGATTTAATGTTAGAAAGAAAACAGTACTATTAATTAGTATAAACGATAAAACCCAATTATTGAATTTTGACCCTGACAAGCAGATAGGAAACAGAATAAATATTTTTACCCGTTATAATGACAGAGTAAAAATTAGAGCATTGTTTGAAGAATTTACTAAGAAGTCAATTAAAGAAACAGGAGTTATTCCCGACTATTTAAAATTTACAGATAGCTTAACTGCCAATGGATCAAATTTTACGCAATTTGATTCTTTAATGGTGAATGTCAAACCGGATAATGCTGATAATTTTTGATGAGAAAGATTCGACCCAGCTCGCGCGCGTTTGCAACGCGTGCGAAAGACTGCCAAGCGTTTGCAACGCAGTTAGAAATGTGGTGCAAAAAAATCCGAATCGTTGCAGCATTATTAAAACCAATAAATAAAGCTAAAAAGAAAGCCAACCTGTTGAGGGTTGGCTTTTTCAATTAGGATATTTATGGACTTTAGGCTGAACAGCTCTTTAAAACACTTCCAGCTTGGCTTCAACCGGATAATGATCAGAATATTGATTGGTATAAACCTTATACTGTAACACATTCCAGGTATTTCGCTTCGAAAGCAAGATGTAATCAATTCTTTTCTGAACGCCGCTTGATTCGTAAGTGAACGCTGAACTTCCTGAATCCTGCCATTTTTTCTGAATCTGATCATACTCTAAATCCTCAGGAGTAACATTCAGGTTTCCCGCCATAATTACAGGATTTTCGATCTCAAGAATTTCGCGGTAAATCGCATTCAACTGATCTTTTCTAACAACAGGCGATTCCTCATTTAAGAATGCACAAATAAAGGTGAGGGGATGTTTATTGCCATCAATTACATTGACAAGAATGGCTGCCTGGGGAGCCGCTTTCTTACCTGCGGACAATTCTATTTTGCGGGTTGAGGTTATTGCCCATTTAGATAGCAGGGCGATTCCATTGGTTCCATTCTCTACTTTTTTAAGTGGTACATAAACACTATACATACCCGTAACCTGCTCAAGAACTTGAGGTTGATTTAAGTTTCCCGAACGAGTTACCATACTATCAACATCCTGCAGTGCGATAAAATCGGCCTGCATATCATATAAAAATGAGCCTATGCCTTCAATGTCAAACTTCTTTCCGGTAGGATGCTCACCGTGTCTCAAACTAAATGTAACTGCTTTTAACTTGGTAGATTGTGCGTGGGCCAGGTTCAACAACAACAGAAAAGCCATAGCTGTGCTTACAAAAACTTTCTTCATAAATTTTTGAATTTAAATAGGGTTAATAAGAAACTATTAATCCTCAGTAAAGGCTTCTGATGTGTTGGTCATTGCAAACGTAACCAAAATAGTATACAATCCAAACAATTAGTAAAAAACCCTTTACAAAATGACAAATTTGTAATTAATACTTAAGTGTAAAACTTTACATCCTTTTGGAATGCTATACTTAAAAAACATTAACTTTACCGCCTTGCGTCGTGTCAATTTGTCGCTAATGCCCAATTGGCTCGATACTTGAGTTTTTATTGCAGTAAAATTTTAGAAGAATGTTAGGTTTTTTAACAAAACTATTCGGCAGCAAGTCGGAAAGAGATATCAAGGCCTTGCTCCCTATAGTTGAGCAAATTAAGGCTGAATACTCCAAATTACAGAGCCTTAGTCATGATGAACTTCGTGCTAAGACGATTGAGTTTAAGAAAAGAATAGCTGATTTCCTTAGTGAGATTGATTCAGAAATTGAAAACCTTCAGAAAAAAGCTGAAGACCATGACATGAACATTACTGAAAAAGTAACTATCTATGATCAGGTTGACAAGCTTAAGAAAGAAAGAGATCAACAACTTGAAAAAGTATTGTTGGAAATTTTACCTGAAGCATTTGCCGTTGTTAAAGAAACCGCACGTCGTTTTACTGAGAACACTGAAATTGAAGTAACCGCTACGCAAGCTGACCGTGAGTTGGCCGCACGTAAAAGCAACGTTATCATCAATGGCGACAAAGCTATTCACAAAAACACCTGGATTGCCGCCGGAAACGAAGTTACCTGGAACATGGTTCATTATGATGTTCAGCTGTTAGGTGGAACCGTTTTGCATCAAGGTAAAATTTCGGAAATGGCTACTGGTGAAGGTAAAACCCTTGTTGCCACCTTACCTGCTTATTTAAATGCAATCTCTGGCCAAGGTGTACACATTGTAACCGTGAATGATTACCTGGCTCGTCGTGATAGTGAGTGGATGGGTCCTTTATATGAGTTCCATGGATTAACAGTTGATTGTATTGATAAACATCAACCTAACTCCGAAGAACGTCGCCGCGCTTACTTAGCGGATATCACATTCGGAACTAACAATGAGTTTGGTTTCGATTATTTACGTGATAACATGGCCCGCAACCCTGAGGAGCTGGTGCAACGTAAACTGCATTTTGCCATGGTGGATGAGGTTGACTCGGTATTAATTGATGATGCCCGTACTCCTCTAATTATCTCAGGTCCAATTCCTCGTGGCGATCAGCATGAGTTTTATGATTTGAAACCACGTATTGAGCGCCTTGTAAATGCACAAAAAAATGCAGTAAACGGATTCTTAACTGAAGCTAAAAAATCACTTGCTGAAAATAAATCAGACGAAGGAGGCTTAGCCCTATTACGTGCTTTCCGTGGTTTACCTAAAAACAAAGCTTTAATTAAGTTTTTAAGTGAGCAGGGAATCCGCCAAATCTTACAGAAAACGGAGAATTACTATCTGCAAGACCAACAAAAAGAAATGCCTAAAGCCGATGCCGAATTATTCTTCGTTATCGACGAAAAGCACAACTCTATAGAACTTACCGAAAAAGGTATTGAAATGATCACCGCCAATGGTGAAGATCAGCATTTCTTTATCATGCCAGATGTAGGAAATGAGATTGCCGAAATTGAAAAATCTAACTTAAGCGACGAAGAAAAAGTAGCTAAGAAAGACGAGTTAATGCGCGATTTCGCTATTAAATCAGAGCGTATCCATTCGGTTAACCAGTTATTAAAAGCTTATACTTTGTTCGAGAAAGATGTTGAATACATTATTGACGAAGGAAAAGTAAAAATTGTAGATGAGCAAACCGGCCGTATCATGGAAGGTCGTCGTTACTCTGATGGTTTGCACCAGGCAATTGAAGCAAAAGAAAATGTAAAGGTTGAAGATGCAACTCAAACCTTTGCAACTATTACTCTTCAAAACTATTTCCGTATGTACCACAAACTTTGTGGTATGACCGGTACTGCAACAACAGAAGCAGGTGAGTTTTGGCAAATCTATAAACTCGATGTAGTGGAAGTGCCAACAAACAGAGGCATTTCGCGTAAAGACCAGGAAGACTTGGTTTATAAAACTGCCCGTGAGAAATATAATGCAGTAGTAGATGAGATCGTAAAATTAACACAGGCTGGTCGTCCGGTATTGGTGGGTACCACTTCGGTTGAGATCTCTGAGTTATTAAGCCGTATGCTTAAACTTCGCGGCATTAAGCACAACGTGTTGAACGCCAAGCTACACCAACGCGAGGCAGAAATTGTTGCCGAAGCAGGACAAGCAGGAACAGTTACCATTGCTACCAATATGGCAGGTCGTGGTACCGACATTAAGTTAGGCCCTGGTGTGAAAGAAGCCGGAGGTTTGGCAATTATTGGTACCGAGCGTCACGAGTCGCGTCGTGTTGACCGTCAGTTACGTGGTCGTGCAGGTCGTCAGGGAGATCCTGGATCATCACAGTTCTTCGTTTCATTGCAAGATGAGTTAATGCGCTTATTCGGTTCTGAACGTATTGCCTCATTAATGGATAAAATGGGCTTAGAAGAAGGTGAAGTTATTCAACATTCGATGATCACCAAGTCTATTGAGCGTGCTCAAAAGAAAGTTGAAGAAAACCACTTCGGAACCCGTAAACGTTTGCTGGAATATGATGATGTGATGAACTCACAGCGTACTGTAATTTACAGCAAGCGTCATAATGCATTGTTTGGTGAGCGTTTAGAAGTAGATATCGACAATATGGTATTTGATACCATCGAAGAGTTGGTTCAACAGTATCGTGAAGAGAAAAACTTTGAAGGCTTTAAACTTGATATCTTGCGTTACTTTGCATACCATACCGAGATGACTGATAAAGACTTTTTAGAAGACAACTCTGCAAATGTAGTATCGTCAGTTTATCAGCAAATTTCTGACTTCTATCGCCGTAAATCTGATACCATTGCTAAAAATGCTTATCCGGTTATTAAAGATGTTTATGAAACCCGTGGCGAGGTAATCGAAAATATTGTAGTTCCATTTAGCGATGGCGTTCGTGGCCTTCAGATTTCGGTAAATTTGAAAAAAGCATACGAAACCAATGGCGAAGAGATTGTGCGTGCTTTTGAGCGTTCAATGTTGTTATACACCATTGACGATGCATGGAGAGAGCATTTACGTGAAATGGATGAATTGAAGCAATCTGTACAAAATGCGGTTTACGAACAAAAGGATCCGTTATTGGTGTATAAATTCGAATCATTCAACTTATTCAAGCAACGTTTATCAAGCATCAATAAAGAATCTTTAGACTTCTTATTCAAAGGAAATATTCCAATGAATGAGACAGAAGAAGTTCGCGAGGCTGCTCCAATTGAGCGCACGGATTTAAGCAATTTAAAAGTTAGCCATCCTGAATTTAGCGATAACGGAGGACATGGTATTCCTCCTGAATTAGCTGGAGAGGTAGCTATTAAACAACAACCGGTTCGTGTGGAACAAAAAATTGGCCGTAACGACCCTTGTCCTTGCGGAAGCGGTAAAAAATACAAAAACTGCCACGGAGCTGGTCAAATTTAGTCCCGACAGTTTTAATTAATCTTACGAAGTACGATTTCTGGTTTACCACTGTAAATTCAGAAATCGTACTTTATTTTTTAGTAGTGTGTTAGTCTAAAGTTTAACTTTGCTAAATTGAACTTTTAATATCCGGAACGAGATGATTAAGGGAAAGAACATCATTATTCTGCTTGCTTTAATTTTAGTATTACCAGCTATGGTTTGTGCTCAGCAAAAACCTGCCAAGCCGGCAGCAAAGCCTTCCACCACCAAAAAACCAGCAGAGGCTCCTGCTAAACAAAGCACGCCTGCAACAAGCAAACCAACCATAATTCCTGAAACCAAACCACAAAAATCACCTGTTGAAACTCCTAAAAAAGTTGAAATAGATGACAATTCGGGGTTTGAGAATATTACACCGTTAAAAGATTCAATTCTGTTGGCCAATGTGGAGGTAACCGCTCAGCCTGGCATAAATGAATTATTGGCCAAACGTATCGAAATAAACCGAAAACCTCCTGCATTTGGATACAGGCTGCAGATCTATTCAGGTCCTAATCGTAATGAGGCCTATAGCTTGCAGATAAAATTCGCACTCAAATATCCTGAATTAGGAAGCTATTTAAGCTATCAAATGCCCAACTACAAATTACGTGTAGGTGATTTTGCCAACCGTACCGACGCTGAAAAGCTTAAAAAAATGCTTGAAAAAGATTTTGACGTGGCCTTTATCGTATCTGATAAACTAAACTCGCAAAAGATCTATCAAGAGGGTGAAACCGAAATACCTCAGTAAAACACTCACATGGTTTCATAATTAATGATTTATAGGAACATCGCTTCTTTAACCCCCATTAACTATTAGCCACTAACCATTAACAAATCCATGCTTAAGGAAAAGATACAAGCACTGGCAAAGAATATTCATAACGAAACGATTGCCAACCGTCGACATATACACGCCAATCCAGAACTTTCTTTCAAAGAATATAAAACATCAGAGTTCATTGCTTCAAAATTAACTGAATGGGGAATTCCATTTGAGCATAAAGCCGAAACTGGAATTGTAGGTCTTATTAAAGGTAATAAAGCTTCTGAAAAGGTTTTAGCCTTAAGAGCTGACATGGATGCCCTTCCTATTTTGGAAGCTAATGAGGTTGAATATAAATCAAAGAATGAAGGTGTAATGCATGCTTGCGGGCATGATGTGCATAGTGCCTCTTTACTTGGTACTGCCAAAATATTATCGAGCTTAAAAGATGAATTCGCTGGTTCGGTAAAACTGATCTTTCAGCCAGGAGAAGAATTATTACCAGGAGGAGCCAGCATAATGATAAAAGAAGGTGTACTGGAAAATCCAAAACCTTCAGGAATTGTTGGTCAGCATGTAATGCCTTTAATTGACGCCGGAAAAGTTGGATTTCGTGCGGGGCAATACATGGCTTCAACCGATGAGCTTTACATCACTGTAAAAGGTAAAGGTGGTCACGGAGCTCAACCACACATGAATATCGATCCGGTACTAATTTCAGCACATATTATTGTGGCATTACAGCAAGTGGTTAGCCGCATTGCGGATCCTCGTTTACCTTCGGTGTTATCCATCGGTAAAGTAATAGCCAATGGAGCTACCAATGTTATACCGAATGAGGTAAAAATGGAAGGCACTTTCCGCACACTTGATGAAGAATGGCGAAAAGAGGCTCATGTTCGCATGAAGAAAATTGCTGAAGGCATTGCAGAAAGCATGGGGGGAAGTTGTGAATTCATCATTGCAAATGGATACCCGTTCTTAGTGAATGAAGAGAAGATTACCGCAGCGGCCAGAGCTTCTGCCGAAGAATACTTGGGAAAAGAAAATGTGCTTGACCTGGATATTTGGATGGCAGCAGAAGACTTCGCCTATTATTCACAAGTAACAGACGCCTGTTTTTATCGTCTAGGAACTCGTAATGAAGAAAGAGGAATTACCTCATCAGTACACACTCCAACCTTTGATATCGACGAAAAAGCGCTTGAAATAAGCACGGGTCTTATGGCTTATATTGCATTAAAAGAATTAGGCAACTAAACTTAGCCTACCAATAGAATAACAAAAGCGGCTTTCAATACATGAACGCCGCTTTTGCTATTTTATATCTATTGATCAATCTTAATTCTTATTCAAAGGCGCACCTACAGCGATATCGCATCGGTGACCCGGTTGACCATGGGGAGGGTTCATACCCTCTGGTGTAACCACAGGTGAAACTGTTGCAGCTGCAGGTTGACTCTGACTTGTAGTTGTAACTGGCACAGTAGCACTGTTTTGTGTTGCTGCTATAGTTTTTGGTTTTGAATTTAATGGTGCTCCTACGGCGATATCGCATCTATGCCCTGGCTGCCCATGTGGTGGATTCATTCCTGGTTTTGTTATGGTAACAGGCTGAGAAATTGTCTGTGCTGTTGCCGGCAAAGAAACCTGAGCTGTTGACGGGTTTGCTTTTACTGTATTTAACGCACTAACAGGTTGTACCGGACTATTTAAGGGAGCCCCAACTGCAATGTCACACCTATGTCCAAGTTGACCATGCGGCGGATTTACTCCACCTACAGCATTCATACTTGTCGATTGTCCAAAGTTTTGAGTAGATGGAGATCCAATAGGTACTGAACTTACAGGAATAGTATTAGCTGAAATTTTTGCGGCATTTTGCGAAGCCCTTAAGCTATTGGCGATCATTGCACTTTTAGCCTGTTCGGCTGGTGTGGTGCCCATCGTTGTTGTTTTCTCCTGATTGCAGGCAGTAAAAAACAAGGATGATAAAACAGCAATTTTAACAATGTAAACTAGTTTCATAACAGTTCGACTTAATAGTAGAGACCATAAAACTAGAATTTCTTTTTAAAATCAGTCAAAACTGTTAAACTTTTTACCTGAAAACTTAGTCTTTAAAGCTTTTCAGCATTGCAGAAGCCACCAAATCAGAAGAGGCTGGATTTTGACCTGTAAAGATCAAACCGTCCTGTTGTGCGAACGGTGCAAAGTCGTCACCTTTTCTGTAATCAGCCCCAAGATCGAGCAACTCCGTTTCAAGTAAAAAAGGAACAACATTCGTTAATCCTACTAGTTCCTCCTCACTATTGGTAAAACTGGTAAGCTTTTTCCCTTTAATCATAGGGTCGCCATTGGGTTTACGTAGCGAAACCAGTCCTGCCACACCATGACATACCGAACCTATTGGTTTATTTTGCTTATAAAAGTTTTCAAGCAATTCCTTGAGCTCGGTATTATCTGCCAGGTCCCACATGGGGCCATGTCCACCTGGAAGAAAAGCCAGATCAAAATCATCGGCTTTAACGTCCTTTATTTTTAATGACGCTGAAAGTTGTTGAATTCCTTCGTGGTCCTTTTTAAAACGTTCAGCGCTTGGTGTTACCGAATCTGGCTCCTCACTCTTGGGGTCAAGTGGCACCTGCCCACCTTTAGGCGATGCAATAGTTATTGCTGCCCCGGCATCTTTGAAAACATAATAAGGTGTGGCTAATTCTTCGAGCCAAACACCGGTTTTATGGTTGGTTGCTCCCAACTGATCATGAGAGGTTGTAATAAAGAGGACATTTAGATTTTTCATACTTAATTGATTAAGCGTGAAACTTAATAGAGAACAAGAAAGCGACTCTCCTGGTTTTTAGACAGCCGCTTTAAAAGGATTGTTTGGCGAACTACAGCGTTGCCATATCTATTACAAATCGATAATGAACATCGCCTTTAATCATACGTTCATAAGCTTCATTGATCTCGTTAATCGAAATCATCTCCACATCCGACATGATATTGTGTTCGGCGCAATAGTCGAGCATTTCCTGGGTTTCTTTAATCCCGCCAATCAAGGAGCCCGCCAAGCGGCGACGTTTAGCAATAAGATTAAATGCATGAACCATTGGAGCTTCGGGAGGAACGCCTAATAGAACCATTGTTCCATTTAAACGCAATAGGTTCAAATAAACATTTAAATCATGCTGTGCAGAAACCGTATTAATAATAAAGTCGAAATAGTTGGTAACACTTTTTAATTGTTCTTCATCTTTGGTGACCACAAATTTATGAGCACCCAATTCTTTAGCATCCTTTTCTTTTGATGCCGAAGTACTCAATACCGTAACTTCAGCACCCATTGAAACCGCAAGTTTAACGGCCATATGTCCCAAACCGCCTAAACCCAGAACAGCAACAGTATGACCTTTGCCAATTTTCCATTCCTTTAGCGGAGAATAAGTAGTGATACCGGCGCACAGCAATGGTGCAACTCTTTTCAGATCGAGTTTATCAGAGATCTTTAAAACGAAACTTTCATCCGTTACTATAGAATTTGAATAACCACCGTACGTCGGTGTCTTCATATCCATCTCCAAGCTATTATAAGTACCTACCCAGTGCACCTCACAATATTGTTCATACCCTTGAACACAGCTAGTGCAAGTTCGGCACGAATCAACCAAACAACCAACGCCGGCCAAATCACCTGGCTTAAATTTGGTAACCTTTTCTCCCACTTTGGTAACCTTACCGACAATTTCATGCCCTGGCACCATCGGAAAAATTGACCCGCCCCATTCATCCCTAACCTGATGAATATCGGAGTGACAAACACCACAATATTGAATTTCGATCTGAACGTCAAAGGGACCTACTTCCCGACGTTCGAAGTTAAATGGCGCCAATGGCGCTTTTGCCTGAGGGGCAGCATAACCTTTTACCTGGATCATTGTAAATTCTGAATTAAACAATACGTTAAATGATAACACTAATGCCTGAGAGCCTCAGGTAAACGAAATAGAAATGAATTTTAAAACAAAGAGAAAACGCATGATTTTATAGCAAGGCGCTATAAAACCAGATAATGCGCTTTATAAAAATAAGAAAGGATTAACGGAAAGCAAAATAAGTTGGGAGCAAAAGCTTATTCATTCAGCCACTCCCAACTTATTCTCTTATTGGGTTCATACATGGCTAAATCAATCCTCTCGACTTAAACTCTAAATATCTGTTCAAAGTATTAACGGTAAGTTTTGCCGGTGGAGTTAAAAGCGTGTGAATACCATGCTGATTTAATTCTTTCACAATCAATTTTTTATCGTAAACAAACTTTTCGGCGATGGTTTTTAGGTAAACCTCTTCAGTATTTGCCGGACGCATTGTCAACAGTTCTTCCATCTCTGTATTCTCAAAAAACACCGTAAGCACCAAGTGATGTTTAGCCAATTGTTGCAAAAAGGGTAGTTGCCTGCGCATTGCGGCCAGACTTTCGAAATTGGTAAACAAGACCAATAAGCTTCGTTGGTTAATATTTAGCCTGATATTGGCAAAGAGCTTTTCATAATCCGATTCTTTAAACTGCGTACGCTGGTTATACAGCAACTCTAAAATATGCTGCAAATGAACCGGCTTTTTATCGGCTTTTAGTATGCTACTGATCTTATTGGAAAAAGTAATAACTCCAGCTTTGTCTCCCTTAATCATAGCCGAGTTGGCGAGTACCAATGAAGCGTTAATTGAATAATCAAGCAGACTCATTCCTTCAAAAGGCATCTGCATTACTCGACCTTTGTCAATAATGCAATACACCTGCTGTGACTTTTCATCCTGATAGTTGTTAACCATCAATGATCCTTTACGGGCTGTAGCCTTCCAGTTGATCGTTCTTGTATCATCTCCCGGAACATATGTCTTAATCTGCTCAAATTCCGAACTATGCCCAATCCTTCTGATGCGTTTAATACCCAGCTCCGGTAATCGGTTGGAGATAGCCATCAATTCATATTTACGCATCTGAATAAACGACGGATAAACAGGAACCGTTTTCCCTTGTTCAAAATGGTAACGACGACGAGCTAAGCCAATTACCGTTGAAACAAATACATTTATAGCCCCAAACTCATACTCCCCGCGTTTTACCGGTCGCAACCAATAACGAATTGCTTTTCCTTCGCCGCTTTTCAATGATTCGAGAAACAAAACATCACGTTTTTGAAACTGATGCGGAATTTCATCTATGATCTTTACATTGGCTCCAAACGGAAAATGATTTTCGAGATAAATGTAAATTTCATTTTCACTGCCATTTGATAGTTTTTCAGCCATTTCTCGACGCGCAAAAAAACCATGGCGTTGTCCAAAGAGTAAAATATAATCAACGATAGTGAGCACCATAAAAGCGGCAAAAGCAGCCTTTACAAATCCGTATAAAATGGGGATAAAGAATGCCACAACAAACAATACTCCACTGCTAATCAATAGGGTGAAGAACCGGTTGCTTAGGTATAAGTCTTTAATGAATCGCACTATCTTGGAACTTCAATTTTTTGAATAATAAGCTTGATGATATCGTCGGCCGAAGCACCTTCCATTTCCTTTTCAGGGGTAAGTATGATACGATGACGCAGTACAGGGAACACCAGTTCCTGAATGTCTTCAGGTGTAACAAAATCTCTCCCCCTGATAGCAGCTAAAGCTTTTGAGGCATTTAACAAAGCCACCGATGCACGCGTTGAAGCTCCCAAATAAAGGAATTTATTGTCGCGGGTACTGTTTACAATCTGTGCTATATACTCTATTAACTTCTGCTCAATATGTACTTGTCGTATTTTATCACGAAGCGAGGAAATAGTTTCCGAGTCTAAAACTGCTTTAACTTCATCCAACTTAGTTGTAAAACCTGAATGATGACCATTTAAGATCTGAATTTCGTCTTGCAATGAAGGATATTTCACCTCTATTTTAAACAAAAAGCGATCTAACTGGGCTTCAGGCAAGCGGTAAGTACCTTCCTGATCAATTGGATTTTGAGTGGCCATCACCAAAAAAGGAAAGGCCATTGGATAGGTTATCCCATCATTGGTCACCTGGCGTTCTTCCATTACCTCAAACAATGCTGATTGTGTTTTCGCCGGTGAGCGGTTGATCTCATCAATCAGGATAATATTCGAAAATATTGGCCCTTGCTTAAATTCAAAATTTGAGGTGGCTGGCATATAAATCGAAGTCCCCAATACATCCGAAGGCATTAAATCGGGGGTAAACTGAATACGACTAAAGTTGGAACGGATTGTTTTGGCCATTAGCTTGGCGGTTAATGTTTTCGCCACACCAGGCACACCTTCAATAAGTACGTGTCCGTCGGCAAAAATGGCTGTGATCAATAATTCGATAAAGCTATGTTGCCCGACAATAACTTTGGCTAGCTCCTTTTTAATTTGATCTATGCTTTTATTCAATTGTTCAAAATCAATACGCGATTGAAACACCTGCGATTCTTGTGTTCCTTCCGATAATGTTTCCATATTATTTTCCAAGGTTATCTACTATTAAAATTCTTAAAACTAATTATTGTTATTTACGCCTACTGATGGATGTTTAGCTTCGGCAATAAACTGATAAAACTCTTCTATCAGGTTATTCAGTTGAATAAGATCACTTTCTGCAAGCTCATAATTATCAGGAAGTAGTCGAACCCATCTAACTGTCTCAATAAGCTGCTGCATTTTTTCTTTGTCCCAACCGGTCTTTCTGGTGAAGTGTTCTATAAAATCACCGTCGAGTTCGTTGGTTCGTTCAAAGAAATGGGTTCTGATAAACTCCAGTAAGAAATTAACTTTCTTCTTTGCAGCATCCGTATGATCGGCTTTGTTAAAATACAATGCACCAATTACCTTGGTAAATTCAAGTGTATTATTGGGCAAAGGTTCAATAACAGGGATGATCCGTTGACGGCGTTTGGCTTCAAATATTATGAAAATGAGAATACCCAAAATCATAATATAATAAGCCCATTTAAGCGATGCGTGCTCAAAGAGCACTCTGAAAACATCATCCTCGCCAACGCGACCTTGTTTTAAATATTCATCCCATATAACAGGTTGAACCGGCAAATACGATAAACACTTAAATGCATAATCGCTGGTTGCCTTATCGAGCACGAAGTAGTTAGAAAATGCAGTTGAATTGGTGTTTAAATAGAAATTACCTTTACCATGTTTCACCTTAATAAAGTCAGGTTTATCTTTATTCTTTCTACCTAAGACCACTGTTCGCTTGTTATCCAGCGAGTCAAAAAAACTATTGTCCCGAGGTTGCTTGAATGTATATTTTGGTTCTGTTTGGCTCCAAACCAATTGGGTAGTAAATTCCTTTTCATTTATTTCACGCGCGGTTTCAACACCAAGCTTATCGGCTAGTTTACCATCGATAGAAGATGCAGCAATAAAAACGGAATTGCCTCGCGCAACGTAATCAAGTATTTTGCTTACATCATTGGTGTCGATGGAAAAAGCAGGGGCAACAAAAATGTAGTTACCTGCTGTGTCACTCGTTTCGGTTAGTTGATTAAAGACCGGTAAGCGGGTCGATTTTATTTTTTGTTTCGGAAAAATATCTTTTAACAATTCATAAGTGGCAAAAGTGCCAAACGGAATCTTGTCTTTGTTCGATAAGGTTATCGTCCAGTTAATGGGCTTGGGACGGTAATATTCAATTAATCCATAGGCTAGCACCATAACTGTAAGTATGGTGATGTATTTTCTATTCCCCTTCATTTGCCTCCAATCTGTTTGTGAAATGCAGCAAAAGCCCCGCGAATAGTGGCAAACTCTTGCTCTGCAACCTTAAACTCACCATACCAAACGTATTCAAAACAAAGCGTTATCTGTTGAAAATCGGCCTTTAAATCTTTTGCACTAAGCTCATTAATGTAATTGCGATTTGTTTTCTCAGGTTTCCAGGAAATCAATTCACGTTCATCTAATTCCCTTAACACCTTCAGGTAGTATAAACGAACTGCAAGGCGAAAGTTCTTTTGTTCAAGTGCTTCGGTAATCAGTTGCTCGAAATCCATTTTGCGAACATCTTCATTTATGGTTTCGTAGGGCAAATCAATTCCAGCATTCTTACGCTGAAAAATATCAGTTATTTTCACTCCGATCAGCTTAAAAATCACCCATATGGCAACACCAACAATAATGGCTATAAATACAAACTGCCAAAAATTATCGTAACCTAAACCTCCAAAAAGCTTACCCAGCCACTTCGATACCCAGTACCAAAACTTGCCCCACCAATCAACCGGAGGGACGGTATTGTGTTTGTATTGGAAATCAGGATCACTTGCAAACTTTTCTACGTTAGCCTTTGAAGGCAAGCGTTTCACCAGTTTACTTGTATCATTTGCACAAGTTGCAGACAAGGCAAATAGCTTACTTGTCTGCAATAGTATATTTAATAGGATTATAGTAAAGATGCTAGAAATCGCCTTCATCGTCTTCTGGAGTGTTCGGTTTGCCAATCTGATCAACTTCTTGCAATAACCCCACACCCTCTTTACGTTCTACAAGGTTGAAATATTGGAAAGCTAATGCTAAGGCTGAAACAGAATATAACAGCAAGGTTCCCACCGTTGAAAACATAGTACTTAGAATTAACCCCCATTGATTAGTAAATTCTTTGTTTTCTGAAACAACATGAAAGGCATTTGCAAATGTGATAATGTAGGTTGGAATATTAAATACAATACCCATTAATCCTTGAATAATCATTATTACAGCTAGTAAGCCAAAAGTTGACCACCATTTGCTTCTTATTAAGAATAAACATCTAGTCATCAAATCAGAAAACTTGGTGTTCTCAATCATTACTAAAATTAGTGTAAACTGAAATGCCAGTACCCAGTAAAACCCTATGAAAATAAGACAGGCTAAATAAGCTATGATCATCATTCCTAATAATGAAAAGAATGAACGAATAAACTTTTCTCGTACGTTTTTCCATACCTGGTCAACAGTAATTTCGTTGCTATTGTCCTCCAAATATTCTTTCAAATAACTATACACTACTACATAAACCAAATTAAAAGCAACTATCATTGAAAAAATTGCGATAAAATAAGATGGAGTAAGAATTGTTGAAAATAGATTTGTTGACTTATATTCTACAGTATTAACTCCGGCGTCAAAAGCCATTTCCATGACATGCGATTGGTACAACCCCATGGAAATTCCAGCAATTAAAGCCACTGGGCCGACGATAAATAATACGCTTTTAAAAAGAGGTTTAAAATTTTGTTGTAAAAACGTGAATACGGCATTAATCTTCTGCCCAAAGTCTCTTTCTTCTCTTAAATTAATTTTGTGTTGCATTTAATTGGTTTTGGTGGTTAGTTAAACGATACGGGTAAATCACAAAGTAATAGAGCACAAAACTGAGTGAACCCAAAATAATAAATAAACTTAAAGCTAACGGCATTTCAGCATAGCGGGTAATGAAGCTTTCTAAAAAACCGGCGGTAATAAAAATTGGCACTAGGCCTATTACTATCTTTATCCCATTGCGTGCACCCTTTTTAAATGAGTCTAAACGCGAATAGGTATGAGGAAACAAAATGCTATTGCCCATTACTAAACCGGCACAACCGGCAATAATGATGGCCGAAATCTCAAGGGTTCCATGAATCCAGATTGACAAGGCAGAGGCCATTAACACCCCTTTGGTATAAAAGAAATATTGAAAAGCGCCAAGCATTATACCATTTGTAAAAAGTAGCCAGGCGGTTCCCAACGAAAGTAGAACACCGGCAATAAAGGCCAAAAACGAAACCTTAATGTTATTAACCGTAATGGCCATAAACATATCTGTTTCATTGCCACTTTTATATATTGCAGTAGGTTCGCCCTTTTCAATATTTTGAATGGTTTGATTCACATAGCTATCGCCCAAAATCAAACGGACAAAAGTTTCGTCCTTGGCAGCTGAAAGAGCTCCAATGGAAAGCCCAATGAAAAAAATAAGGAATGAATATAAGAGCTGTTTGCGGTGATTGGCTAATAATTGCGGTAGTTCATACTTCCAGAAACTAACTATACGATTCGTCTTTTCCTTTTTATTTTTATAAATAGAAAGGTGAAACTTGGCGGTAAGCTTATTCAGGTATTTTGTTGTAGCAGAGTTTGGATAAAACGTACGGGCATACGAAAGATCATCCGTAAGCTCGATAAACTGCTCAGCAGTTTCATCGGGACTACCCTCTACATTATTTTCGAAACGTTTCCATTTCTCTTCATTTCGCTGAACAAAAACTATTTCCCGCATCTTGTTGAACCTAACGTTTTTTTTAACCAGTAAATGTTATACTTGTCAAAAAGTATCGGCCAAATATATTTAATTTCGTTTCATATTAAAGGCCACATCAAAATCTTTATGAGTAACAATATAACCATCCAAACCGCCCAAAACGTTCAGCTCAACTATGAACTAGCCAGTGTGGGCGATCGAATTTTAGCCACCCTGATCGACAGCTTAGTATTAATGGCCTATTTCCTGATACTTGTTGTCATTTTTGCATCGCTTGGTACTGAACCGGGGACAGCCCTAATTATATTGCTTGCTTTGCCTTTAATGCTATATCATTTAGCTATGGAGATTTATTTTAACGGTCAAACCATCGGTAAGCGTTCTATGCATATCCAGGTACTTAAGCTCGATGGATCTACCCCATCAATAAGCGATTATTTATTACGCTGGATGTTCCGTTTACTAGAGATCAGTGCCACATCTGGAGGCTTGGCTCTTATTACCATTTTAGTGAATGGGAGAAGTCAACGTATAGGAGATATTGCCGCAGGAACCACAGTGGTTAAATTTGTTAACCGCGATGAGTTTGAAGATATTCCACTTACCAAAGTAAACCCGAATTATAAGGTAAATTTTCCGGAGGTAGCAACCCTGACTGACCACGACATCACCCTGGTACAAAAAATAATTAACCGAAGCCTTAAAGCCAATAATGAAATGATGCTTGGCCCTGTAGCCGATAAAATCAAGACCATTACGGGTATTGAGTCTACTTTGTCTGATTATGTTTTTTTGCAGATTGTAATTGCTGATTATAATCATTTGGCGAGCCTTAGTTAGTCTGAAGAACTTCGTCTTGAGAAAATGAGCCGGCGGCCGATGAAGTTGCTCGTTTATTAAACTTTATGATCTTACATCCTGAAAAATTTATTTGAAATGCCAGAAGACTTAAAACCTAATACTCAAGACTCTAAACTAATAATTCGCTGCCCATGGTGTGGCGAAGACCCTCTATATCAGCAATACCATGACGAAGAGTGGGGACGAGAGGTTCGTGATGACAAGACAATGTTTGAATTTTTGCTTTTGGAAAGTGCTCAGGCTGGTTTAAGCTGGATCACCATTTTACGTAAACGCGAAAATTACAGAAAAGCCTTTGCCGATTTTGATGTTAACAAGGTAGCCGCATTTACCGAGAAGGATGTGGAACGTCTGCTTCAAAATGAAGGAATAATCCGGAATAAATTAAAAATCACTTCGGCTATCAGCAATGCGAAACTCTTTATTGACATACAAAAGGAATTTGGCAGTTTCTGTAAGTATATCTGGGGATTTTTACCAAACGGTAAACCAATTATAAATCAGTTTGTCAGCACTCAAGAAGTACCGGCGCGAACTGAAATTTCTGATGCAATTAGCAAAGACATGAAAAAAAGAGGGTTCAAATTTTTTGGAACTACCATCTGCTATGCACATATGCAGGCCACCGGGATGGTAAATGACCATATTCTGGAGTGTCATGTTAGAAAATAAATCCGAAATAAAGGCCGACAATAGCCTCTGTCCGGCCTTCATTATTTAAACCCAATTCCATAATTTATCTTCTACATTTGCATTTATCATAAACCCAATTGTTGTGACAAAAAAACTATTTCTGCTCGATGGAATGGCGCTGATCTATCGCGCTCATTTTGCGCTTAGCAAGGCACCTCGTTTTACTTCTTCAGGCCTCAATACTTCGGCTATGCTTGGTTTTACCAACACCTTACTAGAGGTATTGAAAAAAGAACAACCTACACATATGGCCGTGGTGTTTGATACCGAGGCTCCAACCGACAGACATACAGAGTTTGAACATTACAAGGCACATCGTGAAGCCATGCCGGAGGATCTTTCAGCTGCTCTTCCTTATGTAAAACGGATCATTGAAGGCTTTAACATTCCTGTTTTAACGGTTGACGGGTATGAGGCTGATGATATTATCGGCACACTAGCCAAAAAAGCAGAAAAAGAGGGATTCATTACCTATATGATGACTCCTGATAAGGACTTCGCCCAATTGGTGAGCGACAAGATCTTCATTTACAAACCTGCTCGTTCGGGAAATGAAATGGAAATTATGGGGGTGAAAGAAGTGCTTGCTAAATGGGAGATTGAACGCGTTGATCAGGTTATAGACATTTTGGGTTTATGGGGCGATGCCGTTGATAATATACCAGGGATACCAGGAATTGGTGAAAAAACCGCAAAACTGTTAATCCAGAAATATGGTTCGATGGAGAACATTTTTGCCAATTCGCATGAACTGAAAGGCAAACAAAAAGAGAATGTAGAGAACTTTAAAGAGCAAGGCTTGCTTTCAAAAAGACTGGCCACTATCTTACTTAATACTCCAATTGAACTTAACGAAGAGGCATTATGTATTAAAGAACCTTCGAGAGAAATACTTGAACCTCTTTTTGCTGAACTCGAATTCAGAACTTTGGGCCGAAGGGTGTTTGGTGAACAGTTTGTAGTAACCGGTGGACAGGCGCTAAGTAATACCAATGTCCAAACTGATCTCTTTGGCAATCCTATTGGAGGCATACCGATAACTATCAAAAGGGAAGCTGTGGTTGAACTTGAAGAACAGGAACCCTCTACAGGATTCAAGACTATAGCGAATACTCCTCATAATTACGAAATAACCGATACTCCGGAGAAAAGAAAGCAACTTATTGAGGCGCTTTCGACCCAAAAATCATTTAGTTTTGATACAGAAACCACCGGAACCGACGCGAATGACGCCGAATTGGTAGGATTATCCTTCTCTTGGAAAAAAGGCGAAGGCTTTTATGTTCCAATTCCGGAGAACCAAACCGAAGCACAGGCAATTGTGAATGAATTCAAATCGGTTTTAGAAAATCCTGAAAATGAAAAAATCGGTCAGAACATTAAATATGATATTCTGATGATGAAATGGTACGGCATTGAAATGCAGGGACCATTATTTGATACCATGTTGGCTCATTACCTGATTGATGCTGATACCCGCCATAACATGGATTTCCTGTCGGAATCATACCTGAATTATTCTCCTATATCTATAACCGAATTAATTGGAAAGAAAGGGAAAGATCAAGGTAATATGCGAACTGTACCGATTGAAAAAGCGGGGGAGTACGCTGCTGAAGATGCCGACATTACCCTGCAATTAAAGGAAACTTTTGCGCCATTGCTTCCAACCCTTAATGCCGACAAGCTAGCAAGAGAAGTAGAAAATCCATTGATTTATGTACTAGCCGATATGGAGAAAGATGGTATCCGTATTGATGAAAAAGGACTTGCTGATTATTCAAAAGAACTTGAAACCGATATCCTGCGGTTAGAAAAACAGATTTATGAAAAAGCCGGAGTACGCTTTAACATAGCTTCACCTAAACAATTGGGTGAGGTTTTGTTTGAAAAACTTCAGCTCGATCCTAAAGCTAAGAAAACCAAAACCGGCCAATATCAAACCGGCGAAGATGTTTTAACTGCACTGGCTCCTAAACATGAAATGGTTCAGGACGTGTTAGATTTCCGTCAATTACAGAAATTAAAGTCTACGTATGTTGATGCCTTACCTTTGATGATTAACCGCAAAACGGGCAGGGTGCACTCCTCATTTAACCAGGCAGTAGCAGCAACTGGGCGTTTAAGTTCTAACAACCCTAATCTCCAGAATATCCCCATAAGAACTGAAAAAGGACGTGAAGTTCGCAGGGCATTTATCCCTCGAAATGATGATTTCACACTGCTGTCGGCCGACTACTCGCAGATTGAGCTTCGCATTATTGCTGAAATCAGTAAAGATACAGGCATGCTGGATGCCTTTAAACACGGCCATGATATTCACCGGGCCACTGCTGCCAAAGTTTACGGAATTGGATTTGACGAGGTAACGTCTGACCAGCGAAGAAACGCTAAGGCGGTAAACTTCGGAATTATTTACGGCCAATCGGCATTTGGCCTTTCTCAAAGCCTTGGAATCCCACGAAAAGAAGCTGCTGAGATTATCGAACAGTATTTCATCCAATACCCGGGCATCAAGAAATACATGAGCGATACGGCCAACTTCGCACGTGAAAACGGCTATGTAGAAACCATTTTAGGACGTCGTCGTTATTTACGCGATATTAATTCGGCAAATGCAGTAGTTCGTGGTTTTGCTGAACGAAATGCGATCAATGCACCCATACAGGGTTCAGCTGCCGATATGATTAAAGTGGCCATGATCAATATTCATCGTGAACTGAAATCAATGAAAGTCGATACCCGCATGATTTTACAGGTTCATGATGAGTTGGTTTTTGATGTTCCTAAAACTGAAGTAGAAAAAGTTAGACCGGTAATTGAAGAGCTTATGAAAACGGCTATTAAAATGGAAGTGCCGATTTTGGTTGAAAGCGGAACTGGACAAAACTGGCTGGAAGCTCATTAAACTAATGGAAAAAGGGTAACTAAAACCCTTCGACTCCGCTCAGGGGACTAGCTTCGGCGAGAGTGTCCGCCTGAGCGAAGTCGAAGGCTCAAATCGATCAAGGACAGCCTCATTAAAAAAATGGGTTCTATTCAGAAGACAATCTGGTTTTACTTTAATATCACCGCACCCAACTCTGCAGAAATATCTTTTTTAACCTGCGTTAGTTGTATGTGGAATGTTTGCAGGGCAATAATCTCATCATCAGTAGTTGCTGTTTTCATCTTCTCCTGATTCTCTTTGATTAACCGCATCACCTTTCGCATCTTAATATGATAGACTGCACTCAAAACCGCTTGCCTTAATTTCGATTTCTCATCAGGAACCGGAATATCATGCATTTTCTCCCAGTTTTCACTTAAACTATGGGGCGAAGTAAGCAATGTTGCCGTTAAATCTCTGACTTCATTGTTTGGGTGATGAACAAAAAATCGCTCGCCAACCACTTCTCCTTCATTCAATTTAAACCGCACTTCCTCAAAGAAAGTCCTGTACAAACTATTGCCAAACTCGATATCATCAAGGGCATGAATCAGAAACTGGGCAACTGAAAGATCTTCCTCCCATATTTCAGTACCATAATTAATCAGTAGTCTGACAATTTCTTCCTCTTGTGGGTCTTCATTATCAACAGCTACTTCAGGTTGTGGATCAGCATAATCCAGCACTCTGGGATCAAAGTTCGGATCATCATAATCAGGACCAGCTTCTGGCTTTGTCTCTCGTTCTCTCTCTTTACCTTTCGCATTTTTTAGTTTGAGTTTATTCAACTCCGACAATAAAATGCGCTCTTCCATCTGCAAAAGCCGGCTTGTTTCAGAAATGAAAACCGAAGCTTTAATACTATCCGGAATTTTTGCAATACTCTCTACAATATCCCGAATAACTTCGGCCCGCTTCAAAGGATCATTCTTCGCGTCCTGAAGTAATATGGATGTTTTAAATAGGATAAAGTCTTTTTGATTCTCTTTTACATAAGTGCTGAAGGCTGTCCCACCTACACTTCTTACGTATGAATCAGGGTCGTGTCCATCAGGAAAAAGAACGATCTTTACATTTAGCCCTTCCTCCAGGATCATATCGATTCCGCGCAAAGAAGCCTTGATACCTGCCGCATCGCCATCATATAAAATGGTTACATTTTGCGTAAAGCGGTTGATCAGACGAATTTGTTCAACGGTTAAGGAAGTACCCGAAGAGGCCACCACATTTTCAATGCCCGATTGATGTAATGAAATCACATCGGTATAGCCTTCGGCCAGAAAACAGTTATTCTCATCACGGATCTTATTTTTGGCGAAATAGATCCCGTAAAGTGTTTGGCTTTTATGATAGATTAATGACTCAGGCGAGTTAACGTATTTGGCTGTTTTATCACCGGTTTTCAACACACGGCCACCAAAACCAATAACTCTTCCGGTTAAGCTATGAATCGGAAAAATCACACGACCTTTATAACGATCAAATGTTTTTCCATCTTCCTTTTTTATGGTAAGCCCGGTGGTTACCAGGTATTCTTCTTTATAGCTTGCTTTTAGAGCTGCTTGTGTAAAGTCATCCCACCTGTCGGCACAATAACCCAACTGAAACTTTTTCAGGGTTTCTTCACGAAAGCCACGCTCTTTAAAATAACTCTGACCAATGTTAATCCCTTCTTCCCGCTCAAAAAGTGTTTCGGCAAAGTAATTACGGGCAAATTCATTAACAATGAATAAACTTTCGCGCTCATCGTTCTCAACGCCATCCTCTTTCTTGCGAATTTCATCAACTTCAATCTGATATTTATTAGCCAGCCATTTTAATGCCTCAGGATAGCTGAATTTCTCCAGCTCCATTAAAAAGGTGATAGCGCTTCCTCCTTTACCGGTACTAAAGTCTTTGAAAATTTGTTTAACAGGAGAAACCGTAAACGATGGTGTTTTCTCATTGGCAAAAGGACTTAGGCCAACATAGTTTGCGCCACGTTTTTTCAGATGCACAAATTCGCCGATAACTTCGACGATATCTACGGCATCCATTATCCTGTCTATGGTTTCTTTGGTAATCAATTTTATGGATCAGTAATTCTGCAAAGGTAAACAGTTAGCCAAAGAGACCCTAACAGAAATTGATTTTAAAATCAATACCCTCTTTGATTAGGGACTGTATACATTCTAGGGCTTTCCTGGTTGAAATTTATAGTAATTGGAATAGTGTATGTGTAATCAATTGGGGTTCCATGTATCATTGCGGGTTTCCATTTTGTGTCGGAATAGGCAATTTTATTAACAATTTTTAGATCAAATTCAGCCTCAATACCCTGTAAGAGTTCAACGTTCTTAATCTTTCCTTCTGAATTTACTAAAAATGAAATCCAGATACATTTATTAGTTTCATACCTTAATTTGTCAGGAATTATCAAATGATTTAGAATTTCCGAATAAAATGCCGTCATTCCGCCTTCTGGTAAGGCATCACTGTATGATTGGGTATATGGCGTTTTAACACCTTGCTTATTAAATGCTATTCCTGAAATAAATCTACCTTCTTTGTAAATTTCCTCATACCTCTTATCTCCGCTTTCATAAAATCCCGTCCATGTTCCTTCCTTTGCACTATTAACAAGTGGCCCTTCTTCTTCCAATTTCCCATTATTGTATGATTTAAAAAGGCCAGTTCCATTATCAACAACCTTTACCCCCAATGAATCCCAAGCATTAAGTATTGAAAATCCTCTTTGCTTATTAATAAAGGTATATTTAATTTCTGTTTTGGGTTTCGCATTTAGATAGAAGCAGTTCCATAAGCCGACCTTTTCACCATCTTTATACTCACCCTTTTCAAGCAATACACCACTTTCCGAAAATCGCAAATAAGCTCCCTGCATAATTAAGGGCACCAATGAGCTTAATGAATATGTACTAAAAATAGCACTCGACTTATATTGCTCTGTTACTTTATATAAACTATCGGGTGAAGGTTTGATTATTAGGCGACTAAAAATTGCTTTGCTTTTGGAACAACTTTTCCAATTCTTATCAAAATACTTAGTGTTACCAAAATAAACGCCTCGTTCTTGAGCATTTACCACAGAAGATAGAAAACAGATGCAAATAATTAATAGTTTGTTTTTCATTACTTTTAAATAAAATGTAGGCTGCAATGTAAAAATATTTAAAAATAAATTAAAGTAAAAAAGGGGGCGGTGTAGCTACTCTACTTTATAAGGTCAATTTCAAAAAAACTTTTATTACTACTTTCTAAAGGCTTGAGGTCAGTGCCGGTAATGGATACAGAATAGGTTTGTGGTACGCTTTTGAGCGCCTCAATGCGTTCAAATAATAATCGCTCTGCACTTACCCAACATGGAGAGGTATTAATATTATTGTCAAACAAAACATTTCTTGCCTCGCCACCTTGTATACTTATTATTCGAATACCCCATCTACCCGCAATAATATTACTAGGCTTTAAAGCAGTTTCAAAAACCAATTCTTTACCATTCGGCGACCAGGAAGGGTCATGATCTCTGAACTCATCATATGTAAGCCGGTTTTCCTCAGTACCCTCCAGATCCATGATAAATACTTCTAAATAGGCTAAACTGGTTCCTGTGTATTCTTCGGGCAGAGCAACAAAAGCTATTTTTTTCCCATCGGGCGAAAAAGAAGGATCAGAAAAATAACCTGGTCTTTTAGTTAATGACTTTAGATTTTTTCCATTTTGGTCGGAAATATAAAGCTGAC
The DNA here is from genome assembly GCF_023914155.1 of Solitalea agri. GTDB lineage: Bacteria > Bacteroidota > Bacteroidia > Sphingobacteriales > Sphingobacteriaceae > Solitalea > Solitalea agri. Next base: position 175,577 of record NZ_JAMWYS010000028.1, on the reverse strand, counting down.
CGCTTCCATTTTTTGTAGTTGTGGCCGCCATTACTATGTACTTACCATCCGGAGACCAGTTGGCACCCGATTGATCAACCCAGCCATACTCTCCCTGGGCAATTAGCTCTTTCTGTTCGGAGCCATCGATATTCATCAGCCAAAGTGAAGCTTTTGAAGTGGTGTTGCTTTTACTGCCTTTGAGCGAACGATAGAATAGTACTTTCTTTCCATCAGGAGATACTTTTCCCCGCCAACTCTCCTGTTTTTTATCGTGCGTTAGTTGTGTTATCTGTCCGTTCTGCTTTTTCCAAATCTCAAGTTTGCCGCTTCGCGAAGAAGTAAAAATAAAGTTTAATGAATCGGTTTGAACGGAGGCAGAATCTGCCGGATTAATGGGGCTCGTAGATTCCTTAAAAAATAATAAGGCCAGAAAAGCAAATGAAAATACTTTCATAAAGTTTATTCATCATTCGAACTTAAAATAATGATAAGTTACTGATTGACAAAATAGAAAAAAGCTTTCAATATAGTTATTTGCCTATGTTATTTGGTATAGCCATAATGCTTAACGTTAAATGCAGCTATTTCCTTTTTCTTAAACGGAACATCCCAGTTTCCATTATAGCTTATACGAACCGGTAACAGATCATCTCCTATATAATTCATATCAATATTCATCTTCACATCAAAGCTAAACGCAAAATTATCGTAGCTCATATCTATGTACCGACCTAAGATCTGGAAATTTCGCTTATCGAATATGGTGGTTAATTCATTGATCATTACCTTACTTGTATTCCGATATTCGGGTTTGGCAATGCATTTGAAGCGGTAAACAGGGATATTGCCCATATAAGTTCCGCTGAAAAATTTATAATCATAATATTGACGCATATCAGGCTCAAAAATGGCAGCCTTTTCGCTTATAAATGGTACACCCTTAATTGGCTTCCCTGGGCTAAATATGAGTACTTTCAGTTTATCTTTATAGCCTTCTTCACCTTTCTCGCCTTTTACAGGTTTACTACCTGTAAACTCAGAATTGTTCATGTTCTCAAAAATGTAACTGAACATTTGAACAGTATAAAGCTCATATTTACCATTACTTTTAAACACCTCCCCGCTATCTACTTTACTAAGTATTTTTTGTGTGTATTGGCCGTTTAAATGTTCGTGATGTATTTTTTTGTAGATATGCGCGTTTCGTCGATACTTTTTATCGAACGTAAGGATATCGTTTTCAGCAAAGAAATCATAATCTTTCGTTTTTTTGAAACCCTGGTAAAAAACGGTATCTGTTAAAATCTGATCAATGAAATCCTGAACAAACAAACCATGCTTACCTGTTACCAGTATTGCCGAGTCGAGTTGAAAGTTCAGAATTGTGTCGGGGTTCAACTCCTGGACAGATTTTAACTTTTTCTTTTCCTGAGCGTGGAGTGGCTGAATGATAACAAACAGAAGAATAATTAATGAAAATCTTCTCATGAAATTAATGTAAGGGTCCTCTAAAGAAACGCCCCGAAGTTAAGCTTTTTTATGTCTTAGCCGTCATTTTTAAAACCTGTTATACACTTAAAAATGGCAAAATAAGGCTAATAGGAATGATTACTGGCGCACAAAAGCACTTAAACTCATAACTATCTCACTTTCTTTTATTTATAATTATTCTATAATTTATATTTAGTTCTATATTGACTATAAAGCAATAAATAGTCCTAAAAATGAATAATGATAATTTCAAAATAGGCTTCCGAATTTTGCTTTTTATAAGAAAGATAATGGTCGAAAGCAGTTTCTATAAAAACCATGGTAAGTATTTAGTTATACCAAAACCACGGGTTGTTTGGTTATTTAAATTATAGTATCTTAATAGTAAATCGAGATAATGTTTATCTAATTTTCAAGATGAATAATTGCTGTAATATTAAACTTCATATGCTCAAGTTTTGAATTAAAAATTAATTGGTCAATGAAAAAAACGCTCTCTCTACTAATTTTGTTATGCTTCTGCATTTCAGTAAAAGCGCAGTACTCAAAGGTTCAACCCAAGAAAAAACGGGATATCTATATTGATAGCTTGAAAAAGGCCAAATACCCATTTGTTTTTCCAGCTCTTGGACAAAAAGCCCAAAAACAAGGGGTTGATATCATATTACCTCATGGAATTATGGCAAATGGCATATACACCAAACAAGACCTTAAACTAACCGATTTGCAAGTTGGCTTTAATGATTCTGAACTCATCGGTTTAGATTCTATCGTGCGTTTTGATCACATAACAGGAGAAGCATTTGTAAGTAATTTTCGTTTTGACACCTATATTTTCCCCTTTTTAAATGTTTATGCTCTTGCCGGAACTATGAACGGAAATACAAAGGTTGTACTGGCAGAACCAATCAGTTTTTCAACAACAACCCATAACCCCGGAAAATACTATGGAGTTGGTATTATGTTAGCAGGTGGATTTGGCTCATTTTGGATTACCAACGATATAAACTTTGCATGGACCGACCTCGAGTTGTTAGACCGTCCGGTAAAAACACGAATAATTGGTATAAGAGTTGGAAAGGCATTTCAAATGGAGAACCATCCTCAGCAAAACTTTGCCCTTTGGGTTGCTGCCCAAAACCAGAAAGTATTTAATCAAACCAGTGGAGAAATTACGGCTCAGCAATTGGGAATTGATGGTTCAAAAATTAATGACATGCAAACCCAGCTCGATAGCTGGTATCAGAACCTATCTCCACCCCAACAAAAACTCTACGAAAACCTTTACAATAAAGTAAGCAATGGCCTTGCTGATCTTGAAACTAATTTGCCCAACAGCTCAATCCACTATCAGTTCAACAAAAGTTTGTTAACCCCTTGGCATGTTTCGTTGGGAGGCCAATGGCAAATTAACAAACACTGGCAAATACGAGGGGAAGCCGGTGGAGCCTATAGAAAGCAACAGTATATGCTTTCTGTAAATTACCGTTTTGGTATAAAGGGCCGGAATATTATGTCGGGTGACAAAAAAGCTACTGAAAGTAAATAGCTGAAGTATTAGTTAAACCAATTTCTCAAATAAGAACAAATGTTATTTACACGAGTTGATTATTATTTCCCAATAAATCTACTTGGATTAGTCTCCCTGTCTCAATTTTCAACAAAGAAGGTATATTAAGAGGTAATCAAGTAAATGGACTAAACCAAATTCACAATTATTGGCCCCCATATGGCCAGCAACACATTTCCTATTGCATAGGTAACAGTAAAGCCTAATACCGGTGTAGTGCTTTCAGCCTCGTCAGAAACGGCTGATAATGCTGCCGCCACCGTTTGGCTACCGCATAGCCCCCCCACCAAAATAATGGGATTCAACTTTAATAATTTATGTCCCACCCAAAGCCCAATTACCTGTGGCACTAAGGCTACAACAATTCCTAAAACAATTAATTCAGGGCCTGATTTGTTCAAAGCATCTATAGCATCACGGCCTGCTGAAAGGCCCACCACTGCAGCAAACGCACTTAGCCCAAATTCCTGTAAAACCCACTGCGCGGCACCTGGCAAACTTCCAAAAACCGGATATTTAGATCGAAGCCAACCAAAAAATAAACCTGATACAAGCACGCCGCCACCAACTCCCAATGTTATCGGAATGCCGCCAATATTTACTGAAAGAAGCCCTAAAAGAATTCCTAGTACAATGCCCAGGGTAAGCATTACCAGGTCACTTTTATCACTCGACTTTTCGACATAACCCGCCCGCTTAGCAATTGTATCAACCTGACCTTCATCACCCATTAGCTGAATCACATCTCCACGGCGTAAAACTGTATTCGGGAATAATGGGATCTCATTTTCTTGTCGTTTAATACTGATCAGAAAAACGCCCCTTAAATCATGCGGATCGGCTTGTTCAGATATTTCTTTAATACTTTTATTATGATACGCATTATTGGTGAGTACTACTTTTAGCAACTTTCCATTATAGCGCAATGCTTCAGGGTTATTTACCTCGGGACCTATAACCTGTTCGGCATTCATAATGGTTGTATAGGTTCCCATTATTGCCAATATATCTCCTTTATTTATAGGTGTGGCTGGAGTGCTATCCATAATTTTACCTTCCTTTACCACTCTGAAAACAGTAGTTCTATTACCCAGTAACTGCTCAACATCCCCCGCTGTCCGAACCGTATCAGGAATAAAAACTACTTTATAAGCCCTTGCGATTACCGGTGAATAAGGATTGATTGATCCGGAAATTTCTCTGCCTTCACCCGACAATGATGCTTCGAGCTTTTTGGCTTCTTCCTTAAGGTTTACTTTTAAAATTGAGGGGACTATGTTTCTAAGAAATATGATTACCGTAATAGTTCCTAAAACATAGGTAATTGCAAAAGCTACAGCCATGTTTGAACTAAGGTTTTGTGTTTCCTTCGCATCTAAGCCTAATCGATTAATAGCATCAGAGGCGGTACCCATTGTAGCTGATTCGGTAAGAGCCCCTGCAGCCAGACCTGCAGCCAAGCCTTTATTCATGTCCAATAAATGACAAAGAGTAATAACCAACACCAACCCCGTAACACAAACTACTACTGCTAATATCAATAGCTTAACGGTTCCACGGTTAAGGCTTCCAAAAAATTCAGGACCACTTTTAAAACCAATTGAATACACAAATAAAGCAAAACAAGCAGTTTTAAAAACGGGGGAAAGGGTAACTCCTAACTGACCGATTAGTAATGCAAATATGAGTGTACTTGCAACGCTACCCAAGCTAAAACTTCCAATTTTTAAACGCCCTACAGCGTGCCCGAGTGCGAGCGAAAAAAACACAGCAAACTCCGGCGCTTCGTGAATAATTTGTTTTAAGATTTCCATAGCACAAGGTTGTTTTTTAAGGAGGGAAACATGATTAAACGAAGGGAACAGGTTAATCTACTCTTTAAGTTAAGGGAAATTTTTGAGATTTTGGTTGATACTTCTCGCGATAAACTCTCTCCTCTCATAAGTTGAATATCCCCCTTCTTATCCATTCATTTTAAATGAGGGTTATGGGATTCGGATAAAATAATCAGCTAGCATTTATTTCTTTTCTCTCCAATGTTTATATTTAAGAATATGCTTTCATCTTAAAATCAACGCTATATGAAATTTACGCAAGCTCTAATTTTAGTATTTTACTCTCTTCTCATTTCATCCTGCCAGCAAAAGTTTAACGTTCCTCCTGTAAGCAAAGAACCTACAAATGTTTATACTCCAGGCAGATTTGTATGGCATGACTTAGTTACTCCTGATGTTGAACAATCAAAAAAGTTTTATGGTGAAGTTTTTGGCTGGAATTTCGAGACCATTGGGTCAGGAGAAACCTCCTATACTGTCATCAAAAAAGGGGATGAAGATATAGGAGGCATTTTCCCTATCCCTTCATCTTCTAAAGTTAACACTGGAGAATGGGTAGCCTCTTTATCTGTGAATAATATTAATGAAGCTGTAAACCAAACTGTTTTGGCAGGGGGTAAAATACTTCGAGGAGTTAAAGAATTAAATGGGCGGGGAAAAACTGCGTTGGTTAGTGATCCTCAAGGTGGAATATTGGCTTATATAAAAGCTATAGGAGGAGATCCTGTAATTAAGAAGCCTGAACTTAACAGTTGGCTTGGTATGGAACTGTGGACCAATAATGTGGAAGAATCGAAAAGTTTCTACAGGTCATTAGTAGGTTATGAAACCGAGGATATTAAAGAAACTAAGATGCAATTTACAGCTTTCACTAAGCAAGGAAAGATTTGTGCTGCTATCCTAAAAAATCCGGTCGCGAATGTTCGAACTCACTGGATGCCTTATATACGCGTTGAAAATGTTGTATCAACTCTTGATAAAGCAAAAGCCGCAGGAGCCACCATATTATTAGCTCCCTCGCCCGAAGTTAGGAATAGCAGCGTAGCTATTATCCTCGATCCACAAAGGGCTCCATTAGTATTACAAGAATTCACACCTCAAAACTAACCTTCCTGATTATGAAAAGATACTTTAAAATTATTATAGCACTCTTAATGATTGCATTTCTAACCGCCTGCAGCAACATGACCGTTGGCGTAGGTTATGGAGTTAGTTATATGGGTGGGCCATACGGGCCATATGGGCCAATGGTTACGCCTACCGTAGGAGTGGGATTTTATGGCGGTCATGGCTGGTAGAATCCAAAATATTCTATACCTTGCATATAGATTAAGTATTTTAATAATGCATTTGAAAAGAACTCAATTATTTACGCTATTAGGGCTTTTATTGGGACTCGGGTTGATTTCCTGTCAAAAAGCAAAGAGCACCCAAACAACCCAATTGTTTGCAAACGGCAAGGTAGACGGCATTGTTTCCTGCACTTCAAATGGTTTATTTCCAACCGACAGCGCCTTATATATGCAAGGAGGGGGTAAAGATTTCTATGAATCAAAAATAAGTAGCATCAAACCCACAACCCCTGTACCTTCAGGAATGGTTTTTATTCCCGGCGGGGAGTTTAGCATGGGCGGAGTAAACCCTGTAGGAATGGGCGACGGAGGTGAACAGCCTATGGATGATGCCCGACCAATTCACCGTGTAAGAGTTAAAGGTTTTTATATGGATGCAACAGAGGTAACAAACGCCCAGTTTGCTGCTTTCATAAAAGCTACGGGCTATGTTACTGTTGCAGAACAAAAGCCCACAAAAGAAGAATTTCCCGGCGCACCGGAAGAGAACCTCGTAGCAGGCTCAGTTGTATTTACACCTCCTGCCGGAAAAGTTCCACTAAACAATCATTACAAATGGTGGAATTATATTGAAGGAGCTAGCTGGCGCCACCCATCAGGGCCCGAAAGCTCAATTGCCGGAAAGGATAATTTCCCAGTTGTTCATATTGCGTGGGAAGATGCGCAAGCCTATGCCAAATGGGCCGGCAAGCGTTTGCCAACAGAGGCTGAATGGGAATTTGCAGCCCGAGGTGGTGATTATGGTAAACTTTACTCATGGGGAAATCAGTTTAAACCAGAAGGTAAATGGATGGCGAATATCTTCCAGGGAGAATTTCCTGTTAAAGATTTAGGGCAGGATGGGTTTATTGGCATAGCCCCATCAAAACAATTTAAAGCTAATAACTATGGATTATATGATATTGCCGGAAACGTTTGGGAGTGGTGCGAAGATTGGTACCGTGCAGATTATTATAACACATTAGCTAAAAATGAGGTTTCTGATAATCCTCAAGGACCTGATACACCTTACGACCCGGCAGAACCTAAGGAGAAAAAGAAAGTGCAACGCGGAGGGTCATTTTTGTGCACCGATCAATATTGTACCCGTTATATGGTTGGAACACGTGGAAAAGGTGAGTATCGTTCGGCATCAAACCATGTAGGTTTCAGATGTGTCAAAGATCTAAACTAGAAATCGGACCTCGTTAATAATGAAACTGGCTCACTTTAGAAGGTGCGCCAGTTTCATTTAATATCATTAATGACTGCTTGTGAGTTTTGTTCCCAGCCATTCTTCTCTTAGTTTTTTCATGTCTTCAGTAACTATCAAACCAGTTTGTTCATATGTAAGAACTTCCAATCGTGGGTTTTCTTGCAAAACCATTTCAGCAGTTTTTCTAACACCACGATGATCAAATTCAACAGTTACCTTATCTCCGGGTTTGTGTTTTGATAAAACCTGCTGGTAAGAATTCATACCAGCCAGATTTTGTCCTTCGATAGTGATAATGATGTCATTAATATCTAAACCAGCTTCATACAAAGGGCTCCCAATTTGAGTAGCCGAGGCGATTTGCAAACCTCCGCCTTCCAATTCCTGCGGACGAAAGTTTCCGGCCCAAGCCTTACCTTCGCTGATCTTGTGCATTAGCAAACCTGCCTTAGCTAAAAGTTGCTTATAATCATTCTTTTCCGCCTCATAGATGTAATGGTTAAAGAAATTGTCTGCAAAGGCTTTGCTTCCGGTAAACGAACCTAACAAGTTTTGTAAATCAGCATTGGTGTATGGGATCTCTGTTTTACCGTGTTTTTGCCAAACCAATTGCATAAACTTATCAAGCGTCAGATTTTTAAACTCGGTCCTTAATCTTAAGTCTAAAGCCAATGCAGTAGCTTCACCATAAGGATAATAAGAAACGAAAATATTTGAATAATTGGTCTCATCAATTGCCACACCAGCATCAACAAACACGGCCTGATTACTCATCGTTACAGGAGAGTAGCATGCTGCGCCCGGCATTGTTAATACGCTATTCAAGCAAGAATTAAGTTTTTGACAATAATTTTCTAAAGAATAAAAACCAGCCCTTTTAAGAAGAAGAATACCGTAATAATTGGTAAATCCTTCAGCGAACCACAATTCGTTACTCATATTGGCATGCTCAAAATTAAAAGGCTCCAACGTTTTTGGTCTTATACGCTCCACATTCCATTGGTGAAAAAACTCATGTGAAACGGTATTTAAAAGATCAGTTTCATTTCCACTGAATGACTCCTGATCAGTAATCATAGTGGAGTTGCGGTGTTCCATGCCATCACCATCAACAAACAAGTTCACATTTTGAATAAACGTATAGTTGCCAAAATCATAGCTAGGTAGTTCTCCGAAAACAGCCTTCTCCTCAGCAACTAATCTTTTCACCATTTCAGCGTAGTTATCAACTTCATGCTCAGATGCAACAGTATGTAAAGCCAAGTTAATTGTTTGCTCCATTCCATCCGGATTTTTCACTTTCCAACTGCGCTGAAAATGATTGCTAAGCTCGGTTGGGCTATCCATGAAGTATTGCATATTAGGAGCATAATACGCTCCGTTGGCTTGCAATTTAAGTTGTGATGCCACCTTCCAATTCAGATTTGAGGGAATATTGAATTTCACCTCAACGGGGTTATTCTCTTTTCCTTTTACCCATATAAAACTAGCCGGAATATTCAAATGAGCCTGCGTTTCATCGATATCAGCATAAGTGCCATCGGCATGCGCTCCGTAAAGCGTATAAACCAGTTTAATAGCTCCCTTATGATTCGTTACTTCATACAAGTCACCAGCCACTCGTTTTACCTCCAGCGGTTTACCCTGTTCATCGAAAGCCTTAACATTATAAACGTTCTTGCCAAACTCATGGGTGGCATAACGTCCTGGAGAAGAGCGACTCATGAGAAACTGGACTGGAGATGATTCTAATTCATCTACATCCAGGCTTATTTCAGCCTCATGGTGTTTGTAGTTAGGAAATGAAACATTGTAGCGAAGGGCGTGCTGGGCAAATGTGAGTTCTGCCGACAGGATGATTGCACATGTAGCAGCTAATGCTTTGTAATTCATTCGTTTCAATTGGCTTTTAAGAAGATAAAGTTTGTCAAAATGAAAGCAGATTTATAAACTTGTATCTTTGTGAGCCTAAACTAAAACAAATTGACTTATTATTAATTAGTAATAAGTAAAAACATTGTTAAACCCCCAGTGAAAGAATCTGAATGATTTATCAGATTTTACACTTCAATTTTTATTTAAATGAACGAGATTACAGTACAGGAATTAAAGCAAAAGATTGATAACAACGAAGATTTTCAATTAATTGATGTTCGCGAGGAATTTGAATATCAGGATGCCAATATTGGTGGCTTATTGATTCCATTGGGTAATATTTTATTAGAAGCCGATAAAATTTCTAAAGACAAACCGGTTATAGTTCATTGTCGTAGCGGGAAGCGTAGTGCAGCGGCCATTATGCAATTAGAAATGCAATTAGGCTTTACCAACCTTTCAAACCTTCAAGGCGGTATTATGGCTTGGGCTGCTGAAATAGACCCGAGCATGAACATAAGCTAGTTATATGGGCAAGAAGATCATTTTAAATACTTGCATAACCATTATGCTCTTCATTTCGTTTATTATGCTTTTATATTCGTTTGAAGCTCGTAACTGGACCAATGTAGGTATCGCGGTGGTTGCTTTTATTGTTTTTTTAGCAATTAAAGTAATGTATGTTCGTAACGTGCATAAGGAACTAAAAGGAAAGCAACGCTGATAAAAGTATTAAAAGGCAATTTGATCGTTTCAAATTGCCTTTTTCTTTAAACATCTTCGCTGTATTTACAGCATTCAATTATTCCACACTGGTTAAATATCTACAATTGCTAAGTCGTAAATTTTAATTAAATTAAGGGATGCCTGCAAAAAAGCCGGCCTTACCTGATTTACATTTCTAAATTTATGCTCCGCAATGAAAAGAACTTTATTAAACACAGCTACCCTATGGTGTATCATCTTACTTGTGCAAGCCTGCAGCAGCACAAAGAACACATCACTTTACAATTCTCGCTGGGAACTAAATGAAGTGCAGGGGGTTGTGATCGACTACATGGTAAACCCTAAAGCCGAAATTTACTTAACATTTGACGAGGCCAAAAATCAGTTTAACGGATCAACAGGCTGTAATACAATTGCAGGAAAACTTACTGTCAACGAAAATAAAATGAACCTTTCCGAGCTTTCTTCTACTAAAATGGCTTGTGAAAAAATGCGGGCTGAACGACTGTATTTAAGTTTACTCGAATCGGTTGATAATTATAAGCTCAGAGGATCAACTCTTACACTTTATCAGGGGCAAAGCGAGGTTGCCAGCTATACCCGTAGCAAGCTTCCGGTTCCAGCCACAACAGCTCCCACTAATTAAACATCAATCCATATCCTATTCATTGTAAAAATGAACTCATAATGATTGTTAAGAGAAGTTGAACGTAGTATTCGTTTGCCTGTACTTTTTTTTAGAAATTTACGCCGGTTCAATAATTATTACATGAAACATTTATTGATAACCGGTGGTGCCGGTTTTATTGGCAGTAATCTTATAAAACTTTTATTATCGGAGCGAAAATTTAAAATTACCTGTGTCGATAATTTTGACCCATTCTACCCTCGCAATATTAAGGAACTTAATCTGGTGCCATTTAAAAACCATCCTGACTTTGAATTACTGGAATTTGACTTGGCCGATGAAACAAGTATTAAAGAACAACTACGGAGTCAATATGATGCAATAATTCACCTTGCAGGCAAAGCCGGCGTTAGACCAAGCATTGAACAACCTTTGGCCTATCAGCGGGCAAATGTAAATGCCACCCAAAACTTATTGGAATTTGCTAAAAATAAAGGAATAAAGCAGTTTGTTTTTGCATCATCAAGTAGCGTTTATGGAATTAACCCTAACGTTCCTTGGAATGAAAGTGAACCCTTGATGCCTATCAGTCCTTATGCAAGTACCAAGCTTTCCTGTGAGCAACTGGGCCATGTTTACAGTCATTTGTACGGCATTCGTTTTCTTGCCTTACGCTTTTTTACCGTTTACGGCCCAGGTCAGCGCCCCGACTTAGCTATTCATAAGTTCTTTAAAGCAATTATGAACAATGAGTCAATTCCTGTTTTTGGAGATGGCAGCACAAGTCGTGATTATACTTTTATAAGTGATATCATTTCGGGTATAAAAGCTTGTATCGATTATGAGCAGAGTAACTATGAGATCATCAACCTTGGTAACCACCAAACCGTTACTCTTAACGAACTGATCGAAGCCATTGAACTAACCTGCGGCAAGAAAGCAATTATCAATCGTTTGCCACTTCAACCCGGCGATGTACCTAAAACCTATGCAGATGTTTCGAAAGCTATACGTTTATTAAATTATCAGCCTAAAACCGAACTAAAAGAAGGATTACAAAAGTTTTATGAATGGTATTGCATAAATAAAGGAAGCATTATTTACTAATCTTACACTTATTGGATGAATAGTAAGTATACCAACTTAAGGGATAGACCACGGTTCAACTTTTACATTTCATTTTACCGGCAATACCCATTACCTTTGCCCGGTTCAGCTTTTTGCCAAACAACAGACCTACTACTTCTTCTATTCTGAACCAGCCAATTCCTGTGAATACAGGAAATTGATCTCATGAAAAGCGAGTAGCATAGGATGATAGCTAATAAATTACTGTTTCTACAGGATAAAAAACTTCATTAAGAAGCCTTAACCTGATTGGAGACTATAACTTTTTAAAACTTTATGGATATAGACTTTGTAGTTACCTGGGTTGACATGGACGATCCGAAATGGAAACAAGATTTCGCCAAGTATTCAGGTAAAATAGATAATACGAAAAATGAGGTTTCTGTAGCTCGTTTTAGAGACTATGGCTTTTTAAAATATTGGTTCAGAGGGATAGAAAAGTTTGCACCTTGGGTAAGAAAGGTTCATTTTGTAACATGTGGCCAACAACCTGATTGGCTGAATATCAATCACCCTAAGTTACAAATGGTAAGTCATGAGGACTATATACCGAAACAATTTCTACCTGTCTTTAACTCAAGTTTAATAGAGATCTATCTCCATAAAATCCCGGATCTTGCTGAGCATTTTGTGTATTTCAACGATGATTTCTTCATCATTAATCATATAACACAAGAAAGGTTCTTTAAGAATGGATTGCCAAATGACATTGCTACATTCAGAACCAATTTAGGGTTATCATTATGGAGCAAGTGCTTGAAAAACAACATTGCGATCATCAATAAATTTTTCGACAAAAAAGAGGTGATGAAACGGGACCACCACAAATGGTTTGATGAATCATACGGTAGCAAGGCTCGATTAAACCACCTTTTATCATTCTACGATGAGTTTATTACCTTGCGCACACCACATAATGCTCAACCTTACCTAAAAAGCACTTTTGAAGATGTATGGGCACATGTAGGAAAGGAGTTGACCGAAATGTCGGCTCATAGATTCCGCAGCCCGAAGGATTATACACAAGAACTTTTCAGAACCTGGCAAATCTGTAAATCGAATTTCGAACCTTATAACACCTATAAGGACACGAAAATGTTTCCACTTTTGTTTAAATCGAAAAAAGCCGTTAAAGCCATTACCGAACAGTCCTATTCTTTGGTTTGTATTAACGATAATGAACATATCAGGAATTATGAAGAAACCATGCAAGGAGTCCAGGTAGCTTTTGAAAGTATTTTGCCTGAAAAATCAAGCTTTGAGCTATAGGAAACTAGCTTAATAGCTATTTTTCAAACGACGACTTTACAGGAAAGAGTTGTTCCAGAAAAGGTTTAACTCTTTCCCTGTTCTCATCATTAACATGCTGATCATCATTTAAACAGAAGAGGTCAGGCTGATAATGATCTAAATATTTCTTGAAGTTGTGTCGATACACAAGTATTCTACTCGACTCTGTTCTGCCTACATGTTTTAAATAAGCTTGCCCAATGGCTAATGAGTAAAACGAAAAGGCGGAACGATGTATATCACCGTAGGTACGCACCTTACTCCCAAGAGATTTTGTTACCTGCTCTTTAAAAATTACCTCCACAGCATGCTGATAATCAGATTTTCTGTAGGCATCAATATTATGATGTGGTAAACTTGAATAGTATTTTCCAAATTTCTTCTCCACCAGAATTGCTCCATCCATTACCTTTTGTCGGTATTGTCCTAGTTTTTTGCCCAATAATGTTTTTAATCTATTGTGCCATTTCCCAAACAGCTTCCTTTTTAAACGGACTATTGGCAATCCATCTTGCGAAAAGAAATAATTGGGAGAAAGCTTGGCATTAAAAAACATGTCGTCGTTGGCAAACAAAAAATGCTCAGACAAGCCAGGAATCTTATAAAGAAAATATTCTATTACACTCGAGTTGAAGCTTGGCAGAGCCTCCGGAAGTAAAATATCCTTATGGTCCACTATTTTAACTTTCGGATTGTTAAGATCTAACCAATCAGGTTTTTGATTATCAGTAACTATAAAAACTTTCCTAATCCAAGCGGCATTTATTTCTACCGACCGTAATGAGTACTTTAATTCATCGTTATTGAAATATCTACCTTTGTTATTAACCTCTGAGTTATCATTTGCATTTCCTGTAACGGCTATCTTTTTTGCCATCCACTGTGGATCACTTCCATCAACCCACAGGTATACTAAATCTATTTCGAAATTTTGATTTACCATATAATGTAAAATTAAAAGCAATTATCAAAAATGATCAAACTTATATGCAATATTTTATACTCATATTATTATTTGAGAAAACTGAGGACAATAGCTTATAGGGATATTAAAAAATTGTACGCGAATATCTTTTCTAAATTAATACTTAAAATGGAAAACTATCTGAAGGTTTAATGGGTAGAAAGCTATACAAAAATTACAGATCTAAGAATCCTCAAGGTTAATTCACCTTGATTCACTATTTTTAATGTACCCCAAGCCCTGTTGGGGGTACATTAAAAATCTTGAGCTTATTTCTCGAATGCTGATTTAACAGGAAAATGCGTTTCCAGAAATGGTTTCACAGCTTCCCGGTTCTTATCACTAACTTTTTGGTCGTCGTTTAAACAAAAGAGCTTAGGGTGGTAACTCTCTATGTATTTCTTAAAATTGTGTCTGCTGACTAGAATTCGGCTCGATTCTTTGCGCTTAACATATTTCACCACTGCATGGCCTATAGCTAACACATAGTATGAAAAAGCGGATCGGTGCAAGTCACCAAAGGTTCGAACATGGTTACCTTGTGATTTTTTTACCTGCTCGATGAACACTGATTCCACAGCCTCTTTATAATCTGATTTTCGGTAAGCGTCAATATTATGATGAGGAACACCTGAATAGTATTTCCCAAATTTTTCATTCACCAAAACAGCCGAGTCCATTAGCATTCTAGCGTAATGCCCAAGCTCTTTTCCAACCGCCATCTTCACGTCATTATGCCACCTCCCAAACAGTTTCTTTTTTAGTCGAACGATTGGCAAACCCTCTTTTGTGAAGAAGAAGTCGGGCGAAAGCTTATGATTAAAGAACATATCGTCGTTAGAAAACAAAAAATGCTCGGATAAGCCGGGAATCTTGTACAAGAAATACTCTATAACACTTGAATTAAAACAAGGTAAAGCTTCAGGAGGTAAAATATCTTTGTGGTCAATCACCTTAATTTTCGGATGATCTGTATTTAACCATTCAGGTTTTTGGTTATCCGTAACGATATAAATTTGCCTAATCCATGGAACATTTTGCTCTGCCGACCGCAACGAATATTTCAATTCATCATTATTGAAATAGCGGCCTTTATTATTAGTCTCAGAATTATCATTCGACTTCCCAGTGATCGCTATTTTTTTTGCCATCCATTGTGGGTCGTTGCCATCCACCCATAGATAAATCAAATCTATTTCCAAATTTTGCTTTCCCATATCGCACAAAAGTAATAAAAATATAACCGCAACTTTATCTAGGTCATTTTAGAGACCAATTTTACTATATCAACCAAAACAATAAGTATTTCCATTGATCAATCGCTAGAAAATCAACCTGGAATCAACTAAGTAGGATTTTGATGGCAATAACATTATTTCTCAAACAATGATTTGGAAGGATAATGATTCGCTAAATACTCTTTTGCTTTTACACGGTGGTGGTCAGAAACATACTCACTATCATTCATACAAAAAAGCTTTGGCATCTGCCCTTCAAATTTTACATAAGACTTAGGCAAATGCATTTTAACAACATAAGACTCAGAAGGGGTAATATATTTTAAGTGCGCGTTTTTAACAGCCAACGAATAAAACATAAATGCACTCCGGTGAATATCTTTGGTATTGCGTAAATGGTGTGAAATAGTAGGACTTATTTCTTTACTAAAGATCTGTTCAACAGACTTTTGATAATCACTTTTACGATAAGCATCAATATTGTGGTGTGGAATAGCAGAATAATACTTGCCAAACATTTTTTCTACCAATTGAGCTGCCCTGAATATCTTTTCACGATAAATCGATAGTTTTTTGCGGTTTAGCTTTTTCCAAATAAACCTCCATTTACCAAATGGTTTGTTAATCAGTCGTACAATAGGATATCCATCGTTCGCAAAGAAAAAATCAGGCGACAGACTGGCATTAAAGAACATGTCGTCATTTGAAAATAAAAAGTGCTCGGATAACCCTGGTATTTTATAAATAAAGTATTCGAGCACATTCGAGTTGTAGCAAGGCAAGGATTCTGGCGGTAAAATTTCCTTGTGGTCCACTATCTGAATTTTAGAATTCGTGGTATCCAGCCATTCAGGGGTTTGTCCATCGGTAACGATAAAGATTTTCCGAATCCATGGAGCATGCTTTTCTACAGAACGAAGGGAGAATCTCAACTCATCGTTATTTACATATCTTCCTTTACAATTTCGCTCTGTATCATTTAAATCTATACCCAAAAACGCATTTTTTCTGGCTAACCATTGTGGATCATTCCCATTTACCCAAAGATATACCAGATCAATTTCAAAATCCTGCTTGCTCATAAAACCCTTATACGGCGTAAAGGTAATTATTGTTAAGAAATAAGTATTTTATTGAAAAATATAGATGCTACTTCTATAATTTTTGCCTGTTAGCTTTAACAACTTCAGCTAGCAAAACAAGTAATTTTCAATGAATGAGCAAGTGTGAAGAGGAAGAGCGATTTGACAATTCAAATCGCTCTTCATTTAATTAAGCTTTTGGAGTTATTCCGAGTCCCACGGTATTTGGCAAGATGATCTTCCCATCTTGCAATATCGGATCGTCATAAGGTTTATCAATCGTTAGCCAAGGACCGTCTAAATCAGCATAATCACATAAAGGAGCCAAAGAGGCGGCGGCCATAATAGCGCATGAAGTTTCGCTCATGCAACCAATCATCACTTTCAAATCTAATTGACGGGCCTTAGCTATCATTTTAGCAGCTTCATGCATTCCGGTGCATTTCATCAGTTTTATATTAACACCTGAATACACTCCTTTGGCCTTTTCTACGTCACCAAATCGTTGTACGGCCTCATCGCCAAAGGTTGGAATCGGACTATTTTCGGTAAGCCAGGCATTATCATCTACAAGTGTTTTAGGCATAGCTTGCTCAACAAATACGGCACCATGCTCAGCCAGCCAAAAGATCTTTTCCAAAGCTTCATGCCTGTCTTTCCATCCCTGGTTAGCATCAATATATAATGGCTTATCGGTTACTGAACGAATGGTCTCGATCATCTCCCGGTCGTTAGCACCTCCCAATTTTACTTTCAACACCTTAAAATCCGATGTCTCAAGCAGTTTTTTCTTTACTGTCTCGGCCTTATCAATCCCAATGGTGCAACTGGTAACCGGCATTTGAGCAGGTTGACTACCGAATAAACTGTAACAAGGTTGATTTTTAATCTTTCCGATAAGGTCATGCAAGGCAATATCAATTGACGCTTTGGCCGCAGGATTTCCAGGAGCAATAGCATCAACATAGGCAAGAATCTCTTCTATATTTTCTGGAGATGAGAATTGCGACAGATCAACTTTAACTAAAAAGTCGGCAGCGGTTTGTTGCGACTCACCCAAATAAGGAGGCATCGAGGCTTCCCCATGGCCGACCAACCCGTCGTACTCAATTTGCGTTAACATTAAGGGAGTAGAGGTTCGGGAGAAATTAGCAATTGTAAAGGGATACTTCAGTTTTAAATCAAATGCCTTGAAACTTAACTTCATAATGGATTAAGGAATATTTATATTTAATATTCAGCAGCATGGTTAGCGTTGAATAACAAATCACAAGGGCGCCAAGTTAACATTTATATGAAAGTATCCATCCCCATTTTAATAATCGCTTTTGTAACCTTTTCGTGCGGCTCGGCTCAAAAATCATTTGAAAAAGGCGATTATGTCTCATCCTTTGAAAGAGCTGCAAAAGAACTGAAAAGCAAACCCAACGATAACAGGCTGATTGAGATTCTTAAAGATTCATATAAAACAGGTGTTAGTCAACAGCTCGACAAAATCAAATCGCTTGAAGCAAGCAACAATCCTTATAAATATGAAACCATAGCAGCCGAATATGTTACCATTAACAAGATGTATGACCTATTGCAAAGTGTAAATTGCTGTGAAAATTTTAAAGAGAATTACCGCGATTTTAAACCTGAACAACAAGATGCTTTTAACCATGCCGCGGATGCCAGGTATCATTACGGAGAACAAGCCATGGCTCTAAATACGCGTGAAGGTGCCAAACAAGCCTACAATGAATTTAGTAAAGCCGCGCAGCTTGTTCCCAATTATAAAGATGCGGCTCAGTTAGCACAGCAAGCTCGTGACGCGGCTACTGTCACGGTCTTTATTCAAGACTTTGGAAACATACAACCAATGTATTCACTCAATTATAACCCTTTTTATAACCAGGTAAGTAATTACCTTTTTCAATTAAATAAGCCTGGTAGCTTTACCAGTTTTATCAACGGCACCACTCCGGGTTATAATAATAGTTCAAAACGCCCCGACCAAGTGATACAAATGAGTTTCCCGATGATCAGCTTTAGCCGACCGATCATAACTAAGCAAACCGTTACTAACTCACAACAGGTAGGTACCGGCAAGAAAAGTGTAGATGGGAAAGAAATTATGGAAACCGTTAGCTCAACCGTAACCATTTATACCAAAACAGTAAATACCCGAGCCGAACTATTTTACCAGATTTTAGACAATCATACAGGTGCATTTATCTATTCAAATCGTGCTTATTCCGATTTTATTTGGACGTACTCATGGGCGACTTCCAGAGGCGACCGACGTGCTCTTGATAGCAATAGTCAACGATTAGTGAGCATATCGGAAGTAGCCCCTCCTCAAAATCAATTCCTATTCGATGAGCTAACCCGACGGCTCTATGATGATTTTACATATCAAATAAATAATTTCTATAGTAATTACTAAAAGTGCTTTATTTTTAGCCCGATTTCTTAACGGTTATCTTTTAACTGTTTAGAAACTTATATTCGTTTTTGAACCAAATCAGTTTGTATGAAAAACCTTATTCGGGTACTTATTCCTTGTACACTTATTATTGCTTCGTGCTCCTCACCTAAAAGTTCTTTTGATAAAGGAGATTATACCAAGGCATTTTCCCAATCGGTAACACGGTTAAAAAAAGACCCAGAGGATAAAAAAGCCCTGGCCGTTTTAAAAAATGCTTTTGAGTTTGCAAAAAATGACCACTTGCGCATTATTAACGATGCTAAACTTTCTAATGATGTATACCGTTGGGAATCGGTGGGGCGTGAATACCGGGCTATAAATGCTTTGGTGAACCAACTGAATTATTGTCCGGCCTGCATGAAAATCATTGGACCCACTGAAAATTATAAAGCTGCTGAAAGCGAAGCTTTTTTAAATGCAGCCGAAGTACGTTATAAGCTAGGAGAAAAGGAACTTGCTACCGGCTATCGTGAAAACGCCCGTACTGCTTATGATCACTTTATGGCTGCTGATCAATTGTACTCGGGTTATAAAGATGCTCGTAAAAAAGCAGATGATGCTTACTGGGATGCTACCGTTAAGGTTTTAGTTGAAGACATCCCGGTGCAAAGCAGAGCGTTTAGTTTGAGTAACGATTTTTTCCGTGAGCAGGTTTGGAAATACCTCAATGGGCTTTCTAATCGCGACAATTCATTCGTTTACTTTTACAACCCGAAAGATTTTAAACAAAGCGGATTAAAACAACCTGATCAGGTTTTACAATTAGCCTTTGACGAATACATTGTTGGAAATACTTACGTGAAAGAGAACAACTACGATATGCGTAAAGACTCGGTAATTGTGGGTAAGTTGGATAACAAGAATGTTTACGGAACTGTAAAGGCCAAAGTAAAGATCTTGCGCAAAGAAGTCTCAACTTCTGGAGCATTAACAGTAAGACTGATCGATTCATATTCTAACAAAGTGATACAGCAAGAACGCTTACCAGGAACCTTTGTATGGGCGTATGAGTGGGGTTCATTCAATGGTGATGAACGTGCTCTTTCCAAAGATCAGTTAAGCATTTGCAATAAACGGGAGCTTCTTCCTCCGCCTCCTCAGGATTTGTTTGTAGAATTTACCAAACCCATTTACGACCAACTGACCAATAAATTGAAGCGGTATTACGTAAATTAAGTCGTTCCGCAATTACAGCATAAAGCCGGATTAAGTATACATTTAATTGCATTACTTAATCCGGCTTGTTTTTTATTCTCTATTTTTGCCTCCGTTTTCAACTTTTCGGCACCAATGCTGTTAACGAAGAGTTATAATTTTTATCATTCATGAATCTTCATACCCCTTTCGATAATTTCAACTTTGGCAATAAAACCTGTTATTTGAGCGGAGAATCTCTTACCTCTACAGATCAAAAAACAGAAGTATTTCCATTGTGGCTGCAAAACCGCTTTCAACTGCAAGACAAAGCATTCCGTCATTTAAATGAGAAATACACCACTTACGGAAAGCTGAAAGTACCGGTAAGTGCGAGTTTGCAAGCAGAAGTTATTAATCCGTTTGAAGCTAAAATCGAGAAAGCATTTACTGAAGGATACGAAGCAGTAAAAGACTTAAGTGAGCACGAATTGTTTTTATGGTTTGGTAAGATAATGTATGGCATCATCTTCAACGAGATTCAGATTGCTTTGCTTGAAAAGCCAGCAGGAGAGCCTCTTTCCTTTTCAGCTACCCTGATTAACAAATTCTCCAACCACCTTCGGTTTGTTCAATCGCTATTTATTCCAACAGAGTTTGAAGAGTTCACACCTTGGTCGGTAAGTGTTTATAAAGTAAAGCAGAGCGAAGACTGTTTCGATTACCGTAATGAAATGAACACGCTGGTAGCTTCATTGCAAATGAATGGATTTGGCGTTGTGGTTTGCATGCAAGACAATGGCGAAAATAAGCGTCTGCACCGCCCGGCAATTGAATTGGTTAGGGGCAAAGAGTTACATCCTATTCAGTTCCAGGAGATGAACGCTCGTTTCTACTATTCAGCCTATTTATTCAACCGTATTCCGCAATATGTTAGCCTGCCCCCTGCCGACACTACAAAGAACTATACCATTAGCGCTATGCCGCTACACGGTGGTGAAGGACGAGCCCTTTTCGACAATTGGAACAACAAAACCTATTGCCAGGTGTTAGAAGCCTTTTGGAAACCATGGGGCCTTGTGTTGTTCGAGATCTATAAAAACCCTGAACAGCCTATGAGTTTTATTGTAAACGAACAGGGAGCGTTTAACGAAAGTGTGGAGTTGCCCTACTAGGATTGACAGAAAACTTCTACCTCAACTTTTATCAGCTTTGAGATTTAAATAAAATAATTAATTTGGAGAACCGAATGGCTTACTAACAGTAATACGTTAAGCGAAATTTTGAAAACCCTGAATATACCTTTATCTTCTATGAAAAAACTTTTAATATTCCTATTTTACTTATTTACAATTAATAACGTTTTTAGCCAGAACGATATCAGTCAAGCCACTTCAGCAATCTTAAAAGAAGGTAAGCTGCTATATCAATCGGAAATGGCGTCTTGGTATGGTACTGATATTTTCCGTGAAAAGCTTAAAGATAAAGCTCCTAAAGTTGGCGGCTATTTTTCATATGGTGAAAATGAAGGAGCCAAATGTATATTCTTCTCAAACGATGAGATTCCGAAAGTTATTGGATCAGTTTCATTTGATAGCACCTATAATGTAAATACAGCAAGGGTTGATGCTACAGAACGTGTTTTCTCCCCTAAAGAGATGTCTTTGTATCAAATACGAAAAAAAGCACTAGCCACTATTAAATCCGACACTCTTTTTAAACATTATAACAACACCAACCTTAATCTTATTCCTTTAATTGAAAACAATCAGAAAAAGGTATACGTACTGACAGGGCCAAGTGTGAGCGGAGTTGTTGTGTTCGGGAATGATTATCTTTTAACATATGACAACGACCATGCATTAGTTAGCGTGAAACGGCTACATAAAAATATTATTCCAATAAATTATGAAGACAAGCAAGAGCAAAACGGGATAATAACCATGCATTCTCATCTTCCTGAAACTGGCGACTTTATTACAGCAACCGACATTTGTACGCTTATGCTTTATGAAAAATTTGCAAAGTGGAAACAGCACATTGTTATGTCAAAAAACTATGTTTCATTATGGGATTGTAATAAGGATATACTTGCAATTCTGACCCGGGAAGCATGGGAAAGGATTGGCAAAAATGAAAAAGGTGCAAATTAATTGAGCTTTGTGATTGCAAAACCCTTCTGATAAAATTGAAGCGCTATCAAAAGAACTATAAACAGAACAAAAATATTTTAACGAATTCGTATGGGTTAAGGATTGAGTCGATAAAATGCTGAGGCACTATCAAAAACCAATATTCACAAGTAGCTTATTATCCCAATGATTCAAATTTTCTGTTCACAAAAATTCGCTAAGCTTTTAGAACTTCCATCTAAAAAGAATAGTTCTATAAATACTGAAGAAAGCCTGCAAGCCTGGAATGCTCACTTATTTTCGGCCGATAGAAGGAAGTGCTTAATTTTTGTTCATAAAACAACACTTTATACTTTTATTCTCCTAGATATTTTAAAGAAGGATTTAAAAGATCTTCCTTCTCTGTTCATTGAGGGATTCATAAACCAACTTAAGACAGATCAATTAATAAAAGATAACCACGAGCTTATATTACGTAAGCACTATGACTCTATTACACTAAAAAACACCGACAACGATAAAAAAGTACTTGGTTCAATAAATGATTATGTGTACCAGACAAAATTTATGATAGAAATAAATGGAGGCATTCATAATTGCGATGCTAATGATATTGGTCAGCGCCTCAATGATACGCCAATGGGAGCTATAAAGTATGGATTTCCAATTGACAGAATGCGTGAAGAAATAGAAAATCTCAAATAACGCAGGATTAAACTTTCCATTAACTGAGGTTAGTTTTTTACACATTGTCCCTGCCTACTCCACCTCCCTCTCCACAGTAATAGAGCACTCGCCAATCAAAGCAGCCATTGCTCCAATAGCGGCTAAAACAGGAGCAAAAACAGCTCCTACTACACCTATTGTAAGCGGTACAGACATAATTTCTTTTCCGGTTTTATCCGAAATAATGATCTTGCGTACGTTCCCTTCGTTGATCAATTCTTTGATCTTATTTAACAGTTCCTCGCCCTTAATGTTAAAGGTTTCCTTAAATGAGTTACTCATAGTTTCTGTCGTTTGCTTTATCTAAAATAAGAAATTATAAATCTTAAATAGATCTGAGGATAAGCATCGCAAGCCTACAAAATGAATTGGAGCTTCTGAACTTTACTTTAATGTGGCAAGAAATGTTTAACCAGAGGGTTTTAAACCTAATGTATTTTTTATAAATTCCTAAATAATTAGTACTCTGAAAATCAATGCAATCATCTTAACAAAGATCCTCAGCTCAACAGAATCGGATTCATAAACTAAATGGCGATTAATTATTAATTCACCATTAACCAATTAAAAACATGACCATAACAACTCAAATAGCTCAGCATTTTAAAAGCGTTTACTTTGGTGGAAACTGGACCTCTGTAAGCTTTAAGGATGGCTTAAGTAATGTTACGTGGCAGCAAGCTACAACGGTGGTTTACTCTTGCAATACCATTGCCGCCTTGGTTTTTCATACCAACTATTATGTAAGCAATGTTTTAAAGGTTCTGCAAGGCGAACCCCTCAATGCTCACGATAAATTTAGCTTCGATTTGGCGCCCATTGAATCAGAGCTGGATTGGGAAAATCTGCTTAATAAAACCTGGGCAGACGCCGAGAACTTAAGCAAGTTGATAGATCAGCTGCCTGAAAGCAAACTTTGGGAAGCTTTTACTGATGAAAAATATGGAAACTACTACCGCAATTTGCATGGACTTATTGAACATTGTCATTATCATCTAGGTCAAATTGTCTTATTAAAAAAGTTGCTCTCCCCAAAAGAGCCTAAGCATTTTCATCCATTATAATAACGAAATGCGAATATTACTTTAAGATCAATCCGTTCACCAACTCACTGAAATAGCGCCCATTATTTGGACCATACCAATTCATTTCGCGCGTTTCTGCTTTAACACTATCATAGTACTTATCTGGGGTGATGTAACCAATATAGCCTCCATTGAATGAAGTGATAAGAAGATTGCGTTGTTTTTTATTACTTATTTCTTGCGACAGTTCTACCATTTCACCCGAATAATCACATGGGGTTCCAATAAAAACAATGTTTCCGATTTGCAGGCGGTTCATCCCAATTTGTTGTTTACCCAATAGTGCATTGAACACCCAAGGGCGCAAACGATATTCATCATTTACCCGTAACTGCGGATCATGCAATTGCAGAGGCAAATAAGCAGTAGAAATAAATGAAGTAGTATCGGTTTTTATACTATCATGTTGGTTAAGTCGCTGCTGAAGCTTGGCTGCCAACGCTTCGGCACGTTGAACTCCCTTTAGAGTGTCTTTTATCGGGCGCATACTACCCACCGCTCCTGCAAAAAAAGTTGCAAAATTGCAGCTGCCACCTCGCTCGAGTTTTTGCACCAGCATACCCGGATAATCGCAGCTTATCAAATTATCACGTTTAGGAATACAAGTTGCATGTGCCGAATAACTTAGCATCATCGCCGACTCGTGATTATCTTTTACTATTTTAATTACCCGTAAATAAGGATCTTCGGGAAACGAGGATCCGAACAATCGATTTTCCACCAGATCTGCTGCATTAATCGCCTCAAAACCAATGGTACAATTAGAACTGCTCGCTTGGGCTTTTTGCACTCCCGCTATAATCCCATTGGCAACTTTATCAATCATGTCTTCATTAAACGGACCAGCTAACGCCCATCCTCCTAAACCTTTCGCCCACCCACCAGCACTGCTGTGTGTATGAGTGGCTCCAAAGTAAACCTGTGCTCTTGAGAAGCCCATTTTTTCTAGCTGAGGCATCACCTGATCAACCACCAATGGTGGAACGATCATCATATCGAGTGAAACTAGGGCAGCTTTTTGCAAGCCGTTATCAAAGACCAGGGTACGAACAAAAATGCTATCATGAATACCAGAGAAGCTTTTCCAGCGAACACCGTAACCAGCTACATGCACATCAAAATCGGGTGTAATATTTTCAGCAGCCCAGCCACATTTCAAAAGTTTACCATACCCTTTGTTTGGTTGCAAAGCTGATAAAGCTTTCATGGTTGCCGGATAATATTGCGTTTGCTCAAGAGGGGTAAAGTCATTTCGCTTTAACAGGCAGGCGCCGGCTACAAACAAAATAACCAGTAGTATCAGCAGAAAACGGAGGATTCTTTTCAAGGGAACTGGATATTAACGTTAAAGTCCAAAAATACATAATTTACAAAGGCTAATCTTCCCCGTGAAAAGAAAAAGATACTGAAAACCATTCAAACATGTTCGGGATATTTATTTTTAGTTAGAAACTCTATTATTACTTTTCAGCATCATTATGTAACACTAATGCGGTTCTGGTTGAGTGACAGAAAATGATCTCGACTGGATGAATGATGATCAAAAAAAGAGTGCGTTGGTTACACAACGCACTTCTTTTGATTTAGGTTATGAAGAAAAGTTTATTTTTGGTCGGTTAATTGATTTTGGTATTGTTTTCGGATTCGGCGCACTCCCAGCATGCGCCTATCCAGCAAACTTACAACAAACTATTTTTGATGATCCGCTATTAAAATAACACAATGGGTTGAACCCGGATCATTTTTTAAATCACTCTTAAACAACGCATTAGTTAATCACTACTTCAACGGTCATTGATCAACTATCACGATGTAAAAGTGTACATATCCGATTTTAATAACAATAGTCTCTTTGATTACCGAAAATTTTCAGGAAAAAAGGTATTTTACTAACTCTTTTTTCAGTTTAGTTGTAATTTAAATCTTAATATTGCTTTTTTTTCTGAAACACAAACTTGTACGCAAATGGCTGAATTAGATCAGGTAGACATTGAAATCTTGAAATTACTTCAAAAAGATGCCTCATTAACGAATAAAGAGCTAGCATTTCATTTGCGTAAATCTATTGCCACCATACATGACCGTGTAAGGCGCTTGCATGAAAAAGGTGTAATAAAGCGAACCGTAGCTATTTTGGATCGAAAAAAGATTAACAGAAAGTTGGTCACTTTTAGTCATGTGCTATTGAACGCTCACACAGCCAGCACACT
This sequence comes from Solitalea agri, assembly GCF_023914155.1. GTDB lineage: Bacteria > Bacteroidota > Bacteroidia > Sphingobacteriales > Sphingobacteriaceae > Solitalea > Solitalea agri. Next base: position 149,464 of record NZ_JAMWYS010000028.1, on the reverse strand, counting down.
TCACCAGTTTGAGCAAGAGGTTATAAAGTTTCCGGAAGTAATGGAATGTTTGCAAATGAGCGGATCGTTCGACTTTATTCTCCGCATTGCCACTACCGATATGGATGCCTACCACGACTTTTATCGCAATAAACTAGCTATGCTCCCCAATATCACAACCGTACAAAGTTTCTTTGTTTTATCGGAAGCTAAAAGCGATACGGCCTACCCTTTATAATCCGAAGCCATTATGTTTTTCAAAAATAATTTTTGAATTAAATAATTAATCGTAATATTGCGATATATAAATTAACGAAATGGGAGTTACCCGCACCGAAATATTTACACAAGAGCAAAACGAGTTGGCGCAAATGATGAAAGCATTGGCCCACCCTGCTCGCATTGCAATTATTCAACAGCTATTGAAATCGCAAAGCTGTATTTGTGGTGATCTGGTTGACGAGATCGGTTTAGCACAAGCTACTATTTCACAGCACTTGCGCGAATTAAAAGCTGTGGGAATTATTAAAGGCACCATTGAAGGCACCAGCGTTTGCTATTGTATTAACGAAGAAGTTTGGAAACATTATAGCAAAACGTTTGGAGAACTCTTCAAAAGCTTTGTTGAAGGTAAATCTTGTTGTTAAAAAAATTTAATCTTATCTATCGCAATATTGCAATTAAGCATTCAAGCTAAATAATATGAAAACAGTAAAACACACAAGTCCTGCAGATCATGAAGTTATACTGATGGCAAATGATTCTTGCTGCAAAGCAGATTGCTGTCCAAAAGACAAGTTTCAGCCGAATAAAAAAGTAGAAAGCAATGTATTACCGATACTATTAACCCGTATTTAACATTTAACCCCTTATAATTATGAAAACCGAAGTAGAATTAAAAAACCTTGTAAAAGAAAAGTATACCGAAATAGCTTTACAGGACAAGGAAACCAATATGGGCTCTTGCTGCGGGTCGACCTGCTGCTCGGATGAGGTGTATAACATCATGAGCGATGACTATTCGAAACTCGAAGGTTACAACGCCGATGCAGATCTAGGTTTGGGTTGTGGTTTGCCGACAGAATTTGCCAAAATTAAAAATGGCGATGTGGTAATTGACCTTGGCTCGGGAGCTGGAAACGACTGCTTTGTTGCCAGAAGTCAAACCGGTGAAACGGGCAAAGTGATTGGCATTGATTTCACTGAAGCGATGATTAACAAAGCTCGTGCTAATGCAGAGAAACTGGGTTATAACAATGTAGAATTTCGTTATGGCGACATTGAAAAAATGCCTGTTACATCTGCAATCGCCGACGTAATTGTGAGCAACTGCGTGTTAAACCTAGTGCCTAATAAAGAGAATGTGATCAACGAAATTTACCGTGTACTTAAACCTGGCGGACATTTTAGCATTTCGGATATAGTACTGGTAGGAGCATTACCGGAAACTTTGAAGCAAACCGCAGAAATGTATGCAGGCTGTGTTTCAGGAGCAATTCAAAAAGATGAATATCTTGGATTTATTGCTAAAGCCGGCTTTGAGAATATAAACCTGCAGAAAGAAAAAGTTATCAATATTCCGGATGATATACTTTTGAATTACTTAAGTGAAGAAGAACTATCCACTTATAAAGAAAGTAAACTTGGAATTTACAGCATTACTGTTTATGCCGAAAAACCTGAGGCTTGTTGTCAACCGGGCTGTTGCTAATCCCTAAATCCCCTAAAGGGAACATTAGGTTCTTCTCAAGAGAAACTTGAACTGCATTTGATGTTCAGCATTTTCTATTCGATATTTATCATTAATAACTTATCAATAATATGACGATTACTCCTATGCTTCCCGAACATTGGGAAGCAGTAAAAACAATTTATGAGGAAGGTATTGCAACCGGAAATGCCACCTTTCAACAATCGGCTCCAACTTGGGAAGAATGGAATGAAGGTCATTTACAAGCATGTCGATTCGTAGCACTTATTGACAATAAAATTGCAGGCTGGGCCGCCTTAAGCAAGGTTTCGGGCCGTTGCGTATATGCGGGTGTGGCCGAAGTAAGTGTTTACGTTGGAGAGAACTACCGTGGCAATGGTATTGGAGCTTTATTACTCAATCATTTGGTTGTTGAAAGTGAGAAAAACAATCTCTGGACGCTTCAAGCGGGCATTTTCCCTGAAAACAAAGGCAGCTTAGCACTACACCAAAAATTTGATTTTAGAATAGTGGGCAAGCGTGAAAAAATTGGCAAAATGGACGGTATTTGGAGAGATACTATTCTATTGGAACGAAGAAGCAAAGTAGTAGGAATTGAATAATATGCAAAAGCGACTTTCTTTTTTAGACCGAAACCTAACGCTGTGGATCTTTCTTGCCATGGCTTTAGGTGTAGGAATTGGATACTTTTTCCCCTCAACCCCGGATTTCATTAACCGTTTTAACAGTGGTACTACGAATGTACCTATTGCTATCGGTTTAATTTTAATGATGTATCCCCCATTAGCCAAGGTGCGATACGACAGGCTGGGAGATGTATTCAGAAATAAAAAAATATTGGGTTTATCCTTAATCCAGAACTGGATCATAGGTCCTGTCTTGATGTTTATACTCGCCGTTGTATTTCTTCGGGATTATCCAGAATATATGATCGGTTTAATTATGATAGGTATTGCCCGATGCATAGCAATGGTGATCGTCTGGAATGATTTAGCCGGAGGCGACCGGGAATATGTGGCGGGCTTAGTTGCTTTCAACAGTATTTTTCAGGTATTGTTTTATAGTTTATATGCCTGGATTTTTGTAACCAAACTACCGTTGCTTTTCGGAGTCCAGTCTGCAATAGTTGATATCAGTATTGGACAGATTGCCCAAAGTGTATTCATCTATTTGGGGATTCCATTTATTGCCGGGTTCCTGTCTCGAAACATTCTTATGAAACTTAAAGGAACAGAATGGTACGAACATACCTTTTTGCCTGCAATCAGTCCAATTACCTTAATCTCTTTATTATTTACCATTGTAATAATGTTCAGTTTAAAAGGTGATTTAATTGTAAAAATTCCTTTTGATGTGGTACATATCGCTATTCCTTTACTGTTATACTTTGGAATCATGTTTTTCTCAGCCTTCTTTCTGGCAAAAAAGGCAGGCACTGACTATGAAAAGTCTACTTCGCTAGCGTTTACTGCTGCCGGAAACAACTTTGAACTGGGTATTGCTGTGGCTATTGCAGTCTTCGGGATCAACTCAGGAGTTGCTTTTGCGGCTGTTATCGGTCCATTAATTGAAGTGCCTGCACTTATCCTGTTGGTAAATTTCGCCCTCAAACAAAAAACAAAATTCAAGGAAGTAATAAGTCAACCTAAATAATCAGCAACAATTTAAAAAATGAAAAACGTATTGGTACTCTGCACAGGCAATTCATGTCGCAGTCAGATGGCGCATGGCTACTTACAATTATTTGCAGGTGATAAAGCAAAAATTTACAGTGCTGGAGTAGAAACACACGGAATTAATCCAAAAGCGGTTAAAGCAATGGCCGAAGATGGAATTGATATTTCAGCACACACCTCAAACAATGTTGACGAATACGCTGGAATTGATTTCGATTTTGTAATTACTGTTTGTGATAACGCTAAGGAGCGCTGCCCGGTTTTTCCATCAAAAGCAAAGCAATTCCATCATGATTTTCCTGATCCAGCTAAACTGCCAGGAGATTATGAACAAAATAGGGAAGCGTTTATTCATACCCGTAATTTGATTAAGGATTACATGAAGAATTTTGTCGAAAGGGAACTTTAGAATATTGTGTTTAAAACTCTCCAAAGCATTTCCAGAGGAAGAGCTTTGGAGAGCTTTATTTTTTATGTCAAATATCCTGCATACTACCCGCCCGCTATTTAGGCAAACTATACGTAATGTTTCCCTGTTGATCCAAAAAGTTCAGTTTAGCATTTCCGTTTGAATCAACAAGCAATTGAAGTCTCGGCTTTCCTAAACGATCAGCAAGTGTTACCATGGCTGTTTTGCTATCGTCCTTACCGATAAAAACTCGCTGAGCAACCGCCCTTTGCCCTTTTCGAGGCTCCATTAATTTCTTTAATAGTTCTTCTTTAGCCGGACCATCAGGAAGTTCCTGTGCTTTTTTATACTCAGCGCGCCAATCCCAAAATGCTGGTGCAGTTTGCCAATCATCTACATGCAAACCTGTGTTCTGATCGCCATTATCATCGGCATAAGTTAGATAGAGTACCTGGTTCTGATTATACTGGTCAAAAGACAAGTGACCTGTAGCGTGGTATTGGCCACTACTATCCTTCGCTCCCCTAAATACCAATCCGCCATTTTCCGTGCCTTCGTCATTATAAAAAATCAGCCCGGGTCTGTTTGCCCCTGGAATTGGAGGCGTAAGGCCCTTACCGTACGCAAGCACCTCAGGTGATCGGCTTTTGTTGGAAATAACCATCCGTAATTGGCCGTTATCCTCTATAATATTAATACGTTCTACTGAAATTTCTTTAAAACGTGAAATGCCCGAACTGGTAAATGCAAAGAGACCTGCGGTAATAAAAAGTAATGTTGAGATACCCGCATACCATTTGAGTCGAACCAATTCCTTTTGCATTTGGGCTAATCTTTCTTCCATAATGTAGCTTTATTAAGATGTTTATTTTTGGTGAGGACCAAAGATAGCTACAGACTTCTATACAATAGGGATTAATAGCACCTAAAAGTAATTGCACTATAGTCCAACCAAAGTGATCAGTAAAACGATTGTGATTAGGGGCGGGGGGGTACTAAATCCTACTGAAAGCCGAATGTTAATATCCGGCTTTTACTTCTTTATCTTCTTCAGTACTGATACCGCTTCGATGTAAGATTAGCAACTCTTTTCCCTTATCGAAAGAGAGCTCTATCCAGCCGTGATATAGTTCTCTATTCTTCTTAACCTGTACTGGAAGAAACTTATGATCGGCGTCTTTCCAGAGCCCCTCCCAGAAATTGCCATTGAAGGTTACAATTTTTTCAGCAAGTAAAATGGAAGATATCTCATACCAGGTATAGCCTTCATACGTTTTAGAAATCGGATCGAGTTTATTTAATACCGGAGATTGATCCTGAGCATCATTCAATAAGTAACGCTGCTGTAGAGAGTTTGCTAAATACTGAATGCGGTCTCTTTGCAAAACAGGGTCACCCACTAATTGAACGTTAAAATAGAAATCCCGTACCCCGTCGTTGTCAATGTCTAAATATTTAATCTGGCCAAATTTCACTTCAATGTCTCCAAGGTTACGATAAAACATCTTTGGATGCGTTTGGTCAGGAGGTTCCTCTGTCTCATTGTCATCCTTTTTACAACTGATCAATAGTATAAAGCCCAACAAGATGAAAAGCCCATTTTTCATAAGTTTATAGATAAGGTGTGATTAATAGTTAACGGCTCGTTCTACTAAAATAAGCAGATAGAACACTGGCTCCAAACCAGGTTCAATGCGTATCTATAATTGTTACACTCCTTGCACAAAAACAAGTAAAACTTCTCCTATGAATGCCAAAAGATTATCTATTAATAAGTTGCCTTACGGCTTGCCGTAAGTTCGGCAAGTTTTGGTAGTTGTTTGGGCATACTTGATGAAACGCTTGTGTCCGTTAGTGTTTTCATAAAAGCCACTAGTTGTTTCTTCTCATTTTCTGTTAGGTTCAGCTTATCAAAAGGCAAGGTTAAATACGGAAGATCAGCTCCAATTCCTGCGGCACCGCCTTTATTATAAAAATCAATCACCTCTTCTAAGGTTTTAAAGGCGCCATTATGCATATATGGCGCTGTTAAAGCAATATTTCTAACGGTTGGGGTTTTAAATGAATACCGATATTGCTCAAACTGATAAAGATTAAACTTACCTCTGTCTCCATCAAGCTTAGACTTTGCCGCATTGCTTTGTGGAACGCCGATCACTTCCGACTCACTTCTATCATAGTTAGGAGGGACTGTTCCATTAAATAAAGGCGCGAAGTGACAGGTGCCACATTTACCTTTGCCCATGAATATATTAAACCCGACGATCTCGTCCTTATTCATTTTACTCTTATCGCCTCTTACATATTGATCGAATCTGGAATTCATGCTTTTTAACGAACGAACATAAGCAGCAATTGCATTCTTTATTGATGATGATGAGATTGATTCATTTTCTGCCGGGAATGCTTTTTTGAATAATTGTACATATTCTACACTGCCTTTTAGTCTAGTTACGGCTTTTTCGAATGAGCCATGCAACTCGTTCTTATTATTAATTACTGCGGCTGCCTGATCCTCCAGATTGGACACACGGCTATCATAAAACTGTGCCTTCTGAAACCCTGAGTTTAATAAAGTCGGCGCATTTCGCTCAACCACGCTTGCCTCATCAAACGCCACACTCTTTTCCAGCCCATCGGTAAATGCTTTTTCAGGTTGGTGACAAGAAACACAGGCCCGATTATGATTTCCGGATAAAATAGGATCGAAAAAAAGCATCTTCCCCAATGCCACCTTTTGCGTTGATGTATGGGAATCATAATTGGGGGTGAAGAAATTTTCATCAAACGCATCTTCATCAAAAAGTGTTACAACTGTGGTTTTAACGGCTCTAAGCTCTTTAAATGGCTGTATGCCTAAACTTAATTGAACATTGTGCAGTTCTGTCGATAATGGATTGGCAAAATCAGTAATGAATTGCAGACGGTTAAAGCTATTGAAGTCGGAGTGTTTTTGAAGATATTGCACAGCAGCCGTTCCCCATTCCGAATCTTGGTTATATAACCTTAACGTTTGCTGCATACTCAGTATAGCTGCAGCTGCTTCATTCATAGAGTTTTGTGCCGAGGGAGTATCAAAACCTGAAATACCCATTGATATAATGCGGTAAACTTCCAAGCGCATGGCATCAAATACATGCTGATCGGTAACGGGAATTGTATTAGCCTGATCGGTCAATCGATTCATAGTAATAGCAAGTGAATGAACTTGACCCAACAGCTCTTGCTTATTTGTGGTATCAAGCGATGGAAATATAAAAGGTTCAATTACCTGGAAACCTTCGGGAGCTATAACGCGTTTGTCGGCCACTTCAATTTCGTCCAACGGCGCACCATTGATAAAATCAGCAGTGTAAGGACAAAAATATTCGACCAGAAACTCTATTTTTTTATACTGAAATCGAGCCTCGAGAAAATCATGTTGCACCTGCTTTTGTGTTGCATTTTTTCGGATATCACCCTCCAACTTAAGGATGCTTTGCTTCAGGTCATCTATCCCGATTAGGAGTGATGCTCTAACTGTTTCAGCATTGTTCGATTTCTTTAAACAAGCCTGAAAAGAAGCAACAAGGCTCAATGCTATTACTATTACAATAATTTTTTTTTGCATGCCAAAAAAGACTAAAAACCCTCCGAAAGCAATCAGAGGGTTTTAAATATATGTAGAAGTGTAAGGTTAGCTATTAACGAGGAAGGCCCTTTAAGATCACAACTTCACTGCCTTGGTTTTCAGTTTTACGCTTGCTGCCACCATCAACGCCTGCAAACTTTTCGCTTTTCCAGGTATGAGGTTGAATACATAATGCAAATACATCATCGATACCAACTACTGAAGAAATATCAATTAAGCCACCATATTCCCACGAACCGAAAGTGGATGAACTAGTGCCGTTATAGGTCACAGCATCAGCAGCATTTCTGCGGTGATCCAACTCAAATACTTTCTTAAGTTCTTTTGTGGCGATATTATATTGATAGATATAGGCATCATGGGTTTCGGTTCCGTAACCATTTGAATCTTCTTGTACGTAAACATAGTTTTGCGTTACGCAAATGTTATCAGGGTTCTGGAAATCTTTAGCGGGACCATTGTCATCATCTCCGTCTAAAATTACTTCCAGTTTACCTTTTAATGGATTCGTAGCATCAAGGGTGATTCTATACACACGACCCCAAACAGTACGTGACTTATCAGCATTATCGCCGCTAGGATCCTGACCTGTTACGTTAAAGTATACCTCATGTGCATTGGTTCCACTTCCTTTACGGTAATCAACATCCTCAACACGACCAAATTTGATCGCTTTTAAAGGATCAACCAACGCCTGAATCTGTGCACCCGTTAAATTCAAATGATTATCGATTTTAGCAAACTCAACATCATATTGTTTTCCAACGGTCATATCAGTTTCTTTCTGAACACCATCAACACGTTTAAGCATGTATAATGAACCAGTATTCAAATCGCCTGCACTAGCAACATACATGGCCATCTGACCGCCAGTAGCGTCAGAAGCATCTTCGCCCATTACAATTACAGTTTTCCCCGGGTAAGCATTCTTATTCAATGGAACTGAGTTTTCTCCGCTCCAGTGGCCCAAGGCTGGTATACCGCGACTTGTGTTATTAGGTAAAATATAATTCTGAAAAGGATCGATCTTGTGGGTCATGGCTTCCACATTACTTTCACCAACAGAAAAATAGTACGGACCAAAACCATGTTCTTCAGGAGTAACCATTGTTCCCGAACATAGCCGCCACTGTCCTCCATCAGAATTTAAAGCATATGAACCTTTAACAGGTTTTAAGGTTTCATCCAACTCAACACGTGAAACTGAGTAGTTATCCTCGTTGTTAACGAACATCACAAAACCGCCGGCAGGATTTTTAATCATGCCAATACCATCAGCAGAGCCACCGAAACGATAGTTGGTAAACTCGTCGTTAGAGCTGATTAAAGTATACGTTTCAACGTTTTCGAAACCCGAGAGTTTCTTCAATAAAGCTGGAGTTTCAGAATAGTTTTTTAAAACGACCTTGCTCACTTCCGGAGTATCCTTTTTCGTGTCGTCGTTGGTACAAGCAGTTACAGCTATTCCGGTAACGGCAAATGATAGTAGAGTAAAAGTTAATTTGTTCATCAGGTTTTTATTTTCAACGCGAAAGTATCCCCCCAATGTAACGCAGGCTTTAGCCAGGTTTTAAATTATCGTTAACCCTAAATTTTAGAATGATTATAAATAAAAGAGCCATCTACTTATTGAGATGGCTCATAACCGAAAAAACACAACTATTAAAGAACCACTAATTCATTGGTGTTGCAGGAATGGTATTTTTAAACAGATTAGTCATTCCTGTCGCATAGACTTCAAATTCGGCAGTAAGCTGAGCTATTAATGCCTTCTTTGCTTCCGCATTTCCTTCAATACGGGCCAACCATTCTACATCAGTGGTTTTTCCACTTGCTTTAGTAAATACAGCAATTTCTGCACTCTCAATTCCTTTAGGCAATGATTCTTGTGTAAAGCGATAAGCGATAAACTTATGCTCTTGCTCTATCTGGTCAATCTGCTCAACTCGGGTTGTACCGTTGGCGAATGTAAGTACACGGTCAAATGGCATTGAAGAGCCCTTAATTACAGCCGATTTTATAAAGTCTTTACTGTATAAGGTTATTTCTTTTAAGTCAGAAAGCAGGCTCCAAACCGCCTCTTGCTCAGCTTTAATGGAGGCTTTTTTGGTTACATCCCATTGAATGGTAGCCGCTGCACCCATTTGGGCATGAGCTGGTTTAGGGCTGGTAATTATTATTAATCCCAGCACCATCAAACTAAATATCTTTTTCATTCTTTTTAATTTAATGTAAGTTCAGAATTGAAGGGGCCATTTTCAGACCCCAACGTTGACTTAGGTTATATAAAAGAGAAGCTTTTAGATTCCGAAAATTTCTTTCAGTTTTTCATCAAGACTTTCGCCACGAAGGTTTTTCTCAATAATTTTCCCGTCTTTATCAACCACCACCAGGTAAGGAATACCGCTGAACAAGTACGAGCTCATTACCGGTTTCGAATCAGGCGCGTTTACTTGTGGCCATGTCATTTTTTCCTCATCCATGGCTTTTTTCCACTGATCGGCTTTGGCATCTAACGATACGGCCAAAATCTCCAGGCCTTTATCTTTATACTTTTTGTAAACTTCTTTCAGGTGAGGAATTTCCTGACGGCAAGGACCACACCATGATGCCCAGAAATCGATGATCAGGTATTTGCCTTTGAAGTCTTTAGGTCCTAACTTTTTACCCTGCAAATCGGCATAGGCAAAATCAGGTGCCGGGCGACCATTTTCGATTTTCTTGGTTTGTGCCATGTTAGCGAGAATTTCTTCTTTTTGCTTTTTCACCTGCGGCAGGTTCGGGTATTTCTTAGCCAAATGATCCAATGTTTGCATCATCAGATCACCATCACGTTTCCAGCTTAAAAACTGAAGTGGATATAAAACCGTTGGCTTGTCCTGATACATTTTTACCAGGTAACGCATTCTTGAAAAGAAATCAGAAGTTAAACTATCGGTGTTTGCTTTCGCATTTACAATCCAAAGCGAATCTTTGGATTTCTCTGCGCAATACAACTGATTATAAACCAAAATCATTGATTGATAGTTTCTATACGCCTCAAAATTGGCATGATTGATTACATCATTGTCTGCCGAACCTTCTATGTGAATATGTGGAGGATTTTTAATTTTTACCTTCGCAGTATCAATCCCTCTGAAGCTGATTTTTAAATCATCCTTATCGGCCCAGAAATCAATCCTATCCATGTAATAAACGCGGATCTGATAAAAATCAGGCTTATTTGTATTAACCTTAAACTGAAAAGTATTATTGGCATCAAGGGAAGTACTATCAATTGCTTTAAAGGCTTTGTTAAAACCTTCACCCACATATTGTCCCAAATAAATTTTGTCTTTACCGCTTGGATCAGGAAATTTCACTTTTCCTGTAACGGTAATGCTTTTGCCCGATTGCGCAAACAAAGATGTTGCTGCAAAAAGAGCCGCAACCGCTAATCCTAATCTTCTCTTATACATTGCTATTCTTTTTATACTATTTTACTTATTCAATAATTTCTTTAAGCCTTCCGCATAGTTGTCGAACTCATTTTCAATTTCAGCAATGAGTTTCTTCTTACTCTCAGCATTTCCCTTTACAATCGCCCACCATTTTACATCCGATTTATTCGAGTCCGTTTCATTCAAAGTGATCGTACAGGCAAGCGTTGCTTCTTCAATACCTTGAGGTAATGAAGTAATGTTAAAGCAGTAAAACTTGTAGGGTTCATTTAATTGCTGAACCACATCCTTCCGTTCTACTCCTGATTTGAATTTCATGGTTCGGGTTATAGGGAACTCAGAACCATTTGTAACCGACGATGAAACATACCCGTTGGCATAACTTTCCACTTGATTCACTTTAGATACGATCTCCCAAACCTCGGACGGGCTAACATTATAGGTCGTTGTTTTCGACACATTAATGGTTTGCTTTTGTGCTTCAGCCATCTGAGCCTTGGCACTGAAACCTAATAAACTCAGCATCCCGCCAGTGTAAACCATCAGGAGCTTCTTACTAAATCTTTTCATGCAGATGATCTTATTAATCTTGTTTGCCAAAAATCTCTTGTAACTTTTGCTGCAGCTCTTCAGCTCTTAGGTCTTTGGCAATAATGTTCCCGTTTTTATCTAACAAGAGGTTGCTTGGCACAGCATTAATGTTATACATTTTAGCAGCTGCATTTTTCCAGCCTTTCAGATCGCTTACATGGGCCCAGGTAAGTCCGTCTTTTGTAATCGCTTCTACCCATTTGTCTTTTTTATCATCTAAGGATACGCCCAGAATTTCGAAGCCTTTTGCATGATATTTATTATAGGCTTTTACTACGTTGGGGTTTTCTGCGCGACACGGCCCACACCATGAAGCCCAGAAATCAACCAATACATATTTCCCTTTATAAGAAGAAAGTTTAATGGGCTTACCATTCACATCATTCTGAGTAAAATCCATTGCCGGACTACCCACAGCCGTTTTCTTGGCAATTGCTTCAGCCTTAGCAATGTTTTCGAGCTGGTTTTTGGCAGGAGTAAACTTAGGATAAAGTGTTATTAGCTTATTAAGTGTTGCCACTATAAATTCTTTATTCCTTCGCGGGCTTAAATAATTTAGTGCGTAAAGAACCTGCGGCTTCGTGCTGTTCATTTTTACTAATAGCTTAATACGCTCATCCATATCGTCATACTGGTCCCACATAAACTTTTCTAAGTTCTTCGCCATTGTGGTATCTTTCTTCAAAGAAGCTTTATACTGCAGCTGACTAATAGCGATGGTGTTCTGATAATTACGGTAAACGATGAAGTTCACATCGTTGATCAGATTGTTTTCATCTCCGCCTTCAATAAATACATACGGAGGATTTTTGATCTTTATCTTTGCCGTATCTTCTCCTCTGAAATCAATCTTCAGATTCTCTTTATTGGCCCAAAAACTGGCGCGATCCCATTTATAAACATCCAGTTCATAAAAATCAGGCTTACTGGCATTTACTTTAAAACTGTAAGAACCATCAGCTTTAACACGAATGGTATCGATAACCTTTAAATCGTCACCCGATCTTTTTTGTAATAAGAAAGGAAACTTTTGTTGGTGTTCTTTTGACGGCACAAACTTTACTTTTCCGGTTACGGTTATATATTTAGCAGATTGGGCATGCAATGCGCCCGTTGTCAACAATACCGCCCCTGTCAATGCTAAAACCTTTATAATATTATTTTTCATCGTTCTATCTTCTTATGCTTTATCTAATTAGTTATTCATGATTGGAGGAGTCATTTTGCCCTGAGCAGCCGCTTGCTTTCTTAAGTTTTCAGAATTTAAAGCAAACGCTTCGGCCTCTTTGGTTTTGCCAAGCTTTTTGCTTGCCATTTTCCGTAGGTCAGAAGCTAAAATCTGCGTGAACAGATCTTCCTTATCCTCATTGTAATAATCGGCCCATTTTAAAGCGGTAGTGCTGTATTTCACCGGAGCTGAACGCACCATTTCCATTCCTGCCCATAAAATTGAATACGAGTTCGGCTTTTGACCTGCGGGTGCCTTTTTCAGTGTATTGTTGATCAATGCGCAATATTGATCCCATTGATTAGTGCCTGCAAACTGTGCTAAATGCAAGGCAGTAAGCTGCTGCTGATCCGACGGAGAATTACTTGAAGCCAATAAAGCTTCCATCGCTGTGGCTCTATTTTTTGCTGCCGGTAAATTAATGTTGCTGGCGTACGCTTTCTTTAATGAGCCAATGGTATTACCGAAAACCTGATTAAAATACATATCGACTTTTCCTGCTCCGTACTTAGCTTTTAAATCATCCGATTTGCCATACAGGTAAGCAAAGGCTTTTGAACTAACATCGAACAAAAAGCGGCTTTCCAATTCCCAGTTTTTGCTGTCAAGCAAAGTATTCTGGGGCAATGCATCGAAATAAACCTTAGCAACCTCACCCATCTTAGTATGTTCGTAAGCGGTTTCAAGTGCTGTCATGTAGGCAAGGCTGGTTGCTTCAGAATGGTCGCCGGCATTAAATTTTTTCTCCAACCCGTACACTGTATTTTCAGGGTGCAAGGCTTTGCGCGATTCGGCCATGAACTCATTTACAGGAGCAGAACCCACAATTTTGTGTACCAGGTTTCCATCACCATCAATAAATAATAAGGTTGGATAGGCTGCAACATCAAAGCGATCTTTGAGCTTTGGGCCTTCCCCCTTTTCCATATCTACCTTTAGGTTTACGAATGTTTGGTTAAAGAAATCGGCTACACTATCGGTTTTAAAAACCGTATTGGCCATTACTTTACAGGGGCCGCACCAGGAAGTATAGGCATCGAAAAAGATCAGTTTGTTTTGTTTCTTAGCTTCAGCAAGTACCTCCTTAAATGGAGCATCGTGCTTAAAGTTTATTTCCCGGGTTTGAGCCTTCACACTCAAGGCCAGCGCGCAGCAAACAGCTGCCGATAGAAGAATTTTGTTCATTACTTTTTACTGTTGGTTGTGATTTTAAAAAGCACTCAGGCTTATTTGTTAAGTAAAAATTTCTCGCTATATCTTCTTTTTTTCGTTTGAAAAGGCAATAGAAGCGGGGCCGGAATCCACGAAATGGCCCCGCACTTGGCTATTGATTGGTTAGGTTATTTAGTATCCTGGGTTTTGCTTTATTAAGCCATCTGTTATATCGATCTCGCGCTGAGGAATAGGCAAAGCATATTTCGATGAAGGAAGGCTCGCATTCGGAGCCCTTCCAGTGCGAATCATATCGTAACGATCCTGTCCTTCAAAAGCCAGCTCCCATCTGCGTTCCTTCAAAATACGGTCGAGGAGCAGCTGTTTTGAAGCAAAGTCGACAGTAGTGTATAAGCCCGGTTTTTGATCATTAGCAAATGCACGCTGATAAACCTTATTCAGCGCATCAACAGCAGCAGCGGTAACGCCATTCAAATTAGCTTCAGCTTCGGCTTTATTCAAAAGAATTTCAGAAAGGCGCAGCATGATCAGGTTATCTAAAAGTTCAGGATGAGAAAACTTCATATTCCGTTTAAGATTCGCAGCATCAGGAAAGAACTTACTTCTGCGCATATCTGTAACAGCATATGTTTTCATAAAAACCGTAGTATCCGGCTTGATAAATCCATAAGCATAGTAGATTCCATGTTCTTTGTACTGGGTAACATCTTTATTCCAGCTAACAGGAAATCCAAAGAGAATCTCATCACTAAAGCTGATATCTCTAGCACCCATCCCATTAATCGGAAACACCAGATCGACACGGTTTTCAAGCTTAAAGTTTACATCAGCCAAAACAGCATCGCTATAACTCAGGCTCTTTGCATAATTCCTGCTGTACAAAGCAACTCTTGAAGCCAATGCCCGTGCCGCGGACTTGGTAGCTCTTGAGTGCTGATCAACATTAGTGCTAAACTTATTCATCAACACAGGAATGGCCTCATCTAAATCTTTAAGTATTTGAGCGTAAACCTCGGCATTGGTAGCTCGGGGTAGATTTTGAGAACCATCATATCCATCAAAAGCATCTAAACGAAGGGGAACTGCCATGTTATCCATTTTGCCTTCCAATGCACCCTCGCCAAAGTGCTTTAGCAGATTGAAATAGGCGAATGCACGGATGAACTTGGCCTCACCAATAAGCTGATTTTGAATAGAAAGGTCAAAAGTTGCGTACTTTGGTAATTTGTTAATGATCACATTGGCCAGGTTAATCGTCTTATAATTAGTTGACCAAAAAGAACCAACAATTGAGTTTCTTGAATCAAGTGCGCCGGTTGCAAAATCTGTGGTGAAACTGGTCGCAATTCCAGTAGTTAAGTCGCCAATCTCAAAAGCGTCTCCTTTTGATGCATCAAGTAAACTTAAATAGGCGCCACCTAAAACCCGTTCGGTGCCTTTCTGATAAGTTAAGGCATCTTTTTCTGTTGTAATAGACTCTGGTGCCAAATCTATTTGCTTATCACAAGCCGACAGCAATACTGCTGCAGCAAATACAGCTGTTAAGAAGTTTTTATTAAGGGTTAATTTGTTCATGGTTAACGATTGTTTGATTAAAAATTAAAGCCCTATTTGTAATCCTAATCTGAATGTGCGCATAGCCGGCAAGGTCAACTCGTCGTAACCCATGTTTAATGCCGAAGAACCGAATGCACTTACTTCAGGATCCATACCTGAGTATTTGGTGATGGTAAACAAGTTGTTGCCTTCAACAAATACTTTGAAACGGTATAAATTCGAGACCATTTTTGTTTTAAATGTATAGGCCAGGGTGAGGCTGCGCAGTTTTATGTAAGATGCATCTTCTAGAAAACGCGAAGTGTATCGACCTTGCGTATAATCTGTAGCCCCGAAAAAGCCCATAGAAACATTGTTAGATGCATTTACCAAACCTGGGATATCGGTTTTATCGCCGGCATTTTTCCAGTAATTCAGTAAGTCTGTTGATAAATTGGCAGCATTTAAACCTGAGAACGTACCTTCGGTATAGTTCATCATAGAGGCTTTAGCTCCGTTAAAGATTTTATTACCGTAAGAGAAGGATAAGAAGGCATTTAACTCAAAGCCTTTGTAGCTGAAGGTATTTCCCAAACCACCATAAAACTTAGGTAAAGCATCACCCATAACTTTACGGTGTTGATCAGGGTTGGTATATTCTGTTGAGGGGATAGGTTGCTCTACTTTCTCTCCGTTTTTATTGATCCAAATAGGATTACCATTTTGTGGGTTTATTCCTCCCCACTCATACATATAAAAAGAGGTCGATGATCCTCCCGGGTACCAATAGCGGCCTCCGTTTGTCTCTGCTAAACGAGCACTTTGCTCGGCATCAATTTTATGCAGTTTGTTAATGGTATTGCTATTTCGTGAAATATTGAAGTTGGTAAACCATTGAAATTTCTTCCCTGCAATATTTCGAGAATTAATAGTGATCTCCCAACCTTTGTTTGTTATATCGGCTAGATTTTGGGATTGAGAGCTGAAGCCCATAAAGCTTGGCAATGGCGATCCTACAATGGAGTTTTTAGTGTCTTTGTTATAGTAATCAAGGCCTAGCGTTACCCTTGAACGAAGAAGCGTTAGATCCATACCCAAATCCAGCATCGTAGTGGTTTCCCATTCCAGATTAGGATTATTAGGTGCCGATACCTCCAATGAACTCAGACTCCCGTAATTAGCTCCGTAAGGACTCAATTTGTAGGTGCCCTGATTACCATAATAACCTGTTCCACCGTCGTTTCCGGTATAACCTAAGCTTCCTCTGAATTTAAGCTGATCAATCCATTTAATGTCTTTCATGAAAGCTTCTTCACTCGGAACCCATCCTAATGAGAAGGACGGAAATCCGACGTATTGATGATTCTTCCCAAATTTTGATGAGCCATCCAAACGGTAAGTAACACCAGCCAGGTAGCGGTTGTTATATTGGTAATTCAAACGACCGAAATAGGAAACCAAGGCCCACTTTTGATCCATTGAATTGGTAACCTTCTTTGTATTGGCGGCATTAATACTTAATATGCCATCACTCTGAAAGCCTTCGCCTACAACACTGCTTATACTTTCATTCGACGACTCGAACGATTGACCCAGTGTGGCATTAAAACCATGCTTATAGCCCAACACTTTATTAATACGCAGTTCGTTACTAATTACCCATCTGTGGTTATTGTTAGAAGTTGAAGTGGCCATTCCTTCACGGGTACTAAGTTTATCCACTTCACGTGAATAAGCATCACCGTTAATCCAGTCAACGCCAAAATCAGAGTGCCAGGTAGCCCACGAGTTGAACTTTACTTCACCAAAAACATTTCCTAACATGCGGGTATCCACACGATGATTTTTGCCTGTGTTTGCCCATGCAACTGGATTGGTATCTTCATTGGCGCCTTGTTTATTTGGGGTAAAGCGCCATACATATTGCCCTTGCTCATCGGTTATTGCCGTATTTGGAGCACGCAATACCGCATTTCTGTAAACACGTTGAGCGTTTAGCGCATTATTATCAACATATGACATGGCTACATTAGCGCCTACCTTAAAGCTTTTAGAAAGATTGCCTTCAAGATTTACACGTCCTTGGTAGCGGGAAAAATCATTGTTGATGATATAGCTTTGTTGTTTATCATATCCACCACTGACCGAGTAAATCATATTTTCTGAACCACCCGATAAAGACAAATTGGCATTTGTACCCAACGCTGTGCGGGTAACTTCATCAAGCCAGTTAGTGTTAACTCCCTTCGGAAAGATGTCCATTGGAGCATTTGGATTCTTGGCCTTCATATAATTGGAATAAAAATCCGCATACTGATCGCCGTTCATCATGCTTGGTGTTTTTACCGGATCACTTGTTGAAGAGGACAGGGAGAAATCCACTTTCATTTTCCCAGACTTACCCTTCTTCGTAGTAATTAAGATTACACCTGCTGCACCCCGAGAACCATAAATGGCAGTGGCATAAGCATCTTTCAATACCTCAATTGATTCAATATCTTCGGGATTAATACTTGCCAAAGGGTTATTCTCAATCTTGTTTTCAGAACCATTTGCATAGGGTTCGTTTACACCGGTCCCACCAAATGAGAATCCCGGCAGTTTATTTCCACTGAAATCTGTCGTATTATTATTTCTATCAATACTATAAACCGGCACTCCGTCAATAACAACCAGGGGAGTGTTGCCATTCTTATTTAATGTGCTTACGCCTCGAATAATGATAGCAGAAGCGCTACCCGGCATGCCTGAAGTTTGAGCCACCTGAACCCCCGCAATTTTACCAATAAGGGCGTTATCTATGGTTAATGGGATTTGTCCTACTTCGTCAATAGGTTTATATGATCCAATTGAACCAGTTAAACTACGCTTTTCCTGTACGCCATAACCAACAACTACTGCTTCTTGCAAAAAGGCAATTGCAGCTTTCAAGCTGATATTGATATCACGGCTTTTACCCTCTTCTACTATTATATTATCTACGATGCGGGTTTCAAACCCTATAAAGCTGAATACTAAACGATATTTACCGGGAGGTAGGTTTAGTTTATAAGCACCATCGCCATCTGTTGAGGTGGCGGCGGTGGAGCCCTCTACTTTTACTGTTACTCCAGGAAGCGGGCTAGCTTCTGAACTGTTCTCAACAACTCTTCCTTTAATAACCCCCGTAGCCTTTTTACTTTCTGTTTTTGGCGCCTTTACAATCAGAATAGTGTTATTCTTTAGACTATAGATTAATCCATTGCTTTTTAACAGATCATTTAAAATTTGATCCAACGGCTGATTTAAAAAACGGTGTTCCGCAACCTGAATGTTCTTTAAAACATCGTAATCATAGGCAAAACCTATTTTACTTGTAGACTCAATTCGTCTGATAGCGGCCTCCAGTGTTCCGCTTTCAATGGTTACGCTAACTTTTTGCTCCTTTAGGTTTTGTCCCCAGCCTTTTTCGGCTTTGAGCACTCCGAAGGTCATCATAATGATGCTTGCTACAATTACACTTAGCCTCATGGTTTGCCAGATTAGCTTTGTAAACGTTTTTCTCATATATTTGAATTGTTTTGGGTTGAACACTAAAACACAAAGCCATCCCATTATAGTTGCGAAAGCAACCATTTCATGGCTTTAAAAAACACGACAATCAGTTCGTTCAGCGCTTGTTGCAGCAAGCGCTGTTTTTTTTATCTACCTATCACAACTTTCCGTTTTTATTGTAATTTCCTTCCCTTTTACATCATATTTAATTGGATGAATACCATTAACAATTTCTAATACCTGCTCCACTTTTAAGTTTGTATTGAACCTTAAGTTGAACCTGCAGTCTTTTAACAATGCTTTATCATAATTAAAATGCACTGAATAAAGCGACTGAAGTGTTGCAAAAAGTTCATCAAAACCTGCCCTTTGTAATACAATCACACCGTTTACAAACGAAGCAGAAGTTTCTGTATTTAACTCCTCAATTTCAGCTTTTGCAGAAGCCTTATGATAGGTTAAACGCATATTGGGGGCAAGCTCTCCTAAAATCTGCTGATCATGACTCACCCTTACCTTACCAGTAATCAACTCCACTTCTACGTCCTCCATCTGCTGATAAGCCTTAATCACAAATGATGTTCCCAGCACCCTGGTATCTAGTTTGGGAGTATGCACAATAAATGGTTTCTCGGCATTATGTGTAACCTTGAAATAGGCCAAACCTTCTTCAAGGTAAATCTCCCGGGTAGTATCACTAAACTGCTTGGGATATTTTAAGGTACTGCCGGACTGCATCCAAATAGTAGTATTATCCGGCAATGTTACCTGCATTACTTTTCCTCCCTGAGCAGTAACAGTCAGGTACTCTATAGGATGTGGCTTAGCCCAATAAGAATACCCCATCCAGCCTATGGTTGTAACTGCGGCAACTGAGGCTGCAACTTTTAACCAGGTCCATTTCAATGTACGCACCGGAGTTCCCTCTGCCTCCTGATCATTTTCCGCTATCCGACTAAACACACTATTGAGCACATGTTGGCGGATCACCTTTTTTTCGTTTTCATCTTCAAAAGGAGCCCCCGAATCATTGCCAGGCAATGATTCAAACCATTCATCCAATTGTTTTTGCTCCTCCACTGTTGAAGGGTAAAACTTACCGGATGGTTTCTTTATAGGGTCCTTTTGTTGCAATTTATTAGGGTTTTCAGTCATAAAGACAATTATGAAAATAGATAGTACTAGAGGAGTGTAAAATTTTTTTTAATAAATTTTAAGAAAGGCAGAATAAACAATACCTGAATAATCATTCAGCAGAATAATTAGTGCCGAAACGATTTTTTAAACGTTTTATCCCGTTGCTGATCTGATTTTTTACGGTTTGCTCTGAAATGGATAACCGGTGGGCAATTTCGCTGATCGACAAACCCTCCATTCGGCTCAGTAAAAACACTTCACGCATTTTCTCGGGCATTTGTTCGATCTCTAGCTTTAACGATCTGTTTAGTTCATTTAGATTAAGCTGATCAATGGTAGACGAATCCTGTTCGCTATGGGTGGCTTTAACATGATCAGAGTGCATCTGTTTTACCTGCGTATGTTTATAGAAGTTAAACACCCGGTACTTAAGCATTACGTTGAGATATGCTGCTACCGACTCTGTTATAACAATTTCATTACGTTTCTCCCAAAATAGAAAAAACAGATCTTGCAACAGATCAATAGCATCATCTTTTGAAGATAGCTTATAACAGGCTATTGCGAATAATCGTTCCCAATGTCTGTTATATAATTCTTCAAAAGCGTTTTTATTATCCTGTTTTATGAGATTTAGCAGCTCTATATCTGAATAATTTTTCACGCGGAAAGCCTTTACAAAGAGGTGAATATAAAAAAGATAATCATAAATACAATTGGTGCATCCTCACCCATGTGGTGATCCAAGGTTGAATACCGCCCTGAATATATCAGCAGCAACTTGCCCGAACTTTTTTTGTTTTCAATGCTCTTTAAATTCCAACCATACCTTGTTACTCCGCCGGGAATTAATTAAAATAAGTTTGAGCATTATCTAATTTGAAATAAAAAAGTCCGGCCTATTATGAACCGGACTCTCACTATCTTTTGATTTAAAAAGAACTCTTTTTATCTGATCAATTGTCCAACAAACTCTGAGAATATACCTGGAAACAATATAATGGTAAATAGCAATCCTGCTACCGCTCCATAAAAGTGGGCATCGTGGTTAACATTATCGCGATGATTCCTTGATGCATAAACACAATAGGCCAAATAGAGTGGACCAAAAATGTATGCCGGAATTCCTATTGGTATAAACATCATTGAAATTTTCATTTGCGGCATAAAGAGTATCATGCTAAACAAAACCGCCGAAATAGCTCCCGAAGCACCCAAACTGTAATAATGAATATTGTTTTTTTGTTTAATAATGGTTGAAATATCGCTTAAAACAAGTGCTAAAACATACATTCCGGCAAACCACCAATGACCGGCTGGCCCTTTTGCCATTACAAAGATCTGTTCAAGTGGAAAGGCAAAAAAATAAAAGGTTAGCATGTTAAAAAGCAGGTGCCCTAGATCGGCATGAATCAGTCCACTGGTAAAAACGGTATAATAACGGCTACCCCGATTAATACTATAAGGATGAAGGCTGAACTGAGAATTGACATCATGGTTAAAAAACAAACCATAAGCACTGGTTAAAACAGTAAAAGCAAATATGATGGCCGCAACGGGCGTTGTTTGTAAGATCTCTTGCATAAAAATTAATGGGTGGCTAAGGTATTTTTTTTTGCCGTAAGAAAAAAGGGTCTCCAGTCGGCGGTCTGCAGTCGGCAGTGCTCTTGTGCAATCAGCTCTGTCCAATCAGTTGTATTTTGTTTGACTGGAGACTGCCGACTGTCGACTGCATACTGCTAGATGGGCACTATATTCAGCTGTTCGCGTTCAAGCATATGCGATGGCACTACTTTCAGTATTTCAGCTTTCAAAGCATCGAGCAAGCGCTTTTTCACATAACTTCGATGGGTAACAATACTTATCTCTCTAACAGGCACAGGTGCAATAAAGTGCCGCACTTGCGATTTTTTTTCTTCCGTTAAGTCATAAATGGCCAATTCGGGTAAAACGGTAATGCCATTGTTCAGCTCAACCATTTTCTTCAGTGTTTCTATACTTCCTGCTTCATATTCAAAGTTGTTATCCTCCTTAAGCTGACTACGAAGGTGACACAAATTCATAATTTGTGAGCGCATGCAATGACTTTCCTGCAAGAGCCATAACTTCTTTATATCAATATCATCTGTCAAAACAAATTCTTTATTCATTAGCTCGTTGCGTTGCGAAACATACAACAGCAATTCCTCATAAAACAATGGATATTCAAAAATACTGCTATCATTCAGTGGAGTAGCTAAAATTCCGGCATCCAATCGGTTATACTTCAGGTGTTCAATAATGTTTTCTGTGGTTTCCTCCCAAACACTGATTTTCACTTTGGGATACTTTTCAAGGAATGAATTCAAAAACAAGGGCAGCAGATACGGGGCAAGTGTAGGTATTATCCCCAAGCGCAAATGACCTTCTATTTCACCTACCTTATTCTTTACAATTTCTTTCAGTCTGGCCGATTCTTGCAAAACCACCCGAGCCTGAGCAATAACCTCTTTACCCGCTTCGGTAGGTAAAACAGGTTGCTTGCTGCGGTCGAAAAGTTTTATCCCCAACTCCTCTTCCAGCTTTTGAATTTGCATACTTAAGGTTGGCTGTGTTATAAAACAACTATCAGCTGCAGTTGCAAAATGCCGGTGTGTATCAACCGCAACAATATATTCTAATTGAGTTAATGTCATATCAATAAGTCGTTTCTATCAAACAACCGAGCAAATATCGAATTTTTCTATTTGATTATAAAAACAATCAATTTGATTGATGGTTAATCTAGTCTGGTTTTGAAAACACTAGATGGTAACGGTGGTAGGAGGGTATTGGATTCAGCCATTGCTGATTGGTACGACCGGAATGCTCCAGACGATGATGATCATTATACCCAACCTGGCAACCTGTTTCGTTTAATAAGCGATGAAGCAAAAAAGAATGCTATTAGGAATATTACAGGAGCAATAAGTGGAATAGAAGGACTTCAAACGATTGGAAATCATCAACCGTCAACTTTGCCACTGGTTCAGCGCCGACCCAAGATTAGGCGCCGGAATTGCATCCGGTTTAGGTATTGATGTTTCGGCAATGATGCCGGCTGCCAGCGCAAATTAGTTTTAACTCTTTTTGATAAATAGAAACGCCCGAAATTTCGGGCGTTCTATTATTAGTTTCCTAAATAAACCGGTTGTAGTAACCGCATTATCGGATAACGGTTATGTGTTTTCTCGTAATAAGGTGAGTTTTTATAAATAAAGTCGAGCTGAGCATAAGCACTTTGAGCAAACTTTGGATCAGCCTTTCGTTTCTCTTCCAATTTTGCTTTTAATTCAGGGTCTTTTTTAAGGATTTCGGTAGCTATGTCTTCAAATAAATAATCCGAAAAGCCTTCTTTTTGTCCCAAAATACTGTCGAAAAAATTCCAGTTAAAATAGGAGTCAATCGCTTGCGGCTCTAACGTTTCAACAATATAACGATTAACAGCCTGATCAACCTGAACAACATAGTCACCCTTATAAAACTGAACGTTCATGGTGTCTTTCGTAACCTTTATAGTTGAATGAAGATAGTGCCCTTCATACGGTCGTGTTCCTGTTTTATAATCATCGATAAAATACATTTCACCGCGTAATGCCATATCTTTTGTTAAAGGTTTCATCTGCACACCATTCAACTTCAACAACTCAATCACTTTTCCCCAAGATTGCGAAATCACATAGGCCCATGGTTTTCCTACTAATTGAGTTGGCTTAAAAGAGTTTTTATAATCAATTTGTTTCTCAAACGGAGCACTTCTATCGTAATATAAACGATCTAAACCGCTTACCTCACTTGGCTTATACTTTCCTTCAAATCCTTTAAAGGCAATTTGTTCAACTTTTGAAGTATCCACCTTCCAATCCATGGCAAATGCAGTTTGATTCTTTACCATTTCGTCCGCTTTGCGTTTAGTATCAATTATTTCCTTCGCATCTTTCTCCGTTTGGTTGATCAACTCTTGCATAAATGCATAAGTGGCCCAAACTCGTTGATCAAAAGGCTTCCACATATGTGTTTCTACCACAAAACCAATACTGTTAAAAAGGGTGCTGTAACCGGTAGTGTAACGTGGTGAATCATTGAATCCCTCATATCCTTTATCAGGAGTGTTGCCCCAAACGTTTACATAGGGAACCATTTCAAACTTACGCTCCTTCATCTTTGCCAATAACACCGGAATCAGTTTATTATTCATGTAAGCCGATACTTCAGGGTTAAGCTTATCTTTTTGCGTAGCTATATAAGTCATCACATGCTGATAGTCGGCCCCGTTACTGGTATGATTATCTAGAAAAACTTCAGGTTTCCAGTTCTGAAAGATTTGTTGAAAAGCAAGTGAGTTACGAGAATCTGTTTTAATACAATCACGGTTCAGATCGAGATTTCGGGAATTCCCTCGGAAACCATACTCAACAGGTCCATTTTGATTTACACGAGAATTTGGCCCTCGGTTTAGCATACCATCGATATTGTACACCGGAATAAAGCATAAAACTACATTATCAGGAAGTTGTTTCTTTTCCAACAAATCACGAACCAGCATCATTGTGGCATCGATTCCTTCAGGCTCTCCCGGATGAATTCCGTTATTGATAAGTATGATTGCTTTGCCCTTGGTATGAAGAGAAACAGGATCGAAATCTTTTGATTTTGATAAAACCAGAAGATTTAATGGCTTACCAATATCAGTAGTGCCATACTCCAACAATTTAGCTTCGGGATATTTTTGGGTAATGTTTTTAAAGTAACTAATAAGCTCAGTATAAGTAGCGGTCTCTTTCCCATTACTCTTTTCAAAAGGAGTTTGTTGGGCACTACTACAGAGAGCTAAAGCACAAGAAAAAATCAACGATAGGGTCTTCTTCATAAATCTATATAATGGAGCCCTAAAGTATAAAATCAGAGAAGGAATTTACAGGTAGCTGAGCAAGCCCTGCGTCACTTTGTTGTGATAAGATGAGACTTAATGCAACAATTGATCAATCGCCTGAGCCAGCTCATGATCTTTTTTGGTTACGATATCTCCTGCATCATGAGTGCTTAGTTTGATCTCAACCTGATTGTAAACATTTGTCCACTCGGGATGATGATTCATGCGCTCTGCGATTAGGGCTATTTTACTCATGAAGCCCCACGCTTCAACAAAGCTTCCAAACTGAAATGTTCGGGTAAGTTTATTTTCAACTACTGCCCACATATTTTTTTGATTTTAAAAGAGTATATCAAATTACTAAAAAGCTCTGCAGAATCATTGCATTAATACTTTCTTATTTTTCCAAATCTTCTAGCTCCATGCGCAGCTTCTTTGGCAATCCGGCAACAACCAGGTTATAAGAATCTTTTATCCACTCGAAAATACCCATGTCACTAAGTGTTCCATCAAACCGAACGGTGTTCCAATGAGTTTTGTTCATATGAAAAGCACCTGTAATTTCCGGATGTTCCTCACGAAGTTGAACAGCTTTTTCAGGATCGCATTTCAAATTACAAGAATTCGGGTTACTTAAACTGATCAGACAAAACATTTTACCCATCACTTTAAAAACCAATGTATCCTGATCAAAAGGAAATTCTTCAGTTACACCTTTCTGGGTAATGCAAAAATCACGTAGAAGTTCGATATTCATAGTAATTGTTTTTCAATATTGGGGTGTTGTTTGTAGACAGCTATTATAACCCAATTACCCTTAGTTTGTTCTTATCAATTATAAACTTAACATCCTTATCGCCAATAGCCATTCCATAAACTCTATCTTCTGACTTTTCGACTTTATAAGCCGGTCGTGGGTCGAAACTAAGCACATCAATAATAAGCTGTTTTAGATCGGGCAAGTCCGCAAGTTGTTCTGCAATTGCTGAATCAAAACTCACAGTCATGATCCTTTCCGGTGCACTGGCAGCAAAACCGGCATTGGCTTGTGGCAAAGCATCTGAATAAGGAATATAAGGTTTGATATCGAGTACAGGCGTGCCGTCTAAGAGATCGATATTTTTTAGATGAAGAAGTACTTTCTCTCCATTCACTTCTATTCTATCTAGTTCAACGACTGATAAGCCAATGGGATTGGGACGGTGGGTAGAACGCGTGGCAAATACTCCCATTCGTTCGTTACCTCCTAAGCGTGGCGGACGAACTGTTGGAGTCCATCCTCTTTGAGCTGTTTCATGAAAAACAAAAACAACCCAGATATGCGAAAACTGATCAAGACCATTTACCGCATCAGGCACATTAAAAGGTGGCAATAACTCAAGAACGGCTTTCGAAGAAGGAGCTAGCCCCGGTTGACGTGGAATACCAAATTTCTCTTTAAACGGAGAGTGAACAATGCCGATGGATTGAAAAGAGAATGGTGTCAATTGAAAAATTTACGTTTTCAATATGCCATTCCGAAGCAAGAGATTCCTCCTTTATCGGAATGACAAATTATAGTTGATTAATACTTTTACTCTGTTTTCTTCTTTGGCCTATCTTCTTCGCTCCGCTTGGTACCGTCGTACAATTCATATTCTAATAAACGACACTCGAGCTTTGAGTTAAAGAATTCAATTTTACGAGAAGCTTTAAGTCCCACTTTTTTTGCCAAATTCGGGCTTCCAGTAAAAATATATCCGTTATAGCCTTTGCATTTTTGTTTCAGGAAATCGCCAATTGCTTTGTAAATTTCAACCAGTTCTTCATAATCACCCAAACGTTCGCCATATTCAGGATTGAAAACAACCACACCCTCGCCTTCAGGAATTTCAGTATCGCGGAAATCACAGACCTCAAAATCAATGTATTGTTCTACTCCGGCAGTAATGGCGTTTTTACGCGCTAATTCAACTGCTTTAGGATTTAAGTCCGTTGCGATGATTTTACCTGGAATCAGTTTTTTCGCTAACTCACGAGCCTTGCGGCGTTCAGTAACATAAACTTCTTCCTCAAATCCTTTAATATGCATAAAGCCGAAATTATCGCGGAATAAACCAACCGAACGATTTAATGCGAACAACGCTGCTTCAATTGCCAGGGTTCCACTTCCGCACATTGGGTTGATCAGATTTCCGCTTCCATTCCAACCGGTAGCCATCACTACCGCCGCTGCCAAACTTTCCTGCATAGGTGCCAAGCCGGGATGCTTGCGATAACCATGTTTCGAAAGCGTTTCACCTGAAGAATCAATATATACAGAAACTCTGTCTTCCTGCCAATGTAGGTGAATTACGGCCTTATCACGTTTAGGTCCAGAATCAGGTCGGCGGCCACGTTTTTGTGTTAACCGATCAACAATTGCATCTTTAACACGCATATTGGCAAACATGGTGTTATCAATAAACGGATTGTTAACGTTACAAGTAACAGAAACATAACCCGCTTCATCCAGCCATGCTTCCCAAGGCATCTGAATCAGTTCGTCGTATAATTTATCAGCATCCATTGCACGGAAGCTTTTCAATTCATACAACACATTGTTTCCGGTACGTAAATTAAGGTTCAGCCTAATACAGTCGGTAAGCGTTCCGTGGGTTTCTATATACGTTTGCCCCTCATCCACAATTTCAAACCCCATGTACAAAATCTCTCTTCGGAGGTAGGTTGCAAGGTGTTTAGGACAGGTAACAATAATTTTTTCAGGTTTGTTGAAAACAGACATCTGTTAATAAGGAATTGATTATTAATTTTGCAGGCTAAATTCGTCAATATTATGGACATTAAAGGTAAAGTACACGAAATTTCGGAAGTAATGGAGGTTACATCTTCTTTCCGTAAACGTGAGTTAGTTATTGAATACGCAGAAAATCCTTCATATCCTGAGTTCATTAAATTTGAGGCTATTCAGGATAGAGTTTCACTAATGGATAAATGTAAAGTGGGAGATATGGTGGAAGTGGCGTTTAATTTAAAAGGTCGTGCTTGGAACAATCCAAAGACAGGTAAGACTGATTATTTTAATACACTTCAAATCTGGAGAGTGAATATTCTTACAGGAGCGGCTGCCGGAGCACCGGTTGATGAGATGCCATCATTCACTCCTCCTGATTTATCAAGTGAACCGGGTGAAGCTGACGATCTTCCTTTCTAACAAATTGATTAAAAGAATACTAACCGGCCATCGCGTCGGTTTTTTTATGCCTATTTAAATTTCTTTAAAGTCCTAGTTGAACTAATAAGCATAAAAATTGAATGAAAAACATCGTTTAATAGCTAAAAGTTACCAATAAAAGCTGATATTGTTTCTTACAAATTCATCGCTCCCTCAATCAAACTAAAACTGTTATGAATTTCGATGTTATTATTATTGGTGCCGGATATGCAGGAGTTACTGCCGCTTTAAATTTAAAACGAGCTGGGAAAAAAGTTTTAGTACTTGAAGCGCGAGACCGAGTTGGAGGGCGTGTTTATACCAAATATTTAAATGATGGGAATTACGTTGATTTAGGAGGTCAATGGATTGGCCCAACTCAAGATCGAATCTATGCGCTTGCAAAAGAATTTGAGGTAGAAACTTTTAAAACCTATGATGAGGGTAAAAGCACATTGCTTTATAAAGACAAAGTAAAAGCTTACAAAGGACTTATTCCTCCTTTACCCGTGTATGCCTTATTAAGTTTAGATGCGGCCATTAAGAAAATCAACAAACTTTCTAAAGGCATCGACTTACATGCTCCATGGCAAAGTCAGAATGCTAAACAGTATGATTCAATGACTTTACAAAGTTGGATGGAGTCACAAATGGGTTCAAAAGTAGCCCGGTCATTTTTCCAGGTAGCCGCTGAAGCTATTTTCGCAGCTCACCCATCCGAAGTATCATTATTACATGCGCTTTTCTATACAAAATCAGGCACCGATTTCGATTGCCTGATGAATATTAAAAAAGGCGCCCAAGAAGAACGTTTCGTTGGCGGAGCCCAGGAGGTTGTTAACAGAATGGCCGCGCTATTAGCGGATGAAATTCAGCTTAATTCGCCTGTTAAACGAATAAACCAAGATAGTGAAGGCGATGATGTAATTGGCGAGGGATTTAACTATCGCGCTCGAAAAGTAATAGTTGCTGTTCCACCCGCCATGGCTGCCAGAATTGAGTTCAACCAACCACTGCCACCCAACCGTGATCAGTTGATGCAGCGTATGTTTATGGGTAGCGTAGTAAAATGTTATGCCATTTACGATAAGTCTTTTTGGCGCGATAAAGGATTAAATGGCTTATGCACTACCAACAACGGGTTAATCTCTGTAACATTTGATAATTCGCCCAAAGATGGCTCGAAAGGGATGCTTATGGGATTTGTATTAGCTAATCAGGCTAAAGCATTTATGGAATTAACCACTTCAGAAAGAGAAAAAGCTGTTATTAATAGCTTTGCTTCATTTCTAGGACCTGATGCCCGAAACTACGAACAATATCTGGAGCAGGCCTGGGCCGAAGAAGAGTGGAGCCGTGGCTGTTTCGCAGGCATTATGCCTCCAGGTGCATGGACCAGCGTTGGTAAGACTTTGCGCGAACCAGTAGGAAATATTCATTGGGCCGGCACCGAAACTTCGGAGATTTGGAATGGTTATATCGATGGTGCAGTACGATCAGGGGAACGTGTCGCAAAGGAATTAATGCCCTTATTATAAGTCAATAAAGCCGTTCAGGTATGTATGAACGGCTTTTACATTATATGTGTTGAGAAGTTACTTAACAAAACTATAGCTCAAAATTTGCTTGCCTTTTTGGCTAATTGAAACCTGGTACTTACCCGGATGCAACTCGATGGTTTTAGAAAAACTACCGGCAAAGTTGTTAATGGTTTCTTTGTAAACCTCTTTGCCATCTTCATCGTTTACACTCACCAGAATTGAGCCTTTTGTAGGAAGTTTAAAATTTAAGTCATATTCTGGAGAGAACTGTTTACGGATTCTAATCCGTTCTCCTTTCATTTTAGGAGCACCTTCAATTATGATATCTTCGTCAATCATTCCAGGCGCAATAATTTCATCATCAGGTCCATCAGCATTAATAACGATAACCTTTCTTTTACCAGTACTATCAACAGTTACCTCCACACGTTTATTTATTCTTTTTTCAATAACCTTTCCCTCATTTCCAGGACCATCCATAATGATTTTAGGGCTATCGCTTTTAACAATAAAAACGTCACTATCTTTTGATTCTACCCATTTCCCTTCCTTTTTCAATTTAGCCATTCCAGCGCTGTCAAGTTTTCTAATTACTTTAACTCGGTGAGTGTCGGGGGATATTTTTATCTCTTTTAATTGGTCAAGTTCTTTGCGTTCAGCCTCTGAAAGCTGGTCGTAGTTTTTAGTTACATCCACAATAGTGTCATTACCCTTAATTTCAATTTTGCGGTAAACGACTTCTTTCTTAGGCGATTTTTCTTGCGCATAGCCAGCAATGCTCAACGAGGCCAGTGTGACAATTAGTACGTACTTTCTCATTTCTAAATACATGTTTATACCTCAAAAGTAGTGGTACGCTTGGTGAAAAAATGTTAAAGGCATGTTAAAAAGTGTTAAATGTTCGCCAGCGTTAATCTTGGTGATTAGCTTTGCTTTAATAAGCACTAATAAGATGAAGAAAAAAAGTTTTGTATTGATTGTAGTTGCAATTGGCATAGGCCTGATTGGCCTCATGGCAATGCAAGGCTATTTTTTATATGATTCTTATAAAGTAAAATCGCAGCTGTTCGACCAAACAGTAAAAACAGTTATGCAAACTGTTGCTGCCAAACTTGAGAAAAATGAGGCCTTAGGTTTCATCCGGACCCAAGCGGAAACGCCTCCGGTTTTTACGCTTGCGCCTCCTACTAAAAAACATTTGAAAAGAACAGGGAAAAAGAAACAGTATACCGAGGAAATTAGAGTAGCCAGAACCCCGGCAATTGCCAACGAAAGTTATCGACTAGACTCACTTACAGCTCATCCTAAAATATTTGTTTTTAATCAATTAGAAGGAAATATGCTCGATGGAAATATGCTGGATGCAAATGATATTAAATCCATTGATAAAGCTCCGAAGATAAAAGTAAAACGAAATAAACTAAACAATCGGGTTATTGTAAGAGTGGGCCCTAATGGAGAGATGGATTCAACCGTCATTTATTTCCGTCACCCCAATCCAATGATTGTTCCTGATGTGCAACGTGATCGGCAGCATGAGTTTATGGTTGAAAGAAGATTTGACCTGGTTGAAGACGAAAAAGAGCCAAAAGAGGATGTTCTGGTTTCTGCCTGGCTCGACTCGGTATCAAGATTTAAAAAGCGGGTGGAAGTTTTTGAAAAACTAGCTGTCGAAGCTAATTGGAAAAAACAATCGCTGTTAGAAAGAGTACGACCCTCAAATGTAGATTCGTTATTAAAGGAGGGTTTTAATCAGGCCCGAATCGATTTGAATTATCAATTTTCGTTGGTGAACGACAGCAGCAAAACCGTATTTCATTCGGTGTCAACTAAGCCTAATTCTCAAAAAACCATTAAAGGCACATACCAAACCGCTCTTTTTCCCCAAGATGTTTTGCACAGCGCCGGAACTTTGGTAGTCGTATTTCCTAATAAATCCGATTTTTTATGGAAGAAAATGGGCATACTGATTCTTGCATCTTCCTTAATAGTACTCGTAATTATGGCCTGCTTTGCAGTAGTTATTTCAGCACTCTTACGGCAAAAGAAATTATCAGAAATGAAGAGTGATTTCATTAACAATATGACCCATGAGTTTAAAACTCCTGTGGCCACCATTATGCTGGCGAGTGAAGCCTTACGAGATGAAGAAATGGCAGCCGACAAAAAGATGATCAACAGATATGCAGGAATTATTTATGATGAAAATCTTAGACTGAGCAGTTATGTTGAACGTGTATTAAGCATGGCTCGTCTGGAAAAAAGTGACCTTAAACTCGATCAGAAGCAGATCAATATGCATAACCTGATCGCGGCAGTTGCTGATAGCATGGATCTTCAATTTAAACGCAGAACCGCTATTTTGAATTTCGATTTACAGGCAACAGAGTACGTGATAACAGGTGATGAGCTGCATCTCTCAAATGTGATCTTCAATTTGTTGGATAATGCATTAAAGTATTCTGAAGGCACTCCTGAAATCACTATTTCAACACAAAACCTTGGCAATTTACTATTGATTAGAGTTCTAGACAACGGCATTGGAATGACCCGGGAGCAACAAAGCAAAGTTTTCGATCAGTTTTATCGGGCACATACAGGAAATTTACACAACGTAAAAGGATTCGGATTGGGTCTTAACTATGTATATTCCATTGTTAAACTGTTAAAGGGGAATATTTCGGTTAAAAGTGAACCACAAAAAGGCAGCACTTTCGAATTAAGTTTTCTGATAAGTTAATTTATCGACTAAATAATGAGCAAAAAAGTTTTACTTGTTGAAGATGATCCTAATCTGGGCATGGTGCTGCAGGAATATTTACAGTTTAAAGGCGGATATGAGGTTACTTTGTGTATTGATGGGATGCAGGGCCTAGATGCATTCAAACTAAAAAGCTTCGACATCTGTATTTTGGATGTAATGATGCCGAAAAAAGATGGCTTTACGCTTGGTCAGGAGATCAGGGAATTGAATCAAAATATTCCAATCATTTTTGCCACCGCAAAGTCGATGCTTGAAGATAAAGTTCAGGGATTTAACATTGGAGGTGATGATTATATTACTAAACCATTTAGAATTGAAGAGTTGTTATTACGCATTAACGCTCTGTTAAAACGGAGTAGCAATCAGGTTATAGAAGAAAAGCAGCCTGATAAATTTCAGGTGGGGTCGGTTTTGTTCGATCCATTGCTTCAGGAGATTTATAACGGATATAATTCCCAAAAACTCTCGTCAAAAGAATCTGAGTTGCTTCACTTGCTTTGCAAACATAAAAATGATGTACTGAGCAGGGAACAGGCATTGATAAGCATATGGGGTAACGATAACTACTTTAATGCCAGAAGCATGGATGTTTACATTAGTAAATTAAGGAAGATTTTTAAGGAAGATGAAGCCGTTGAGATTATCAATGTGCACGGCAGAGGCTATAAACTAATATTTTAAACCGGTAGCTATTAAAGCAAAAGGGCCTTTGATCAATCAAAGGCCCTCTTTTATTATTTGAAGTAAATTCTGTTATTCTTTTACACGCTCGATATAGTCACCTGTACGGGTATCAATTCTTACTTTGTCGCCTTCGTTAATAAATAAAGGAACACGGATTTCAGCTCCAGTAGAAACGGTAGCCGCTTTGGTTACGTTGGTTGCAGTATCCCCTTTAACAGCCGGTTCTGAATACGTAATTTCTAAGGTTACGTGGCTTGGCATGGTAGCCATAATAGGCTCTTCATTCTCAAGTGCCACCATTACCTGCATTCCTTCGGCCAAGAATTTTACTGCATCGCCAAACATTGCTTTTGGAACATAGATTTGATCGTAAGTGTTATTATCCATTACAACCAAATTCTCACCGTCTTCATATAAGTATTGATAGTTTTGAGTTTCAACACGAGCAATGGTCACCTCTTCATCAGTACGGAAACGATATTCAACCAATTTGTTGGTTTTTACATTTCGCATGCTAGCCTGATAGAAAGCACGAAGGTTTCCTGGTGTACGGTGAATGAATTCTTCTACCAACACCAATTCGCCGTTAAAGCGAAGAATATTACCGGTTTTTACGTCCGAAGCCTTAGCCATAAAAATTTAAAGTATTTGAAATTGAGCCGCAAAGATAATAAAACCCACATGAATTAAAAATGTACCAACAACCACGAAAGTTAGTTACTGGGTTCTTGATCCTGATTGCTTTCGGGATTAAAAATCAGTTAGTCTTTCAAAAAAAGTCAGAAAGATTATGTTTCGAGAATAAATGAGGATTGAAGGATAATTAAAGATTAAACCCGTTTATAATCAACAATATTTAATTGCTGTTTACAAAACGAATATTCATGTTCCTGATTTGAACAAATAATTGTTAAACGATTTGCAGCAAAGCGCTCGATCAGGCTCAAATACCAATCAACGCCCTGATGATCAAGGTTTGCAGTTGGCTCATCTAATAAAAGTAGGGGGGCATCTGAACAAACGGCTAAAGCCAGCTTCACACGCTGTTTCATCCCTGATGAATAGTTTTTTATCAAACGATTCCGATAGTTCTGAAAGCCAAGCAATTCAATTACCTGATGCTTATCGAAACCAGGCACAAATTGTTTAAAGCCGAAATGAAAATCGATGAGCTCGCTAAGGGAAAAGTCTTCGAGCAACTCGAGATAAGGAGAAGCAAAGCTGAGGAGGCGAAAAACCTCTTCAGCTTCAACTTTTTTTCCTTTATACTGGTGGGTAATAGTTCCTTCTGAAGGACTTAAACTTGCCGCTATTATCTGAACAAGAGTTGATTTACCCGATCCATTCGGACCTAAAACGGCATAAGAATTACCTTGTTCGAATTGATAATCAACTCCTTTAAAAATCCAGTCGCGGTTAAAGCGTCTGCCAATATTTTGCAGGCTAATCTCCATTAATTACTAGAGAAGCCTTTCATAATACCACGGTTTGAGTTACGGATGAAGTTTACAATTTCATCGCGTTCTTCAGTAGGAGTAATATCGGCTTCAATAATATCCAATGCTTTTGTATTATTGAAGTTCTTCATGTATAAAATACGGTAAACTTCCTGAATTTGACTGATTTGCTCAGAGTTGAAACCACGACGACGTAACCCTACAGAGTTTATACCAACAAATGAAAGAGGCTCACGACCGGCTTTAGTATAAGGAGGAACGTCTTTCTTCACTAAAGAACCACCTGAAATCATTACGTGGGCCCCAATAGAAACAAACTGATGGATAGCCGAAGTACCTCCGATAATTGCCCAATCATCAATAGTAACGTGACCTGCTACCTGAACTGAGTTAGCCAGAATACAGTTGTCGCCTATAATACAATCATGAGCAATATGAACATAGGCCATCAACAGACAATTTTTACCGATACGGGTTTCTTTACGGTCAGTGGTACCACGATTGACGGTAACACATTCGCGAATAGTTGTATAGTCTCCGATTACGGCTGTAGTATATTCACCGCCGAATTTAAGGTCTTGAGGCACTGCTGAAATTACAGCACCCGGAAAAATACGGCAGTTTTTCCCGATACGGGCACCATCCATGATGGTAACATTTGAGCCAATCCAAGTACCTTCACCAATTTCAACATCTTTATGAATGGTTACAAATGGTTCAATCACCACATTATCAGCAATTTTAGCCTGTGGGTGAATGTATGCTAATGGTTGAATCATACGTTAGGTTTTCTTACAATTTGAGCCATCATTTCGGCTTCAGTTACTACTTTATCGCCAACAATTACAACGCCTTTCATTTGACAAATACCGCGTCTGATTGGAGCTGTTAAATCACATCTTAAAACAAGGGTATCTCCAGGAAGAACTTTTTCCTTAAACCTTACGCTTTCTATCTTCATAAAGTAAGTAAGATAGTTTTCAGGATCCGGAACGGTATTTAACACTAAAATTCCACCGTTCTGCGCCAATGCCTCTACCTGCAATACTCCAGGCATTACCGGACTACCCGGGAAGTGGCCCACAAAAAACGGCTCGTTCATGGTTACATTCTTTACCCCAACAACGTGATTAGAAGAAATTTCCAGAATCTTATCTACCAACAAAAACGGCGGGCGATGTGGTAAGCGAGCCATGATCTCGTTTACATCATAAACCGGTTTGGCATTGGTGTTATACAATGGAATGGATTTACCACGACGTTCTTTTTTGATCATCGCTTTGATTTTTCTGGCAAACGCAACGTTAGCAGCATGACCAGGACGTGCTGCCATAATATGCGCTTTCAAAGGCATACCTGCTAAAGCTAAATCGCCAATAACATCAAGCAATTTATGACGAGCAGGCTCATTCTGATGACGAAGAGAGATATTATTTAAAACACCTTCTCTGGCTACTGCAATCTTCTCGCGGTTAAATAATTTAGCCAGGTGAGTTAGCTCATCATCATTAACCTCACGATCAACAATAACAATTGCATTATTTAAATCACCTCCTTTTATTAAGCCATGCTTTAATAAAAGCTCAAGCTCATGCAAGAAAACAAATGTACGACAAGAAGAAATTTCTGATCTGAACTCAGAAATATGAGAAATATTCGCGTGCTGTGTTCCTAAAACCGGTGAATTATAATCAACCATAACAGTTAATCGATAATCATCGGCAGGCATAGCAATCATTTCCACTTTACGATCAGCCTCTGCATAATGAATATTTTGATTGATATGGAAATATTCACGATCGGCTCTTTGATCTTCATAACCGACCTTCTCAAATGATTCAATAAATTGAATAGAACTTCCGTCCATAATGGGAGCTTCCGGTCCATCCACCTCAATTAAAACATTATCCACCTCTGACCCTACCAAAGCCGCTAAAACGTGTTCAATAGTACTAATACGGCCGCCATTTTGTTCTAAAGTGGTTCCACGTGAGGTATCAACAACATTATCTACGTCGGCATCAATTATCGGATTACCGGGTAAATCAATACGTTGAAACTTATAACCGTGATTCTCAGGGGCAGGTTTAAAGGTAAGAGTTACACTTGCTCCGGTATGCAGGCCAACGCCAGATACCGATACAGGAGCCTTAAGAGTTCTTTGCTTAACGTTCATTCAAAGTAATTTTATTCGGCTGCAACAATAAGGTCATATCTTATTATTATAGATTTAACACAGCGCCAATTATTTCAGCCTGCAAAATTACTAAAAACTAGCTTTTAAGTTATTAAAAATAGAATTTTTAACGGAATGATGGTAAACCGTTTTTAATTACGGTATAAAAACGCACTATTTGTTTTCTTTTGACGCTTTTAGGGCCTTATCAAGTTCATACACTTTTCTTTCCAGCTCTGGAAGACGAGATAAAACCTGAATAGTTTTTAGAGAATTGATATAAGGATCGATAGGGGAACCGTTCCATTTTTTATTTTCTTCAGAAATAGTGCGATGAACACCTGACTGGGCACCAAATTGCGATCCTTTAGCAATAGTAATATGACCAACAATACCCACTTGTCCAGCGATTACGCAGTTTTCGCCAACTTTTGTACTGCCCGAAACGCCAGCCTGAGCTGCAATTACGGTATTGGCTCCTAACTCAACATTGTGTGCTATCTGGATTAGGTTATCCATTTTAACTCCTTTACCAATAATGGTAGAGCCCATAGTAGCTCGGTCAATAGTTGTATTAGCTCCAATCTCTACATTATCTTCTATAATAACATTTCCAATTTGAGCTACCTTTGCGTAGGTACCATCGGCTTGCGGAGCAAAACCAAAACCATCGCTTCCAATTACTGTTCCCGAATGAATGGTTACATTGCTGCCAACTACACAATCAGCATAAATCTTTACTCCGGCAAAAATCACTGAATTATCGCCAATCTTAACGTTATCACCAACGTATGCCTGTGGATAAATTTTTACGTTGTTTCCAATCTTGGCATTATTACCAATATATGCGAATGCTCCCAGATATAAATTATCACCAACTGTTGCCGACTGGCCAATGTAAGAAGGTTGTTCTATCCCGGATTTATTTTGTTTAATAGAATTATATTTTTCAAGTAAAATTGAAAACGCCGAATAGGCATCATCCACTCTAATCAATGTGCTTTTAACTTCATCAGTAAGCACCAGATCCTTGTTAACAATAACTATTGAAGCATTTGTAGTGTATAAATGAGGCGCGTACTTAGGATTTGCTAAAAAAGAAAGAGAGCCAGTTGTACCTTCCTCAATTTTAGCGAGTTCTGAAACTGTAACATCCGGATTGCCTTCAACAACCCCATTTAATAATTTGCCTAATTCCGCTGCGGTAAACCGGATCATGTAAATAATTTGTACTTTAAAAATTTTACAAAGGTGACGAAATTTCCCTCACATTAACAAATGAATAATTTGCCTAATATCAATTCAGATTGCAAAGAAAAGATAATTCATTGATACTTTGCTTCATTTGCAGAATACCTTGCACAGTTTTTTTCTGATTTGTCACATTACTCTATTCTAAATTTTCACAGAGCACAAATAGTACTTTTCAACTGTTTTTGCCAGGGCTTCAATATTAAAATTATCAGAAGCTTCAGTTAAGTCGATTACAGAACCATCTTTTCGCAAAATTTCTATCCTATCCACCTTTTTGTAGGCACTATTTGATATCAAATCCGAAAAAACAAAATAATGCACTTCATCATCGTTAATTCCAAAGTGCTGCTTCACTTGTCGTTTAATCTCTTCAATTCGGGTTTTACCAATAGGCTCCTTCTGTATTTCTACTCTGTACAGCTTGCGATTAATTAATGATTTGCACAAGTAGGAAAGGATCTTGTCTTCATGGTCAGCCCAAATTTTAATGCAGGCATTAATGTCGTGGTCGTCGAGCTTTACAAATTCCTGCAGGTATTTTTCATCCGAAAGAAATCGTTCGTGGGCAATCCGGTTATATAAAAACAAACGGAAGGATGGTGTGGTAAACAATTCAACGCCATTCAACGCCAGTTCCTTTGCTCTCTTTAAAATCTTAAACAGCATGGTTTCTCCGGCAATAACAGTTTTATGCAGGTAAACCTGCCAATACATAAGTCTGCGTGCAATAATGAACTTCTCCACTGAATAAACACCCTTCTCCTCAACAACAATCCGATCATTAGCCACATTCAACATTTTTAAGATGCGGTCATAACTGATTACTCCTTCAGATACACCCGTAAAGAAACTATCCCGATTAAGATAGTCCATCCTATCGAGATCCAACTGACTTGATACTAGCTGGTGTAAAAACTTCTTGGAATAGCGGTCGTTAAAAATATCGATCGCCAGCGTTAGCCGTCCGTTAAATTCTTTATTGAGTTTATCCATTATTAAGGCTGAAATAGTCTCATGATGAACATCTTCAATAATGCAATTCTCAAGTGCATGTGAAAAAGGACCATGCCCGATATCGTGCAATAAAATGGCAATTGTCACCGCCTCTGCCTC
The DNA here is from genome assembly GCF_023914155.1 of Solitalea agri. GTDB lineage: Bacteria > Bacteroidota > Bacteroidia > Sphingobacteriales > Sphingobacteriaceae > Solitalea > Solitalea agri. Next base: position 110,346 of record NZ_JAMWYS010000028.1, on the reverse strand, counting down.
TTCTTCCGTAATTTCATGACCTTTTGATCGCAACGTTTCAATAGCCAGGCTTATTAAATGTGTTGCCCCAAGTGCGTGCTGGAAACGGGTGTGCATTGCTCCAGGATAAACCAAATGGGTCATTGCACATTGTTTTATATTTCTTAACCGCTGAAACCAGGGATGAGACAATAAATCGAATATAATTTCGTATTGTATATTAATGAACCCATAAACTGGGTCGTTTACAATTTTCTTCTTATTGAGCATATCTACTATTAGACTACAAATTTGGTAAATTTACGGGTGAAAACGCAGCAAGCGATTTCCTGTTTGTGCACTAAAGCCTTTTAGTCATTTTTTTTTAACCACTTTAATTCAACAAAATATGCAGGAACCAACAATTCTTTGGGCTGATGATGAAATTGATTTATTAAAACCGCATATCCTTTTTTTGAAAGATAAAGGCTATAACATTAAAACTGTAACCAATGGCAGTGACGCTCTTGACGCTTTTAAAGCCGAGCACTTTGACCTTATATTTTTAGACGAAAACATGCCTGGCTTAACCGGACTTGAAACGTTAACTGAAATTAAAAATATTAATACGGATATCCCTGTGGTACTAATCACTAAAAGTGAGGAAGAGTACCTGATGGAAGATGCGATTGGATCAAAGATAGACGATTACCTGATTAAACCGGTTAATCCTAAGCAAATACTGCTGACAATCAAAAAAATTCTCGATAACAAACGATTGGTGGGAGAGAAAACAGCTTCGGCTTATCAACAGGATTTCAGGAACCTGTTAATGACCCTGAATGATAACCTTTCATACGAAGAATGGGCCGATGTTTATAAGAAGCTAATATATTGGGAGCTTGAACTTCAAAATCTGGAAGATCAGGGGATGCATGAAATTTTAACCCAACAAAAGCGCGAAGCAAACACGCAGTTCTCTAAGTTCGTAGAAAGAAACTATATAAAATGGCTCAATAACCCTGATACGGCACCAACACAATCGCATCAGTTATTGCGAACTAAGGTTTTCCCTTTCCTGGATTCTACACCTACCTTCTTTGTTTTAATTGATAATCTTCGTTATGATCAATGGAAGATCATTAGCCCGATTGTAGGCGAGTACTTCAGAATTGAAAGCGAAGAAAGTTACTACAGCATTTTGCCAACCGCAACTCAGTACGCCCGAAATGCTATTTTCTCTGGGTTACTACCTTCTGAAATGGAGAAACGTCACCCTAACCTGTGGCAAAATGATGATGACGAAGGCGGAAAAAACATGTATGAGGAGGAGTTTTTGGGAGAGCATCTAAAGCGTGCCAGAAAAGATGTTAAGTTTTCGTACACTAAAGTTTTAAACTATGAGCAAGGAAAAGACCTGGTTGATAATGTTCATACATTGGTTAATACTCCGTTTAATGTAATCGTTTACAACTTTGTTGATATGCTTTCACATGCGCGCACCGAGATGGAAATGATTCGTGAGCTGGCTTCGGATGAAAAAGCTTATCGTTCATTAACCTTATCATGGTTTGAAAACTCTCCATTATTGGAAACACTAAAAAAACTGTCACAAAAGAACATTCGACTTGTCATTACCACCGACCATGGAACTATTCGTGTAAAAACGCCAAGCAAGGTTGTTGGTGACAGAAATACCAATACCAACTTACGCTACAAACAAGGCAAAAATCTTGCATTTGAACCGAAAGAGGTTTTTCATGTTAAAAACCCCGCTGATGCCTTTTTACCAAAGCTTAATGTAAGTCAGAGTTTTATTTTCGCTAAAGAAGATGAGTATTTTATCTATCCTAATAACTATAATCAGTTTGTAAACTATTATAACAATACTTTTCAGCACGGAGGTATTTCACTTGAAGAAATGATTATTCCTTTTGTGATGTTAAGTTCAAAGGCGTAGAGTTTTGTATTCCTAATACTAGAGAGGGCCGGGTGTTAAGACCCGGCCCTCTCTAGTATTATTATTAGATTATTACAATTTATTTTCCTTTTGCCTCGGCAATTAACTTGTCGTTTAAAGCAACATAATCGTTATTATTGGCTTTGGCTGCTACTGTTTTTGATTGCTCCGCTGTTGCAATAGCGCCTTTAAAGTCGTTCATTTTATATTGAATCTTAGCTTTTAAATGCATGATCCAAAATGCATCAGGTTGCGCTTTAATCGCCTCGTCTGACCAGGCAAGTGCTTGTTTCAAATCACGACCGGTTTCATAATAGTATGCAGCAGCCTGGAAATATGGCTTTTTCTCACCTTTCATCGCTTCATCAATTGAAGTGATGATTTTAGCATCAATATCAGCTGTGACTGTAAAATACACCTCAAGATTGTCCCACATCAAATCTATATCAGCCGAGTTAGGCTTTATATTATCAATGGTCATTGTAAAAGTTTCTACGCTGAAAGGCAAAGTGCGCGTTTTGGCTTTGAATCGAGCAACATCTTCTTCTTTTTTATAGCCATCAATTCCCCAATTTTTTAAGCCCTTGTTAAGAATTACTTCCCATTCACCTTTCGCTGCTGGGATGGTGTATAAAACATAGTCACCTGCAGGCACAGCAATTCCATTCACTTTCACATCCTCGCCAAAGGTTACTTTAGTGGCTGCGTTTGCACCTGTTCTCCATAACTTATCATAAGGAACAAGGTCACCAAAAACTTTACGTCCCTTTACACCCGGACGAGAGTAGGTAATTTCAATTGATGAAAGCGCAAAATCTTGCTTAATTGTTTGAGTTGGGCTTGGAGCAGGCATTTTAACGCCCTGAGCCATAGCACCTAAATTGGTAATTGCCATTGCAGCAAGTACTAACATTGAAAGAATAGTTTTTCTCATGATAATAATGTTGGTTAGAGGTTCTAAGTTAATAAAGTAAATTATAGCGGTACTTATTATTTTTGTTACCAAAACAGTAGAAAAAACACTTTTTCAGGCCTAATTGTTTGAAAAGAATTCGATTTAATACTAAAAAACTATGATTCAAGATCACCCAGCCCAGCCATCCCGATCTAAACTTCTAAATTGTATAGCTTCTGCCAAATGTTCTACTTTAATATCATCCGAATTTGCTAAATCGGCTATTGTTCTTGCTACTTTTAGAATCCTGTCATAAGCACGTGCCGATAAACCTAGTCGTTCCATGGCTGTTTTAAGCAATTGTTGACCTTCTTCACTAATTTTGCACACCTCTCTAACGGTTTTAGAACTCATTTGTGCATTGCAGTACACCTCTTTTTTCCCTTCAAATCTTAGGTGCTGAAGATCTCGCGCAACTATAACCCGATCGCGAATAATCGAGCTTTTCTCAGTCAATCGTTCACCAGAAAGTTCCTTAAATGAAACAGGGGTTACCTCTACATGAATATCTATTCGGTCGAGCAATGGTCCTGAAATTTTGCTCAAGTACTTCTGGACTACTCCTGGGGCACAAACACATTCCTTTTCAGGGTGGTTATAAAAACCACAAGGACAAGGGTTCATAGATGCCACGAGCATAAAACTCGCAGGATAGTCAACAGAGATCTTTGCCCGGGAAATAGTAACTCTTCGCTCTTCTAATGGCTGCCTCATAACCTCAAGAACAGTTCTTTTAAATTCAGGAAGCTCATCCAAAAATAAAACACCATTATGCGCAAGAGAGATTTCTCCCGGCTGTGGATTACCGCCTCCGCCGACAAGTGCGACATCTGAAACCGTATGATGCGGAGACCTGAACGGTCGTATTGTTAACAGCGAATCGCTTGCTTTTAATTTACCGGCAACTGAATGAATCTTAGTGGTTTCTAAAGCCTCATATAAACTTAATGGAGGAAGAATGGTTGGTAGACGTTTAGCAAGCATCGTTTTACCAGCTCCGGGAGGGCCAATCAATATTAAATTGTGACCACCGGCAGCAGCAATTTCTAAAGCACGCTTTATGTTTTCCTGACCTTTCACATCCGAAAAGTCGAACTCGTAGTTATTGATGTTATTAAAAAACTCTTCTCTGGTATTTACCTTAACTGGCTCTAATGCAGTATTTCCGTTTAGTAAGTCAACTACTTCAACTATGGTTTCAACACCATAAACATCCAAATCACTAACAATGGCAGCCTCCCTTGCGTTTTGCTTAGGTAGAATTATTCCTTTGAATCCTTCTTTTTTAGCTTGGATGGCTATAGGTAATGCCCCTTTTATAGGTTGAACACCTCCATCCAACGAAAGCTCCCCCATAATAACATATTGCCCCACAACGTCGGCATCGACAATTTGCCCTGAGGCAGCCAAAATCCCAGTAGCTATTGTTAAATCATAGGCTGAACCCTCCTTCCGAATATCAGCCGGAGCCATATTCACCACAATTTTCATCCTGGGTAAATGAAAATCCGTATTCTTTATTGCGGCCTCAATACGCTGATAACTTTCTTTAACCGCATTATCTGGTAGCCCAACAATGAAATATTTGGTTCCTGCAGTAACATTGACTTCAACAGTAATTGTAATGGCCTGAACACCGAAGACGGTGCTGCCGAAGGTTTTAACAAGCATAGGTAGCAGTAGATTATAGTTGTAAATTGGTAACTGGTAGATGTTACTTATTAACTATTAAGTTAATCTTTTCTTATTAAGAAGATTACTATTTTCGAAAATATGTTCAACAGTCTTAACATATCGGGTTATAACGGTCGTAATGCCTTATTAAATAATGAGGAGCACCTGGTTTTTGCGGGCACCTCTTATTTAGGAATTGCTCACAATACCGAATTCAGAAATTATCTAATAGAAGGTTTTGAACTGTATGGAAACAACTTTGGCAGTTCACGCATAGGCAACGTTGCTCTGGATATATTCGAAACTGCGGAGAACAGATTGGCAGAAATAATTGGTTCAGAAAAAGCGCTCACTGTTTCTTCAGGTATGTTAGCAGGACAAATGGTTTTACGTCAGTTTGAAGATCATGCTCACTTGTTTATTGCCCCTGGAATTCACCCGGCATTAAAGCCTTTAAACCATCCATCCCGAAACTATTCGTATGAACAATGGTCCGTACAGGTTCTTTCAGAGCTTCATACACATAAATTTCCGGAGGCCGTAATTTTCATCAACACCGTTGATATCTTACACGCAAGGCGGTACGATCTATCCTGGCTTCATGAATTACCAAACGATTTAAACCTGATAATTGTGATTGACGATTCGCATGGTTTCGGCGTAATAGGAGAGAAAGGAGAAGGCTATTGGCCACTTCTTCCCAAAGGTCCAAACATCGAGCGAATTATGATATCATCATTGGGAAAAGCTATGGGTATTCCAGCAGGAGTGATTGCAGGCAATGTATCTCGGATAAATAAAATAAAATTTGATGGGCTTTTCGGAGGGAGCTCTCCGACTACTCCTGCCTATTTGTATGCTTTTTTACATGCTAACGGAATTTATAGTGATGCGAGAGAGCGCTTAAAAAAGTTAATTACTCATTTCAGCAATCAAATTCGGACCAATAAAACTGTGTATTATTCAGATGGCCTACCCGTTTATTTTATTAATAACAAAAAGGTTTATGAGCACCTGTTAAAGCAGAAAATTGTTCTATCCTCATTCCCTTATCCACAGCCCCAAAGTGAACCAATTACCCGGGCAGTAATCAATAGCACTCACTCAATTAATGATATAGAACTTTTGGCATCAGCATTAATTGAGTGTTTGAAGCCGCTGTAGATCTTCAAAACTAATATCTGTTACGTCAAACTCCTTCCAGCCGTTAAAATCAAAATGCCACCACTCATCTTTATAAGCGGTAAATCCATTTTTTGTCATTATGTCTTTTAACAACTGCCTGTTTTCAATAACTTTTTTAGGAAGATGAGGATAATCAGTATTGGCTTTCTCGGTAAAATCATCAAATGGCGTGGGCATTTCCAGTTCTTTACCATTTTTAAGATTGATAATTGTTAGATCGATGGCACATCCACGATTATGGCGTGAGCCTTTCCATGGTGTAGCCACAAATATCGAGTCTTTCTGCTTTTCATAAAATGCAACTGTGATAGTATACGGACGATATGCATCAAAAATTTTAAGACCCAAACCCTTTTCATTTAATTCTTTCTGCACATTTTTCAGTGCACTCAAAACTGGTAAGCGGGTATAAGCTTTGGCTAGATTATACATCTTTTCGTGCATAAAATTATTGGTTGATGCATAACGTATATCCAAAGCAATGTTGGGGATTTCTTTTTGAATCTCTATCAATGCCTTTGCCGAGTCATTGTTCACCTGTTGCTGATACAAACCAATATTGGCAACTACTTTCAGTCCATATTTATTCTGAGGTACATCCTGACAAAATCCGGGACCACTGAAAAATAATGCAATAAGGGGTAATGCAAAAAATTCCTTCGTCAATTTCAATGATTAAACTTGAGCAGCAACTAATAAATCAAGGTCTTTAAATGGAATATTAAAATGTTCGGCCATATATTTATTGGTTAAATGGCCCTGATAAATATAAACGCCATGTCGAACCCCTGGTCTGCTCCAGAGCAAGTTTTTGATACCTCCATGATCGCCAAGATCCAACAAAATCGGGGTGAAAATATTGGTTAATGCATAGGAGGCCGTCCGGGCTACTCTAGAAGCAATATTTGGAACACAATAATGAATAACATTATTTTTCATAAATACCGGCACATCATGATTGGTGACATGCGATGTTTCGAAGCAACCACCCTGATCAATGCTTACATCAATAATTACCGAATCGGCAGGCATTTGTCCAACCATTTCGGCATTAACCACGCAAGGAACAGATCCGTTTTTAGCTCTGATCGCTCCAATGGCCACATCACAGGTTTTTAATGCTTTTAATAAAACTTTGGGCTGAATTACAGATGTAAATACACGCTGATTAAGATTGCCTTGCAAACGACGCAAACGATACAACGAGTCGTCGAATACTTTAACTTCACAACCTAAGGAAAGCGCTGCTCTTGCTGCAAATTCACCTACTGTTCCTGCTCCTAAGATCACAACTTCGGTAGAAGGAATACCGGTTACCCCACCAAACATCATACCCTTGCCATGTTTACTATTGCTAAGGTATTCGGCTGCGATAAGGATAGCTGTGTTTCCCACAATTTCACTCATTGAACGAACGACCATATAACTACCGTCATCGTCCTTCATATATTCATATCCAAGCGCAGTTATTTTCTTTGCTACCAAGGCTTTGACAGTTTCAACTTTAAGGCTCGATACGTTTAAGGCTGAAATTAAGGTTTGTCCGGGTTTCATGAGTTCGATCTCAGCCATTGAAGGTGGGGCCACCTTCATTAAAACATCAGACTGAAACAACGTTTTGCGGTCATAAATGATCTGGGCGCCTGCATCACTATACTTTTTATCCGAAAATCGCGCTCCTTCGCCAGCTCCGGCCTCCACATGCACTTCGTGACCATTATTTACCAGCACTTCAACAGAAGACGGGGTAATTGCAATTCGTTTTTCCTGAAAAGACGTTTCTTTGGGGATAGCAATAACTAATTCTTGTTTCTTTTGCTTAAGCTTCAGCAATGACTCTTGTGGTTGCAAAAGTGCCTGTTTGGCCACTTCACTAAACCCCTGCATGGATGTTGAACTCATCAATTATCTCTAAATATAAATTAACCCTAACATCAAAAATAGTAAAATAATAGTTCGGAGATTAATATTGAAAGCAATAATACCCTATTGAACGACAATTGATCTATTAAACAATGAAAATTAGCGCACAACTACCGCCCATGCTTAATAAATTGGATATTTCGGACACCATTTTCCTGCTCTTTGATTATTACTTCGGTATATTGTTCAGGAAGTAGATTGGGAATTTTTGAAGGCCATTCTACAAAACAATAATTTCCGCTATAGAAATACTCTTCATAACCCATGTCAAAAGCTTCCATTTCATTTTTCAACCTGTAAAAATCAAAATGATAAACAATGAATTCATTCCCATCATATTGATTAACTAACGAAAAAGTAGGACTTGAAACGATTTCGTCTACGCCCAACTCTTTACAAATATCTTTTATAAAAGTGGTTTTCCCTGCTCCCAAATCTCCATTGAAAATAATCACGCGGTCAGAGTTCGCAAAACTAATGAGTTGTTTTGCTGCATTAGGGAGTAAGTCGATATTATCAATTTTCAGTTCTATTAGTTGTTCCATCAATACCTATATTATTAACCCAGGGTTGCAAAAATAAGAAACACTTGGAGGATTTAAGCTGTAGGTTTTTCACGACCTGCGTTTAATATCACTCTAAAGGTGGTTCCTTTGCCAAGCTCCGAATCCTTAACAAAAACCTGTCCCTTGTGATAATTTTCAACGATACGGCGTGTTAACGAAAGGCCAAGACCCCAACCACGCTTGCGAGTGGTGTATCCAGGTTGAAAAACCGTTTCAAACTTCGACTTTGGAATTCCCATTCCTGTATCAGTAATATCAATATAAACATGGGTTTTGTTTTGAGACACGTTCAATGAAATTTTCCCTTCATTAGTCCCAATTGCATTCACTGCGTTTTTGCATAAATTTTCAATCACCCATTCAAATAAAGGCACACTGAGCTCAGCCCCAACTGGATCGCCATTTACCTCAAACTTAATTTTTTTGGAAATCCGTTTTTCGAGATAATCGATAAAATTACGAACCACCTCCTTCACATTGTGTTTTTCTAAAACTGGAGCAGAGCCGATTTTAGAAAATCGATCAGCAATAATTTGCAAACGCGTGACATCATTTTCCATCTCATCGAGCAATTCCACGTCTTTTTCTCCATACTTTTCTTTTAAAAGTTCAATCCATGCCATGATTGAAGATATTGGGGTTCCTAGTTGATGGGCTGTTTCCTTAGCCATTCCTACCCAAACCTGGTTTTGTTCCGAGCGTCTAGACGAACTAAATGCCAGGTACGCAAGTATTAAGAACACTGTTATACCGGTTAGTTGCCTATATGGATAATACTTTAATGAAGTAAGCAATTCCGAATCTTTATAATAAACATACAACTCATCACCACTGCCAATGGAAATAATTATAGGAACATGCTGCTCCTTCATTATTGCTAATTGCTCTGTAAAGTATTTAGGATCATAACTGCGGCTCTTGTCATTTGGGTTATTTGTTTTTAATGAATCCAGCTCTTTGTAGGCCAAAATCTTATCGTGCGTATCGGCAATTATGGCTGGGATCTGCGTATACTTATTCTGAATCTCCGTTAAGAAATCCAGAAAGTGTTCATCTTCCGCTTCAATCTTAAGCTTGGTACTTAAGGCCCATAGTTCAGCATTGCGTCGTTCGCTTTCAGCCATCGACCGTACCAAATAGTTCGTATACATCAACGACATAACGCCTATTGAAAGAGCAAAAAGTAGTAACAGTAATTTCCAGCGCCTTTTTTGGCTGTATACATCCATTCTCATTAATGCCAAATTACAAAACCTACCCGAACTACCATTTTAAAATGAATAATTGTGAGGAATATGCCTCAAATTGTCTCTTTGATTAAAACGGCGTGAGGATAATTTAAGGTATATTTGCGCCGATTTAGAATTGAAAGATGAACTAAATTTTATCAATTCTTTTATCCCCGAAAATTTTATGGCTACTAAAGTACGAGTTCGCTTTGCTCCGAGTCCAACCGGAGGGCTGCACCTTGGTGGTGTACGCACTGTTTTGTTTAATTATTTATTTGCCAAACACCATAATGGTGAGTTTGTATTACGTATTGAAGATACCGATCAAACCCGTTATGTGGAGGGTGCTGAAGAATACATTGTTGAGTGTTTGAAATGGTGCGGGTTAAATCCTGATGAAGGTCCGCAACAGGGCGGTCCTTTCAGCCCTTATCGCCAAAGTGAACGAAAACCCATTTATCGTCAGTACGCCGAACAGTTGGTTAATAGCGGTTATGCTTATTATGCGTTTGACACTCCTGAAGAGCTTACTGCAAAAAGAGAAACAATCCCGAATTTCCAATATGGTCACGATTATCGTCATGAAATGCGCAACTCATTGTCGCTTCCTGCCGATGAGGTTAAGCGATTAATAGAACAAGGCACACCTCATGTTGTGCGGATCAAGATGCCTAAAAACGAAACTGTCACCTTTAACGATATGATTCGCGCTGAGGTAAGTTTCGACACGAACCTGGTTGACGACAAAGTATTGTTAAAAGCCGACGGAATGCCTACTTATCACTTAGCTGTGGTTGTAGATGACTATTTGATGAAGATTTCACATGCGTTTCGTGGTGAAGAGTGGTTACCATCTGCTCCTGTTCATATTTTATTATGGAAATATCTTGGATGGGAAGCCGATATGCCTCAATGGGCGCATTTACCATTGATTTTAAAACCAGATGGAAATGGCAAATTAAGTAAACGCGATGGAGATCGTTTGGGATTTCCAGTTTACGCCATGAACTGGACCGACCCTAAAACTGGCGACCTAACTAAAGGTTTTAGAGAATTAGGATTTATGCCTGAGGCTTTCATTAACTTATTGGTAATGCTTGGCTGGAACGATGGAACTGATCAGGAGGTTTTTTCATTGGAAGAAATGATTAAAAAGTTTTCAATTGAACGAGTGAGCAAAGCAGGAGCCAAGTTTGATTTTGAAAAAGCCAAATGGTATAACGCCGAATGGATAAAACGAACTTCTATTACTGACTTAAGAACACTATTTAATGAGGTGTTGGACAACAATGGTATTGTGATTTCTGATGAGAATTATCTTGACAGTGTTATTGCCCTTGTAAAAGAACGTTGCGTTTTGATCTCCGATTTCTGGCAACAGGCATCTTTCTTTTTCCGTCGTCCGTATGAATTTGATACAGATGCAGTAAAACCTAAATGGAATCAGGATAAAACTGATTTCTTCAAAGCGTTAACAGTAGCCTTTTCACAATCTCCAGCCTGGAATTCAACTGATCTAGAAAATGAGTTTAAGGCATTGGCCGCTGAAAAAGGATTAAAAATTGGCGATGTGATGCTGCCCTTTAGAATTATGCTGGTGGGTGGAAAATTTGGACCAGCAGTATTCGATATTGCTGCTTTAATTGGTAAAGAAGAAACCATTGAGCGCGTAAATCATTTCCTTGATTTATTAGCAGAATAATAAAGCAACTTTAAAAAGATTTGGCTCGCTCAAATAGCGGGCCATTTTTATATGCTAGTTTTAAATAGGACTTAAAGTATCTCAAATACCTATTGCTCCCTGATTTCTTCTGTTAATTCTAATCACTAATTTCAGATCAAATACTTATTTCATATGAAATTCGACCATTACAAATACTTATTTCTTTTAACTACGTTATTGCTGATAGCTTCCTGCTCGGATAAATATGCCGAAAGTAAAAAAGCATATAAACAACAACTTAAAGCCTTAATAAAAACATTAAAACAAACAGAACCATTTGCATCTGATTCAATTCCTTCATCAGAATGGATCTCTACAGTAAATTTTAATCTACGTAAACCTAATTATGTAATTATCCACCATACGGCGCAAGATTCATTGGCGCAAACCATAAAAACCTTTACTCTTACTAAAACTCAGGTGAGTGCCCATTATGTTGTTAGCAAGGATGGAAAAGTGGTTCATATGCTAAATGATTATTTACGTGCCTGGCATGCGGGCAATGCTCGTTGGGGAGCTTGTACAGATATCAACTCAACGTCAATCGGTATCGAATTGGACAATAATGGCAAAGAACCATTTTCAGAAGCTCAAATTAATAGTTTGTTAATTTTGCTGGAAAAACTTAAGAAAACCTATAATATTCCAGCAGCCAATTTTATCGGCCACGCAGATATTGCCCCAGTTCGTAAACCCGACCCAAGTGAATTATTTCCATGGAAAAAACTCGCCGACAAAGGATATGGACTTTGGTATTCGTTGCCTTTAGATACCGTACCTACAGGTTTTAATATTAAACAAGCATTACACATAATAGGATACGACACCCGAGATTCAAATGCTGCGGTAATAGCATTTAAAAGACATTTTATACAAACCGATATTGGTCCTGTTGTTACCGATTCGACCAAAATGATTCTTAACAATCTGTATAAAAAATATTAACCGCTTAAAAGTTTTAAATATTCACATCCATCCTATGAACTATTTAAAATTTGGACATAGACAACAGAATAAACTGGAATAAAAACCATTTGTGAATTAATCAATCAGTTTTTTATATGCAACTGTTTATATGAAATATTAAGTAATCTAAAAAATCATAACATTATTACGAGAATTTAACACTCAATTAATATAGTAACATGACATTTGTGATGTCAAAAAGAACAGTATTTTCTTCATATACATTGGATTGGATGCCGGCTTACTGGGAAGTAAGCCGGTTTTTTATTACTCCAAAACTCATCTTCAAAAAAGCTGGCAAAATAACTATGATTTACATCATAATACTATTAGGTAATTATTGGGTCTTTTGTAGAACAATAATAATCAATAGTAATTATGCACAAATTCACACTCATCACCTTAATCGCTTTCTTACTAACTTCTCTTAATTCTTACGCCCAACAGCCTGCGCTAAAACTTTCTGCTAAAGAAAGCAAGGTACTAATACATGGCACCTCAAGTGTTCATGACTGGACAGCGCAATGTGATAACAAATCAGGAGACTTAATTGCATTAACAGATAAATCCAGCTTTAAAACTATCCAAAGTTTAAGTTTGAAGATCTCTTCAAAATCGATTCGAAGCATTGATGAAAAGGGAGCTTATTATGATGATGTAATGGATGGCCGTATTTGGAGTTCCCTAGAAGCTGACAAATATTCTGAGATAACAATATCATTAAAACAGGTTAAAGCAATTAATATCATCGGACCAAAAGCGGTTATAGATGCTATTGCAATTGTTACTATTCATGGCGTAAGAAAAGAACTTCCGGTAAAAGTTACAGCTGAAACAGCTAACAACTCAATTAGGATTAAAGGAACGAAAGAAATAAAAATGCTTGATTTCGCGGTGCAACCCCCAACTATTTTATTGGAGTTTTTGAAAACAGGTAATGAAATTACAATCGAGTTTGATTTACTTTACAAATAAGTGTTAATGTCAGCTGCTTAACAAAAAAGGGGGGGAGTGTAGTGATTTCCCCTTTTGTTTTTATTTCAGATTCTGATACAATTAAAAAGCCCTCCCATTGAAATATCCAATGTATAGCATATTGTTCGAAGTGTTTTAACAGAAAGATGTTGTTTCCCTGTTTCAACCCTGGCAATATTGATTCCTGTAAGCTCATAGAAATCCTTTTGGCTAAGGCGCTTCACTTCACGGGCCCGTTTTATTTCCAAAGCAATCCTTAACCTAAACTTGGCATCAGTGGTTTCCAGATAATCAAAATCAGTATTGAGCATAATTAGATTTATTTATATAAGCTCCATTTAAACGAATTATACGAATTTGCAAATTACGTCTATAATAAATTTACAATCAACTCCTTAAACGACCAAAATGACAAAAAAGTCATTTTGTGAAAAAAAATACTCTACCAAACTTATTAACTAGCTAGATTTGAAACAGATTGATTTTGAATGTTACATTTCTCACATCTACCAGTGGTAAAACAAACATTACAGTATCCCAAAGCCAACTTTCCTCGGTTGGCTTTTTTTATTTCATAGAATTCTATGATTTTTTCCTTCCGAAGTTAAAGAGCAAAGAAAACCTTAATGTTTTCTCGAGAGGGTTGTTTTGTTTACCCGGAATCAAATAAGAGAAGTCAAAACAAAGATCTTCATACTTTAAACCTGCTCCCAATGTTACATATTGTCTGTTTCCTTTGTATGGGTTTTCATAGAAGTAGCCTGTTCGAAGAGCGATTATATCATTATACCAATATTCTAAACCGGTTGCAAAATTAATTTCCTGCAATTCTTCTTTAAATCCGCCGGGTGCATCACTAAAGGAACCGAAAATACCTTCAGGTACAGTTTTATCAGGATCTTCACCTACTATAATATTTCCTTGATCATCATAAATCGGGTTGGTGGGCACCAAAAGCTTATTCATATCTAACGTAAGGCTTAATGAATTTGCTTCGTTAAATTTAAATGTAGTAGCGCCGGAAAGTCTTAGGTTAGTAGGCAGAAAGTTTTTTTCAGTACCATACTGCATCTTTGTTCCGATATTAGAAATATTGGCTCCCCAGGCAACATTGGCATCCGTATTAAAAAGCGAAACATCCTTATTATAGTAAACAGCAACATCACAAGCAAAGGCACTTCCAGGGTTATAGTCGATCGTGCTGATATTTCCGGAACCTAGATTCGAATGAATGAACCTAGCTGCGATAGCCATCGAAAAGTATTCACTCAGCTTACGGATATAGGATGCATCTATTGCATATTCATTAGGACTGTACTGACCATACGCTTGACCGGTGTTATCAGTAAAAGTTAATTCCCCCAGTGAAAAATAACGAATTGAGGATGCCAAAGTTTGTTGATCATCAATTTTATAATATCCCGATAAATAGGCCAATGTAATATCCTGAATACCCAACGAACGAAGCCATGGACTGTAATCTAAACCTACTCCTGCCTTTCTTTCACAAAAGGCATATTTGGCAGGGTTCCAATGCATTGAGCTCACATCTGGACTTGTTGCTCCTCCGGCATCGCCCATTCCACCCGCTCTTGAGTCGGGGCCAATCAATAAAAAAGGCACCGCTGTTGTGATAGAATTGCCAGTTCTCCCATCTGTTTGAACATTTTGAGCCCAACTTTCTGAAACCTCAAAGAGTAAGGAGAAAGACACTAGGGAAACGGAACTAATAAAGCTTAAAAATCTCATAATTAGGCGTAAAGAAATAACTTTCTTTGGCTTAAAGTTTGTATAAACTTATCACCAAAAGTGTTAATTGTATTAAATTTATCCAACAATAGAATACCTTTTTTATTAGAGCTACACTTTTCCAATACCATAGCTATAATATTAAACATAATCTCTGCTGGATTATTTTATAAAATCCTTGGAATAATTTGCAACAATTTGAGGATATGTGCGTATAATTGGGTTGGAACACTTTTTAAACTATAAAGAAAATTTATAGCTTTGAGTTAATAATTAAATTAAATCAAAACCTAAATAACCACAACTATTCACAAGCAGGATGAAAAGAACTACACGATATCTTATACTGGCTTGCGCATTAGGTTTGCCTTTATCGTTCGTTGCATGTAACAAGAAAGAACGATCGTCAACAACCGGATGGAACTATAACGATCCTAAAAACGGTGGTTTTCAAAAGATAACCTATAAAAAAGACCAGTTAGGCCCTGGTCTCGTAGCCATTGAAGGAGGAACATTTGTAATGGGTTCTCTAGAACAGGATCTGGGATATGACAATGACAACACTGAGAAACGAGTTACAGTTACTTCATTTTATATGGACGAAACTGAAGTTCGCAACATCGACTGGTTAGAATACTTGTACTGGTTAGCTCGTGTTTATAAAGGTCATCCACAAGTTTATGAACGCGCATTACCTGACACAATGGTTTGGAGAAAACCATTAGCTTATAATGAGCCTTATGTAGACAACTACCTTCGTCACCCGGCTTTTGCTGATTATCCTGTAGTTGGGGTTAATTGGACCCAGGCAACCGAATACTGTATTTGGAGAACTGACCGCGCCAACGAATCAATCTTAATTAATAAAGGCATCTTAAAACCTGATCCTAATCAAACCGACGCCAACAACTTTAATACTGATTCATATTATGCTGGACAGTATGAAGGTGTTGTAAAAAAGAATGTTAAAAACCTTGATCCAATAGCTACCAACAAAACTCGTTCGGTGCGTTATTCAGATGGTATTTTACTTCCAGGTGCTTACCGTTTACCATCAGAAGCTGAATGGGAATACGCGGCACTAGCATTAAAAGGCAATGTTAAATACGAGAATATCGAAGAGAAAAAACTTTATCCTTGGAATGGCCTAACAATGCGTAGTGCACAGGGTAAAACTCAAGGTTTATTCTTGGCCAACTTTAAACGTGGAAGAGGTGATAATACAGGGGTTGCCGGTTACTTAAACGACAACGCCGACATTACAGCGTCTGTTAAAAGCTACCTTCCAAATGATTACGGATTATATTGTATGGCAGGTAACGTAAACGAGTGGGTTCAGGATGTATATCGTCCACTTTCATTCGAAGACATTAGTGATCAGAATCCATTCCGTGGTAACCAATATACAGTTAAACAAAAAGACGCTAAAGGATCTTATGCTAAGAAAGACAGCTTAGGTCGTATTCCAAGAGTTCCTGATACTGTTGGCCGTTTAATTGATGGTACAAAAATTACTAAAAAAGCTGATGTGCGTGATTATGATGATGAAAAGGGCATGTACGGATATAGCAAAACATCACTTGTAAGCAATCGTTCACGTGTGTATAAAGGCGGATCATGGAATGACCGAGCATATTGGTTAACACCGGGTTCACGTCGCTTCATGGATCAAGACTCATCTTCAGCAGAAGTCGGTTTCCGTTGTGCAATGGGTCGTGTAGGAGCTCCAGGTGTTGGAAAAACTAAACGCCCTAACTTTAAGAGTAAATAAGATCAACTCAAATATTAGTTAAAAGGCTGTTCCCAAAAGGACAGCCTTTTTCTTTTGTATCAACTTCAAAAGGCTTCAAAAATCTTCCATTTGTTTATCTTAGCTTCAAATTTGGCCATGACAATAGAATCATTATACAACTTATATAAAGAGTATCCGGTTATTTGTACCGACACTCGTAAAATTACTCCTAACTGTATCTTCTTTGCCCTAAAGGGTGATAGTTTCAATGCAAATCAATTTGCTAAGCAAGCGATTGAAAATGGCGCTGCTTATGCAATAATTGACGAAGAGCTCTATAGTGAAGGCGATCGCTTTGTATTAGTGAACGATGTGCTTCAAACTTTACAGCTATTGGCAAAATATCATCGTGCACAATTGAATATTCCTTTTCTTGGAATTACTGGAACAAACGGCAAAACCACCACCAAAGAGTTGATAAATGCTGTTCTGTCGCAAAAGTTTAAAACTTATGCAACTATAGGCAACTTAAACAATCATATTGGCGTTCCTCTAACCCTTTTGTCCATCGATGGGAGCATTGAGTTTGCTATTATTGAAATGGGGGCAAATCATCAAAAAGAAATTCAACTGCTTGCTGATATTGCCAACCCTGATTTTGGTATTATCACCAATGTTGGTAAAGCACATCTTGAAGGATTTGGAGGCTTTGAAGGTGTTAAGAAAGGCAAAAAAGAGCTATATGATCATCTTCAAAATAACAGCGGATTGATCTTTATTAACCATGACAACCCTCATCTATTGGAAATGGCCTCAAAAGTAGACAGAAAGGTTTATTATGGAACTTCTGAAGATAACACAGTTATTGGTAAAAGAATTGAACAAGGTGAAATGGTTTCGCTAGAATGGAAATTGTCAAATGATGATCAGTGGAACACCGTCAACTCGAACCTTGTAGGTGGTTACAACTTCGAAAACGTATTAGCAGCGGTTTGTATAGGCAATTATTTTGGATTAACGGTTAAACAAATTGAAGCAGGTGTTTTAAGCTATCAGCCAACAAACAATCGCTCACAGGCGGTTAAAACTGAAAGCAACACACTCATTTGTGATTATTATAATGCAAACCCTAGTAGTATGGCTGCCGCAATCGACAATTTTGCAAAAAATTCATCGACCAACAAATTGGTGATTTTAGCCGACATGTTTGAGCTGGGTGAATACAGCAAAGAAGAACATCAGAAAGTCATCAATCAACTCAAAGAGCAAGGTTTAATAAATGCATTATTGGTAGGAAAACACTTCTACTCTTTAAAAGATAATTCAGGCTACACCTTTTTTGAAAATACTGAAGAAGCGGTCGACTATTTAAAGAAGCATCCAGTTAGAAACTCACATATCTTGGTTAAGGGATCTCGAGGAATGAAGCTCGAATCATTGATAGGTCTGCTATAGGTATAAAAAAGACCGTTTCTGAAATAGAAACGGTCTTTTTTTATACTCGAACCTAACTAGTTTAAACTAATAAACGAAGAGGTTCTTCTAACAAGCCTTTTAATGTTAATAAGAATTCTGATCCGGTAGCACCATCAACAACGCGGTGATCACATGACAGGGTAACCTTCATTACATTACCAGGAACAACTTGACCATTTTTAACAACAGGAACCTGACTAATACCGCCCACGGCTAAAATACAAGCATCAGGTGGGTTGATAATCGCTGTGAACTGATCTATTCCGTACATACCTAAGTTTGAAATGGTAAAGGTTGAGCCTTCCCAATCAGCAGGTTGTAATTTTTTATCTTTTGCCTTTTGAGCGTATTCTTTTACTTCGGCAGAGATAGTAGAAAGTGATTTAGTATCTGCAAAACGAACCACCGGTACTAATAAGCCATCTTCAACTGCTACAGCAACACCGATATTAACATGGTTATTGTAGCGGATCTTATCACCTAACCAACTAGAATTTACTTTTGGATGTTTCTTAAGTGCGACAGCTGTTGCCTTAAGAACGATATCGTTGAAAGAAATTTTTGTTCCAAGTTCATTGATACGTTTACGTGCCTCGATAGCATTATCCATATCAATTGACATGGTTAAATAGAAATGCGGAGCTGTAAATAAGCTTTCCGATAAGCGACGGGCAATGGTTTTACGCATTTGCGACACTGTCACCTCGGTAAAGCTTTCCTGACCATAAACAGCAGGTGCGGTTGTGGTAGTTGCAGCAGGAGCCGAAGCAGATTTTGCAGCTGGAGCAGCAGAAGGTGTGAAGGTTTCCACATCCTTTTTAACAATTCTACCACCTTCAGCGCTACCTTTAACTTGCGACAGATTGATTCCTTTTTCTTCTGCAATTTTGCGAGCCAATGGAGAAGCTTTAACTCTTCCATCAGAGGATGTTCCAGACTGTTCCTCAACTGCAGGAACTGCAGCAGGAGCAGTAGCTGAAGCAACTGGTGCGGTTTCTGCTTTAGTAGCAGGCGCAGAGGTTGTAGCTTGAAGCAAAGGACTTACATCCGTTCCTGGTTTACCAACAATGGCTATAATATCATTAACCTTTGCAGCTTTTCCTTCCTCAACACCAATATATAATAATGTGCCTTCAGCATAGGCCGTAACTTCCATTGTAGCTTTATCAGTTTCTACGTCTGCAATTGTATCATCTGATTTAATTGTATCACCTACTTTTTTGTACCATTTATTAATAACACCTTCTGTCATGGTATCACTTAATAAAGGCATACGAATTACAGTTGCTCCTAAAGATTCCGGTGTAACTGTTGGTGCGCTTTGAGCTACAGAAGTAGCTGGCGTTGCTGGAGGAGTTGCTTGCTCAGTGGCAGTTTCAGTCGGTTTTGCGGCAGGCGCAGACCCTCCAGATGCCAATAAGGCTTTATAATCTTCACCTTCAGCACCCAAAACTGCAATAACTGCATCAACAGGTACTGCTTGGCCTTCTTCTACGCCTATGTATAATAACGTTCCTTCCTGAAACGATTCAAAATCCATGGTAGCTTTGTCGGTCTCAACCTCGGCAACTACATCGCCTGATTTTATTTTATCACCAACTTTTTTATGCCATTTAGCCAATACCCCTTCCGTCATGGTATCGCTCATTTTTGGCATGCGTACTACTTCAGCCATATTTTTTTAATTAGAATAGTGTTGTGCTTATACAAGATAAGAGTTAAAGCTGTTCAAGTACAAACTTTTAACCCTAAGGTTGTTACTAATACAAGTTGCGGGTTATGAGTGTTTTACCCGTAACCCGCAATTTGTTTTTAAAATTAGTCCATTATGTATGGATAATCTTCCTGAACATAAACGTCTTTATATAATTCCGACGGATCAGGGTAGTTTGATTCTTCAGCAAATTTTACTGAATCTTCAACAATTTCTTTCACTTTTGCCTCGATTTCTTCAAACCACTTGGCATCAGCATATTTTTTCTCAAGAATTGTACTTTTCACCTGTTCAACAGGATCTTTTGCTTTATACTCCTCTACTTCTTCTTTTGTACGATACTTAGCAGGATCAGACATTGAGTGTCCTTTGTAGCGATAGGTACGAATCTCTAAGAATGACGGTCCTTCTCCGGCACGAGCGCGTTGAACAGCACGATCAATTGCTTCGTGAACAGCTTCACAGCTCATTCCGTCAACTGGCTCAGATGGCATATCGAATCCTAAACCAATTTTATAGATATCTGGCATGTTGGTTGTACGCTGAACAGAAGTTCCCATTGCGTAACCGTTATTCTCACAAATAAAAATTACAGGAATATTCCAGATCATTGCCATGTTAAATGTTTCGTTCAAAGCTCCCTGACGAACAGCTCCATCGCCCATAAAACATAAACATACAGCATCGTCACCTTTGTATTTAGATGCAAACGCAATACCTGCACCTAAAGGAATTTGTCCTCCGACAATTCCGTGACCACCATAGAAATTGTGTTCTTTAGAGAAAAAGTGCATTGAACCACCTTTTCCTTTAGAACAACCGGTTTCTTTACCATAAAGTTCAGCCATACATTCGCGCGCAGAAACACCTTTTCCTAATGCTAAGGCATGATCGCGGTAGGCAGTAATAAAACCATCTTTAGGTAACGTTGCAGATAATGCACCGGCAGCAACAGCTTCCTGGCCAATATATAAGTGACAAAATCCTCTGATTTTTTGTTGACCGTACAGCTGACCCGAACGTTCTTCAAACTTTCTCATAAGGTACATCTGTTCGTACCATTGCAGATAAGTCTCTTTAGTGATTGCTACAGAACTCATTCTTAAAGTTTATAAGCTTAATTTTTTGTGATGGCAAATGTATCAATAAAAAAGCAAAATGTAAATTTGAATGATTTAATCTGCTTTTGTAAACAATATTCCAAAATAAAGCTACGTTTTAGGCAATGTTGCAAATTCATTAAGTTTCTGAAAATGTTATCAATGTGTAACTTTTATATGCCTAAATCGTAGAAAGCCATACACTTGGGTTTTGAGCTAAAATCGGCATGGTTTTAACGAATAACTTGAAGGAATAATTAATTAACCTTAGTTTTGTAACGATTTAACATAGCGGCTTTGAAAAAACTATTACTTATTTTAGTTTTCTTTATCTCGGCAAACGCTGTGAGTGCGCAGTCGAAAGGGCTAAAAGAATTATTTTCTTCCAGCCCGGATAAAAAAGAAATTTCTGATCCTGATTCGTTAGGATATTTATATTATTCACAATTATTTGGATTCAGTCTGGCCTCAAAAGCGAACACTAAATTGTTCGATTTCATTTACGATTGGCTAGGTACTCCATATCGTTTCGGCGGTGATAGTCGCAAAGGAATTGACTGTTCTCGTTTTGTAAACAAAGTATATGATGCTGTTTACAGTACTTTCCTTGGAGGAGCAAACTCTCGTGATATATATAAAAATGTTAAACCTGTAAATAAAGAAGATTTAAAAGAAGGCGATTTCGTTTTCTTTAAAATAGGTAAAAAATATATTTCTCACATAGGTATATATTTAGGCAACGGAAAATTTGCCCATTCCTCTTCTTCAAAAGGCGTTAACATCTCTGACCTAAACGATCCGTATTTTAAACGCTACTTTTTTAAAGGTGGCCGAATTGAATAAGAAACCATTTAAAACTAAAAATCATATTGAGAGAGGCTAACCACGTGTTAGCCTTTTCTTTTTCCTCTGATCTTTATATTTTCATCAATAAACTTATGCAAAGGGTTCAGCGGTTGTGGGATCGATTATATGCATCACTTTTGAAATGCTATTAGCTGGAAAACCACCCAATTCGGCATGTTTCCTAACCGACTCTTCATCGGGTGCAATGTAAACACAGTAAATCTTGTCGCCGGTAACATAACTTTGAACCCATTGAATTTGAGGCCCCATTGAGTTGAGTACTGAACATGATTTTTGCGCTACTCCGGTCAACTCCTCTTTAGAAAGATTTCCTACGTTTGGAATATTTCTTTCGATAACAAACTTTGGCATACAACCTCCTAGTCTTTAATGATTTTACCGAAAACAGATTAAAATTTGCCGCTGTTACACACAACAGGCCACTTAAATATACTGATTTACAACTATTTACTCAATGATTTAGTAGTAATAAACCAACTAATTATAATAGTTATTATGTAATTTTAATAACCCAAAAAATAAATGCTATGAAAAAATTAGTTGTACTTGTTGGGTTGTTGATGCCTTGTTTTTTAATGGCCCAAACCAAAGATTATAAAGTGGTTTTTGACCTCACCAGTAAAGACTCTCTAGATCAGAAAGCAGTTATGAGATGGATCAATGAAATTTCCAAATCAACCCCAACTGCAAAATTGGAAGTTGTAATGTACGCCAAAGGACTTGAGTTGGCACTTAAAAATAAATCGATAGTAGAAAAAGAGGTAGCAGGATTTGCCACTAACAGCAATGTCAAATTCAAAGTTTGTGAAATTGCGATGAAGAACCAAAATATTGATAAAAGTCAATTGATTGATGGGGTAGAGATGGTTCCTGATGGTATTTATGAGATCATTTCAAAGCAACATCAGGGATGGGGATATATTAAAGCTACGCATTAAAGGCATTTCCATTATCAGATAACAGGCAATCATAGTAAAAAGTGATTGCCTGTTTGTTTTACTAATACCGACAGATAATTAATTCCGAATTAAAACTAAATAGATAATTTAGCCGATTGAAAACTATTGATCGTAAATAGTGGTTCAAAATCAATTAAACCCGGCTTTCATATAAATTAAATGACTCCATCAGAAATAAATAATAAATGGTTGAAGTTACAACAGCGTATTGCAGATGATTTCGACAATGAAAAACCAGATTTAAAGGTCCTGCTCTTTTTAATTGGGGTTCAGGAATTAGGAAAAGGCCCTCAAAAATATTCCAAGCGTCAGAAGGAAGAGCTTATGCACATTGCTACCTGCCGTCTTTTTAGTGAAATGGGGTTCTATGAACTTGAAGGCTTGGACCAAGATGGCTGGCCACACTGGAAAATGGTAAAAAAGGTTCCTAATTACACTTTACTTGAACAAGAATTACTTATGAAATCATTAATTGTTCACTATTTTGAGCAGCTCTACGATATCACTTTCTAATTTCATTAACAGTATATGAGAAATCTATTTCTTTTTGTTATTGCGCTTCTTTCATTCACATCTTCAGACTTATTTGCTCAGAAAAAACAAAAGAACTATTACGTCAAGCTCAGCACTGACTCTGGTTCTTGTATCATCCGTTTATATAATTCGACACCACTACATCGTGACAATTTTATAAAGCTAACCGAGCAACATTTTTACGACAGTTTGTTGTTTCACCGCGTTATTAAAGGCTTTATGATTCAGGGAGGTGACCCAACCTCAAAAAATGCAACTTCGGACAAAACTCTAGGTGACGGCGATGTTGGTTATACTGTACCAGCGGAATTCAAGGATAGTCTTTTTCATAGAAAAGGAGTATTGGCTGCCGCCAGAGACAACAATCCAGCTAAAGCATCGAGTGGTTGCCAGTTCTATATTGTTCAGGGAAAAAAATACACCGAAGCCGATATTGACCGTGTTGAGCAAAAAAGATTAAATGGATACAAGATTCCGGCTTATCAGCGGGAAATATATAAAACGGAAGGAGGAACTCCTTTTCTTGACCAGAACTATACCGTTTATGGGGAAGTGGCTGAAGGATTAGAAATGGTTGACAAAATCGCTTCTACTAAAACGGATAAATCCGATCGACCAGTTCAGGATATAAGAATGAAGGTAGAATTGCTATCAAAAAAAGAGGTTCGTCGATTTGAGAAAAAGCTAAAAAAAGAGAAAAAGCCAATTTCTGCGCTTTAAACTTAAGAATACGAGTAAAATGAAAATTATATCCTATAATGTAAACGGAATACGTTCGGCAATATCAAAAGGTTGGTTAAACTGGCTTCAGGCTACCAATGCCGACGTGGTTTGTTTACAAGAGATTAAGGCTCATCCCGAAAATATCCCTCAAGAAATTGTTCTGCTCGAAAACCTGGGTTATAAATATCAATACTGGTATCCGGCACAAAAAAAAGGGTATAGCGGCGTGGCTATTCTTTCAAAAATTCAACCTGAATCTGTTGAATATGGTTGTGGTCATGAGTTATATGATTTTGAAGGAAGAGTAGTCAGAGCTGATTTTCCGGATGTATCGGTCATGAGTGTTTATTTACCATCCGGATCGAGTGGAGAAGAGCGACAAGGAGTTAAGTTTGAGTTTTTGGATTTCTTTATGGAATATGCTACTCAAACCCGCTGGAAGTATCCAAAACTGATTATTTCCGGTGATTACAATATTTGCCATCGCGCCATTGATATTCACAATCCGAAATCAAATGCTAATTCATCAGGTTTTTTACCAGCGGAGCGTGAATGGATGGAACAGTTCATTGAAAGCGGATTTATAGACACCTTTCGTCATTTCAATAAAGAGCCTCACCATTATTCATGGTGGAGTTTCAGGGCCAATTCAAGGGCCAAGAACTTAGGTTGGCGTATCGACTACCATATGGCTACAAAAGAGTTAGAACCACAGCTTAAACGAGCTGCAATTTTACCGGAAGCCAAACATTCTGATCATTGTCCGATTTTGCTGGAGATTTGATAATCAAAACCTCCTAATCAATAAACATAAACCAATCATGCTGCTCATCAATATAAAACAACTTCTCGGTGTTCACGCAGAAGAAAAATTAAGGCTGGAAGGAGCAGAGATGTCTGCTCTGCCATCAATTGAAAATGCCTGGTTAAAAATTGAGCATGGCAAAATCGCTGATTTTGGCTCAATGAATGAACTCGACAACCATCAACTTTCGTCGATGGTTTCAGGAGGAGCATCTGAAGTAATTGATTTAAAAGACAAGCTGGTTCTGCCTGCATGGAATGATTCACATACTCATTTAGTATTTGCGGCCTCTCGCGAGGAAGAGTTCTTAATGAAAATTCAGGGGAAAACCTACGAGGAAATTACGGCGGCAGGTGGAGGGATTCTAAATTCGGCCAGAAAACTGGCAAATGCTTCAGAAAACGAACTGTATGATTCAGCAGCAGAACGTTTGCAAGAGGTGATGCAGCTAGGCACAGGGGCTATCGAAATAAAAAGTGGTTACGGACTAAGCTACGAAGCTGAATTAAAAATGCTGAAAGTAATTCGTCGACTAAAGGAAACATTTCCATTGCCTGTTAAGGCAACCTTTTTGGGCGCGCATGCTTTCCCTCAAGAGTTCAAACAAAATCAGGAAGGATATATAGATCTGTTAATAAACCGGCTATTACCAACAATTGCTGATGAAGGGCTGGCTGACTTTATTGATGCTTTTTGCGAGCAGAATTATTTTTCAATTGCACAAACTGAACGAATTATTGATGCCGGAGCTCGCTACGGATTAAAGGCCAAAATCCATGTGAATCAATTTACAAATGCGGGGGCAACACAGGCTTGTGTTAAAAAAGGGGCTCTTTCTGTCGACCATCTGGAAGTAACAGATGATGAGGTTATCGCCTCTTTAAAAGGAAGCGCTACTATGGCAACTTTATTACCTTCTTGTTCGCTATTTATTAATATACCATTTGCAAACGCCCGCGGAATGATTGCCGCAGGCTTAGGAGTTGCCTTAGCATCAGATTTTAATCCTGGAACCACACCGTCGGGAAATATGAATTTGGTAGTCGCTCTTGCTTGTATGAAAATGAAGATGTTGCCAAATGAGGCCATTAACGCGGCCACCTTAAACGGAGCTTACGCAATGGATCTTTCGGCAACTCACGGCAGTATTACTAAAAGCAAGCAGGCAAACCTGATTATTACGAAAGCTGTTCCATCGGTTAATTATTTACCATATGCTTTTGGCTCAAACTTAATAGAGAAGGTTTTAATTAACGGAAAAGTCGTATAATAGCCTAACAATTCATCACCTGTATGGTTATCGTATCGAAGCGATTTCTGAAGTTTTTTACCGGGAATTTTGCCCAGGCAATAACATTATGGCCATTTGTGATATTAAAATCAAAAGAGTTACGAACGGATGATTCGTTGCTTAATCATGAACGAATTCATTTACGGCAACAATTAGAGCTTCTACTTATCGGCTTTTACTTATGGTACACCATAGAGTTTTTGATCCGGTGGACCAAAGAGAAAAATGCCAATGATGCTTATCATGCCATCTGCTTCGAAAAAGAAGCTTATTTAAATGATTTGAATTCGAACTATCTAAAAACCCGAAGGTTCTTCGCATTCATCAAATACCTTTAACTTTAACATATCACGCATCCCAAATGGGCGGCGTTTAACTAATACTGCATTACGCACTCCATGAAACTACAGCTATATTCTGATGAATACATACTGGGATTGACATCAATCAGGGACCAGGAGACTAAAATTGGTGAACGAGTATTGACCATTAACTCAGTAACAACCTTGTTTGAAGAGTTGGTTAATTCACCGGCTCGATTTGTTTTGCTGGGCCTACCCGAAGACATTGGAGTTAGAGCAAACATGGGTAGAGGTGGCGCGCAAAGCGCCTGGACATCTTCTCTAAAAGCCATTTTAAATATCCAGAGCAATGAGTTTTTTCACGGAGGAGAGATTGTCGTTTTGGGACATATCGATTTCACTGACTTACTTACTTCAGCAGAAAAACTCAACCCACAGATCCATGAACAGGCAACAGAGCTAAGAAAACTGGTTGAGGAAGTTGATCGTAGGGTAATCAAAATTGTAAAGCTAATTGCAAAGGCTGGAAAAATTCCGGTGGTTATAGGCGGTGGACATAACAACTCTTATCCGATTATTAAGGCAGTTTCCGAAGGATTAAGTGAATCTGGACAAAGAACCGAAAAATATATCAATTGCATTAACCTCGATGCTCATTCCGATTTCAGACCGCTTGAAGGAAGACATAGTGGAAATGGTTTTAGTTACGCCTATAACGAAGGTTTGCTGAAACGATATTTCATGCTGGGATTACAGCAAAACTATCAATCGCAAACCGTTTGGGAAACGTTAAAAACTAACCCGGATATCGGCTATATAACATTTGAAGGCATCTATCTTCATTCAAAAACCGACTTTGGGTCTGCGGTACTGGAAGGCATTAACTTTGTAAAAGAAAGTCCGGCAGGTGTTGAAATCGACTTGGATACAATAGCTTATATTCCTTCTAGCGCCGAAACACCGAGTGGCTTTACGGTAAACGAGGCTCGACAGTTTGTTCATAAAGTGGCTTGTCACCTTAAGCCAGCCTATTTACACATAGCCGAAGGAGCGCCAAGTTTAGCAAATAACCCTAATGATAACAGGGTGTCAAAAACCATCGCGTTTTTGGTAAGTGATTTTATAAAAGCAGTAGTTAAAACTGAATAACTTTAGTGGGGGTTAAACAAACATCTAAAGGCAAATCGAATTCGTTTAAGTCTTCAATTGCCTCAATTGGTTCAAACTGAGACAAGCCTATTTTTTGAATATCTGGCCTGCATTCAGCTAAAAACCGGTCGTAGAAACCTTTTCCATAACCAACTCGGAAACCCTTACTATCAACTGCCAGTAAAGGCACCAAAACCATATCAATTTCTTTAGGAGATAGTTGGGTTCCGGAAATGGGTTCCGGAATATTCCACTTGTTTTTCTCAATCACCAAATCATCGTCGATGATAAAATGAGTTAGCGTTAATGCAGAGAAATTACTTTGAGGAACAGCAATAGTTATATGCGGGTGATGCTGCTTTAAGTAATCAACAATTAATTGAGTATCAATTTCATGCTTTTCAGTAATCGATAAAAACAAATGAATAACCTTAATACCAGATAGGTCAATCGATTTAAACTGTGATAAAATATCAAGATTAGCCTGACCGAACGCTCTTTCAGAAAGCTGTTTCCGTTTTAAAAGATATTCTTTTCGCAAAAATGACTTGGTATTCAATTTTGGTAATTAATACAACAACCTAAATTTAATGGTATGCTCAATCTTTTTCAGCGCCTTAATTACCTTTTTATCATACTCGGCATTAACATCAGTAATCACATAGCCAATTTGCTCATTGGTTTTAAGGTACTGTGCTAAAATGTTGATACCGTGATCGGCCATTACGCTATTGATCTGTGCCATAATTCCGGGCACATTATGATGAATATGAATTAAACGATGTGCATTCTTTTGTAGTGTAAGTTGAATATTAGGAAAGTTGCAGCTTAAATAACTGGCCCCCGAATTGATGAAATCAGCCATGCGCTTAGGAATAAACAAACCATTATTGGTGTTATTCTTACGATCATCAAAAACTACAATACCCATTTTGGTACATAATTCCATATCAAGCTTTTCCTTGGCATTGCCCAAATAGCCAATTGTTTTCAAGGTAGTAGCTCTTTTTAACTTTTCGATCTTTATTATTTCACCATTACCCAAAAGCATCATACCCACATCGGCCACATATTTCTCTTCAAAAGATGATTTATGCCGGATCGAGAAACCGTCTTTTTTTAAAATCGCTATTGCTTCCTCTGGAATGTCACCTATACACAAACACAAGATTCGGTTTTTAGGATACGAAATAGCCATTGGAAGATTGTTCACATACAAGAACTCATCAAAGCTAGGCAGCACGTGATCTGCGTTTTTAACAACACTCGAGCGGGCAATATTTTCGGTATAGGCAAAGAACTTCTTAATAAGTCCTGATTCTTTAAGCTGAAAATCAGAGTAACCATCGCCAATGCCATAAAGGTTCCCTTCCCAATTTAGTTGTTTGAGAAGCTTTACTTTACCACCTTCCTGCGACAAGGGATTTGTTGTATCATAACCTACGATAGTACCTTCCTCATTAAACTCAAAGGTGTTTGCGTAGATATTTTCCGGTTTGATCCTGTAATCGCTTACAACTGGTGTAATAAACTCTTTGAAACCACCTGAAACGATAAAAACTTCATCGGCATGCTTCTCAAAAAATTTACGGTTACGGGAAAATGAAGAAGAAACCTTTTTCTTAAGCACCTTTACCAACTTGTGCAAATGATCATCAGTCGCTCCAAGCAATTTTACTCGTTCACGAAGACTGTCAGTAAACGACATGCGACCTTCCATAGCCGCATTGGTATAATCTTCGATTTGCTTTAGCACAAGGTCTTTGTCGGGATGACCTTTAAGCGAAATTTTCACTAACTCGTCAAGCGCTTCTACCTGAGTAAACGTGCTGTCGAAATCAATAATATAACGGTTCTTCAAAATATATCAGCTTGCAATGTTAATGGATACTCAAAAATCAGTATTCATTTCGAATTTTTAAAAAATCATTGCCTTATTTTACAATATCCAACAGACAAAAACCTATTTTTTGCACCTTTGAACAATATCATTTATGCTTTGGGCAATAGGTATAAATCGATGATCAATTGCATTCAACACTTTCTTATTGGAATAAAATTGAGTAACCGGAGCCGAGGTCGCTGTATCTTTAGTTAGTGCAGGCTCTTTTCCAGTAAAAATGGATATTAGTTTAGCGATGCGCCAGCCAATTGCCAACTGCCATTTTTTTACATTAAATGAAGGCACAGGTTTATTTAAGTTTTGAGCTATTAACGACAGCAGCTCTTTAAAGCTGAGGTTATCAGCATTAATCACATATCGTTCATTCTTCAAATCCGACTCCATCAGTTTGATCATGCAAGCACTAACGTCCCGAACATCCACATAGCCACAGCCACCATCAGCATAAAACTTATTGCCTTTATTAACCATCCCGAATATACGTCCGCTTCCACGCTCCCAATCATCCATCCCAATAATAATGCTCGGGTTAACGACAATCGCATTTAGCCCTTCCGCAACTCCACGCCAAACTTCATTCTCGCTTTCGTACTTACTTACTGCATAGGGGGAGTTTGTTGGCGCATATTCAAATTTATTGTTCTCTGTAATCAGTTCTCCAGGTTTGGTAAATCCTACTGCGGCAATTGAACTAACGTGCATTAACTTTTTTACACCTTTCACCATACATGCGTTTACCACATTGGCGGTTCCTTCAATATTGGTGCGATACATCTGGGCCTTGTACTTTGGATTCAGCGCCACTTTTGCCGCACAATGGTATACATAATTAACGCCTTCAAGTGCATCTTCTATTGAAAAATAATCCAGCACATCACCCTCAACCCATTCAATTGTGCTATTCTTTAAACTTTCAGGAATAACAGCAGAAGACCGTTTTATTGCTCTAACTGATTTCCCCTGTTTTAGTAAATCGAGTGCAAGTTGTGAGCCAAGGAATCCTGTTGCACCTGTTATAAGAATCATAAATTATTCTGTTTTACTGCGAAAGTACGTGATGAGGGCGATAAACAAAAATGTGCCTGCATCAAACAGCATCAATTGAATATTGTCATTTCCTTTTTCCGAATTCCTTTGTTACTTTGTTGCTGCAAAAACCATAATACCCCATGAACCTGTCTGACTTTCTTTCTCCCATTAATATTGATTCAATAATACCTGCAAACGGTTATGAAGCTTTTAATTTGGGCTCTACGATTAAAATCTATGCGCAAGGAAGTGAATTTCCTGATTTTGAAGGATTAAACATTGCATTGGTTGGCGTTGAAGAAGATCGTTTGGCAATTAATAATGCCGGATGTTCTAAAGCTCCCGATAGTGTTCGCTCTTTTTTATATAAGCTTACCGAAGGTAATTACAGCAGTAACATTGCTGATCTGGGAAATATTAAGGCCGGAGAAACAATAAAGGATACCTACGTTGCCCTTCGCATTGTTTGCGAAGAGTTAATGAAGCTAAACATAGTTCCTATAATTTTAGGAGGTGGTCAGGATCTTTCTTTTGCTCAATATTTAGCTTATGAAGCCATTGAACAACGTGTTGACCTCGTTGCTATCGATAATCAATTTGATTTAGATGCCACTTCTGAAGAGCATGAAAATTCTTCGAAATCTTATTTAAACAGCATTATCCTTCATGAACCAAACAACCTGTTCAACTATAGTAATATCGGCTATCAAACCTATTTCGTAAGCCAGGAGAGTTTACGCTTGATGGACAAGATGTATTTTGACACCCATCGTTTGGGAGAAATCACCCATAAGCTTCAGGATTCGGAACCTATTATCCGAAATGCCAACATGATCAGCATTGATATTTCTGCGATTAGACAGAGCGACGCACCGGGTAATGGCAATGCAACCCCTAATGGTTTTTATGGCGAACAGGCTTGCCAAATGTGCCGTTATGCCGGAATGAGCGACAAGCTATTATCGATTGGGTTTTATGAGTTAAATCCGAAACATGATCCATACGGCCATTCAGCACATCTGGTAGCTCAAATGATCTGGTGTTTTATTGAAGGTTATTATAATCGTAAGCAGGATTATCCGTTTAATCCTACCGAAGAAATGACAAAATACAGGGCATTCTTGAGCGATACGAGTCATGAGGTGGTATTCTACAAAAGTCCTAAAACGGGTCGCTGGTGGATGCAGATTCCTTTTCCAAATAATACCAAAAACGAACGTTTCTATTTAGTGCCTTGCAGCTATGCTGACTATCAAACAGCCAGCAACGGAGATATGCCTGACAGATGGTGGAGAACTTTCCAGAAACTTATTTAGGCAAAAGTTGGTTCATCGCCCCCAACCACTCATTGATCCAGAAACTAAAAGCGCCGCTCCCAATAAGAACATAAGAGCACCAAGGACAATTACCCACCAACTAGCAGGATTAGCAAAAACTCCTATTAGTACGGCTGCTATTCCCAAACCCATAAGGATAGCACCACCATATGTTTTGCTTTTTTGCGGTTTAGAGGGTGGGAGTAATGCTTTGCTGTATTTAGCTACATTATGGCTTAATGTCGTTTTTTTGCTCTGGTGAGCTGCATTTGTGTAGATCTCAGTTAGCGATTTTCTTGAAGTGCTTGTTTGGGGAACATAACCTGATCGCTTTTGCTTAACCTTATATGAATTAGAAAGAGCTGGTTTGCTTAGAACAGCGGAACTACTCGCCTCTTCTATTTCAACTTTGTTAATAGAAGTATCTTTCTTCATGGGCTCCATTTCACGAATAGTGGATTGTTCATTTGGTTGAACTCTTACAAAGGTAAGCTCCCTCGAACAAAATGTTGTAGTTATGCATAGCAATGAGCAAATAACTATGGTCCATAAAGGTAGCTTCATACTTACTGTTTTGTACTCATTAATTTAGTCATTTTCTTTCTCATCGACATAAAAAAACCTGCAGTTTCGGCTGCAGGTCTCTAAATATTTTGATTTCACGTTGCTTATTGCAGATCGAATCCGATATCGCGACGATAGTATTTATCTTCAAATTTAATCTTCTGCGCATTAGCGTTCGAAACAGCTAAAGCTGAAGGGATGTCTTTTCCCAGTGTTGTTATGGCAATCACACGTCCACCTGCGGTTACAACCTTACCGTCCTTTTGTGTTGTTCCGGCATGAAATACTAAGCTATCTTCAATAGCATCAAAACCGGTAATTTCTTTGCCTTTTTCATAATCACCCGGATACCCTCCTGCAACCAGCATAATAGTAGTAGCGGTACGATCATCAACCTCAAATGATTTTTCTGCTAAGTTTTCATGAGCAACACCCAAAAACAACTCTACTAAATCTGACTTAATACGAGGTAACACACTTTCCGTTTCCGGATCGCCCATGCGCACATTGTACTCAATCACATACGGCTCACCACCATCATTCATCAGCCCAATAAAAATGAATCCTTTGTATGGAATATTATCTTTCTTAAGTCCTTCAACAGTTGGAATAACAATACGCTCTTCCACCTTCTTGATAAATTCTTCATTGGCAAACGGGACAGGCGAAATAGAACCCATTCCTCCGGTGTTTAGACCTTTATCGCCTTCGCCAATTCGTTTATAGTCTTTTGCTGATGGAAGCAATTTATAGCTTTTACCATCTGTTAAAACAAATACTGAAAGTTCGATACCTTTTAAGAACTGCTCAATCACTACTGTACTGCTGGCAGCGCCAAATTTAGCATCAGCCAACATTGCGGTAAGTTCTGTTTTAGCATCTTCAAGTGTTTCACAAATTAATACACCCTTACCAGCAGCTAAACCATCTGCCTTTAAAACAATAGGCAACGATTGGGTTTCCAGGTATTTTAAACCCTCTTCCAACTGCTCGGCAGTAAAACTTGCATAAGCTGCTGTTGGAATATTATGACGCTTCATAAACTGCTTAGAGAAGTCTTTACTTCCTTCAAGTGTTGCGCCTAACTTCTGCGGACCAATTACCGGCACTTTTTTTAACAGATCATCTGCTAAAAAAAAATCATGAACACCTTTAACCAAAGGATCCTCAGGACCAACAACTACTAATTCAATTGCATTTTGCAACACAAATTGCTTTATACCTTCAAAATCTGTAGCTTTTATATCTACATTCTGACCACATGAAGCCGTTCCGGCATTTCCTGGAGCAATGTATAATTTGCTGCAATGGTTACTTTGAGAAATTTTCCAGGCGAAAGCATGTTCACGGCCACCTGATCCGAGAAGTAAAATATTCATAGTTTTTTAAGAAGATCCCTAATTTTATGACAATGTATTCGTAATCAGACTTTATCTTTAGGGCAAGACCCGTCTGAGAACAGGTGGCAAAGATAGGAAATAGTACTGTCGTTTACATATTGAAAAATAAAGGTGAAACTAGAAGATATCCTTAGATCCATTTATGATTTACGCGATGCCTCGTTAAACAAACTTATTGAAAGAATTTCGCCTGCCCGGTTTCCAAAAGGCCATCGATTATTTAACACTGGAAAAATCGAAACAGACCTGTATTTCATTTCAAAAGGAATGGCAAGAGCTTTTCTAAATACGGAAGCCCATGAGATAACATTTTGGTTTGGCAAAGAAGGGGACACGGTGCTTTCGTATAACAGTTATATCCATAACAAGCCAGGATATGAAACCATTGAGTTATTAGAGGATTCGGAATTATACAGACTAAAAACCGTTGATCTGATGGAGCTGTATAATGAAGATATACATATCAGTAATTGGGGCAGAAAACTTGCGGAATATGAATTGGTTAAAACGGAAGAACGATTAATTTCACGACAGTTTAAGACGGCAATTGAACGCTATAAGGAGCTAATTGAACGTCAACCGGAACTAATACAAAGGGTACAGTTAGGGTATATCGCTTCTTACTTAGGTGTTTCCCAGGTTACTTTAAGTCGAATACGGGCCGAGATAAAATGACTTTTTATCATTTGTAAAAAGAATTGAAGCTTTCAGTTGTGATCTTTGCCGTTCTAAAACTGAAACGAAATGAATTGGGTTATTTTAATTATTGCAGGGTTATTTGAAGTTGGATTCGCGTCATGCCTTGGAAAAGCCAAAGTATCCACAGGAAATACAGCGATCGCCTGGTATACAGGTTTCTTTATTTGCCTGACCATTAGCATGATCTTGCTGGTGAAAGCTACGCAAACCTTACCTATTGGAACCGCCTACGCCGTGTGGACGGGTGTTGGAGCAGTTGGAACCGTACTTATGGGTATAATTTTCTTTAACGAACCTGCTGATTTCTGGCGCTTGTTTTTCATTACCACCTTAATTGCGTCCATTATTGGATTAAAGGCAATGTCCGCACATTAATTAGTATCCCACTAAAGCATTAATCAATTATTGTAAATCTTAATGAGCTTAACCTGTGTTTAAAGTTAAAAAACTTAATCGTTTAGAGCCGATTACTCCTTTTTTGATTTTTTTCTTGTAGTTTAAAACAAAGACTCTATATTTGCAGTCCCAAAATAAGGGGATTGGATCGGTAGTTCAGCTGGTTAGAATGCCGCCCTGTCACGGCGGAGGTCGCGGGTTCGAGTCCCGTCCGGTCCGCAGCTAAAAAGAAGCAGACGCTTCAATTCAGAAACAAACGGTTTCTGAATCAATTAAAAATCTTGGATCGGTAGTTCAGCTGGTTAGAATGCCGCCCTGTCACGGCGGAGGTCGCGGGTTCGAGTCCCGTCCGGTCCGCAGCTAAAAACGAAGCAGAGGCTTCAAATTCAGAAACAAACGGTTTCTGAAACAAATTAAAAATTCTTGGATCGGTAGTTCAGCTGGTTAGAATGCCGCCCTGTCACGGCGGAGGTCGCGGGTTCGAGTCCCGTCCGGTCCGCAAAAAGCTTCACAAATGTGAGGCTTTTTTTGTTTATGCCTTTTTACATCTACATTTTAAAAAGCCGAAAAGATGGATCTTTCTATAAAGGGTTCACTGAAGATTATTGCAAACGATTAGAGGAACATAACCTCGGGCTATCACAATTCACTTCGACAAAAACTCCATGGGAATTAATTTATGTTGAAGAGCATGCCAATAAACAATCAGCATTGATCCGGGAACGAAAGCTCAAAAAATGTAAAAAGGAATACTTCGAATGGCTTTGTAAACAGCCCACAAATATTTTGATCAAGGTTAGAGTGCCGCCCTGTCACGGTCTCGGCTGAGCCGAGACGGGTTCGAGTCCTCCCGGCTCAGCCGGGACAAAAAGCTTCACAAATGTGAGGCTTTTTTTGTTTATGCCTTTTTACATCTACATTTTAAAAAGCCGAAAAGATGGATCTTTCTATAAAGGGTTCACTGAAGATTATTGCAAACGATTAGAGGAACATAACCTCGGCCTATCACAATTCACTTCGACAAAAACTCCATGGGAATTAATTTATGTTGAAGAGCATGCCAATAAACAATCAGCATTGATCCGGGAACGAAAGCTCAAAAAATGTAAAAAGGAATACTTCGAATGGCTTTGTAAACAGCCCACAAATATTTTGATCAAGGGTTAGAATGCCGCCCTGTCACGGTCTCGGCTGAGCCGAGACGGGTTCGAGTCCCGTCCGGTCCGCAAAAAGCTTCACAAACGTGAGGCTTTTTTTGTTTATGCCTTTTTACATCTACATTTTAAAAAGCCGAAAAGATGGATCTTTCTATAAAGGGTTCACTGAAGATTATTGCAAACGATTAGAGGAACATAACCTCGGCCTATCACAATACACTTCGGCAAAAACTCCCTGGGAATTAATTTATGTTGAAGAGCATGCCAATAAACAATCAGCATTGATCCGGGAACGAAAGCTCAAAAATGTAAAAAGGAATACTTCGAATGGCTTTGTAAACAGCCCACAAATATTTTGATTAAGGGTTAGAATGCCTTACTGCCACGGTCTCGGCTGAGCCGAGACGGGTTCGAGTCCTCCCGGCTCAGCCGGTCCGCAAAAAGCTTCACAAATGTGAGGCTTTTTTTGTTTATGCCTTTTTACATCTGCATTTTAAAAAGCCGAAAAGATGGATCTTTCTATAAAGGGTTCACTGAAGATTATTGCAAACGATTAGAGGAACATAACCTCGGCCTATCACAATTCACTTCGACAAAAACTCCATGGGAATTAATTTATGTTGAAGAGCATGCCAATAAACAATCAGCATTGATCCGGGAACGAAAGCTCAAAAAATGTAAAAAGGAATACTTCGAATGGCTTTGTAAACAGCCCACAAATATTTTGATTAAGGGTTAGAATGCCTTACTGCCACGGTCTCGGCTGAGCCGAGACGGGTTCGAGTCCTCCCGGCTGAGCCGGTCCGCAAAAAGCTTCACAAATGTGAGGCTTTTTTTGTTTATGCCTTTTCTAAAAAAAGTGATTGCTAATTATAAACTATTCCTAGGTGCTACCCATAAGTCAAATAGATTTTTTGAATTATCTTTAAAAGAAGCTATTAACTATTCTATTTGCCTTTCTGAATCTTATGGAACATTAAGAAATACGATTACTTAATGACCCCAAGCCACAAAAAAACCGGCCATAAGCCGGTTCTTAATAATTTATGTAAAAAACCTTATACGGTTGTTCCTTCTTTCATACGCTCTGCGTTTTCCGCTAATTGCAGCGCATCAATAATATCCTGAATATCTCCATCCATCACTGCCGAAAGATTGTGGGAAGTTAATCCAATTCTATGTTCGGTAATACGGCTTTGCGGGAAGTTATAAGTACGGATCTTAGCTGAACGGTCTCCGGTAGAAACCATGGTTTTACGTTTCTTGGCAGTTTCTTCCAAATGTTTCTGCAACTCCATCTCATAAATACGTGAACGAAGTACACCTAATGCCTTTTCGAAGTTCTTGATCTGCGATTTCTCATCCTGACACTGAGCTACAACACCTGTAGGAATGTGTGTTAAACGAACAGCCGAATAAGTTGTGTTTACCGATTGACCACCCGGACCAGAAGCACAGAACAAATCTTTACGAATATCATTCATGTTGATCTGAACATCAAACTCGTCAGCTTCAGGAAGAACTACCACTGATGCTGCTGAAGTGTGAACACGTCCTTGAGTTTCAGTTGAAGGTACACGTTGTACGCGGTGAACACCCGATTCGTATTTCAACTGACCATACACATCTTCACCACTAACATTAATCACGATCTCTTTATAACCCCCGGCAGTTCCTGCAGTTTCATCCACCAATTCGGTTCTCCACCCTTTGGCTTCGCAAAAACGCATATACATACGATACAAATCGCCTGCAAATAAACTTGCTTCATCACCTCCGGCACCACCACGAATCTCAAGAATAGCATTCTTGGCGTCTTCCGGATCTTTAGGAATCAGCATCACACGAATTTCTTCCTCCAGCTCGTCTCTCTGTGGAAGTAATTCATCCAAATCCAGCTTAGCCATCTCTCTCATCTCTGCATCCTTTTCAGTGGCTAACATTTCCTTATTGGCTTCTATATTGCTGACTACTTTTTTATAGATCTCAGCTTTTTCCACCACCTTGGTTAATTCTTTATATTCTTTGTTAAGCGCAGCAAAGCGTTTCATATCGCTCATTGCTTCTGGGCTCGACAATTGTTGTTCTACATCTTGCCAACGTTGCTTGATGGCATCCAGTTTATCAATCATATTCTTAAATCCTTAGGGATTATTTTAGGGCTGCAAAATTAAGCTTTTATACTTAAACAGCGAAATGTATCTGATGTTTAGATGGTTAAAGATTTTCCTTTTCGAAATACTTAAGCTCCACATTTTCACCGTCAAACACAGCATACGAGTTAAAGTGAATCCATTCGCCAATGTTTATGTATCGGCTTGATGCTGAAAGCTTAATATCTAAAGGCAAATGACGATGGCCATAAATAAAGTAATCGAAATGCTCTTTTTGCAACATTTCCTTTGAATAAATCGCGAGCCATTCATTCTCCTCTCCTAAAAACTCTTCTTTTTTATCATTAGCAATACGACTACCACGGCTCCATTTATCGGCAATACCAATTCCTAAATTTGGGTGCAGGCGCGCAAATAACCATTGGCAAACACTGCTTCTGAAAAACTTCTTCAGCATTTTATAAAACGAATCGCCAGGGCCAAGTCCGTCGCCGTGATGAACAAACAGCCTTTTGCCGTTCTGCTCTATAATTTTTTCATTAGAAATAACGGTGGCGCCCAGTTCCTTTTCGAAATAATTAAACATCCACATATCATGGTTACCCTTGAAAAACGTGAGTTTAATCCCGCTATCAGCCAACTCGGCCAGCTTCCCTAGTAGGCGTATATAGCCTTTTGGAACCACCGTCTTGTATTCAAACCAGAAATCAAAAATGTCACCTAACAGGTAAATTTCAGCAGCATCGTTTTTAATAAAATCAAGCCAACGAACCACACGGTCTTCGCGTTCCCTGCTTTTCTCATAAGTAGGAACGCCCAGGTGAAAATCGGATGCGAAATAGATCTTTTTCTTTTCTTGCAATGGATTATTTTTTTGCAAAGGTAAAAAAACATAACACAAGCCTAAATTCATTGCTTAGCAAGTACTACCTAAGTTTTGAAGGAAAGTTCTATTTTTAATCCGCTAATCAAAACTCTTTTTCATGAAAAAACATTATCTATTACTGATGGCATTAATAGCAGGTATT
Organism: Solitalea agri; assembly: GCF_023914155.1. GTDB lineage: Bacteria > Bacteroidota > Bacteroidia > Sphingobacteriales > Sphingobacteriaceae > Solitalea > Solitalea agri. The sequence continues at coordinate 71,225 of NZ_JAMWYS010000028.1, read as the reverse complement.
TCTGCCAATGCCCAACAAAAAAATATGATCAAATATCCCGACACTAAAAAAGACAACACAACAGACAATTATTTCGGAACCACCATTGCTGATCCTTACCGCTGGTTAGAAAACGACACTGCTGCTGATGTTAAGGAATGGGTGAAAGCCGAAAATCAGGTTACACAAGGCTATCTTTCTCAAATCCCTTACCGTGATAAGATCAAACAGCGATTAACTGAACTGTGGAACTATCCGAAATACTCGGCACCTTTTAAAAAAGGGGATAACTACTTTTTCTATAAAAACGATGGCTTACAAAATCAGGCTGTTTTATACTATCAGAAAGGGCTTACCGGAACTCCAAAAGTTTTCCTCGATCCGAATAAGCTTTCTGCAGATGGAACCGTTGCATTAAATAACATCAATTTTTCTAAAGACAATAAATATGCTGCCATCGGGACCACTGCATCAGGATCGGATTGGGTGGAAATAAAAGTAATTGATGTAGCTACTCAACAGCCTACCGGCGATGTGATCAAATGGGTAAAGTTTTCGGGAGCAAACTGGTGTAAAGATGGATTTTATTATAGTCGCTACGACGAACCTGTTGCTGGCAAAGAGTTTTCGAACCAGAACCAGTTTCAAAAAATTTACTATCATAAAATGGGCACACCACAATCGGCCGATGAACTGATTTATCAGGACAAGGATCATCCGCTGCGTTACTTTGGTGCAGGAGTTACAGAAGATGAGCGCTTTTTAATTGTAGTTTCTTCGGAAGGAACCCATGGAACCGAGGTTTATTGGAAAGATTTAACAAAAGGCGGTGACTTCAAATTACTATTTAAAGGTTTTGAATTCGATTATGATGTTATTGATAATGATGGCGACCGTTTGCTTGTATTAACGAATAACAATGCATCGAATTTCCGTGTTATTTCTGTTGACCCTAATAATCCTGATCAGGCCAACTGGAAAGAAATCATTCCACAGTCTAAAGATTTATTGAACGGAGCTTCAACCGGAGGAGGTAAACTATTCACCTCTTATCTTAAAGATGCCAGCACCCGCTTATATGAGCACGAATTAAATGGAAAACTAGTTCGTGAAATTAAACTGGAGGGCATTGGAACAGCGTCTTTGCCATCTGGCAAAAAAGAGGATAACGAGTTTTTCTATACATTCAGCAGCTTTACCAATCCGGGAACTATTTATCGCTATGAGATTGGCTCAGGTAAATCAACCGTATTCCGTAAAACAGAGATCAACTTTAACACTGCCGATTACGAAACCAAGCAGGTGTTTTATACCAGCAAAGATGGCACTAAAGTGCCAATGTTCATTGTGCATAAAAAAGGCTTGAAACTGGATGGAAGCAATCCAACTTATTTATATGCTTACGGCGGGTTTAACATCAGTTTAACTCCTTCGTTCAGTGTTTCGAGATTAATCTTACTGGAAAATGGCGGTGTATTCGCATTGGCTAATCTTCGAGGTGGGGGCGAATATGGAGAAGACTGGCATAAAGGCGGCATGATGGAAAAAAAGCAAAACGTGTTTGATGATTATATAGCAGCCGGCGAATACTTGATTAAAGAAAAATATACATCATCTTCTCGCCTGGCAATTGCCGGTGGCTCTAACGGAGGTTTACTGGTTGGTGCTTGCGAGGTTCAGCGTCCTGATTTGTTCAAAGTTGCCTTTCCGGCGGTAGGAGTACTCGATATGCTTCGTTACCATAAATTTACCATCGGCTGGGGCTGGGCTGTTGAATATGGTTCAAGTGATAAAAAAGAACAATTTGATTATTTGATCAAGTATTCACCATTACATACTATCAAACCAGGTATCAATTATCCGGCAACCATGATCATTACTGCCGATCATGACGACCGTGTAGTTCCGGCACACTCGTTTAAATTTGCAGCCACTTTACAAGAAAAGCATTCAGGTGACAACCCAATTTTAATCCGAATTGAATCAAAAGCTGGGCATGGAGCAGGAAAACCTACTTCAAAAATAATTGAGGAGGCTACTGACCAATGGTCATTCATGTTCTGGAATATGGGTTTCACACCAAAATATTAACCACTTCAGTTAATTAAACTATTGAAAATAAAAGAAGAGCGACTCAGTAAGTCGCTCTTCCATTTTAAGCCATAATTTATTATACGTAATTAAGGATTCTTTGAAACTACTTTCATTGAATGAGTACCACGACCAATGTCACCATTGTTGGCAACACCTTCAATAATGGTGGAATAAGTGGTTGTATTATCGGCTGTAAAAAATGAAACCTTAGCCATCCCGTCGGCATTTGTTCTAACCATTCCGTTCCAATAAATGGTTGTTCTAAAGTCAGGAACACTTGCTTTGTTCTCTTGGTCGTACTTAGGAACATAAAATGCTTTAGCAACATGATAACCTATCGGATAAAAGCTTAATAATCCTTTTTTGTAATAAGCACCACTTAAAAATTTACCTCTTTTTGTGTAAACCGCGATTACACCATTAGCTCCTCTTGAGCCATAAATTGCTGCACTCGGACCTTTTAAGAAATCAATGGATGCCACATCATTCGGATTTATCATTGAAAGCCAGCCAACGTCTGTTTCGGTGCCATCAAGCACAACAAGTGGACTTGTACTTCCGAAAATAGTGCTCGGACCACGAATTAATACATCATTACCAATAACCTGAACGCCGGCCACGCGACCTCTTATTGCATCCAAAAGATTACCCGAACTGAGGGCAGATGATTTGGCAATATCATCGGCAGTAAGCACAGCATCAGCATGAGAATATAATTTCATAACCGATGGCTCACTGGTTCTCAATCTTGTACTTCTTACCACCACCTCGCTTAACAACACAGTTTTATATCCATACTTAGCTCTTTCATATTCAAATGGCTTCCTGTTCGATTTAATGTACTGTGCCAATTGAACATTCACATTTTCAGGAACAACCAAATGATTAAGCGGGGCAGGATGAAAAGAGTCTTCAACTTCAATATCGACTGCTTTGCCACCTTTTTCATTGCGTGCCTGAAGAATAAACCGGGTACTATCTGCGAATTCTAAACCCGTGATTAAGAATTTGCCTTTTTCATCAGTTTTTGAAACTTCAAAAATCTCTTTGTTTTTAGCACTAAAGAAGGTAATCGCGCCATTTTTAATTGCCGTATTATCCGACATTGAGGTCACTTTCCCTGCTACTGACATTCCAACTTCTATCGGATGGTTGGTTTCGGGAGTTTTCCCAGCAATTATATCATTCCATTCAAACCTTCTCCAGCCCTGAGTTAACATTAATAAATCTAAATTGGCATCAGCATCGGTATTCTTTGAATCAAAGTAATATCCGGGTTGCTCAATGGTTCCTTTTAAATCTGATGTAAGCAATAAATTGGAAAGTATGTTGTTGGAGTGCGGATCGATTGTTACAGACTGATCATCCGTAACAGCAATTGAAAAGTCGCCCTCAACAGGATTTCCGTATTTGTCTTTAACCGCTACAGACATGTCAACTTTATCTCGCTGACCGTACACTTGCTTATCGCTGATTACTTCAATATTCAGTCCGTCATTTTTATTAATAAATACCAATCGTTCCACTAACGGAGTTCCATCAATTGTAAACACAGTAATTTGTGCAACCCCGCTAGGAAAATTATCCTTAGGGATAGCAATTTGATAGGCCTTATCTTCTAGTTTTTCACTAGCTGTATAATAAATTACACCATGCGACTGCCCAATTACCACCACTTCTTTACTGGTCTGCTGAAAAGCTTTTGAAGCTATTAGCATTCCCTGAATCCGATCTTTGGTTTGTGTACGCAGATTTAACACAATGCCATCAGAAACAGCTCCGGGCAGGGCAACTGTTTGTTCTGTTCCTCCACGATTTTTGAAGTGAGCGGTGTATTTCTTGCCGGGTTCGGGAATCAGGGCTAGCTTACCCATTCCCAAATATTTTGTATTGAAATCAGTTATGTTATTATTATTCTGATCGGTAATATATCCTTGTATATCTACACCTTTTCCATGAACATCAACGGCCTTAAATGCAACAATATTGGGGATTGTTTCCACCAGGTAGCCACCTTCAGGAAAGAACTGAAGATCAATATCCGAAGAGAAATATGGCAGATAGAATGATTTTACAAATGGCAGTCCATCATAGTTAATTGAGGTAATAATCCGTTTGTGAGCGTAGTTGGCATTGTTAATATTCTCCACCGGTATCTTGATTTCTCCTTGTTCAGTGGTTTCGGCTTTGCCTTTAGTGCCGCTTCTGCCTACCATAATCACCTCATAACTTACATTCTTGCTTTTAATCGGCTGGCCTTTCTCATCCTGAAACTTAATTACCGCCATTACTTCGTCATTTTTTTGCGCTTTATCGTACTCGTAGTCAATAGAACTATAAACATTGGTAAGCCTCGAGTTTCCGATCTTTAACTCCTTGGTGAAAAAATAGTCCTCATCGAAATTTCTCATCCAATTGGTATACGCCCTTAAACGGTAAGTACCTTCAGGCATTGAATCTGTCAATCCAATGGTTCCATTGTATTCACCATGGTCTTTCTTTAGCATCAGCTGCTTAACAATCTGTTCATCCCCATTTAAAATATCGATATAAACCAATTTACTTAACTGGGAAGGAGTGTGATCGTTCGCGTTTACCACATAGGCTTTAAAAAATATATTGTCCCCTGCCGCGTAATAAGGCTTATCAAACTGAACATATACCTTTTCTTGGGGGACTTTAAGGTAAAGCTCTTCAAGATTCTTTGAGATTTTTTTTATTAAAGGGCTTCCATCACTCGGAAAGCGTGCTGATAAGGCTATGGCAGCCAAACCTATAATGGTAACGATAGCGAAGAGAGACTTTTTCATAGTCGCAAGATTAGATTAGGAATAAACTATGCAAAAAAAAGCGCGTACTGAAAGGTCTTTAGTTTCAGATTGGGTTAATAGCAACCCTTAGTTAAATCACTTAAATATAATTTACGAAAAAGGAGAAGAGAAAGAGAAAGGTAAGTGTAAAAAAAACAATATAAAGACTTTGCTGTCAAAGTTTTATAAGTTTAGTAAAGAAACAAAGTAGCTTTTAGCGAATTCTCACTAAAAGCTATTTTTCCACATCATAGACTCTACAGGTTTTGCTGTTCTGCCTGTATATTTAGCATTTTGTTTATGATTATAAAGGTTTTCTACTTCACCTTCAACCACAAAATAAATTAGCTGGCCAATTGGCATACCTGCATAAATACGAACCGGCTGCGCACATGAAATTTCAAGCGTCCAGGTGTTACAAAAACCAACATCGCCTTTTCCTGCTGTTGCGTGAATATCGATACCCAAACGACCCGTGCTTGATTTACCTTCTAAAAAAGGCACGTGTGCATGCGTTTCGGTATATTCTTCCGTTACCCCAAGATATAGTGTATTAGGCTGAAGTAAAAAACCCTCCTCCGGAATTTCGAAATGCACCACTTCGTTATGCTTGCGCGCATCAAGTTCGCGATCTTTATAAGTGGCCAAATACTTCCCAAGATGCACATCGTAAGAATTTGTGCCTAAATATTTTCGATCATATGGTTCAATTACTATTGTTCCTTTTTCAATCTCTTGCAAAATAAGTTTATCGGAAAGAATCATCTATGTTAATTTAAGGACCAAAAATATAATTTTTATAAGTCGTTTTATGAGCGATCTTTGAGCTCAGTTTACTGTTATTTTAGCTGCTAGCTAAGTAAACTATATTAACTAGTAATAACAAGATACTCATTACATAAATCTACAGTAATGGCCATTGTGCTCCATAAAATTATTGATACTGATACCGAATACGCCGTTTGGAAAATTGAAGAACCGGCCGAGTTACTTTATTCAAAACTTCAATTAGATCAATCAGAAAAAGAGGTTTATGAAAGTTTAAGCAAGGGTAAACGAGAATTGCATTGGCTCAGCAGTCGCGTTCTTCTAAGAAGTTTAATCAATACACCCGATTTTATAAAAACGGCGCTTGACGAACATCACAAGCCTTACCTGGTTAACCTGCCTCACCATTTTTCATTGAGCCATTCTTTTGATTATGCCGCTGTAATGATTAGCAAAAGCAAAAAAGTGGGCATTGATATTGAGTTGATTAAGGACAAAATTCTGAGAATTGAAGATAAGTTTCTGAGCAAAAATGAGCAGGCCTTTATTAATCCAGAACAAAGAACGAAACATTTATATGCCTGTTGGGCTGGCAAAGAAGCATTATATAAATTGTTTGGAAAAAAATCAGTAAGTCTGCAGGAACATATCCGATTAAAGCCTTTCGACTATAAGCCTAAAGGGCAAATGCAGGCAAATATACTTGAGCAAAACTGCCCGGTTGATTTTACAATTCACTATCAGGAATTTGAAGATTATATGATCGCTTTTGCAAGTTCTGAGTATATTTAAGCATCAATTATTTAGATTTTATCGATGTTTCCCTATAATTCCCTTGTTCTTACAATTTGCCTGTTTTGTTCCTTCTGCGCCTCCTCTCATACTTCGTCAGCACAAACCCAGACTCCGGCTAAATCATCCTATTTCAATTGCAAAAAGACAAATAGTGCAATTACAGTTGACGGAAAAGCCGATGAATCTGCTTGGGAAAATGCAGATTGGAGCGATTATTTCACCGACATAGAAGGGAAAAATAAACCAGCTCCATTTTATACCACACGATTTAAAATGCTTTGGAGTGACCAAGGACTCTATATTTATGCTCAGCTTGAAGAACCTCAGCTTCAGGCTTCATTAACCAAACATGATGCTATCATTTTTCACGATAATGATTTTGAAGTTTTTATAGATCCTGGAAATGATGGCTTAAATTATTATGAAATTGAGGTTAATGCATTAAATACCGTTTGGGATTTGAAGCTTGATAAGGCCTATAGCAAGGGAGGCCGACCTGACAATAACTGGACTGCAGCCGGGTTAGAAACTGCCGTTGCGTTAATGGGTAGCTTAAACAATCCAACAGATGTGGATAATGGCTGGTCAGTAGAAATGTTTATCCCTTGGAATTCATTTAAGGAAAACCAGGCTCCGCAGTTGGGTGAATCATGGAAGATGAACTTCTCCAGAGTACAGTGGCGTTTTGATACTGTAGATGGGAGCTATTTAAAACGTAAAGATCCAAAAACCGGGCATTCATTACCCGAATACAATTGGGTTTGGAGCCCAATGGGTGTAGTCAATATGCATATTCCTGAAAAATGGGGAGCTATAAAATTTGTCAATGAATAATTCAACATCAACTATTACCATTCTTACTCGGAATGAAATTATAGAAGCATTACAGGTAAACCATCAAAAGTTTATTGAGACTTTACACGGTTTAGATGATTATGCTTTCATGCTTTCAGTAAACGAAAAATGGACTGCAGGGCAACAGCTGGATCATATTTTAATATCTGTTTCAGCGGTTACCCCGGCTTTTCTGCTTCCGAAGTTTTTGCTTAGATTATTATTCGGAAAGCCTGATCGCACTTCGCGTCCCTATCCCGAATTGGTTAATCGATACCAGTTAAAACTTTCAAATGGAGCTAAGGCACCTTCTAAATTCATTCCTAAAGCAGTGCCTCTGGCCGAAAAAGTACGTTTGATAAATAGTTTAATATCAGCATTAGATAAACTAGAAAAGGGGATCAACAGTTATGATGAGGACCAACTGGATTCATACTTACTACCTCATCCGATATTGGGAAAACTAACTTTGCGAGAAATGCTCTACTTTACGATTTATCATGTGGAGCATCATCATAGCAAAATGCTTATCTCAACCTTAAAATAAATGAAAGAACTTTCGCTCTTAATTCATTCATCGGGTAAACAAATGGCAACTAATATCCATTTTGTTAGCAGCCAGCAGCCAAAACCCATTTTAATCTTTTCACACGGATTTAAGGGTTTTAAAGATTGGGGAAATTTTCCTCAATTAGCTAAACGATTTGCTAACGAAGGATTTTTTGTTGTAGCCTTCAATTACTCTCATAACGGCACTACTCCTGATAAGCAAACCGATTTTGTGGACTTAGACGCTTTTGGAAACAACAATTATTCTATCCAGTTAGATGATTTAGGAGCTATAATCGATTTTATACTTAACGAAAACACTTTTGCAGATGAGATTGACAGCGGCCAATTGTATCTCTGGGGACACAGTATGGGAGGAGGGATCTCCCTTCTTAAAGCTGCAGAAGATGCACGCGTTAAAAAGGTATTGGCCTGGGCTTCTGTTGGCGATTTTGAAAAAAGAGTAACTGCATTTAATGAAGAACATTGGCGTAAGGAAGGGGTTGAATATATCTTAAATGCCCGCACCAAACAACAGCTGCCTCAGTACTATCAACTCTATACTGATTTCTACGCTAACCGACATCGACTTGATTTATTGGCAAACGCTCAGCAAGTCAATGTTCCGGTTCAATTTATCCATGGCAGCAACGATGAGGCAGTCAGTCTTTCAGAAGTTGAGTTGCTCCAAAACAGAATGCCTGCGAGTGACCTCAAAATTATTGAGGGGGCCAATCATACCTTTGGCGGTAAGCATCCCTGGACTGACAAGCAATTACCAGAACATACTAAAGAAGCAATAGAAATTAGTTTGAGATTTTTGAAGAGCTAATACTATTCTTTCTTACCCAAATCAGATATGCTATAAAAAAAGGAATCCAAAAGAGGTCATTGAACACATTGATCCACATGCTGCGTAACGGAATATCTCCTAAATAAACGTGGTAGAACCACCCAATCGGACCAAGAACTTTTCCTAATAACCCAATAAAAACGAGTTGTGGATATTTCAGCGGTTCTCTAGAGACCACCCAATAACCGTAGCCATATACTCCAACGAACATACCGATGCCGCTCATTAAAAAAGGGTAGTTTAAAGGAGGAATCTCGAGCAGTTCAAACAATAGATCTGGGAATAGAATGACTATAACTCCCCAGGCAATATTATAGATAGCTGCACATGCAAATAATTGGCGATAAAATTTTTCAGTGTTCATAGTAAACCTTGTTTTGTTCATACTTCAAAATACTTTTCCATTGACCGCCTTCAGCAATCAGTTTAATAAGGGCGTTTCGGTTCTCGAGCAATTGCTTTAAATAATCATAAAGAATAAGGCTGTTGAATACTTTACCGAAGACCCCAAAAGGAGATTCAAACTCAAAAACATCGGTCATAACAGTATGTCCATTTTCAGTTATGAACCAGTGTTCGTGATTAATCCGTTTGAAAACCCCTTTGGTCATTTCGTCTCTAAAGAAAATTGGATACGTAAATCCGGTGATTTTTGAGGTTAGTTGTTGTTTAATACCGAAGTGTTTTGCTTGCCAGGTAACGCTTTCTCCCCATTCAAGTAGCCCGGAGGTTCTTCCTGCAATGGCCTTTTCATTGGTATGCCTCATCGATAATTGGTGCAGATCAATACTTCGGGCCAGATTAAAACAGATTTGAATTGGAGCTTTTATTTCGGTGCTGAGATGTATAATTGGCATTTTAATTTTAGTTTAACTCTGTTTCCCAGAAATTTAAAGTAGAACTCAACGGTTTGTTCAGTAGTTCCTGAATACCTGTTGGATTTGCAAGGTTATCCGTAAATAGCAATTGATACTCTTGTTTATTAATGAGCTTCGGAAAAACCCTTGCAATGATTCCGTTAACCAATCCATCAAAAACCAGTTTAGGAACCTCAACCATTCTGATCTTATTCTTAAGAGCAATGCTGATCAATGTGTTAAACGCTATTCGATCAGGTCCAACGGCATCCACTAATTGTGGTAATTCTTTAATCGCACACAACTGTTTCACCAGCTCAGCCAGATCCGAAGGAATAATTGGCTGTATTAGGTGTTCTTTGAATCCACGAGGCAGAACTAATAGCCCATTAGTTACTCGTGCTATGGCTTGAAGTATTTTTAACTTTCGGACCAAGGTGGTAAGATGTGTACAAACAATTGACGGACGCACTATCACCGTGTTATCCAACTGAATTAAGTAATCGTCAGCGAGTCCTTTGGTTCTGAAGAATTCAATAGTATGATTCGTTGAAGCGCCCAAGGCAGAAAGTTGAATAATTCTGGGGTTTCCAATCAGCTCTCTATTCTTAATAATGATATTGATTAGGTCGTAATGTATCCTTAGAAAAGAACTCGACCGTTTTTCTTCAATTTGCCCGATGCAATTGATCAACACATCACATTTCCCGAGCTTCTCCCAATCATCCGTAAATGGATCAAATTGATAAAGGACATCTGTCCCTCTTCTCGCCGTACCCATTACATCAAAATCCACCTTCAACTTTTCAAAAATTAAGCTGCCAATTTGCCCGCTTGCTCCAAGTATTACAATTTTCATATCAGATTGATTTAGGTGGAAGCCATTGATAATAAATCGTCTCAAAAACTCTGAAAGCGCCAATAAACTTTGCCGACTTAAAAAAGTTGGTTGAAAAAGACGAACATTCCACTTGTTGAATAGGCCATTTCTCGCGTTGAATTTGAGTAACCCTAACATTGTTATCAAGTGTTGAATAGGCTCGATCAATTGCTCCAATCATTTTTCTTAATTCTTGATTCTCAAAAAAAGTGCTTTCACATAGCTTATTGCTCAATGTATACTCAACTTTATGTTTACCATTATTAACCTTAACTGTGTCTCCATTCTCCATTATTCTAGCATTTTCTAAACGATATTCGGTTAATGCTTTTCCTCCGATAACCATTATTGGATTATTAGTAAAAGCCTTGCAGAAAAAGATGCCCTTGTTACTTCCCGCATTAAGGTGTTCATCTTCCACCAATAAGCGGAAAGCAATGTGCCGATAAGAAAACGTGCAAAACTTTGGTGCGAAAGCAGGTCGCATATTCTTAAGCTTTACATCAACCATTGATATCATTGCTCTTCCATCAAAATCACGGATCCTAATCTGATGGGGAACAAGCTCCTTTACTTCATCTATATCAACCGTGAAGTTTATCAAACGGATGTCGTGCAATTCTCCATGGTACTTGATCGGTATTCTTTTTAATATGTTCATGGTTTTAGTTATTAAAGTGGAAATAGTAAACCCAACACACAGCCGTAATCTGAAGCAAAATGAACCAGCTAACAGAAAGCCATTTAGGCAGTTGTAAGTAATTAATTCGATGGAGGTGCATTTTCAACATATACCAACTACTGAATAAAACACTTATTAAAGGCAGGTAATAAAGATTGACGCCTGCAATAAAATGAATCAGCATCCAGGGAACCAGTATCAATAAACCAACTACCATTATACTTGCCAGATGACCGATATAATCAATGGCTTTATCTCTTAAGCATATTGCTGCAAGGGCAATTTGAATAACCCAACCGGTTCCTGCCATCAGTAACATCTGCATAGCAGCTTGTCCATTCGAAAGGGCAGGGAAGAAGCCTTTTAGTGAAATGCCAAATATGCAAGTAAGAAAAACGGAGAGGCTGGTTGCTTGTAAAATGTAAGCGATTCGAAAACGGATTACTTTGTCCGGAAAACAATCGCATGCAAATTGGCTTTTAGGTGTTGCAATGATGTAACGATTGTAGGCCAGTGTTTGATAAAGAAAATTAAACAATCGATAAGCCTGTTTGAGCGATAGCAGCTTTTCAATTAGTTGATTTTGAGTTGAAAAGATGTAAGCTATCGCCTGACTTCCATAAATGGTATCACCATTCTGAACATCTATTAAAGCCATTGCATTTTTAAATCGATCCGAATCAATTTTCCTTATTAACTCATCGTTAAGAAGAGCAAACGCTACCACCCGTTCTTCTTCAATGCTGGTAAACTGCAGCAACTTGTCTTTTAGTCCTGTACATATTCTACAGTTGCTGTCATATACGATTATCTTATTTAAAAGTGTTTTCATTTTTATTTTATATTCAGAACTTTCAATATTTATTGAAATATATATTTAAAAAAAATAGCTCTCGCTATTTAAATAGTTTAAGAATTGCTCCAAAAAACCAGTTTTCTTCAGCTTTTATCATTGTTTCTAAGGTTTTGTCGGCATTGGTGGCCATACGTTTAATTCCGGAAATACCTTCAACAAATGCTTTCACATTTTTATCATTTCGATCACCTTTTACATTACTTAGCTGATCCAGCACTTTAAGAACCGGTTCCAACTCACGTTTCTTGCGCTCTTTAGCCACTTGAGTAGTTACCTTCCAAATATCCTTTTCGGCCCAAAAATATTCCTTGCGATCGCCCGATTTATGCACCTTTTCAACTAAACCCCAATCGATCAAATCACGAACATTCATATTCGCGTTTCCCCGGGAAATATTTAACTCCTGCATAATATCTTCTGTACTTAACGGATCAGGGGAGATCATTAACAAAGCATGAACTTGAGCCATTGTACGATTAATCCCCCATTTAGAGCCTAATGTGCCCCATGCTTGTATAAATTGTTCTTTACCTTCAACTAAGTTCATGATCCAAATGTAAAATAATTTTCTAAACTTTCAAATATTATTGAAAGTTTAGAAAATAATTATTGTAAAAAAGCCCGAACCAAGTCGGGCTGTATATTAACTAGTATTATACTTCACAATTCCCATCCGGAGAGCACATTCCTGCTCCATTATCATTAACAACTTCAAGAGGATGTTCTTCGCTCCAGGCTTTATTCAGTGTATCGGTAAAAACCTCCAAAGGCTGAGCACCCGAAATTCCGTATTTACGATTTATCACAAAAAAAGGAACGCCCCGAACACCGATATGATTTGCTTCCTGCTCATCAACCCTGACATCATAGCCAAACTCATCAGAACTTAACATATTCTTAATTTCTTCAGAATTAAGCCCAATTTCAGCTCCTAACTCAACCAATGTTTGGTGATCCGCAACGTCTCTTCCTTCTGTAAAGTAAGCTTTTAATAAGCGCTCCTTAGCTGCATCTTGCAAGCCCTGTTTATCAGCAAGGTGAATTAAACGATGTGCATCAAATGTATTGGCAGGCACGTTCTTACTGAAATCAAATGATAAGCCTTCCTCACCCGCTAAAGCAGCAACTTGCTCGCTCATTTGAATTGCCCATTCGCGGTCTCTTCCATATTTCTCAGCTAAAATGTCATGGATATCTTTCCCCTGTTCGTATTTAGCATTGGGGTCGAGCTCAAAACTATGCCATACAATTTCAACATGTTCTTTATTCGGAAACTGCTCCAATGCATTCTCCAAGCGCCTTTTTCCTATATAACAAAAAGGACAAGCTATATCCGACCAGATCTCTACCTTCATATCTTATTATTTTACTTATTGTTTAGACAATTATAATACCATCGCCAATTTGACAGATTTATTGTTTAAACACATAATTTTATATAAAGTTTTAAAACGAACAAAGGCCCTTGCGGGCCCTCAATATAATAAACCAATACAATCCATTATTTATTTTGAACTTCTACAGTTCTTCCACCTCTTCCCCTCGCATCAAACACACGCAGCTTAATGGTTCCCTTCGTCGCAACAGGCTCAGTATATAGCTTGCTGCTTGAAGTAGGTTCTGTTCCGTTTGTTGTATACCTTATTACAAAACCCGGAAGTTGAACGTTTGCCTTAACCGATCCATTTTCTACAATGGCTCCGGCTGTAGGAATACGATATTTCAATCCTCCTTTATAATAACTAAGTCGAGGAAGCTCTCTTTTGCCAATACGATTTACAAAATCAGACCAGGCTTTAGCATACAATTCATTTGATTTTGCTTCGTCCTTTTCCGTTGACCATTCAGGATCCTTTGCCCAGGCTCTTTCAGCAAGACCCAATAGTTTAGGCATCAGCATATATTCCATTCGCTCGGCAGAGGTAATTGTTTCGGCAAACAGCAAGCCCTGAATACCTATAATGTTTGTTTTACCAAAATCAGTAAGTCGCTCCTTACCTTGAGTAAAGCTGGATGAAAGAGTATTACCCATTTTGTCCTGCTTAGTGTTTTTCAGATAATCGAACGGAATGAATGAATAAGGCTTATCTACGTCAACAAAACCTCCCCAATAATATCCTTCTTCTTCAAAATCCTTATCATACGACATGTCGAAATATAAATTACTAACGGGAGAGAGTACCACTTTATAGCCGGCATTAGCCAAACGATAAGCCAGATCTTCTGCACCCCAACCAATCACATTGTTCCAAACATCTAAATGAACATTCTGATTAGCAAAATCAGGATTAGGTATCACATGTGCCGCTCCATCGAGCATAGTTTTGCGCATACCGGCTTCTTCCCAACCGTATAAATAAAGCCCTTTGCTTTTTATGATCTCATTCACTTTTCCGTAATAGTAATACCATAAGTCATTGGTATTCTTTACCAGCGGATTCTCTTGTTTTAGCTTAGCAAACGCCGGAGACTTTTCCCATGAACCTGATGGAACTTCATCGCCTCCCATATGAATTGTTTCCAGAGGAACACCAGCTTCTTTATAAATAGCAATCAATCCATCGACTACCTTTTCAACGAATGTATAAGTAGAAGGTAGAGAAACATCCATCACATTATCATTCCATCCCTGCACTGAACTATGAACTGATTTATCATTCAACTCACGTAACAAGTATTTTTCGGCTTCAGCTTTCTTACCTTGCTTCATTAGCCGATCATAACGAACCTGCATCGATTGAACCGCAGCTCGTGCATGCCCCGGACTTTCGATCTCCGGAATTACCTTAATATGGCGCTCGTTGGCATATTTCAGAATCTCAATAAAGTCGGCTTTAGAATAAAAACCACTTCCTGCGGTAGAATTATCTGGACCAGAAGCAAATGATGGTGGTAATTGTTCAACATTTGCATTTTTATGACCTCGCTTTCCACCAATCTCGGTAAGCTCTGGCAGGCCCGGAATTTCTATTCTCCAACCTTCGTCTTCAGTACAATGAAAATGAAATACATTGATCTTGTAAAGCGCGAGCCAATCGAGTGTTTTTAAAACCTCTTCTTTAGTTTGAAAGTTACGCGCCACGTCCAACATAAATGCTCTCCACCCAAAACGCGGTTCATCTTTAACCTCAACCAATGGCACAGCCACCAATTTTTGAGTCCCGTTCCAGGCTGCAGCAGGCATCAATGTTTTCAATGATTGAATTCCATAAAAAGCTCCCGCAGGTGTTGATGCTGTAATTATTATTCCATTACGAGAAACAGATAGGGTATAGGCTTCAGCACCCATTTCGGCTTTTCGGAGCTCAATATTCCCTTTAACAGAAGAAATAGTTGGTTGCTTTCCCAAAACCACCCCTAACTCCTTTGCCAAATAATTTGCTTCATTACTAAAAGCAGGGTCAGCTGAAATTGTTACTGTTGAAGTTAGCACAAAAGATCCCTCCGATTCACTATAGTTTATAGGTGTTGGAAATACTTTGATCAGCTTATTCGCAGGAATATCTTCAATTACTTTGTTGCGGTTATAAACAACTTCAGGGGTTGCAATAGGAGCAATGTCTATCTTAGCACGGTTAATTTGTTTCAGTTCAGTTGAAGCAACTACCTGATAGTTTGCTAACGCAATCCCGGTTTGTGGTTCATCATCCCAAACAAGGTATAAGCCTGAAGGCGCGTCGGCCCGGTTTAATGACCAATCACTGGCAAGCATTTGGAGTTCAATTGATTGCCCCGTCTTTAACCCTTTAAAAAGGGCAGTAGGCATAATGCGGTTCAAATCACCATTAATGTGCTCAAATTTAAACTCATTACGAACGAAGGAGGTGTCAATTCCGCGAGGAAGATTAAAGTAAATACTCCATCCTTTTGCCGGTAACCCGTTTTTCGAGGCATTGTTTAATGTAAACGATGAAAGATATTTTCCCTGGCCCATGTAACCATTCTCAATCATCTTCCATTGTATTTTAAGTTCATTCGGGTTATATGCTGGTTTCAATTGCTGAGCGTCTACACTATAGAAGGCGCCAACAAAAAACATCAAACTTACTGCATGCTTATTCATTAATCTTCAGGTATTAAAGTTTTTATTAGTCACAAAAGAATTATGCAACATACAACTATTACAATGATTGCTTTTTTATAATCTAGGCTTAAAAATGTAATATTTTTTAATAATAGACAATTCTTTTTGATAAAATATAAAAACATTGCTTCGATTATTTAATAGCCTATTGATCAATTAAAGATAGTTTTATTATCCCGGCAACTCAATTTGTTTACCATTTAAAAGAAAGACCCAACATAATCGTGAGACCTAATTTCAAGATATTTAGTGCTATTTAAAGCGATCCTTTCTATAATTTAACCATCACTTTAATCATAATTGAGTATTTTCACGGTACATTATACATGCTATATCTAAAGATCTTATTTATGAAAAGTATCTGCGTTTTCTGCGGCTCAAGTCTGGGCGACAACGAGATTTATAGGAAAGTTGCCCGTGAACTTGCTATGCTCTTTGTTGACAAAAACATCACACTAATTTACGGGGGTGGCAACATTGGACTAATGGGGGAGTTGGCCCGAACTGTTCGTGACTTAGGAGGGAAGGTAATTGGAATCATCCCTGAGTTTTTAATGATTAAAGAAGTGGGGTTGGTTGAGGGCTGCGAGCTACACGTTGTTCAAAATATGCACGAACGAAAAGCACTAATGGCGAGGTATGCCGATGCCTTTATAGCGATACCCGGTGGAATTGGTACTTTTGAAGAGTTATTTGAGGTGCTAACCTGGAAACAGCTTCACCTGCATGAAAAGCCAATTGGCTTACTCAACACTAATGGGTATTACAATCATTTGTTGAGTTTTTTAGATCATTCCAAAGAAACAGGTTTCTTTAAAGACCGAGGATTAATGAAAGTTTCAACCAGTGCAAAAGAACTTGTTGATCTATTACACCATGAACACTCAGGCATTTCCACAAACTACGATTTAACATAAGTACATCCGATGGAAATTGAACTTGGCCGCACCATTATTCTTGTTCACAATTACGATGAGGCTTTTGAGTTTTATCAGAGAATCTTGAATGCACAAAAGTATGTTGACTATATTACCGAAGACGGCCAACGATTTCTTCATGTAGTTTTTGAAAGCAAAACCGCAGGCTTATGGTTTTTAGATGCCAGTGGAAAAGAGCAAGAAGAGTTAATTGGAAAACAAACACATGGACAACCTACCTTGGTATTTTATACCGATGACATTCAAGCTTTCCATCACCGGTTAGTTGAGCATCAGGTAAAAATTAAAAGAGAAATCGTTTCCGTTGGCGGATTTCATTTTTTACATTTCTTCGACCTTTACGGCAATGAATTGGTAATGGTAGAGCTGAAAACTTCTTAATTAATATACTTATATGAAAATTGCTATTTTATCGGATGCACATGACAATGTCTGGAATTTAACTGCAGCCACCCAACATATACAACATACCGATGCATTGATTTTCTGCGGAGATATTAGCGCTCCTTTTATGTTGACCATTCTCGCAAAAAACTACGCCAACCCAATTCATATGGTTTTTGGTAATAATGATGGTGACCGTTTCAATCTTATGGGAAAAGCGAACATGTATGACCATGTAACTTTATATGGAGAGGTGATGAATATTGAATTAGCTGGCAAGCGCTTTTATGTTAATCATTACCCCGAAATAGCATTAGAAGTGGCCAGAGGAGGCGAATTTGATGTAATTTGTTATGGTCACGACCATGAGTATAACATAGTTCAGCATGAAGATTACCTGATTATAAATCCGGGGACTATTATGGGGTTTGCGCCACGAAAAATGGCTGACTGTGATTCAACCTTTGTTATTTACGACACGGTTAGTAATCGTATAGAAAGCTTTAAGATTATTTCAGAAAATGATGAAAAACGTGTAATAGCTTACGGAAACTAAACGGATTCCTCCTTATCGGAAAGAGCTGGGGATGACTTCTGGTAATTCTTAATTATTTGTTCAAATTTACGGATAATTGGGTCTCGATTAAAACGTTTATCGGCCATTAAAGCGAGCACCATTCCTGCAATCCAAATTGATAAAGCGGTTAAAAAATCAGCCTTTAAAATTAAGATAACTATACCACCAATAGCGAAGAACAAAAATCCAAATGTAGAATAAAAGTTAGCTTGCCTAAGCTTTAGAATGGCTTTGTCTTCCCTAAAATTCAAAGTAAATGGAAATGTTAAAACGGGGATCCAACAAAAATAAAAAAAGCTCTTTAACAGGAGAGTCAACTCCTCATGAATGTTTTTCTCAATAAACAACTCTGCCTGTTTATATTTGTTAACAACATAATCTTTTATTTCTTGTTCGCTTAGGTTTCTGCTTTTAAGCTCTATAGAGGCTACCTCCACAGCCAAGTCGGTATATGCCTCCTGATCATTCAAAAGGTCTAGCAATTGTTCGTTCGAATAACTGGCAAAGCGTTTTTCCAACTCAATTTTACTAGGCATCGGTGTAAACTATAGGTTTCAACTTGTTAACCATTAATTTATGATTTTTTTTTCACATCTGTATTTTTCTAAAAAAATTTAACACCTAAAATGTTAAATTAATACAAACTTAACTACTATGATTAAGCTGCTTAAGGATGACCGCTTTATTGTCAATTCAGGAAAAAAATTCAAACTGAAAAATTTCGACCCTGGTTTTTCAATCGACTATGTTGAAAAAGAAGATGCGAATGAAATTATGCAAAAGCATATTCAGCGTATAGCTGTATTACAGGAAAAGCTATTCGCTTCCGATAACCACGCGATTCTTATGATTTTTCAGGCAAGAGATGCTGCAGGAAAAGACAGTACCATAAAGCACGTTATGTCAGGAATAAACCCTAGCGGATGTCAGGTGGTAAGTTTTAAGGCTCCAACAGCAAACGAGTTGGACCATGATTTTTTATGGCGAACAAGTGTTCACCTGCCTGAAAGAGGCCGAATTGGCATTTTTAATCGCTCTTATTATGAAGAAGTGGTGGTAACTAAAGTTCACCCCGAAATCATACTTAACCAACGATTGCCCGATATTAACTCGGCCAAAGATATTAATAAAGACTTTTGGAAAGATCGGTATGAGTCAATCAGAAGCCATGAAAAACATTTAGTCAAAAACGGTTACGTGGTATTAAAGTTCTTTTTAAATGTTTCGAAAAAAGAACAGAAGAAACGTTTCATGGAACGAATCATCGACCCTGAAAAGCACTGGAAATTTAGCTACGCTGATTTAAAAGAAAGAGGTTTTTGGGATGATTATCAAAAGGCCTTTGAAGAAATGGTGGAAGAAACCGCTAGCGAAAAAGCACCTTGGTTTATTATCCCTTCAGATAAAAAGTGGTTTGCACAGTTAGCTGTTGCCCGCATTCTGTTAGAAACCCTTGAATCATTAAACCTAAAATATCCGGCAATAAGCGACGAAGAAAAAGCTTTACTTGGCAAAGCAAAAAAAGAACTTGAAGCTGAAGAAGACTAAAAAGAATAAATGCTACAGTGGCTCACTGTAGCATTTATGTTTATCGTTTAAAGCTTATTCTATCACCTTCAGCTATTCCGTACTTGTCGCTAAAGCCTCCATTTACTTCAATAACGTACTTGGCATTCTTATCTGAACCTAAATTCTGGTTTTCATTTAAAGGCTCGGCATTCTTACAAATTTTAACGATCTCGTTTTTTTCATTCGCATAAATAATATCTAAAGAGATAAAAGTATTATGCATCCAGAAATTTCGAATATCCGAATCAGGGAAAATAAACAGCATGCCCTGTTCATCAGCCATTGATTTTCGATACATTAACCCTTGCGTTTGTTGTTGTTCATCATCCGCAATTTCAATGGCAATCTTCTTGATCTCCTTACCATCCTTTGCTAAAAAGGAAAGTTCTCCTTCTTTTAAAAATTTAGGCTCTGGAATATCCGTGATCTCTTCATTTGATTTAATATTTTCCTTCTTACTTTCAGTTCCTCCTCCGCAAGAAGTTAAAATTACAGCAGCTGTTAAAAGCAGATAAAGTGCTTTGTTCTTAATCATTAGTTTGAATAATAAAACAGTATAACGTTTGTTTTGCCGGCTTATTGGCACGTAAAGATAATTATCCGAGAGTATTTAATCTTCACCTAATTTGCTTTTCTTACTTATTAAAACAGCCCAAATAAAAGTTATAAATAAACCTATAAACATCGTGCCGGCAAAGGCTTTTTGCATGTAGCTGGTCAAGCTAAAATATGTCGTGGCATAGCTGCGAACTCGCGCAACATTTTCCCCATTTTCGGCAGCCTTTTGGGTAGCATAGCTAACCATGAATTCAGTAAAACCGGGGTTAATTAATTTGAAGTAAATCATCACACTAAAAACACTTATAACCGAACAAATAAGGATTATAGTCGCACCTGTTTGCACTGAAAGCCAAAATGTTATAGTTTTTTTGTATCTTCGATTCCGTTTTTCAAGCAGTGCTTCCCTCAAAAAAACGATTGGAATAATTATTGAAAATATAGTAACATAAGGTAGAGCAGAAATATAGCGAGTGTGAAAACCGCAAAGATACTCCAAAACAAGCCATAAGAAATTCAGTAAACTGATAATCAATGCCCATTTAATTTCTGTTCTCATCAATTAACTTTTTAAAACTTAAAACCCTTTTTAAGCGTTTTTGTAGATTAAGCAGGATGCTTCCAATGATATTTTAAAGTTGTGGAAACCCTAATCTACTATTCCTCACTTAAAAATTAAGGTATGTCAAAAAAAGAAAAAAACAACAATGCAATAGGTTTAGACAAAGATAAAACTAAGGAATTAGCTGAGAGGTTAAATATTCTTCTAGCCAATTATCAGTTATTCTACCAAAATGCCAGAGGGTTTCATTGGAACATCAAAGGCTTAAAGTTCTTTGAATTACATGTAAAGTTTGAAGAAGTATATACTGATTCTTTATTGAAAATTGATGAAATAGCTGAACGCATAAGAACCTTAGGGTACATTCCATTGCATTCATTCAGCAATTACTTAAAGAACTCAACGATTAAAGAAATAACGGATGTTTCGGATGGTTTAGAAGCGGTTGAAGAAATATTGAACGGTTTCAAGGTGCTGTTAGAAAAAGAACGCGTTATTTTAGATCTGTCAGCTGATGCCAATGACGAAGGCACCAACTCTTTAATGAGTGACTACATCTCACAACAAGAAAAACTGGTTTGGATGTATTCGGCCTATTTAGCTAAATAATTTGCACTATAGTCTTGCGGACAACTAGTAAATAAAAAACTCCCGGAATTATTCGGGAGTTTTTGTTTACACTATTTTAGAATTTCAATTATTACCGCTACTGCAGCTTCAGGTTTATCTGCCGGAGCGCTAAACGAAACTTTCTGACCGGCAGAAAAATTTACTGTAGCTATGGCTTTGTTGCCTAGTGCTCTCTTTAACTTTTCTGCATATGAACCACCTGCCGAGCTATTTATTTCCTTGTTGAAAGATGCAAAATCCAATGGTTTTTGAGTAATCACCACAGCCATAATATCCTTACCTCCAACTTCATCGATCTGCATTGAATAATCCTTTGGAAATAATCTGGCGCCAGTTATTCCACAATAAGGAGAATGCTTTGATGTATATGGGAACAGCACTGTGCTTTTTCCTAATGAATCCTGAAAAACATAAGTATAACACTCTAAACTGTTGTTCACTTCAATTTTAAACTTGGTCCCCTTTTTAACCAAACCAGCGGTGGTAAAAACATTGCCTTCTTTAGCGTTTAAATTAATATAGTTCTTAGTGCTATTATCCACCAAGCCAACACTAACCTCAAACTCTTGGGGCTTAACCTTTCCCCTTTCTCCCATGGGATAAACGCCGTAGGCCTCTTTGGCAAAATGGATAAAGTCATTATATCGAACCCATCCAAAGCCATTTTCACCCCATTCAGGCCCCCAGCTATTCATAATTTGAAATGCACCACCCTCAAGGTAATCATCATAGCCTACTATACACATTGCATGCCCGCCAAAACCTCTCATCGAATAATCAGAATTGGTCGGATGCCATACCTTTTGCCCCATCATCTCTTGCATAAATGACCCTCCAACCATCATACCTATTACCACAGGAGCTCCTTGGGCGAGGTTTTGCCGTATGGCATTCAAATCAATGGTATAATCATCACCTCCCAACGTAAGTCGGTTATAGCCTAGCATGGTATACTGTTCTGCGTCCGCCATTTCTGATGAGTTCGGCATTTTATTACAATCCTGGTCGGTATAAGGAAACTGTCGGAACGGGAGCGCCCCGGTTTCCTTCATCGACTTCATAGCTTTGATTATATAGGAACCTTGACAACCATCCATCTTAATTTGGTTATAAAGAAAAGATGGACTGAAAGCTACCTGGTTAGGATCTGCCCCGGTTTTGCGAGCCTCAAGAATAGTGCGGGCCCCATAAGCACTTGACCAAGCCACGCATGAACCTTGCTCACCTTGATTCAGCCTGTTCGGGCAATATTGCTGGAGAGATACACGCTCTGGCAACGGGTTTTTATCTTTATCATACGCAAGGGGTTCAAACACTTCAGCCTTATCATATTGTTTTATATCGAAATTGGCCCCGGTGCTTAACACTTTGGCTGCAATCTGCGCAAGATTTCCACCTCCTGAACATCCGCCTTTAAAAAAATAAAAAGCCCCCCCGATAATCACGACTACCAGTAAAAGCTTCGGGTTTCTTAACAAAAGACTTAGTAGGATCGCAATTAGGCCGCCTCCACCACCGCCGCCTGAAAATCTGCCACCCCCCCCGCCAGGAGGTCCACCTTGTGATGAACCGTCCTCATCTTTAACCATTCTTATAGGCATAGCTTAAAGTATTGTTTACCCTAATTTATCGATTTTTAACCAGTAAAATATGCCCCAAATGATGTCTTCCATGCCAGTCATACAACAATGTAACTTCGGCAAGCGTAAATGAAACACACCGCTCGGGATGAAAAAAAGTTTTGTTAAAATCATCCGAGTTCATACCTCTTAATAACACCACCCATCGTTGATGAAGTGACTTTAATAGTTGAAGAGAAATCTCAATTGGAGTTTGTTTGGTGTCTTCAAGCTCTGCCCATTTATCTTCAAGGTAAGGCTTGACTGTTGGATTTTCTTCCGTAAGTGCTAGCTTAAATCGGATATAAGCATTCATATGACTATCCGGAATATGGTGAATTACCTGCCTTACCGTCCAACCATCAGTCCTATATGGGGTATCTAATTGTTGTGAACTTAATCCTGCTATTGCCTTCTCGATCTCTTCCGGTAATTCGCTTATTGATTTGATAGCCTCTTCAATATCATTTTGTGTGATATCTTCCGGTTTATTAAATCTTCCTATCGGATATTTTAAATTTTCTAAATTGTATTCTTCCATATTACTCTGCTCTTTTGTTTTAAATATTCATTAGTAAATCCATTTTAGCCATAATCAGTTAATGATTAAATTCACCCTAATTTAAATCAATCATCAATCTTTTATATGAAGAAATCAACCCTTTTTATCTGTCTATCTTTATTATCAATAGCCTGCAAGCAGCGACCTGCAAAAGAAGTAAGAACTGAAAACAGTAATGAAGCTTTTCATAAAATGCTCGAAAACTATTGGGAAGATCGAATGAAAATGTTTCCGTTGGAAGCCACAGCAAACGGAGATAATCGATACAACGATCAGTTACCAAATGATGGTAGTACCGCATTTATTCAGCAATCGAAGGCGTTTTATTCAAAATACAATGAAGCCGTTAAAGCCTTCGATCGAGAAAAATTAAACGATAATGATAAGATAAGCTATGATATTTTTAGCCGCGAGATGAACATGGCTTTAGAAGGCTATAATTTTCATTCTGAATATTTACCAGTTAATCAGTTTTGGAGTTTAACCATAACACTTCCGCAACTTGGATCTGGAAGCGGCAGCCAACCTTTTGCAACCGTAAAAGATTATGATAATTTCTTGGGAAGGATAAATGGGTTTTCGGTTTGGGCCGATACTGCTCTAACAAACATGCGTACCGGTATAGCAAAAGGCTATGTACTACCTCGGGCTTTAGTGATTAAAGTTATTCCTCAACTGGAGGCTATTCCAACAAAGGATGTTACCAAAAGTATTTTCTATGGCCCGATCAACAACTTTCCAAAAGATTTTAATGATGCTGATAAGAAACGATTAACGGAGGCCTACACAAAAGCCATTAACGAAAAGATTAATCCTTCTTATCAAAAACTGGCAACATTCTTTAAAACCGAATATTTACCCAAAGCCCGTACAAGTTCAGGAATAGATGCTATTCCACAAGGAAAAGAGCTTTATCAATACCTGATTAACTATTGGACTACCACCAATAAAACTCCACAGGAAGTTTATGATTTGGGATTACAACAGGTAGCCAATATCCGTTCTGAAATGGAAAAAGTTAAAGCTGAAGTAGGGTTTAAAGGTGATCTTAAGGCTTTCTTCAATTACGCGAATACTGACAAACAATTTATGCCATATAAAACGCCTAAAGAGATAATAGATGCGTTTTGGGCCATAAAAGCGAAAGAAGACCCTCAGTTAAAGAAACTTTTCAATCAGGTGCCAAAAATGAAATTTGAAATTCGTCAAACCGAGGCCTTTCGCGCAGCTTCGGCTAGTCCTGAATATATTGCGGGGACTCCGGATGGCAAGCGTCCTGGCATTTTCTACGTTCCAATTTTAGATGCAACAAAGTTCAATACTGTAGGAATGGAAACCTTGTTTTTACACGAGGCGATTCCCGGACATCATTACCAAAATGCTCTTCAAATTGAAAACACTTCGTTGCCTACTTTTAGACGTTTTGCCTGGTATGGAGCTTACGGGGAGGGCTGGGCGCTTTATGCCGAAAGCTTGGGGAAAGAGCTGGGTCTATTATCTGACCCCTACCAATACCTCGGTCATTTGAGCGATGCCATGCTTCGCGCTGTCCGTCTTGTTGTCGACGCTGGGTTACATACCCAAGGCTGGTCTAGAGAAAAAGCCATTCAATACATGACCGATAATATGCGTATTTCGGAAGCAGAGGCCACTTCAGAAGTAGAGCGCTATATGGCTATACCGGGCCAAGCACTTTCGTACAAAATCGGCCAACTAAAAATACGTGAGTTGCGAACAAAATATGAAAAGCAACTAGGCAGCAAGTTTAATATTGCCGAGTTTCATCACCAGGTATTAAACGATGGTTGCCTGCCATTGGATGTTTTAGAGTCGAAAATGGACAGTTGGGCTGCAAAACAATAATTCCACTCTATACAAATGAGAAGAGGCTTAGTTAAACTAAGCCTCTTTTCATTTAATTCTTACCCATTTCGGGCTTTAAGTGTTTCGCGAAAAACTTCTCCATCGCTCCATAAAAGTCCATTCTGTTTTCTTGATTAGAAAAACCATGCCCCTCATTATCCTTAACCATATATTCAACTTCAATACCCCGCTTACGCAAAGCTTCCACCATCTGGTCCGATTCGTTTTTATTTACCCTTGGGTCATTTGCTCCCTGGGCAATTAATAATGGAACTTTAATCTTATCAGCATGCATAACTGGTGAAACCTCGGCTAACATTACACTATCTGCCTTCGGATCACCCACCATCTCATAAAACATTTTACGATAGGGCTCCCAGTAGGGAGGAATTGTTTTCATGAACGTAAACATATTTGCAACCCCTACATAATCAACGGCACAAGCGTATAGGTCAGGAGTTAAGGTTATGCCTGCAAGAGTGGCATAGCCTCCATAACTACCTCCATAAATTGCAATCCGGTTTTTATCAGCAATTCCCTCCTTAATCAACCAAGCTACGCCATCACTAACATCATTTTGCATGGTCCGTCCCCATTGCCTAAATGACTTAGTCCAAAATTCTTTACCATATCCTGTTGATCCCCTGAAATTCATTTGTAATACTGCATAACCGCGATTGGCCAAAAACTGAACTTCTGGATTCAACCGCCATTCATCCCTGGCCCAAGGACCGCCATGTGGATTGATAATAACTGGCAGGTTCTTGGGATCAACCCCAACAGGAAGTGTCAGGTAGCCATTAATAGTTAATCCATCTCTTGATGTATATTTTATTGGTTTCATTTCTGCCAGATGCTCTTCTTTTAGCCATGGGCGAGTATTGGCTAACAGATCGAGTTTCCCGGATTTAACATCATAGAAATAAAACTTATTAAAACGATCTGCTCCAACGTAAAAAATGATTTTATCTTCGTCCTTACTGATCGACATTACGCTGATGTTCTTTTCGCCTACTTTTGATTTAAGGTCGTCGAGAATTTTCTTAGCCTCATCATCCACAGCAACCAGTTCACTTTTCCACGAAGTATAACCTACCGCCATCAATTTCTTCTGTTTCCTTGAATAATCGGCAAATTCAATGTCATAATCGGGATTAGCATAAACTGATTTAATTTCCTTGCCTTGCTCCAAATCAAAAATCACAAGTTCGTTTTTATCCTTTTTCAAGTTTGAAATAGCATAAACATACTTGTTATCAAATGTGAAAAACTGGGGCATTACGGATTCCTTAAAATCAGTGGTAATGGAAGTCTTGAATTTATCGGTTTCGTTATTGCGATAAAGGATGGAGGTTTGAACACCATTTGTAACAACGGCCAACCTCAACTTTCCATCGTGATCCACCATCCATCCGGTTATATCACCTGGATTTTCATACAACATAGCTGCTTTACCTGTGGCTAAATCAATTTTATAAGGATCGAACACTTCCGCATTCCGCTTATTAGTTTGAATAATCACGTGTTGATCATCAGAAGCCAGATCGTCCACCAAATCGGTACGATAGCCCGCCTGAGTAATTTCCATTGGTTTGGTGCCATCGGCGTTTACGGCAAAAAGCTGAAAGTTCTCATTGCCTCCTGCATCCTGGAAATACAGAATCTTATTGGCCTTCCAAAAGTAATTACGGATATCACGCTTAAGGTCATTTGTAACCCTAATGGGCTTGTCAGTTCCGATCTTCTTAACAAAAACATTTAATCGCGATTGATAAGGGGCTAAGTACGAAATGTAATTGCCATCCGGGGAAACCTTGAATCCGGTCATCTCCGGATTTTTGAAGAAGTCTTCAAGTGGGATCTGTGGCACCTTAGCCACCGGCCTTTGCCTTTGGGCAAAAGCAAAAAATAGCACTACCAAAATCGGAAGTGCTATTTTAAGTTTTGTAATAAGCTTCATAGATGCTGAGGGTTGATACTCTATGAAGATAATGATTTTATAATTGATTTACAGCTAGTTGAACATTCACTTGCTGTTATTTCATTTGCGATTAAGGATATAAATTAATGACGAATACTCACCGGTTTGCTGGGCTTTAATATTCGATTCTAAGCCCATTAAAAACGCTGAAAACCACTTTTTCCTTCCGGTTTTATATTGTTCGCTTAACAAACTCACATAAAAGGAGTCGAAGATCATCGGTTTTGTTTCAGTCAAGCCAAAACCGTGATTGCCAAAAACCTCCTTAATTGATTGTTGGGAGAAATGATATAAATGACGTGGCACGTCATATGCAGCCCAAAACCGGCCATAATGTAAAGCATCATATGAATTGTAATTTGGAACCGCCACAATAAGAATCCCTGTTGACGTTAGCAACTGCTTTAATCTTTCGATCGTTTGATTAAGATCGGGAACATGTTCCAATACATGCCACATGGTAATTACATCAAACTTCTTATCATTTAAACCAGCATCGAAAAGAGAAGGGCTGATATTTTCATTAACCTTAAATTGGGCCAGCGTTCTTGCTTTTTCACCAGGTTCAACTCCCGAAACCTTCCAACCGGCATTTTTACAGGTTTGAAGAAACGCTCCCGTTCCGCATCCAATATCCAATAAGGTAGCTTTAGCGTGTTTTGACTCTACCAGTTTTAGCTTCTTTTTGAGAGAATAATTTCGAACCTGATTATAAACCTTCTCAAATAGACTTTTATTCCCATCTGTGTGCGAAATATAATCCTTGCTCTCATAATACTTACCCAAATCCGATTCCTCCGGACGGGGAGTAGTTACCAACAAACCCGTTGCTTCATCGATTTTTATCGAAAACTCTTTGCCGCTCACCGTATAATCAGTGGCCGTTATAAACTCGGTTAATTCGTTATTATTGATGGGTGATTTTAAAATCTCTTCCATTTGTTTGGTTTAATTTCAGGGAGAGCAAAGAAAATCAAATATTCGGAAATTTTAACATTATGGTTGAGCTTCCATTTTAATATAAATCTAAAAAGTAAGAGATTGATTATAAGGAAAAGGCCTTTCAGAGTTAACTCTGAAAGGCCTTTTCCTTATAAAATTTTACAGCTTAGAATTTCTTAGGCGCTGCTTCTACAATGGTATTAGATGAAGTTTTACCGATCAACTCGGCTGTAACTTGCAAACTTTCATCTTTTACATAGTCATTATTCAGCGGAGTTTTGTCAGCACCTTTAGCAACAGGTTTTTGACCTTGTGCTTTTCTGCGCTCATTGTATCTTGCTAAGTCTTCTTCTTCTTTCTGATCACGTTCCTTTTTAAGCTGATTGATGTTCAACACAACGTCTTTTCGGCTTTCATTTGTTTCGAATTCCTTTATGTCTTCAAGCAAATACTTATACTCCGGACTCGCAACCATGCGTTTCTCATGATCAGCTACCAATGACGGTTTCAAGCTTACCAGGTTTCCTACCTTGAAATATGTTGCTGGTTTAATCTGATCCCAAGGTAAAGCTGTTGGTTCTGAGCTTTCGCCAAATTTATCAGCAGGGAACATACTAGGGAAGGTTACATCGGGAATTACTCCTTTATGCTGAGTACTTCCACCACTTATACGGTAAAATTTGGCAACCGTTAAATTTAGTTGTCCAAGATTGTCCGGTTTATTGATAAGCTCGTTAATGGCTGCGGCTGTTTGAACAGTTCCTTTACCGTAAGTTTGCTCACCAATAATTAATCCACGCTGATAATCTTGCATAGCTGCCGAGAAAATTTCAGATGCTGATGCACTAAAGCGGTTTACCAAAACAGTAAGAGGACCCGCATAAGTAATATCAGGATCATTATCTTCATTCACACTTACATTTCCATTTGCCTCTCTTACCTGCACTACCGGGCCTGTTTTTATAAATAAACCCGTAAGTTCAATCGCCTCTTTAAGTGAGCCTCCTCCGTTATTTCTTAAATCCATCACCACTCCATCAACTCCTTGAGATTTAAACTTAATTAAAGCATTCTTCACATCACGAGAGGTGGACGTATAATTAGGATCTTTCTTACGCATAGCATCCCAGTCGATGTAAAATGCCGGAACACTGATTACGCCTATCTTATAAACCTTGCCATTATAGTTAACCGTTTTAATTTCGCTTTGTGCTTGTTGATCACTTAACACAACCTTGTCGCGTACCAGCACAACAGTTTTAGGAGTTGAATTAACATCAGCACCTGCAGGAATGATCTGCAAGCGAACAATGGTTCCCTTTGATCCACGGATCTTACCAACCACATCATCAATTCTCCAACCTACAACGTCTTCAAACTCTCCATCTTTACCTTGCGCTACAGCAATAATGCGATCATTCGGTTGTACCTGTTTGCTTTTCTCAGCCGGGCCACCTTTGGAAAGTTGAACAATTTTAGTATAACCATCTTCCGAACGTAGTGTTGCACCAATGCCCTCTAATGCACGAGACATATCAATTTTAAAATCAGCAGAAGATTTAGGAGAAAGGTATACCGTATGAGGCTCAACTGTTGAAGAAAATGCGTTCATGTACGTTTCAAACACATCTTCACTTTTCAGCTTTTCTAACGTGGCTTTTAGATTTTCATAACGTTTCTTAATGACATCATAAGCCTTTTGCTCGTCTTTGCTGATTAGTTTTTGGCTTATTAATTCATATCGAACACGCTTGTTCCAATAGTTATTCAAATCCGTTGTTGTAGCAAACCATTGTTCCTTTTCGCGATCCAACTCATAGCTGTCGGTAGAATCCAGGTTCATTTTTCCTTTAAGCAATGAAAGTGCATAGTCTACCCGTTGGCTCAATCGGTCGGCGTAGCGATTATAAATGTAATAACCTGCAGTAAGGTCTCCACCTTCCAGCTGATCATCAATCGAGTACTTAAATTGTGAAAAGTCCTTCACATCTGAAGCAAGCAAGGTGCTTCTTGATCCGTCCAGATCTTTTAAATACTTACTGAAAATTTGTGACGACAACGAATCATCGAGCTTAACTTTTTTATAGTGATACTCTTCAATTGCGCCGGTAATAACTTTTGCCACCGTAAAATGCTTAGGCTCTGGCTGCAAATTAAACTTGCCTGAGCCAACGTCAGTGGTAAGGTGCGATGGAGTTGCTGAACACGAAGTAACTAAAAACGAAAGCGCAACGGCATCCAGCATCAATTTTCTTATCATTCTCTTAAGGGTTAGGATATTCTACTTAATAAACTATGCAATAAATATTCATAACAACGAATACACCTGCAATTTCATTATTTAAACAATCAAAGTACCGAAAAGTAAACATGATTTTCACATATTTCTCACGATTAAAGTAACGATGTTGATGTAAATATTATGCACATGTTAAATACCTAAGTTTTTTATAATATTAGCTACTTTAAGTTAAGACTGATTCTTACCTTCTTCAGATGAGCAATAAACCCTTAAAACGTCATTCTTCACTTATACCCATTTCGCAAAAGCATCATGATATATTGGTGCTGGCTCAGCTGATGAGTCAAAAGAAACCGGTTTATAAAGGCTTGCCGACTTCGGATGAGGATCGCAAGGTATATGCTTTGAACTTTTATGTGGGTCGTTTAAAGCCTTACTTCAAAAATGAGCAATTTAAAGTGTTCAGCTATTTTTCAGGTTATGATTCGGAAGTAGATGCATTAATTTATAAGATCTCCAACGAACAAGAGAAGATTATTGCGCTTTTTGAAGAACTTCCTCAATCAGAGAATACGGCGCTGTTAATGGCCGAAATCAGCCGTTTACTTATTCACAATATAAGAATACAGGAAAGGGATCTTTTCCAGCAAATACAACAAAAATTTACTCCTGAAGTACTTTCAGGTTTTAAACCATAGTCAATGAACTGTAAAAAAACTTTTCTCATGGCTGCATTATTATGCGGCAGTGCATTGGGGGCAAATGCACAATTAATGGATAACCATAAACATTTCACCCGTGCCGACACCTTACGAGGTACACTTAGCCCGGAACGTAGCTGCTACGATGTTTCATTTTATCACCTGGATATTAAAATTGATCCTTCAACCAAATCAATAGAAGGGTACAATGACATCCGCTTTAAAACGGTCAAAGAGTTTAAAAGAATGCAGGTCGATCTTTTCCAGAACATGAAGGTGGATAAGATCGTTTGGAACAACCATGAGCTAAAATATACCCGTGAGTTTGGAGCTGTATTTATTGATTTCCCTGAAAAAGTAGCTGCAGGAACCACTCAAACACTTCGTTTTTATTATTCGGGTAATCCAATTGTTGCCAAAAGAGCTCCTTGGGACGGTGGTTTTGTTTGGACCAAGGATAAAGCCGGAGACACCTGGGCCGGTGTCGCATGCCAGGGAACAGGAGCAAGCTTATGGTGGCCCAATAAAGATCATCAAAGCGACGAACCCGACAGCATGATGATTAGCATAGCAGTTCCAAGTGACCTGATGAATGTTTCCAATGGGCGTTTGCGTTCTGTAGTTGATCAGAAAAATGGCTTCACCCAATACAATTGGTTTGTGAGCAACCCTATAAACAACTACGATGTAACAGTAAACATCGGCAAGTTTGAACACTTCAGCGACAAGCACAATAGTCTTGACCTTGACTATTATGTTCTTCGCGAAAATGTTGATAAAGCCAAACAGCAGTTTAAACAGGTTAAACCAATGCTTACTTGTTTCGAAAATCGTTTCGGCCCATATCCTTTTTATGAGGATGGCTATAAACTGATTGAAACCCCATACTTGGGCATGGAGCACCAGAGTGCGGTTGCTTATGGCAATAAATACAAAAACGGCTATTTAGGCAACGACCTTACCGGAACCGGTGTAGGCAATAAATTCGACTTTATAATCATTCACGAAAGCGGTCATGAGTGGTTTGGCAACAGCGTAACCTCAAAAGATATAGCCGATATGTGGATTCATGAGGGCTTCACCAACTATTCGGAAGCTTTGTTTGTGGAGTGTGAATATGGCTATGCTGATTACCTGACCTATGAGAATGGCTATAAAAATAAAGTAGCTAACGACAAGCCTATTATCGGTCCCTATGGTGTAAATGAAGAAGGCTCAGGTGACATGTATTATAAAGGCGGTTTAATGCTTCATACGCTGAGGAGCATTTTGGGCGATGAAACTTTCTTTGTAATTGTAAAAGGCATTCAAACCAAATTCAAGCATCAAACAGTAACAACCGATGACATTATTAACTATTTCAATAAAAGATCAGGAAAAGATCTGACCAAAATATTCTATCAATATCTTAAGTATACTAACATCCCTAAATTGGAGTTAAAAGAAGAAAACGGTAAAGTGCTTTATCGTTGGAAAGCTGATGTACCAGGTTTTGATATGCCGGTTAAGGTTTCATATGAAGCCAATAAATGGAAGGTTATTAACCCAACTCCTGAATGGCAACAATTGCCTGATGGCGGATTATCAAAAATTAAAGTGGCAGAAGACTTGTTCTATATCGATGTAAAGAAACTGTAAATGAAAGCCTCCAATAAAAAATATACCGATCTTATTATTTGCCTGATCATGGACTTCTTAGGAATGAGCACTTATTCCATTCCCATTTTAGGTGAATTGGGTGATATTGTTTGGGCCCCGTTTTCGGCAATGGTTTTCTTTTTATTGTTCAGAAAGAAAATAGGCCTTATTGGAGGCGCTTTTAACTTCCTGGAAGAACTTCTTCCGGCTACCGATATCATTCCAACATTCACAATTGCCTGGATAGGTAAATACCTGATTGGCAATAAACATGATGATATCCTTGTCGAACAAAAAGAAGAAACTAAAAAGTTAAACTAGTATAATATCTGCCTACGAACTCCCGTTATGTGTGTACTAGTTTGAAAGAAAATGAGGTCAATTGCGGTAGTAGCGGAATTACAAAAATTGGTTGTGCTGGTAAGAACCATTTTTAACCATTGTTACAGGTGGATGAATAAATAGGTTGTTTAATCCTGTCTATTCAGGAGGATATTAAATTTTTAGTTTGAATTACTTTTTGGGTATTTTTTATATTTTTGTGGCCGTAAGGCTGAAAAACTGATCTCAGCTATTTAAAAACCGGTTATAGAGAAATTAATACTCTGATGAAAAGAAAAGATAATTTGA
Source organism: Solitalea agri (assembly GCF_023914155.1). GTDB lineage: Bacteria > Bacteroidota > Bacteroidia > Sphingobacteriales > Sphingobacteriaceae > Solitalea > Solitalea agri. The sequence continues at coordinate 37,788 of NZ_JAMWYS010000028.1, read as the reverse complement.
TACCAAAACTGATGACATTTAACTTAATTCTTGCCATCGTTTTACTTATCAGTGCATTAGCAGTTTTCAATATGGGCGACAAAGCTGCTCAAACCTCCTTCATTGAAACATTAGGAAAGATTTATTTAACCATGTTTGGTATCGAACCTTTCTTTGTAGCTTTCTATTTATATTGGCCAAAAGGCGAATAAGCCTCAATCCATCATATTAAGGTAATAAAAAACGCCAGAATTAAATTTTCTGGCGTTTTTTATTTTTTAATACCTCCACTTAGTATTCTACCTCCACTTCCATAATTGATGGATTTTTCATCGCATCTTTCATCGAGTATTTAACCGTGGCTACCTTCTTATCATTGCTCAACGTTAGCAAGGCCGACTTATATTTTTTAACTGACTTAGGGAACATTAATTCCAACACAAAATTTGCGTCTAAGCCCGAACTTTTTATCATCTCATAGATCGCAGCATTTTGCGCTAAGCTTTTATTAAAAGCTGCTGTGTCAACGATTCTTTTAAAATAGCCTTTCTTGTATTCATAAATAAAATAATCAGTACTTAGTCCCGACGAGGCTCCTCCTGCCAGATCTTTATTCCCTCCGGGAAAATTATCCCCAACCGAAAGCTCCTTGTCAAAGTTTTGCAATCGATAGCGAAGATCTGCTTCGCTATTAGAAGCACCATTAAACTCTACTTTAAACTGATTATTTACCATATCCATTTGCATATTTAACCGCGTTGCAGACAGCATCTGAAGGGTTTCTTTGCTTTTGGTTTTTTTCAAACTATCCGGCATAACTTCAATAAGCGTAAAAGAAGTATCTATTTTCTTTGAAAAATCAGGAGATTGTTGGATTGAATCAGGGATGAATGCTTTCATCATTGAAAGGCCTTTACTAAAGTCGATGCTGTAAGACATGTTACCACCACCATTCTCTTTAAACTGAATTTTTTGAACCGCATCATAACATGACGTCAATGAAAAGGAAATAGCAAAAAGGAAAGTAATCAAACGTAGAAATTTCATATAGAAGAGATTATATAAACAGTAAATGTGCACAAAAAAACACGAAAAAAGATAGCTGCAGCCAATACAAACACACTGCTCTTTTTTCTAAATACCATTCTCTATTCCTCCTATCGTTTTTATTGGCTCAAGCCTCATTCTCCACTAGTTAAAAACAACACCACTTGTCATAAAAAATATTAACTTTGCAGCCCTTGAAATCAGATTCTTAGCAAAATATGTTTGATAATTTATCCGATAAGCTCGACAGGGCGTTTAAAGTCCTGAAGGGCCACGGCAGTATTTCCGAAATTAACGTGGCTGAAACCGTTAAAGAAGTTCGCAAAGCACTTCTTGATGCCGACGTAAACTATAAAACCGCTAAAGTTTTTACTGACAATGTAAAAGAAAAGGCTTTAGGCATGAATGTGCTTACCTCCGTTTCTCCAGGTCAGTTAATGATCAAAGTGGTTAATGACGAATTAGTAGAATTAATGGGCGGAAACGTTTCGGAACTCGACCTGAAACAAAACCCATCAATTATACTTATTGCAGGTTTGAATGGTGCCGGTAAAACAACTTTTACCGGAAAACTGGCCAACTTCTTAAAAACTCAAAAAGGTAAAAAGCCTTTCCTGGTAGCTGCCGACGTTTACCGTCCTGCGGCAATTGACCAGTTGAAGGTTCTTTCCGATCAAATCGGGGTTCCTGTTCATACAGATTACGAATCAAAAAACCCGGTTAAAATTTCCGAAGCTGGTATTGCACAAGCAAAGGCAGCGGGCTGCAACGTAGTAATCATCGATACCGCTGGTCGTTTGGCGATTGATGAGCAGATGATGAACGAAATTGCCGAGGTTAAAGATGCTACCAAACCACACGAGATCTTATTTGTAGTCGACTCGATGACTGGTCAGGATGCCGTGAATACTGCTAAGGCATTTAACGATCGTCTTGACTTTACCGGTGTTGTATTAACCAAACTTGATGGTGATACTCGCGGAGGTGCCGCACTTTCAATCAAATCAGTAGTTAATAAGCCAATCAAGTTTATTGGTACTGGCGAGAAGATGGACGCAATCGATGTGTTCTATCCAGATCGTATGGCTTCGCGGATTTTGGGCATGGGTGACGTGGTTTCACTTGTTGAACGTGCTCAACAACAATTTGACGAGAAACAAGCCGCTGAACTTCAAAAGAAGATCCGTAAAAATAAATTCGACTTTAACGACTTCCTTTCTCAGCTTAATCAGATCAAGAAAATGGGTAACATTAAAGATTTGATGGGTATGATTCCGGGAGTAGGAAAAGCTATTAAAGATGTTGATATTGACGACGACGCCTTCAAGCATATTGAAGCCATCATCCAGTCGATGACTCCATTAGAACGCGAAAACCCTGAATTAATAAGTGGTAGCCGTAGGAATAGGATCGCCGATGGTAGTGGAACTAATATTACCGAAGTAAACAAGCTGTTAAAACAGTTTGAGGATATGCGTAAAATGATGAAGGTTTTCGCAGATCCGGGCCAAGCAGCCAAAATGATGCGAAACATGCCAAGAGCGAGACGATAAGTTTCTTCACAATAAAACAAAAGCGCCAATGGGTTTTACTCATTGGCGCTTTTGTTTTATTAGGGGTTGCAAATAATTTTATCATTCGCTCTTTTTACAAGAATTAAATATTTTATATTGCGAAAAACCAAATATGTTTTAGCAGTAATAAAACCAACGCAATTTAGACCAAAATGAAACTCTTACATACATTTGCCCTATGGATGGGAACGCTTAGTTTCGGAGTGCTGATCGGCTGTATAATATTAAAATCTTTTCAGCCCAGCCAATCCGAGTTTGTAACGTTGATCAGCCTTGGGAGTTTTTCTGTTTTTTTCTTCAGCGGTTTGTATTTATTGTGCCGTAGCCTATACTCCAAGGTCAACAATCCTATAAAATGATTTTCTTTGTGCATTGATAAATGCATACCCCAATGAGTAAAGTTTACATTGAAGATAAATTATTTGAGAAAACAGATTTTTCTACAGAAACCCTGATTAAAGGCGAGTATGATTGCTGTACTTTCGTTAATTGCAATTTTTCAAACGTCAATCTGTCCGAAATAAAATTTTCAAATTGTGATTTTACCGGCTGCAACTTAAGCAACAGTAGATTTCATAAAACAGCTTTACAAGAAGTTCGATTTAAGCAGTGCAAGCTATTAGGACTCCATTTCGATGTTTGTTTACCCTTTCTCTTTAATGTTTATTTTGAAGGTTGTAATCTAAGTCTTTCTTCATTCTATCGAATGAACCTTAAAAAAACCACTTTCGACAACTGTGACTTAACCCAAGTTGATTTTACAGAAACCGATCTCTTGGGAGCGATTTTTAAAACCTGTAACCTCAACGGGGCGATCTTTGACAATAGTATTTTAGAAAAAGCCGACTTTAGAACTTCATTCAACTATACGATCGACCCTGAAAACAACCGAATTAAAAAAGCACGTTTTGACTTACAAGGAATACCTGGCTTATTAGCGAAATACGATATTACTGTTGAATAATTATAAAAGCGGTCATTGAAACTGAAATTGGCAATTAACGTAACTATTTCTAACTTTCAACGAAGTTTGCATACATGTTTATAAAGCTTTTCAATAATCCCAAACCGAAAGATGATTCGGAACTGCTTGCACTTTATCGCCGAACAGGTGATGTTGTGCATTTGGGTGAATTGTATGGCCGTTACATGGAACTCATTTTCGCTGTTTGCTTCAAATACTTTAAAAACGAAGATGAAAGCAAAGACGCCGTGATGCATATTTTTGAGAAAATATCAAGAGACCTGCTTCATCAGCACGTAACCAACTGGAAATCGTGGATTCATGTAGTTGCCAAAAACTATTGCTTAATGCAGCTTCGTTCTAAAAAATACCATGTTGAGCAAAGTATGGTCTACCTCACTAATGACGATGACGATATGGAATTTGCTGCAGAAGAGCATCATAATGGCAATGGTGATAAAGAACTTACACTTCAGACAATGGAAGCGTGTATTCGCCAATTGCCAGAAGAGCAAAAGATCTGTATAAATCTTTTTTATTTAGAACAAAAGAGTTATAAGGAAATTGTTGAAATAACTGGTTTCGATGCTTCGAAAGTAAAAAGTTATATACAAAACGGTAAGCGAAACCTTAAAATTTGTGTAGAAAAGAATAATGGCGAAGTTGCATAAAAATAAAAACCCTGAGCTTTTGGTCAATGAGCTGAAAGAACTGGCCGGTAAGGATTTATCGCCGGAAGAGTTGCAACAATTGCTCAATTCTGACCTTGAAAGAGAGGCCCTGGAAGGTTTTGCGGCCATGAAAAAAGCAGGCGTCAGCAGCGACAAGGCCTTGTTCGACCTACAACATCAGTTAAATCAAAAAATCAAGGATAGAAGCCGTCAGCGCGAACTGCCATGGCATAAACTAAGTATTGCTGCCACGGTTGCCGCTGTTGTTTGTATTGGTGCTTTTTATATTATCAAAAAACAAAATAGAGAGCAAAAACTTGCCGAACTGGCCAAGCAACCTTTGATGTGGGTAAGTAAGGACACCTTAATAATTTATCTCCCTAAAGAAGAGTTAATAGCTGTTGCTCAAAATCCGCCAAAGGCTCCAACTAAACCACACGCCCCAATTGCTCCAATTCCGGCTGATAACGGCACCCCCATATCCGTTATGGTCATGTCTGCACCGGTTGAAAGCTCAAAGGAAATTATCGCTAATGCTGAAAAGACAGAAGAAAAGGCTTTGAAAGAGGTTGTAGTAACCAAAGCAAATGGGATTCATACTGCCGCTAAAGCTAAGTTAGCACCGGCCAGTTATACACTACAACTGCTCGACATCTTAACTTCAATACCTGTTGCCGATGTGCTGATCAAAACGGAAGGGTCCGCTACGACTAGGAAATCAAATGAAAACGGAGAATTTGAAGTTAATGTTTCTGTTGACAAACAAAACTATGTCTTGTCAAAGCAAGGATACGTAACACAAACTATTAGTATTAGTGCAGAAGATTCTGATCGCTCAGTCATTGGACTGATGCCAGATCTTAAACTTCAAGCAAATACCGCTATAAAAGAATATCTCCAATCAAACAAAGCGCTTGCATCCGAAGCTACGCTTGCCATATCTGAATCGGCTTACCGGATCTATATCAATAAAAACATTAAATACCCAAAGGCCTATACCGAAATGGGCAAGGAGGGAACGGTGCAATTGGAGTTTACCGTAAATACTGATGGATCTTTACAAAACTTTATTGTGCTTAAAAGCATGGGTGCCGACTTTGACACTCCGTCTATTGATGTGCTTAAAAATGGGCCAAAATGGCTTCCCGCCTTTAAAAATGGCAAACCCATAGCCGCCAAGGCCCGGTATTTTGTGAATTTCATTCAACTGTAATCGTTCGAATCATAATTGGCGCCTAAAATGAAGCTAAGGTTTATCGCATTGCTGTTTTTAAGCACTGTTGCTTGCAAACAAGAAAAGAAAACTTCCGAAAAGAAAGTGATAGTTCATGCTGTACGTCCGGCTGATGTGCATAGTTTTTCAACACCTAAAAAAGCAAAGGTTAATCATCTGAACCTCAAACTCAATGTTGATTTTGAAACCAAGATGGTAAGCGGAGTAGCCGTTTGGGATATCAAAGCCGATAAAAGTGCTGAAAACATCATTTTTGATTCAAATGGGCTTTTAATTGACAGTGTTAAAGTAGATGACAGTCTTGCAAAATTTACTTTAGGTCATGAAGAAAAATATAAGGGACGCCCTCTAGAGGTAGAAATCACTCCAACGTCAAAAAAAGTCACAATTTGGTATAAAACTTCACCAGAAGCAGAAGCACTGCAATGGTTAAGTCCGCAACAAACCACTGATAAAAAATCACCTTTCTTATATACCCAATCAGAAACCATTTTAGCCCGTACATGGATTCCTTGTCAGGATAGCCCGGCTATTCGATTTACTTACGATGCAGAAGTGATAGTTCCATCAAACCTGCTGGCTTTGATGAGTGCAAGTAATCCTATCCAGAAAAACAGTTCAGGACATTATACCTTCAGTCAGAAAAACCCCATTTCTTCTTACTTGATGGCTTTAGCGGTAGGCGATTTGGAGTTTCGTAGTCTTGGTAAAAACACAGGCGTTTATTCTGAAAAAAGCATGATCAAGAAATGCGCATGGGAGTTTGCTGGTTTGCCTAAAATGATGACAACAGCAGAACAGTTATACGGCCCTTATAAATGGGGGCGCTATGATGTGTTGGTTCTTCCTGCCAGCTTTCCGTTTGGAGGCATGGAAAATCCTGAGCTAACCTTTGCCACCCCAACCATTATTGCCGGCGACCGATCATTAGTAACTGTGGTGGCACATGAACTGGCTCACTCCTGGAGCGGTAACTTGGTGACCAATGCTAGCTGGAACGATATGTGGCTAAATGAAGGGTTTACCGTTTATTTTGAACGTAGAATTATGGAGAGGATGGAAGGAAAGGATTATGCCGATATGCTCGCTGTTTTAGGATTTCAGGAACTGCAGTCGACCTTAACAGACCTGGGACCATCAAACCCTGATGCTAAACTAAAACTCAATTTAAAAGACCGTAACCCAGACGATGCGACCGGTGACATTGCCTACGAGAAAGGCTTTTGTTTACTGAAGACCATTGAAAATGTTGTGGGACGTCCAAGATTTGATGCTTTTTTGAACCAGTATTTTAAAAGCCATGCGTTTCAAACCATCAGCACCGAAGAATTTATTGATTATTACTACAAAGAGCTTATAAAAAACGATAAAGCTTTGGCTGAGAAAATAGGTATCGAAAAGTGGGTTTTCGAGCCAGGATTACCCGCCAATTGTCCAAAGTTCACTTCCATTCGTTTTAACAATGTCGATTCGGCATTGAATCAATGGATCAATGGAAAACCGGCAAAAGCACTTCCTTTTAAGAACTGGAGTTCTCATGAGCTGCTGCATTTTGTCAGGCATTTACCTAATACCCTTTCAATAGATCAAATGAAAGAGCTTGATAAAGCATTAGGATTGACCAAAACCGGCAACAGTGAAGTTTTAACAGCATGGTTAACATTGGCCATTAACAATCACTATGTGGATGCGTACCCATCGTTAAACAACTTTTTAACGCACGTTGGCAGAAGAAGATTCCTGTTGCCGCTGTATAAGGCGATGGCTACCACCGAAGAGGGAAAGAAAATAGCTAAAGATATTTACCTAAAAGCCCGGCCTAATTATCATTTTGTAAGCCAGCAAAGTATTGATGAGTTGTTGAAATAGTTAGATTACGGCGCCAGGTTCTATGATCCGGTGTTGGGCAGGTGGCATGTGGCGGATCCGCTGGCGGAGAAGATGCGCAGGTTTAGCCCTTATGTGTATTGTGGCAATAACCCGATTAGGTTCATTGATCCGGATGGAATGCTCTTTAAGCCTACCCCCGAAGAAGCCGCTGCAATCGCCACCAATGTGTATGATAAAAACAATGGGAACAAAGGCTTGATAGGCGGTTGGGAGCGGTCAAGTGCGCTTCCTTATATTAAATACGATAACGAAGAAACAGGACTTAATTCCGCACTCTATCAACGAACCAAGGAAGATGGAACAATAGAATATACCTATGCTACTGCCGGGACCGACCCGACTAGTTCAGCTGACCTTAATGCAGATGTTGCACAGCTATATGGTGTGTCTGCACAATATACTGAAGCTAACTTAAATGCTAAACGTATCAGTGAAAAGCTCGGTAGTAGTGAATTAACGTTTGTAGGTCATTCATTAGGCGGCGGTGAGGCAGCAGCTAACGCCTTGGCTACAGGTAGATCTGCAATAACGTTCAATGCTGCAGGGTTAAGTTATGCTACTAAGAAAAATTTAGGAATAGCAGGGGCTTCTGATCGGAAAATTGATAATTATGAAGTAAAGGGAGAAATATTACGTGTGCAAAATTATATAGGTCTTAAGCCGGAAGGCAATCAGCATTACATAGGTTCACAATCGATACCATCGCAATGGGTTGGAAGCATGGTTCCTATAGTAGGTTTTGTACAATCTGTAATGAAACACTTAATGGGGTCTGTTGATAAAGCATTAAAACAATAGAACATGGATAATAGATTGAATAAAGTAATAACAGTTATAAGTTTGGGACTATTCATGTACGCATTAACTCAAAAGTGTTACTGTACTACAGCATCTTGTGCTGATTCTTTTGCCGTATTACTTTCCGGTACTTTAGGCTGGGTTTTTGGTGGAGCAACTTTGACTTGGTTTGCTAATCCGTTGCTCATATTATCATGGTTTACAATTAATAAGAAACCTAAATTATCGTTAATATGTAGTCTACTTGCAGTATTAATATCTTTATCTTTTTTGCTCTTTAAAAGGATTATAAGTGATGAGGCAGGAAATTACAAGGAAATCATTAGTTACCGTTTGGGTTATTGGCTCTGGGTAGCGAGTTCCTCCATTATGTTTATAGGTAACGCTTTATCATTCTTATTCACCCAACATAGTGAAAAAATGAAATGAATTATATTGAACAGTAAATAAAATAAGGTCTTTAAGAAGGATAAAATAGGCGGTTTATTATAATTATATAGGAATCTGAATCGTTGCAGTATTATAAATACCATTAATAAAGGTAAGAACTAAAGGTTGAGTGACCGCTGCAAACCAATATAAAAGTAAATTTCAGGACGGGTCAATATGGTATATGCGTCGAGTATACGTCTAGTATGCGTCTAGTATGCGTCGACGTCGAGTCAATAGGGTGTTTATGCATGAAGTTAAAAAGCACAATTTCTTGCATAGTTACCTCCTCTGCTTAAAAACTTTCCAACAGTCGGCTTGCTAAATCATAAATTACAATAGCAGCCCGGCAACCTCTTCCCAGGTATTCACTCGTTCGTAATCTTTAATAAAATGATTGTGCGGAGAGCTGTACAAAATAGGGCGGCCTTTAAATTGAGAGAAGTTTCTGATCCGGTCATCGATCATGATGTCGGCCCCAATAATTGATTTATCTCCACAAAAAACAATATGTCGCCAATCAATAAATGGAAAGAACTCTTCTAACCAGTCGTATTTATCCTCATAGGAGTTTCTGAACTCGGAGGCTGCGCTGGCCACAAATACTTCATATTTCTGGTTTAATTCTTTCACCACTCGCTGGGCATCTTTCATAACAGGCAGATCTCTGAAAAAACCCTTTTCATTGATCCATTCATGAACTCTTGGCTTTAATTCGGCAGGTACCGCTTGAGATAGCTCTTTTCCGGTTAGCATTTCGGAAGTAATTTCAAATCCTTCGCGCTCTTTAAATCGCTGAATGAATTTGGCCCAGGTATCGGCCAATACTTCATCCATATCTATGGCTAGTTTTAACATATTTTCACAAATTGCACGAATTTAACGAATTGCGCGAATCATACGAATTTTGAAGAAGGACTAATTACACAAAAACTTTCCGATAAGCTTCGAAAATTCTTCCATTTGTGTAATCGGTTATCTGCTTTCTGGCTATTATTCTATTTAGTGTAATTCGTGTTTGCGTAATTCGTGTGAGTTTCTTAGCTTTGCGCTCCCTTTAGCGGAGATAAAGGGAATTTTAAACTTTTTAAAACTTAAAGAAATGCCTGCAAAAATCAGATTGCAAAGACATGGTAAAAAAGGTAATGCTTTTTATCACATTGTGGTGGCGGATTCACGTGCTCCGAGGGATGGTAAATTTATTGAAAGAATTGGTTCTTATAACCCAAACACCAACCCGGCCACTATTGACCTAAATGTAGAAAAAGGAGTTAAATGGTTACAAAACGGTGCTCAGCCTACTGACACTGTACGTGGCATCCTTTCATACAAAGGTGTATTGTACAAACACCATTTATTAGGCGGTGTTGCTAAAGGTGCTTTAACTGTTGAACAAGCAGAAACTAAATTTGCTGCTTGGTTAGAAGCTAAAGAAACCAAAATCAACGCTAAGAAAACTGGTTTAGCTAATACAGCTGCTGATAAAGCAAAAGCTCGTTTAGTTGAAGAGGTTAAAATTAAAGAAGAAAGAGCTGCTGCTATCGCTGCTAAAAATGCTCCTGTTGCTGAGGCTCCTGCTGAAGAAGCTGCTGCCGAAGAGGTTGAAACTCCTGCAACTGAAGAAAACAACGAAGCTGCTGCTGAATAAGCATATCTTCCACGATTTAGTAAAAATAGCGAGGCAATGCCTCGCTATTTTTGTTTAAAGCAACGCTTCGTATTTTTATTTACTGCTTTACTATGTTACCATGAAGATAGACGAATTATTCTCAATAGGATATATTTCTAAAACCCAAGGCTTAAAAGGCGAAGTACAGGTTTATTTAGAAGAAGACATTTTGGAAAGCTATTTCTCCAACGGAATGCTTTTCTTAGAAATAAACGGTAAAGCCGTTCCCTTCTTTATTGAAACAATGCGTTTTCAAAAAAGTGTAGCCTACTTTGGGTTTGAAGATGTAAGCACCATTGAAGAGGCTGCAAAATTAGTCGGCAAGAAAGTGTTAGTCCCTAAAAAACTACGCCCAAAGCGTAAAACCGGCGAACTCACCTACAAAGACCTCAAAGGTTTTTTCGTAACTGATGAAAAAGAAGGTGATTTAGGTGAAATTTCTGAGGTTTTTGAATACCCTAAACAATTTGTTGCTTCAATTTTAGTTAATGATACAGAGGTACTTTTGCCCCTTAATGAAGATATCATCACAGGAATTGATATCAACAATAAAAAAATATTGGTAACTATGCCGGATGGGTTACTGGATATTTATCTAGGCAACTAGTTTTAAAAATCATTTAGAAACGATAAATTTAAGTATGACAAAACAACTGAACTACCTACTTATTTTAATTCTTGCCGTTTTGGGAGCAAAGGCTACTTATGCTCAAGATGCGCCAAAACAACAGCAGGTTATTCAGTTTTCTGGAACTATTTACGCTTCTGACAGTATCAATGAGAAGATCCCTTTTGTAAACATCCGTGTTAAAAACTCTCGCAGGGGCACAGTTAGTGATATCAACGGTTTCTTTTCTATTCCCATCTATAAAACTGATACATTAATATTTTCGGCCTTAGGCTATGGAAATTTTGAGTTTTATCTGCAAGATGAAGTTCCCAATAACCGTATTTATCTGAACATCCGTATGCGCCCACAGATATACACTCTTAAAGGGGTAACGGTTTACGGGCTTACTAAAGAAAATTTCAAACGCGCATTTCTGGAGCTCGAGATTCCTGAAAACGCTTATGCGTATAAGGTAAATGCGAAAAACATACCCACTCCTGAAGAGCTACGGTTACCTCCGCCGGTTGGCATTGTTATCAGCCCTAGTGAATTACTAAAAGAGATTCCGTTTATTAAAAACGCTTCCGACAAGAAAAAGCATAAAAAACGGGTAGAGAAAGTCGAGAAAGACGGTGATGAAATTCCGGAAATGCATTAAGCAATGAGAAATTTGATGATTTGAGAATTTGAAAATTATAACTTCAGAAGAGCTTCCAATGGGAAGCTCTTTTTGTTTATTAAGGTTCGAAAGCATTTTCAAATCCTCATATTCTCTAATCTTCAAATTGAGAACTATCTTTGCGGCATGCGTATAGACATTATTACCATACTACCTCAATTGCTCGACAGTCCATTTGCCCATTCGATCTTAAAGCGAGCCCAAACAAAAGGGCTTGCAGAGATTGTGGTCCACAACCTGCGCGACTATTCGGGAAACAAGCACAAAACCGTTGATGATTATCCTTATGGTGGAGGCTCGGGCATGGTAATGATGATTGAGCCTTTTGTTGCATGCATTGAAAAACTCAAAGCAGAGAGAGCCTATGATGAGATCATTTTTATGACTCCCGATGGCGAAGTGCTGAATCAAGGCATTTGCAATCAACTTTCTACACAGCAAAACCTCATTGTTTTATGCGGGCATTATAAAGGCATTGATAACAGGATCCGTGAACATTTTGTTACGCGTGAGATCTCCATTGGCGATTATGTATTATCGGGAGGGGAATTACCCGCAGCTATTTTGGTCGATGCGGTAATTCGTTTAATTCCGGGGGTATTATCGGATGAAACTTCTGCACTTTCAGATTCTTTTCAGGGAGATTTATTAGATGCTCCGGTTTATACCCGTCCGGCGGAATTCAGAGGCTGGAAAGTGCCCGACATTTTATTAAGCGGAAACACACCTCTTATAGAAAAATGGCGCTATGAGCAATCAATGGAAAGGACCCAAAAACGTCGCCCGGATTTATTGGAAGATTAACCCCAATGCAAAACTTTTTTAGTAGCATAACAACCCGTTACGGTATCTCCTTTTCAGTGGAAAAGCGAACATAAACTTCATCAGGCTTTTAATCTGGATAAGCCAGAGAAATAAATGGCTGAAAAGATCGATAAGCCTGGTGTAAATCTAAAGTAACTAACATTATCAACACAGGGGTTTGTTCTGAAAAGTACTGTTTAAGTAACTAATTTACAGCAATCTTAAGAGCACTTTGTTCAAACTTCAATGTGGATAAGTTTCTTTTTGAAATTTCACTTTCATATTTCAAATAATTTCTCTATACTTGCAATCCGAATTTTAGACGATTAAAATTCGTTTAAAGACCTTAATAAGATGGATTTAGTAAAATTTGTTGAAGAGCAAAGTATAGCGAAGAAAGAAATCCCTTCGTTCAAAGCAGGTGATACAGTAACTGTGCACTATAAAATCAGAGAAGGTAACAAAGAACGAATTCAGTTATACCAAGGTGTTGTGATCCAACGCAACAGCCAAGGGGCTACTGAAACCTTCACTGTTCGTAAAGTTTCAAACTCAATTGGTGTTGAGCGTATTTTCCCGATCAACTCACCTAACATTGAGAAAATTGAAGTAAATAGCCGCGGTGCTGTTCGTCGCGCTAAATTATTCTACTTACGTGGTTTAACAGGTAAAAAAGCACGTATCAAAGAAAAAAGAGCTTAATTGTTTTCACAATATATGCAAAAACCCTCTTAGAGATTCTAAGAGGGTTTTTCGTTTTATTTTTAAATCAAATTTTTTGCATTCCGGATTCTCTTATTTCATCATTATTTTTATAATATGATTTTAGTACAATTATTAGAACGTGTTTATTGGGGCAACAGCCTCAACAATTATATATGGTGCGCGGGCATTTTATTTTTTGGCCTTTTATTTAAACGCATTATTTCGAAGTTCTTAAGCCGTTTAATTTTCAGGCTTTTTGAACGCTTTGCAGGAGGGGACACCGCAGTTAAATTCGTTGAACTACTGGTGCGACCTATTGAGCTACTAATTTTGTTTGTGTCAATCTACTTTTCTATCAACCAGCTCGACCACCCCTTAAATAAGCCTATTTTCAATAGGACGGTTGTTGTAGAGCAAACTGTAAAAGAAACTGTAAAACCAGCTAATGAAGCTCCCAAAACAACTGCTACAGAGAAAAAGACGGAGCAATCTTTACAAGCCTCAAACGAACCACATGTAAGAACCTACGCAGACCTTATAGACAAGCTTTTTGAATTATTAGCATTAGGAACTTTCTTTTGGATTTTATTACGAATTATTGATTTTATTGCCTTTGCTTTGTTTAAAAAAGCTACGGAAAATGACTATAAGGCCGGATTACAGTTAATTCCTTTTACACGCGAACTGGTGAAGATCATTGTAGGCTCATTAGGCTTTTTTATCATCATGAGCGTTGTGTTCAATCTGAACGTTGGGCTAATTGTAAGTGGTTTGGGAATTGGAGGGTTGGCCTTGGCTCTGGCCGGAAAGGAAACAGTAGAGAACCTTTTTGGAGCCTTCACTATTTTTATAGACAAACCTTTTATTGTTGGCGACCATGTTGTAGTTGGTGGTGTTGAAGGGGTTGTTGAAAAAGTGGGATTCAGAAGTACACGTATCAGGACTACTGAAAAGAGCCTCGTATCGATGCCTAATAAAAAGATTGTCGACAACCCAATGGATAATCTCACTGAAAAATCGCTTAGAAAAGTTAAGCTTACTTTAGCCTTGGACTACGCTACAACACCTGATCAATTGAAGAAGATAACCTCCGAAATTGAGGCCCAACTAAAAAGCACTAAACATATTGATGCTGACATTACGGTTGCATTTGAGGGCTTTGGAGAGTCGGCATTAATTGTTACGGTAAGCTATTTTGTAGAAATGATTCCCGCTAACGACCATACAAAACTTAAAGAGTCAATTGTTTATAAGATACTAGAAATTATTAGCTCCAATAACGCGGAAATTGCTTTTCCAACCAGAAAAGTATTGCATGAAAGTGTTGGAGGCATAAACCTAACTGATTAAACTAAAAAGGCCCCTAATGGGGCCTTATTTATATTTTGTTTAGCTGACTACTTTGTTTTAGCCGGGGCTTTTCCTTTAGGAGCAGCACTCTCTTTTGAGGCAGCATCTTTACAACAAGATTTTTTGCTATCTGCTGTCGTTTTAGCGCAAGCTTCTTTCTGTTCTTTAGTGCATGTGGCTTTTGAGGACTTTTGACAACAAGCGGCCTTAGGAGCCTCTTTCTTAGAAGCCTGGGTTGCATCCTGAGCGCTTGCAAAAGAAACAGCTCCAACAAACGCAATAATCATTAAGATCTTCTTCATAAAACTATCCTGTTTTGGTTAAATCCCAATATACAATTAACCGTTGAATTCTGCTAAAACGGTTATTCCGCCTTTTACAACCTGATTCAGTTCCACATTAATTTTAGTTCCAATTGGTAAAAACACATCTACACGTGAACCAAACTTAATGAAGCCCATTTCTTCCCCTTGTCCAACTTTATCACCTTCTTTAACATAGAATACGATACGGCGAGCCAATGCACCGGCAATTTGGCGGAACAACACCTCCACTTTCGGTTTCTGCTCAATTACAATAGTAGTTCTTTCGTTTTCTGTTGATGACTTTGGGTGCCATGCAACAAGGTACAAACCCGGATGATACTTGGCATATTTCACTAGGCCACCAATTGGGTTACGATTTACGTGAACGTTTACCGGCGACATAAATACTGAAACCTGAATACGACGATCTTTAAAATATTCGCTTTCTTCAACTTCCTCAATAACCACCACTTTTCCATCGGCCGGAGAAAGGACGAAGTTCTCGTTCTTATTAATTGCAATTGACGGTTCTCTAAAAAACTGGAGAATTGTTATTAATAATACAGCCGACAATGCATACGCTACATAATGAGCCCAAACGGTTTCCGGAAAAAAATAACGGGCTAACCCAATAATTACC
The DNA here is from genome assembly GCF_023914155.1 of Solitalea agri. Lineage (GTDB taxonomy): Bacteria > Bacteroidota > Bacteroidia > Sphingobacteriales > Sphingobacteriaceae > Solitalea > Solitalea agri. Next base: position 22,440 of record NZ_JAMWYS010000028.1, on the reverse strand, counting down.
GCACTAAATACTATTACAATAGCAAGGCTGGCATAGCCTTCACGATGAAATTTCATATATCAAAGTTAAAAATAAAGGTTGCAAAGTTAATAGTTTTTCAACTATCACCTTACAACCTTTCTATTTAAACAAAATTGGCTGCTTTTTAGAAACCACCCAATAATTTACGGGTGCTTGCTACTTTGTCGATAGCAACAATGTAAGCTGCAATACGCATATCTACATTGAATTTGATAGAAGCTTGATAAACTTGTTCAAAAGCTTCTTTCATGGTACGATCGGCACGACGATTAACGCGCTCTTCCGTCCAGTAGTAACCTTGATGATTTTGTACCCACTCAAAGTATGAAACGGTAACACCACCTGCATTGGCTAAAATATCAGGAACGATCATAATTCCTTTTTCTTTCAGGATAGCGTCGGCGTTAGCTGAAGTAGGACCGTTAGCACCTTCAACAATTAACTTAGCTTTGATGTTAACAGCATTCTCTTTGGTAATTACATCTTGTAAAGCCGCTGGTACCAATACATCAACATCCAGTGTCAATAACTCGTCATTGGTAATTCTTCCGGCATTTTTATAGCCTTCCAATGAGTTTTTATTAGCCTGTGAATAAGCAATTGCTTCAGAAACATTAATTCCGTTAGCATTATAATAGGCTCCCGAAATATCTGAAATAGCGACAATCTTAATGCCTTGGCTTTCTAATAACTTGGCCGAAATAGAGCCTACGTTACCAAAACCCTGAACCGCAGCAGTAGCATTTGCAGGATTAATTTTCAATTTGTTTAAAGCAGCACGACAAGTTACCATAACACCACGACCGGTAGCTTCAACGCGTCCCTTTGAACCACCAAGTACCAACGGTTTACCTGTAACAACGCCTGCATTGGTAAATCCTTTAATACGAGAGAATTCATCCATCAACCAGGCCATCTCTTGCTGACCGGTTCCCATATCAGGAGCAGGAATATCTTTTTCAGGACCAAAAACATCGGCCATTGCCTGGGTATAGGCACGAGTTAAACGCTCTAACTCACCTTTAGACATTTTACGAGGGTCGCATTTCACGCCACCTTTAGCTCCACCGAAAGGCACGTTTACAACCGCACATTTCCACGTCATCCAAGCAGCAAGTGCTTTTACTTCGTCAAGGTCAACATCCATTGCGAAACGGATACCGCCCTTACCTGGGCCCATATAGTTGTTGTGAATTACACGAAAACCTTCGTAAACATTAATTCTTCCGTTGTCCATTGTTACCGGAAGGTTTACTAATACCTGTTTAACAGGCGATTTTAACATGTTATAGGTGTCTTCGTCTAGGCCTAAAATTTTAGCAGCCACATCAAAACGCGACATCATAGACTCGAATGGGTTAGAGTGCCCAGCGAGTTTGCTCTCTTTAAATTCCATAAATGAAATAAGGTCTATTAATCAATATAATTGGTGATGCAAATCTTGCAATCTTTATAGAAATAACAAAAAAAAGCGTCTACCTGTGAGGAAACGCCTTGTTGAAATTATCAGATTGTTAAACTAATGCATCAATCTATGAAGTTACACTAGATTAATACTACTTCTATTAGCTAGATTGAATTAAACCTCAAGAAAAATTAAATATGCGTACACAAATGGCGCTGCTATCAATAAGCCGTCGAAACGATCGAGTAAACCACCATGGCCAGGAAGTATTGAACCAGAGTCTTTTACATCCAGGCTACGTTTAAACATCGATTCTACCAGGTCGCCCATTGTGCCAAAGCAAACCACAATCAATGCCACCACGGCCCAATTAAGCGAGTTGAGCGTGGTAAAGTAATGAGCAATAATTTGTGAGATCACAACTGCAGAAAACATTCCTCCAAAGAAGCCCTCCCAAGATTTTTTAGGGGAAATTCTTTCAAATAGCCTGTGTTTGCCGAATTGTCGGCCAAATAAATAAGCAAAGGTGTCATTGCTCCATAACAAGAAAAGAAAGCCTAGTGGTAACTCATAATTATAAATCATCCCGTGTAAAAAGCCCAGACTAACGAAGAAAATGAACGGCAAAACCGCATAAATAATTCCCAAAATCGTCATGCCTATATTCTCAAAGGGTTTTTGCTGTTTTCTGAAAAGCTCCACTAAGAACAACAAAAGCATAAGCGGAAACAAGATCATTACTTTCCTACTGTCAATTTGTGTATAGGCCCTAAGAAGGAAACACAAAAAAACAATTACTCCCACTGCAATACCCAGAACCAGATTTATTTTATATCCACCCTGCTTTACCAATCCATAAAACTCATAAAGACTTAAAACCGAAATAATGAAAAATAGGCCGACAAGAGTATATCCGCTATAGGCCACACAAAAAATAAGAACTGCTACGAAAAAAAAACCGGTAATGGTACGCTGAACTAAATTACTCATGATTATAAAATGGACCGCTAAAATAGGGGCTTAGTTTGATAATTGTATGAAGAGTGTACTTTTCAATCGAGTTTATCTTCATTCAACACTATTATTTCGATGGCTTTGGTAAACTCTTGCTGATGAACGAACAATTCTATAACTCCAAAGCTCATGTATGAAGAATCTTTTTTGTTGATCCGAACTACTTCAATGCTTTCCTGCTCTAGCAAATGAGCAATCAATTCGGCTTTGTACCATTCATGGGTATTATAAATCTTTATCCAATTAACCTCCATAATTCTCCAAAGTAGTTTTCTTGATTGTAAACCGATGGAACACCAGCAATAAGGAGCCACTCACCATAAAACATACCAAATATGCTGTTAAAGGGAGACTATCCGTTTGATCGATATTAAACTCGATTATTTTATGTTGGAACAAGTATGAAAAAACAACTACCGTTGCGTTATTAACAAAGTGAGCAAAGACTGCCAGCCAAATGTTACCGCTCCAATAAAACAGATAGCCAAATAAAACACCAAGGAGCATTCGTGGTAAAAAACCATAAAACTGAAAGTGCAATGCGCTAAAAACAATCGCAGCAACCCATATGCCTGCATTCGCATTTTTAAACGTATCAATAAACAAGCGTTGGGCAACTCCTCTGAATAAAAGTTCTTCGCCAATTGCCGGCAATACCGCCATCATAAACAAATTAAGCCATAACTGATTTAAATTGTCCATCCTTAAAAAAACTTTGGTCAGCTCGCTTAGCTGATCTTCCTTGGCTTTCATCCAATCTTCAACTCCACTTAAAAAAGCTGGGAGGGTCATTTTCTGATTTATTTGGTTACTAACCTCGAACAAGGGTGATGAAAAATAAGCCAACAGTAAAACAAGTAGAATGAGAAGCCCAGATGGCGCTTTTTGCATTTTCAAATAGCTTGCTGTGTTTTCATCACACAAAACCGGAAAAACGAGTGCAGGTATGATAAACAATGTGATTGCCTGAACAATTTGTAAAAACTTATAGGCAGCAATAGTTTCAGGACGACTTAAATCCATTAAGGCATCAGCATCGGTAATGATATTAACACCAAACAACGGTTTTAACAAAAACGCCGACAATGCCGTAAACATAGACATGCTGAAAATGGCAATCAGTACTAAGGCAATAATTTTAACCCAAAAAGATTGTCCCTTTAAGATTCCTTTAAACACTGTTTTATAGTTTGTTTGTTAAATGAAATAAAACGTTAGCAAAAACCGTGGCGCATTTCAAAAATAACATAAATCATTCTGTTTCAGAATGATAAAGGACTTAATATTGTTATCCTAAGCAGAAATTCTTATTTTTGCGCAAAAAATACGTTTTGGTAAAGATAGGAAATATTGAGCTTGGAGAGTTCCCGTTGTTATTAGCACCTATGGAAGATGTGAGTGATCCGCCATTCCGTTATGTGTGTAAGCAAAACGGCGTTGATTTAATGTATACCGAATTTATTTCTTCGGAAGGACTTATTCGGGATGCAGCAAAGAGCATACAGAAACTTGATATTTTTGAATATGAGCGTCCAATTGGTATTCAAATCTTCGGCAGCAACATTGAAAGTATGCGCGAAGCTAGTGCAGTTGCCTCAAAAGCCAATCCCGATCTTATAGATATAAACTACGGCTGCCCCGTTAAAAATGTTGCATGCAAAGGCGCCGGGGCCAGTTTACTGCAGGATATCGACAAAATGGTAAAAATGACCAAAGCGGTCGTAGAAGCCACACATTTACCGGTAACCGTTAAAACCCGTTTAGGCTGGGACGATAGCACAAAAAATGTATACGAAGTTGCCGAACGCTTACAGGAAGTTGGTATTAAGGCCTTGACCATTCATGGGCGCACCCGCTCACAAATGTATAAAGGTGAAGCCGACTGGCGCTTAATTCGCGACATTAAACGCAATCCGAATATTGAAATACCCATTTTTGGCAACGGTGATGTTGATTCGGCGGAAAAAGCATTTGCCTGGAGAAAAGAATTTGAAGTTGACGGAATAATGATCGGTCGAGCCTCTATTGGTTATCCCTGGATATTCCGCGAGGTGAAGCATTTCTTTAACACCGGGGAGTTTCTTCCGGGACCAACCATTTCAGAAAGGGTAGAAGTTTGTCGCACCCATTTCATGAAATCGGTAGAATGGAAGGGAGAAAAAGTTGGTATATTTGAAATGCGTCGTCATTATGCTAATTACTTTAAAGGCCTGCCTAACAGCAAAGATTTACGCAATAGACTAGTGTCATTAAACTCGGTAGTTGAGATAAACCACGTGCTAGACGAAATAAGCGAAACCTACTCAGAAGTACTTGTAGGCTAATCATTTTAAAATTTTTACAAATCAGAAAAAGAATTGTGTTTGCATAAACAGTTTTTTTTCTATTTTGCCCAAAACTTACAACACTGGTATGGTTACTAAAATTACAGACGGTGTTAAAATTTCGGTTGAAACCGTATATCAACCGGAGTATTCAAATCCGGCAAACAATCACTTTATGTTTGCCTATAAAATCACCATAGAAAATCTGACTGATTATACGGTACAATTGCTTCGCAGGCATTGGTATATTTTTGATTCCAATGGTACGCATCGCGAAGTGGAAGGAGAAGGAGTTGTTGGACAACAGCCGGTTATTGAACCCGGTGAAAGCCATGAGTATGTTTCAGGTTGTAATTTGAATACTGAAATTGGCACCATGAAAGGAACTTATCAAATGCTTCGGATATTTGATGGTTCTCATTTTGATGTAAATATCCCAGAGTTTCATTTGGTGAGCCCACATCGCATGAACTAGTGGTTTACCTTGTTTACTACTACATTAAAGTAAAATTCATAAAAAAGCGGCGACTGAATCTTCAGTCGCCGCTTTTTATATCCATGTGATCAAACTTAGTTTCGTCTGCTTCCGCCGGTAGCTATCGTAATATAATAAATAAGGGTTGCCAATGAACCTAAAGCTGCAACAACATAGGTCATAGCTGCCCACCAAAGCGCATCTTTAGCATCTTCATGTTCACGTGAACGGGTAATCCCCGAGTTATCCAACCAAGCCAAAGCTCTGTTACTTGCATCAAACTCAACTGGAAGGGTTACAAAGCTGAATACCGTTGTAGCCGCAAACAATGCAATACCAATCCATAATATAGTTGGGTTATGAGTCATTTGAAGAGCAATGAGTCCTCCCATAATGATCCACATCATCCATTGCGAAGCAACATTTAATACCGGCACCATAGCAGAGCGGAAACCTAACCAGGCATAAGCTTTAGCGTGCTGAACTGCGTGACCGCATTCATGAGCTGCAACTGCAGCAGCTGCTACAGAAGCATTGTGATAAACATCAGGACTCAGATTCACCGTTTTATTTGCCGGATTATAGTGGTCGCCCAAGTGGCCCTGAACTGAAACAACCTGTACATCATAAATTCCGTTATCTTTCAGCATTTTCTCAGCAACCTCGCGGCCGGTTAATCCAGAACTTAAGGGTTCTTGCGAATATTTGGAGAACTTGCTTTTAAATCTCCAACTAACAAGCATACTTATAGCGAAGGTTCCTATTATTAAAATCCAATACATAATTTTAAAGGTTTAATTACTGCTAAATTACTCAAAAAATATTCCATGGGGGATTATTGACTTTTTGAACTGAAAATTTTACAGTAACCCCGACAAGATTACAGCATGGATGAATTTGTACTTTTGTTTTTTTAACTCGGCTTCTTCTACATGGATCTAACAAACATCATTATTGGCTCAGTTGCTGGTATTACTATCGGCGTTATTCTGATGAAACTTATCTCTGCGAAAGCCAATCATCAACTTCTTTTAGAAAAAGCGAAGCTTGAAGAACGGGATCGCTTTTCGTCTGAGGAACTTCTTCGATTGCGCAGTTTACTTGAGTCGGAGAGAAGAGGCTATGAAAACAACCTTTCCGAAGAGCGTGAGTTAGGTGAGCAAACCCGATTAGAACTGGTGGCGATGCGCGAAAACCTGAAAAGCCAGCAATTACGGGTTGAAGAACAACGCGCTGAAATTGATGAGATGCACAAAAAGTTTAGCTTACAGTTTGAAAATATAGCAGGCAAATTACTCGAAGAGAAGTCACAAAAATTTACCGAGCAGAATCAGGTTAATATTACCCGTTTACTTGATCCATTAAAAGAAAAACTGACCGACTTTGAAAAACGGGTTGAGAAAACCTATGATCAGGAGCTTCGGGATAAGATCAGCCTGAAAGAAGAAGTAAAGAAGCTTTTCGATCTGAATCAGAAAATTAGTGAGGAAGCCAACAACTTAACCCGGGCATTAAAGTCTGATACTAAGAAACAAGGGAATTGGGGTGAATTTGTTTTAGAACGAGTGTTGGAGCGATCAGGATTAATCGAGGGAGAAAGCTATACACTACAAGCTAAAGGAATGGGCCTAACCGGCAGCGACGGCAATCGTTATCAGCCCGATGTGATCATTCATTTACCTGAACAAAAACATTTGATTGTGGATGCAAAGGTTTCGTTAATTGCTTATGAACAATGGGTAAATGCAGACGATGAGGACCAACGTGAACGATTTGGTCGTTCGCATTTAAACTCCCTGCGAAACCATGTTATCGAGCTAAGCAATAAAAACTATCCCCAACTTAATGGCGTCAATAGCCCCGAGTTTGTTTTGTTGTTCGTTCCTGTTGAATCGTCATTCAGCATGGCAGTTCAAACCGATAATGATCTGTTTAGTTTTGCCTGGGATAAAAAAGTGGTGATTGTAAGTCCGAGTACATTGTTGGCAACACTAAGAACAGTAGCTTCGGTTTGGAAACAGGAAAAGCAAAACCGAAATGTAATGGAAATTGCCCGTTTAAGCGGTGATATGTATGATAAGTTTGTCGGTTTTGTGGGAGATATGGAAATGATCGACAAAAACCTTCGTCAATCAAAAGATTCGTTTGATAAAGCAATGAATAAATTAAGCTCAGGTCGTGGAAATCTAACTGTAACGGCCGAAAAGCTAAAAACCCTGGGTGCAAAGACCAGCAAACAATTGGATGAAAAGTACCTGAATGAATAAAACCCCATCAATAACTGATGAGGTTTTAACCGATTTATAACGAATCTACCTTGGTTTACTTGTTCAATTCCAACACCCACATTCGCATTGGTGGAATTGTAGTAATATCTGAAAGAGAGACTTTTTCGCCCGAAACAACGTTTCTTGCGGTTGTAAACCCTTCGGTTCGTTCATCGTACTTTGCAAAGTCTACTGCTTTGGCTGTAGAAGCAGTATTCATTACACACATTACTGTTTGGTTTGCATCATATCTGAAATAAACATACAAACCGTCAACAGGGATATAGTGCATCAGCTTTCCGGTGGTGAGCGCTGATGATTGTTTTCGATAATTTGCCAGTGTTCTAACCAGTGATTGATTCGCTTTTTCGGCTTCAGTTAATCCCTGGCCTGTGAAAGCGTTTTTCTCATCGTCCTTAAATCCTCCCGGAAAATCACTGCGTAAATAACCATCCGGATTTTTAAAGCCTTTCATCAAAACTTCAGATCCGTAATACATTTGCGGAATTCCACGACAGGTTAGCAACCATTGATAGCCGATCTTTTGCTTCTCGACATCTTCACCAACAACTGAAAAGAAGCGAGGTTCATCATGATTGTCGAGCAACAATACTTTCTGCATCGGATTTTTACTGAGAAAATCGCTGCTTAACGTGTAGTACAAACGATTTACACCTTCTGTCCAACCCAATGGCTGAGTAAGGGCCGGTATGATTCCATAGTAAAGACTCTGGAAGTCGACCACCGAAGGTAAATTGCTTTTGAATGGAGTATTAATATTATTCTGCTCGAAATAGGCTTGATTGGCAACTCCATGGACCATCGCTTCTCCAAAAATTGACATTTTCGGGTACTCATCCAGTATTGCCTGGTTGCATTTGTTAGCGAATTCCAAACTGTTATAAGTGTAGGTGTCCAGGCGGATTCCGTCAATTCCAAACTCTTCAATGTACCAGATGCTATTTTGAATGATAAAATTGGCCATGTATTCATTGTCCTGGTTGATATCGGGCATCATCTTATCAAACCAACCATTGCTCATTTTTTTCTTATCGGCTTTGGTAGCGTAGGGGTCGAACAAAGGTTGTTCTCTAAAATTGGTTTGGGTATACTCGGGCCATTGATGAACCCAGTCGTTTTCCGGCGGATCTTGCGCCAGGAAATGGCAAGAGCCAAAATGATTATAAACAATGTCGGCAATCAATTTCATGCCTCGTTTATGCAAATCATTGCCAAGTTGCTTGTAGACCTCACTTCCTCCGTAACGAGCATCGATCTTATAATGATCGGTAATGGAATAGCCATGTTCAGTCCGGTTAGGCATATCATTTTCCATAACAGGCGTAAACCAAAGAGCCGTTACGCCGAGATCTTGCAAATAATCGAGGTGGTTGATCACACCCTGCAAATCCCCGCCATGCCGGTCGTACATTTCTTTTCTGTTCAGCGATTGATCGAGCATACCGGCAACTCTGTCATTGGTTTCGTCGCCGTTGCTAAAGCGGTCGACCATGATCAGGTCAATAAAATCAACCGAGGTAACACCTTGAGCATAGCTGGTTCCTAATCCTGATGGTCGTTTTTTTACCGGCCATTTTATTTCCCAGTTTTTTGAGTTTTGTGCTAGTTTGATCAACACATCGCCCGGCAGCGTTTTAGGACCAATTGTAATATCAACTGCCAGGTATCTTTTGTTGGCAAACTGATGCGTTTTTGAAACGGTAATCCCAGGGTAGTTAATCAACACTTTATCCGATGAAAAATCTTCGTTAGTACTCCTTATCAATAGCTGTATGGAGTTGTTTTTCATGCCTACCCACCAATTCGTTGGATAAATGGCTATATCCTGCGCAAACCCTCCCAAAGAAAAGCTCATTATTACTCCCCATAAAAACAGTGCTTTTTTCATTTTTACCTTTAGTTATTTTAATGTTGAAGAAAGATATTTTACATTACCTGTGGTTTCAAGCAAATGGTTTATACAGCAGCTTTTGCATGACGAATAACATTAACAGCCAGTTAAAAAGCATTTACTTTTATGATCAAGAACGAATTCATGGATCCGCTGTCAAAAGCTCAAAAAATTAAACTCTACTCAACTTATTGGTTGGGCTATATTTTGCTTTTCAGCTTAATACAAGGAATGCCTGACAATGATTTTTCGAGTGCCTTAACCAATGAACTGTTCAGCATTGTGCCCCGAATTATTTTTGTTTTGGTGGTTGTAGAGCTTTTAATTCCGCAGCTTGCTTTCAGGAAGAAAACCGTTCAGTTTATTGCTGTATATGTTGCACTGATCGTCGTTTTTGCTTTTGTGCAACGCTTGATCGACAACTACCTGATCATCAGTTACGTTATGAAGCACTGGATGCCTGAACCTTTGTTCTCTATTCCGGTGATGCTTTATAACATCCTGAAACTGCAGTTTGTGGCTACCATTCCAGGGGTGCTTAAACTCTTTACTCATTTTGCTGAGCAGAAAAATAAGCTCCAGCAGATCTTAGCGGAGAAACTTCAGGCCGAATTATTTTCATTACGGAGTCAGCTTCAGCCACATTTTTTGTTTAATGTGTTGAATAGCCTGTACCTGAAAATTTTAGACAAATCAGATGATTCAGCGGAGATTGTTCTTAAAATTTCCAACCTGCTTCGTTTCTCTATCTATGATGTAAACCGTAAATCCATTTCGTTGGAAGAAGAAATCGTTTCGCTGAAAAACTATATCGATTTACAACAGCTGCGCTTCGACAATCGGCTTGATATGAGTTTAAGTGTTCATGGTGCCGTGAATGGTTATCATATCGAACCGTTCTTAATTCTTCCTTTCGTTGAAAACAGCTATAAATATTGTTTAAATGATGCCCTTTCATCGGCCTGGATCACCATTGCTGTTAGCACTAACAGCGGTTGGCTGACTGTAAAAATTGAAAATAGCTTACCCGAAGATCTTCCTTCAGAAGAAGAAAAAGATATGGCCTATTGTGGGGTAGGGATTGCAAATGTTCAGCGCCGACTGGAATTACTTTATCCCGACGAGCATCAGCTAACGATCAAGAATAACGAGTCGAGTTTCTTTGTTTCTTTAAAACTAAAGATGAATCATGTTGCCTAGCATTAACTGTATCATTATTGAAGATGAGCTGCCTGCGTCAAGGTTGTTAGAAATGCATATTGCCAAGCATCCTTCGTTGATCTTAAAAGGAAGCTTTGTGAGCACGCTTCATGCGCTGGCCACCCTGAAAAGAGAAAAAATCGACCTGGTTTTTTTAGACATTAACTTACCGGGAAAGTCGGGAGTTGATTTTGCGAAAACACTGGTAGGTAATACTTCGGTGATTTTTACCACCGCCTATGCCGAGCATGCCGTTGATGGATTTGATTTAGACGCTATTGACTATATCTTAAAGCCGATCTCGTTTGAGCGATTTTCAAAAGCCGTTGATAAGTTTTATAAAACAAGGAACCTAGTTCCAGTAGCCGAAACAATCCCCGTTTTGCCTGTGGAGAAGCCCTTCATTTTTGTAAAATGTGAGCGTAAAATGATGAAGTTGAACTTAGATGAGGTTCACTACATAGAATCGCAGGGGAATTATTTACTGATCTATACCGATAAAGGTTATTTTAAAACCTACCAATCCATCACCGAAATGGAAGAAAAGCTACCCGAAAACTCGTTCTGCCGAATCCATCGTTCGTTTTTAGTTTCCATTTCGAAGATCAAGGCGTTTAACAGCAATTCGGTAACTGTTCAAAATAAGCAGTTGTCCATCGGAAGGCTTTACAGCGCTTCAACCAATAAATTGCTTCAGTCGCTAATGCTCATCTCTTAACGATGAGATTGAAACCCTAATTCGTTTAACTAAGAACTATTTCTTCTTTTTCGATTTCTTATACTTGATCTCTACCCGAGCGGTTCCTGTTGATTTTAATCCTAATTGATTTGCAGCAGAGCCCGAAACATCAATAATCCTTCCGGCAACAAAAGGACCACGATCATTAACCGTAACTTTAACAGTTTTGCCATTATCCAGGTTCTTCACCTTTACTTTAGTTCCAAATGGCAGGGTTTTGTGTGCCGCGGTATATTTATTCATCCTATATTTTTCACCGCTAGAGGTTTGCCGACCTTCAAACTTATCGGCATAATAAGATGCTTTACCTGTTTCAGTTACCTTTGGCGAACAGGAAAACAGCAGTGTTGAACATAAAACGAATAGTATCGGCTTAATAAAATTCATGTCTAAACATGAGAATGATCGTAGATCGTAATTCATAAATCGTAATTCACTTAAAGTCTCCACCATGTTTTATCGGGATAGCTTTCCTCCAAAACAATTGGCTCACCAATTAATGGCGTTGTAACTTTTAGGGCAAGCTTTTCTGCTTCTTTCAGCACCCGCTCAATTGGTTCGTCCCATGCATGCAAGGCCAGGGTGAACTTACCCCAATGAACCGGTAATAGAACTTTTGCATTTAAATCAATTGAAGCCTGAACAGTTTGCTCCGGCAGCATGTGAATGGCTGCCCATTTCAAATTGTATTGCCCCGATTCGAGAATGGCTAGATCAAATGGACCAAATTTCTCGCCAATTTGTTTAAAATGCGTATCGTAACCACTATCGGCGCCAATATAAATTCTCCAATTTCCGGCTTGCAGCACAAATGAGGACCATAAAGTTTGCGCTCTTTTTATGCCACGCCCGGAGAAATGGCGGGCAGGAGCAGCAGTAATGGAAAAGCCTTTTAGTGGATCAGCGGTTTCCCACCAGTCCAATTCGTGAACAATTTCCTCATTAAAGCCCCAATAACTCAAATGAGAACCCACACCCAGCGAAGTGACGATCTGCTTCACCTTGGGTTTTAGTTTGAGTACGGTTTCCAAATCCAGGTGATCGTAGTGGTCATGCGTTAAAATGAGTAGATCAATTTCAGGGAAATCTTCTACTTTATACACATCACTGCCATCAAAGCTTTTTACCCCCAAACCGAAAGGAGCCGCACTTCCGCTAAAAACCGGGTCGACTAAAATGGTCTTGCCCTCAATTTTAATAAAGTACGAGGAATGCCCAAACCAAACCAGGGTGGGATTGTCCGATTTTATATTCTTTAAATCAGTTAGTACCGAAGGGAGTTTTTTATCTGGCGTTGTATTCTTAGGCTTGTTCAAAAACTCGATCATCGTTTTCACCATCGAACCATCACCCGTCATCATAACGGTACGCGATAGGTTTTTAAATGATCCATCTTTATAATTAGGCGATTGATAGATCTTTTGAAGGCGCTTGCCCGCAGGCTTTTTGCCAAAGGTTTTAAGTGACATGCTTAAAATAAAAACTTAACGAAATTAAGGAAAGAATGTTTTGGGAGGGCGAAAAGCGCTATAAATTGTTGGGCAATTTTCAGGGGCTTTTTTTAAAAGTGGTTTTTTGACTATGCATTTTAGTAGCCTTTATGGCTTTCCCCCACCCACAAATTGCCTTTCTTTATTAAAAAGAGCTTGTCGTTCTCTCCATACGGATTTTGCAATAACTTATAGTCTGCTTTTTTGACCAAGCACTTATAAAGTCTTTTCTCGTGATAATAAAGCTCTATGTTCGTTTTTTTTAAATCTTCCAAATCTGCAAATTCACTTTCCCAAAAGACATCTTCGTCCCAATGCAAACTCCAAGAGAGTTTATCCAACTGAGCAAGTTTTGGGTCAAAACGGTTCTTATGAAACGTATGTTGTTTAGGGACTTTTGTAAATAGCTCTTGATATCGATTGATTTTTTCTCCAACGGCGGCCACAACTTGGGAATTAATAAATCTATGCTCATAAAGCCAAATTTTTAGATAAAATGGCCGTTCTTGTTTCAATAATTTCTGTTCCCAATTTGCATAAATCTCAAGAAGATGCTTGAGAATTTTCTTTTTGTAGTCAGAGGGGTAATGTTTTTCCGTGAACAGATTAGCCCAAGGTCCAACCTTAGCTTTAACATAGTAATAGCCTGAGGAGTTAAGCAAGTCAAGGTCTATATCGTAATTCCATTCGAACCAATCATCAATTTCCTTTTGTCGGCGAGCGAGTCCTCTGATTTTTTTTTGTCTCAATTTGCAATAGAGTTTTAATGTTATACGCTAACGGTTTGGGGCTTTGAGTAAGTGGGATTTCGACCGCAAAGCTTCAAGTTTGCAGATCGGCCCACTTTTAGCAACAGCTTGCCGTACGTTTTGCCTTCTACAATGAACTTTATAACCTAATTACTGTTTTTCATTTTCAAGGTTATGTCGCCAATGTTGTAACTGTAAATAGAGGCCGGCAAAAACGAAAACGAAAGGTCATCTGCTTTTTTTAAGCCTGCCTGATCAATAGTCGTTACCAAAGCTTTTTCGAAAGAATTTGCTTTACAAAACTGTATCAAACTTTTTAGTTCTTGCGGTTTTTCAAAGTAACGGTTACTCCATTTTATTTCTACCCCCCAAACAGGTTTATACTTTTTGTCATCAACCAAGACTAAATCCACTTCTCCTTCATTCCTGCCGTCTTTCCAACGGGCATAGGTTAAATCTAACTTTTCTCTATGCATCCATTGTGAAAGGACAGCTGTCTCTACCATATTACCCATTTCACTGTCGGTTTCGGAAATAGGTGAAAATAGTGCCGTGCGCAAAGATGGATTAGTTAAATACACTTTAAAACTCGTGACTCTCTTAAGACGTTTGGCATTTACGTCAACTTTGTTCAATACTTTTATAAGAAATGCTGCTTCTAAGTATTCTAAGTATTTTTTGAGCGTGTCTTTTTGTATTCCACTTTCTTTACTCATTGTTTCGTACGAAAATTCGTTGCCAGTGTTGTAGGCAATGTATGTAAAAAAGCGGTTTAACTCCTGTACGTCTTTTATGCCATATAGACTAGGTAAATCGCGTAACAGCACTTTGTCAACAATATCATTTTTTACATATCTACCCATATCGCTTTGTATCTTTTCTGATAGCACCACTTCCGGATAACCGCCAAAGTTCAAATAGAGCACAAACTCTTTATTTAGGGCTTTTATATTATGAGTAAGACAATAAGGTATTTGTTTATCACCATATATAATGTTACCATCATATATGAGGTGATTCATATTTTTAAGATGAATGTATTCTTGAAAAGTAAGCGGTGGTAGCATAAAATCGGTAAATCTACCCGCCCCGCTTTCTGTACTGTGCCATTTCAGGGCGGCGGCGGCTGAACCCGATACAATAAATTTGGTTTCTGGGTACGAATCCACCAACACTTTGAGATGACGTTCCCAATCTTTGAGATATTGTATTTCATCAAAAAAAACATAGCACCCGATTAAGTTGCTTTGGTTAAGCGATTTTTTACAGAGGGTTAAAATGTCTTCTAAACTTAAATGAACATAAATAGGATTATCAATGCCTACAAAGAAAATTTTTAATGGATTTACTTTTTCAACCAATAATTGCTGTATACTATGAAACAGCATGACAGTTTTGCCTACGCGTCTTGGCCCCATAAGAACCAAAGCCCTTCGCACATTTTTTTCGATTACATATGGATAAAATAGCTTAAAATACAAGCGTTTTGACATAGAACTGTATGCCTCAGGAATTTGTTTGTTTAGCCACCAAGGATTTTCGTAGCGTAATCGTTCTACGATTTTTTCTGTCGGAATAAGACTTAATCCACTCATAAATAGTTTTATTCTTACTAAATTAATAAAAATAAGTAGATTTAAAACATCTTATTTAAACACTTATAGACACAATAGGCGGATTTGGCTATATTCTTATAGTTATTCTGCCGAAATGAAAATGCTTTCAAAAACTTTAAACCCTGCTATTCCTCATATTAGATGAAAACACCTCCACGATCTCATCATCAATTTCAAGAACCTTACTTTCTTCGTAGTAAGCTGATGCAGTTTTTAATCGTTTCCCTATTCGTTTCCGGAGTCCTCGAGGCCGTATAACTTCAATAAAATCGCCAAAGCCGAGAAGTTCACGTTCTAATTCAAAGTTGATAACTACACAGATCTGAAAGACAATGCCCTTATCATCTTCTTTAATGATCCGCTGGCTGTTATGAATTGGCTTGGTAATTACGTAAGGTGCGTTCTTTTTGTCTATCCAAAAAAGTATGTACTCAGGGCGTTGTCCAGCGTTTTTAGTAACACCAATCACGTTTTCAAAAAAGGTGCTTGGGTTAAACAGGGTATTTTCCCTGTAGGCAAAATCAGCGTTTACAGAAATATCCTTAATCCTGTCGAGCGCCAGTGTAAGATGAACTTTTACACGGTTGGCCACTCCTAAAATAAACCAGCGGTTTCGGTACTCTTTTAACAAATACGGGTGAAACACATACACTTGTGGTTCGGCAGCCTTAAACGATTGATAGGTTAGATTGAGGACCTGCTTTTTTATGATCGCCTGATAAAGGGTGTCTAAATAATGAAGCCCTGTTAATCGGTCATTCTTTTCAAAATCAATTACCGAAACAGAATGGGTTTTACTGGTGTAGATCTTATCCTCCAAACGATTTACCATACCGCCAATTTCTTCGAAATGCGAAAAGCCTTTAAACTGCTTTAAGATCTGCACCACTTCTGATAGGGTTCCCAAATCCTGATCGGTTAGCGGAATATTGGTAATGCTGTATTCTGCATCGCTATAGGCATAATACTTCTTGTCTTTTATAATAATTGGCGCATTATAACCCAGCTTATTGCTGCGCATTAGCTGAATATCCATCTGCACCGTCCTACGACTTACTCCTTTATCTATTCCCTCAAATTCATAGAGGGCTTCGGAACAAGCATCAATCAAATCGTCGAGCGTCCAGCTCCTATACTTGTTTCTTAAGCAGTTGTCGATGGTTTTATAGCGGATTAATGCATTACGATTTATAGGCATAAAAATTTTTTATAAAAAATGAAAAAAAATTTACCTGCGCAAAAAGACTGCGCACTTAGTGTATTGCTTTGTAGTGTCAATTAAAAACAACGAATATGAAATTCAACTTAAGCATTAAAAACTGGGTGGGTAAAACTACTAATTACGAAAAAGCTCCAGCTTTAAATTGACGCCAGAAATGGAGCTTTATAGCAGAGTTGTAACAGCAACCCTGGAAGACACTTTTTACGAGGCAAAAGATAATAGGGCAGGGTTGATCAGGGATTTGATTAAAAATGTAAACGCTGAATTTGTTGGAAAGCTTGCTATTTATACAAGGGAAAAAATGCATTTAAGATCCATTCCATTGGTTTTGGCTGTTGAAATGGCAAAACAAAACTCAGGAAATACCCTGACAGGAAAAGTGGTTGAAAGAATAATTCAACGGGCTGATGAGCTAACAGAAATGCTTTCTTGTTATCAAATGGCCAACATAAAACCTGGTGCTAAAAAGTTGAATAAGCTTTCCTGGTTCTATGACCGCACCTGGTTTTATTGTGCGCGGAAAAGGGGAGGAATCATCTATTAATTCGGCTTCACATGGAGCTGGAAGACGTTTATCAAGAACGCAAGCGGCCAACTCCATTACCCGTCATGAATTAACCAAAATACTCAACAACGAAGGAATTACCCTTATTGGCGGCGGTTTGGATGAAAGTCCGCATGCCTACAAAGACATTAACGAGGTCATGAAAGCCCAAACTGATTTGGTTGAAACCATCGGTTTGTTTTATCCAAAGATTGTGAGGATGGATGAGTAGGTATAAAACCTATTTATTTAATAAAAATGAAGAGACATTCTCTGTTTTTGGGTCAGCCCTGAGCCCATCGTAGGGTCATGTTGAGCGAAGTCGAAACACCCTTCGACTTCGCTCAGGGTGACTGTAACTTCGACTTCGCTCAGGTTGACTGTACATTGATTAATGAAAAAATGCATGCCCTATTCTTACCGTTGGAGCTTCTTACTTATAAGCTATCGCGGCACTGCATGGACCAGTCAAAGGCATGATCTCCACTTTTTTGAAGCCGGCCTTGGTGGCCCATTTTTCAAAATCAGCGAAAGAATAGTCAAAGCCGTCTCCGTTTTCGAGTAGCATATTCAGGCTCATCAGTAAGCCAAAAGTGTTTTGCCGCCTGTCGTTATCAATAATGTTTTCGATGGCAATAAAAACGCCCTTGTCAGGGAGCTTATC
Source organism: Solitalea agri (assembly GCF_023914155.1). Classification (GTDB taxonomy): domain Bacteria; phylum Bacteroidota; class Bacteroidia; order Sphingobacteriales; family Sphingobacteriaceae; genus Solitalea; species Solitalea agri. Next base: position 4,798 of record NZ_JAMWYS010000028.1, on the reverse strand, counting down.
ATAAATTTTATTAATTAATTGCTGCTTGAGTGTTTCATCCAAGCCATGCAAAATATTCCCCATGGTATAAACTTCCGCATCTGGTAACTCATCTCTCATAAAATCACCGGTATGGTGAGTAATGCGATCTTGCAGATTAAACTGCGCAATTTTCTTATTGGCCAAAGGTTCTACTGGAGCCAAATCAAAGTTTATGCATTGAATATTTGGATGCTTCAAACAAACCTGGATACTTAGCCAGGCATCAGCACCGCCTATATCTGCCATGATTTTATATCGATCAAAATCGAACTTATTAACCAATGCTCGGAAGTTTCCACTCTGAATACCACTCATGGCATCCATAAATTCCTGAAGTTTTTGAGGGTCCTGGTATAAAACCTGAAAAAGGTCCATATTCCCTTTGCCCGATTCATTCTGCGGCTTTCCCGTTTTCAATCCATTTTCGAGGTTACTCCAAACGTCATAAATACGATTATTGCACATTTGCAAAATACCACCTATGTATGAGGGTTTATTCTTGTCCAAAAACAAGTCGGTATCGGGTGTGTTGCTGTAACCGGCTGAATCAAAGATTCCCTCCCTGTTTAAAAACCCCAATGAAACCAAGGTGTCCAGCCAATCAAAAACATGCCTGTCGGTAGTTTGTAGCCCTAATTGATTTTTGATTTGCTTTGCGCTTTGCTGTCCTCTGGCTAATACGGTAAACAAGTTAAGTTTAACCGCTGTTAAAAGTGTTTTGGAGGCCCAAAAACCCATTCCTACCTGCATAATGCGCGCAGGATCGATAGTTGTTTGCTGTTCCATAGTACGTAAATTGGTTATAGAAATTTACGAAAATTTGCCCCTCGCTTTATAAATTAGATCATGGATATTTTTCACGAGCAATACGAACTAGTTAAAGGCAGCCGAGGTGTTGTGCTTAATTATTGTGCCCAGATGAGCCCTGAGCATTTAAACAATGCTGTACCTAACTTCGGACAAGGAACAATAAAGGCTACTTTGCTTCATATAAGCAACACCTACGTTTCCTGGCTTTCAAAATTTGCCTTTCAACAGGATGAATCTTTCCTTTCGTCTGAAGAGATTTCGGGACTAGACGACATAAAGAAACAATTTGAGCGGGCTAACAACGCGGTTTCGGTATTTCTTGCGGCTTTTCCGGACCCCGAAATACGAATAACAGGTTTAAAAAACGATGTCAGTCTTAATTTAACCGTGACCGAACTTTTCACGCACGTTACTACACATGAGTTCCATCACAAAGGACAAATTATGTTGATGGGCCGCATATTAGGTTATACTCCTCCTGATGCCGATATCATTCGTTTCTGAAAATAAAAAAGGGGCCAAAGGCCCCGAAAATTTTTTTTGAAAAACCACTCTTAACGTTTTAGTATTGTCAATGACACAATGAAAATAGGATCGTCTTCGCCATCACAGGGTAAAATGTTAACCTCTAGTTTTTAATTTTGACCGAACCCGAGCATCCATCACCATCCTCAATTCCTGCAAGCCAAATTTTTAATTTCTTTATGCGATCAAGCGTTAATTCTGTTTTGTACATATTCCAACACATTGGCTGCATACTACCATAATAACCTTCATCCCTGTCTGGGTATTTAGCGAGCATTTCAGCATCCCGAAATTGCACCCAAATTCGTTGTGCAGTTTTTAAATTCTTAACAAAAACTATGTCTTCGCTATATTCCTTAAGAATTTTTTGATATACAATGTTCAGTTCTTTATCCGTCTTTTGATACTCTCTGGCTGCTTTCTCATTCATTTCGAGTTGAGTTTGTCCGAAGCAAAAGCTTGTTATCAGACACAATAGGGATAAAAGATAAAGTCGAATCATAGGGGCAAAAAATGGATTTACTTTAGTGAATTAAAGCCTTAACTTTAAAGCTTGCCAACGGCGATGAAAACAGCTGTATCATAGTCCGACGTGTCGTAAAGTTATTAATTAGATTGAAAGTTCAAGTTTGCACCACCGCCGCCTTTTTGGCAAGCGGCCGTTAGCGGTAGTTTAGTTAATTTGCCATCTTCCGTTTTCTGTCAATTTATAAGATAATAGCTTTTCTCTTCCAGTTCCACAATCGAGATTATTTTCTATCCATTCCCGTATTAATATCCTTTTGGTATAAGGGTTATAAGCTGGACGAGAAATACAAACATAACCCCTGTTAAATTTCCGTTTCCAAAGGACCTTATACAAAGAGTCTTGTTCTTTAAATAGCAATAATTCATTAAAATCATCATTAGAAATAACTCTTATATTTTTAAACTTTTTGGGGTCCCATCGATAGGTTGAATCTATAATAAGTGGTTCAAGATAATATTTGTTATCACCCTTGATTCTTCTTAAAAAATCTGGTTTGTTAATTGGATGAATAAAAATTTTTCGACCTGTTACTAGCGTATCAAGTCTAGGAAGATAGTAGTTATTAACAAATAGATAGGATTGTTTCTCATCAAGATATCTATATGTTGCTTTTTTAATCATCTCCTCATTAGTCAAGTCCTTAGGTGTTTTAGTCTGGCCACAGCTTACAAGGGAAAAGACTAAAAGAAAAATGAGTTGTCGCATATTTTAAATTACCACTAACTACTTTATAGTAGGAATCATTCCTCTTACGCCCATATCTTCCACTGTTTCCCCGGCATCTGGTTGAAAATAGCCGTCGGCAACTACTTCTTTCCACTCAAAGCTTTTATTTGTAGATAATGAAACTTCAACAACAATATCCTTCGTTTCATTGCCGGTAATTGTTAGTTTTTTGTTGAAAGCAGCCGTAACCACACAACTACCCGCTGGAATTGGTGAAGTGGTGCTAATTGGATTTACCACCGTTGTTTTCGCAGCATCCCCCGAAAAATTTTTCCCTAAAACCTCAAATGCCCAAAAGCCCTGTTTCTTATTCGCATTTACTGCTAACGAAGTGTTTTTGATGTTAAACGTTTTTATGAAAGTGTTAAATCCTAAAAAAGAAGCCACCGTTCCGGATACATCAATTGTGGTATTGGGATCTAAAGGGTTTTTGTTTTTAATAGTGATATCATAATTCTGATACGCCAAACTTACCCGCAGCCATTCGTAATCACCCGGTTTAATATCTTTTAACGGTATTCTGAAAAACTCTTCGCCATTTCCAACCGCTTTGTTCTTTGAGAAATCGATGGCATTTGCGCCTCCTTCGGTTGTTTCGGCAGCATGAAATAAAACAGTACCTGCTCCAAGCTGAGTTAAAGCATTTGGTGCTAACTCAATATAATGAGAACTCATCAGATTAAATACTGGTGATTGCCCAGCGTTTCCAGCAGGAATAGTTGAGGGTTGGCCAATGTTATTTAACCGAATCTGGGTAGGATCAAATTTGAACTTGAAAATCAGACGTGCCTTCGAAGAAGGTTCATCATTTGATTTTGAACAAGACAATAACGTGGCTGAAGTGGTAATCAACAGAAATGCTTTTTTGATATATCTCATTTATGGTTATGATTGAATTCAATCATTTATACTGTTGTGTGCTAAAAAAGTTGTTTAGAACGAATAACTCAGCGAAGTGATGATGCCAAAATCGTTTTTACCGGAGGCGCCTGACAAAGGCCTGTTATCAAAGTTGTCGTAGAAAGTTAGTCCGATGAAAAAATCGGTGAAGATCTCCACTTTGGCAGAAATATTGGCTTCGGTTCTGAAACGTCCAACTTCGGTTAAGCCAGCAAAACCTACCAACTGCGCATCAATGTTTATTTTGGGGGACGAATAATGGAACTTCTTAAATGCCAATCCTGCAAAGGCCTCCATGTTAAACTTTGAATCCTGAATATCATCCGACTGCTCCCTGTTGCCAGCAATACCCCCACCTGCTCCAAGGCGATTGTGATTGTTGTAAATTAAATCTTTACCTCCGCCAAGCTGCATTGAAACACGACTTTTTAAACCCAGTGCTGTATTTTGTTGCCAATAGAGCTTTACCTCTACACTGTAATTATTTTTAAGCAGCCTGATAAATTGAATGGAGGCATCCTGCTTTTTCGTTAGTGGTTGGCTGGTGTCGGCGGGTTGACTGCTGACAATAGAGCTGGCCTTTAAAATCGTTTCGAACTTTGGCATTCGATAATCAGCCATACCGCCCATATTAAACTGGCCCACTTTACTCGAATGCGTATAATTAAACCCGGCATCAATATTCCCATCAATTCGTTTCCAAAACCGATCTTTAATAGGTGTTATCTCCACCACATTGTTCAGGTTGGCCAGCTTATCATTATAAATTATAGAATCTAGTTGACCTACTTTCAGCTCTCCCCAGCGGAATTTTACTTCATAAACTTTATAGGACTGTATCCACACAATTTGCTCCCACTTTACATTTATGGTGCTCATTGCATCGGTTTTAAAAGTTAACATGGCAAATTTTAAACTCTTAATTTCTCCGGTTAACATGTCTCCGTTTTCTAAAAGGATCTTATCTGTTTTTTGTGAAAAAACAGTTATTGAAAACAAAAGAAAGAAACATAGCAAAAAGAGAGATCGCATAGTTGGACCAGATGAGCTAAGCTTAAAACCGCCGTTTATACGTTAGTCTATTATCGAAGTGGTTCTATGAAGGCGATTGATATTTTAACTTAAGAAATTTTGAGGATAAAAACACTAGTCGTTTTAATCAGGGCAAAATTAAAACGGCTGTTCAAAAAGTCAAACTAACAAATACAGTCATGTTGATTTCTATGACAAAACCAAATCATTTTTATAGGTGGTTTGGTTTTTTATTAGGGCATATATCCTGTGAAT
>NZ_JAMWYS010000023.1 GCF_023914155.1 Solitalea agri | reverse complement strand
GCATCATTGACCGGATTTATACTAATATTCACTGTAATGAGGGCGGTGCCGCCATTGCCATCGCTCACCGTGGCCGTAAACGTATCAGTACCGTTATAATTCGTATTAGGCAGATAGGTGAACGAACCATCGGCATTTACAATAACGGTTCCATTGGCCGGATCGGTGGTTTTGCTGAACGTGAGTGCATCGCCGTCGGCATCAGTGGCGATTAACTGATCTTCAACCGGCGTGTCTTCATTGGAAACATAGTTTACCGGAGAGCTTGCTACAGGTGCATCATTCACCGGATTGACGGTAATGGTGACGGTTTGTTCCTGGCTGCACAGCTGAGGCAAACCATTATCACAGGCCTGGTAGCTAAAGGTAGCCGTGCCGTTAAAGTTTGCTGCAGGCGTAAAGCTAAAGCTGCCGTCGGCATTGAATACCAATGTTCCTACCTCCGCAGGTACATCATTTATTAAAACAGCGGTAAGTGCATCTCCATCTACATCACTGGCCACAGGGGTATCCGTAAGTACATTACCTGTTTGTGAACCGCCATCTTCATCCATGATATAGGTATGATCCTGGGTGACGGGTGCATCGTTTACAGGGCTAATGGTAAGGCTGACGATCTGCGAAACGGTGCCTCCCTTTCCATCAGATACCTGAATTTCAAAACTGTCGGTACCGTTATAATTTACAGCAGGCTGGTAGCTGAAAGATCCATCGGCTTGCAGCGTCAGGATTCCGTTTGCCGGTGGTGTCAGCGCGCTAAAGGTCAACGGATCTCCATCGGCATCCGTAGCCTTAAACACGCCTGTCAGCTCAGTGTCTTCATCGATGGTAAACGGACCGGCTGCCTGAATTACCGGCGCATCGTTCACCGGATTTACCAAAACATGCACATGAATCAGGGTGGTTGCCCCGGCGGCATCCTGAATCAACACCTGGAAATGATCATCCTGATTATAACCACCTGCCGGCGTATAGGTATATTTAATCGTACTGGTGGTGCCGCTAAGTGTTGGAGTATTGTCCAGCACTACCGTACCATGCGCAGACTGGGTTTCCAGAGTAAAACTCAACAATTCAGCATCGGCATCATCGGCTGTTAACTGCCCGTTGAAGACCACGTTCTCATCCGTAGTAATGGAGATCGGGCTCACAGCCGTTGGGGCATCATTGACGGGCACTACGGTTATGTTAACTGTTATTACCACTGCGCCGCCATTGCCATCGCTCACCGTAGCCGTAAACGTATCAGTACCGTTATAATTCGCATTTGGCAGATAGGTGAACGAACCATCGGCATTAAGGGTAACAGTTCCATTGGCAGGATCGGTGGTTTTACTGAACGTGAGTGCATCGCCGTCGGCATCGGCGGCGATTAACTGATCCTCAACCGGCGTGTCTTCATTGGA
>NZ_JAMWYS010000022.1 GCF_023914155.1 Solitalea agri | reverse complement strand
CCGGTGGTAGATACCGTTCCGCATCCGCCGGTTAAGTTAATAGTATATGTAAACGGACCTGATACCGTTGGGGTTCCGGTGATGGTGGCTACATCTGCCGCCCAGCTTCCGCTCACGCCGGCTGGTAAGCCGCTGAAGGTCGCTCCCGTTGCCCCCGTGGTCGCATACGTAATGTTAACCAGACCGGTGTTGATACATACGGTTTGTGCATCCGTACCCGCTGCCGAACTCAGGGCAATCGTGTTGGTTGGATCTATCGTAATAGCATCCGTACCATCAAAGTTACATGCATCTACAACAGGACTGGTTGGATACCAGTTATCCTCCAATACTGAAATCCCGAAGGTATAATTACCAGGAGCTACAATTGTTATGGGAATAGTTACAACCGCATTCGTTCCTGTTCGGGTAATGGTTACTCCTAATGGCAATGCTGCTGTATTAATTGTTCCACCTGTACCACCAGTATAGGTAAATGTCCATTCAGGTGAACCTGTCTGTTGGTCATCACTCGTCAAGTTAACCACTAAATCAAAGGGTTGACCAGAACAAACCGCAGTCGGTGTAATAGTCACCTTGGCTGTGGGTGGTTCTTTGATGGTGACTGGACAAACCTGCCCGAAGGAATAGTTTGCTAAAAACAACAAAAGTGCGGTAATTATTAAACTACTGCTCTGTTTTGCTTTTTTGATGATTTGGTAAATAATCCCCATATACTATAAAAAAAATCCTTGTTCTTCTTTAAATACTACTATATATCACGGACAAACTGTTGAACAGCCTGTGTTTATATCTTCTACAATAATTGAATAAATTCCTTTGGCTACACCGGTAAATTGGTAGCTATTAATACCTGAACTTGGAGAGCCTGTTAGCACTGTTGCTCCTGATATTAATTTAAAATTATAATGACCCGAACCTCCACTAGTAACAGTAACTGTAACCGTTCCTGTAGAAGTGCCCTTACAAACCACATTAGCCGCACTAACCGTAAATGTCATTTTTGGATGAATAGTTATGGTTGCAGTAGCCGTATTTGAACAAGAGCCATTCGTAAATGAATAAGTAATGGTATGTAATCCTGCAGTACTGTTAACTAAATCGATGACTCCAGTTGATGGATCTATTGCAAGACCAGGTGTACCTGAATAAGTACCGCCATTTTGCCCCGATTGAGTAACTGAAGCAGTACCTGATGGACAAAAAGATGATGCTGAATAAGAAATTGTCGCAGTTGGTGTAACCGGTTGTGCGTTCACCGTCACACTGGCCGAGACCACTGAAGTACAGGCACCAAGGGTGGCTGTTATGGTATAACTTCCTGCCGGTGCGGTAATCACTGCACCCGACTGGCTTACCCCTGCCGCTGGTGATACGTTATAAGTATACGTCGGATCGTAATTGGTAATCGTAAAGCTTCCCGTGGCTACAGAGCAGGTTGGCTGGGTTACCGACCCTAAGGTTGGCTGCGCAGGCGTTACTAACATCGCCGCATTGCTAAACGATGAAGAGGCTACCGAAGTACAGCTACCGTTTCCGGCTGT
>NZ_JAMWYS010000019.1 GCF_023914155.1 Solitalea agri | reverse complement strand
GAAATTCTCAATCAAAAAATATACAGTCAATTCTCGGCAACTAAAAAGGCTGCCCCTTTTGAGACAGCCTCGTTGTTATATTATTTAGTATTACTCTTTATTTCGCTGATAGGCTCACACTCATAGACATTGGGGCATCACTCACATTCACTCCAAACTTCTTGTTTGGTGTTTTACCCATTGTGAATACCAGTACCCCTCCTTTCAATATATCTGAATGTGTGATATAAGTTTTATTATACGGTTTTCCGTTCAGGCTTGCCGATTGAATGTATATATTCTCATTAGAGTTGTTGATGGCTTTAATCGTAAACGATTTTCCTCCTGCAACATTAATTTTTGCAGAGTTGAGAATCGGACTTCCAAAAACATATACTCCACTTGCCGGATTAACCGGATAAATACCCATAGAACTTAAAACATACCAGGCACTCATTTGTCCGCAATCCTCATTACCCGAAAGACCATCAGGTTTTGCAGCATACATCGTTCTTAATATTTCTCTTACCCGCTCCTGACTTTTCCAAGGCTGACCGGCATAATTATATAAATAGGCAATATGGTGACTTGGCTCATTGCCATGAGCATACTGACCGATAAACCCAGACACATCCGGCGATTTGTTTGCACCTGTCATTTCAGAGCTTACCGTAAACAACGAATCCAATTTTGCTACAAAAGCCGTTTTACTTCCAAACAAATTAATTAAACCTTGAGGATCGTGTGGAACAAACCAGCTATGTTGCCAGGCGTTACCTTCGGTGTACTGCGATTTGGCACCATGCTCTGAATAATACGGATCGAAATTAGGAACCCATTGACCATCAGAATTCTTAGCACGCATAAAACCTGTAGATTTGTCGAACAAGTTAGCATAATAACCGGCACGGCTCATATAGATATTATAATCATCCGTTTTACCTAGTTTTTTGGCTACCTGGGCAATACACCAATCATCGTAGGCATACTCAAGGGTTATGGTAACACTCTCATCTTTTTTATCCTGTGGCAAATATTTATACTGACGATAAGCATCTGTTCCGCGGATATTTTGCATTGAACTTGCCTTCATAGCTTCGTAGGCTTTCTCATAGTCAAACCCTTTAAAACCTTTTAAAATTGCATCGGCAATTACCGGAACAGCATGATAGCCGGTCATGCAATTAGTTTCATTTCCAGCCAACGGCCAAACAGGCAATAGGCCCGACTCATTATAAAATGCCAGAAAAGAATTGATAAAATCAGGAACTCTTTCCGGTTGAACGAGGGTATACAGCGGATTTGCGGCCCTGAATGTATCCCAAAGAGAGAACACTGAATAATTTTTAAAGCCTTTTGCTTGATTAACCTGTCCGTTAGGCCCTTTATAATTACCATCTAAATCACTAAAAACGGTTGGAGCAACATAAGTATGATAAAGCGCTGTGTAAAAAATCGTTTTATTCTCTTCGGTACCACTTACATCTATTTTAGCTAACTCCTTTTCCCATGTTTGTTCCGCACTCTTCCTGGTTTTGTCAAAATCCCAGCCTTTTTCAGCTTCTAATGCTTTTCGCGCTCCTTCAATACTTGCAGAGGAAAGTGCAACCTTCATAGTTACCTGCTCCTGATCTGTTGTGGCAAAGATTAACGATGCAACCACCTTTTTACCTCTTTCGGCCTTAAAGCCACTGTTTAACCCATCTTTAACAGTTGAAAAACCTATGATCTTTTTTGACAGCTGTGCAGCGAAGAATACCCATTGATCATCGGCCCAGCCTTTTGATTTGCGATAACCTACAACAGTAGAATCATTTTCAATTTTGAGATACGTTTCTACCGGAGAGTCCCAGTTAATGGCAAAACCCAAATCAAATCTGATAGAAGCTATTTCCGACTTAGGAAATGTATATCGGTGCCACCCAACGTTTTGACTGGCCGTAAGCTCCACTTTTATTTTTGAATCATCTAAAAGCACTGAATAATAACCCGGACTAGCTTTTTCATTCTTATGCGAAAAATGCTCCCTGATTTTCGTCGAATCAACCAGTTTAATGGTAGGCATCACTGAAATATCAGCTAAATCGCCAATGCCGGTTCCGCTAAGGTGAGTGTGGCTAAATCCTGCTATTACTGAATCAGTATAATGATATCCCGAAACCCAATCCCAGCCTTGCGAACCATTATCCGGACTCAGTTGTACCATTCCAAAAGGAACAGTCGCCCCCGGATAGGTGTGCCCATGACCACCAGTACCTATAAATGGATTTACATATTCAATCTTCTTTGCTTTTTGTTGGGCAAAAATCTGACTTACCGAAACGGCCATCAGCAGCATTAAGAAGAATCTTACTTTGTTTACGTTTATATTCATGGTATACAAATTGATGTGCCCAAGTTAATGCTAAATTGTTTTAGCAAAGAAAAATCAAAGAAATTTGTCAAAATAAAACAAACAGAGGCTGATATATTATTCAGCCTCCTCTTATTATTTATGATTTAATCTTTCTTTTAAGAACTTGCCGGTATATGAATTTTCCGATTTAATTAAGTCTTCCGGAACACCTTCAAATACCAGATTACCTCCCTTTTCTCCACCTTCGGGCCCGATATCAATAATCCAATCCGCACATTTTATCACATCCATATTGTGCTCTATTACAATGATGGTGTTTCCTTGTACAATCAAGGCATCAAACGATTTCATCAATTTATTGATATCATCGAAATGCAACCCAGTGGTAGGTTCATCAAAGATGAATAAGGTATGATGGGGATTATGCCCCTTTACCAGGAACGAAGCTAATTTAATACGTTGCGCCTCTCCTCCCGACAATGTGTTAGAGGATTGACCCAGCTTAACGTAGCCTAAACCGACATCCTGCAAGGGTTGAATTTTAGCAACGATTTTCTTTTCATCAACAAAGAACTCCAGAGCTTCATCTATACTCATGTCGAGCACTTCCGAAATATCTTTCTCTTTATACTTTACATCCAGAACATGCTGCTTAAACCGTTTACCGCCGCAAGTTTCGCAGGGCAAATAAATATCCGCCATAAACTGCATTTCGATTTTCACTTCACCCTCGCCCTGACAGGTATCGCAACGACCGCCTTCAACGTTGAAAGAAAAAGCTGATGGTTTTAATCCGGATGCTTTTGCAGCAGATTGTGAAGCAAATAAATTTCGAATTTCATCATAGGCCTTAACATACGTAACCGGATTTGAACGTGATGATCGGCCAATTGGGTTCTGATCAATCATTTCGATCTGAGCCACCTTAGAAATATCACCTGATATATTATTAAAGGCGCCGCTTTGCTCTCCGGTAAAATTACCGATAGCTTTTTGCAAAGCAGGATAGAAAATTCGTTTTACCAAACTGGTTTTACCCGAACCACTCACACCCGTCACACAGGTTAGTGTATGTAAAGGAAACTTAACACTAATATTCTTAAGGTTATTCTCTCTTGCCCCTTCAATTTCAATGTAATCGGCCCATTTACGTCGTTGAGCAGGCATCGCAATTTCCTTCTTGCCCGACAGATACTGACCGGTAAGGCTATTAGCATCAGCCAAAATCGCTGAAAAATCACCTTCAAAAACCAACTCTCCCCCATTCACTCCGGCTCTCGGACCAATATCTATCAAATGGTCGGCAGCATGCATAATTTCTTCTTCGTGCTCAACCACCAGAACAGAGTTTCCGGCATTACGCAATGACTTTAAAACGCCTATTAAGCGGTGAGTATCACGCGGATGTAAACCAATGCTGGGTTCATCCAAAACATAAACCGACCCTACTAAACTACTTCCCAAGGATGTTGCCAGGTTAATACGCTGAGACTCACCACCTGATAAAGTATTCGATAAACGATTCAAGGTCAGATAACCTAAGCCAACATCATTTAAAAATCGCAAACGATTTTGAATCTCGATTAACAAACGTTTAGAAACTTGTGCATCATGTTCATTTAGTTGAATCTCATCAAAAAACGTTGAAGCTTTTTCCAGAGGCATCAGCACAATATCGGTAATAGATTTACTCGCCACTTTTACATAGCTGGCATCCTTGCGTAGTCGGCTTCCTTTACAATCAGGACAAACGGTTTTTCCTCTGTAACGGGAAAGAATAACCCGATACTGAATTTTATAGGTTTGCGTTTCAAGATCCTTGAAGAAATCATTCAAGCCTCCAAAATATCTATTTCCGGTCCAAAGCAATTCTTTTTGTTCATCTGTTAATTCGATATATGACCGATGAATAGGAAAATCGAATTTTGCAGCATTTTTAATTAAGGCTTCATTCCATTCCTTCATCTTTTCACCACGCCAAGGCGCAATGGCACTATCATAAATAGATTTCGATTTATCCGGAACTACCAAATCAGGATCGATTCCGATAACACTGCCATAACCTTCACAGGTTTTACAGGCTCCATATGGATTATTAAAACTGAAAAACTGAGGAGTAGGTTCTTCAAAACGTAACTCATCCAACTCAAAGCGATCACAAAAATGCCGCTCAATAGTTTCAGCAGAGTCTTCGATTTTAAATTGAAGGTAAGCATCTCCTTTCCCCTCGAAGAAAGCCGTTTGAACAGAATCTGAAATTCGGTTTAATGTATCTTCCTCACGGTCGACAATAATCCGGTCAACCAATATTCGCAATTCACCTTCTTTTAATGGATGATTAGCATCAATTGATTTATCATCAAGCAGATCTTCAATTTTCGAAATACTCCCATGGTAAGCCACCCTTTTAAAGCCCTTCTGTAGTAAAACAGCTAGTTCTTCTTTTAATGCACGATTATTATGCGGGTGAAGCGGGCAAAAAACATTTACCGCAACGTCATCTGCCAACGACAAAACAAAGTCGGTTACGCTGGTAACGCTGTCTCGTTTTACTTCCTGACCCGAAATGGGAGAATAGGTTCTTCCAACGCGTGCAAAAAGCAGTTTCAGGTAATCATAAATTTCAGTAGAGGTTCCAACTGTTGAACGAGGGTTGGTCGCATTTACCTTTTGTTCAATGGCAATGGCAGGCGCTATTCCTTTTATATAGTCCACCTCCGGTTTGTTCATCCGCCCCATAAACTGGCGGGCATAAGCTGATAAACTTTCAACATACCGGCGTTGACCTTCGGCATACAAAGTATCAAAAGCTAAGCTCGATTTTCCCGAACCCGACAAACCGGTTATTACTACCAGCTTATTTTTGGGAATGGCCACATCCACATTTTTTAAATTGTGAACTCTCGCGCCTTTTATCACAATGTGCGTTTTTGCACTTATCTCGTCAATATTTTTGCTCATTAAAACCGTTTGAAAAAGGTATGATTTGGAAAAATTGCCCTAACTGAAAGATTTAGCAAAACTGCATAATTTCAACGCTCAATAAAAATATATTATATCGAACAATTGTCCATGTAACAAAAATATATTTTTGATTTTTTGAAAATAGTCGTTTATTTGTGATATAACCCAAAAATAACAGGAGGAAATTATAGGCTAAAAATCTACACGACTTAAACATTTTTTTTAATTAAGAGTTAACCTAGATAGAGCCCATGAACCGCCATCAAGCTAGCGATCAACACCTGATTCACAATTACCTTAAAGGTAATGAAGCTGCTCTCGAAATTCTAATAAATCGTCATAAAGCCAAGATTTACACTACTATCTATTTGCTTGTTAAAGATTCTTATTTAGCTGAGGATATTTTTCAGGATACCTTTATCAAAGTAATCAACACCTTAAGGGCCGGCAAGTATAATGAAGAAGGTAAATTCTTACCTTGGGTTTTACGTATTGCCCACAACCTTGTTATTGATCATTTTCGCAAAGACAAACGAACTCCGGTAGTAACTACAATTGATGGTCATGATATTTTTAACATTCTCCATTTTGTTGATGAGAATGCTGAAGACAGAATGATCCGTGAGCAAAACATTGCTGATTTACGTAAATTAATTTTGATGCTTCCTGAAGAACAACGTGAAGTATTAATCATGCGTCATTATGCCGATTTAAGTTTTAAAGAAATTGCCGACATTACCGATGTAAGCATCAACACTGCACTTGGTCGTATGCGCTATGCGTTAAATAACTTGCGCAAAATGATGAACATTAAAGAAGAAAGTTTAAAATAGATTAATAAGTCAAATAGACCCTATTTAAATAAAACGCCTTGACAATAAATCAAGGCGTTTTCAGTTTAAAACAAATTGTGGGATCAGTATCAACAGTATCACTGTACTTTGTGCTTCCTACTTTGTACTTTATCATAAAGTTGGCCAACGCAATTGTTGCATAAATCTGTTGCTAATACTGTTTAAAAGTTGAATATTGTGGCTTATTTGCTTTTGTTTGGCTATTATTAAATGAATATAAAACCAATTGAATAACAACCACTTAAACCATGACCTCAAAAACTGTCATTAAATCATCTTTTACCCTTCTTGGTGTATTAACAGCTATCATTATCATGTTCTCTTGTCAGAGTGGCAAAAAATCTGACCAGAGCTTAGGAGAGGATACTGTATATGTTAAAGGGCTTTATGTTCATTCTGAAAAGCTCGACAGCTTGAGAGATTGTGTGGATACCTCTTTAGTCTTCTTTGTAAAAGATGAAACAGGTACACTGGCTAAACGTTATGATAGTTTACCGGTAATTAAACACAGAGATGAAGCAGTTTTGGTTGAAGTAAAGGGTATTATTAGCAAAACAACAAATGATAGCATAGCCAAAACACTCCCTAAAACGTTAAAAATTTATGAGGTTCGTCGTTTAGAGCATAAGAACTTCCAAAATGTTTGTATTCCGTATGATTTTTGGGCTTTAGGAAATGAACCTAACTGGAATCTTGAGATATCAAAAGCAGAGGATCTCATTGCTTTTGAAGTTTTTAACTCGCAAAAGGGTTATAGATTTAAATACAAAGAACCAAAACTAAGCAAAGACACTACAACCTGGACTTACGAAACCCGTAGCAAAGAAGACAAAGCAAACATTCGTATTATCATTCGCAAGCAAGAGTGCTCCAACACCATGACTGATACAAAATATAAGTTCAGTGCAGAAGTATTAATCAATGGTCAAAACTTTAAAGGCTGCGCCATCTCCTGGAAGTAGGCATCGAATTACTTGAATGTTATCTCAAGCTTAACAATTAACTATTTAACAATAGTGTAATACAACAACTATAAACCTATTGAACCTACACTCCTCCTTAATGTTGATATATTGTTCTATTGAATTAGAACACAAGCAATAGAACAATATAGCAATACGGCAATTTCACTCATTGCTCCCTTATTTATTCTCTATTTAGAATATTTACAAATAAGCAAAACCCTTTATAAATAGCGATTCTAAACTGATTTTTTGTAAATTCGCAATGCTTAAATTATGAATTTCATAAAGTTTGATTTAAAAACTTTCACAATTCTTCCAAGCCATCTCTAAATTTCGCTAAAACCTTCTGTCCAAACAGAGGTTATTAAATTAAGTCCATTATTAAAAAACATAAAATACTCATAAAAATGGCGTTTGACATAGAAATGATTAAGAAGGTTTATGAGCGCATGCCTGCCCGTGTTGAGGCAGCACGTAAGCTTGTAGGCCGTCCGTTAACACTTACCGAAAAAATTCTTTATTCACATTTATGGGATGGAAATCCTGCTACCGTATTTGAGCGTGGAAAGTCATATGTTGACTTTGCTCCTGACCGTGTAGCAATGCAAGATGCAACTGCTCAAATGGCATTGTTGCAATTTATGCAAGCAGGTCGCCCGAAAGTGGCTGTTCCATCAACTGTTCATTGCGATCACCTTATTACTGCTAAAGTTGGTTCGTCAGAAGACTTACATACTGCTGAAGTTTCTAATAAAGAGGTTTACGACTTCTTATCATCTGTTTCAAACAAATATGGCATTGGTTTCTGGAAACCAGGTGCTGGTATCATTCACCAGGTAGTTTTAGAAAACTATGCCTTCCCAGGTGGCATGATGATCGGTACCGACTCACACACAGTAAACGCAGGTGGTTTAGGTATGATTGCTATCGGTGTTGGTGGTGCTGATGCTTGTGACGTAATGGCTGGCTTACCTTGGGAATTAAAATTCCCTAAATTGATCGGTGTTAAGTTAACTGGTAAATTAAGTGGCTGGACTGCTCCAAAAGATGTTATTTTGAAAGTAGCTGGTATTTTAACTGTAAAAGGTGGAACTGGTTGTATTGTTGAATACTTTGGCGAAGGTGTGACTTCAATGTCATGTACTGGTAAAGGCACCATCGCAAATATGGGTGCCGAAATAGGCGCAACCACTTCAACTTTCGGTTATGATGAGTCAATGGAGCGTTATTTACGTTCAACTGATCGTAATGAAGTTGCCGATTTGGCCAATGGAATTAAACAACACTTAACAGCAGACGCTGAAGTGTATGCTAATCCTGAAAAATATTTCGATCAATTAATCGAAATCAATTTAGATGAATTAGAGCCTCACTTAAATGGTCCTTTCACACCTGATTTAGCGACTCCTATCTCTAAAATCAAAGAAGAAGCTGAGAAAAATGGCTGGCCAACCAAAATTGAAGTAGGTTTGATCGGTTCTTGTACCAACTCTTCGTATGAAGATATCTCTCGTGCTGCTTCATTAGCCAAGCAGGTTGCTAATAAAAACCTGAAAACTAAAGCTGAATTTACAATTACTCCTGGTTCGGAGTTAGTGCGTTATACAATTGAGCGTGATGGTTTCTTAGAAACATTTGATCAGATTGGTGCTAAAGTTTTTGCTAATGCTTGTGGACCATGTATTGGCATGTGGGCTCGTGTAGGTGCCGAGAAAGCTGAGAAGAACACTATTGTACACTCTTTCAACCGTAACTTCGCTAAACGTGCTGATGGCAATCCAAATACGTTTGCCTTTGTAGGCTCTCCTGAATTAGTTACTGCTTTAGCAATTGCGGGTGATCTTACATTCAACCCTGCAACTGATTATTTAATTAACGAAAAAGGTGAAAAAGTTAAACTAGACGCTCCAACCGGCGACGAGCTCCCTGTAAAAGGCTTTGCAGTTGAAGACGCTGGTTATCAAGCTCCAGCAGCAGATGGAAGTGGTGTAACTGTTGCGGTTTCTCCAACTTCTGATCGATTACAATTATTAGACCCTTTTGCGGCTTGGGAAGGCACTGACTTAAAAGGCTTAAAACTTTTGATCAAGGCAAAAGGCAAATGTACTACTGACCATATCTCTATGGCGGGTCCTTGGTTAAAATACCGTGGTCACTTAGACAATATCTCAAACAACATGTTGATTGGTGCAGTTAACTTCTTCAATGAAAAAACTGACAACGTTAAAAACCAATTAACTGGCGAATACGGTCCTGTTCCTGCCACTCAACGTGCATACAAAGCAGCTGGTATTGGCTCAATTGTAGTTGGCGATGAAAACTATGGTGAAGGTTCATCTCGTGAGCATGCTGCAATGGAGCCTCGTCATTTGGGTGTGCGAGTGGTGTTAACTAAATCGTTTGCTCGTATCCACGAAACCAACCTGAAAAAACAAGGTATGCTAGGTGTTACTTTTGCTAACCCAGCTGACTATGATAAAATTCAGGAAAACGATGTTATCGATATCATTGGCTTAACTGAATTTGCTCCGGGTAAACAATTAACAGTTGTTTTACACCATGCTGATGGTTCTACTGAGCAATTCGCTGTTAATCATACTTACAATGAACAACAAATCGAATGGTTTAAAGCCGGTGGTGCATTAAACATTATTCGTAAACAAGTTGTGAACTAATAATTTCAACTTTAAAAAAAGAAAACCCGGCTAAAAACCGGGTTTTTTTATTTATTGGAACTTAAGCTCTCTCAACAACTTGGTTCCGACGATATCTCTCATATCTACCCTCGATACCATTATCTTCTTTTGAACATCTTCATTCCCAACTGTTTTCAACTCCAATGCATCCATTTTATCACTCAAACCGTCGAGCGCTGCCATATTTTTATATTCAACCAAAATGAGCATATTCCAATCGCCTTGGCCACTGGCATCTCCTGAAAGTATTTTATAAGAGAGCAACAGCCCCTGCTTCATTGCTTCGTCATACAGCTTCCGCAACCCTCCATTTAAACTCTTAAGGTAATCCTCCCCCATTCCAGGTTTTACCCTGATCATAGTGACATCCCAAACAGAGCTTTCAACATAAGGTTTCATGGATTGAGAATTAGCAGTATAGGCGATACAAATCAAGCCTATCATTACTACATAGGTTTTAATTAATTTCATAAGTCCTCCTTTCTAAAGGTGAGTTAAAGTAAAATTTTGGAAATAGATGGAAGTAGAAAGATTTTGAATGGAAGTAATTGAACTAAAGTTAATTATAATAAAACATAAATTAACTAAACTATTTAAGTATCTTCTATAAACTGTGGTAAACTTTTCTCATAATTAAAATTTCATTGTTAAATCTAACTTCAGAAATTGTTATAAAATTTTACATAAAGTTTATAAAGCAAAACAATAGTTTTCAACCTCATGGTTTGTCAAAATATTTTTCCAAAAAACTAATAATTGGTATGGTTTTATTAGATAATAGTACTAATATAGCAGTACAAATAAACCACTAAATCATGAATAAATTTATTCAACTTTTTGAATACCTGACCAGCCTGACAAAGAAGGGTTATAATTACACCTTTGAGCTAACCAGTACCGGAATAAGATTAATTGAGAAAAACCTGTTTTTCAGTCCTGATAAATTCACCATTAAAGAATATTATAAACTTGATGGGATAAAAGACCCCAAGGACGCCTCATTAATCTTTGCAATAGAATCAAATGACGGATTATTTAAAGGTGCATTAATTACAGCTTACTCAGCATTTAATGAATTCCTTTCGGCCGATTTAATTAAAAAACTTGCTTTACACCCAAAGCCATTGAACAACTAATACATTTAAATCAAAATAATTTGAAAGCGTATATCAAAAAAAGATATACGCTTTCTTTTTTCCATACATCTGATCCCTCAAAAAAAGCCTGTCCAGATTCTATTTAACTAACTAATCACCAGCGAGTAATGCTTAATAATTAGAAATTCTTTTCTTAAATTATAGCATGGCTCTCAAATTTTACGTTTCTCTCATTCTATTATTATTTTTTATTTATTCGCCACGGGGATATGCACAAACTGAGGTAAGTGACGACTGCGTCAATGCAACGGCAATTACCAGTGTAAACAACTACTGCTCTGATGACGGTGCATTTACAAACGGAAGCGCTACGACTGGTGATCCGGCAAAACCACAGCCATGGCCTGATGTTGGTAGAGATGTTTGGTTTAAATTCACAGCAGTAGCACTTGACATCAACATTACGATTTCCGGAAATACTAACGGAATGGGCGGCACCTTAACAAATCCACTTGTTCAGCTATATAGCGGCGATTGTGTCACTTTCAATGAAATCTTTTCGTCTGTTTTAACTAATGGTAATGTTAGCACCTTGTATAAAGGAGGTTTGGCCATTGGCACGGTGTATTATATCAGGGTTAGCGCAAAGAATAATAACACGGGTACATTCAAAATCTGTGTAAATAATTATAATCCCATTTTAAAACCAGGGCAGGATTGCAGCACTGCTTCTTTTCTGTGCAACAAAGATTCATTTACCCAAACCAATGTTGTTGGGGCAGGTGCTAATAATAGGGAAGCCGCTGGAACGTGCCTCGACCCTCGACCACAAGAGCCCTCTGAATCTAATTGTGCCTGGTATAAATGGACAGCCGCCAATACCGGTACATTAACCTTCACGATTACTCCAACGGTTTCAAACGATGATATCGACTGGGTGTTATACGACTTAGGAGTTGGTGGCGATTGCAATAAAATTTCTGCCGCCAATGCAATTAGATGCGCAGCCGGAAGTGGTGTTACCTGTACCCCTTTTTACAATCAAACCGGAATGGCCGTTGGCCCTACTGATTTACGAGAAGAACCTGGTTGTATTCCTGGGCAAGATGGTTTTGTTCAATACATAACCATGCAGCAAAATCATAATTATGCATTATTGGTTAATAATTTTTCTAGCGGTAATAATGGCTTTACGATAGAATTTGGCGGAACGGGATTATTTCAAGGACCAACTGCATCAATAAATGCAGTTGCACTCGACCCTCCGTGTGGCAATTCACAACGTTATAACTTTACGGCTAATGTTAAAGATGCTATCAACTATAAATGGACATTTGGCGAAGGAGCCTCTCCTGCTGAAGCAAGCACGCTTGGGCCCCATACAATTATCTATACTACTCCTGGCGTGAAAACAGCTGTATTACAAGTTGAAGGAGATAAAGGATGTAATGTCGTAGCTTATCAAACTTTTACTGTTGGGCTAAAACCTGAGCTACCAGTAATAATAAGTCAAAATGCGGCTATTTGCGATAGGGACACCATAAAACTTGAAGCTCAGGATATTGTTGGCGCCACCTATTCATGGACTGGCCCAAACGGGTTTACGTCAAACCTCAGAAACCCAAGGATTGTTTCTCAAGGCACCCGGTCTTTAGGTACTTATGAACTTAAAATAGCTAAATTCGGTTGTGAAAGCGAAGCCAGCACCGTGGTAATTGACCACATTATTCCTACCCCTGTAGCATCATTTACAACAGATCCGGTAATGCCTGCCAAGTTATTCCCACCCTATACGGTAAAGTTTAATAATACGTCAATTAATGCTGATTCATTTTTGTGGGACTTTGGCGATGGTACTACTTCCACCGAAATCAATCCGGAACATGTTTATGAAAAAGATGGTGTATATAAAATAAAACTTATTGCAACTAATCAGCAAAGTTGTCATAACACTGTTATCGAAGGCACATTAACGATTTCATCGGAAAGTGAAATATTTACCCCTAATGTTATTACCCCTAATAATGACGGCTTAAATGATACCTTTGCAGTAACGGTTACACATATTAAAACATTTAAGATTACTGTTTTCGACCGATGGGGAGCCAAGTTATTTGAATCAAACAACATAGATAACAGATGGAACGGCACCTGCAACAATGAACCGGTTCCTCCTGCAACCTACTACTATGTTATTGATGGTTTAAATGAAAACAACCGAGCTGTTAAAAAGGCCGGAGATATAACAGTAATTTACTGACAAGCTAATATTTAATGAAGATCACACTTATTCAGCTAGGCAAAACTGAAGACAATTACATAATTGATGGAGTTGAAAAATACGAAAAACGTTTAAAGCATTATGTCAATTTTTCAACTATTACTATTCCCGCTTTAAAAAACACAAAGAATTTAACTGCTGAGGAGCAAAAGAAAAAAGAAGCAGATTTAATATTCAAACAGCTAACCAATACCGATTTTGTTATTTTATTAGATGAAAAAGGGAAAGAGTTTTCATCGGTTCAGTTCGCTGACCATATTAACAAACAAATGAACCGTGCGGTACAAAATCTGGTATTCATAATTGGAGGACCATATGGTTTTGACACCAAGGTTTACGAGCGGGCAAATGAAAAGATCAGTCTATCAAAAATGACATTCTCCCACCAAATGGTCAGGTTGTTCTTTGTTGAACAAATTTATCGAGCCTTTACCATCTTAAAAGGGGAACCTTATCACCATGAATAAAATATTGCTGGGAAAATATTTCCCCAATTAAAATATTTTAATAACTGAAAACCACCTAGTTATACTTTAAACACATAGTTTACAATCTTAGTGTTTGTAAAAAATTTGATATTATAATTTATTTTTTTTTACTTACGCCCAAGATATTAACCGAACAACCAAAATGGAGCCAATGAATTTAAGCATGGAAAGGAAAAAAGATGTAAGCGTAGCTTTACTCTTTCTTTTATTGGTTTTAACAATTACAACCAATTTTGTTGAACACTGGAAAGATTCAAAAACCATCAGTAACGCTTCAGTGATTCAAAAAGAAACTAAGCTTTCCGCTAAGAACTAAACAAAAAAAGCAGAGTAATTACTCTGCTTTTTTTGTTTTTCTGGTCTTCTTAGGAGCCGGTGCCTCTTCAACTGCTTTTTCCTCTACTTCCTCTACGGGTTGAGTTTGCTCAACTTCAGAATCTGCCTCATTCCATAATGGAAAAGTTGAAAGGATTTTAACCCAACTCACAATTTTCTTAATATCTGAAACGTATACACGCTCTGAATCATGCTCTGGAGCAACTGCTGCAAAGTAATCTTTTAATACCTTACCATCAGCTTTTGGCTCTGGTACACCAGCCAAATTTTCGCCCATTTTAGCAATAATGTCTCTTAAGTGAAGATCATCATTTTGTCCATAAACAGTAATTTCCTGTAAAGCGGCAACTTTCGCATTACCATTAATAACCGTTTTGTTCTTTGCCTCGTCTAATGACTCAAGTACAAAACCTGCTTTATTTTGACCGATAACTTTATACAATCCAGGTTTGCCTGATACTGCAACTATTCCTCGTAAGTTCATATTTGTGATTTAATAAGTTTGATGTTGGAAGCCTGATTGCTCATCTTGCTTCCAACCCCTTACTTTGGTTTATGCTTCAACAATTTCAATTTTTACGATCTTGTCACCTTGACGAATATCATCAACTACGTCAACGTTTTCAACCACTTTACCGAAACAAGTATGGTTACGATCTAAGTGAGCAGTATTTGCACGGCTATGGCAAATAAAGAATTGAGAACCACCAGTGTTTCTGCCGGCATGTGCCATTGATAACACACCACGATCATGATGTTGATTTTCGCCGTTTAACTCACAGTCGATATGATAACCCGGACCTCCTGTACCTGCACGAAAAGCTGTAGCAGGATCTTTCGAGAATGGACATCCACCCTGAACAACGAAATTTGGAATTACACGGTGAAATGTCACTCCATCATAAAAACCTTCTTTGGCTAATTTCACGAAGTTCGCAACGGTATTTGGAGCGTCTTTTTCGAAAAACTCAACCGTCATATCACCCTTTTCGGTTTTAATTATTGCTTTAACCATTTCTGTTAATAATAAATAAGGCCGCAAAAATACAAAAAAGTTCAGTCATAAATCAGCTCAAACACGATTTGACTTTGAGGATCAAGATTACATCAAAAATATATCCCCATCAGGCTTTCTATTATTTCTTTCGATTACCTTTAGTCGATCCCAATCCTTAAATTTGAATATGAAGAAGGCCCTTTTATCCGGTTTGTTTATTTTCATAAGCTACTGTACGCTAGCTTCATCCATTTTAATTCCTATGGATGAAAGCCAAAAAAATCATTTAAAAGCTTATGGTATTGCATATTGGGTCTTAAGCAAACAGCTAACGCTCGACTGGCTGCTGAATTACCGTGGCGGAAGTTTCTTGATTCAGAACGATGCGCAAATTCAAAACGAGTGCAGAATAAGAGGCGTTTCTTTTGAAATCGTTCCCGATGTACAAGTAAATTCTATTCTGAAAGAGATAAGTGATCCAGAATCGAATACTGATCTGGTGAAACTGGAGAAAATGCCCAAAATAGCGGTCTATTCACCTAAGAATAAATTACCTTGGGACGATGCAGTTACTTTGGTTCTGACCTACGCTGAAATTCCCTACACTACAATTTATGATGAAGAAGTAATTAAAGGAGACTTGCCGAAATACGATTGGTTACATATGCACCACGAGGATTTCACTGGCCAGTATGGACGCTTTTATGCCCAATTTAGAATGATGCCCTGGTATCAACAAGATGTAGCTATTCAGGAAAAAACGGCTCACTCTCTGGGGTTCAAAAAGGTATCTGAAATGAAACTTGCTGTAGCAAAAGGCATTCGTGATTTTACTGCCGGAGGAGGTTTTTTATTTTCGATGTGCTCTGGAACTGATAGCTACGATATCGCATTAGCTGCCGAAGGTATTGACATATGTGAATCGATGTTTGATGGAGATCCTGCCGATCCAAATGCCAACTCAAAACTAGACTACAGCAAAACCTTTGCTTTTAAAGACTTCAAGCTCGACATGAACCCTTACAACTATGAGTTTGCTGATATTGATGTACCTGCGCTAAGAGCGGTGGATGAAGAAAATGATTTATTTACTTTATTTGATTTTTCGGCTAAATGGGACGTAGTGCCAACCATGCTCACACAAAATCATACTAAAATAATTAAGGGTTTTATGGGTCAGACAACAGCTTTCAGAAAACAAATGATCAAACCTGAAGTATTGATTATGGGTGAAAACAAAGCATTGAATGAGGCTCGATATATTCATGGAGAATACGGTCAGGGAACCTGGACCTTTTACGGAGGCCATGATCCGGAAGACTACCGGCATCAGGTAGGTGACCCTCCTACAGATTTAAGCCTTTACCCTAACTCAGCTGGTTATCGATTAATTTTAAATAATGTCTTGTTTCCTGCAGCTAAAAAGAAGAAACAAAAAACCTGATGGTCAATTTGTGAATTTGAAAATGGTTGAAGGAAAGGAAAATTAACTGATATTAATTAAATGGATGTAGGCGCACTTTTATGTATTCCACTAATTCTTTAAAATCATTTTCAGGGACCTCATCTTTACTAATTATGATTGAACCCAAAAGTGATTGTCCGTAAACAAGAATTAAAACATTCTCAATTAAACAGAACCCTTTAAACAAGGTCCATTTCAACTCAATCTGCTTTAATTCATCATGGTATTTAAAAGAGTCTTCATTGAATTCATAGGTGCACTGAAATCCATCATCAAGCCCTTCTATATTTTTCTGAATTAGTTTAAAATACTGATTCTTAGCCGATTGTCTCGACATAAATCTTATAAAGCTTACAATGCTCATAGATCCAAATAAAATAGCAATTATAATATATGGATTGAACCAACTAGCCTTATCAAACGTTACAACAATCCCTAATGATAAAAGTATTAACGTAGCAATTACAAAACCTTTCAATTGGCTGACCCTTTGCTGAAAAACACTCTTAAATAAGATATTATGCTGGTCTAGATATTTATTCTTATCTAAAGGAATAGTGAATCTAATGGATTTCATAACCTCAAATTTTCAAATCTAAAATCGTCGATCTAAAATTTAAAATCTACCTTATTTCTAATCATAGAATCTCCAGCTTAAGCCAAATTTAAAAGTAGCATCAGGCATTGGATATTTATCCACTGTATAATAACCATCTTTAACAAAACCCTGATTAAAGTAATCGTATTTTATTAAAAAGCGGGTACGACGAAGACCGGCTGTTATAAAAGCATCAGCAATTGGCAGATTCCCCACCTGGCGAGTTCCATCGGCAATATAAAACTGCCCCAGTTCAGGTGCATACTTCATTGATTTAAAGCTGGTGTAATAGCGTACATCCAAACCGATCTGAAAATCGAGGGCTTTAAACACCTTATTCTGATAGTAAACACTTTGATAAGTATAAAAATCAGGGGTTGGAAGTATTTCCTTATTACTATTTGCTTGATACGTGAAATGACTCGACAGTGTAAATCGACCCAATCTAAACTCCTGATCGGCATTAAGTCTTAATAAACTAATTAAACTGCTGGTTTGCACAGGTAATATTTCATCGTTCTGCTGAGCGAAATAAGCGTAGTTACTGATCAGGTTATACTCGGCCGATAGCCGCGTTCGGGTTAAACCATTCAAATAGGCAAAGGAAAGAAGGTTATTGTTAACCTTTGTAAAGCTATTATTCCACTGATGAAAGTTTGATGAATATTGATTAAAGATAATTGCAGGCTCTGTATTCTGAATCACAGCTTTAAGCAAAATCTGACCAGCTTTTTTCCCGAAGGTTATGGTTGCCGTTCCATCTAGCAATGCATCACCGATATTGTAACCAGCAAAAACATATTGTCCGCGAACATCCAGATCAACATTGGTAGCAATAGAAAAACCTATTCGTCCTTTAAGCAATAAGTTATTTATGCTTCTGCTCAAGAAAGTAACATCTCCCAATACCCGATTGGTGTCGGGGCCTACCGAATCGAGTGAATGCTGACTATAATTCACCGCTTCATAGGCAATTCCTCCTCCTAAATTAAAGCGTTCACCTTTCCCCCTGCCGAAAAGACTAATATCAAAATCGGTTCTAAAACGTTGCTCTTTAGTTTTATCAGCCGCTTCAAGTGAATCGGTATATAAATGATTGAAATATTCCCAGGGAAGCTGATTATCGTTACTGCTATACTGATAGTTGAATTTATATTCCTTCTGATCGTACTGTATTGTATTGGTTATTTTCGAATAGGGAGATTTAAAAACTTTGGCCTGAGTAACCGCATTCGTATCCCGGGCGCCTATTACAAATGATTGCTTTAGATAAAAGGTTGAGTTACCCCAGGTGGTTAAGGCATTATTCAAATAAACATCCTGGAACTCATGACTTTGTCTCGTTGGAAAAGTAAATAAACTATCGTTAGGAAGCCCTCCATTTTCAGGAGACTTTAAGCTGTTCACAACAATATTACCTAAAACATTATACCGAAGGTTATGAGATTGATACCAACTCCAGGCTGAAAAAAGATTGTATTTAGGCCTTTGACGTGGATAATACCCTTGAGAACCAATAGAAGCATACTCTATTCCTATATTAAGGTTAGGCTTAATATTTTGTGTATGTACAAAATCGATTAAACTTTCTTTCCCTAAACCACTTACCCAGGTAATATTGGTATACGGAGAATAAACCCGGTAATAATTAACCCGCTGTGGATTAAACTCATATAAGCTTAGCGCAGATTGTCCATTGTTGAACCCCATTCTGTTACCAAACTGCGGCATCATATTTTTATTTGCCAGGCCCAAATTTCCAATATTCAGGTAATAATTGTAATTGGCATAAAAGGGACTATAATTTTGAAATCCGGTAAGTGTGGTATCTAAGCGCGAAAAAGCAATGGTATCCAGGTCGAATTGGCGAGGCTCTGCAAAACGAATGCTTTTTGCATAAAACTTCTTAACCGAATCTTTTCGGTTATAAAAATCTTGCAGTTTTCCTTCATTTACCGGTTTCTTCTTGGTGGTATCTTGTCCGAAAGCATCCCTATTTGGATTATTAGGGTCAACTATCTGCGCATTAGACAACAAAGGCAATAATAAAAAACAGGCAAAAATTATACGTATAAAGTTCTTCAAAGCTTAAAATGATGATATCAGCTCTTTTAATATTAAGGTCATTTTAGGTTCGGCCAATTGGGCCACGGTCACAATTTCGTCGATCGATACTTTAGTTAATGTTTCCGGAAAACATTCATCTGTGATAACAGAAATTGCAAAAACAGGTAATCCCATATGATTAGCCACAATAACTTCAGGCACGGTCGACATCCCTACCACATCGCCCCCAATTATACGAAGATATTTGTATTCGGCTCGCGTTTCTAAGTTCGGACCTGGAACACTTACATAAACACCTGTATGGGCAACAATATTATTTGCAACAGCAATTTGCTCTGCCTTTTTGATCATTACCTTATCATAAGGTGCCGACATATCCGGAAACCTGGGCCCTAATGTATCGTAGTTATGTCCTCTTAATGGATTATCTGGCAACAAATTTATATGATCATCAATAATCATCAAATCACCTTTTCGGTAATCAGGGTTCAAACACCCGCAGGCATTGGAAACCAGTAATTGCTTAATACCTAATAATTGCATTACCCTAACCGGAAACGTAATTTGCTGCATCGAATAGCCTTCGTAGTAGTGTAACCTACCTTGCATGGCCACTACATTCTTCCCATTTAAAGTACCAAAAATCAGCTTTCCGGCATGAAACTCAACCGTTGAAATTGGGAAATTAGGAATATTTGAATACATGAGTTCATATTTGATCTCAATATCTTCAACAAGCTTACCCAAACCGGTCCCTAAAATAACACCAATTTCGGGTTGAAACCCATTAATACGTTTTTCAATATGTTCAATGGTAGAACGCAATCTATCCAACATAGTTTAATATCTTTTTATCAAATTCTTCCTTAAAACGATCGCAAATTTCGGCTTTAATAGGAATATAATGAATAGGTAATTTCGAAACTTCTTCGGCCAATTGAGCATCCATTAAACGCATGGCATCTTTCTCAGTAGTAATAATCACCTTTTGAGTCGACAAGCTTGAATTGTAAGTTGCCGCAAGTTTCTCAATATCTTTTAAACCAAACTTATAATGATCAGCGTAATTTAAATGGGTAATTTTCTTTGTTCTCAGCTCTAGAAAATCAATTAAAGGCTGGGTTTTAGCAATACCCGTCAACAAAATAATCTCTGTTTTGCGAGTAATATCGCCTAAGGTCAATTCAGTAAAAGAATCCTGCTTGTTTAATAAAACCAACTCTCCATAGTTGATATATGAATAATAAATATCTTTATCGAAGTATGGTTTAATATGTGCTTCCACTATGCGTTGATCTAACGGAGAGAAAATTTTAGGCGCTTTAGTTACTACAACCAAATCGGCACGTTTCATTTCGCTTTTCGACTCACGCATATTCCCGGCAGGTAATAAAAAAGATCGTTCACCCACCCTGTTGTAATCAAGCAATAAAATGGTTAATCCCGCTTTTACTTTGCGATGCTGAAAAGCATCATCCAGTAAAATTACCTGATGTTCCTGTTCAAGCTGATGAATTGCTTTTACCCTGTTTTCGCTGGCAACTACCGTTACCTGCGGAAACTTTCGGTTAAACTGCATAGGCTCATCTCCAATTTCGGCAGCCGAAGAATTTTGATCTGCTATAATCAGCCCTTTGGTTTTTCGTCCGTACCCCCGACTAATGGTTGCCACTTTTTTTGAGGTTCCCATCAACCTTATCAGGTATTCAATCATTGGGGTTTTACCTGCACCTCCCACCTCTAAATTACCAACAGCAATTATTGGTAAATCAAAGCTTTTAGACTTGAACACTCCTTTATTGTAAAAGAAGTTACGCAGCTTTATAATTAAACCGTAAACTAATGATAGAGGGAGTAAAAATAAACGAAAGATTGACATAAGCGAACTCTGATCCTGGCGGCACAAGAAATTAGGAAATAATAGCCGGAAATAAACTTATAACCGGCTATTTAATGTTTTTATTATTAATGGTGATGACCTCCTGGGCCATGCACATGACCATGATCCATTTCTTCTTTAGAAGCATCACGTAAAGCTTCAACTTTAACATCAAAATGTAAAGTTTCACCTGCTAAAGGATGGTTTCCGTCAACGGTAACTTTATCTCCATCGATATTAACAATACGGATAACCATTGGACCACCTTCACCCTGTGCCTGAAACTGCATACCAACTTCTAACTCAGCATCAGGTGGAAAGTTTTGACGATTAGCATCAAATATCAATTCATTATTTAATTCACCATAACCTTCTGCAGGAACTACAGTAACGATTTTTGCATCACCCACTTGTAAGCCTTCCAATTCTTTCTCTAAACCAGGAATAATATTAAAGCTTCCGTGCAAATATTCTAAAGGCTGATTAGGCTGCGATTGATCGAGCACTTCCTTTTTATCATTTGTAAGGGTGTACGAAATGCTCACCACTTTACCATTTTTTACTGTTTCCATTTACTGCGTTTTATTATCTGCGAAAATAGCACATTATGCTGATAATTATAATCGAATAATTGAATTTAGCATCCTACTTATATCTTATAACTAAAAGGAAATTATATTGAAACCAATTTTTGATACAATCGTATTAAGTAATAAGGGAAACTCCCTACCAATAAAGAACAATTACAACCAGATCATTTTATAGAATGAAAAAGAAACTACTAGCCCTGGCTCTCATCATTTTCAGCCTTTCTTCATGCAGTGATAAATGGGAATATACTGATGGAATGGCTCCTGAAACAGGTAATAATGGAGGCAATGACAATGGAAACGGCGACGGCGATGGCGATGGAAATGTTAACCAGCCAGTGTATGATTACCAGCCGATGACAACAGGTTCGAAATGGGTTTATACCGGCGACTTTAACTACATTATAGAGGCTACAAATGAAGAAATGGTGATTGATGGAATTACCTACCATTCATTTACCAATAGCTACATGGGTAATAAGTTCTTTAGTGCGAAGAAAGATGGTGCTTATTATACGTATGGTAACGCATCTGCTGAAGCAACACAGCTTGATTTTCCTGCTACACCAATGTTGTACCTTAAAGATAATGCTTCGGTAAACTCTTCGTGGAGTAGCAAGATTAAGATCAGTCCAGAAGGTTCGCCAGTTGACCTATTTGCTCAATACGCATATACTGTAAAAGAAAAAGGAATCAGCTTTAAAGTTGACAAGGCTACTTACACTGATGTTATTCGAATAGATATGACAATGACATTGCCTGGAAGCAGTACCCCGATTTCAAAAGGTTCCTATTATTATGCCAAAAAGATTGGTTTTATTTACTCAAAAATAACCATGAATGGCGAAACAAACACTGTTAAACTGGCGAGCTACGAAATAAAGCCATAATAACCATAAAGAAATAATAGAGAAAGCCTTCCCGATAGTATCGGGAAGGCTTTCTCTATTTAACAAATAGACTTCACTTCCGCTCTTCCGTTTCTTTTTCTATCTTTGCCCCTTCAAAATAAACCTTTACTCAATCAATTAGTTACTAGCACTTTTATTATGTTGAAAGGATTTTTCAAGACTCCTAAGCCTTACAATGAGCCGGTTTTAACGTACGCTCCCGGAACTGCTGAACGTAAAGCATTGAAGACAGCTTTGGCTGATGCCCGTTCAAAACAACTTGATATACCGATGTATATCGGTGGAGAAAAAGTTTACTCTGATAAGAAAGTAGCACTTCGTCCCCCTCATGATCATCAGCATATTTTAGGTCATTTCTCACAGGGAAATAAAGATCACATTAAACAAGCCATTAACGCGGCATTGAAAGCAAAAGCACAATGGGAAAATTTAGCATGGGAACACCGTGCAGCAATTTTCTTAAAAGCGGCCGATTTAATTGCAGGTCCTTACCGTGCAAAGATCAATGCGGCAACCATGTTGGGCCAGTCAAAAAATGCATTTCAGGCTGAAATCGACGCTGCTTGTGAGCTTATTGACTTTTTACGTTTCAATGTTACCTACATGACTGAAATTTACAGTCAGCAAGTTGACTCGGCAAAAGGTATCTGGAATCGTATTGAACAACGCCCTTTAGAAGGCTTTGTATTTGCATTAACGCCGTTCAACTTCACTGCTATTGCGGGTAACTTACCAACTTCGGCAGCATTGATGGGTAATGTTGTTGTATGGAAACCAGCAAACACCCAAATTTATGCAGCAAATGTAATTATGGAGATTTTACGCGAAGCAGGCTTACCTGATGGCGTTATCAACCTTGTTTATGTTTCAGGTCCAGATGCTGGAGATGTAATTTTCAAACACCCTGATTTTGCAGGTATCCACTTTACTGGTTCTACCGAAGTGTTCCAAAACATCTGGAAAGAAATAGGTAATAATATTCATCTTTATAAAACCTACCCTCGAATTGTGGGTGAAACAGGTGGTAAAGATTTCGTTGTGGTGCATCCTTCGGCTGATGTTAAAGCTTCGGCGGTTGGTTTGGTTCGCGGAGCGTTTGAGTACCAGGGACAGAAATGTTCAGCGGCATCGCGCGCCTACGTTCCTAAATCTTTATGGCCTGAGATAAAAGAATTGATGCAAAAAGACATTGCATCATTTAAAATTGGCCCAACCGAAGATTTCGAAAACTTTATTAACGCGGTTATCGATGAGAAATCATTTGATAAACTGGCTAAATTCATTGATAACGCCAAAGCAGATCCTTCAGTAGAAATTATTGCTGGTGGAACTTATGATAAATCAAAAGGATATTTCATCCATCCTACAGTTATTGTAGCGCAAGACCCTAAATATGTTACTATGTGCGAAGAGTTATTCGGACCAGTATTAACATTGTACGTTTACGAAGATGCGAAATTTGAAGAAACCTTAGAATTAGTTGACTCAACTTCGATCTATGCATTAACAGGAGCCATTTTCGCGCAGGACCGTTATGCTGTAGAGTTTGCTACCCAAAAGCTACGTAACGCTGCAGGTAACTTCTATATTAACGATAAACCTACAGGTGCAGTAGTTGGTCAGCAACCTTTCGGCGGCGCCAGAGGTTCAGGTACAAATGACAAAGCAGGATCAATGATCAATTTGCTTCGTTGGGTATCTCCTCGTACCATCAAAGAAACGTTCGATCCTCCTAAAGACTATCGTTACCCTTTCATGGATAAAGAATAAGTTAACATAACTTATGATTACAAAAGCCCTTCAGAATTGAATCTGGAGGGCTTTTTACTTTCTATCAATTTTTAATTTTTTATTGTTAAATTATTGTAAATCTGATATTTGACACATAACTATCCTATTTAACTAATATTCATATTCTTAGAGCTATTTTTTACTGAATATTCACAATAGCTTAACATTGGCTTAACCTAACATTCTCTTTGAGGTAATACTTTTGCAATGTTAACTTAACAGCATATAAATCAAAAGTTAACACAAATCAAAAGGTTAAATAACCTTCTCTTAAAATTAAAATTTATAAATTATTATTATCAGACAGCGTCTCAAAATTCATGAAACTGTTAAAAGCCACCACAACCGCATTTATCTTATTGCTCCTCTCTACAATTGCGCTAAAAGCCCAAGTAGTTGTTTACAAAGACTCTGTCCGCAATGTGTTCTTAACGGGATATATACAAGCTCAATATGAAAAAGCCGATTCGGCAGGTATTCCCTCTTTTGACGGAGGCGACTTTGCTCCTAATGTCGACTCACGGTTTATGTTAAGAAGAACCCGCTTTGCAGTAGGTTACTCTGAAAAATTTGTTACTGCAAATGTGGAAGTTGACTATGTACAGAACAACGTAAGAATTGCAAACGCTTATGTTCAGTTTAATGAAAACCGATACAATGCGTTTTCATTAGGTATCGGCTTAGCCACGGTTCCATTTGGTTTGGAAACCCCGTACTCATCATTTGCGTTGGAATCAGCAGAACGAAGCCGCCTGATACAGACCTTGTTTCCTGATGAAAAAGATTGTGGAGCACAGTTGGTTTTCTCACCCAGATCATCAACTAAATGGAATTTCTTTACAGTAAGCTTGGCGATAATAAATGGTGCCGGTCGTAATTTTGTTGATTACGATAGCAAAAAAAACTTTTCAGGTACGGTGCAACTGAATCTGGCAAGTAAATTAAAGAAAACTCAATTGCCCCTTCTTTCTCTTGGAGGATCCTATTATAACGGGCGCTCACGTTCTAATACCAACACCATGTTATTTAATGGTTACAACAACGGCGTTAAGGGTTTCGAGCTAAATACAAAAGAAAGCAATGTTGGAGCCTATGCTAAACGTATTTACACTGGGTTCAATGCGCAACTGGGTATATTAACGAAGTTAGGTGTATCAAAATTTAATTTTGAATATATCTGGGGACAGCAGCCAGGAACTGCTTCTTCCCCTACAATAAACGGTCCGCAGGCATCACGCAGTTTTGGAGTGCAGCCAACAACTAATATTTATAACAGAGAGTTTAATGGTTATTATGTTCTATTTAACCAGAGCATTGCAAAATCACCTTTAAACCTTATGATAAAATATGATTGGTACGATCCGAACACTTTTATTAGTGGCAAAGAAATTGGAGCAGGCAGCAGCAACTCTACCAGTGGTGATATAGCCTACTCAACCTGGAGCTTTGGCGCCTACCTGAACTTGTTAAAAGGAAATGCTCGCTTAGCAGCCTATTATGACATCCTAAGAAATGAGAAAACCAATGTACCAGAATATAGCAACGACATCAAAGACGATGTATTAACACTTCGTATGCAATTCAGGTTTTAATTAAGTTAATCATTATTGTCTGCCTGAAAGTAGAAAGACAATTTCTTATTTTCAGTCTCCTAAATAAAAGGTCCATGAACGATAGACCATCGTCCATGGACCTTTTCTATGAACCATGATCTGTGACCCTTCCTATGATCTATTATCTATTAGCTATTAGCTATCGACTATGGACAATTGACCTTTCTCTGAACTATAATCTATTTGTTATGAACAATAAACTCATCCACCTCACATCTCACATCTTTTTATAAATTTGGAAGCTAATCAATACTGATTTAAAGTGGAAAGAACCAATAATTTACTGCAAAAACGCGAAGAAGCTTCCTTAGGTGGCGGCCAAAAACGTATTGACAGTCAACATAGCAAAGGAAAATTAACCGCTCGAGAACGAATCCATTTCTTGTTGGACGAAGACTCTTTTGAAGAAGTGGGTATGTTTGTTACCCATCGAACATCCGACTTCGGTTTGGATGAAGAAAAGTATCCAGGAGACGGAGTAATTACAGGCTGGGGAACCGTAAATGGTCGTTTGACCTACGTTTATGCTCAAGACTTCACTGTTTTTGGTGGTTCTCTATCTGAAACACACGCCGAAAAAATTTGCAAGATCATGGATCTGGCACTTAAAAATGGAGCGCCCTTAGTGGGCTTGAACGACTCCGGCGGTGCTCGTATTCAGGAGGGTGTTGTTTCCCTTGGTGGTTATGCTGATATCTTCTATCGCAATACCCTAGCTTCGGGAGTTGTTCCCCAAATTTCAGCCATTATGGGTCCTTGCGCCGGCGGGGCCGTGTACTCTCCTGCCCTTACCGATTTTATTTTGATGGTGGAAAACACCTCATACATGTTCGTAACTGGACCAAACGTAGTAAAAACCGTTACCCACGAAGAAGTAAGCGCCGAAGAACTGGGCGGAGCCTCTACCCATTCAACCAAATCGGGGGTAACTCACTTCTCATGTGCAAACGAAATCGAATGCATCACTCATATTAAGCAGTTATTGAGTTATATGCCTCAAAACTGCGAAGATGATCCTGCCCTATGGGACTATGAGCCTAAGGATGAAATTCGTGAAAGTTTAAACACAATTATTCCGCTAAATGCCAATCAGCCTTACGACATACGCGATGTAATCAACCTTGTAATTGATGAAGGTTCGTTTTTTGAAGTTCATCAGAATTATGCCGAAAATATCGTTGTTGGTTTCTCTCGTATTGGAGGTCGCAGTGTTGGTATCGTTGCCAATCAGCCGGCTTATTTAGCAGGAGTATTAGACATTCCTGCATCTACTAAAGGAGCTCGTTTTGTTCGTTTCTGCGATTCATTTAATATTCCTTTATTGGTTTTTGAAGATGTTCCGGGCTTTTTACCAGGTACCGACCAGGAGTGGAACGGTATCATTAACCATGGAGCAAAATTATTGTATGCGTTTTGTGAGGCTACCGTTCCGCGCATTACCGTAATTACCCGTAAAGCCTATGGTGGGGCCTATTGCGTAATGAACTCTAAGCATATTGGCGCTGACTTAAACTATGCCTGGCCAACTGCCGAAATTGCAGTAATGGGAGCAAAAGGTGCCGCAGAGATCATTTTCAAGAAAGAAATCACCTCGGCCGATGATCAATATCAGAAACTAGCAGAAAAGGAACGCGAGTACTCCGAATTGTTTGCTAATCCTTACCGCGCCGCTGAAAGAGGTTTTGTTGACGAGGTGATCTTACCTGCTGAAACCCGACATAAGCTGATAAAGGCATTCCGAATGTTGGAAAACAAAGCGGTTAAAAACCCGCGTAAAAAACACGGCAATATTCCATTATAAATAATGAGAACAGACTAACTCTGGTTCAAACTAACAAACTGGTGTCATGTTGAGCGTAGTCGAAACACCCTTCGACTACGCTCAGGGTGACAATCATGGACGTCAGGTTGAACGTAGAGCAGTCACCCTGAGCGGAGTCGAAGGGCTGAGCGTAGTAGAAACCTAAATTCCTGACAATGAACATAAATCTTATTAAGGCTGATGATGTTTTAACGCTTCGCAGAGATATTCTTTATCCCAACAAAAACCTTTCTGAATTAAAACTTCCGGAAGATGATTTTGGGATGCATTACGGATTATTTGTAAATGATCGACTGATCTCTGTTGTGTCATTGTTCATTTCAGGCAATAGTGCCCAGTTTAGAAAATTTGCAACCCTGACTTCCTTTCAGGGTAAAGGTTATGGATCAGCATTACTTAATCACCTAATCCAAGAGGCAGCTAAACAAGGCTGTGAAACTATATGGTGCAATGCCCGCTTGAGCGCGGCCGATTTTTATCTCCGATTTGGATTTACTAAAACTGAAGAAACATTTACAAAAGATGAGGTGGATTTTGTGATTATGAGGAAATCGTTAAGGACGTAAGTGTGATTTCCTACAACCCAATTATCACTTTTTACAGTCCCATCAAATACTCCAGTGGAATTCCAAATCTGCGTTGCCAGAAAAGTTCAGTGTGTTCGTCTTCAACAAACTTAATGCTTGTCCAATGACCATTTGGCCATTTATCATGCATCACTTTATCAACTGCAATTTGGTAAGGAGTATATAAACTATCTAAGGTTTTGGTACCGTAATCAAAGTAAATTTTATGATTTTCGTTCGACGGTAAATGCGCTGAGATATATTTCAGATAAGCATCGCCTATCTTTTCGTCATTAAATTTTAAACTTACCGGCCAGTGGGTCGACATACAAGCAACCGCCCCAAAAAGCTGTGGATACTCACAAATGGCATAAAACGATATAAGACCGCCCATACTCGAACCAATCATCGCAGTGTTTTGAGCATCAGTGAGTGTTAGAAAATGGGCATCGATATAAGGCTTTAGTTCAGTTGCAATAAATTCGAGATATTGATCACCAAGCGGAGTGCCTTTAAATTCGGCAGAAAGTTTCTTCTGCAATGTATCCGACATTAAACTAAAAGGCTTGCTGGGTTCGTATTCGCGCATCCGTTTGGGACTATTCCAAATACCTACCACAATACAGTCCTTAATTTTATGATCCGACATCATTTCAGAAACCGTTTCATCCACTTTCCACTCAACTCCCCCATAAGCAGTATTGGTCATAAACAAATTTTGACCATCATGCATATAGATCACCGCATATTTTTTTGATGAATCGTTGCCATAGTTTTCAGGCAGCCATATATCAATTCGGCGAGATGAAACTAATTTAGAATGAAATGATTCTATTATTTTAAGCTTGCCTTTATTCAACGTTAGTGTTGATTGCCCAATAGCAGCTGTAAATGTAATGCACAGTAAAAAGCAAACTAGTAATCTTTTCTTCATCAAGTATTTAGTTTGTCACCTTTAGAAAACTTAAATAACAAGCCTTCTTTAATGGCAATTAAATATATAAAATCCTGTTAAAGTACCGAAAGTATAAAAAACTTATGTAAACTTTTCAAAAAAAATAATTAGTTTTTAAATAATTATTTAACCTAAAGTTTTTATTAGCTGCATAATTAGAGATTCAATATTCTTTATTGTTTTAATTTTAACGAAACGGACGTAGTTGTAGCAAGCTTCGGTATTGATGAACGTAATCGAAACAAGCTTTGCGTTATATTGAGCATAGTCGAAACATGCTTTTCGTCATGTTAAGCGAAGTCGAAACATACGTTGCGTCATGTTGAGCACAGCCGAAAGATGCTTTTCGTCATGTTGAGCGCAGTCGAACATACTTTGCGTCAGGCTGAGCGGAGTCGAAACATACTTTGCGTCATGTTGAGCGCAGTCGAAACATACGTTGCGTCATGTTGAGCGCAGTCGAAACATGCTTTTCCTCATGTTAAACGCAGTCGAAACATACTTTGCATCATGTTAAACGCAGTCGAAACATACTTTGCGTCATGTTGAGCGCAGTCGAAACATACTTTGCATCATGTTGAGCGCAGTCGAAACATGCTTTACGTCATGTTGAGCGGAGTCGAAACATACTTTGCGTCATGTTGAACGCAGTCGAAACATACGTTGCGTCAGGCTGATTTCTATGACAAAACCAAATCATTTTTATAGGTGGTTTGGTTTTTTATTAGGGCATATATCCTGTGA
>NZ_JAMWYS010000033.1 GCF_023914155.1 Solitalea agri | reverse complement strand
AACAAATCCTGCTTTAACTTGTTGATAACCCCTGAAAATAGAAAGAGGCCGTCCTTTTGAGACAGCCTCTTTCATTTATAATAGGAAAAATAACTATTTATTAGTTTGTACCTGCTGGTTGTGCAAACGCTGCACGCGGGCCCCCATTGGCAAAAACTGCCAAAGCGCGGGTTTTTTGTCCTGCAGAGAACATATACATACAGGCATCATCCGTATAGTCCATGTAGTTCATGGTCATTTCAACTGGTGTACCTGTACAAGTACTTTTATGAGGATATGACGGGCAACCGTAATTAGCGGTGTTATGCTGAGGTGTATCATTTACTAAGTCACTTCCACAAGTGGCATCGCCCCAAATGTGTCGGAGATTCATCCAATGACCTACCTCATGGGTGGCGGTTCGTCCCTTGTTAAATGGAGCCTGAGCTGTTCCTATTCTTCCAAAGCCCGTGTTTAAACAAACCACTCCGTCAGTTGCTGACTGACCTCCCGGAAACTGAGCATAACCTAAAACACCACCTCCCAATGTACATACCCAAAGATTGAGTGTATTGGCAGGGCTGGTAGGATTAATGCCTCCGGTAGACGATTTCTTCATAGCATCATTTGTACTCCAGCTTTTTTTGTTGGTTGATTTTCTGACAGTATTTATCAATTTGAACTTTACACCAATTGCGGCTTTAACTCCGGAAAATAAAGCAGGAACGTTGGCAAAATCAGCGTTTGTTCCAGCGTAGTCTTCATTGAGTACATCAATTTGAGACTGAATTTGAGCATCTGAAATATTTTCAGCAGCTGTGCGATAAAGCACGTTTACAACAACCGGAATTTCAATTG
Organism: Solitalea agri; assembly: GCF_023914155.1. GTDB lineage: Bacteria > Bacteroidota > Bacteroidia > Sphingobacteriales > Sphingobacteriaceae > Solitalea > Solitalea agri. The sequence continues at coordinate 39,375 of NZ_JAMWYS010000033.1, read as the reverse complement.
TTCCATCGGGTAAAAGCGTATTTAATTCTTTTTCATTTGAAGCTATTCGTTGTGTAAAGGCTTCAATAGCATTCATCTTTTGTGCCAATAAAGGATCATGTTTTAGCTGTTCGTTTAATACTTCGATTGATGCACATTCGCGTTTAATAACAGCATTTGGCTCAATATCTACTCGTTCGTTTTTGCTGTTATCCAGTTTGTTACAGCTAGCCACAAGGAATGTTCCTGCAGCCAATAGGCTAAGTGTTAGCACTTTCTTCATAGTTCTAAATTTTATAAGTGAATTGATTGAATTAAATTTCAATTGAAAGGATTTGATCTTGAATGTTCAATTGAAAAGTAGGATAGGAGTGATGTCGTATGGAAATAGAAGGGCTGCAGCCGCAGCAGATGCATGCATTCATAGAGAGTGTAAGTTTAATGCAATGATTAGAAGTATGAATACTTGTAGATCAGAGCGTTGTGTTAGCGTGTAATATCAATGTTACGAAATGTGCTTTCAAAAAACAAAGAGTGAGTAGCAAGAAGAGAGCTGTTTTATAAAATATTGTTTTTCAATTATTTAATAGATTGTGGAATTTGCTGAAAAGGAAATAATTAAATGGGGAATAATTGTTGGAAGGAAATTGTGAAACAATTAAAAAATGAAATTTTATTAAAAGTTTTTTTTTTAATCGCTTTAAAAGAGGCAGTTGCGGAAATAGTTTGACTAGTTTTTAAGATAATTATGAGTGTTTTATAATTTATAGTTGATTTCAATGGTTAGCTTTTAATATAATAGTGATTTCAATAAAAAAAGCGGAACCAACTTAATGATTCCGCTCTTGTATAGTCTTTTTTTAATTATCCTAGTTTCTCCAGTTCACTTTTAACAAACTGCATTAACTCATGCACGTATTCTTTGGAAAAATTAAACTCAATGCCAGCAGTTTTATAAATCTCTCCAATAGTTTTAGTATAACCTAGTTTTAAAGCGCTTAAATAATCCTCTAGGCCTTTTTCAGGGTTTTGTTTATAATTTCTCCAAACGGCTACAGCACCTAATTGAGCAATGGCGTACTCGATGTAATAAAAAGGGACTTCAAATAAGTGCAGCTGCTTTTGCCACAAGTTAGTTTTGGTTTCTTCATAACCGGTCCAATCAACAAAGCCGGCTCCGAATCTTTCGTATATTGATAACCAAGCCTGCTTGCGTTCATCCAATGAATGGCCCGGATGGGTATAAATCCAATGCTGAAAAGCATCTATTACGGCTACCCATGGCAAGGTTTTTAAAACATCTTTTAACTGGTCTTTTTTTGCACGAATCAAATCTTCCTCATTGTCGAAAAATTCATTCCAATGATCCATTGAAATTAATTCCATCGACATCGAAGCCAATTCTGCAATTTCAGATGTAAGGTGTTTGAAATCATTTAGCTCTAAATCCGAAGAAATAAATGTATGAACTGCATGACCGCCTTCATGTACCATTGTGCTTAAATCACGCATCGAATTAGCCGAATTCATGAAAATAAATGGCATTCCCGTTTCAGCTAAGGGATAATTATAACCTCCTGGAGCTTTACCTTTGCGAGATTCAACATCAAAGAATCCTTTGGTTTTCATGGTGCTTAAGCATTCACCTAAATAGGGATGAAGTTTATCGAAACAAATGATTGATTTGTCGACTAATTCTTGACCATTGTTAAAAGGCTTTAACATTGGTTTACCTGATACATCAACATCGGTATCCCAAGGTTTTAATTCGGTTAGTTGAAGGGCGGCTTTTCTTTTTTCTGATTGCTCCTTCAAAAGCGGAACAACTTCTTTTTCAATTGCTTCATGAAAGGCGAAACAATCCTCCGCAGTGTAATCGAAGCGGCCTAAGGCGGCAAAAGCATAATCCCGATAGTTTTCAAATCCGGCATTTAATGCAACTTGTTGGCGCAAGCCTAACAATGTTGTATATAGCTCATTTAACTGATCCTTATCCTGCAAACGACGAGCACTAATTTTATCGTAGGCCTGTTTACGGATTTCACGGTCAGTGTCTTTTAAAAAGTTTGAAGCCTGTTCAAGTGTATATTCTTGATCGTTAATAGTCACGCTCATAGCTCCTGAAATCCCTCCGAATTTCTGTTGCTCAATTTGCAGCTGACTTAAAAGAGGAATGTTTTCCTCCCTGAAAAGTTCTAATTGCTTCTTTATTCCACGAATCAGAATAAAGTATTTATCTGGATCGAGTTCTTTCACGAAAGGACTTTCGATAAACTTCTTATTTAATTCATTGGTTAACGGAGCAATTTTAGGCTCAATTTCAGTAGCAAAATATTGAAAATCGGCTAACAACTTTTCATCCGTAGTATCGCAAGTCATTTTAATATAACGCCACGCAAAATCTTCTTCTAAAGCCGCCTCCAATTCACTTCGGTTTCTTAGCCATTCTTCCAGTTCATCAACCGAATTAATCGGACGCTCTAACAATTGATTGTAAAAAGGTTCTATGCTTTCAAAAGTTATCTCGAAAGTTTGCGGGAGGAATATTCTTTTAGTTGACATGGTATTTAAGATGTACCGATATAAGGTTAAACTATTTATTTATTATTGAATCAATGAGTAGATCATTAATCAATTTTTAAAGTTTTATGTATGTATCTGCAAGGAAAAATAAGGCGAAGCCAACACTAGCTATTCCATTTGCGGTCATAAAGGCTAGATTTACACGACTTAAATCAGATGGTTTAACTACTGAGTGTTGATAGATGAGCATTCCGGAGTAACCAATAACTCCTACCCAGTAAAATACCCCGAAATTACCAACAAGTCCTGCCGCAATTACGAATAGTGTTGATAAAACATGTAAAACCGATGAAAAGTTTAAAGCACCTTTGGTACCCAGCCATTCAGGTATTGAATGTAATTTTTGTGAACGGTCGAAGTCTTCATCTTGCAAGGCATAAATGATATCAAATCCGCTAACCCAGGTAATTACTGCTAATGAAAATAAGATTGGCAAAAGAGCAAATTCACCGGTTACAACCAGATATGCCCCAATTGGTGCCAATGAAAGACCTAAACCTAACACTAAATGGCAAAAGGAGGTAAACCGTTTGGTATAGCTATAACCTAAAACCACAATTAAAGCCACCGGCGAAAGAAAAAAACAAAGACTATTAATGAAGTAGGTGGTTACGATAAATGCCAGGCAGTTAACAATGGTAAATACTAGTGCATTTTTCGCACTTATTACTCCCGCAGGGATCTCACGAACTTTAGTGCGAGGGTTTTTCGCATCAAACTCCCTATCGATGTAACGGTTGAAAGCCATTGCCGCACTACGGGCAAATACCATACAGGCAATCATTAAAACAAATTTCTTCCAATCGAACTCAGCATTTGTTACCGAAACAGCTAAAACAAAACCGATGATGGCAAATGGCATAGCAAAAATAGTGTGACTGAATTTTATCAACGAAAGGTAATTCTTCATCGCAAGGTTTGGTTATTGATTTGGTTTTTTAATGTCGTTTATATCGAATTGCTGGTTGATATTGTCAATAAAGCTTAGCAGTTCATCTCTGCCACTTTTATCTTCAGACGAGGTAACAAAGATATCAGGAAGCTCTTCCCAACTTTTTAACAGTTCATTTTTAAACAATTGAACATTGTTTGCGGTTTTGCCTTTTGATTGTTTGTCGGACTTGGTAAACACCACGGCAAAAGGTAAACCCATTTCGCCCAGCGAATCTATAAATTGCAAGTCAAGTTTTTGAGGCTCCAAGCGAGAGTCAACAAGAACCATCACGCACTGTAAATTTTCTCTTTTCGAAAGATATTGGCGGATGAACTTTTCCCATTTTTCGGCTAGTGTTTTAGAAACCCTTGCGAAACCATAACCCGGTAAATCAACTAAAAACCAATTTTTATTGATTACGAAATGATTGATAAGCTGGGTTTTGCCAGGCGTTTGCGACGTTTTTGCTAAACCTTTGATGGAGGTAAGCATATTAATCAACGACGATTTGCCAACATTTGATCTGCCGATAAAGGCATATTCAGGCAAATTAGGTTCGGGTAGTTTACTGATTTGAGTGTTGCTGCAAACAAACTCGGCTGATTTTATGATCATGCTCACAAAGGTAGAAAATTTAGTTAAGCAGAATATAGCTGGGGATAACCGCGGAAGTTAAGTTTTGGTAATTAACTCTTTTTTATAGAATTCCTGAAATAGTAAATCAGCAATCTACATTCTGAAATCATTAATTATCTTTGCCGCAACATGGCAGAGACAGTAAAACCGTATAAAGAACTCGATTCAACCAAAAAAGAGCAGGTTGCTCAAATGTTTGATAAAATTGCTGGTAAATATGATTTTCTTAATCATTTTCTTTCCCTAGGCATTGATATTTGGTGGCGCAAGAAGGCTATTGCTGAATTAATGAGTGTTAAACCTAATTATATATTAGACGTAGCAACCGGGACTGGTGATTTGGCTTTTCAAGCCATTGAAACGCTTAAGCCTGAGAAAATAATTGGGGTAGATATTTCGGAAGGGATGTTGGCATTAGCTGAAAAGAAAATTGCGGAAAGAAACCTTCAGCATATTTTTTCAGTAAAAGTAGGAGATTCGGAAAATTTACCTTTTGAGGATAATACTTTTGATGCGGTAATTGTGAGCTTTGGTGTGCGTAATTTTGAAAACCTTGAGAAAGGGCTTAAAAACATTCAGCGGGTGTTAAAACCTGGAGGGAAAGCTGTAGTGCTTGAATTCTCTAAGCCAACCATGTTTCCTTTCAAACAGTTATATAATTTCTACTTCTTCAATTTATTGCCATTTATTGGTAAAGTATTCTCGAAAGACAATAGTGCTTATACCTATCTTCCTGAATCTGTAAAAGCATTTCCGGATAGTGAGAAATTTACAGAAATTTTAGGCCGATCTGGTTTTGGAGAAACTAAAATCAAAAAAATGTCGTTAGGTATTTGTTCTATTTATACCGGAATCAAACCAAAGTAATATATTACGGCTGGTAGACTTACATGCTAAACCTTAAAATGCCAATGAAGCACATTTTACTGTTCGTTCTTTTTACACTATTTGGGTTTTCGGCTAGTGCCCAGTTTTTGAACACTGCAGGAGATATAGATCATGAACGATTAAATTTTGGCTTTTTATTGGGTATCGACAGGGCGTCATTTACTGTAGTTAAGCAAAGGGATTTTAGCCAACCAGGTTCTAATCCATATACTGCTGATACTTTACAGGCTATTAAACCAATGGGTAATATGGGCTTTAGTTTAGGTTTACTAGCAAATGTTAAGCTCGACCGTCATTTCGATTTACGCTTTACTCCTAAATTCTCTTTTGTTGACCGCCAACTAGAATATCAATATAACAAGGCTTCTGATAATAAGATTCTTTTAAAGCAGGTTGAATCAACATTTTTGGAATTGCCATTATTATTGAAATTTAAATCAGACCGGATGAATGATGTTAGGTTGTATGTTGTTGGAGGCGTAAAGTTTGTAACCGATATTCGATCGAAAAAGAAAAAGGCAAATGATGAGGTTTACAACCCTGATGATGATCGGAAATTGGTGAAGATTAACAACAGTTTTGTGGCTTTGGAAGCTGGCCTTGGAGCCGATATTTACCTGGAATATTTTAAGTTTTCACCTGAATTAAAGTTATCGCATAGTATCAATAACGTGATGAAAACAGGCGATGACAATATAATCACTCATCCATTAGCCGGATTATTTGCCGAAGCACTGCATTTTACAATGTATTTTGAATAGGCCGATTTTATCAATTCAATCATTCGCAACCAGGGATAATTTTTATATCAACTCATTGGTTGTTCAATAAACTGTTAATCTTATATGAAAAAAATAGCAATGATTACCGGAGCGACCTCTGGCATTGGTGAGGCTTCGGCACATATTTTTGCAAAAAATAATTACAATCTTATTATTACCGGTAGGAGAGAGGATCGTTTACTTAAACTTGCTGAAGAGTTGGAATCGAGTTACAACGCAAGTGTTTTACCATTAACTTTCGATGTACGTAATCTGGAAGAAGTAAAAGCGGCAGTTGAAAGCCTAAATGATGAATGGCAACAAATAGATGTTTTGTTGAATAATGCAGGTTTGTCGGTTGGTTTGGACCCAATTCAGGAAGGGAACTTTGATGATTGGGAAACAATGATCGATACCAATGTTAAAGGATTATTATATGTTACCCGTTTAGTTAGTCCTTTAATGATCAAGCGCCAACAGGGGCATATTATTAATCTTGGTTCAATTGCTGGAAAAGAAACTTATGCCAATGGGAATGTTTATTGCGCCACCAAGCATGCGGTTGATTCGTTAAATAAAGCAATGCGTATTGATCTTTTACCATACAATATAAAAGTCACAGCAATTAATCCGGGGGCAGTTGAAACAGAGTTTTCGATAGTTCGTTTCAAAGGTGATGAAGTAAGAGCAAAGAATGTTTATAATGGGTTTGAACCATTATCAGCAACCGATATTGCTGATGCCATTTATTATGTAGCATCATTACCGGCTCATGTAAATATTAATGATTTAACCATTATGCCAACTGCGCAGGCAAGTACGGTGTACTGGAACAAGAAATAATTTACCGAAAGAAAGAAAGGAATAATTCAATGTTCTTTTATTATTAGTTAAGTTTGTGAGTGGATGACAGTCATACCAAAAACACATCCTTCAATTACAATCAATATTCATAAATTTCACACATGTCACTACTAGAGAAAATAGATCAGGATATTAAAAAAGCAATGTTGGCGAAAGAAGAAGCTGCATTGAGAGGGTTGCGTGCAATTAAAGCAGCTTTGTTGGTTGCTAAAACCGAAAAAGGAGCTGCTGAAGTTCTTTCAGAAGATACCGAGGTTAAAGTTTTACAAAAGCAGGCAAAGCAACGTAAAGAGTCGGCCGATATCTACCTAGCACAAAATCGTCCTGATTTGGCAAAAATTGAACAGGAAGAATTAGATGTAATTGAGAGCTATTTACCTAAACAATTGTCAGAAGAAGAAATCGAAATAGTGATTAAACAAGTTATTCTTGATTCGGGTGCTGCCGGTATGAAAGATATGGGAAAAGTAATGGGCTTGGCTACAAAACAATTAGGCGGTCAGGCTGATGGAAAAATAGTTTCTGCCGCAGTTAAAAAATTATTAGCCTAACATTTTTAAATAGAGCTATTTACCTTTTAAGAAAATTAGTTAATCAATACTTACTCTTGTTAATTTTTTGTTTTTAAGGGGTCATGTTTAATTTTAGCCATATATTTGGTCGATATTTAGAATAATTATGAGTTATCAGTTAAGAGAAGAAGACGGTTACAGGTACATTGATGAAGGCACTGGAGATGTGTTGATCTTATTGCATGGCCTTATGGGTGCATTAAGCAACTGGGAGCCTGTTGTAGATCGTTTTTCTAAAGATTTCAGAGTAATTATTCCAGTATTACCTTTATATGAAATGCCTTTGTTAACCACTGGCGTTAAAACACTTTCTAAATTCTTACATAAATTTGTTGAGCATCTGAAACTTGATAAGTTCACTTTAATGGGGAATTCGTTAGGGGGACATGTTGCTTTAATTTATGTTATTAATCATCCCGAGCATATCCACTCGTTAGTGTTAACAGGTAGTTCAGGATTGTATGAAAATGCTATGGGTGCATCATTTCCTCGTAGAGAAAGCTATGATTATATTAAGGAAAAGGTGGCTTATACTTTTTACGATCCGGCAATAGCAACGAAAGAGCTAGTCGATGATGTTTTTTCAACTGTAAACGACCGTAATAGGGTAATACGTATTTTGGCAATGGCTAAATCAGCTATTCGTCATAATATGGAAAAAGACCTGTCGAAGATCAATGTTCCAGTTTCGTTGATATGGGGGAAAAATGACAGAATAACTCCACCTGATGTTGCAGAAGAGTTTCATCGTTTGTTAGCTGATTCGGAGTTAAATTGGATAGATAAATGTGGCCATGCTCCAATGATGGAACAGCCCGAAGAGTTTAACAATTACCTGGATAAGTTTCTTAAAAAGGTTTATCCGAACGGAAGCTCAAAATAAGCTTTTGGAAGATACTTGTAAATACTGAATAAAATATAGATCTACCCAAGAACTGGCTTGGGTTTTGCGCACCAGGTATTATTGGATTGCATAAAGCTCTTCAATTTACTAAGCATCGAAAGTGTGACTGAAGAAAGTTTGAATTCTGATGCATATTTTCTACATTAATAGTATAGAACATTAATAATATGGTAGCTGCACAACTGGCCAGCGATTTTATCCCTCCACTACGGACTTCAGATTCGGCGCAAAAAGCGCTAGATCGAATGGCCGAGTTTCGCGTGAGCCACTTACCGATAGTTAATGAAAGTGAATTCCTTGGTTTAATTTCCGATCATGATATTGTTGAATTGGAGGATTTAAATGAACCAATTGGTAGTTCAGGCCTGTCAACCGTTTATCAATCGGTTAACGAGGAGCAACATATGTATGACGTTATTCGCCTAATACACGAGCAAAAACTAACCGTTGTTCCTGTAATCGATCATAAAAATCTATATAAAGGACTTATTACACTAACAACACTAGCCGATTACTTCGCTACCCTGACGTCGATCGAAAGTCCAGGGGGAGTTATAATTCTAGAACTGGGTGTGCGCGATTTTTCGCTTGCTGAAGTTTCGAGATTGATCGAATCTGATGGGGCTTCGGTATTAAATTCGTTTGTTAGAACGTTTAATGATTCAACTAAGCTAGAACTTACCATTAAAGTTAATAAAACTGACCTTACCGGAATTCTTTCCTCTTTTCAGCGCTTTAATTACCACGTTAAAGCATCTTATTCGCAGGTTTCTCATGCCGACGATACAATGGATCGTTTTGATTCGTTTATGCATTACTTAAATATGTAGATGATAGGTTAAAGAAAATTTATATCTTTCAACCCTGAAATTAATCTGCTTGTTTAATCAGAAAGTATCAGTTAATTAGTAATCAATGAAAATTGCCCTTTACGGACGACAATTCAGCAACAATTCTTTACCATTCATACAAGAAGTTATTGATAACCTGGTTCGTCATGGGGTAGAAATTCTCATTTATGAGGATTTCAGAAAGTTTATTGAGTCAAAAAAAATCAATATATCTAATGCAGAGTCATTTACAGACCATACCGAATTGACTGGTCATGTGAAATGTATGTTGAGTTTAGGAGGTGATGGAACTTTGCTTGATACCTTATCGTTAGTACGCGATTCGGGTTTGCCGGTATTAGGTATTAATTTAGGCCGCTTGGGTTTTTTGGCTAGTATCAATAAAACGGAGATCAAAAATGCCATTGATAGTTTAGTAAGAGAAGAATATACGCTCGATAAAAGGGTACTCATTACTTTAGACTCTTCGGATGCTGATTTGTTTGGTGAGGTAAATTATGCTTTAAATGAAATCACCATTCATAAGCAGGATGCTTCTCCCATGATTATTATCCATACTTATATCAACGGAGAGTTTCTAAATTCTTATTGGGCCGACGGGCTGATAATCTCAACCCCGACTGGTTCAACAGCGTATTCGTTGAGTTGCGGTGGACCTATTGTTTTTCCGCAATCTGGTAATTTTGTTATAACTCCAATTTGTCCGCATAATTTAAGTGTGCGACCAATAGTAATATCTGATAGCAGTGTATTAACATTTAAAATAGAAGCACGAGCTACTCAGTTTTTGGTTTCAATGGATTCAAGAACTGAAAAAGTAGACACTAACGTAGTTTTAACTGCTAAAAAGGAAAGTTTTTCTATAAATCTTATACGCCTCTACAATGAAAGTTATTTAACCACGTTAAGGAACAAGTTAATGTGGGGACTGGATTCAAGAAATTAATCAGCCAAAGAACATTCGATGTTTAAGAAGATAGTTGCCGGCATAACGGTTTTTGTTATTGTTATTACTTTTAATGCAAAGGCTCAAAAGTATGAGTTGGGCTTGTTTGGCGGTTTTTCGGGATATAAAGGTGATCTTAGTCAATTTAATTATATGCGTTTTACTGATCCTGCATTCGGATTAGTTTTTCGCACGAACTTTAATCCGCGCAGTGCATTAAAAGTATCGATAACACATGGTAAAGTTCAGGCAAATGATGCAACTTCGGGTATTCCTGATCAGGAGTATCGTAATCTGCGATTTCAATCGGTGATTAATGAATTATCGGTTCAGTATGAATTTAATTTCTTTAGCCTGAATCCGTTTATTGAGGATGAACGCTTTTCTCCTTATTTATCGGCCGGGCTATCAGTTTTTAATTTCGATCCGAAAGCTGAAAATGGACAACGTTTACAACCTTTAGGAACTGAAGGACAGGGTTTGGAAGGGAATCCAGACCGCTATAAATTAACAGATTTGGCCATTCCATTAGGCGTTGGCTTGAAATATAGAATGAGTGACAGGTGGAATTTGTTTAGTGAGTTGGGATATAGAATTACATTTACTGATTATATAGATGATGTAAGCGGTTACTATGTAGATTTAAATTCGGTGCCATCTACTTTAACAAAAACATATGCCGATCGTTCACCGGAAGCCGGTTATCCGGCTAATTTACCCGGGAATCAACGAGGCGATTTACGCAAAAATGATACATACATGTTTGCCGTTGTTGGCATATCTTTTAGTTTTGTATCTTCGCACTGTCCAAGTTTTTAGCATAGCAAGGTGAAAAATGAGTTTTAAGGAAAAGATCGATATAGATCGCTTACCGCGACATGTGGCCATTATTATGGATGGCAATGGCCGTTGGGCAAAAGAGAAAGGGAAATTACGTGTTTTCGGGCATCAGAATGGTGTAAAAGCGGTAAGAGATACGGTAGAAGCTGCAGCGGAGTTAGGTATTGAGTACCTGACCTTGTATGCTTTTTCAACTGAAAACTGGAATCGACCGGCACTAGAAATTACCGCATTAATGGAACTTTTGGTAGCGACGATTAATCGAGAAACCAAAACATTAATGGAAAACGATGTTAGATTAAATGCTATTGGAGATTTAAGTTCCTTGCCTTCAAAGTGTTATAAAGAATTAATGGAGGCGATAGACAAAACTGCCAATAATAAACGTTTAACATTAAATTTAGCATTGAGTTATAGCTCTCGTTGGGAGTTAGTACAGATGGCAAAACAACTGGCAGCTAAGGTTGAAAATAAAGAATTACAATCATCAGAGGTGAATGAAGAATTAGTTTCTTCGTTGCTTTGTACGGCAAATATGCCTGATCCGGAGTTGTTGATCCGCACTAGTGGCGAATATCGAATCAGCAATTTCTTATTATGGCAAATAGCTTATGCTGAATTATACTTTACAGATATTTTCTGGCCTGATTTCAGGAGAGAGCATCTGTATGAAGCAATATTAAATTACCAAGGCCGTGAACGACGTTTCGGCAAAACAAGTGAACAAGTTATATAAATATCGATTCGAAACTGACTTAATGAAGAGGACCCTTTTAACAGCGTTATTAACTCTATTGCTGTTTAACTTAACCCAAGCCCAAATTATTTATAAACCGCAAGCGAGGCCACAGGTTGATCCGAATGCACCTAAAGAATATACTATCGGAGGCATCACCGTTACTGGTACGCAATCGCTCGATAAAGACGTTCTTATTACCATTTCCAAGTTAAAAGTTGGCGATCGTATTAAAGTTCCGGGTGATAAGATTGCTAATTCTATTAAAGATTTATGGGCACAAGGCTTATTTGACGATGTGCAAATAAACATTACCGACATTCGTCAGGATTCAGTATTCTTAGACCTTTATCTGCTCGAGCGTCCTCGTTTGTCAAATGTTATTTTCCGTGGTTTAAAAAAGTCAGAAGTTGATGATTTAAACGAGAAGAAATTAAAAGACATCACTGGAAAAGTAGTGAACGATAATCTTGTTCAAACCACCTCGTTAATTGTTAAAAATTATTTTGTTGAAAAAGGATACTATAATACAGAGGTTTTAGCCTCTCAACGACCTGATTCAACATCAGGTCGTACGGCTTTAGTGTTAACGGTTGATAAGCATACCAAGGTTAAGGTTAACAAAATTACTTTTGAAGGCAATACCGCACTTTCGAATGCCAAACTTAAAAAGTACATGAAGAACACGAAAGAGCGTAAACCTTACAAAATTTTCGGTTCTAAAAAATACCTTGAAGCAAAATATACCGAGGACAAAGCCGAGGTAATTAAGAAATATAATGAGCGTGGTTATCGTGACGCCGCAATTACCATGGATACTGTTTATCGCCATGATATGGCTTCAGTGGATGTAAACATCAAGATTTCTGAAGGTCATAAATATTATTTTGGTGATATTAAGTGGGTTGGAAATGCGATCTATAAATCGGAGCAGTTAAGCCAGATCTTAGCGATTAAAAAAGGCGATGTATACGATGAAGAGAAGATGGAAAAGCGTTTACGTAATAGCCCATCTGAAGACGATGTTTCTTCATTATATCTAAACAATGGTTATTTGTTCTTCCAGGTAAACCCTGTTCAAACAAGCGTTAAAAACGATACCATTAACCTTGAAATGCAAATTTTTGAAGGTGAGCAGGCTACCATTAATAAAGTATTGGTAAACGGAAACGATCGAACCAACGATAAAGTAGTTTTACGTGAGATAAGAACGAAACCAGGTGATAAGTTCAACAAGTCATTATTAATTCGTACCATTCGTGAATTAAATCAGTTAGGTTATTTTGATGAGCAAAAAACAGCTCCGGATGTTAAACCTAATCAGCAAGATGGCACCGTTGATTTAGCTTATAATGTTACCGAAAAGCCATCGGATCAGTTAGAGCTTTCTGGAGGTTTCGGTGGTGGTCGTATTATCGGAACATTGGGTTTAACGTTCAATAACTTTTCATTACGCAAATTGTTTACCAGTGATTGGGGGGGGATTCTACCAGCGGGTGACGGCCAAAAACTGTCATTACGTGTTCAGTCAAACGGTAAATATTACCAAGCATATAGCTTCTCATTTTCAGAACCATGGTTAGGAGGTGATAAGCCACGTTACTTTACGGTAAGCTTTACGCACACTAACCAAAATTTATACGGTTATAACAAATCGGATCCTCGTTATTCAGGGTTACAGTTAAGTGGAGTTTCGTTTGGACTTGGTCAGCGTTTAAAATGGCCGGATGATTACTTTACATTAAATAGTTCGGTGGCATTTAACCGTTATGTTTATCAGAACTACCAAGGATTCCAGTTTCCTACAGGAACTTCTTATACCTTCAGTTTAACTGAAACAATAGGTCGTAACTCGATTGATGCGCCAATTTACCCTACTTCGGGTTCAAATGTGCAGTTGAGTCTTGAGTTAACTCCACCCTATTCATTAATTAATGGACGTGATTATTCTGATCCAACTATGTCGGCGCAAACAAAGTACAAATATACTGAGTTTCACCGCTGGAAGTTTGATGCCGGATGGTATACCAAAGCTGCATCATCGAGTAAATTGGTATTCCACATGGGTATGCACTTAGGATTCTTAGGTTATTACAATAAGGATATTGGAACAACCCAGTTTGATCGTTGGAAAGTGGGAGGTAGTGGCTTGCAGGGTTATGATTACATTCAGGGTGTTGAAATTGTTCCTTTACGTGGTTATGCTGATAATGCAATTACTCCTGAAGGTAAACCGGGGAACTATTATTCAGGTAGTCCAATTTATGCCCGTTATTTAATTGAATTGCGTCATCCGATTACATTAAATCAACAAGCAACAATCTTTGCACTTGCTTTTGCGGAAGCTGGTAACACATGGGATAATTTCCGGACTTTCCAACCGTTTAATGTAAAACGATCAGTTGGTGCGGGTGTGCGTATCTTCTTGCCAATATTTGGTATGTTAGGACTGGATTACGGTTACGGTTTCGATCGCGTACCTCCAATTCCGGGTGGTGGAAAACCAAACAAAGGTCAGTTCCACTTCTCTATTGCACAACAACTAGGTTCAGGATTTTAATCAGGGATAAATTCAATCGAATGAAAAGAGTTCTTTTAATCATACTTTTAATTGCAGGCATAGGCGCTTTTACTGCCAGTGCCCAAAAAATAGGTTATGTTGATACTGAGTATGTGTTAAAACACATGCCTGAATATAGTGCTGCCCAAAAACAGATTAATGATCTTTCGGCGCAATGGCAAAAAGAAATCGATAAAAAATTTGATGAAGTTGATGCTCTATATAAGGCTTATCAATCAGAGCAAATGCTTTTGACAGATGCAATGCGTAAAAAACGTGAAGACGAAATTGTGAAGAAGGAAAAGGAAGCAAAAGATTTTCAAAAGGAAAAGTTTGGCCCTGAAGGTGAGCTTTTTGCAAAACAAAAAGCATTGGTAAAACCTATTCAGGATAAGGTTTATAAAGTAATTGAGCAGATAGCTGAAGACGGTATGTATGCGATTATTTTTGATAAGTCAAATGGAATGCTATATTCGAGCCCTCGTTACGATAAAAGCAACGATGTGCTTGCCAAGCTAGGATTAAAGCCTGGTGAATTTGCCAAGTAAGAGTTAATAACCAAGAGAAATATTTAAAGAAAACTGAAGATTAAAGATGAAAACAATTAAAGTTTTAGTTGCGGCTATAGTGCTGTTGATTTTTGCAGGAAATGCAAATGCCCAAGTCAAATTTGGTCACATTAATGTGAATGAGTTAATTGCTGCGATGCCAGATATTAAAGTTGCTGACAAGGCAGTTCAAGACTTTACAGGTACTTTAGATGCACAAATGAAAACAATGGGTACTGAATATCAAACTAAGATTGCTGACTACCAGTCTAAAGAAAAAACAATGACTGATGCAGTTAAGGAAACTAAAGTAAAAGAAATTCAGGATTTGGAAAAACGTATCGGTGATTTCCAACAAAAAGCTCAACAAGACATCAGCAAAAAACAAGAAGAAGTTTATGCTCCTGTTTTGAAAAAAGCAGAGGATGCTATTAAAACTGTTGCTAAAGAAAACAACATTGCTTATGTTTTCGATTCAAGCAAAGGTGTTTTGATTCAATTCCCTGACGGCGATAACATTTTGCCTTTAGTTAAAAAGAAATTAGGTATTCAATAATTTTAATTGAATTGATGATAAAAGGCGTTCCGGATTCCGGAACGCCTTTTATGCTTTTTAGCTTTTTTGTTTGTTACGGCGTACACAGTCATAAATGAAAATTCTAAGAAGTGGCTGGCAGCAAATAAATAGAATATATGTACTTTGCCAATTCGTAATTTTTACAACCAATTTATAATTACATAGAAGTTTTATGATGAAATGGGCATTTACCCTGCAGCAGAAAATAAAAATTTCCGCTTTGTTGGTGCTGGTTTTTGTGATTGTTTTATTTAAAAATATTTATGACCGTAAAAATGTAGTCGCTTTGGGTGCTTCGTTTTCTACTGTATATGAAGACCGATTGCTGGCCGAGAGCTATATTTTTCATTTTTCAGAAAGTTTGCACCAGAAGATGAATGACATTCAGAATGCGAACTTATCTGTTAGCAATGTAAAGCCATTGAAAGAGAAATTGTATAAAGCGAATGCAACAATTGATTCATTGTTTTTAAGTTATGAATCAACACGCTTAACCGTTCGCGAATCAACCTACTATAATGAATTTAAACAAACTGTGCTGAATTTGCGGAAACTCGAGGATCAATATTTAAATAGTTCGTTTGAACAAGGCTCGGTTCCAAAGTTTATTACCGTAATGGATTTTAAATTGAATGCCGCATTGATAAAACTAAATCAGCTTTCTGAAATTCAAATCTCCGAAGGAAAGGCTTTAAATGAACAATCGAAAAAGATCATTGCTCGGTCAACCCTTTTAACGCAACTCGAACTAGGGATTTTAATTTTTATTGGTTTAATCATCCAAGTGCTGATTTTTACTTCTAACTCAATTATGCCTAAGAAACCAACCAAGGGACACGATTTGAATTAAACACTGCCGGAAACATCTTACTGCCTTTGAACCTATGATATTATTAAGATTGGCATTTGCCATCAGTTTGTTGTTTTTTACAACAGATGAAGGCAACGATAGCTTTAAAAAAGAACAATTAGCAAATGAACGTGTAAAAAATGCTTATGATAACACCGCTCAGCAACTGTTTTTCCTGCTTAGCGTAAATGGAGTTGAAAAAAATAAGTTGCAGATTTTACTATGTGCTTATAAGAACGAAAAAGCGGTGGAATTATGGGCTAGAAACAAAGGTGAGGTAAAATATAAACTAATAAAGCAATATTCAATTTGCTCTTCCTCGGGTATTCTTGGACCAAAACGCAGAGAAGGCGATAGGCAAGTGCCTGAAGGGTTTTACATAATTGATAGGTTTAATCCTAAAAGCCTGTTTCATTTATCATTGGGGATTAACTACCCGAATAAATCGGATAAAATACTCGGTGAGAAATATCACCTGGGTGGTGATGTTTTTATTCATGGAAAATGCGTGACCATTGGCTGTATTCCGCTAACAGATGAAAGAATAAACGAACTCTATGTATTGGCCGTTGAAGCTACCAATAACGGGCAATCAGCTATTCCGGTTTACATTTTTCCGTTCAGAATGTCGGATGAAAACTTTAAGCACTTAATGCCTCAATATAGTTCATCAAAAGAGTTAAAATCCTTCTGGATGAATTTAAAAACAGGGTATCAAAAGTTTCAACGTACGGCTAAGCCATTAAATTTTGAAATTAATAAACAGGGCAGGTATGTTTTCTTGTAAACGTTCAATACCCGTTTTACGTTCTAAAAAACTTTTTCAAAACCTGTAACATTTTGAAATTCCCAGTATCTAAAGGGAAAATTTAAAATATTACTACAATGAAAAAGATCAAATTTTTACTAATCCTTCTTGCTTTTATATTAGTTTGTATCAATGTTTTTGCTGCAGCTTCACATCCGTTTAATGTAAGTGTTTCGGGTAAAGGCAAGCAAGCTATCGTATTTATTCCTGGTTTCACCTGTTCGGGAGATGTTTGGAATGAGACTACTATTCAACTTAGCAGAAACTATAAATGTTACACATTAACAATGCCGGGTTTCGCCGGTCAAAAAGCCCAGGATGAGCCATCATTAAAAGGCTGGGTAAAAGATATTATTGAATTTATCAAAACAGAGAAAATTGAAAAGCCGATAGTAATTGGTCACAGTATGGGAGGCGTATTGGCTTTAATGCTGGCTTCCGACCATCCTGATAAGATTGCAAAGATTGTGGTAGTAGATGCCTTGCCATGTTTGTCGGCAGTTTTTAATCCGGCATTTAAAAGTGTTGAAACCCCTGATTGTTCTAAATTAATAGAAACTTATACGCAAATGGACAATGCCAAATTTGCAGTAGCTCAGGCAGCCGGTGTAAAACGTCTGGTGGCTGATACCAGCAAATATCAGTTGATCACTCAATGGGGAATACAAACCGATCGTAAAACCTATGGTAAGATGTATTGTGATTTGACAAATACTGATTTAAGAGCGCAATTGAGTTCAATTAAATGTCCTGCTTTAATTTTATTGGAGGCTCCGTTTAAACAGTTCGACTCGGTAATGAGAGCACAATATGCCCAACTGGCTTCAGCTCAAATTGAATATTCTTCTAAAGCCCTACATTTTATAATGTATGATGACAAAGATTGGTATATGACTCAATTGACTACTTTTATCAAATAAATAACATCGATGACTTTTGAAGAAATATATAATACCTACTCCCCGCGTGTTTACCGGCTTTGCATGGGTTATGTAAATGATAGCACTTGGGCGAAGGATATAACACAGGAAACCTTTATCTCGGTTTGGCAAAACTTGGGTAAATTCAGACAAGAATCATCTGTTGGCACCTGGATATTCAGAATAGCTTCTAATAATTGTCTGCGCCAACTCGAACGAGAAAAGAAGAATCTTAAATCGGAGATGCCGATTGATATAGAGGAGAAATTGATGGAAGATAATTCGGAGCAGGAGAAATTACTGTTTCGGTTTATCTCCGAACTCGAAGAAACCGATAGGCTGATTATTTCACTTGAGCTGGAGGAACTTCCGCAGGCACAGATAGCCGAAATTATCGGTATCTCCGAAGGAAATGTAAGGGTGAAAATTCACCGTATTAAAGAAAAACTACTTAAAAAATTTCAAGAGCATGAACAGCTTCAACGACATAAAGCAACTTTGGCATAAGCAGGAAGTATCTAATCTTCCGGATGTTAAAACGGTTATTGAAAACGCCATTAGTTTTCAAAAAAAAGCACGCTTCAACGTAATTAAACACAATGTGATTTTATCATTGACGGCCATCTACATCACTTTTGTATTATTCTATTACAAGCCAGAATTTTTAACCACCAAACTGGGAGTAGTAATTATGGTAATCGCGATTGCTATGGCGATAATTGTTCAATCGAATATGTTGCATTGGTTACTCAAATCAAATTCAACTGAAACCAACAGTCATCAATATTTGGAGAAAATGATCAGATACAAAAGTCAGGTAAATTTTTTTCAGGATAAAATTATGAAAGCCTATTTTATTCTTCTGTCACTTGGAATCGGTCTTTACATGTATGAATATGCACTTAGAATGCAATGGCCCTATGCTGTTTTGGTTTATGCATTAACTTTTGGATGGATTGGTTTGGCCTGGGTTCGCTTTGTCCCTAAACAAGCTGCCAGTATTAATAAAAAAGTGAATGATGTGATCAACCAATTGGAAAGAGTAAATGCCCAATTAAGGGAAAAAGAGCATGCTCAATAATCCCTAATTGCTGCCATTGTTTGTATTAATGTACATGGTTTAAAGGTGGAATTAATTATAGTTTATATATTTAAACTATATATGAAATTTCGAGCCGAAAAATAATGTATGTTTTGCGTTCAAACAGTGGCAGTTTTCGTTAAAGCATTATTATAACATGTACTCAATCTCAATTGTTAAATTAATTATGAAGCCGTTAGTCGTATTAATTTTAAGTTTTTTCATTGCATTGCTTACTAATTGGGCTATCGGTAATGGGCTTAATTTTGTTTTTGCAGGAAACCTTGCCATGAGTATTATGCTTATGTTTACTGCACTTGGGCATTTTAAGTTTGCTCAAGGAATGGCTCTGATGATTCCTAATTTTGTCCCGTATAAAACCCAGTTTGTTTATTTAACAGGAGTCATTGAAGTGTTGGCCGCAATTGGTTTGTTGATTCCTACGGTAAGAAACCTAACAGCTATACTGCTCATCATATTTTTTGCTCTCATTTTACCTGCAAATATAAACGCGGCCATTCATCATGTGGATCATGAGAAGGCGACTTATGAGGGTAAGGATGTTTCTTATTTATGGTTCAGGGTTCCTTTGCAATTATTGTTCATTGCTTGGATTTTCTATTTTAGCCTTGATTAATTTAAACATATACGATGAAGAATTTATTGAATGCTACCGACAATAACGAAATAATAGAACGGATAAATAAGTTAAGTAATCAAAGTCAGGCTTTATGGGGTAAAATGAATGTAGCTCAAATGATGGCTCATTGTCAACAACCCTTAAAAATGGCATTTATTGATAAAGGTGTTAAGAAAACATTTTTAGGCATGGTGTTCGGCGGTTTGATTAAAAAGCAATTACTGGGTATTAAGCCATTTAAAAAGAATTTGCCGACCGACAGCTCTTTTAAAATTGTTGACGAACGTGATTTTGACAATGAAAAAGTGGAATTGATTAGGTTGATAAAAGGCTTTTCGGTGGGTGGAAGTGAGGCGGTTGTTGGAACTAAGCACCCGATTTTTGGAACAATGACCCCCAATGATTGGGGTATTTTATCATGGAAACATCTGGATCATCATTTACAGCAATTTGGGGCTTAATGTAAATATTCACCTAGGTGTTGAGACATCAAGTTTTATTATCATTGTTTCCTGCCAAAATATCATTATATCCTGCCAACTAGATAAGGTATATTTGCGCGCAAATCATATTAATCAATAATGAAGTATACTGAAAAACTAAATGCCATCCGCTTACAAATGGCGCAAAGTGGCATTGATGCTTATATTATTCCTTCTTCTGATCCCCATATCAGCGAATATTTACCAGATCATTTTAAATGCATAGAATGGACCTCCGGTTTTAATGGCTCTGCAGGAACGTTGGTAATTACAGCCGATTTTGCAGGCTTATGGACCGATGCCCGTTATTTTGTGCAAGCTGCCGATCAATTAAAAGACTCAGGCTTTGAGCTGGTGAAATTAAAAGTTCAGCATACACCAGAATATATTGAATGGTTAACCGAACGTTTACCAAAAGGTGCAAAAGTAGCATTTGACGGTCGTTTGGTAGCTGCTGAGCTGGTGAAAACCATGCGTGCTGGTTTTACCCGAGCTAATTTCAAACTGCTTACTGATGTTGATCTCCTCGATTCAATTTGGGAGAACCGTCCCGGCTTTTTAAGTAATCCGGTTTTTTTATTGTCAGAGTCTATTACGGGCGAATCAACTGAAAGTAAGATTGAACGCGTTCGAGCCGCAATGACAAAGAATCAGGCAAATTACCATTTGATCTCATCAATGGATGATACTGCCTGGTTGTTAAACGTTCGTGGTAGCGATGTAGAGTGCAATCCATTGGTGTTAAGCCACCTGTTGGTTTCACATAATAAAGTAGTTTGGTTTGTTGATGACAGCCGAATTACAGATGCTGATAAAGATACATTGGCTTCTTCCGGAGTGATTCTAAAGCCTTACGAAAGTTTTGTTTCTGCTGTAAGTGCGATGCCTGAAGATAAAACGGTGCTTCTTGATCCGAAGAAATTATGCCAGGCAGTTTATGAAGCGATTCCGGAAAGTGTGAGCATTGTGGAAGGAACCAATCCAACTACTTTGTTTAAAGCTATTAAGAATCCGGTTGAGCAGGAGCATATCCGTCAAACAATGGTTAAAGACGGTGTGGCAATGGTTAAGTTTTTAAAATGGCTGGAAGAGCATATTGGTAAAACTCCAATCGATGAAATTTCGGCTGCTGAAAAGTTGTATAGTTTCCGTGCTGAGCAACCTGGTTTTGTAGGTGAAAGTTTCGGAACCATTTCAGCCTATAAGGGACATGCAGCTTTACCTCACTATCGGTCAACCGCCGAAAGTAATGTGGAGCTGAAAGCAGATGGTATTTATTTAGTTGATTCTGGAGGACAGTATCAAACAGGTACAACCGATATTACCCGTACTATTTCTTTAGGTAATCCAACAGCCGAAGAAATGAAGGATTATACTTTGGTGTTAAAGGGAATGATCGATTTGAGTATGATCCGTTTTCCAGAAGGCACAAAAGGTTATCAAATGGACGCTTTTTCTCGTAAGTGGTTATGGGAAGCAGGTTATAATTTCGGACATGGAACCGGTCATGGTGTAGGCTTCTTCTTAAATGTTCACGAAGGTCCACAGAATATCAGTGTTTCCGGAGCTATTAATGTGGCTTTTCAGCCGGGAATGCTAAATTCAAATGAGCCTGGAATTTATCGACCTGAAAAACATGGTATACGAATCGAGAATTTGGTGATTTGTCAGGAAGATGTGGAAACAGAATTTGGTAAATTCTTCAACTTTGAAACAGTTACTATTTGTCCAATTGCTACTAACTTAATTGTTAATGTTTTATTGGACGATCGTCAGCGTAATTGGTTAAATAATTACCATCAGTTTGTCTATCAAAAACTTTCACCTCATTTAAATGATGAGGAGCAAGCGTGGTTGCAAGAAAAAACAAGGGAAATATAATCATAAAAACGGCCTTCAGTTAATTTTGAAGGCCGTTTTTTTTGTTAATTGATTTTGAGGTTTAGGTTTATTGATAGATCTTTCGTTTTTTATTATTTTTAATCATACTTCCTGACTCCCGCATATAACATCTTTAAGCTTAATCTTTCATTTTTTGCTTCTAAATTGATTACAACCAGTTTGTTTATATAACCACTTAATTAATTAGGTCATGAGAAATATTAATTCAACTCACCTTTATAATTGGTTTGAAGAAGTGTGGAATAAAGGTCAACGGAATGCAATAGCCAACTTATTAACGGAAGAATTTGTCTCCCACGGTCTCGGTGTCGATGGTCAATACAATGGCATTAATGGTTTTTTGGAGTTTTATGATGATTTCCGGCGTCAGTTTGCGAATGTTCACGTGGACATTGAAGCCGTGCTAGGTGACGAAGATATGGAAAGTGCCTTTTGCAGGGTTACGGCAACTCACATTGAAAGTGGAAAAGAAGTTACATTCTCAGGAATTGCTATGGCAAAGATTAAGGATGGGAAAATTGAACAGGCCTGGAATAGTTATGATTTTTTAACGATGTATCAACAGCTTGGTCATTCGTTAACTCCACCACAATAGATTGTAAGTATTGATTTTTGTGCTTGATAATAAGAGCGACCTTCGATTACTTTTGAAGGTCGTTTTTGTTTGTTATTTATTCTCTGGTTACTTAATGAAACATTTATTGATCATGAAACAGGTAAATTGGTTTGATAGAAAGTTTGATTTCACTTATCAGCAAAATATATTTCCATCAATAATTGAACGCTTGGCGGGTACCGTACTCCGTTTGGAACATAAGCTTGCTAAAATTTCAGAGCGAAAGCATACGGTGAAACCGGATAACGGATGGTCGATTCTGGAACATATTGGTCACTTGTCAGACTTAGAGCCCCTATGGCAAATTCGGCTCGAAGAAATTCTTTCAGGTAAGGAGTTCATGAGTTCTGCTGATCTTCAGAATACTAAAACCAATGAGGCTGGTCATAATAATAAAAGCTTTCAGCAATTGATTACTGAGTTTTCTGCGCTGAGAGAACAAACATTAAAAATGATTGAATCGCTAAATGAAGAGGAGATCTATCGATCATCACTTCATCCAAGACTAAAAACACCAATGAGAACCATGGATCTGTTCTTGTTTGTTGCCGAGCATGACGATCATCATCTGGCAAAAATTACAGAACTTGATCGTCTGATAAGTTAAATAGTTAGAAAACATAGTTAATATGGCTGGATATATAATAGTTGATGTCGACATAAAAGACCCTGATTCATACAAAGAGTATGTGCAACTAACACCACAAACCATTGCCGCGTATGATGGCAGGTTTGTGGTGCGGGGAGGCCCTGTTGAATTGCTTGAAGGCGAATGGCCTTATGGTCGTATTGTTGTTCTGGAATTTCCAACTGTTGAACGTGCCAAAGAATGGTGGAGTTCAGTTGAGTACGCTCCGGCAAAAGATATACGCCAACGATCAGCCATAACTAAAATGATTTTGGTTGATGGTTTCAAGCCTTAATTGAGCCTACAACATAAACCGGTAAGTCGCTTTTAAAAAGAAAATATTTAACGGTTTGTTACCCAGTATCTGAGTATTTAAGCCTTCTGTTAAGCCTGTTTGAGGATTGCCATTTTCGGTGATTCCTTGTGACCAAACTGCATATATTTCAGAGCCTGGTATATACTCCCAGCGAATTACCAGGTTAGACCGAAACTGTATAAATGCATAATCAGGATTATTGACTTTATAGTCGGTGGTGCCATTTCCATCCTCATCAATCAAATAACTTTTTTCCGAATCATTGTAGGTAATCTGATTGGTGTTAAAGAAAGATACCCTATTGGCATAGTTGCTTTCGAGTGGGTTGGTGAGCCTGTTAAATTGCTGGTATCGGCCTCTTGAAATAAATGGTTGAGCATAATATTGGATGGTAAGATCGGGGTTAATGCTGTAATCAATGCGAAAGGAGGCACTTAACCCTTGCTGATCCATATTTGCCAATATGTAGCGCTGTTGTAAACCATAAAATGGTTGCCCCACATATTGCAGCTTATTTTTGTAAATAGAGTAAATGGGCGTAAATGAAAATGTGAAAGCATTTGTAGGTTGATAACCAATACCAGTATTAAACTCGGTATAAGAGGTTGACTTATGTTTGCCTTGGTTGTTGAGAATGGCACCATTAAACCTCAACTTTTTACGACTATCCGAAGCAAAGAAGAATGATTTGTAAAACTCCTCCGAATATCTCAGACGAGGCCCGCCTTGCAAAGCTGCGTTTGAATAGCTGAAAGGACTGTAAATGAATGACACGCCGGCGTTCCAATTGTTCTTAAATACAGCATCGGTACCCAAGCTTAACTGTAATTGGTTATAGTTCCCTTGAAAGTCAAATAAAGATAATTGCGAAACTCTTGAGTCGATGCGACGGAAAACGCCAACTGGTTTTAAGGTGCTGTAGGTCAATGTAGCTATTTGTCTGATATCATTTGCTGATCTTAAAAAGCCAATATCATTGAGTTCAAGCTCCGGTGATCGCCAGGTGCCTGATAAGGAATACCGCCAGTTTCCTTCACTGGCTTTTCCAATTTCAATGTTTCCACCACTTCCGGTTAGCGAAGTTCGGGTCGGGTCAGTAGAAAATCGACCTGCATCCGGTCGTTGAAACAAATGAACAATACTGGTTTGAGTAGAAGTAATGGCCGTTTTACTGCCCAAAACATGACTGAATATTGCATTCCCTTTCAAATAATATTTTCTGTTTTTCCAATTATGACCAAAATCAAACCCTCCAGAATAAGCTGCCGAATGTAAAGAACTGGCCGTAATTTCGTTCTGCTTGCGATTGGTTGCGGTAAAAACAGCGCCTATATAAGTGTTATGGTTATTGAGGTCTTTTTGTACGCGAGTAACAAAATAATTGGTGAGCGGTTCAACCAGTGATCTTCTTTTCGAATTAACTTCCTTAACATCTGCATATTCGGCACTGGTAAGACTTTCTAAGATGCCAAGTGACCATCCATTTTGAGTTTTTCCACTAACCTTTGCAGCACCTAATATTGAAGTGCTTTCAGGTAGATTTACATACGAATTGCCTGCTGTACTGGGGTATATTTGTGGATTTCTGCCAATTCTTCTTGAGTAAAAAAGATTATCCTGGTCACTGGCAAAGGCATAGTCGAAAATATTGCGGTTTTCAACAAAAAAAGGACGACGTTCCTGAAAGTAAATCTGAAAACCATCCAATGCGATTGCTGCCGGATCGGCCTCCACCTGGCCGAAATCAGGATTGATCGTCATGTTTAGGGTCAGTTCGTTGCTTAAACCTATTTTGGCATCCAAACCACCATTTAAATCCATTTCTTTTCCGGTTTTAAAAGGATTGCCAATTTGGGGTGGATAGGATTCAAATTTCGAAAGCAAAAACGGCTGTATTTCAGTTTGTCGGTGAGGTGATAGGCCTTTCAAGCCATGTAATTCGCCAAATTCGCTCACCCAACCTGGTGCGTCAAGTGGAGTTCTTTGCCATAATGAGCGCTCTTCCGTACGGAAATACCTGCGTGTAGATTGCAAACCCCAAACCTGGTTAGGTTCATTGCTGAATTTTAATTGGCTTAAAGGGATTTTAATTTCGGCGGTCCAACCTTCCTTATCAATGGCTGTTTTTAAATACCAGATCGGGTTCCAGTTTCCCTCCCATGTTTTGCCATTGTCGGAGATAAAACCATCACTTTTAACACCTGCTACTGAACCTGCAAACGAAAACGCAGTAAGCTGGTCGTGCAAACTGCTGATATTAATCTCGAGCCAATCTCCTTCAAAACCATCCCGACGAGATAATCTTTTTACAATTTCTTCAGGATTCTTATCATAACATCTAAACGCGAAATAGATATAATCTTTATCATAAATCACTTTAAACTTAGTTTGCTCAATTGGTGCAGTGTTTTCTTCAGGCGAGTATTCAATATAATCTCCTGTCCACTCTACCAGATCCCATGCTTTATCATTAATCTGGCCATCAATTACTGGCGCCGGAGTGGTGCCGATTGATTGAGTTGTATAGCTTTTTCTAGTGATGTTAGTTTTATTTTGTGTGTAACCTTTGGTTAATACAACACAAAAAATAGCAATCAGTATGAGTCTTAGTTTCATTTTTTAACCAGTAGTGCGATAATTTCAATTACTATGGCTAAACTATTTTATTATCCCATTAGGAGTGAGTAACTAATGCATACAACCGTTTTAGTAGTTTAAACAGCAGATAAGAATACTGATTGCTAAAAATAGAATGGTATAAAACAAACTTCTGTCTACTGCCAAATCAAACGCCTTGCAATAGACAGAAGTTAAACAATTGGGACTGATTATAAAGATTAGCCGTTTGTGGAACTGTTGTTTAAGTAGTTATTCAAGCTGGTTCCAATTATATAGGTCCAACCTTCAGCAAAGTTTTCTTGTTTTAAATTAGGGTTGTCACTCGGAAAGGTTTCCAAACCCGAATGAGTAAGTTTTAGTTTGGTTGATGCACCTTCGTTATAGAGTTCAAAAGTTACCAAAGAACTTCCTACATAGCCCTGATAATCCCATGAATAAGCTAATTTTTTTTGGGGGATAACTTCAGTTACTTGGCAAAGATGTACAAACTGTTCTTCCTCTGTTCCTCCAATAAATGAGAATTTAAAGCCTACTTCGGGTTTAAATTCGGCAAGGTCGAAATACCAATGCTTCATTTGCTCTTTATCGGTAATTGCTTCCCATACTTTTTGGACATCAACATTAAATGTTCGTTCAATTACAAAAGGTTCCTCTTTCATGGTATTAATCTTTAAGGTTGATTGATAATAATTGTTGTTTTATAAATAATTGATACGATTTCTGCGAGTAGAAAATTAAATAATCTGTTTGAATAATAGGGGTTATAGTCTATTTTTAAAAAAAATTAAAATCTCAACCCATACATTATGAAAAAAGCATTTGGTTTAAGTTTTTTATTACTTCTACTCATCTCATCACAACTCGTTTTTTCCCAAACACCAGCTATTAAAATTGCTGCCATTCCTGCAGAATTAAAATGGGAGGGCGCTCCTAAGCAATATGAAATAACTGCTAACGGAATTACAATTGAAGCAGGTAAAGAAACCGATCAATTCGTGTTTGTTGATGGCAAATATTACAATAATACAGCGCCAAAATTATTATTTCACCCTGATTCGAACTTTGTATTAAAAGCTAAAGTGTCTCCTGAGTTTAATGCAACCTATGATGGGGGAGCTGTTTTGATTTATAGTGATGATGCCAACTGGGCAAATTTGTTATTTGAGAAAAATGAGCGCAACACTTATGGCATTGTATCATCATTGGTTAAGAATAAAATTAGTGATGGAAATTACCATACTGAGACCACAAGTAATGAGGTTTATTTAAAAGTGGCCAAATCAGGTAAAATATTTAATTTCTATTATTCACTTGATGGACAAAAATGGATTCTTACTAGAACCTTTCCATATGAGAAAATGCAAAACCTGAGAATAGGATTTTATGCGCAGGCAGCCAAAGGCCCTTCCTGTAAGGTCCATTTCACCGAAATCTCTTACAATGGTAAAGGATTTAGTGATTTCTTTACCGGCGAATAATAGATTGAAATCAATTTGTTTTCGTTTATAAACCGCTGATAATTAGTTGTTATATTGTTTAAATAAACTTGAACAACTAATTATTTGCTTATCTGAATGGAAACATATCAACAATCATCTCCCGAACTTTCTTTTAACAACAAAGTCCTCAAAAGTATTCTCTTGGCAGGTTTTGTTGCCGGAACACTTGATCTACTTTCGGCCTTTACGGTTTATTGTGTTTTTGGGCCATCAACTGTTGAAAAGTTATTGCAGTACATTGCGAGTGGGCTTTATGGCGCAGATGCTTTTCGCGGTGGAACAGCCATGGCACTAGCGGGTACATTTTTTCACTACGTATTTGCGTTCTCTTGGGCCTTTATTTATTATATCTTCACACTCTACATTCCTTTTGCAAGGAATAACTTCGTTATAAGCGGATTGATCTACGGCTTTTTTGTTTGGCTATTTATGAACTTTGTGGTGGTACCTAATTCAAGTATCGCACAACCATCCACTGCTCCTACCTTTATTTCCCGTTTTATAAGTCTTAGCTGTATTCTGCTCTTTATTGGCTTACCGATTGCATTTATTATTTCCAGGTACTATAAGAGAAGATCCTAAACCTTGAATAATTTTAATTTCTAAAACCCTGTTGACATAGGGTTGTCATTAGGGCATTGCTTATTTGAATTAACAATTTAAAACGTACTACTATGACAGTAATTGAAAAGTTATTAAAAGAAATGGATGCCGAGTCGAAAACCACCCGTAAAATGCTTAGCCGTATTCCGAATGATAAATACGACTGGAAACCCCATGAAAAAAGCATGAGCATTCAGCAGTTGTCAACCCATATTGCCGAGTTGCCAACCTGGGTTTCAATGGCTGTAACAACCGACGAACTAGATTTTGCAAGCGCTCCTTACGAACCGAAAAAGATTTCTAATACCGATGATCTGCTTAAACTCTTTGAAGAATCGTTGGCAGATGGTAAGGAACATCTTCAAAAAACAAATGAAGAAATTTTGGGTCAAAATTGGACCTTAAGAAACGGTGATGAGATTTATTCAACTTCAACAAAAGAGGAAGTTATAAGAATGACCTTTTGCCAGATTGTGCATCACCGGGCACAGTTAGGGGTTTATTTAAGACTGTTAGATATTCCTATTCCAGGAAGCTATGGTCCAAGTGCCGATGACCAAAGTTTTTAACCAAGCTAAAAGCCCATTTGCAAGAAACGTCAAATGGGTTTTTACTTTAATTACACTATAACTTCTAATTTTGATTTGCGTTAACTCGTAAAACTGAAGTATGACAACGGATTCCGGAAATTTGCGAAAGATCATTCATATTGATATGGATGCTTTTTATGCTTCGGTTGAGCAGCGCGATAATCCGGAGTATAAAGGTAAACCAATAGTAGTGGGAGGTTTACCACAGGGAAGGGGAGGTGTGGTTGCTACCGCAAGTTATGAGGCTCGTAAATTTGGAATACGCTCGGCAATGCCCTCTAAAAAAGCGCAGCAATTGTGTCCTCACGCTATTTTTGTACTTCCCCGTTTTGCAGTTTATAAAGAAGTTTCGGTTAAGATCAGGGAAATTTTTAGTCGTTATACCGACTTAATTGAGCCCCTTTCGCTGGATGAAGCTTATCTCGACGTTACTGATGATAAATTGGGCATAGGCTCTGCCATTGAAATTGCTACTCAAATTAGAAATGCCATTAAAAGTGAATTGAACCTAACTGCTTCGGCGGGCGTTTCCATCAATAAGTTTGTTGCTAAAACAGCTTCCGACATAAATAAACCGGATGGATTGACCTTTATTGGCCCTTCAAAAATTGAGTCATTTATGGAAAATCTTCCCGTAGAGAAGTTTTTTGGCGTTGGTAAAGTAACAGCCGAAAAGATGAAACGGTTGAACATTCATACAGGGGCCGACCTTAAAAAGTTAACGGAAGAGCAATTAAGCTTGCATTTTGGGAAAATTGGACGATTCTTTTACAAAATTGTAAGAGGCATTGATGAGCGGCCTGTTCAGCCTAATCGCGAAACTAAATCCTTGGGCGCCGAAGATACTTTTTCGCATGATCTAACATCTATAGAAGAAATGTTTGAGCAATTGGATAAAATTGCCTTAACTGTTTATAACCGGCTGCAACGATACCAACTAAAAGGGCGAACCATCACCTTGAAAATAAAATACAGTGATTTCAAACAGATAACACGCAATCATTCCTTTGCCAGCGGAATAAGTGATTTGTCAACCATTGCTGAAACTGCTAAAGAACTTCTTTCAAAAACTTTTTCTGAAGATCAAAAAATCAGACTGCTGGGTATTTCATTATCAAACTTTGGAGAAATTGCTCCATCTACTAATCGTTTTTTTGATACTTCTCAATTGGAACTTTTCTAAGGATTTTCGGTTTATTTGAAATTACATATAAAATCAATAACCTTGCTTTAGTGCCTATTTACCTCTCTCATTCATTCAATTCAAAAATCGTATGAGAAGAACCATCTGCCTTTTATTACTTACTCTTTTTTCTTGCGTTAGGGCGGTCGAAACTAATGACGAAATTATTGATCAGATTGAAGAGAATGACCAGGAATTGCCAGTACCGAAACCTGGTGATTGGCTTTACAAATACAAAGAAAAGGGGCAAACTGTTGAGCAATACATTCAAACTAATCCGGTTAAGCCTACAAATATCAGGACGGTGCTATATCTTCAGCCCATTGGTTCATTTTCGAACAATCAAAAACAAATAATTGATTACACAGCCGATTATTTGACTGTTTTCTTTGGAATGAAAACTAAGGTTTTGCCGTTGCAAAGTGCTGAAATGATACCAGCTTCGAGTAGGAGAGTTCGAGAAAATGGCGGAGATCAACTACTCGCTCCCTATATTTTGGATAGTGTTTTAGTCCCTCATCTACCCGAAGATGCATTAGTAGTAATGGCTGTAACCTCCAATGATTTGTACCCGGCACCTTCATGGAATTATGTATTTGGTCTGGCTTCTTATAAAAAGCGAGTGGGAGTTTCTTCAATCTATCGCTATGCAGACAAACAATTAAATAAAGCAAATTATCCTCAATGCCTCGAAAGACTTATCAAAACTTCATCGCATGAAATTGGACATATGTTTTCGTTAACACATTGCACAAATGCAGTTTGCGTGATGAATGGAGTGAACAGTTTGCAAGAGTCGGATTTGGCGCCCAATAGGTTATGCTCTGAATGTTTGCAAAAGCTTCAATGGAATTTAAAGTTTTCTTATGAGTCAAGGTTTTTGGCTTTAAGGGCTTTCTTCAAAAAGCATAAACTTACCAGAGATTACGAGATTGTTTCGAAGGACATTTGCCTTACTAATGAGGATGAATGTGAGAATTGATTAATGAACACAGGGAGTTAAATTCCTTATCTTTAATAGGATGTTAAAGGTTTTTACGGATAACGATTTTGATCAGCTGAAGAGCTGGATTACTGACGCGGAAATACTCTTTCAGTTTGCCGGATCGGAATTTACATTTCCAATCTCAAAGGATCAGCTTATTAAATATTCGGTAAAAAATCCTGATAGGAAATTTTACATGGGATATTTGGATAATGGGGTTGCTTATGCTTTTGGCGAAATAATCCCCCAGGAAAATAATAGCTATCGTTTGGGTCGTTTGTTAGTGGGTAATCCTAACGAAAGAGGTAAAGGTTTGGGCAGTCGGTTTGTTAATGAGCTGGTTGATGAATGCAAACATTGCTATAATGCCAGTGGAATCGATCTGTATGTTTGGGAAGGCAATAAGGCGGCTATTAAATGCTATCAAAAGGTGGGCTTTGCTTTTACTAATGATGCGCCATTCTCCATATTTTTCAATAGGAAGGAGTTTGTGATTAACAAAATGACTTTGAACTCATTGATCAATAATCAACTATCTTAATGCATGCTCCAACCCGATATTACACCATTTCGCCTCCTGTTGAACTGACTAATTATGTTCGTTTCTTCTGGGTTTTTGAAATGGATTTGCCTCCACAGCAGGAATATGTTTATCGCTCATTAGCCGACAGCTGTGCCGAAATGGTATTTCATTATAAGGGTTTGTTTACATCTGCTGACGACCTTACCGATCGCACAAAAGTGTATTCAATGATTCATGCTCAAACAAATAATTACCGGAGGTTTGTCACTCAGGGCTCATTCGGAATATTTGGCGTTTACCTGTTTCCATTTTCAATTCCTCGTTTATTGTCCATCGCCAGTAATGAATTGACTAATCAAATACCTGATCTTAAAAGCTTATTGGGTCAAAGCGGAGTGGATTTGGAAGAGAAAATGATGCTTGCCCTTGATAATACTGCACGGGTAAAAATAGTTTCTGAATTTCTTATAAACAGATTACAACAACAGCGAAAGGCTCCTGCCATTATTCAGCAAGCAATTGTGGAAGCCATCAGAAAAGAAGGCAAAATCAATATTGGGGAGTTTCCGGATCAGTTTTTTCTCTCTACCCGTCAATTCGAAAGGCAGTTTAAAGAAAATGCGGGCTTCAGCTTAAAAACGTACAGCCGGATCTTACGCTTCCATTCGGCACTGAAGGAGTTTGGGGATAAACAGATTTCGTTAACTGAATTAGCACTTAATTGTGGCTATTATGATCAGTCGCACTTCGTGAACGATTTTAAGTCGTTTTCAGGTTATACCCCTGGACAATATTTTAAAGGTTTCGCTGAAGGAACTGAATATAGACAGGCTGATTAATTTTGTCGTTTTCTTCCAATTTTATACACTTTAATGCTTCTACCTTAGCTATATAAAATAGATAACCATGAAAACAGTACAAATTCCTGAGGGCTATCAGCAAGTAATGGTTTACTTGATTTTGCCCGATGCAGAAGGCTTCATGAAGTTTACTCAACACGTATTTGATGCGAAAGAAAAATTCAAAATGCTTGATGACAATCAAAAGATCAGGCATGCTGAAGTATTCATAGGCGATAGTGTGATCATGTTCGCTAATAGCACTGATCAATATCCACCACAGACTTCCGGTTTATTTATTTATGTGGATGATACTGACCAACGATATAAAAGGGCATTAGACGCAGGTGCAAAATCGATAATGGAACCCGCTAACCAGGAATATGGCCGCAGTTGCGGTGTGCTCGATTCGAACGGAAACAGTTGGTGGATAACTTCTGTGATTGAATAATTTTAGAAAACATGGTTTTCTTCTAATGATAAAATAGAGAAGAAACTATCTATATAAGCTTAAAACGGAGACTTCATGTTCGCTAAACCAATCGATTTAATAAGGTCTTTATAGGTAATCAATTGAACATTTCCGCTTTTTATCAAATCCTGAAATTCTTTTGAAAGCAATAAGGATAACTCAGTAGTACGATGAATGGCCACAATAGGCTCGTTGTTCACCGCTTGCATATCCGGACTATTCATATCAATCAAAGCTTCCATTTCAGGGTCACGTTTGGCAACATGAAACACCATTAGGTTCACTTTTGATGGGTTTAACTCTTTCAAATGCTGAAATAAGGCATCCTTTTTCTTGTCCACTGGTATTTCAAACATGGTTTTATATTGTTCGCCCATATAGTGGGAGATGCCTAATCCATATTTTTTAGCCAGTTTTTCAACAGTAGCTCTTAGTTCAGGTGTTGCTAATGCGGTTCCCATATGAAAGTCTACATAGTCGATTTTCAACCCCGATCTTAATGCACGTTCAATTTGAGCGGATAGTTCTTTTTCAACATCTTTAAGGGCATATTTACTGGCTAAAAATTGAGCAGTTGAAGAATAGAAGTAACCATTCGAATCTACCAGGCTCGGAACAGCCGATCTGCCGGCAACAGGCCCCCAACGATAGTATTTCCATTCAGCGTTTAACGTTAAATGTACGCCAACTGAAATCATTGGATATTTTTTCAGAATTTCAACCGTTTCCTGATACCAAGGACAAGCAAACATAACCGAAGTTGAGAATGGAATACCTGTTTCAGCAACTTCTTTTATAGCAGTGTTTACTGAATGGTTCATTCCATTATCATCTAATCTTAACAAAAGCTTCGGTGTTTGAGCATAGGAGTAAAATGTTAACAAACAAAGAATAAGTAGATTTAATAGCTTTTTCATAACGATTTTATTACTAATTGAATTTAAAAACATTTTATTAAATAATTACATTTACAAAAAATAATTAAAAACTATAGTAAAGTTTTAACCCAACCTTTTCTTTTTTGAAATTATGATACTATCTAAAGCCAAGTTTCTTGTAACCTGTTTTGCCTTGTTAAGCATTAGCTTATTAGGGTATTCACAAGCAAAAAAAGATTTTAAAGTAATCGCCTATTTTTGGGGTAGTGCCGATGAGGCTAAACAAATACAGGCCGAAAAAATCACCCATGTTATTTTTAGCTTTTGCCATTTGAAAGGAAACAAGCTGAACGTCGATAGAGAAGCGGATACAGCCACAATTCAGGAGTTGGTTGCGCTTAAACAAAGAAATCCAAAGCTAAGGGTTCTTTTATCATTAGGTGGTTGGGAAGGTTGTCCAACCTGCTCCGATGCTTTCTCAACAGCTGCCGGCCGGACTGAGTTTGCTCAATCCGTTAAGCAATTAAGCGACTTCTTTAAAACGGATGGGATTGATTTAGATTGGGAGTATCCTGCAATAGAGGGGCCTCCGGGGCATAAATTTACTCCTGAAGATAAACCGAACTTTACGGCCCTGGTTACAGAATTACGAAAGGTTTTAGGAAAGAAAATGTCGATATCATTTGCTGCAGGAGGTTTTCAAAAGGCCATTGAAGAGTCAATTGATTGGAAATCGGCTATGCCTCAGGTTGATTTCGTAAACCTGATGAGTTATGACTTAGTAAATGGTTACTCGGTTAAAACTGGGCATCATACGGCTTTATACTCGTCACCTCAACAAAAAGAATCAACCGACAACGCTGTTACCTATCTTTTAAATCATGGAGTACCTTCAAAGCAAATTGTTATTGGCGCTGCTTTTTATGGCCGTATGTGGGAAAACGTGCCTATGACCGAGAATGGTCTATATCAATCAGGTAAGTTTAAAACAGGATTTTCATACGAAAAAATTGCAGGCGAATTGCTTAAGGATAAGGATTTCACATACTATTGGGACGATACCGCCAAAGCTCCGTATTTATATAATGCTAAATTAATGCAATATCTTACCTATGATGATAAAAAATCGATTGAACTAAAAACTCAATATGCAATTGACAAAAAGTTGGGTGGAATTATGTTTTGGGAGATTAAAGAGGATGCAAAACAGGACGGCTTATTAGATGTGATTGATAGCGTTAAAAAGAGGTAATTCCCTCAATCGAAAAAGTAATATAAAAGAGGAGATTCAGTAGGATTTCCTCTTTTCTTTTTTATAAATGACTATTAAGGTGTTAATTATTAGTAATTTAGATAATTGTTAAAAATCAGATGGCCTGCTTTGTGCCTTTAAAGCATGCTTAACAGAAACCTACCCCGGCATCTTGAGTTCGGAAAAGATAAAAACCTTTTTCGGGGAAACAATACGTTTATCACTTCCTTTATTCTTATTCATTTAATCTATTTTTTAGTTGCTTGTAATCCTAATAGTGCCGGGAATACTACTCAAAGTGGATCTGATTCATCCACTCAGAGAAAAACCGACGCTTCATTGACAAAGAAAGTTTGGGTAGCTCCTGATACGCTTTCAATTCCAACAGATGATTCCGGTAAGATGGTTCATTATGGTCGTGAATTGATCATGCATACAGCAAAATACCTTGGTCCCAGAGGAAGTGTTATGCAGATTACTAATGGCATGAACTGCCAGAATTGTCATTTGGCTGCAGGTACTAAGCCTTTTGGGAATAATTATAGCGCCGTCGCATCCACTTACCCTAAATTCAGAGCCCGTTCCGGTTCTATCGAATCCATTGAAAAAAGAATAAATGATTGTATTGAACGTAGCTTGAACGGAAGGAAATTGGATGATAATAGTAAAGAGCTTAGGGCGATTGTAATCTATATGAAATGGTTAGGTCAGAATGTGAAGAGGGGAGAAACTCCAAAAGGAGCGGGTTTGTATAATCTTTCCTATATCGATAGAGCGGCTGATACTTTGAAAGGGAGAATGGTATATGTTCAGCAATGTTTACGTTGCCACGGAGTTAACGGTGAAGGAAAATTATACGCGGATAAGATCGCTTATGAATATCCTCCATTATGGGGTAAAAACAGTTATAACATTGGTGCCGGTTTGTATCGCTTGAGCCGCTTTGCATCTTATATAAAAGCCAACATGCCGTATGGAACCAATTATAAGCAACCGGTGCTAACTGACGAAGAAGCCTGGGACGTGGCGGCTTTTGTTAACAGCCAACAACGCCCAATAAAAAATTATACTACAGATTGGCCCGACAAGGCACAAAAGCCCATTGATTATCCGTTTGGCCCTTATGCAGATAACTTTTCAGAAAATGAGCATAAGTATGGTCCTTTTAAACCGATGATTGCCAGTAAAAAATGATTCTGTTTAACCAATTATAAACCCTAAAATCAAGTATTATGGAACCATTTGAATTTAATCAACCTACACCAAGACGAAACTTTCTTGGAATTTTGGCCGCCGGTGCTGCAACTTTAGGACTGAGTTCATGGATTAAGCCGCTCGTAGCTCCTGCTGAATTATTAGCCGATAATTCAAAAGTTGGTGATGCTGATGCCTGGTTCAATCAAATAAAAGGTAAGCATAAGATTGTTTTTGATGTTACTGAACCGAATGATATTTTACCTTTTGCCTGGCCAAAAGTGTTTTTGTTAACCAACGAAAAAACAGGAACTCCTACTAAAGAATGCGGGGTTGTTGTCATTCTTCGACATGGAGCTATTCCTTTTGCTATGGAAAACCGATTATGGGAAAAATATAAGTTTGGTGAAGTTTTTAAATATGATGATCCTGTAAGCAAGGCTGCTTCAGTTCGAAATCCTTTTTGGCAACCCAAGCCAGATGATTTCAAGGTTCCTGGTATAGGAGCCGTAAGCATTGGTATCAATGATCTGCAGCAAAGTGGTGTCATGTTCTGTGTTTGTGATATGGCCTTGACTGTTTACAGTGCAGTGGTGGCTCAAGGCATGAGTTTGGATGCAGCAGAGGTGAAAAAAGATTGGCTTTCTGGTGTTCTGCCTGGGGTCATGGTGGTTCCGTCGGGAGTATGGGCAGTTGGTCGTGCTCAGGAACACGGATGTGCCTATTGCTTTGCCGGTTAATGATTGTTAGTAGGGAATCAAAAGTGAACAGTTAAGATTTCCGGAACAAAGGTTTTGTGTGTTATCTAGAATTAAATCTCCATTGTAATTTCTAAATTCGGAGATTGCTTAGAGAAATATGTACACTCCAAAAAATTACAGGAACGATAACACGGAAGAAATCTACGAATTTATTCGCCAAAATAGCTTTGGGATAATGGTAAGCCATGTCAATAATCGGCCATGGGCTACTCATATTCCTTTGTACCTAAATATTGATGATAAAGGTGCGGTAACGCTTTCAGGTCATATTTCAAAAGTCAACCCGCAATGGAAGGAATTCAATGCAGAAGAAGTGGTGTTGGTGATTTTCCAGGGAGCTCATACTTACATTTCGCCTTCATGGTACGATCACGAAAATGTTCCAACCTGGAACTATTTGGCAGTTCATGTTTACGGAACAATTAAACTCATAGAAGGAGAAGAACTGTACGATTCCCTTTCTAAACTGGTTGATAAATATGAAGTAGACTCACAGAATCCGGTTTCGCTCCACACTATGTCCCAAGAAATGGTTCGCAAGGAAATGAAAGGAATCATCGGTTTTGAAATCGAAGTGAAAGAGATACAGACTACCTATAAGCTTTCTCAAAATCGAAATAAGCACAATCATTCACTAATTATTGATCAATTGGAAAAGAAATCAGATGATAATGCTTGCCAAATTGCTCAGGAGATGCGTAAAAGAGTTCCCGAAAAATAACCTACATCTATAATAATAACAAATAATTTCTGTCCCTCAATGAAAACCAAACTTTGTTTGATGATTAATTTAATGCTTATTCAGTTTGCAGTTTATGCTCTCTATTTATGAGTATACCCATGATAAACAGTTACTAGAAGAGGCAAAAAAAACGATTAAACATTCTTGAGAAGGAAAAATATTTTACAGGGCACCATGATTTAGGGTTTATGATGGTTTGCAGTTTGGGTAATGCATATCGTTTAACTGGTAACCCCTCCTATAAATTAACTATTGACACAGCTACTGCATTTCTGATTACAGAGCCCGCGCCGGAGAAAATGGAGGTTTTATTCTTAAGCGCAGTGTCTGGTCAATTCCTCATAAATCTGAGGTTGATGTTCAGTTAACCTATGCCGATTACTATTTCTTTGAAGCATTGCTTCGATATAAGAAGTGGTATTTATAGGAGGAACGCACTATTTATATAGTATAATAGATAAGCAAACACCAGTTCCGTTTCTGTCAAGATCCATCGGTCCTGCTTTGCGTTGCAAGCCTTTTGCCCTTGCTGGGGAGCCTTCGCACCAGGGCTTTTCACTGCAATCAGGTTTAGTTAGGCAGCTGCCGACGCCCTGTAGTCCCCGGTTAAATGGCCGAATGTCACTTTTTCTCCCACACCTTCAGCCCTTTAGGGATGCCATTGCATAAAAAGGTAAAAAGAGTTTGGCGGGGGATGGAAAGTTTCTACCTTTGCACTCCGCAATCGGAAGGAGGGCGGCAGGAATTGAAAGGGTGGTTTACAGGCAGGAGCAGGGGAAAAGAGCAGCGGGAGCCGGTAAATAAAAGGTTGAAACGAAGCTGAAATTATTTTAAAATAAATTTGGCAAAAGCGAAAAAAGTTTTCACCTTTGCACTCCAGAAACGACGGGGTTTAGGTGAGTAAGTCATCGAGGCGAAGAGATTGAAAAACTGGCATAGCGATAAGGAGAAAGCAGAAAGGCGAGAAAAAAATAAAAAATAATTCTTGCGAAAACAAAAAAGAAGCTTACCTTTGCAGCCCCGCTGAGACGGAAGGTCGGAAGCGAAAAAAGAAAGCAGGATAAAGAGGACGCCGAAAGGCAAACAGGTTCGATTCCTGAAGTATCCACGAAGGATTAACCAAGGGGTTAGTCAAAAAGTTCTTTGAAGAGATGAGAATAGCGCAGCGCGAGAATGTAGCGATACATGATCAAGCTAAGAATAACTGTCAATCCAAGAGACAATGTCGAGTTGAGCGATCAACGAGACACCTGTTCCGAGAGATCGGAACAAGGAACAAACTTAAAATATACAATGGAGAGTTTGATCCTGGCTCAGGATGAACGCTAGCGGCAGGCCTAATACATGCAAGTCGAACGAGATTTAGGACTTCGGTTCTGATGAAAGTGGCGCACGGGTGCGTAACACGTATGCAACCTACCTTCAATTGGGGGATAGCCTTCCGAAAGGGAGATTAATACCGCATAAAACAGCAGAATGGCATCATTTAACTGTTAAAACTTAGGTGATTGAAGATGGGCATGCGTTGCATTAGCTAGTTGGTAAGGTAACGGCTTACCAAGGCTACGATGCATAGGGGATCTGAGAGGATGGTCCCCCACACTGGTACTGAGATACGGACCAGACTCCTACGGGAGGCAGCAGTAAGGAATATTGGTCAATGGAGGGAACTCTGAACCAGCCATGCCGCGTGCAGGATGACGGCCCTATGGGTTGTAAACTGCTTTTGTCGGGGAATAAACCACGTTACGTGTAGCGTGTTGAAGGTACCCGAAGAATAAGGATCGGCTAACTCCGTGCCAGCAGCCGCGGT
>NZ_JAMWYS010000052.1 GCF_023914155.1 Solitalea agri | reverse complement strand
GCATCATTGACCGGATTTATACTAATATTCACTGTAATGAGGGCGGTGCCGCCATTGCCATCGCTCACCGTAGCCGTAAACGTATCAGTACCGTTATAATTCGGATTTGGCAGATAGGTAAATGAACCGTCGGCATTAAGGGTAACGGTTCCATTGGCAGGATCGGTGGTTTTGCTGAATGTGAGTGCATCGCCGTCGGCATCGGTCGCTAAAAGATGCCCCTCCAAAGAAATATCTTCATCTATTACAAAACTTAATGGAGTTGAAGCAACAGGCGGATCATTAACTGGTGTTACATTAATTGCAAGCAAGGCTGCTGCGCTTTCATTGTTGAAATTATCAGTAACCGTAAAACCTATCACGTCAAGTGGCGTTCCAAACAGATCAGAATTTGGTAAATAAGTAAGGTTAACAATGTCTGTGGCCAATATTTGCTGATTAATAACTACCGGCACACCTGAAAGTGTCAGACTACCCAAAATGGGCAGTTTAAGTATAGTTATATGATCAAACATGCGAAGTACCGTTGCTGTAAAGGGGAAGTCACTCAAAACAAATTGATATGCTATATCTTCAGTGGTAGTTACAGCGTTATTTGCTGTTTGGGTGCCAATATCGGTATTAACAATGCTAAGCAATTGAGTCTGTGTTCCCTGGTAGGTTGCATCACCACCTGTAACTGCTCCAATTGACACCAATACCGTTTCATTAGGCTCAACCAGGTTATCAACAACACTTATAAAATTAACCGATGC
Source organism: Solitalea agri (assembly GCF_023914155.1). Lineage (GTDB taxonomy): Bacteria > Bacteroidota > Bacteroidia > Sphingobacteriales > Sphingobacteriaceae > Solitalea > Solitalea agri. The sequence continues at coordinate 88,139 of NZ_JAMWYS010000052.1, read as the reverse complement.
ATTTATTTGGCCCACCGGAATGGTTACACTAGTTGCATCAGCAGAATAGTCATTGGGGTTAATTGCTGTTCCGGCCAAATTCAATGAGATCACAACATCTTCAAAAGTTGGATTTGAAAGTGAGAGTGTTAATACTGCAGCATCCCCCTCATTTACTGAAGTTTTATCAAACTGAATCGTTACTATAGGAGATGAAGTTTGATCTGCAATTGTTATTGTTAATGATTGTTGGGTTGCATTAGCGATTGCTTCGCCTCCAACAACAGTTACCGGAGCATCAATAATTATCGTTTCGTTTTGCTCATGAATATTATCTGTTAATGAATTAAGAAAAACTGAAGCCGATAATGCACCAGCCGGAATCGTTATTGTTTTAGCTATGGTATAATCGGTGCCTTCGGTTGCAGTACCACGCACGGTATAAGTAACTGTTACATCTTCATAAGTAGAACGACTTAAACTTGCGGTAACGCTCGCGCTTTCACCCTCAAAAACCGAGGTTTTATCTACACTCAATGTTACTTCTGGAGCTGCAGTTACATCTGTAATGCTTGCCGTTTTTTCGGCAGTTGCTGTGGGAATGGTTGCATTTATAGGACTGCTTAGGGATATATTAAAAGTCTCCATTTGCTCTTTTATATCATCTGCCAAAATATCAACCGGAATATCAAACGTATAAGTATCGGTTAATGCAGGAGGAATAAAGGTAATTGTATCAGTTATTCCCGAATAATCGACTCCATTAGTTGCCGTTCCATTAGCAAATGAATAAATAAAGGTAATTGGCAGTTCTGTTTGTCCGGAACCGGTTACAGTTATAACATGTTGTTCTTGTCCGGTGGTAAGATCAGGTTCGGCAAATACAGATGCAGGAGGCAGAAAAGCTAGTACTGGCACTGAATCATCATTTACTATAGTTCCTGTACCTGTTGCGATTCCCAAATTGGCATTTACCGGAGCCGATAAATTAACCTCAAAAGTTTCATCGTTTTCAAATATTGCATCCTGGACAATTGGAACATCAACAGTTACACTTAAAGATCCAGCAGGAATTGTAATGGTTCCTTGAGTAGCAGTGAAATCAATCCCTGAGGTTGCCTTAAAGCCCGCTAAGACCTCCGAAGTAGAATAACTAATATCAACTGGTTTTCCACTCAGCTTATCCAGGGAAATTGTAAAGGTCATGGGTTGCGCTCCTGCTCCATTGCCTTCTGCCTGACTTATATTATTGATGCTAACCAAAGGAGGATCATCATTATCAATAATTGTACAAACTCCCCCTACTCTGCTAATTACGGCTCCATTGGCATTTGAGAGGGTTAATAAGAAGGTTTCGTCATCTTCATCAATAGTATCATCTACTATATTAACCGTAACCGTTTGAGTTAACGTTCCTCCTGTTGGAAAAGTTAAAGACCCTGTAAGCAAATTACTCGCATTATAATCACTATTTACTTCTGCTGTTCCGTTAGTTATTGCATAATCAACTGTCACATCCTGACTTGTAGGATTACCTCCCAATGCCACAGTGAACGTAGCCGTTCCGGCATTTTCATCAACGGTAATGTCATTCACCGTTAATATTGGCTGACCGTCATCACCAATGATAGTTCCCGTGCCTACAGGTTTTGCTCCAGGTGAAACTAAATCGGCAAAATCAGCTGAGGTAATTTTAACCGTAAATGTTTCATCTCCTTCGGTAATTATATCTCCAATTACTTCAATAGTAACTTTTGCATGCAGAGTGCCGGCTGGAATTACCAATTGCGCATTATTAACCGCAATAAAATCCGAGCCTCCCGTAGCTGTTCCATTCGATGTGCTATAGGTCAATGTGATAGGACGTCCGCTCGGAGCACTTAAGCTTACATCAAAAGTTATTAGGGTGGTGCCTGTATTTCCTTCTACTACCGAGGCATCACTAATTGATAGCGTTGGCAAGGCATCGTCATTTACTATGGTTCCGGTAGCCACAGCCACACTTCCTAAGGAAACATTCACCGGATTAGCAATTGAAACTGAAAAGGTATCATCAGCCTCATTAGACAAATCGCCGTTAACGGCTATTGTTATACTTGCCTGAGTTGAACCTGCCGGAATGGTTATTATTCCGGAAGATGTAACATAATCAAAAGGAGCATTAGCCGTAACATCGTTGGTTTGGTAGGCAAAGCTTATATCCCTTCCACTTACGGCACTAAGCTGTACCGTAAACACAAAATCGGTTACTCCAGTATTTCCTTCGAGGAGGCTTACATTACCGCCAAAGCTTAATGTCGGCAAAGCATCATTATCAATTATGGTAACTACAACTGAAGTGGTTGATAAAATGGCATTCACCGGACCATTCAGGTTAAACCTAAACGTTTCATCATTTTCGTTCAATGCATCATCAATTATAGGTATGGAAATTTGAATTGAGGCTGTGCCAGCAGGTATTGTAAGGGTACTACTTACGGCTGTAAAGTCATTAGGAGACCGCGCAGTAACATTGGAAGTGGCGTAATTCACTTGAATATCTTTACCCGAAACTTTGTCTAATGTTAAGGTTACTACAGCACTTCCTGAGCTTTCATTTACCGCCACATTGGCCATACTTATAATTGAACGTTGATCATCGTCCAAGATGGTACCAATCGATATTGCCGAAGCACTTAATGTCGCATTGTCTGCCGAAACCAGTGTTACCGTGAAGGTTTCGTCATTTTCGTTCTTAGTATCATCATTAACCGGTACTGCAAGTGTGGCAGTTGTTGATCCGGCAGGAATCAATACTATTAAATTTGATCCTCCAACGTAATCATTATCGGCAACTGTAGCGGTTCCATCAGTAACTGAATAGACCAAACTAATATCTTTATCCGTTGGATTTGAAAGGTTAACTGCAAAGTCAATTTTGCCATTCGCCTCTAAAGCCGAGGCACTGTTAACAATTGAAATAATAGGCAGGTTATCGTCATTAACTATTGTTGCCGTACCTTGCGGCGTAATTATATTGGCGTTTGATGCATTACTTAAATTAACCGTAAAATTTTCATCACTTTCAAATTTAAGGTCTCCATTCACTTGAATGCTTACAAGTTTTGAAAGTTCGCCAGCGGCAAAAGTCAATGTCCCGCTTTGAGAAACATAATCATTATCAGTTGTAAGCGCTGTTCCATTTTGGGTAGCATAATCAATAGTAATAGTTTGAGTTGAAGGATTTGAGAGCGTTACCAGAAAATTAAAATTGTTCGTTCCCGCATTTCCTTCATTGGCCGAAACATTTGATATGGATGCCGAAGGAATTCCGTCATCATTTAATATAGTTCCGACTGCTATAACTGAAGCTGCATTTTGCGGAAAATCTACAGCAGTTGGATTATTTACAATCAATGAAAAGGTTTCATCATTTTCAAAGGTCAGATCTCCGTTAATCGGAATCGCAATTGTACCGGTTAATGTATTCGGAGGAATTTGCAAGCGACCTATAACCGCCTGGTAATCTTTCTCGGCACCAGTTGAAACCGCCGTTCCGTCAGTAGTTGAGAAGTTCATCGAAATCACCTTATCGGAAGTATTGCTAAGTTGAACCGTAAATATCATCAGTGTTTGTTGCCCTGCATTTCCTTCAATCATGCTTACATCAGCTATCGTAGCTACTGGTTGAGCATCATCATTAACAATCGTATTTTGAATGAATGTTGCAGGAGCACTGGCATTTATTGGATTTGTAAGTGAAATATTAAATGTTTCATCCGATTCATCCTTGGTATCACCATTGACCACCACCGTGAACACCTTATCGGTTTCCCCCGGTGCAAACACCACATGGGCGTTGCCCGCCTGGTAGTCATTATCGGCTGTGGTGGCCGTACCGTTGGCGGTGGCCACATCCACCTCTACCTGCTGGTAACTGGCATGGTCCAGCACCACATGAAAGTCGTAGTTGGTCGCTCCGCTGTTACCCTCATTCTGCGACAGGGAGGCGAGGCTCACCACCGGCTGAGCATCGTCGTTAACGATCGTCAGCGGTACATCCACTATGTCCAGCACCACATTCTGTGCATCACTCAGTGTTACGAACCAGGTTTCATCCGTTTCAAACTTCGTATCACCTATGACAAACAAGGTGGTGTCTTTGGCCGTAACACCCGGAGGCAGCGTAAACGGTATATTCACAAACACCCCGTAATCGTTATCGGCTGCCGTGGCCGTACCGTCTTTCGAGCTGCCGTTCCAGCTAACGGTCTGGTCTGTCGGGTTCGACAACCGCGCCTTGATCGTCAGCAAAGTGATTCCGCTGTTGCCCTCTTTCACCGAAAAGGCGCTGGCAGTTAAATGAGGCGCCTGGTCATCATTGGTGATCGTGCCTGTTACGCTTGTTTGGCCCAGGGTAGCATTGACTGCATTGCTCAGCTGCAAGCTAAAGGTTTCATTAGCCTCGAACTTCACATCGCCGTTGACAAACACCGTGATCGTTTTGCTCAGCTCTCCTGCGGCAAAGCTCAGCGTGCCGCTCGTGATGGCCACATAATCGTTGTCGGCTGTACTGGCCGTACCATTGGCCGTAGCATAATTAAAGCTCACCGCACTGGCAGAAGGGTTGCCGAGCGTGGCCGTAAACGTTAAAGCCGTGGTTCCGGTATTGCCCTCATTTACTGAAGCGGCGGCCACACTGATCGTTGGCACGGCATCATCGTCGGTGATCGTTACCTGCCCGGTAAGGTTGCCGGCTGTGGCGTTATTGATATTGCTCAGCACCACCGAAAACTGCTCATCACTTTCTTTTATATCATCTCGGGTAATGGCGATGCTGATGTTCTTGCTTGTCTCACCCGGCGCAAACGTTAAAGTGAGGTTGGAGACAGAAGTATAATCCGCCCCGGAGGTAGCCGTACCGGCCGAAGTACTGTAATCTACCGTGATCGTCTGGGCGCTCGGGTTGCTTAGCGTTACTGTTAAAGCGGCCGTAGTACTACCTGCTCCCGTACCTTCGCTCAGTGACTGGCTGGCAGGACTGATTGATACCGTCGGGATAGCGTCGTCGTTGCGGATCGTGCCGGTGGCGGTCGTTGTATTAATCGTAGTGTTTACCGGATTGCTCAAGGTTAGCGTGAAGGTTTCGTCGGGCTCTCGCTTGGTATCACCATTGACCACCACCGTGAACACCTTATCGGTTTCCCCAGGTGCAAACACCACATGGGCGCTGCCCGCCTGGTAGTCATTATCGGCTGTGGTGGCCGTACCGTTGGCTGTGGCCACATCCACCTCTACCTGCTGGTAACTGGCATGGTCCAGCACCACATGAAAGTCGTAGTTGGTCGCTCCGCTGTTACCCTCATTCTGCGACAGGGAGACTAGGCTCACCACCGGCTGAGCATCGTCGTTAACGATCGTCAGCGGTACATCCACTATGTCCAGCACCACATTCTGTGCATCGCTCAGTGTTACGAACCAGGTTTCATCCGTTTCAAACTTCGTATCACCTATGACAAACAAGGTGGTGTCTTTGGCCGTAACACCCGGAGGCAGCGTAAACGGTATATTCACAAACACATGGTAATCGTTATCAGCTGCCGTGGCCGTGCCGTCTTTCGAGCTGCCGTTCCAGCTGATGGTCTGATCACTTGGGTTCGACAACCGCGCCTTGATCGTCAGCGAAGTGATTCCGCTATTACCCTCTTTCACCGAAAAGGCGCTGGTAGTTAAATGAGGCACCTGGTCATCATTGGTGATCGTGCCTGTTACGCTTGTTTGCCCCAGGGTAGCATTGGTGGCATTACTCAGCTGCAGGGTAAAGGTTTCATCAGCCTCGAACTTCACATCCCCGTTGACAAACACCGTGATCGTTTTACTGAGCTCTCCTGCGGCGAAGCTCAGCGTGCCGCTCGCAATGGTCACATAATCGTTGTCGGCTGTACTGGCCGTGCCATTGGCCGTAGCATAATTAAAGCTCACCGCACTGGCCGAAGGGTTGCCGAGCGTGGCCGTAAAGGTTAAAGCCGTGGTTCCGGTATTGCCTTCATTTACTGAAGCGGCGGCCACACTGATCGTTGGCACGGCATCATCGTCGGTGATCGTTACCTGCCCCGTAAGATTACCTGCCGTGGCGTTATTGATATTGCTCAGCACTACCGAAAACTGCTCATCACTTTCTTTTATATTATCCCGGGTAATGGTAATGCTGATGTTCTTGCTCGTCTCACCGGGGGCAAACGTTAGGGTGATGTTGGAGACAGAAGTATAATCCACCCCGGAAGTGGCCGTACCGGCCGAAGTACTATAGTCTACCGTGATCGTCTGTGCGCTCGAATTGCTTAGCATTACTGTAAGATTAACTGTAGTACTGCCCGCTCCCGTACCTTCGCTCACCGACTGGCTGGTAGGACTGATCGATACCGTCGGGATGGCGTCGTCGTTGCGGATCGTGCCGGTGGCGGTCGTTGTATTAATTGTGGAGTTAACAGGATTGCTTAAGGTTAGCGTGAAAGTTTCGTCGGGCTCTCGCTTGGTATCACCATTAATCACCACCGTGAATACCTTATCGGTTTCGCCCGGTGCAAACACCACATGGACGGTATTGGCCTGATAATCGTTATCGCCTGTGGTGGCCGTACCGTTGGCTGTGGCCAAATCCACCTCTACCTGCTGGTAACTGGCATGGTCCAGCACCACATGAAAGTCGTAGTTGGTCGCTCCGCTGTTACCCTCATTCTGCGACAGGGAGGCGAGGCTCACCACCGGCTGAGCATCATCGTTAACGATCGTCAGCGGCACATCCACAATATCCAGCACCACATTCTGTGCATCACTCAACGTCACATACCATACCTCATCGGGTTCAAATTTCGTATCGCCAATGACAAACAGCGTGGTGTCTTTGGCCGTAACACCGGGAGGCATCGTAAACGGAATATTCGCAAACACATGGTAATCGTTATCGGCAGCTGTAGCTGTACCGTCTTTCGAGCTGCCGTTCCAGCTGATGGTCTGATCACTTGGGTTCGACAACCGCGCCTTGATCGTCAGCGAAGTGATTCCGCTATTACCCTCTTTCACCGAAAAGGCGCTGGCAGTTAAATGAGGCTCCTGGTCATCATTGGTGATCGTGCCCGTTACACTTGTTTGCCCCAGGGTAGCATTGACTGCATTGCTCAGCTGCAAGCTAAAGGTTTCATTGGCCTCGAACTTCACATCCCCGTTGACAAACACCGTGATCGTTTTACTGAGCTCTCCTGCGGCGAAGCTCAGCGTGCCGCTCGTGATAGCCACATAATCGTTGTCGGCTGTACTGGCCGTGCCATTGGCCGTAGCATAATTAAAGCTCACCGCACTGGCCGAAGGATTACTCAGCGTGGCCGTAAACGTTAAAGCCGTGGTTCCGGTATTGCCTTCGCTCACCGAGGCTGCAGAGATACTGATCGTTGGCACAGCATCATCGTCGGTGATCGTTACCTGCCCGGTAAGGCTGCCGGCTGTGGCGTTATTGATATTGCTCAGCACTACCGAAAACTGCTCATCACTCTCTTTGATATTGTCCCGGGTAATGGTAATGCTGATGTTCTTGCTTGTCTCACCGGGGGCAAACGTTAGGGTGATGTTGGAGACAGAAGTATAATCCACCCCGGAAGTGGCCGTGCCGGCCGAAGTACTGTAATCCACCGTGATCGTCTGAGCGCTCGGATTGCTTAGCGTTACTGTTAAAGCGGTCGTAGTACTGCCCGCTCCCGTACCTTCGCGCAGCGACTGGCTGGCCGGACTAATCGATACCGTAGGGATCGCATCGTCGTTGCGGATCGTACCGGTAGCCGTAGTGGTATTAATTGTTGCATTTATTGGATTGCTTAGCGTTACGGTGAAAGCTTCATCCGCCTCTCGCTTGGTATCACCATTGACCACCACCGTGAACACCTTATCGGTTTCACCCGGTGCAAAAACCACATGGGCACTGCTGGTCTGGTAGTCATTATCGGCTGTGGTGGCCGTACCGTTAGCCGTGGCCACATCCACCTCTACCTGCTGGTAACTGGCATGGTCCAGCACCACGTGAAAGTCATAGTTGGTCGCTCCGCTGTTGCCTTCATTCTGCGACAGGGAGGCGAGGCTCACCACCGGCTGAGCATCGTCATTAACGATCGTCAGCGGTACATCCACGATGTCCAGCACCACATTCTGAGCATCACTCAGTGTTACGAACCAGGTTTCATCCGCTTCAAACTTCGTATCACCTATGACAAACAAGGTGGTGTCTTTGGCCGTAACACCCGGAGGCAGCGTAAAGGGAATATTTACAAACACCCCGTAATCGTTATCGGCTGCCGTGGCCGTACCGTCTTTCGAACTGCCGTTCCAGCTAATGGTCTGATCACTTGGGTTCGACAACCGCGCCTTGATCGTCAGCGAAGTGAGTCCGCTGTTGCCCTCTTTCACCGAAAAGGCGCTGGCAGTTAAATGAGGCACCTGGTCGTCGTTGGTGATCGTGCCTGTTACGCTTGTTTGGCCCAGGGTAGCATTGGCTGCATTACTCAGCTGCAAGCTAAAGATTTCATTAGCCTCATACTTCACATCACCGTTGACAAATACCGTGATCGTTTTACTGAGCTCTCCTGCGGCGAAGCTCAACGTGCCGCTCGTGATGGCCACATAATCGTTGTCAGCTGTACTGGCCGTCCCATTGGCCGTAGCATAATTAAAGCTCACTGCACTGGCCGAAGGGTTGCCGAGCGTGGCCGTAAACGTTAAAACCGTGGTTCCCGTATTGCCTTCGCTCACCGAGGCTGCAGAGATACTGATCGTTGGCACAGCATCATCGTCGGTGATCGTTACCTGGCCGGTAAGGCTGCCGGCCGTGGCGTTATTGATATTGCTCAGCACTACCGAAAACTGCTCATCACTCTCTTTGATATTGTCCCGGGTAATGGCGATGCTGATGTTCTTGCTTGTCTCGCCAGGCGCAAACGTTAAGGTGAGGTTGAAGACAGAAGTATAATCCGCCCCGGAGGTAGCTGTACCTGCTGCCGTGCTGTAATCTACCGTGATCGTCTGGGCGCTCGGGTTGCTTAGCGTTACTGTAAGATTAACTGTGGTAGTGCCTGCTCCCGTACCTTCGCTCACCGACTGGCTGGCAGGATTGATCGATACCGTCGGGAGGGCGTCGTCGTTGCGGATCGTGCCCGTGGCCGTGGTTGTATTAATCGTAGTGTTAACAGGATTGCTTAAGGTTAGCGTGAAGGTTTCGTCCGCCTCTCGCTTGGTGTCGCCATTCACCACCACCGTGAACACCTTATCGGTTTCGCCCGGTGCAAACACCACATGGGAGCTGCTGGCCTGGTAGTCATTATCGGCTGTGGTGGCCGTACCGTTGGCTGTGGCCACATCCACCTCTACCTGCTGGTAGCTGGCATGGTCCAGCACCACATGAAAGTCGTAGTTGGTCGCTCCGCTGTTACCCTCATTCTGCGACAGGGAGGCTACATTCACCACCGGCTGGGCATCGTCGTTAACGATCGTCAGTGGGACATCCACAATATCGAGTACCACATTCTGAGCATCACTCAGTGTTACGAACCACGTTTCATCCTCTTCAAACTTCGTATCACCTATGACAAACAAGGTGGTGTCTTTAGCCGTCACACCCGGAGGCAGCGTAAAGGGAATATTTACAAACACATGGTAATCGTTATCGGCAGCTGTAGCTGTACCGTCTTTCGAGCTGCCGTTCCAGCTGATGGTCTGAGAACTCGGGTTGGTTAGCCGGGCCTTGATCGTCAGCGAAGTGATTCCGCTATTGCCCTCTTTCACCGAAAAGGCGCTGGCAGTGAGATGAGGCACCTGGTCATCGTTGGTGATCGTGCCCGTTACACTTGTTTGCCCCAGGGTAGCATTGACTGCATTACTCAGCTGCAAGCTAAAGGTTTCATTGGCCTCGAACTTCACATCCCCGTTGACAAACACCGTGATCGTTTTACTGAGCTCTCCTGCGGCGAAGCTCAGCGTGCCGCTCGCGATGGCCACATAATCGTTGTCGGCTGTACTGGCCGTGCCATTGGCCGTAGCATAATTAAAGCTCACCGCACTAGCCGAAGGGTTGCCGAGCGTGGCCGTAAACGTTAAAGCCGTGGTTCCCGTATTGCCTTCACTCACCGAGGCTGCAGAGATACTGATCGTTGGCACAGCATCATCGTCGGTGATCGTTACCTGCCCGGTAAGGCTGCCGGCCGTGGCGTTATTGATATTGCTCAGCACTACCGAAAACTGCTCATCACTCTCTTTGATATTATCCCGGGTAATGGCAATGCTGATGTTCTTGCTTGTCTCGCCGGGGGCAAACGTTAGGGTGATGTTGGAGACAGAAGTATAATCCACCCCGGAAGTGGCCGTACTGGCCGAAGTACTGTAGTCTACCGTGATCGTCTGGGCGCTCGGGTTGCTTAGCGTTACTGTTAAAGCGGCCGTAGTACTGCCCGCTCCCGTACCTTCGCTCAGCGACTGGCTGGCCGGATTGATTGATACCGTCGGAATCGCATCGTCGTTACGGATCGTGCCGGTGGCGGTCGTTGTATTAATCGTAGTGTTTACCGGATTGCTCAAGGTTAGCGTGAAGGTTTCGTCGGGCTCAAATTTTATATCACCGTTTACAGTAACTGGAATAGTAGCAGAAGTACTTCCTGCAGGAATAGTTAATACTCCAGAGGTGCCAACGTAATCTTCTCCCACCAAAGCTGTCACATTAGAAGTTGCATAATTAACACTCACATCGCAGCTAACGGACTGACTAAGTTCAATCTGAAAATTAGCGACAGTAGTACCGGAGTTACCTTCAAGAATTGAAGGAACACTGACAATTGTTAACAGAGGTATAGGAGAAACAGCAAAACGAATAGCATTACTTGCTAATGGGTTAATACACGCTCCAGAGGTGATAGTTCTTCGATAATAAGCTGACTGAGGCAATACAGGCGGATCATAGTTAGCATTCTGACCTGCCGTGGTTATATTCGACCAATTTGTGCCATCTAAACTAGATTGCCACTGGTAAGAATACCCTCCACTTCCCCCTGTTGGAATGGATCCGTTTATTAATGATGGATTGCTTCCATAACAAATATTTAATGAGGAGGTTGCGGTTATTGTATTATTGCCAATTGCCGGTGTAATCGTTACTACTGCATTCCCTGTAACATTATACCCACAGTCTGTTGTTCCATCATCAACACTTTTAAGGGTGTATGTGGTAGTTGCTGTTGGGCTTACCGAAAATGAATAGGAAGCGTTGTTGATATTATTGATTGAAAAATCGGTTGTTCCATCAGAATAAACAATGTTCCAAGGCGGGTTTCCAGTTAAGTTAAGCGTAAGCAAAGCTGTTGTTCCCGAGCATACAGTTTGAGTTCCTGACAGTATTCCTGAAGGTGATGAGCCAATTGAAATTGACGGAGTGTTTCTTTTATTATTGGCAGGAATTGCGTCGACATTTGGAGAATTTGGTGCGACCGTAGCCTCCACCGAAGGAATAGAAACAGGTGCATCTGGTTTTACTATAGCCTTTAATACCAATGAAACAATTGAGCCTACAGGCAAGTTAGCCGTTGAATTAATGGTTACAATTCCTGTTGAAGAATTATAAGAGCCTCCTTGGGTAGCGCTATCAAAAGTTAACCCATCCGGAAGTGGGAACTGCACATTCAGGCCTGAGATAGCATTCACCGGACCATTATTTCGGATTTGAAAAGTGAGCTCCGCATTGTCACATCGTTTCATTGAGCTTACATTTGGTGTGATCTGCTCCAGATTAAGATCCGACTGCCCATTTCGGGTATCTGAATCATTTGCTGTATTATTTCCAACCGCATTAGCAGGTTCACTTGCCTCCGCCACCGTAACTGTATTTACTAAAGGATCTGTAGTAAGGCTAACTGCATAACTAACTGGTACTGTAAAAACCAATGTATTTCCAGTTCCAACCTGTAAGCTTGCTCCGGTTATAGCTATTTTATTGCCTCCAATAGGCCCCGAAATTGTTCCTATTGAGCCGCCAGTAGCACTCCCAGTAACTGCACCGTTTATAGTCACTCCGAGAGGCAGGGTATTTGAAAGAGATATATTGCCTGCATTGGTCAGACCGACATTACGAACGGTAATGACATAAGAACCTGTACCCCCTGGAGTATAAGATGTTGAGTTATCTGATATTTCAACCGAAATATCAGTCTGTGAAATAACCTGTACCACATCAGTTGATGAGTTATTTGATGTGGTAGTTTCTCCGGCTACACTCACTGATGCCGTATTGGATAAAGAAGATGCGGCCGTTTGGTCGACTTTAATTGGAATGACCAGATCAGGATAGGTACTTCCCGGAGTGAGCGCATCAGACCTTACAGCGGTTACTGTTTGGTCGTTTACAGTAACTGCCCATCCATTTGAAGCATATGTTGAACCTTGTGGAGTTAACCCTGCAGGAAGAACATCAGTAACCTGAACCTGATTGGCTGTACTGCCATTGGCTGATGAATTATTGTTAACCTTTATCGTAAAATTGTAACTCCCTCCTCTGACAAAACTACCGCTATGAGTCTTAGCAATACTTAAATCAGGCCGTCGGATTATTGTAGTTATTTTTGAAACATCATTAGTCGGATCCAAATCAATAAACCCCGTAGGAGAATAAACCCTGGCAAGATTGGTTATTTGACTCAATGTTCCACTTGTTTCATTGAGTTTACCAGTAAGCGTAAAAGTGCCGGAACTATTTGCTTTTAAGGTAGTAGCACGCAATTCTAAAATATTGCCATTAGCCGTTACAACACCTGCATTTTGAGCATTAGATGAAGAGAATGAGCTATTTACCAATGAAAAAGAGGGTGGCAAAGTATCTCTCACGATTGTATTATTGGCATCGGTACCCGAGCCGTTTTGAACATCAATGGTGTAAGAAAATGTCGTTTGGTTATCAACTCCTGAAGGGCCTAGTTTAGTAACAGAAAGGTTATTGCTGGTGGTGGCAAATAAGTTGCGTAATTCATGAACATTTTTCGACCCACCAGTTGAGCCGGCAAAGCCGACACGTAGCCTGGCTGGCGGATTAGCTAACAGAGAAGAATTTATTGAAGGTATAATGGTAACAAAATCTCCGGTTGGACTTGTTTTAAGTTTTATAGATATTTTAAATCCCGCACCACTAACTGGTTCTAATAAAATTTGCACCCTGCGGTAGAATTGGGCAGAAGTTGGACGTATTGAGGTAGTCGTATTATAATCCACACTTACACCTTTCATTGGACTACCCGTAACACCCGAATGGGTACCTCCGATGTAAGCATAATTACTCGAAGGTCCTCGAATAGCAATTGCGTCGGGTAGTAAGTTTGACCCGCCTATACCCCCATTTTTACCTTCAGAACTAATAATGAAATTGCCAAACTCATCGATTCCTATTCCTACATAGCCCCCGGTAAGTCCTGCTACACCTGTTTTTTGGGCATATCCCAAGGATCCTCCATCGGCTCCAATGGCAAATTTTTTGGGGCCGCTGTTATTAATATCATAACTGGCATCAAACAAAAAAACTGAAAAGCCATCAGCTTTGCTGCTACTATTTCCCCACGACAGGAATTCAAAATCAATAATGGCACCCATATCGGGCGTAAACGACTGGTTAATGTAAGCCCATCCAACCTGATTATTGGCATCTTCAGTTAACCTCAGGTAGCCCTGTCCTATAGGATCAGCTCCCGATTGACCGGTACCGGTTAAACGAGCCTTCCCTCCCAGTGTAATACCGGTAATGGAACTTCCAGTTAATGGCTCATTTATAGTAAACTGACCCTTTACTGTCGAGGTAAAAAAGAGAATTATTAGAAGAAATATAAATCGGGCTCTATGTACAGTATGGTGCATACAAAAAATAAGGGGTTATTAATGTATTGAACGCACCGCTGTGGCTGAGAGAAGGCTGATACCGAGATTGGAAAGCGCTTAAAGTGCGTAAAAAAGTATCATCATATCAATATTGTATACTATCCTATCTATTAAATTTAATAAATTAAGCGCAAAAGAAAAACAGGGGAGGCTATGAATCTGTGGTTTGTTAGTGCTTAATTTTCAACCACTTTCGAACCTATTGAACTAACGATTCAGAATAATTTTCGGTTATTTTTTCAAAAAACTATACTATATGGAAATAGCAATTGTGGCTCATGATGGAAAAAAAGATGAGATGAATTTTTTTCTGACCAAAAATCTGGAAGTCTTTAAACAAGATCACATCCGATTGATAGCCACTGGAACCACCGGCAAAATAGCAGAAAACTTAGGATTAAATGTACATAGGTTTCTTTCAGGACCGCTAGGTGGTGATGCTCAAATTGCCGCACGTGTAGCAGAAGGTATTACCAAAATGGTTTTATTTTTCAGGGATCCTTTAAATGCCCATCCGCATGAACCGGATATCATGATGCTTATGCGTCAGTGCGATGTGCATAATGTGCCTTTGGCAAGCAATCCGGCAACGGCCGAACTGTTAATAATGGGACTTAAGCATTAAAAAACGTATCCTTCGACTCCTCTACCAATGACAACATAGCCCGCAGATGACACTGATTCTCGCAGAAAAAACACAAATTCTGATTAAAGAGAAATCTGCGTTTATTTGCGTTATCAGCGGGAGTTACTTTCTTGTCATTACATTCAAAAATTATTGCTTTTGCAATTAGCAACACTCAGAGTGACACAACGTTCAGAACTCCTTATTTAAACTGCTCCAGCTTTCTAAAAACCGTACCGCCTTTGTCTGAACCATATACCAGCTTACCGGTAGCATTGTACCCCCGCTCCCAAAGCATCAGCGTGCTTTCACTACAATAAAGCTCGATGGTCTTGTAAACCGCATTGGCAGGCAATCCGGCTACGCAGGTATTGGCCTTTGTCCCTCCTGTAAATTCAATCATAGTTTTACGAACTATGTACAGTGGGCAACTTAACTTTACCAACATAGTATCTGTTAAGCCAGCAAATAACGGTGTTTTTGATTTCCAGTCGGTAATCAATGGAAGGGATGTTTTAGGCGTGAAAATCTCAATGAAATAACGATTCTGATCGGTTTGCTTCACATGCCAAACAAACTGTTGATGGGGCAGATTTGTCGAATCAGCTCTAAACCGCTCGGCATAAAACCACAATTCATCATTTTCCTTTTCGGCCCAAATCTGTTTCATAACAAACGTCTCAGGTTTTGTATCTATACTAAACCGTGCCTGATCTTCGTTCGAAAACCGCCCGCTTAAGTTTTCGCGTAACTGCTTAAGTTCTTTGCTTAGTTTTTGTGCTGAAACAATAGGTCTAATCAGTATAATTTGTATTAACAGGGTAATTATAAAAATCCTTTTAAACATTTTTTTGTTGTAGATAATCTGTTATAGTTATGATTTGAGTTTTATCAAAAACTGATAAAGCTAACAAATCATTATCTCCTGTTATTAAATGTGAAGCATTACCATCTTTCGCAAGAGCTAATAAAAAGTCATCTTTAGGATCTCTACAATGAGTCAGGTGAGACTTTACTTCTATAAACTCAGCTACCTCATCAATCAATCGCAAGAGCTTTTTTAATTCAATCCTTGAAATTTACTTTTTTAATTTAGGTCGTTCTATAACCGACAGGAACTCTTCTAATAATTCATCACTGAACAATAAAATTGAATCTTTGTCGGAAAGAATCGAATCTAATTTTGAGAATTCATTAGAAATTAAAAAGCTAATCCACAAATTGGTATCTAAAATAATCCTATCGGGTTTATTTAGCATAACGCTTTGCTCTTACATACTCCACCTCTTTAGTAATCTCATCTAATGATGGTGCATTAATCGCTTTTTTTCTGATTTTTTGAATATAGCTGATAAAAGATGGCTCTTTATTCTCCTGAATAGCAATAAGCTTTAAATCAGCCAAATCTTGTAAAAGTTTAACTGCTTTCGGGTTTAATATTTCTACTTTAATTGTATCCATATCTCAAATATAAATATTCTTTAGCCCTATTCCATTCCTTAAGCCACATCTTCAATCATTTACAACTTTATGTTATTCTATAAATCTCGGGTTATGGGTTACGGGTTACGTGTTACGGATTTCGAGTTACTTGTTTCGGGTTACGAGTTGCTTAACAAAGTCCTGCCTATTCGAAAACCGTAACTCTAAATTATCTAAGCTGACGCAAATATTGTTGAACAGTATTTTCGAGGCCGAGGTACAGTGCATCGCAGATCAATGCATGGCCGATGGAAACTTCCATCAGTTCGGGCATATTATCTTTCAGGTATTTAAGATTGTGCAGATCAAGATCATGTCCGGCATTTACTCCTAAACCCAATTCTGCCGCTAACTTAGCCGCTTCAAGATAAGGCTGTATCGCTTGCTCTTTATTTTGATGATAACCCGTAGCATACGATTCGGTATAGAGTTCGATGCGATCGGTTCCGGTTTCGGCAGCGCCATCCACCATATCAATCACCGGATCAACAAAAATAGAAGTACGAATTCCGTTCGACTTAAACTCGGCAATAATATCCTTTAAATAAGCACGATGACGAATGGTATCCCAGCCAGCATTAGAAGTGATCGCATCCGGAGCATCTGGGACCAAGGTAACCTGGGCGGGTTTTACTTTTAGCACCAAGTCCATAAATCGTTCATCTGGTCGGCCTTCAATATTAAATTCGGTAGTTAATAAAGGTTTTAGATCGATGCAATCCTGGTAACGAATATGGCGTTCATCGGGACGAGGATGAACGGTGATACCCTCAGCACCAAAACGTTCACAATCTAATGCAACTTTTATTATATCAGGGTTATTACCACCTCTGGCATTTCTGATGGTAGCTACTTTATTAATATTGACACTTAGCTTTGTCATTGTTATCTGTTTAAAAATTCTTGAATAGCATTAATTAATTGTTCCTGCTGTTGTTGTTTCAGGTAAATCCTTGCTTCAGCACTTCGCTCTTCACAATCAGTTAACCGGCAACGTTCACAGGTAATGTTAACCAAGCGTCGTGGAATATTCTCATCATTTACAAACCTCACCTTTTGTGTAAGTTGCTGATTGATCAGCAAACCAATACTTACGGTGCTGTTTTGAGTCGGCGTACGTCGTGCAACACTAAACAACAGGTACTCATTCGTTGAATCGACATAAGAAGAACGTTGAATTCCGGAGATCCATTGCTCTTTAGGTGCTTTTTCCAAATCATTTAACAGCCATATCGAGATCCAGCGATTGCAATAATGCTCGTGCCTAAAGCTGGCATGCGGATTATGCAAACCTGAAAGATGGAGTTCTTTGGATAGATGAACTTCCTTATCCGATTTATTACGGTCAAATTTAAGAAAGAAAAGCTGGTTAAGTCCGAAGAATTTTGGAAGAATACTGGTTAAGCGATACATGAACACTTCAGGAGTGGCCGTATATTTCTGCATGATCTCATCCAGACTTTCAGCCGACCATTTCTTATGAGCAAAGAATCCCTCCATGTCTTCAATGAGCTGATCGCAGGAAACCAGCACTGCTCCGGCAAAATAGGAAGTCCTAAAGTTGTTTAGCACTACATCAAATGACTCCACCTTAACCCACACCGAGGTATATGAACGATTTTCGATATTCAACAGCTGAAAACCGATCTCCTTTGCTAAAATAAAAGCCTTTTGTTCAACACTCAGTTTATCATTTATCAGCAGTTCTTTATTATTCGAGTCGAATAAGGAACGTAGCTCTTTTAACTGCTCATTTTTCTGAAGTGAATATTTAACTTTTATTGAATAGTCGGTTAAAAGCACCTGTTCGAGCTGAGCTATCAACGAGGTTCCGTTCCCTTCAATATTTTTCTCTTCGATAAAGGTTGATGCCAGCTGCTCCAAGTCGCCAAAGTAGTTCTCACGCATTTCCTGGTACGAGCGCAAGGCATCAAAATAAAACTGTTCCACACTAATATCGCGGTTGCGGGCAATTTCAATTAAGGTATTTACGAAAGCCCCAAATTTTGCCGGCGCAGTAGCAAACACATCTACCAAAGTAGAAATATCAATCCCGAAATGCTCCAAGGGAAGTTCTTTCATTAAGTCAGAACTAAGCAAACGGGCAACCGCCAACAGCTTTTTATCGATCTCTAATGATACCAACTGATCATAAGGAACATCCAGCGCATCAGCAATCAAAGCGATCTTACTGGGTTTTGGGTGTTTCTTTCCCTTTTCAATTTCGTTGAGATACGAAACCGAAACCCCGGTTTGTTGTGCCAATTCGGTAAGCGAAATGCCTTTATCGGCTCTTGAGCTACGAATTTTAAGCCCTAAAATGAGTCGGATTGTTTCTTCGTTGAGTATCAAATTGATTGATTTTGCTGTTTCTGTTATCAATAATACGCAAAAACGAGAAACTGCACAAAAAGCGAAAAAAATATTTCAGCGAAATTTCGCTATTGAAGAATTTTTACTATATTCGGATTAATCAATCAATAAATCTTTTCATTATGGACCAACTTACTACAGGCTACTTGGTGGAAATAAGCAAAGACCTGAACAACCACTCTATTACGCTTCTTACTCCCGAAGCGATTGACTTTTTAGTTTTCCTTCATCAAAATTTCGAACATGAGCGTCGCGAACTACTGATCCGTCGGATGGAACGTCAACGTGAAATTAATACCGGAAAACTTCCTGATTTTCTTCCTGAAACTGCAAGCGTTAGAAATGGTAACTGGAAAGTCGCTCCGATTCCTGCTGACCTTCAAAACCGTAGAGTGGAAATTACCGGTCCTGTAGATAAGAAAATGATCATTAATGCGCTTAACTCAGGCGCTAATGTTTTCATGGCCGATTTTGAAGATGCCACTTCCCCTACCTGGGACAATGTGCTATCGGGACAACAAAACTTAAAAGATGCCATCAGAAGGGAAATCGATTTTGAATCGGAAGATGGCAAACAATATAAACTCGATGAAAAAACAGCGGTGCTATTGGTTCGTCCACGGGGCTGGCATTTAACCGAGGCTCATTTTAAAATTGAAAACCGCCCTATATCCGCTTCATTGTTCGATTTCGGGCTTTACTTTTTCCATAACGCCCGTAAGCTAATGAGCCAAGGAACCGCTCCATATTTCTACCTGCCGAAACTCGAAAACCATTTGGAAGCTCGACTTTGGAACCAGGTATTTGAGTTTGCACAAGAGTATATGGGCATACCTCGCGGAACCATAAAAGCGACCGTGCTGATCGAAACCATTTTGGCTGCTTTTGAGATGGATGAGATCTTATATGAATTGCGTGAACATATTGCAGGATTGAACGCTGGAAGATGGGATTATATATTCAGCATCATTAAGAAATTCAGGATGCAGCAACAGTTTGTATTGCCCGATCGCTCATCGGTTACCATGCGTGTACCTTTCATGAGGGCCTACACTCAGTTGCTGGTACAAACCTGTCATAAACGGGGAGCACATGCTATTGGGGGCATGGCTGCTTTTATTCCTAACCGCAAAGATGGTGAAGTGACCCGCATAGCTCTTGAAAAAGTTAAAGACGATAAACAGTTTGAGGCCGAAAACGGCTTCGACGGTACTTGGGTTGCCCACCCAGATCTGATTCCGATTACCAGGGCAACATTCGACCTGATGCTGGGAACAAAGCCTCATCAAAAAAATGTTCTGCACGATGACATTACCATAACGGCCAAAGACCTGTTAGCTATTTCATCAGCCGGCAACACCATTACCGAACAAGGCGTACGCACCAATGTAAATGTTGGTATTCGTTATATCGCTGCCTGGTTAAATGGCATTGGAGCAGCCGCCATCAACAACCTAATGGAAGATGCGGCGACAGCCGAAATATCGAGGGCCCAACTGTGGCAATGGGTTCGTCATGGCTGCATAACAGACCAGTGGAAACTGATCGACCGCCATTATGTAAACGATATTATTGACGAAGAGCGCGAAAAACTGAAAGAAGAAGTGGGCTTTGACCGATACCATTCGGAGAACTACATGCTGGCAGGCTGTCTTTTCCACGACTTGGTGTTCAGCAAGCAGTTTCCAGAATTCTTAACCTTACAGGCCTACTACTACATACAGCAAAACGATTAATTACAAAAGCGACCAATCAATCAACGGCTAGCCTCAACCCTCATTAACAGAGGGTGAGGTAAAGCTATTACACCCTATAAATCATATGAATACTATTGAGAAAGCGCAGCAACTGGCTGCGGAATGGGCGAGCCATGCCCGCTGGACCGGCATTAAACGGAGCTATACTGCCGAACAGGTAATTAAGCTGAAAGGCAGTGTCACCATTGAACATTCCCTTGCTCGATTAGGCGCTGAACGACTTTGGAAACTGCTGAACGAAGACCATTATGTATCGGCACTCGGGGCCCTTACCGGCAACCAGGCCATACAGGAAGTGCAGGCAGGATTAAAGGCTATTTATTTGAGCGGATGGCAGGTGGCTGCCGATGCCAACCTGGCCGGTGAAATGTATCCCGACCAAAGTTTGTACCCCGCCGACAGTGTTCCAAAGGTGGTGAAGAAAATCAACAATGCTTTATTGCGCGCCGACCAGATACAAACAATGGAAGGACGAGATGATGTACACTGGATGGCTCCGATTGTGGCTGATGCCGAAGCCGGATTTGGCGGCAACTTGAACGCCTTTGAACTGATGAAAGCTATGATAGAGGCGGGAGCTGCAGGCGTTCACTTTGAAGATCAATTGGCATCAGCAAAAAAATGCGGGCATATGGGTGGAAAGGTATTGGTTCCTACGGGAGAGTTCATTGCCAAACTTAATGCTGCACGTTTGGCAGCCGACGTGATGGGAGTTCCTACTTTGCTGGTAGCGCGCACAGATGCTGATGCCGCTACCCTACTCACCAGCGATTGCGATGAACGCGATCATTCGTTCATCACTTCAACCGAACGAACCACTGAAGGTTTCTACAAGGTAAAAGCGGGCATCGAACAGGCCATTTCACGAGGGCTTTCCTATGCACCATACGCTGATTTGGTTTGGTGTGAAACCTCGAAACCTGATATTGGACAAGCTCGTGAGTTTGCTCAAGCTATAAAAGCAGCATACCCGAATAAACTATTGGCCTATAATTGTTCGCCTTCTTTTAACTGGAAAAAGAATCTCGACGATGAAACCATGCTTACTTTCCGCGAGCAACTGGCCGATATGGGATATAAATTTCAGTTCATTACCCTTGCAGGATTTCATGCCCTTAATACCGCTATGTTTGAACTGGCCCTGAATTACAGTGAGAAAGGAATGCTTGGTTTTTCCCATCTTCAACAGCGTGAATTTGAACTACAAGAAAAACATGGATTCAGGGCCGTTAAACATCAGGCATTTGTTGGAACCGGGTATTTTGATGAGGTGCAGAACACGATTATGAATGGTTTAGCTTCAACCACCGCCTTGAAGGGATCGACAGAAGAAGAGCAGTTTCATTAGGAGCGTCGTACCCGCCATCAGACAAGTATTGCTCCAATGAAAGCAAAAAAGAAATTCAGATTTCAGAGTTTTAACCCTCCGAAGTTTGAATTTCTTTTTTTACCCATTTCATTCAATAAGTTGACTATTGATTAAAATAATTATTTTGGAGGGCTGAAACCGCTGTTTGTTATGATTGAAAGAAAAGAATGCGTTCAGCTAAATGAAATATAGACGCAACTAAACCCATACTAAACGCAACGAGTTGCATATACCGACTCGTTGTGCGTAATTTTAATCAACGTTCATCTGCTTAAGTTAAATTTAATGAGAATCCTGATCTTATTCATGTTGGCGTGTTTGACATTGCAGGCTCAATGTCAAGTTGCTATTATTCAAGACAATGATGGCTTTACGAATGTTCGGTCAAAACCAAATGCAAATTCAGAAATAGTCTATAAAATTTCTGTTAACGAAGTATTTTGGTATAATTCTGAAGACGATGATTTTCAAAAAAGTGAATGGGTTGAAGTCTATGTTTTAAAAAACAAATACTCATTCAATTCAATTCAGTCGGAAACAGTTAATGGATTCATTCATAAATCAAGACTTCTACCACTCGACAAGCTAAAGATTTATAAGGCATCTGACTTTAACTTTGAGTATGTTATTCAACCTTTTAAAACTCAAAACCATATCATAGATAGGGATAAATCTCAATGGGTTTCGGCTATCGATGGTAGGCACGCTTGGGGGACAGATGGAGGACTTCCTCGTAAAGAAGTAATAAAAATCAACCTAACTATTCAAGGGAAAATAATTCAAGTTTCGAGTGCATTCTTTTGTGACATTTACGAATGCGAAAATTCTTTCAATGTTTATAAAAACGGTGAGACTTATTTTGTTTACCAACACAATAGCGATGGAGCTGGAGGTTATGAACTTGTGTGGGTATTTACAAAAGACGGACTTAAGCAAAGACTTGTTGGATCAATAATATAAAAACTACGCACAACACGCGCTATGCCGCAAGTGCTGGCGATGTGCAACTTGCAATTTCAAACAGGTTAAATTATTTTCGTCATGCTGGACAATGGAACGGAACTTTCTTCGCACCTGCGTCAAGCGCAAAACGTTAGCGGTCATGTTAAAAATGAGACACATTGCAATTTTAATTATACTTCTGAGTTTTCTGACACCTTGCTCAGGTCAGACAAGCACTAATACGACAAAATTCAAAAAAGAAATACCTACTTGGAAAAATGGGGAAGAGGACCTTTTTTACAAATTGACACAGCAGAAAGTAAAACAGCTAAAAATTGACAGCTTGCAAAGTGGCTATGACTCACTACAAATAAGAATTTGGTACGACTACTCATTAATGACACTTCGCAAACTTCTTGTCATTAAGCGTACAAATAATACTTGGACTGCAACCTCCTACACAATGACAGTGGACTGGAATGCGTCAGATTTAACCGAGATAGTGAAAGCCAAAAAGATAGAAATACTAAATCCCAAAAATGGATGGAGCAGTTTTCTTAATAAATTATTCTTTTTACAAATCACGACTCTTCCCAACATGGACAACATTCCTGGACTCCAAGATGGGTGGACCGACGGTATAAGCTATAATGTTGAAGTAGCGACAAAAAAACAATATCGTTTTTATGGTTATCACTTACCCGACAAATTTCAAGACAAATACTGGCAAGCAAAAAACATGGTTAAGATTTTAAAATTAGTTGAAATTGAATTGGGAATAACAAGCGGAATACGATGAAAACACGAACCGTTAACACAGGTGGCTGTTGCACAACTATGATAATGGAAGTTTTTTAACCATGAATATTGAACCTTTAGTTGTGCAACAAGCACAATCGCTTTCCAAAAGCGCTTGCGACCTGCAACTTTGAACAGAAAACCTAATTAATAAATTACACAACGGGCAAGCCCAGCACGTTATAGGCAACCCTAAAGAACATTGCAAATCAATATATGATAAACCAATTTTCAGCCGTAATGGCTCGACGAACAGAGCAGAACTTTTAAAAATTTTAAATCAACAGCGAGACGACTATCAACCTGAGGCAATTATTGCAGCGGAACAAGAATTGGCATTACGTAATTTATCAGATGACCAAATCGAAACAGCCAACCAAGAAAACATAAGAATAACTGAAATAACTGAATCAAAATCAAATACCCCACTTGGGACTTTTTGGAAAGTTTTGACTTTTATTTTCCCAGGAGTTATCCAGATTATTTTCTCTGGAACATTTAAAGCTGATGGCTACGATAGAAAAGCAAAGGAACTTGTTCGTTGGACACTGTATGGTTTCAGTTTTTATCTAGGATTAGCTTTCCTAATATTTCTAATAGACTCATTTTAATAAAAAATAAAGGGCTGCTTATAAAACAGGTTTACTGTCCGCGCGAGAGATATACGACTTTGAAATCAAAACCAAATTAAACCTTAGGATTAGGAATGATGGAAATATTCCTCGTGTCACAAAATTTTCATTTAAATCATCCTAGGTATTGCTCCAAACATAAAAAGAAATTCAAACTTCAGGGTTTTAATCCTCCGAAGTTTGAATTTCTTTTCCTTTTATGCGGATACAGAAAAGTTAAACGAGCTATCTATCAGATGGCAATAATTGGATAATCTACCTCCTTAGGATAAACAATTCGAGCGGGAACATCATATAAATCCAACACCAATTTCTCCGTTAAAGCCTCTGATGGCCGACCTTCTACTATTTTCCTTCCGGCCTTAAGGGCCACTAAATGATCTGCGTATTGCATAGCTAAATTCAAATCATGAATAATCGCCACAACTATGGTGTTCTCTAAAGCGATTTCTTTAGCGATCTTTAAAAACTCATGCTGATAGCCCAAGTCGAGCGAAGCTATTGGTTCATCAAGAAAAAGATAGCGCAGCTCGTTTTGGTGAGGCTCCCAGATCTGTGCTAACACACGTGCAAAATGCACTCGTTGCTGCTCCCCTCCTGAAAGTGTCAAATAGTTTCGATTGGCAAAACCCTTCATCTGCAGCTTTTCTAATGCCAACCGACAGATCTCAATATCCTTTATGGAAGGTTTATAATGAAAATGCGGATAACGGCCCATCATCACAACTTCTTCCACTGTTAAGGGAAAAGGCATATCTGTTTGTTGAGAAAGTACAGCCCTGTATTTTGCCAGCTTTTTCTCCGATTGCTTTTTTAATGCTGCATCGCCCAACCATATTGTTCCCACGGTAGGTGTGAGCGTTCCACTCATCATTTTTAGTAAGGTGGATTTGCCTGATCCGTTTGGACCGATGATCATCGATAACTTACCCGGTTCAAATTCTCCTGAAACACCTTTAATGATCTCATTACCGCCGATAGAAAAACGCAGATTCTCCAACTTAAGCATAAAAACCTCCTTTTTTCTCAGATCGAACCTGATTAATAAGCATCATTAAAAACACAGGAGCCCCAACCAATGCGGTAATAATTCCAATTGGCACCTCAGCGGGAGCCATCACTACACGAGCTAATAGATCAGCCAGTACTAGCCAAACAGCACCAAGCAGAGCAGAACCAATTAACAAAAAACGATTGTCACTGCCACCGAGCATGCGCAACAGATGTGGTACTACTAATCCAACAAAACCAATTACTCCTACCATAGCAGTAGCTACTCCCACCATCAATGTGTTGATCAGGATAATTTTCCATTTCAGCGATTCCACATTAATGCCTAAATGCAGCGCCTCGGCTTCTCCTAACAAAAGTGCGTTGAGCGATTTAGCATATCGAAGTGCAAGTACGAAAGAAATTATCGTTGCTGTTAGAACCAAGCCTAAACCAAACCAATCAGCTCCTGAAAAAGTGCCTAAATTCCAAAAAGTAATTGAACGGGCTTGTGGATCTCGTGCTATGTACGATAGAAAACCGGTTCCACTTGCAGCGATGGCATTAACTGCTACACCAGCCAAAATCATGGTAGCCACAATAACCCGACCCTTGGTATTCGACACTTTAAAAACAATAATCGTTGCCAATAAGCCCCCTGCAAAAGCTGCTGCAGGCAGTAAAACAGGTTCGAAAATAGTTCCAGCAACCCATTTCATCTGTTTGCCCAAAACAAATATCGATGCAGCACCGAGGGCTGCACCCGACGAGGTTCCAATCAAACCTGGTTCAACAATTGGATTTCTGAACAATGCCTGCATCAACGTTCCCGACATCGATAGAGCCGCTCCTACAACCGCGCACATCAATACCCTGGGAAGACGTATTTGAAAAAACACTTCTTTATCCAGCGCCGGCCACTGATTATTCGAAATTCCTGATTGCTCTAAAATAAAATCGCATAGCTGGCTGTACGAAAAATGGATGGCACCCTGGCTACAGGCAATAAGTATTACACCCAGAAGCAAAAGCGCCAAACCTCCATAGATTCTGCCGTGTGTTGATTTCATCATTTACTCCAGATTTACAAACTATTGACGTACTAATTTTCCTAATTTCAACACATTTTCACCGGTTCTTGGCCCCAGGTAAATCAAATCGTATTCCTCAATACGGAAAATCTTATTGTTTTTTGCCGCAGGAGTTAAGGCTATGCCTGGCAATTGTTTGATCTTTTCAATGCTTCCCAGTCGATCGTATCCAAAATCGGTAACCAAAATAATATCGGGCTGAGCCTTGGCAATCAACTCAGGGCTTAAAGGTTTCATTCCTTCCGGAACCTCCGCCACATTCACAGCGCCTGCCCATTCCAGCATTTTTGTAGCTGTACTTTTTTGCCCAATGGCCATATAATTATTCATCTGTTGGCCGTAATGCACAATAACTACTTTGGGCTTATCCTTATAATTTTTTATTTGGATCTCGGCTTGAGCCATATCTTTCAACAGTTTTTCATTCAACAACTTGGCTGCTGTTTCTTTATGAAAGATCAACCCTAATGAATCTATTAATTTTGTGGCATCATCAATCGTTTTTGTCTTTCCAAAACCAAGCATTGGAATTCCAACATTTTTCACCTGTTCAATGGCTGCTGCTGGAGCAATGTTTCCATCATGAAAAACGACTGTGGGTTTTAAAGAAATGATCCCTTCTGCACTTAATAAGCGGTGATAGCCTACTTTGGTCAGTTTTTTTGCCGCTTCAGGAAAAGTGCTGGAAAGGTCAGTGCCAACCAACTTATCTTGAGCGCCAAGGGCAAAAATCATTTCAGTTAATTGTTTTGATACGCAAACTATACGATCGGTATTAAGTGGCTGCTCTTTATGACCTGAACGATGGCATGCTCCTAATCCAAAGGCCAGGACGCAAGACAATATAATGAAGGCTGTTTTTTTCATGTGAGTTAATGAGAAATGAATGGTTTGTTTACGGATGAATGAGGGGTATATGTAGCACTAAGTCCTGCTATATAAATAGCAGGATTTAGTGCAAGTTTAAACAATCCCTTTTTTAACTATTAGAAGGTATATTTCAAATTAACTCCGCCGTAATAATTGATTTTATCCGGACCTGGAATATATGCATCAGGCATTTGATTAATAAATACCATGTTGTAGTATTGTGTACCCATGATATTATTTGCCCCTAAGTACATATCAGCCATTAAATTCTTTAAGAAACTACGCTGATATCCCAGTTTTGCATTCAACAAATCAAACGATTTTGTCTTATTAACACCATCCGAAGTAATTGGCATGGCGTCTCTGTAATTGTAATTCACATTAGCATAAACACCGTATTTAGTTGCTGCATCAACACCTAAGTTATAGGTTAAAGGGGCAACACCAGCTACTGCTAAACCTGAATAATCAGCTACAACTCTTGTAGAACTAGATTGATACTGGTAGTTATCGTATTTAAAGTCGTTATAAGTAAGGTTAGCAAAGGGCTGAACGGTTTTGAAGAAACCATTTGACGATTGGTAAGCAAGGTATTTCACCATTACTTCGGCACCTTTATTATCCTGGCTTCCGCTATTTACAAGGTAAGAATACAAAGTTGCTGTATTGCCGGCATTAGCCACCGAAACTGAGCTCATCTTATCAGAGAAAACAGCATTAAATAATGCTACCTGGAAAGCTAAACGACTATTTAACAATGAGCCTTTTGCTCCGATCTCATATTGTGAACCTTTCTCAGGTTTTAAATCAGTATTAATTTTACCTGTATATGGGATAAACAAGTTACCGCTTACTGGCGCTCTGTAACCTACGCTGTAAGAAGCATAAGCCGAAAAGTTTTGACCAAATGATCTGTTTAAAGCGATACGAGGTGATACCAAATTTGAATATTTGGCACCGTATGCTGATGGTTTGTTTGTTTCAGGAGAAGCCGTATTATTGGCGGCATTATAGAATCTGTCTTCCAAATGATTATCCATAGTGCTCAAACTCAACCCAGCTGAAAAATCAAACATGAATGGCAGCTTCAGATTCCATTCGGTAAAAGCATTATAGGTTTTACTTGTAACTGTCATATTGCTCTTCATCGAACCAATAAGATTATATCCATTTGGATCTAAATTATTAGCTACCATGTTGTAACCAATGCTTTCATAAGTTTGCTGTTGTGCTTCAATTCCTGCAGTTCCAGACAACTCACGTCCGAATACATTAAATCTCAAGTCGAATGCAGAACGGATACCCACATTAACAGGAGACTTGTCTGTCCACCCACCAGCAGAACTAGCGGTATTTTTGTTTGAAGAACCAAAAACGGAAGTAGTATTAGCCAGGTATTTATTGAAAGCATAAGAATGGCCTAAACCAAAACGATACCCGATAATCTCTGAATGTGCATTGTTTTTAATATAAGCAGGGTTACCTGAGTAGTCTTTCTTATTATATTGATCAACGGTTAATTCTCCTGCACGTTGGTCATAGCTGTTGGCATAACCTAAATAAGAAGAGATCTTTTGTTTTTCACTCAATTGGAAATCGCCTACTATGTTAACGAAATCTTTGGTTGATTCGTTATGTGGCATAAAACCATCTGATAACTGTTTTCCATAATTTACCAATATCGACGAATGGTTACCGCCTACCTGTAAACTGGTAGTGTAACGACGAAGGCCAAAATCGCCAACCATTACATTCTGCCCAATTGATACTTTGTTAAGCTCAGCTTTCTGGGTTTGCATATTCACCACTCCGGCAATTGCAAAACCATATGCACTTCCGGCAGGACCTTTTAGTACTTCAACATTTGAAATGGATCCGAAATCGATATCATCCATTATGGTAATACCTTCTGCATCTGTTACCGGAATGCCATTTAGATACATTTTTAGACCCTGGCTATCAAAGTTGTTGTTAGCACCTCTTGGACCTAAACCATTTCCGTAACCACGGATATTAAATTGTTGACCTCCTGATACCGAACGACGCATCATTAAAACGCCAGGCATGCTGGTATTAATTGCATCATCCATAAAAACACCCTGACCACGCTTAATATCGGCCATTCCTAATTTTGCAGCAGACTTGTTCTTGTTGGACATTTCTGTTACAGTAACTTCGTTTAACAGACGGCTTGTTTCTTTTATTTTTAGCGAATCTGTTGTTTTTGTATTTGTTGAATTTTGTGCTTGCACACCCACAGTTCCGAAAAGTGCAAGAGATGCTAATAAAAATTTATTCATTTTGGTTTATTGATCAATTTTAAAAAAATGTAAAAATTAGACAATGCCATAAGCATTGATAATTTGGACGAATGTTTAAGATGAAAAATAAAGCCAAGGTGGAGGGCTGGGCGGATGAATAGCCCTATCTAAAATATCACTCTCTACTACAATGGAGGATGGAGTTGAAATACCTTCATAAAACTGATAGAAGCAATCGTTTTTCAAATAAACACTTGCAACAAGGTGTTCTACTTTTTGCTTTTGGTTTTTCTCCTTATCTAAAGCCTTTTGCTCTTGAATTTTCTCATGCAATGCATAAGCCTCTGTATCCTTAGTATCAAGAATACAGTTAATCACTATAGAATCACCGCGCTGTTCCTGCTTAATTACATCGTAACTCTTTCCTAAATAGCTAAACTCATCTTCTTCTTTCCATTGAAGATCATTTTGTGCTTGCTGGTTGGAGAGCTTAAGCGTTACTGTTTCCTTTATTGATCCTGATGAAATTTGCTCATTGACTTCATTCTTGATTTGCTGATGCCTTATAAGAAACAATAGACCAGCCCCTTCAAACTGAAAAAACAGAATGAATAACAATAGGATCACTGTTATTTTTTTAGAGGCTTTTAAAAGCAAAACGGTTTGGTTATTGGTTATTGATTTAATTTGAGGCGTTTTTAGATCAATAGTTGTCACTGGGAAATGGTCGTTTAATAACACCCTCCCTCCTGACAATAAACTTGTTTACAATAGAGTTACATCCTCCTGAATTTTCATCACCCTTACACTATTTTTTACGTTTCCCGGAATATTATGGACTATTGTTTTTGTTGATTTGGTTCCGAAAATTGCCTTTATCAAACGACAATAACAATAGATTATTTGCACATTTATATGGATTATCCTACCCTTTTTTTGGTTTACTTTAAAGTTTCTCACCCAACTCTTTGGCAAGAATTTGGGCCAATTCTTCAACTTTAGGATTCTTGGCAATTACTTTACCCTTAGCATCCACTAAAAAAGTGGCAGGGACGGCAAGGATGCCATAAACCTTTTTAATCTTTAAATTTGCATCTGAAACATGATGCCACTCCGTTCTATCTTCAGCGATCGCTTTTTTCCATTGCTCTAAGTTCGTATCAACTGAAACTCCTAAAACATTAAAGCCCTTTGAATTGTACTTAGCGTATAATTCCCTAACCTCAGCTCCATATGCCCGACAAGGCCCGCACCATGATGCCCAAAAGTCTATTAAAGTCAGCTTACCTTCATTTAATACTTCTGCTAAAGAAAGATCCTTACCATCTGGTGTTTTTGCGGATATTTCTGGAGCCATATCTCCTTCCCTAACCATCTTTGCATTATCAAGGCGATACTTAAGCAATTTACCTGCATAACTACGTTTTACCGCATCAGAGAGCTTGTTATAGATCGGAAGGTAAGCATCCACCGGAAAATCAAGTTTATATTGTGCAGTGGTTAAAAGAACAACCGGCGAAACAAATGAATTAGGATGCTGAGTTGCAAAGGAGCAAGCCTTTTCTACCCGATTAGCGGCTAATGCCTCTGCTTTTTTAATGAATTGCTCACGCTCTTCATTTGTTTGTTTCTTTGCCAATGGTTTTGACATAGCAAGAATTTCTTCTTCTATTGGCGCCACCATTTTTTTAAAAGCAATATAATCGGTTTGAGATTTTGAGCCGACAACATTTGCAGATTTAACAGAGTCGCCAACGAGCTCCATTTTTGAATTTTCAACAAATAGTTGATAAGGCAAATTTCCGTTAATAAGCAAGTTAGCATACGTAGGACCTGAAACAGATCCTTTCAACTGAAATTTACCATCATGAACAATTGCTGAGCCTAATGTGTCACTTTTTTCTCCCTTTGAAAGTTTGTAATTCAATAAAATAACCCTTGAACCTTCTTTCAAATTTTTAACCTTGGCTGTTAGCACAAAACTTGGATTTGTTTGAGCATAAACCCCTCCCCCAATTAACAAGGCTGCTATTGTTAATAATCGCTTTTTCATCTTATCCAGGTCAATTTTTACCTAATTCACATTTAATTTTTGAGCAAGAATCTGTGCCAACTCTTCAACTTTTGGATCCTTGGCGATTACTTTTCCATCTTTATCCAGCAAAAAGATGGCTGGAATTTTAATGATACCAAAAGCAGCTTTAAGTTTTGTATTGTTAAGTTCAGCGATATGATTCCAGTTTGTTTTGTCCTCTGCGATGGCTTTTTTCCATGCGTCTGCATTGGTATCTAATGAAACACCTAATACATTAAAGCCCTTCTCATGATATTGATTATAGAGTTTTAGGATTTCAGCACCTTCCCTGCGACAAGGCCCGCACCAAGAGGCCCAAAAATCCACCAGGGTTAGCTCTCCTTTTTTTAATACCTCGGCTAGCGAAAGATCATTTCCATCCGGAGTTTTAGCGGCTAAAGCAGGGGCTTTATCTCCAACATTGATTGTTAACGCGGCATCTAAACGACTTTTTATCGTTTGGGCGGCAATACCGGCTTTCACTGCGGGTGAAAACTTTTCATAAATAGGCTGATAAACCGCAGGGTCCAAATCATATTTATCTGTAGTTAAAATAACCACAGGAGAAACAAAAGAGTTTGGATTTGCAGTAGCAAAAGTACGCGCCAACTGAACTCTTTTGACTTCCAAGGCGTCAAGATTGGCTAGTATTTTATCCACTTTAACCTGATCCTTCTGCTCATAAGCCAATCGTGCTGAGTCCCCAATTTTGCGCATTTCTAGTAGAATTGCTTGCATAGATTTCTGGAATAATTCAAATTCAGCATTTGATTTTGAGCCCTCGATTTTGGCCAACATCAGAGACTCGCCGGCTATGGTCATCGAGGTATTTTCTATAAATAAAGGAATCTCTTCTTTCCCAGGCACGTTCAACTTCAGGTAAGTTGGACTTGCAAGTGATCCCATTAAAGTAAAACTGCCATTATTAACTACAGCGGTACTAATGGTATCGACTTCTTTATAATTGCGGTAAAGCAATATCACTTTCTCCCCATCCTTTAATTCTTTAATTTTCCCGTTCAGCACAAAATTTCTATTCTGGGCAGAAAGGGTTCCGCCAGACATTAATAAGGCCGAAAGCACCAGTAATTTTACTTTCATTAGATTTTGATATAATTGAATTACCGGAGGGCCTGCTGGTTTGCAAGCCTTCCGGTAAAGGTTATTTTTAGTTGGCTTTATATAACTTAACTCTCAAATTAAGGGACAAACCTCCATCACTATACTTTTTGAGTTCACCGGCTTGTGAAGTATACATGGCCAATACCTTAAATCTTGATAAAACATCAACCCCCATACCTAGGGAATAGTTGTTTGTAGTGTGGTAAAGGGCCTGTAAATTCACCGTCTTTGCAAATCTCATATCGAACCCGAAGTCCCAAACGTTAGGATAATCTTTGAATTGTGTATAACATAACTTGGGCTCGATACTGTTAACCTGTTCGCCCAAATTAAATTTATAGGATGCCGAGCTGAAAAAAGACGGTCGGTCGGCGGTTTGATAACTATCCTTTATGAGGTGATTTCGAAAGGAAGGAACAACGGCCTGTACAGTCAATCCATTGGCGACATAAGCTAATCCGAAGTCAAAATCCCAATAGATACTCCTTGCATTATAGTCGGTTAGCGATCCATCATCCTGATCGCCGATTGCCTCATCTAAATAAATGTTCCCATTACCTACCGCTGCAGAAAGTCCAAAACTCAGACGTTTCCCCTCGGCCACCGGCAAGTGATAGGCATAAGACAGGGCAACTCGGGTTTGATTAAACAAACCGGCTTTCTGATTCAAAATGTTTAAACCCAAACCAACACGTTTTCCCAAAAAGCCATCGACACTGATAAATGCGTTAACGGGAGCTCCGGGTAAGCCTGTGTTTTGTTTGCTGTATGACATGGCCATACTTAGGCTGGAATCAGCACCGGCAAGGGCTGCATTAGCCTGATACTGGTTGAAAAAATACTGACCCGGCATCGAGCTCATTTGCGCCATTGTCGGCAGGATGGTGCCTAATGACAATACAATTATCATTAGGCTATAAATACACTTTTTATGAATTCTTTTCATTGATTCTGGCTTTTTTAATATTCAATTAGTTGCGCACGATAGAGATAAAGCCTTTTACTGGCTCCATTCCGTTACCTAAATCAATAACATAATAATAGGTACCTTCCTGCAATCTTGACCCATTAAAAGTACCATCCCACTCGTTCAGATAACCTTTTTTAGTGTAAATGAGTCGTCCTGTCTTATCTATGATTTTCACCATGTTATTCGGATACAACTCAATATTGCGCACCATCCATTTATCATTTTTGCCGTCGTCGTTTGGCGTTAAAACATTGGATACATCCTCTTTTTTGAACCCATCCAGCACTTCAATTGTATAAAGTTGCTCTACATAACAGCCTGAGGCATTATATGCTCTAACCATAAAGGTTGTAGTTTGCATAGGGCGAACAGTCAAAACCGCCGAGTTTCTACCTGATAGTATTCCGGCAGCTTCATCCCACTCATATTTCGTAGCCGAACCTTCTGCCTTCAACTCCACGATATCTCCTTTATAAATTCTTTGTAACCTGTTGCTGCTGATGCTTAGCTGAGGATTGTCATTGATAGTTAAACTTCCGTTTACATAATTAAAGATGTAATTATTGGAAACTCCACCCGCCGGCGTTAAGGAATAAGTTCCTGCTGCGGACGTTGCATTAGCAGTAGTGTTTATACTTGGCGCTGTTTGCAAATTAGCCGGATTTTCACCATTCACGAAACCGCTATAGCTGATGGTAAGGGCTGGTAAACTATTACCTTGGCACATCTGCTGATTATTAGCATTTACCGTTAATACCGCCTTATCGATTGTTAAGGTACCGTTCTGATATATCAACATATAGTTTGAAGAAGCGGCTCCGTTAACTGTAATCGGATAGGTGCCTGCACCACTTGCTGCTGTTGCGTTGGTAGAAACTGTTGCAGCACTTGTTAAGCTTGAAACATTTTCACCGTTCACAAAACCGCTGTACGATATCGTTAAAGCTGGATTGGCTGCACCATAAGTTTTTGACTTATTATCCGCAATTACTGTTAAGTTCGCTTTATTTACCGTTAAAGTACCGTTCTGATATACAAAAGTATAGTTGGAAGAAGCAGCTCCACTGGCTGTGATCACATAGTTGCCTGCAGCACTTGTAGCTATTGCACTGGTCGAAGCTGTTGCAGCACTTGCTAAGTTTGAAACATTATCGCCGTTTACAAAACCGCTGTATGATACTGTTAAGTCCGGATTAACATCGCCATAAGTTTTTGACATATTATCTGCACTTACCGTTAAGTTGGCTTTGCCTACTGTTAAGGTGCGCGATACAGGAGTTGCCGCTTTATAGTATGCATCTCCGTCCTGACTGGCTGTAATGGTAACAGTTCCTGCTTTATGGATAGTTACCGTATTGTTATTGATAGAAGCAATAGAAGCGTCGCTTGATGAATAGGTCAAGCTCAAGTCCGCGGTGGAAGTTCCTGTTAAATCAAAACTTAGATCTCCATATGTTTTTGCAGTTAAGGCAGCGAAATTAATAGTTTGACCAGGTTTACTACCGATCGAAATATCAGTTTGAAAAGTGCTTTCGTTACCTGCATTATCTACAGCGGTCCAAATAATGGTTGATTCTCCCTCATTGAAATTACCGCTGGCATTTAACCCTGAACCACTTCTGGTGGTGGCACCAGTTATCTCATAGGTTAATGTTTTAATACCGCAGTTATCAGTTGAAGTAATAGCTGGCACGGTGTAAGTTCCTAAGCCAGAGAAATTATGGTGAACTTGTTGAGTTCCTGTTAACACGGGGAAAGTATCATCAATTACTTTAATAACCTGTGTATAGTTATCCGAAACATTGCCTGCTTCGTCAGTGAAATTCCATACGCGGGTACGAACAAATTCAACATCATTAGCCCTAACAGTGTTATCACTCACTAAATGAAGTTCCGGATTTACTGTAACGTTATCTGTAGCCACAGGAACCATGGCCGAAGCTGCGGTTAAGCCTGTTGCATCGCTACATTGCAGTGTAGCGTCTAATGCACCTGCTACTGTGTTAATAACCGGAAGGATATCATCAAAAATAGTTACGTTGATATATGCAGCTGCTTTTGCACCTAAATTATCTGTAGCAACCGCTCTTAATTTATATGTCCCTGGTACAGTGCTGTTAAACGTATAGGTGTATGGCGATGTTAATGATTCGCCAAGTATAGTTGTTCCTTCGAACCATTCTACTTTAGCAACCGAACCATTCGCATCAGTAGCCGAAGCTTCTATTGTAGCACCTGTACTCTGACCGAATTTCTGATTATCTGATGGAGAAGAAATGGATACAACAGGAGGCTCGTTATAAGGGCACCCCCCTACATAAAGCTCACCAAGTGCTATTTGTGGCACAGCAGTGTGACCTGAAAGTCCTACAAACTTAACGTATCTTCCTTTTTTATCGGCAAAAGTAACCAGCTTATCATCAGCAGTGTTTTCAAATGACCCTTTGGCTACCGGTTCGCCCCAATCGTTGGGATCCATGGAAACATAAAACTCGTAATCCTTAACCCTTCCGTCTCCAGCAGCAGCCCAAGTGGCCATAAATTGATTTACTGAATAGTCTGCTCCCAGATCAAGTGCAATCCAATGCGGAAAAGGAGGATAAGGACCTGGCTGCGTTGGTACAATTGGATAATTTGTATTCCAAGCCAAGGTTTTATTATTATCTATAACCCTAGGTGCTGTATGTATACCACTAAAAAAGAGCTCATTATCAAAAGAATGTACTTTTAATTTTGATTGTGGTGCAATAAATGAAGAGCTTCCGCATAGCGGCTCTGTTAAAGTAACCTTAACCGGAGCAGAAACACCTTGCAGGCCTTTATCATCTGTAGCTACCGCCGTAATGGTCAGCTGTTCACCGCTTAAATTTGGAACGGTAAATGGTACCGCATATGGAAGTTGGGATGCCTTACCAATTGATTTTCCATTATAAAAATATTCAACGTTAACAATGTGGCCATCTAAATCAGTTGCTTTCGACGTAAGTTTTATTGACTGATTTGCATACAAGCTTTCCCCATCTACCATTGACGAGATGTTAACAACGGGTGGAGTATTTGTTTGATCAGGAGTACTATTAACCAGGAAGCATTCCCAGGCCCCACGGCCATAAGTGCCCAGTCTTAATAAGCTATTCTCTTTATTGTCCTTATCATAGAAAATATCAAAACCTTTTAAAGCCACCAAACTTGGTAAACCATCTGAATAAAGGGCCCAATCGGTCATTGTATTATCTTTATAATAAACGGCTCTTCCGGTTTGAGCATATATCGCTTCAATATCCTGGCGGGTGGTATCTGCCACCATATTCTCTATGTTTTCAGAATTCAGACGGGTGGTAACAGGGCCTGAACCTATCGCTGTCCAGGTAGTGCCATCGTCAGTTGTTCTATACGCATAACCATTACTCGCCATGTACATTACACCGTTTTTAAATACCGCCAATGCGCCGGTACTGGCATTCCCTGAAGGCTGAGGAGCGCTCACACCTGCCGAAAAAGATGGTGATGCTGCATTGACATTATAACTACGGTAAATCTTCTTATCCTGACCCAGTACAAACAGCGCATTACTATCTGCCGGTGATTGGGCCATTGCCAATGTGTTTGGTACTTTGGTGTAAATTTTGGTCCAGGTTGGCTTGGGAAGGCTAGTGTTGTTAGGGGTAGGCCCAGCATCAATGTTGTTTGAACGCCACACTTCTCTAAATGACCAAAAAGCCTGATTTGGTTTAAATTTAGAAAATGCCAATATGTCAGAATTTGTTCGAGTAGGAGCCATAGTATTAGGATCAATACCGATGTCCCATACGAAATTTGAGTTAGGCCAACGCTTATAATCCCTCTTAGCTGCGTTGACAGGGGCGGAGACGGTTCCGGGGGCGGCTAAATAGACAAAGTCAGAAAAGTTATCGTGATAGTAAACAGAGTTTTGATCACCAGGATAGCTACTCGTCCACACACCATTATAATAAAATAGCTCTCCATTATCCTGAGTACCGCCAGCAATTAAATGCTTACTTATTGGGCTATTGGCTATGCTGGCAAACTGAGTGTTAGCCATACCTTGGGTTTTTGGTGTCCAGGTTACGGCATTATCTTTACTCAAATAGAAACCGCCATCAGTAGCACAGTACATCTCTGAGGAATTATAAGGGTTAAACCTTAACCAGTGCATGTCAGTATGAATGGTTTTTTGCCAGGTGGTTTGATAGCTTTGAGCCCAATTCACTCCTCCATCAGTACTTTTCCAGATAACGTGCGCACACACGTACAGCGTGTTTGCATTGTTCGGATCGGCTACCAAGTCGAAATTGTAAGTCCCCTGACCGGCCGCGTTTCTGGCATATCCAACCAGGTTAGGCTGATTATCCCCTTTTTTCAGCGTAAACGTTGCCCCTCGGTCAGTTGATTTGTAGATAACACCTCCATAGTTTGATGCTGAAGGTATGTTTATAGCACCGTTATTGCTACCGAAATAAGACACATATACCACATTTGGATCGGCATCACTTACGGCTACCCTTGCGGTATTATTAGTATTTGGTAGTGTATTAATAGTCTGAGAGGTCCAGTTTAGGCCCATGTCGGTCGATTTGTAAAAGATACCGTTGTTATAGGTTACCGCATAAAGCGTTGTTGAACCCGGCTCCGGCGCGAAGCGCATATCGACAAACTTATCATTAACAATTTTGGTCCAAGTGGCACCGGCATCAGTTGTACGGAAAATACCATCCATTGTAGCGGCAACAAGCGTGTTATGGTCGGTAGGATCCATTAAAATCTCCCTGACACATCCACCAGTCATACCTGTATTAGAAGGCTGAAAAGTAGCGCCGCCATCGGTCGATTTCCACACACCATTTCCGCCCCCATAGTAACACGGTTCACCTGTACCCAAATACAGTACGTTATTATCAGTATAATCGATACAAATAGAGGAACTGGTCAAGAGATAGGGCATTTTGTCCGTACCCAAAGTTTTCCAATTATCGCCTTTATTGTCACTTACCCAGGCCGAAAGACCACAGATGGCATATATCCGGTTGTGATTTACTGGATCGAATTTGAAATGGGTCACCCTCCCCTGCCCGGCAATCGCTTGGGCTGCATCAATAGGAAAAGCTTGGGGCCCTACATTTCTCCATGTATAGTTTTGTGCATAGGTCTTCGCGGAAAAGGCGAGGAATATGGAGAGCAATAGAATGCAGAAAAAGTATATTTTTTTCATTTTTTGCTTTTAGTATCTGGTAATAGAGTTACTTTTAGTTTTTGCCCTTAATGGGTTTGATCGGTGCAGGTTGCTGGTCTTTAGGCACCTCTTTCTCCTTTTTCTCAGGATCAGCAGGATTGTCTTTACCTACCTCTTTTTCTTTTTTCTGAGGATCAACCGGACGATCTTTACCTGGCTCCTTATCTTTTCTGTGAGGTTTATATTGATAGGCCTTACG
The DNA here is from genome assembly GCF_023914155.1 of Solitalea agri. Lineage (GTDB taxonomy): Bacteria > Bacteroidota > Bacteroidia > Sphingobacteriales > Sphingobacteriaceae > Solitalea > Solitalea agri. The sequence continues at coordinate 49,431 of NZ_JAMWYS010000052.1, read as the reverse complement.
AAACTCTTGATCCTTTTTCCACTCACCCAAACGCTCCTCCATCGTCATCACCGTGCCATCCGGTTTTACAAGACCGGCCATATCAATTTGCCACTGTATAAATTGCTTGTATTCACTTGCATAAATGACAGCCGGATCGTTTTTACTCAAACGCTTTTGCTTACGTTCTAATTCGCGTTCACGTTCCTCATTTCCTGCGCTCTCAAATAATTCATTTTCCACCTCAGGCCTTTGGCGCCCTGCCCAAAATTTCTCAAACTCCGCAATGGCCTGGTTATAATTTACTCCCGGCTCGTCCATCATCCTGACCCACACAGGCACCTCTTTGTTTTTGCCTTTATTTTTTTGGGCAAATGAAATTTGAGCAATCCCCAGGATTGGTATCATAAGAAGTAAAGTCCTTACTATAGACCCGATTTTAACTTTTTTCATTATTGAATTGATTTTGGTCATTGATTCGATTTCTTAGCGTACAATTCTATTCGGTTAACTTCAATGAATTTATTGTCAAACTTTAGGCTGAAATATTTATCACCTGCTCTAAATGCTCAACGTGATGGCCTTGTTTTCTTTATTACAAGAACATGACGCTTGCAGTGCAAAAAAGGGTGATTGGTTTTTTAAAAAAAACGAAATAATATTTTAATGGCCGCCATTTAAGAAAAATATTAACCCCGAAAGCAATGTGTTTGACGAAACCTCTGCCGAATAAAGCGGCTGTTTTCAATCCTAACAGCCGCTTTTATTTTTATTTCGGCAAAAATGTCTAATGGTTATTATTCGTCCTTTGATTTTTAGGCTGAAATTTTTACTACCTGCCCATCCCTCAACACTTTAAATGAAAGTTTGGAGCCAGAGGGCATTGTTTGAAGTTTCAGAATTCTTGCAGGTTCTTTCTTTAATGTTTCCGATTCAATATCATTAATAGATAAAACCACATCTCCTTGCTTGAATAGCTGTTCTGCTGTAATGTCAACAATCACAGCTAGCTGCCCGCTTTCTTTGAAACTGAACATTTTATCGCCAAGCATAAAATCAATTGGGGTATTAAATCGTTGGTTAGGAGTTAAATGAATGGTTTTCTCGGCAAGGTTAATCGTAAAATTAAAGCGACTGATGGTTTTTACTCCAAAAGAGCCATCTTCAATTGTGGCATTCTCATCACCCTCACGATATTTTTTTAACGTTCCCGGAACATTGCGAAGGTCAATTGCGCCTACCGTCATTTTTTCAAAATTCCCGGTAAAGGTGGGCGATGACACACCCATACTTACTGTTGTAGAGCTGAAATAAGGTTTGAACCCACTGCTTAAAAGCTCATTTCTTTTCACGAAATCGCCAAAACCTATCACATAATAACCTGCACCTGTATCGAAAATAAAATTACCGGTTACTTCTTTTTGGCCCACTTTTAAATTAAGGGGAAGTTCAAGAATACCTTTTCCGTTCTTAATGCTCAAGGTGGTTCCTTGCTTGTCTTCTTCTTTATAATTACCCATGCTGTAGAGCTGCATGATCATTTTATCGAAATCAACTTTTACGATATATTGGTAGGCCAAATTTATCCCAATGATTCCCGCGGTACCTTCCCGCACGTGCTCAAAAATCGCCACGCTTTGGTTATTCACAGCAAAGTTGTCGAAATGAATGGTATTACCGGTTGAAACCTGAATTTGCATATTGCCGCCTACTACCGAAGTATTTTGCTCACGTGCTACTCTCAAGCCTAAACTGTCAGCCAGCGTTTTTCGCATAGCCATCCCATCGGCACCTGTATCAAACAAAAAACGCAAAGGCTTCTGGCTATCGTTAATAGTGGCCATTAAAAAAATAGAGCCGTCTTTTACCTCTATGGGTATGGTGGCTTGTAAGGTAGATGCCTTATAACGGTTTAAACCGCACAATTGATCAAACAGATCAACGTATAACAACTTATGGCTATCATTTAACCAGGCTCTGGTAGTGATTGCCGGTTCTCCATGGGGATAGACAATAAACAGCACTGAGTTTTTGCCGGAAACCCTTTCCACTGCTTTCAATTTCATTGAATCAACCGCATAATGGCTTACTATATTTTGCAACATATATTTTGCAATAGGGCTGTTATAAACACCTACTGAAAAATCATTGCTAAGAACAGGCTCCAATAAGCCTGCACTTTTAGCAATAAATGCTTGTTGAAGCTTTGTGAAAACTGAATCAGATTTCACCGTTTGTGCATGGAGAGGGCCAATAAGGGCCCATACACCAAACAACAACAAATAGACTATTTTACGCATTTGAATATTTTTTTGTCAGAATCAGCTTCTTTTAGAATAATTACCCGTTGTTAACAGGTCTATTTTTTTAGTTCCTCCAGGAGTAATTGCTTTAAATCAGGAGAAGAAGGACGCGGTGCATTCATTTGAACCATATTTCCTTTCTTATCAATGATCACAAAACGTGGAATCGTAGTGATCATATAATCTTTTGCGAATTGGGAATCATTTCCCGAAAAAAGCTGATTGCCGCCCGCCTGATTATCGGCAATAGCTTTTAACCACTTATCCTTGTCTGACAGCTTATCAATACTCACACTCAAGAATACTACATCCTTACCATGCATCTCTTTTTCAAGTGCATTTAAATAAGGAATCTCTTGTTTACAAGGTCCACACCATGAGGCCCAAATATCCATTAACACTACTTTTCCGGTAAAATCACTTAATGAAACCATTTTCCCGTTCAGATCAGGGTAGGTAAAGCCCGGTGCTTTAAATTTGGTTTTAGTAATAAGCAGCTTTTTATCAAGGGCCTCAACAATCCTTTTGTGATTTGGGGCCTGTAAGTACTGCCCGTATTTGGCCATCATGTCTTCAAACTGCTCATAGGTTTTCATGCCCTTATATTCGGCCAAAACCATCTCAGCTTTTTGACGATTGGTTGTTAAATACTGAAGCCTTTCATCAAGAGTAGGTTGCTTATCAAAACCACCTGCGAAGTAAGGATAGATTTTCATCAGCATTTTCCCATTTCCCATTAAAAAGATATCATCATTGGAAAATTTATCTTTTACAACTATTTGCTTGTAGTAAGCAGAAAGTCCCTCTCTGCTTGGCATTTCCTTTTGGCTAGCTAAATAATAAAGTGCATAGATGTCCAGATCATAGGTGGTAAGTTTCTTCATTAACCCATTGAACGTTGCATTCTTGGTGTTTATGCCTTTTTTAAAGGTTTCGGTTTTATCAGCTACCTGGGCAAGGCATTTCGAAAAATCGTTCATGTTTCCCTGGTATCCCTCAGCATTAATTGATCTGGCTTTTAATTCTTCTGTCATTTTTGACCATGAGGCCAGCACCTGATTTTCAGGAGTATTCTTCCCTGCTAATTCAACCTTATTTTTATCATCAATTGTCACCTGTACATGATCTCCCTGCTTTAAATAAATAGGGAATTGACGACCCTGATCTTTTGTTTGTATAGCATAGAAACCTTCATTTGATGGTTTTACTAAAAAAGCGAAAGAACCATCCGCATTTAATTGGGTAGTAGCAAGAACCTCAAACTGGCCATCCACAACTTTTACCAGCGATACGCCAGCTGCCTTATCTTTGTTGTTTGAACTCACTACTCCCTCTATTTCACTTAGTTGAGCAAAAGCACAAACGTTTGAAAGTAATAATGAGCCTATTAAGAATTGTTTTTTCATTTTCTGTTACGTTTAAAACCCTAGTTTTTAAGTGCGGTCACAACCATTTCTTTCAATCTCGGATCGGAAGGAGTCGGGGCATCTTGTGATACGATATTTCCCTTCTTGTCAATCACCAGGAAGCGTGGTATTGAATTTATTTTATAATCCTGGCTGATTTTGGTACCCTGTCCGGCCAGCAGTTGAACCCCGGTCATCTCCATTTCATTGACCATTTGCAACCATTTGTCCTTATCTTCTAGTTTATCAGTTGAAACGCTCATAAAAACGACATCCTGGCCATGCAGCTCTTTTTCCAGACTTTTCAAATAAGGAATTTCCTTTTTACAAGGGCCGCACCAAGTTGCCCAAATATCAACCACTATCACTTTACCCAGGCAATCGCTTAATGAAACCATTTTTCCATCCTTATCAGGATACGTAAAATCATGCGCTTTAAATCCTTTATCAGGTACTTTTAATTTCGGACGCAGTTCTTCAATACGCTTTTTTTGGCTGGCCGTCTGCAAATAATTACCATACTTACTTACCATGTCATCCAGCTCATCGGTATATTTAAAAAAGGGAGTTTTCTCTAATAAAAGAAATTCGCCTTTTTGCAGATCAGTGCCTAAGCAGGCCAGCTTATCTTCAAAAGAAGGACTTGGATTCATGTTACGTGTAGCATATATAACATATAGTGGCAAAAAGGCCTTACCTAATGGCAATGAAAAAATATCGTTATTAGGGAATTTATTCTTAACAACTATCCCATCATAGTAAGCCGGCATATCCTCCTTTTTCGGATGCACAGAACGGGGTGTATAAATAAATCGAAGAGCAAAACCATCCATTTCGTAACCTGTAAGCTCTTTCATTAAGGTATTAAAGGTGGCGTTCTTTGTATTGATGTTTTTTCTGAATGCTTCAGCTTTAGGTACTACTGTTTCAAAAACTGGGAAGAAATCACGATAGTTTTTTCCCGAAAAAGAGGTCCAGTATACTGCCATGTTTTTAACCTCTTCGATTAAGTTGGCCCATGAGACCAACACTTGGTTTTCCGGGGTATTTTTCCCAACCAGATCAACATGGAATTTATTCATGTTAACGGAAACCTCAGCATTATCTCCAGGCTTCAAATACAAGGGAAACTGGCCCTTGTCCCACTCCCTGCCACCATATCCAATCGCATAAAATCCTTCATAAGTTGGTTTAAACTTAAAGGCAAAGCTGCCATCCTCATTCAGTTGAGTGGTAGCTGCAACTTTAAATTCACCGTCCTCCAACTTTAAAAGTGAAATATCATTAACAAAATAAAAAGCGTTGTCGTTTTCCGAAACCGGTGTATTTATCTTGAAGAGTGACCTTTCGCCCTCTTTTGTTTCCGCCTTAATGACACCCTTCACGATGCTCACCTGCGCAAATGCACTGAAGCTCGCAAGCAAAAGGGCAACTGCTAAAATTTTTTTCTTCATTGTGGTTTAAAAATTGGTAATTCTCATAGGAACTAGCCATCCCATTCCACTAATTTTTTAGCAGACGAAATACGCTATCCTATATTTTTTTGATTATGATAACCGGCAGCAGGAAAGCTGCCGGTTTCTATTTAAAAGGCGCTTGAATAATTAAACACTACTTAACAAAATATACGTCCCCTACTGAACCTGTACCTTCAAGGATGAATTTAGGAGTAGGCTTTAAGTCACCAGACGATTTCTCAAACATGCGTACTTTATAATTCCCCCCTACCTTGGTGCCAACCATTACATAATTGTAAGCGTACGGCTCATCTTCTGATTTGCGATGTTTGATAAATGTAATCTCCTCACCGGCAGGAACAATGAACTGCCTTGTTTCTTGTTTGTTTGATAAGTTACGAGACCAAACCTCATTGCCATTGGCAAAGTAAACCATGTTTTCATCTCCTGCTTGCAAAATGGCAATATTGGTGGCATTGAAAAATTTATCCATGGTTTTAACCGTATCATTCACCATTTGAAATGCGCTGCTATTTAATGTTAAGTTGGATAAAATTTTCAGGTTAGCATCTGTTTTATCCTGAAAATAGGCATATAGTCCATCCATAAATAACAATTTCTTGTTATTGTTCTTAGCTGTCATAGCCGTTAGTAGCTTGCCATTCTTATCTTTTGCATCAGTTACTGCCGTTAATGCAGCATCCGTAGCATCGCCTGCCATAAAAAACGAACTGCTCATGTCGTCAAAGAAATAGGGTGCCCTATAGACTTCATCTACAGTAAAGTACTTCGACAATTTGTAGGGCGAATTCACATTATCTATTAATTTTCGTGTACTAAACAAACCTCCGCCCAGAAGTATAGTCGAAAGACCATGAAGCTGACCGTCATTTAGTAAAAAATAATTAGCACCAGTATTCATTAAAAAGCCGGGAGCCTTAACACTTGGCTTTTCAAAAAATAGTCCGCCCAAGTTTCTAAACTCCTTAAAAGTATAAATACTAAGTGCTGAAAGATCCTTATCAGTTCCGACAAACAATGTTTTTGAACTCGGTTGATATTCGGTTGAATAAGCCAAAAATAAAGCCTTGCCCTCCATTTTTTTTCCATTGTAGCTACTATATATATTTTCAAGCTTACTGGCAGGCATTATGGAAGTAGGGGTCTTAAATAAATCGATATCGCTTTGGCTTCCGTCATCTTTTAACACATACCACCCTCCTGCTGAAGGAGTAGTGACCCTTAAAGGAATTTGCCAATATTGCGCAAAGCCGGTTTGCTTATTTTTTGCACAAAACACGAGTTTCCATTTGTCATATGGCCTTTGTGTCACCAGGTAATCCAAGGTTTTGGTTTTAGAGATGGTGTCCATCTTTGGGAGGTCTAAACCTTGATAATCGCCATCATAAATTCCCCAAAAACAATCAAAATTTGCATTCCCTTCAGAAGAACTTAGGGAGGGGTCAATCATAAGCCTTTCGGTTCCAGAAATACTATACGATTTCTCCACTCCTTCAATGCTAATAACTTCTTTGGGCTTAAAGTCATAATTACCCAAATCTTTGGAACAGCTTAATGCCAATAAGGCTACTGCCGCCCATGCTATAGTATATATTTTTTTCATTGATGAAATCCGCTAATTATGGAAAAACAATTAATACCCCGTTCTCGTCCTTTAATTTATCTAATGGATGAGCATTATTATAATCAACCAGAGCCGTTTTGGCTATAGCAACCCAATTCATGACACTTCCTGGATCATTTTCTATAGAATACTTCATCCATTCCTCACTCCATAGCTGACCAGTATGATCGATCAAGAATTGGTGTTTTACCGTGCTATAACCCCCCAAAAGAAATTTGTAGAAACCCGTATTCCATTGAGGGCTAATGCCTAGACGATCTGATAAAGTTAGTTTACGCCATAAGTTGGTCGCTTCACCCAGTTTAAAGTTTGCATTCTCCTGCACCTGGAATTTTAAGACAACATCCTTGGTTTTTAAAGAAGCGTCACGATACACTATGATGGGAACCCTTGCATGCACCTGACCGGCCTTTACGAAGTACTTATTTTTCATCAACTCATTATCAAAGGCCTTGTAATGTTGGCCGGCAACCGCATTATTAGCTCCGGCAAATTGCACCTGCTTTAGCGTAAAGATTCTGTCTTGATCAGACACACCTCCAGTAGCATAGAGATCAAAATAAACCGTGTCAATGGTTTTATTTCCAGCATAAATAAAGGTGTAGTTCTTTAAGGTATCGGCAAGATTAGCATTGGGGTTATAAAACAGACTCTGCTCCGGACCAAATTGCACCCGGGCCACATCAGTAAACGGAAATTGTTCTTTTTCGCAAGAAACTAAGACGCTTGACACCAAAGCAACTGCTATTAAACGTTTAATACTCTTCATCTTCGTAGATTCTTTTATCGGTCAAGGTTAACGGTTTCTGTTTTAGGCATAGGTAATAGATAATTTACGATAGCCGTAGCTGGCGCAAAAGTTATCATAGATCTGGGCGCATTTACGCGTTTGTATGCGAAAAAGGCCTGCCCTTCACCATATAATTCTTTACGATATTCCTTAATAACTTCGTCTTGTAGAAGTTTGGCATCAGCTGGAAGTGCAAGGGCGCCAATATTTCTGGCAATACGAAACTTATCCCAAAGTTGTTGAGCCTCTGCCTGCGGACCCGTTTCAACAGCAATTAAATACATTTCACTGATTCGCAATAATGGAATTTGCTTCAAAGTAGATGCCTCTTCCTTCACCTTAAATTTATAAAGAGCTGTTTTTTTAGTTGCATTATTCGTTTTCCAAAGACCATTCATCTCACGAATATCCTTTCCGGTTTTACCATATAGAGTTTCATCAACAGGAGCTCCTCTTTTCAAGATATTCAGTAAAGCATCATTCCTTCTGAAAAGTCCGTTATCAAACAAACCGAAAATATGTTCGGAAGAAAAAGCGTAATCCTCACTTGCCAAATCGGCGCTAGTTCCTAAACGGAATTTTTCAGTACCGTTACTGTTTTTGGCATCAATAACTACTCGGGCACACTCATAGGCTTTTCCTTTATTGCCAAACCACAAATAAGCGCGAGCCTGAAGCGCTTTAACGGCATAATAATTCATACGCAGATAGCGATAGGCTAAATAGTAGTCTGAAGGATAAAAAGCTTTAGCCGGCCCCGGATCTTTGAGCTCTGCCAACGAATAATTAAGAATAGGATCTACATTTTGGGCTAATGCCGCTGCTTCGTCCAAATCTTTTAATAACTTTTCCTGATAAACTGAAAAAGATACTCCTGCATTTGGTGTAGTGCTTAAATGAGTAACATATGGAAGCTTATTGCCTATGGTCGGGTTGGTAGGTATCGGACCAAATAAACGTAAAATATCTAAATGGCAATATGCTCTTAGTGCCAGGCATTCTGACTTGATTGTTTCATACATACCTGGTTGAAACACGTCCTTTTTCTCATCTATGTGATCAAGAATGGCATTTATGTTGGCAATAGCTTTATACTCTGCTCCAAAAACGCCTTCAAAAGTGTTTTGTACCTGCGCATCCGTATAATTAAAAGAATTCAGGTTTGATCCTACTGAATTCACGTCGGTCTCCCAACTGGAAACAAGATGTTCCATGGTGGTCATGGTCATGTTTTCTCCATAAAGTTGAGTAGATTTCATTTGCATATAAATACCGGTAAGAGCATCCTTAAATCCGGTTTCGGATTCATAGAGGGTTGGTTGAGCCACGGTGGTTAGTGGATCCACGGTTAAATAGTCCTTGCAGGAAGAAACCGATAAAACACCCAACAATACCAGCGTTATGTATTTAATTTTTTTCATTTCTAAGGATCTTGATAATTAGAATGTTGTATTAAGGCTGAATGAAAAATTTCTGGAGAAAGGATAGCTTGTACCTCGCTCTTGTTTTACGGTCGAAACATAGAATGGATCAGACCAACTTGCAGATAAAGACATTCTCCTGACTCCAAAACGCTTTTGTATGTAGTCTGACCTGATATCATACGCCAAATTGATGTTCTGACAGTTAATGGTGGTCTCATTCTCTACAAAGCGCGAAGTTTTACCGGTTTCAGTTGTCACCATTAACCCTTTAAACTCAACAATATCCCCTGGATTTTGCCAACGGTCATTATACACACGGGCATCTACGTTATATTTAAAATCGGCGTTTTCTACCTTGTTAATTAACGTTTCGTTATATAACTGGCCTCCGGTGCGATATCCAAAGGAAATATTAAACGTTAATTTCTTGTATCTAACCATTGAGCTTATATTTCCCAGAATATCAGGATCGGTTGAGCCGTAAGCCACCATGTCAGCTCCATTCCAGGTGAAAGTGGCGTTTCCATCGGCAGTTCTGTACATTTCTTTCCCTGTACTTGGATCAATCCCTAAGGATGGTACAACGTAAATGGTAGAAATTGATTGGCCTTCTCGGTATAATGTATTAGGAGTAGCGGTTTTAGCTGCCTCCATGCCCTTTTGTGCATTTTTTAAGGCTTCCGAAATTTTCGTGATCTTATTGCTGTTATGCATAGCAGCGACCGTTAAATTCCAGTATAACTGGCGGTGGGTGTCACGAACCATGGTGCCTGTTACCTTAACCTCGTAACCTTTATTCTGCATATTGCCCATATTTTCAGCATAGCTTGCATAGCCACTCGAAGCAGGAAGGTTTACGGCTGAAATCAGATCTTTGGTTAGTTTCTGGTAATAGTCCGCATTAATTTTTAAACGGCTATTCAGGAATTCTGCGTCTATTCCAATGTCTGACTGCAGTGTCGATTGCCATTTTAAATTTTCGTTACCCAAAGAAAGCAGGTTAGCTCCGGTCCAATTGTAATAACGGTCTCCCATATCATATTGGTAAGCAGTCATGGCCTGATTACCTGCTGAAAATTGAGCGCCGGTAACACCTACTGATCCACGCAATTTTAATCGATTAACGATCGACTGGTTTTGAAAAAAGGCTTCTCTATCAAGATTCCAACCTGCGCCAACTGACCAAAAAGGAGCAAATTTTTTCTGATCACCTAATTGAGAAGATCCATCCAAGCGATAGGAGCCTTCAACCATATAGCGATTGTCGTAGATGTAATTCAGATTGCCCACCAAACCAATTGTCCTGGCTGTATTTTCAGATCCGGAAGGCTTACCGTTTGCCGGATATTGCAATGCCATGGAGAGGAAATTAAATTTTGGATTGCTAAATCCTTCCGCTGTAAATCCGTAACTCGAGTTTGTATTTGAATTAATACTATAATCTAATCCGGCGAAAACGGTATGTTTTGAAACAAAGGTTTTAGTAAAAGCTATATTGAGCGACGCATCATAGCTAATGTTATTACCAGTTCCAAACTGATAATCACCCTTTCTAAACACATTCTCAGGACCATAATCATCAAAAGCAGTATGATCAGCAGGCCTGTATATATCACTTTGGTTCGTGCCTTTGGAAATACCTAAACGGCCCCTCATAACCAATTCATTAAGAACCTGCCATTCAAGACTTGTATTGTTGGTAAGACCTGTGTTTTCTCTTTTATTAAAGGTATTTAGCGTGGCGTTATACAAAGGATTCACCGGCAATTTATTCCAACGACCTGTGTAACTACCATCACCAGGATCTCCCAAGTATTTTAATACCTTCCCATTTTCATCAAATGCTCTCCAATAAGGGTTTTGTCTCACGTATTCACTGAAGTTTCCATAAGGTGAATCTTGTGAATAACCTTGAGAATACGATGCATTATTGCTGAATTTTATTTTTTTAAAAGTGTAAGAAAGGTTGATCGATGCAGAATAGGTTTTGCGGCCCGACTCTTTCATTGCCCCCTGAATATCATTTAAAGATACATTGGCCGAATAACGAAACGACTGGTCACCACCTCCTAAATTAAGGCTATGTTGCTGCCCTACGCCATTACGAATAGGCTGTGACAACCAATAGGTGTTCACTCCCCTGTTTACCTCATTTAGTAAGAAGTTATAATAGCTTTTTCTAGTGAGATCGTTTTCAGGTCGAAAGTCATTGTAAAGCCCAGCTATTTGCTCCAGATCCAGCTTTTGTCTGGCATTTAAAAGATTATAGGCGCTTAAGTCAGCCGCTTCCACACTTATGTTATTGCGGAAACTTACTTCAAGCTTTCCGGCTTTAGGTGCTTTAAGTGTAATGGCTATTACACCATTTGCCGCTTTAGAGCCATAAATAGCGGTTGCCGAAGCATCCTTCAAAATCGTAATGGTTTCTACCTGATCCACGTTCAAGTCATACAGCTTTTGCATGGTTGATGGAAAGCCATCAAGGATAACATATGGAGCGTTTAAGGCGCGCACTTGATCATCATATCCCACCTGATTTACGTTTGGCAGGTTGGAAACTCCACGGATTGTAACATCCGGTATTGCATTCGGGTTAGAACCAGCCTGGTTATTAACCAACACGTTAAACGATGGATCAATATTACGGATGGCTGCGATAAGATTGCGGTTGCTGGCCGTTTCCAGTTCTTTAGCGGTAATGGTTGTAGCGGCACCTGTATAACTTTGAGTAGCCTTTTTGAACATACCAGTTGCAACCACTACTTCTTTCAGGCCATTGCTGGTAGCATTCAATGAGATTTTGAAACTGGTTTTTCCCCCTACCTGAATTTTTTGCGTAGCCATGCCCAGAGAACTCACCGTTATGCTGCCATTTTCTTCCACATTCAATTGAAATTGGCCCTTGTCGTTGGTCATTGTACCATTATTGGTCCCTGTTTCAACTACACTCGCCCCAGGCAATGGTGCATTAGTGTCATCAGTCACTACTCCGCTAACCAATATTTTTTTACGTGATTGCTTATTTTCTTTTGCTTTTTTTAGTCTGATAACAATAGACTCTTGTTGTATCGAATATTCTAAATTAGAATCCGTCAATAACAGTTCCAACACCGTTTCAAGTGGTTGGTCCTTTAAATTCAGGGTCACTTTAGGTAAAGCATTTACTTCTTCATGATTATAAACGAAGTAAATTTTTGTCTGCTTTTTTAGCGACTCAAAAACAGTTGAAACCTGAGCGTTTTTAACATTTAAACTCACTTTCGGCGCTGATTGAGCCATTATATTCATGGAGAATGCCAAAAGCAGAAAGGCGGTTAACCCTTTTTTTCTTAACCCTTTCAGGTTCTTAATTGGAATAAATCTTGAGTAAATTTTTTTCATTAGATTTGATTAGGTTAAAAAGTAAAATATAAATCCTTGCAACTTAGCCGGGAGCATTTGATTTATAACAACTTACCTGTTCGGGCGATGCAGAAACATCGCCCCTTTTTTGTTAATTATTTATCGCTTTCTCAACAAAAATTTTCCTTTCTTTTACAGTGAACTTTAATTTTGATGTACTTTGAATAGTATTTAAAATATCTTCTACAGATGATGATCTTTTGGCTAAAATCGAATAATGCCAATTCTTAATTTCTTCGTCTTTAATTTGAATGTCATAATCGTACAGACGACCAATTTTTTCCATCAATTCGGACATGGTTTCATTTTCAACTATGATTAGTCCGTCTTTCCATGAAACAAATGGATATACGTCTACGTCCTGCTTTTGCAGGTTACCGTTCGCACTCGTGAAGCTCGCTTGCTCTCCCGGAGTTAAAAACAAGAATTTGTCTGAACCAGCGCTTACTTTCACTTTGCCTTCAACTAATGTGGTTAGAATGGTATTGGAATAGGCATTTACGTTAAAGGACGTCCCTAAAACTTGTACAGCCATATTATTATTATGAACGATAAATGGTTTTGACGGATTTTTCGTCACATGGAAATAAGCTTCCCCTTCCTCCAGATAAACTTCACGCGTTTGAGTTTTGCTCAAATTAACCTGGTACTTGATTTTGGTATCTGCATTCACCCAAACCTCCGTTCCGTCTTCAAGCACTAATTTGTAATCTTCGCCGCGGGGAACCAATAAGGTGTTAAAAACCGGTTTATCTGCATTGGAGGAGTTCTCGGTATTGGTATAATCAAGTGTACTATTGTTATTAATAACACCTGAAAGGCCCTTTACATTTTTAGCCTGCGTCAGGTCAACATTTGAACCATCCTGAAGAATTAGCATCACCTTTTTCCCAGGCTGAACAGTTGATGTTGCAGTTAAACTAAGTTTTGAGTGTTTTTGGGTTAAAAAGAAGGCGGCACCTATAATTAGCGGGATTGCTAATATAGCTGCATATTTTAAGAATGACTTTAAGGTGATTATACGCGGTTGTCCTAGTACTTTTTGCCAGTCTGCCGTTTCATCGATTTTATCAGCGAATTGTGCATGCAAGATAGCATCATCGAGTATTTCCTTTTCCCTTTCCAAGATTTCCAAATCACTGGTAGGAAATACATGCTCTTCAGATGACTGATCATCCAAAACATCCAAAATCCATTTTTCGCCCTTAAAATTATCCTGTTTTATTTTCATATACAGGCAAGACGCACTTAGTGCAAAAAAGGGTGATTGGCTTATTAAAAAAAAAGAAAAAAAATTTACAAATCGTTAATTCTGAAAAATAATATTAGGCAAACAATCGCATTTACAGACAATTCAGCTCGAAGTGTAGAGTATGCTTTTTTAATTTGAGTTTTTACAGTATTAACTGAAATTCCATTTTTCTCAGCAATTTCAGCATAAGAGAATCCTTCAACATTGCTCATCAAAAATATTTTGCACCTTTCGGGAGGCAATTTTTTTAAAGCGGCATGCAACTTTGCATACATTTCTAATCGCTGATTTTGATCATCTATTAACCCATAAGGGTCAAATGTCATTTCAGGTAGATCATCTGTTTGATAAACAATTTTTTGGCTTTTTTGCCTTCTTAGGTAGGTAATGCAGAGATGTTTTACAGAGCGGACAGCATACGCCTCCAAGGAAGTTTTCAATTGAATCTGCTCGTATTTATATAATAAATGTGCAAATAAACCCTGAACCAGATCTTTTGCCACCTCAATATCATCCACATAACGAACTGCCATCACGCAAAGTCTTCTATAGTTAGCGTGAAACAATTCTTCAATGTTTTTTTTATTAAGCTTTTGCAGCTCCGGCTTCATAATTCCTTTTGATTTCGGTCACTTTGGTTCTGGGTCCGCAAATTTGATTTTTTATTTTGAAAACACTATTGATTTTCCTCAATAAAAGTTAAATTATTTTGCTATAAGCAACAAAGGCATTGGAGAAAGACCGTAGAAAGCACCATTAATTTAATATGCATATGGAGAAAAACTCGGTAAAGCGAACGTGACTGGATATTGCATTAAGTTCAAAAAACTGAAAGACATAAACATTGATATACTTGAAGCAGCAATACGGTATGGAATTGAAGCGAAGCATTGATAATAAGTTTAATTATTCTCGGAGGAATAAAAATTATTGACACCTGCTAAACAACCACTTCACCACACCTTGAACCTTCAGTGCTCATTTTGAATCTCAATAAATGAAAACGAAATTTATATAGGAAGAAGTCTAAATGGTTTTATTGTGAGAAATGATTAATAAATCGATTCTTGTCAAGTTCCAAGTAATTCATCCGAAATCGTATGAGAAAAATAATTGCAGCAATCAATATGACACTTGACGGATTTTGCGACCATACGGCAATAATCCCAGATGAAGAAATACACCAACATTACACTGATCTGTTAGATAACGCAGGTGTTGTTTTATATGGAAGGATAACCTACCAACTTATGGAGTTTTGGCGAACGTTGATAGAAAATCCTTCAGGTGAAAAATCAATGGATGACTTTGCTTTGGTAATGGATAGGACTCCTAAGATTGTGTTTTCTCACACGCTAAAGAAGGTAGACTGGAAAAGTGCAAGGCTGGCAAGCAAAGACCTTAAAGAAGAAGTTTTAGAACTCAAGCAACAGCCGGGTAAAGATATTTTTATTGGCTGTCGGAGTTTAATTATACAACTAATGAAACTTAATTTGGTTGATGAATACCAACTTTGTATTCACCCTGTTGTTGCAGGAAGCGGCTTGCCCTTGTTTGAAAATATGAATGACAGAATAACGCTGAAACTTTTAAAGACAAAAAGCTTTGGTTCAGGAGCCATCGTGCTATATTACGAACCTTCAGGGCAATAAAAAAGACCAAATGATTTATTGAACATTAAATGATTAACATAAAGGTAACTTCAAGCCAAACCAGAAAAACACAATGCCTACAAAATCATTTTTAACTGCAGAGTGGAGAAAACTCGCCATTGCAAACTACGAAGTAAACAAAAACTTGCTTACTAAATTTCTGCCAAAGAAAACCGAGCTCGACTTATGGAACGACACCTGTTACGTTAGCTTGGTAGGTTTTAAATTCGTCAACACACGTTTAAAAGGCTTCCGAATTCCGTTTCATTCCGATTTTGAAGAAGTGAATCTGCGTTTTTACGTTCGCTATAAAGAGAATGGAGAGTGGAAACGCGGCGTAACTTTTATTAAAGAAATTGTCACTAAACCTGCATTGACTTTTGTTGCCAACACTATTTACGGTGAAAAGTATGAGACAATGCCAATGTCGCATAGCTGTCAAACAATTGACGATCATTTGCATGTGGAATACAGCTGGAAGAAAGAGCAATGGCAAAATTTCAGAATAAGGGCACTTAATAAAGCCATCGATATAAGCGAAGGCAGTGAAGAAGAGTTTATTACCGAACATTATTGGGGCTACACCCAACTAAATTCACTTACAACCTCTGAATACGGAGTGGAACACCCTAAATGGAAAATGTATACTATTCGTGATTACTCCATTAATGTGGATTTCGGAGCCGTTTACGGTAACGCCTTTTCATCTTTAACCAATGAACAACCGCTTTCTGTAATGTTGGCCGAAGGGTCTGAAATTATCGTGAAGGCAGGCCGACAGATTTAAACAGCAATAAGGTAAATGATAAAAGGAAACATTCGTGCTGACTATTGACAAAAAATTGCGAATGGAAATATAAACTCACCATTCGCAATGAACAATTTTCACTTAGGAAATCTCAAATCCTTAAATCATTATTCCTTTAGGTCTTCAGGCACCTGAATCTTTTCAACAATTTCAACCTCTTGCGCATTATTCTTTACTTCTATCTCAATCCTTCGATTAAACTGACGACCAGCTTCTGAATCCGTACCATCGGCCAATTGATTCTTGGCAATAGGATCTTTTTTACCAAAAACCGATACCGCAATACGCTTGGCATCTATTCCCTTACTCACCAGATAATCCTTAGCCGCGTTTGCTCTCTTCCTCGACAAAGCTTCATTATAAACATCCGAACCTTTAGAATCTGCATAAGCATTTAACACCGTTGTATAATCAGGGTTATTCTTTAAAACACTCACCAGTATGTCCAATTCAGCAACTGACTCTGCGCGCAAACTTGTACTGTTAAAATCAAAGAAGATCGACTTGATCCTTACTTCGGCCTCAGCTGTTTTAGGAGCCACTTCGGCAATCGTATCTCTTTTCGTTGTATCGACTGGAGCTTCAACAGGAGGAGGCGGAGGCACGACCTCTGGTGTTTTATTACAGCTTCTCCACCAGAAGAACAGGAGTAATAAAAGCAGTGGAATAATCAGCCACCACCAGTTAAAGCCTCCTGATGCCGCCACCGGCTCTGCAGGAAGCGCAGCCGCAACAGGCGGTGGAGATGCCACAACAGGCGGAGGAGCTACAACGAATTTCTCTGCACATGAACGACCTATTTCTCGGCCCTTTTCATCTTTCAAAACCCTAATCCGGTAACCAGCCTTTTCAATGGCCTCGTACCTGCTGTCCGAATGCCTGTGTTTTAAAACCAGGTCAAGCTCTTCCTGCAGTGCGCTTTGGGTTTCAAATCCTTCCGATCGTAACAAAACCTTACCGTTCTCATCGTACCAAACAAAATAATATTGTCCATTCTTCTCAAATCGGGCAATACCATTGGCGTCCGGTTCGTAACCGGTATATTCATGACAGCCCAAATAATCATCGTCTTTGCCGCCAACAGCGCCTAGCGCAACAGGAGCCAACAAAGGAAACAGCGCAAACAAAGCTTTCTCATCAGAAATCGGGCAACTTCTGGCTATCTCTTTATGGTTTGCAGCTAAAAGAAAAACAATCCGTTTACCACTAGTAAAGTCCCGTACTGAATAACGTTCGGGCAACTCTCTATTCTTTATCACCGATTGAATACCATTATCGCGAGATTGTGTTGTTGTATAGCCCTCACTCCTAAGCAACACTTTGCCAGTTTTATCAATCATCGCAAAATAATGCTGCCCATTTGTTTCATGCTGAAAAGCGGAAAATCCTTCAAAACTGCTTAGAGGTTTATTTTCATAGGCAATGCAGTCCAGATAATTATCATTTGCATTCGTGTTAGCAACTGCAGCCATTGCTGCAAGCTTTACTTTTTTTCGTTCCGAAGGCAATAGGGCTATTGCTTCAGCCTGAGTTCTGAAGTAATTACTTCGGGCTATCTCTTGATTATTGGCGGCTCGCAAACTTAGGTAATACCTGCCCTCCTCCGTCGACTTAACCATATACCGTTCATCTAAATCGCGGTTTGTTACAACCGACGCAATACCATTATCACGCCCCGCCTCCGAAGTATACCCCTCACTGATAAATAACACCGTGGTATTGTCATCATCTAAAACACTGAAATAATACTTATTGGCATCTTCATCATAAAACGATGAAAATCCAGACTCTACTGCGGCTGGTTGGTTTTGATAGCGATTAAAATTTAGATAATCTTCCGTTTGCATAATTATAGTTTTTTAAGAGTAACCAATATTTAGAAAAACGAACTGGAATGTTGAATGGAAGTAAGACACGATAGCTTATTGAGCAATGATTGGTCTGCAAAAGTAGATGGAGCATCACTTTCTTATTTATTGCTCAACTATAAGTTAATAATTATTCTGATAATCAGCAAGATATAGTCGTTTATAGTTCAAGTAGAGAGGGAGATAAATTACATTTTGAGGAAGGGAACAATTCAGTAAATATTGTGGCTCGGATTGGTTTTATCGAGAAACGGAGAGAAGGATTCGTTTAATTACTGTGATGGTCAAACCGATGCAAAATCACTAAATTTCTTTAACTACAGTGAGAGACGAACGAATTGGTTAGAGATACAAAAACAAAAAGAACTGATAATTATTACCTTAAGCTTTGGAGGATGTTAAGATTAGTTTGTATGCCTTTTATTAAGTTTAAAACTGATTATTTATTATTGATAAATTAGTTTAATAAGGGCTAATGAGTATATTTGGCTCGAAAGTTTTGAAATCTTTGATCAATTATAATAATGATATTTCGGAAATCGGAATATCCTTTTTTATGTACCAATATCAACACGGATCAAATTAAAACATGAATAAAGCCAGGTTAACGGCCTCATTCTGAAAAAATATTAAAAGCAGAGCCGTTGCCTCTCAACCAAAAGCAACCGAACGTGAATGCCTACTTTAGACGAAATTAAAAAACCCATCGCCGCCGAAATCGACCTTTTTGAAGAGAAATTCAAGAAGTCGATGCAAAGTTCCGTTCCTTTGCTCGATCGTATCACCCACTATATTTATAAACGCAAGGGTAAGCAGATGCGCCCTATGTTTGTATTTTTTTCGGCCAAGGTATGCGGAGGAATAACAGAGGCTACTTATCGTGGGGCGGCATTGGTAGAATTACTTCATACAGCCTCTCTTGTACACGACGACGTAGTGGACGACGCCCACGAGCGTCGTGGCTTTTTTTCTATTAATGCGTTATGGAAGAACAAGATCGCGGTGTTGGTAGGCGATTTTCTTTTATCGAAAGGCCTATTGCTTTCGGTGGAACATAAAGATTACAACTTACTCGAAATTGTATCCAATGCTGTACGCGAAATGAGCGAAGGAGAGCTTTTACAAGTAGAGAAAGTTAGAAGGATGGACATTGAAGAAGAGATTTATTTTGAAGTTATCCGTCAAAAAACGGCTTCACTTATCGCTTCATGTTGTGCATGCGGAGCAGCCTCTTCGGGCGCCAATGCCGAAGAAATAGAACGGATGCGTTTGTTCGGTGAGAAAATTGGTATTGCCTTTCAAATTAAAGACGATCTTTTTGATTTTGGTTACGACGATGTTGGTAAACCTCGTGGAATTGATATTAAAGAGAAAAAAGTTACACTGCCTTTAATTTTTGCTTTAAGAAACTGCAACAAAGATGAAAAGCGCCGGATCATGAACTTGGTGAAGAACCACAACGAGGAGCCCGAAAAAGTGCAGGAAGTAATTGCGTTTGTAAAGAGCACCGGAGGTTTAGAATTGGCCGAACAAACAATGCTTAAATTTCAGGATGAAGCTTTTGAAATATTAAATTCATTTCCTGAAAGTGAACAACGCCTATCATTAGAACAATTAGTACGTTATACAACTGAACGTAAAAAATAAACCCTTTTTGTTCTAAGGACCGAAAGGCTGCATTAATTTTTCAATCAAAACAGATCTCTTTCTGGAGTTCTGCATTTCCATATACAATCATGTCGAACGAACTTATTTATTTCGGAAGTTTCCTGCTATTTATTATCGGAATGTTGAGCCTCGATTTAGGGGTATTCAATAAGAAAGACCATGAAGTAAGCCTGAAAGAAGCGCTGATCATGAGCATCATTTGGATCTCATTGGCCTTAGGCTTTTATGCTGTCATTTACTTTAAGGGAGAATTACTGCATGGGATTACCGACATGGCCCGTTTGGAGGAGATTGTAAGACTCAATAAGCATCATATAAAACTGATCCCGGGCGATTTTGAAGCAAGCTTAGCCGTTTACCGGCATAACCTTTCCCTTGAATTTATTACGGGTTATGTTGTTGAGTACGCTCTTTCAGTCGACAATATCTTTGTTATCGTATTAATTTTCACAGCCTTTGGCGTTGAAAAGAAACTATACCACAGGGTGTTATTTTGGGGGATTTTAGGCGCAGTTATTATGCGTTTCATCTTCATCTTTTTGGGAGCAACCTTGATTGCCAAATTCGGTTGGATCCTTTACATTTTCGGAGCCTTCTTGGTTTACACTGGTGTGATGATGTTCAAGAATCGTAACCAGGATGAGAAAATTGACACTCAAAATCATGCGGTGGTACGTTGGGCACAGCACGCTTTTGCTGTTTGGCCACATTATGAGGGCAATCACTTCTTCGTAAAAAAGAATGGCAAAAACCTGGTGACTCCATTGTTCATTGTGTTATTGGTAATAGAATTCACTGATCTAATCTTCGCAGTTGATTCAATTCCGGCCATATTTGCCGTTACCAAAGATGCTTACATCGTTTTTTTCTCTAATATCTTTGCAATTTTAGGATTACGATCGATGTTCTTCTTGTTGGTAAACATTATTCATAAGTTCCACTATCTTAAAATCGGCTTATCCGTTTTATTAATATTTATCGGGGCAAAAATGCTGGCTCACGACTTTATGGATAAAATTGGATTCGATACCTCACATTCTCTGATAATTATACTGCTGATTTTAGCTATTAGTGTTATTGCTTCATTAATTTTTCCAAAAAAAGAGAAATTATCAAACTAGTAGCAGGAAGCAAAAAATGAGTTTAAATAATTTAAAGCCCGATTTCTTCGGGCTTTCCTTGTTTTTATGGCATTTGGGCATCGTACAGGCCGATTTTGGGTTTAAAGTTCAATAAAAATAAGGCTATATTTGAGTTCTCATCAACTCATACCACAATGACAGAAACAGTTTTAGGTTCGCTTTCAGCTGAAATGATAGAGCTGGAAAACAAATACGGAGCTCATAATTATCATCCCTTACCCGTAGTTTTAGATAAAGGTGAAGGTGTTTACGTTTGGGATGTTGACGGAAAGCGTTACTATGACTTCCTTTCGGCCTACTCGGCGGTGAACCAAGGACATTGTCACCCAAAAATTATCAACGCCCTTGTTGAACAGGCTCAAAAACTAACACTTACTTCGCGTGCATTTTACAACAGCACTTTAGGCGAGTATGAAAAATATGTAACCAATTACTTTGGTTATGATAAAGTTCTGCCGATGAATACAGGTGCCGAGGCTGTTGAAACAGCGATTAAGATCTGTAGAAAATGGGCATACGAAGTAAAAGGCGTGGCTGAAAATTCGGCGCAAATTATTGTTTGCGAGCAGAACTTCCACGGCCGTACCACTACTATTGTTTCTTTTTCAAGCGACAGTGGTTCAACTAAAAACTTCGGACCATACCCAGAAGGGTTTATCCGAATTCCTTACAATGATCTGGAGGCACTTACCAAAGCATTGAAAAACCCAAATGTAGCCGGTTTTCTAGTGGAGCCTATTCAGGGTGAGGCAGGTGTTTTTGTTCCGGATGAAGGTTATTTAAGCAAAGCAGCCGCATTATGTAAAGAGAAAAATGTACTGTTCATTGCCGACGAAGTACAAACCGGCATTGCCCGTACCGGCAAGCTCCTTGCATGCGATCACGAAAACGTTCACCCTGATCTGTTGATTTTAGGAAAAGCCATTTCAGGTGGTGTTCTTCCAGTTTCAGCTGTATTTTGTGATGATGCTATTATGCAAGTGATCACTCCGGGAACCCATGGATCTACTTTTGGAGGAAACCCATTAGCCAACAAAGTTGCTATGGCCGCTCTTGAAGTAGTTACCGATGAAAAGCTAGCTGAAAACGCAGAACAACTTGGGGTTATTTTCCGTGCTGAAATGCAGAAACTGATCAACGAAACTGATTTATTAATTTTAGTGAGAGGAAAAGGCCTGCTGAATGCCATAGTAGTTAATGATTCGGAAGACAGTTCTACAGCTTGGGATCTTTGTGTTCAACTGAAAGAAAACGGATTGTTGGCAAAACCAACTCATGGCAATATTATTCGCTTTGCTCCTCCATTAGTTATGAATAATGAGCAACTCATGGAATGTGTTTCCATTATTCGAAAAACAGTTTTGGAGTTTAAGAAATAGTCTAAGCACTTGCAAATACTTAATCGGCAATTCAATTTGAATTGCCGATTTTGCATCCACTAGTTATCACAGAAACCAAAATGAAAAAAATAGGCTTAATAGGCGGCATCAGCTGGGTGTCGACAGCAGATTACTACCGATTGATTAACGAGGGCGTAAATGCCAAACTCGGAGGATTGAATTTCGCTGAATGCCTGATCTACTCGTTTAATTATGCCGACATCAAAAAGAACAACGACAATAATGACTGGGACAATACGCAAAAAATGATTACTAAGGCATGTTTAACCATGAAAAATGGCGGAGTTGAGGCAATTGTGTTATGCGCCAATACCATGCATTTAATTGCTGATCAGCTCGGTAAAAACATTGATCTTCCCGTAATTCATATTGCCAGCGAAACCGCTAAGGTTATTGAACAGGCAAGTCTTAATAAAGTCGGCTTACTAGGCACGAAATTCACTATGGAGCTCGACTTTTTCAAAAATAAATTAGCAGAACGCTCTATCGATGCAGTTATTCCTGCTGCCGCAGATAGAGATTTTATTCAGGATACGATTTATTACGAATTAGGAAAGGGAGTGATTAAGCCCGAAACGAGGGAACGATATATCTCGATAATTAATGAGCTGATTCAGCAGGGTGCCGAAGGTGTAATTTTAGGCTGTACCGAAATTCCTCTAATTATTAGACAGGGGGATGTAACAGTCCCAATATTTGATACAACTTTGATTCATTCAGCAGCAGCTGTTGAGTTTATTCTCTCATAAGTTCTTATTCTATGAGCCAGAATTTGATAGACTATTATAAAATAAGGGCAACTGAGTATGAAAGTATTTATACAAAGCCTGAAAGGCAGTCAGATCTTATCAAAACGAAACAATTTCTAAAGACTTTATTCACGAACAAGGCCATCTTAGAGATTGCATGCGGTACCGGATATTGGACAGAAACAATTGCAGAAACAGCTTGTTCGATCGTTGCTACAGATATCAACCAAACGGTAATTGACATTGCCAAAACAAAGACATATACTCAAAATAATGTCCAATTTAAAACTGCTGACTTTTACTCCCTTAAGAGTGAAAATCAATATGAAGCACTTTTCGGTGGATTTATCTGGAGCCATATTTTAACACAAGAACTCGATAAGTTTATTTCTAGAATAAGTAGAAATGTTGCGAAGGGAGGAAAGATTGTGCTAATGGACAATAATTTTGTGGAGGGAAGTAATACTCCCGTAAGTAAAACAGATGAATTAGGGAATACTTTTCAAACCCGAAGTCTTAGTGATGGAAGCACTCATTTGATCCTGAAAAACTTTCCAACGGCTGAATTTCTTAGAGAGAAAGCTCAACTATTTTCAAAAGACATCGAAGTTATTGAACTTGAGTATTTCTGGGTTTTAATTTTTACAGTTTGACAAATTTCTGAACACATTATAGGACTAAACTGCTTGTTCAACCATTATTTCCAAGAGTTCATTCAGATATTTACGGTCATTAGCTAAACGAGGCACTTTGTGTTGTCCGCCCAATTTACCGCGACTTTTCATCCAATTGTAAAATGTTCCTTGTGGAGCAATGTGTAGAATTGGTTTACGTAATGCTATATCCTTATGACGTTTGGCCTCATAGTCGGAGTTTTGTTTTTTGAGGTTTTCGTCAAGCAGCTCTAGGAACCTGTCAATATTATCCGGAAGCTTGTCGAACTCAACAATCCACTCGTGGCCACCGTTTTCTCCTTCCGAAAAATAAACGGGCCCAGCGGTATAGTCCTTAATCACCGAATTCGTTGCTTTAGTAGCAACGGTTAATGCCTGCTCGGCGTTGTCGATAATTAATTCTTCCCCAAAAGCATTTATAAAGTGACGGGTACGACCGGTAATTTGTATTCGGAAAGGATTTAAGCTGGTGAACTTAATGGTATCGCCAATCAAATAGCGCCATAATCCCCCGTTGGTAGAAATAATAATGGCGTAATTTTTATTTAGTTCCACCTCACTTAAATCAAGTGTTTTTGCCCATGGATTTCCATAGTCTTCCATCGGTAAAAACTCATAGTAGATGCCGTAATCAAGCATCAGCAACATTTCACTGCTATCACTTTGATCCTGTATTCCAAAGAAACCTTCTGAAGCATTGTAGGTTTCCAGGTAATGCATATTGGCTGAAGGAATAAGTTTCTTAAACTGCTCGCGATAAGGTGCAAAGTTTACCGCTCCATGAACGTATAATTCCAAATTTGGCCATACTTCCAGCAAGTTGCTTTTTCCGGTAAGTTCTAATATTCGTTTGGCTAAGATGATTGTCCAGGTTGGAACGCCACTAATATTAGTAACATCTTCATTCATGGTTGCATGAGCCATTTTTTCAATTTTGGCTTCCCATTCATCCATTAAAGCAATTGAAAGGTCGGGCACACGAAGAAACTCTGCCCAGATAGGGAGATTTTGAATGAGCACTGCCGAAAGGTCACCATAACACGATTCCTCATTTAGGTGGCTGATCTGATGACTGCCGCCCATTACGAGGCTTTTCCCTGTAAACATCTTTGTTTCTGGTCTATTGTTGCAGTAAATAGCCAGCATGTCTTTGCCTCCCTTAAAGTGGCACTCTTCCAGCGACTCCTCACTTACAGGAATAAACTTACTCTTATCACTGGTAGTGCCTGATGATTTAGCAAACCAGGTGATATTACTTGGCCATAAGATATTCTTTTCACCGAGCATCATGCGCTCAATGTATGGCTTTAAGGTGTCATAGTTTTGGATTGGGAAGCGTTGTTTGAACTCTTGGGGAGTGTTTATTGATCTAAAGTCGTATTGTTTCCCCCATTCGGTACTGCGAGCTGTGTTAACGAGGTTCGACAGCCATTCTTCTTGTACTTCATGCGGATATTTCATAAAAAGCTCAATCTGATGAATGCGCTTTTTCATTATCCATGAAACAATATTATTAATGATCAGCATAAAAGCCCAGGTTAAAACGCCTTAAATTACAAAACTTTACTTCGTAATACGAAATTCCTGCCAAGATAAACTCTTCGTACTTGTTCATCGGCCGCAAGTTCTTCGGCTGTACCTGATTTCAATATCGATCCCTCAAAAAGCAAATAAGCCCTATCCGTAATGGAAAGGGTTTCCTGAACGTTATGGTCCGTTATTAGAATTCCAATATTCTTGGTCTTTAATTTGGCTACAATGGTTTGGATCTCCTCAACGGCAATTGGATCAACCCCTGCAAAAGGCTCATCCAACAAAATGAATTTAGGGTCAACAGCCAAACACCGGGCAATTTCAGTACGGCGACGTTCACCACCTGAAAGCAAGTCGCCACGATTCTTCCTCACCTTCTGCAAGCTAAATTCGGTAAGCAAACTTTCCAGCTTTTCATGGCGCTCCTCTTTACCCAATCCGGTCATTTCCAAGATGGCCATCACATTATCTTCCACACTTAACTTTCTGAATACCGATGCTTCCTGTGCCAGGTAGCCAATACCTTTTTGTGCACGTTTATACATTGCATCAAAGGTTATCTCCTGATCATCTAAAAACACATGGCCTTCAGTTGGTTTAATTAAACCGGTGATCATATAAAACGAAGTGGTTTTACCGGCACCGTTAGGACCAAGCAAACCCACAATTTCACCTTGTTTAACATTAAACGATACGTGATTAACCACGGTACGTTTTTTATAAGTTTTTACCAGATTTTCGGCTCTTAATTCAAGCATAGAACGCTTTCCTAAACCTCTTACGAGGAATTTATTGATTTATGCCTC
Organism: Solitalea agri; assembly: GCF_023914155.1. Lineage (GTDB taxonomy): Bacteria > Bacteroidota > Bacteroidia > Sphingobacteriales > Sphingobacteriaceae > Solitalea > Solitalea agri. Next base: position 23,473 of record NZ_JAMWYS010000052.1, on the reverse strand, counting down.
CAAATATAGTGGAAACGGGTTATTTAATATCTTTTACACTTAATTGAATGGTCGTTTTTCCATTCCAGCTGTTTTCTTCAATGGTATAGCAAATATCGAAAGGTATGCCTTTTCGAATACGCTGATAATGCTGACCAAGGTTAAATCCGATGCAGTCAAAACTATAACCTTCTGCCTGCTGAACGGTAAATTTAAGGTGGTTATTACCTACAATTTGCGGATCAAATTTGCACCAAACATTTTTAGTACAAAATACTGGCTTCATATTACCGGGACCAAACGGTGCAAATTGCTTAATAATACGCATCAGTTTTGGCGTTATATCAGCCAATTTGAGGTATTCATCAATTTCGATTTCCTGCGATAGCGAACGTTCCTCAATAGTTGATGATACCACGTTCTCAAATTTTTCGATAAAGGCATCGACGTTATCTAAGCTGATGGTTAGTCCAGCTGCGTATTTATGACCGCCATATTGTTCCAATAAATCGCTGCAAGCACCGATGGCTTCATGGATATCGAATCCATTAACTGAACGAGCCGAACCGGTTGCTTTTCCGTTTGATTCCGTTAGAATAATGGTTGGACGATAATATTTCTCAATTAAACGCGAAGCCACAATACCAATTACTCCTTTATGCCAATTAGGTGAAAACAGAACAGTTGATCGACGGTTTTGCAAACTAGGATCGTTGTCGATCATTGCCAATGCTTCCCCGGTAATACTGTTGTCAAACTCCTTGCGCTCTGTATTTTTCAGATTAACAATTTGTCCCTTTTCGGTAGCCAGTTCTGAGTTACCGGAAATAAGCAAATGTACTGCATGCTTGGCGTCATCAATTCGCCCTGCAGCATTGATCCTCGGGCCAATCTGAAAAACGATATCTGTAATGGTTAGCTCCTCTTTCTGCGCCGAAAGGTCAATCAGAGCCTTTAGTCCTTCACAGGGATTTTCATTAAGACGTTTTAATCCGAAGAAGGCCAGCGTTCTATTCTCGCCGGTAATGGGCACAATATCAGAAGCGATACTTACCGCTACCAAATCAAGATAATCTTCCAGATAACTGAAAGGAAGGTGATTTTTCCCGGCAAATGCCTGAATCAGCTTAAAGCCTATTCCACAACCTGAAAGTTCTTTGTAAGGGTATTCGCAGTCCTTTCTCTTAGGATCAAGGACCGCTACAGCCGATGGGATTTCATCACCGGGCAAGTGGTGATCACAGATAATAAAATCAATCGCGCGCTCATTGGCATAATCAACTTTATCAATTGATTTAATTCCACAGTCGAGCGCTATAATGAGTGTAAACCCATTCTCCTTAGCATAATCAATTCCCTGAAAGGAAATCCCGTAGCCTTCCTTGTAACGGTCGGGAATGTAGTAATTGAGGTGATTATAAAACTTTCGGAAGAAACTATAAACCAACGATACAGAAGTAGTTCCATCGACGTCATAATCGCCATAAATAAGAATCTTCTCCTGGTTTTTAATGGCTTGTTCAATTCTGACGATGGCCTTTTCCATATCCATCATCAAAAACGGATCGTGCAGATGGTTTATATCAGGTCTGAAAAACTGTTTTGCATCCTCAAAAGTGCTAATGCCACGCTTTTCAAGCAGCTTTGCAATAGCCGGCGAAACATTCAGTTCTTGTTCCAACAAGTCTACCACGTCATTATTATAATCCAAATGTGTAATCCACCTTTTATCCATAGCTGTAATCAATCGGTAAAAATAAGAGTTTTTACGTAATGTGTTTTTCTGTTAATGTATGATATAACAAATGAATAGCGGTTCAATATGAGGTATTTTACTGAAAAACAGAACGCTGAGAGCCATTTTGTGGAAAAGTAATGGCCTCTGCAACAATGTATTTTCCTGGATAGTTGACAATCAGCTGTTAAGTTTTTGAAAAAAACAATATGACACATGGGGTAAAAACTAATTTCTCACACTATTCTGATAAACATAAGGACACCTACTAAAATACGTTTATGAAAATTACTCATTTAAAGTACATGCTGCTTTTTATCATTTTATTCATTAATGCATGTAAAGAAAATCGACAACTTATTGTTTTAAACAACGAGTCATGGAACCGAATTGTCGATCGAGCAAAAAAAGAAGAAAAGGGTATAATATTAATATCAAATAAAAGTGGTTGTTCAATTTGTGAGGAGTTTGAATCCGATTTGATTAGAAAAACAAACTTTAGAAATGAACTTGCTGAAAATTTTTTAATTGCCAGAATTGATCAAAATGCAATTGGAGGAGAATGGCTGACTAGAGTATTAGGTGATACCGGTTTTTACGGATGAAAACGAACATTTACGTTATCCACATCCAACTGATTGTACAAAATATATGCAGTGTGTTACTGGCGTACCATATGAACAAAATTGTGCTCAAGGCTTGGTTTATCAAGCATCTTTAGACGCCTGTAACTATTGTTGGGATATTTCAAAAGAAGAACCTTGTAGTTGCCGAGAATAATAATTCAGACAGTTTTAATGTTTTAGCCATCTATTTAATAGGTGGCTAAATCTTTAATTATTTCAATGAAAAAAAATATTTTACTGCTTTTCTTTGGTTTTCTACAATCCTCAGCGCTATTTGCCCAAAAATACATTAGCCTGAAAGATTCAGTCACCAATAGGGTCGTGCCGGCAGCTATAGTAAAACTAATAAGGGCCGAGAATAATAAGCTTTTGCATGATGTAGAGGCTAATGAATATGGAGTCGTACTCATTCCGGACTCGATTTTAAAAATAACTCCATTGGTTAAAGTGGTGTGTTGGCATGCCGATTATAAAAATAACCTGATAACTGTCAATTTTGCTGCAATTAAAGATACGGCCATAATTAGGTTACTCCCTTTAAAACAAACGCTTACTGAAGTAACCGTAAGTGCAAAAGCTGTAAGTTTAAAGCAGGATGCAAAAGGAGTAAAACTGGATCTTTTGAAAGAAAAAAATGCAAAGCATTGGCAGCTTTGGGAAGCCTTAAAGCAAATACCCGGTATTGAGATTGATGAGCAATCGATGGAGGTGAAATATTTGGGCAAAAGGGTAGGTTTTGAAATAAATGGTATAGCATCAAATGCATTTCTGGCCAATTTGTCAACTTACCTCCGAATGCCATCCGTAAGGTTTTCGCAAATAGAATTGGAGTATTATGATCCTAAACAGGATGGGGCAGTAGTTATTAATCTTGTTTCAAACAGCCCTGCTAAAGACGGTGTAGGGGGAACGCTAAATGCTTCGGTTGACTTAACTACCCAGTTGCTTAGTATTCCGCTTTTCTTAAAAAGAAAACAGCATTTGTTTGAGATGCTCACCTCAATAAATTTTAACAGCATGCCTAAAATTGAATCTGAAAGTGGCACTACCTATTTGCAAAGTAATAATTTTCTGCAAGCCCAAAATAGCAACCACAGCGAAAGCAAATCCTTTTCAACCAGGCTTCATACTAACCATCAATTAGGTAAAAAACATATACTGGATACAGAATTTGGATTAAGAACCAACAATAATTCATCTGAAACATATGGAGGGCAACAAGAGTGGAGAGAAATCAGCCTTTATAGAAGCATAACTTCGCAAAACAATAAAAAAGGAACAGGTAATGCATATTCAGCTGGCTTGACCTATCTGTTTCAACCTCAAAAGGATCATAAATTACAATTTTCCGTTGACTGGGATGGTTCGCTAAATAATAATGCTAGAATGCTTGAGTCGATAATAATCGGCCCCGCCTTGCCAACATTCAACTATTCTAAAAAGAGTGAAGATGAAGAAAAGAATTTCTACTCAATGTTAAGTTATGAGTATACTCACAAACAATTAGGAGCCTTTGAAGCCGGGTTTAAGTACTTTAACCGGAATCATGAAAGCAATTTCGAGTATCATCTGAAGCAACGAGAAGGTTCGGCAGATTCACTTCTGTTAAGGGCATCGCAAAATAACTATCACTTTTCGGCCCTTTTTCTTACCTGGAGCCGAAAGTTAAAGCGGATTTCCATGTTTGCCAGTATGAAAAGTGATTACAGTAAAGATAAAATTACAGCCATTACAAATACGAAGTATTCTTTTTTCACCTATGCTCCTCATTTGAGCATTCAAGCAAAGCTTGATGATAAAGGAGTCCATAATGTTAGCTTTTCAACAGGATATAAACAGTTAAGGCCTAGCTTAAGCAGTACGAACCCAATTGATGATATTCAATCGGGTAATAATATAATAAGAGGTAATCCCAATTTAATGCCGGAACGTAACTGGTATGTCAATGCCTTATATTTAGCGAATTTGCAGAAGTTAACATTTACGTTGTCTTCCAGCTTCAATAGAACAAAAGATGCAATTACCGGCTATAGTAAAGTGGAAAACGACTCGGTAGTGGTATCGGGCTATGATAACCTTGGCTTAGTTAACAGTGGTTTTGTGACCCTCACTGTAAGCTACAAACCATTTCCTCGAATTACGATTACACCTTCACTAAACGGAAGCATTAATCGGTTTAAGAATGGGTTGCTGACTGCAACCTCTTATCCCTGGAATGCCGAAATTGATGCTGATTATAATGCCGGAAAATACGTTTTATTAAGTTCAAAAGTTGAATATACAAAAGGTGATTATTTCCAGCTTCGCAATGAAGGGTATTTTACAACCAGGTTGAGTGCTTCATATGTCAAAGGAAACGTAAACGCAAGTATTTTCTTTAACAATATCAACAGATTTTACAATACAATTGAAAGCGTAAATGAGGCTGAAGGACTGGTGAGAAATGTGATTATCAAAAACCGTCAGGGTAATTTAGGTTTTTCATTGTTTTACAATTTTGGCTTAAGCCGGGTTGCCAGTCAGAAAGGAAAAGGCATAGAAAAAGATGATGTGAAATAATTTGGTAATATATTGATTTAAGCTTTGTGAGCCGTTTACGCTGGTTTTAAGATATGGGTACAGTTAAATGAACTTGTATTAACTGTACTTATTCAGTATTTGGTTTATTTTATGACTTATTGATTTATACAGGGATGTTTAAAAATTTTATCTTTGCCGCATGCAATCGAAAATTGAGGGTTACATAACGGAGATCAACGCGTTCACTCCGACAACAGCCGACGAACTGGAACAGTTCCGTATTAAGTTTTTAGGTAGAAAAGGAATTATTGGTGATTTGTTTGAAGAATTTAAACAAACCACCCCTGAAGAGAAACGCGCTTTAGGAAAAGTATTAAATGAATGCAAGCAGGCTGCTGAAGCAAAGGTGAACGATTTTAAAGAACAATTCGAAAACCATCAGCAACAACAAAGCGGCATTGATTTAACCTTACCGGGTAACCCTGTAAATATTGGCTCTCGCCATCCAATTTCATTGGTGCGTAAAGAAATTACGGAGATATTCTCGCGTATTGGCTTTAACGTGGCCGAGGGACCGGAAATTGAAGACGATTGGCATAATTTCACTGCTTTGAACTTCCCTGAAGAGCACCCTGCCCGCGACATGCAGGACACCTTCTTTATTAAAAAAGATACCGGTTCTGACAAGGGAGATATTGCATTACGTACACATACCTCATCGGTACAGGTACGTATGATGGAGAACGGAAAGCCTCCTTTCCGCGCCATTATGCCAGGTCGTGTATTTCGTAACGAAGCCATTTCAGCTCGTGCACATTGTATATTCCACCAAGTTGAAGGTTTATACGTTGATGAGAATGTTTCATTTGCTGATTTGAAACAAACGTTATACTATTTTGTGCAGGAACTGTACGGAAAAGGCACCGAGGTTCGTTTCCGTCCATCGTTCTTCCCATTCACGGAACCATCAGCCGAAATGGATGTAACTTGTATGATTTGCGGAGGTGAAGGCTGTAATGTTTGTAAATACAGCGGCTGGGTAGAAATCTTAGGATGCGGAATGGTTGACCCGAATGTGTTGGAAAACTGCGGGATCGACTCGAAAAAATATACCGGTTTTGCTTTTGGTATGGGTATTGAACGCATCACCATGCTCAAATATCAAATTAAAGATTTACGACTGTTTTTTGAGAACGATGTTCGTTTCCTTAAACAATTCCAGTCAGAAGTTATTTAAGGAAATTTTAATAGATGGACGTAGATAAAATATCAATTAGCATAAAAAACGCTGCTCAACATCTTTTTCGCCGTTATGGTTACCATAAAACGAGCGTGAACGAAATTGCCGCCAAAGCTAATCTGGCCAAAGCCACCATCTATAAATATTTTGAAAGCAAGGAACTTATTCTCAACGCGATCATTATGGATTACCTTGAGAAACATATTCAGGAACTTGCCGACAGCGTTGACGCTAGTCAACCCAGATTAAGTACCGAAGAAATTTCAGATTTAATATTAAAAACCAGCCGATTAACTTATACTGCATGCAATGAGTTTATCGGCTGGGGTTTTATCCGTGAATCAGTAAATGCCCAGGCCTTTCTTAAAAATCTTTCTACCGAAATAGAAAGCCTGATTATGAGTATGGTACTGAAAGTCAGAAATATTCAGGCTGGAAGCGACCACGCAAAAAGTATCTATTTTTTAGTTTCGGCTAGTAAAAACATCGTGTTTTCATTCGCATTCACCTCTGTAACAGATGCTGATGTGAAAAAAAACTTCATTATTTTCCGGAATGAAATCCTCCCGTATCTGATCAGAGGAGCCTTTGTATAGGCTTTATTACATTTATCGCCAAAGTTTTACATAAATTTTACCTTTGTACCATTTTAGTTTTCGGTATAAATACCCTATTTTTGTATCATGAATTAAGGTTCAAACTTATGAAACGCGAGCTTAAAGACTTCTCGCTAGAACTCGAAAAAAAATTTGAGTTCTATAGCAAACCAAAAGTTGGTTTTTGGCGTTTCATAATTAAACTGTTCAAATTGTAAAGTTTCATAGATAAATTGGTTTAGGTTGAGCCCCGTATAACAGAAATGTTGACGGGGTTTTTTTATTGCCCCCAGCCCCTAAAGGGGAGTAGCTTACCGCCTATTGGAGTGTTGCGCGCTTGAAATAAGAATTATGATCGTTTTATTCCATATTCATAATTGGATACTTTCGCCCAAAACACTAAAGAAGAATTCGATAAACCTTCAAATGAGATGGTTATATAAAATAATAGACATCCCCTTTAGGGGATTTAGGGGTGAAGTCGTACTTTTGCAGCCTGATGGCAAAAAAGAAGTTTGAACCCTACATAGCGCAAGGGGTAGAGATAGTAGACATTGCTCATGATGGGCGTGCTATAGGCAAACATGACGACCGGGTAATCTTTGTTGACAAGGCAGTACCAGGCGATGTGGTGGATATTAATGTAAATTATAAAAAGAAACAGCTTTTTGAAGGCAAAATTAATGTACTTCACAAAGCTTCTGAATACAGATCGGAACCATTCTGCTCACATTTTGGTGTTTGCGGCGGCTGTAAATGGCAACATTTAAGCTATGAAGCACAACTCAAGTTTAAACAAAAGCAGGTTGTTGATGCTTTGGAGCGCATTGGTGGTGTTAGTACAGAAAATCTTATTCCTATTTTTGGTTCAGAGAAAACCTCCTATTACCGCAATAAAATGGAATTCACTTTTTCTAATAAGCGCTGGCTTACGGAAGAAGATATGGAAAACCGCGACAACCTTGAACAGACCGATGCATTGGGCTTTCACGTTCCGTTACGTTTTGATAAGATCATTGATATAGAACATTGTTACCTTCAACAAGAACCATCGAACCAAATACGAAATGAGGTAAGAAGCTATGCGCTGAAACACCATCTTTCATTTTATGATTTAAGAGAGCATAAAGGCTTACTTCGCAACTTGATCATTCGTACCGCTAGCACCGGTGAATTGATGGTTATCGTTGTATTTGCTGAAAACAGCGAGAAGAAAATAAATGGATTGATGAATCATGTAAATGAGCTTTTCCCACAGATCACTTCATTACTATACATTATTAATCAGAAGCGCAACGATACTATTTTCGACCAGGAGGTAATAACCTTTAAAGGACGTGATCATATTTTTGAAGAGATGGAGGGAATAAAGTTCAAGATCTCTCCAAAATCATTCTATCAAACTAATTCAGAGCAAGCTTACAATTTATATAAGATCACTCGCGATTTTGCCGACTTAAAAGGTCACGAATTAGTATATGATTTATATACAGGGGCTGGTACTATTGCCAATTTTGTGGCTCGCAATGTAAAACAAGTGATTGGTGTTGAATACGTGCCTGATGCTATTGAAGATGCTAAAATCAACTCGGCAATAAACGGCATTGATAATACTTTATTTTATGCAGGCGACATGAAAGATGTGTTAAACACTGAATTCATCGCTCAGCATGGAAAACCTGATGTTGTTATCACCGATCCTCCAAGAGCCGGAATGCATGCCGATGTAGTTGCCCGCATTAATGAGATGGAACCAGAAAAAGTGGTTTATGTAAGCTGTAACCCTGCAACACAAGCCCGCGACCTGGCCTTGCTAAACGAAAAATATGACGTTGTAAAAATTCAGCCTGTAGATATGTTCCCGCAAACAGTACATGTTGAAAACGTGGTACTGCTAAAAAGAAAATAATTGACATGGAGCTAGAAAAAGAACAACAACCACAAAGTCCTAGTCCATTAATAGGACTGGAAAAAGATCTTCAATTATACAACGAGGTAATCAGAGAAGTAGCATTCGACATTATCGACGCAAAGCTTTCCGACTTCCCGATATTTGTGGCTCATCAGCATGAGGCAAGTCTTGGACAAACAATCCTGGATAAGAACGAACTGAAAACTTCATGGAATATCAATGCTTCAACATTGGAGGAGTTTATTGAGAAAAATGTTATTGCCAAAGAACGTCAGGAATACTTTGTAAACAATTTTAAGGACCCAAAGCAATACATGTGCTTGTTTGTAGTGGTTCCACAAGGTGCCAACTTCGTATTCTATCCTTATAAATAGTAACTTATCAGCACTGTTGCCAATTGACCTTTTAACCTTTATTTTTATTTCTTAAATCGAACATATGCCCGAAAGAATAAAGATTCTCGACAAAAAACAGATCCAGCAAAAAATCGATCGTATCGCCATTCAAATTCTGGAAGATAATTTTGAAGAAACTGAAATAGTACTTGCCGGAATTGTACCTCGTGGAAACACACTGGCACAGCGCTTAAAAAAGGTCATAGAGTCGATTGGTGGCTTGAAAGTACAATTGGTAAACGTTGAGCTCGAGAAAACCAGCAGCTCATTAAATGCTACAACCGATATTTCTATTGATGAATGTAAAAACAAAGTGATTGTCGTTGTTGATGATGTTTTAAATACTGGCCGTACCTTGGTTTATGGTTTAGGTTTATTCTTAAACATTCCGACCAAAAAAGTTCGTACGGTTGTACTTGTTGATCGCAGTCACAAACTGTTTCCAATTCACAATGACTTTGTAGGACTCGAACTCTCAACCGTTGCGCAAGAGCATATTGATGTCGTTTTAGGAGTTGAAGGACAAGAAGACGCTGTGTATTTAGCGTAATTGCTTCCAAAATATTAAAAGAATAATTTTAACTGATCAAAGAATAAGAGTGAAGAACAAGTCATTTACCATAAGACCTTGTTTCTTTGCTCTTTTTTCTTCAATCTAATTTATAACCTTATGAACAATTATAAATTCACCGCAGCAGAACGCTTTATGCGCTATGTGCAGGTAGATACCCAATCTGATCCACATTCAAACGCTTCCCCAACTACCGAAAAGCAAAAAAACCTGAGCCGTATTTTGGTAGAGGAACTAAAAGCTATGGGCATTGACGATGCTCATTTAGATGACTTCGGATATGTTTATGCCACTATCCCTGCTACAACCGATAAAACAGTCCCTGTTTTATGTTTCTGTTCACATGTTGACACCTCACCTGATTGTAGCGGCGAAGGAGTAAAACCAATTGTCCACAAAAACTACCAGGGAGAAGATTTAATATTACCCGACGACCAAAGCCAGGTAATTAAAAAAGCGGATCATCCTGACCTTGCCGAGCAAATTGGCAATGATATTATTACCGCCAGCGGAACAACCTTATTAGGTGCCGACAACAAAGCAGGTGTTGCTGAGATAATGGACGCTGCCAACTATTTCATAACTCATCCTGAAGTTAAGCATGGAAAAATCAGGATTCTGTTTACACCTGATGAAGAGGTAGGCCGTGGTGTGAATAACGTTGACATGAAGAAACTGGGTGCCGACTTTGGTTATACGATTGATGGAGAGACTTTAGGTTCGTTAGAAAATGAAACATTCTCCGCCGATGGATTGAAAATAACCATTCACGGAGTAAGCTCTCACCCTGGTTTTGCAAAAGGCAAAATGGAAAGTGCCATTAAAATTGCCGGTGAAATAATATCAGCTTTACCTAAAGATCATTTATCGCCTGAAACTACTGAAGACAAAGAAGGTTTTGTTCATCCGGTGGAGTTTGGCGGGACCGTTGAACAGGCAAGCATTAGCTTTATCATTCGCGATCATTTAACGGCTAATCTGGCTAAACACGAAGAAGTAATTAAGCAAATTGCTGATAAAGTGATTGCCAACTATCCTTTTTCAAAATACGAGATAAAAATTAGCGAGCAATACCGAAATTTTAAAGAAGTGCTGGACTTACATCCACAGGTAATTGAGAACGCATTGGAAGGTATTCGCAGAAGTGGATTGGATCCTAAGTTACAAAGTATCAGAGGTGGCACTGATGGATCTCGATTATCTTTCATGGGATTGCCTTGCCCTAACATTTTTGCCGGTGAACATGCATTTCACTCAAAACACGAATGGGTATCAATACAGGATATGAACAAAGCTGTTGAAACCATTGTAAATATCGCCCAGGTTTGGGAAGAAAAGGCATAAGGTAACTGCCGTCAGCAGTCTCCAGTAAGCAGTACATAAATATTACTGACTGGACTATGATAGACGTACTCCGTTGTCTATCGCAGCCAACGGAGTACATCTATATCGTTAGCTGCTGGCCCACCATTAGATATTTTTCAATTGTTGAGCCGAATGATGTACTCGAATAATTCCTATCCGATCTGCCTCAACTATAAAAATAATCCTATAGCTACCTTCTATCAGTTCTCTTATGTATTCCTTACTGAACTCAGGAACCATTCTTCCTGATTGAGGATAATTTTCTAATTGATCAACCCTTTTGATGAGTTTATCAACGTATCTATCAGCATAAAATTTTGAGTCCTTTGAAATGTATTCGTGAATAGATTTTAAATCGGCTAATGCCAAATCCGTCCAAACAACTTTTACCATTTCTTGATCATTTCCTTAACCTTTGAATGATCAATCACCTCTCCTTTGTCAAGTTGTTTTAACCCTTCTTCAACCTTTTCCATGAAAACAAGTTTTTCCATAAGCACTTCCAAATCAAATTCTTGAGGAAGTTCTCTGATAGCTTCCAATGCCTTTTCCCTTTTCATATTTCAATTTTTCTTCCAATTTATGGTTTTTATTAAACAACTACATTATCTAATGCATTGATAACAAGTCCATCTATTTCCAGTCGGGATATAATAATCTGAAGGCTCCAAAGTCCGGTTCATTTTGAATGAGTTGATAAAGCAACTTAACATATGAATAGGCATGAAACTTGAAATGGGATTATCTCAAATAAAGGCCCCATCTCCCGATTATGAAAATTTCAGACCGTCGCGAGCTTCTTCATCGCCTCCATTTCATCCGGGATCATTTTCCATATTACCTCTACCAACTTTTCTTCCGGATAGGTAATATTCAAATCTTCGATATACCCAAATGCCTCCTGTGAAGTCTCTTTGGCTGCTGAAGAGTTTATCACCGCAGCAATTTCCTTTGCTTTAAGCAGATGGTCATCCTTAGCTTTTTTGCTGGTTGTTTTTTTGTAATCAACTGCCTCTAGTGCAATTCTAATAGCCATTGGACCACCTGCATCAGGCAAAGCTACAAGACATCGTTCGGTGGTATCCCAGGTTTCTTTTCTGAACACTTTATCTTTTGTTTTCAGGTATTTTCCGATAAATGCAGCTGAAAAGTAATAGAGAATTTGAAAATCAGTATTTAACTCGGGAAGATTCTTTTTCCAAAGATGGTAAAGCTCATCATAATGCCAGTTTACATATAACAACTGCGCAAGGTTTCGCAATGCAGGCAATATTTGCGCTTTATCTTCAAGTTTTAACAATGAGTTAATCAGCGTATCAAGTTGAGCCAGCGTTGGTTTTTGTCCTTTTGTAATCGACGAAACAATACTCTCGATATTAGCATCATCAATTTGCTTGTCAGCCTCCGGAGGGGTTATGCCCGAGGCCTTCAAATGAGCTTCATATTTTGCTTTAAGTTCCTTCATTTCATCAGGAGCTACCTTATACAAAAGCTCTACATATTTTTTTGAGTAAGGTTTATCCTTGCTAATATCGATATAGTTGAAGGTTTCATAGGCCATTACATTAAGTGTACCGGTTGATACCCGGCGCAACAGTTTTATGGCGTTTGTTTTCTCCAGTTCCTTTTCTTCATCTACATAACTGCGATCATAATCAATCATATAAATCATAAGTTTTACAGCCACAGGAACACCATAGTCATAGATCACTTCATTTGCTTTATCACAAGCCACTATACATAGTTCTTTATTACGTGGAACCGTGGTTTCAATATAAAGCCCCATATAGGCTATGGCAATATTGGCATAGGTTGAGTCGCTGAATTTTATCCGATCGCTATATCTTACCCAAATTTTATCGAGACTTTCGTACTGACTCTGTGCAAAATGAATAGGCACTAGTCGATCGATGACGTATGCGGCAAAGGTATCATCGCCCAACTGCATCGCTTCATCAACAAGGGCCATGGTTTCTTCAATTTTAGGATACTTGGGTTTTTCCTTATCCTCGGCGCTTCTTCGTATTTCATCAAGATTCAGTCGAAGGGTAAAAAGTTTATAAAGACGATCCAAACGTTCAGAGAGTGATTCGAATTGTTCTTTAAACTTTTCCGTAGTGAGCATATCGATCTTCTTTTCGATGCCCCGTGTAAGGTATTTATCAAATTCCTTTATTCCGAAGTAACCCAAAACAGTGACAGCACCGCCAATAATGAGCAACCATTTGGATAGCTCGCCTTTAAACTGATCACTAACCTCCTCACTTACCCTTTTCTTAAATTCTTCTTGTTCGTCTAGTCGTTTTTCAAGGCTTTTTATAGCGGAGGTTTGGGCGCTATCCACTGTTTTTTGCTGTGCAAACACGGTGGTGTAATAGCATAATACAACAATTGTGAACAACAACCGGAGCGATTTCATAGAGAGTGATAGATTGGTGTTAATTAAATTTAAGCAAAACCCGTTAAAAAAGGGTTTTATTCAACAACTTACACATCTTCGTTCCTTTCCAACCAGCTTAACGCCAATCTGATCTTATAATAATCAATTGCATGATTAAGAAAATCATAATAATCTTTAAGCTGTTCTGACTTTCCAATTGCTTTTTGAGCCAGGCGGACCTTTTCTATTTCATCCATAGAAACAAACTTTAAGAGATCAACTTCGGCCCCTATTTTATACAACTGCGCAATGTGTGAATAAACCGTTTGGATATTCATCTTACGTACCATCGCAATTCTTTCTGGCGAAAAATGTTGTTGTAATAAATGCAAGGTTTCTTTAAAAGTATCGCCTTTTGAACGTTGCGATCTGGGACCACGATTAATATGAAGCGTAATTGCCTCCATAAACTTTTGCCCGTACTTTTCCAGTTTCCGTTGCCCTACCCCCGATATACTTAAGAAGGCTGTTTCCGTTTGAGGCTTTTCAGAAACCATGCGTTCTAGTGTTGCGTCATTAAAAATGGCATAGGCCGGCACATCTTCCCTCTCGGCAAATTCACGCCTTAACCGTCTCAGGTCATCAAATAATTTCTCATCCGGCGTTTGAGCAGGTAAGCGTTCTTGTTCATCTAGCGAAACCACTTTTGTTTTCTTCACCTCTCGAACCACCGGATAAACCAAATTGGTGGTTTTCTTTCCGAACAGAATTTCTTTACCCATGGTTGTGCTTTTCAGACTAAAACCTTCGTCATAGGCCATTTCAAGGATACCAAGATTCAGCATTTGCATAATAAATTGCTGCCAATGATTAAAGCTGAGTTCACTGCCCGCTCCATAGGTTTTTATTTTATCGAAGCCCTTTTCTATTAATTCTTGCTTGTGTGATCCGCGCAACACATCAATTAACATGTTAACGCCTACCGGTTCGTTAATACGGAACAAAGCCGACAAGGCTTTTTGTATCAGAGTTGTTCCATCAAAATGTTTGCGCGGATTAGCACATACGTCACAGTTTCCACAATCCTGTTCAAACGCTTCTCCAAAGTAATTGATCAAGATCTTTCGTCTGCAAATATCCGCTTCAGCCAACTGCTGCATTCTGCGTAGCTTTTCGATGTTAAGCTCTCGCTGCTGGCCCTGTTCGGCAAACTGCGTTAGCAAAACCAAATCGCTTAAACTGTAATAAAGTATGGTTTCACTTTTCAACCCATCCCTTCCGGCACGGCCTATTTCCTGGTAATAACTTTCAATATTTTTAGGCAGGTTATAATGAATCACCCAACGAACATTCGACTTATCGATCCCCATGCCAAAAGCCACCGTTGCACACACCACTTGAATACGGTCGTTGATAAAATCGTCCTGGGTTTCGTTTCGCTCATCAGCACTCATACCGGCATGATAAGCTGCTGCATTAATGCCACTTGCTACCAGTTTCTCCGATAAATCTTCAGTAATACGTCGACTAAGACAATAAATAATGCCCGATTGCTGCCGTTTACGATGAACAAAGCTGATAATTTCACGATCCTTTTCTTTGCCTTTTACACCTCCTTTAATCTCAAGACTAAGATTGGGCCTATCGAACGAGGCCACAAATACGTTGGGACGTTTAAGTTTTAGCTGATGAATGATGTCTTTGCGAGTTACCTTATCAGCGGTAGCGGTAAGGGCCACAATGGGAACATCAGGAAAACGCTCCTTTAAAATATTCAACTGGGTATACTCAGGCCTGAAATCATGCCCCCATGATGAAATACAATGCGCCTCATCGATGGCAATAAGTTGAATATTGAATCGGACCAACATCGGAATGCTTGACTTCAGCTTCTCCGGCGACAGATAAAGCAGTTTAATTTCACCGTTTAAACATTGCTCAATTACCTGATCTTCCTCCTGAAACTCCTGGCTACTGTTAAGATAAGCCGCACCAACCCCGTTTATCCGAAGAGCATCCACCTGATCCTTCATCAGCGAGATCAGCGGCGAAACCACCACACACAAACCCTCCATCACCAATGCCGGCACCTGGAAACAAATGGACTTACCTCCTCCGGTAGGCATTAATACCAGCGTATCATTTTTAGCTAGAATAGAAGCGATAATTTCATTTTGGAGCGGGCGGAACTCATCATAACCAAAGTGCTTTTTCAGCACTTCCCGGGCGGTATCAATCATGGTGCAAAAATGAGAATTCGAGGATGTTTTACAACACTTTTATTCAACCTTAATGAAGGATTGTAGATAAAGCATTTGTTGGCCCATAGTCGATAGTCCATGGACCTGATCGAGTCAGAAGTTATGGCCTGCCTGGTTCTAAACACTAGTTAACTGTCCATCGTCGATAGTCAATGATCTATAGATTAGTCAAGCAGTATGATCCATTGACTATGGTCTATCGACTTAAATTATAATCCTATTGAGCAAAAAACTGCCTATTAATTTGAATATTAAACTTGAAACTGTATTTTAATTCCATAAACTTCTATAAATCAATCTATATGAAAAAAGTATTTAAAGTCTTGGGTTTTATACTCCTCTTTGTTGTTGTAGCAGTAATAGGTATGGGGGTATATGTAAAAACGGCCTTACCAAACGTTGGCCCGCCACAAGAAATGAAAGTTGAACTTACTCCTGAGCGTATTAAACGCGGTGAGTATTTGGCAACCGCAGTAATGGTATGTATGGATTGCCACAGCAAACGTGATTGGAGCAAGTTTTCGGGTCCCGTAACTCCCGGCACCTTAGGACAAGGTGGTGATGAGTTTAATCATACAATGGGGTTCCCAGGCACCTATTTTGCCGCAAACATTACCCCTGCAGGTATTGGCAACTGGACCGATGGAGAAGTTTTCAGAGCCATAACCACAGGCGTGCGTAAAAATGGAAAGCCAATCTTCCCGGTTATGCCTCATGCAAATTATGGTAAACTGGATGAAGAAGATATAAAATCGGTCATTGCCTATCTGAGAACTTTGCCGTCTATTGAGAATTCTGTTCCAGAATCGGAATCAGATTTCCCGATGAACTTTATCATCAATACCATTCCAGCTAAGGCGAACCTTCAAAAAATGCCTTCACCTGCCGATCAAATAAAATATGGTAAGTACCTGGTAACTGCGGCATCCTGCTTCGATTGCCATACACAACTTATTAAAGGCGAATATCTTGAAGGAATGGACTTTGCCGGAGGACGCACATTTGAAATGCCAGGAGGGGTTTTATCTACGGCCAACATTACTCCCGATACGAAAACAGGAATTGGTTCATGGACGCAAGAGCAATTCTTGAATAAATTCAAGTTGTTTAGAGATAGTTCCTCTATTGCAAAACCAGTTGCAGAAACCGATTTCAACTCTATGATGCCGTGGACCATGTATGCGAAAATGAAAGATGAGGATCTGGCAGCTATCTACGCATATTTGCGTACCATAAAGCCTATTAGTAATTCAGTAGTAAAATTCAAACCACGCAGTTAATCTTAATAAAATTCGCATTCTGTTTAGTGGATGGCTACTCTCTCCTAAACAGAACGCGAATTGTTTTTTATGCAGCGATCATGGAAGACAGTTTAGGGTGGACACCATAATTTTATCCAAGTAATGATACAAGATTAAGGCAGAATGTCTTTACTTGAGAATTTTATGAAGCTTTTCGGGATCTTGACGGCCATCCCAAATTGTTAAGATCAATATTTGAGTTGCAGTTTCCTCGTAGATGATCAAGTAATCTTTAACGATCTTCACTCTGATATTGAAATCGTTGGTAGACCTTCCGATTTTTGGAAAATCAGCGATAATCTTAATTGATTCTTTAAATAACTGATTTAACTTTTTGCAGTAAGATGTTGATTTGTTCCTTTGCCGCCAATAATCCAAAATTTCCTTTCTATCTGATTGTGCTCGAAAAGACCATATTACTTGTTTAGCCATTCGTCGATTTCATTATCGGCCTGATCATTTGTCAAAAACCGACCTGTCTTAATTTGTTCTTTTGCCTCATTAATAGCGTTCCTTTGAACATCCGATAGATCGTATTTCACTATATCCCTTTCCTCAAGGTCAAGCAGTCGATAGACCTCTTGAAGAAGTTCCTTATTTTCAGTTGTTTTGATTTTCTCGATAAGCAGTCTTCTCAATTCTACAGTGGACATATATCTATTGCTTTTAATCAAATATACTGCTTTTAGGCCTTGCATGGAAGTAGGAGTGTTCAGCAACCACTTGTCGACTATCTGCTCAATCCTTAAAAGCCAATTGAACTTTAAGTTAAAATTTTGATAGATTCCAAAACAATCTTTTTTGTTCCGGGTCAGTGATAAATTGTGGCTCTGGCAGCCCAGAATTATCATTTTCATCAGGCTCCTTTCTTTGGGTTGTGAGCTTTCTTTTTTAGGTTGATCTTTTTTATCAGCTTGATTTCATGAGCCAAAATTGTCACCAAAAAATGAAAGATATAGGTAAAGTATTTTTCATAAAGTTAAGCATAGTGTTTATTGGCAAAGAGTAAACTAGTTAAAGGCTCATTGAAAACAACATTAACATAGTTCGATGCGGCGTAACCAAATTAAAGACATTCGACACAGTTGATTCTCGTTCCAACCGTTAGTACCTGAAGGTCAGTCAGCCTTCCGTTCAAGTCCCACAAACTTATACCACCACCGTTAACCTGTTACCCTACCACTGCCGCGTTAACAACTCAATCACGGCATCAGGATTAACGCTTAAACCATCAACAATAAAATGGGCCTGTTTATAAAAATCTTCGCGGGCAGCTAACCGTTGTTCAATAAACTGCACCAGTTCATCTCCTTTTAAACCTTTAATTAAGGGACGCTCTTCTTTGGCATTTTCTAAACGGCCGGCTATAGCTTTAGGAGATAGTTGCAGGTAAATTGTTTTGCCGGCTTTATTCATCCACTCCATGTTATCGTGAAAACAAGGGGCACCACCACCGGTCGACAGCACAAAGTTTTCCGGGAAATCATGTTTTTGTAGAACCTCCTTCTCAAAATCACGGAACTGCGCCTCACCATTCTTGGCAAAATAATCGGCAACCGAGCCGCCAGTGATATCTTCAATTAAATGATCAAGGTCAAAAAATGGGAAGTCTAATTTTTTTGCCAGTCGCTTGCCGAAAGTGGTTTTTCCGGCTCCCATAAAGCCAATTAAGAATATTTTCAATTTTTGATTTTGATTTTAAATTTTAAAATTGCTCTTACCTCACCCTCACCCTCGGATCAAGCACACCGTAAAGCACATCAACCAATATATTAAGCACCACGAAAATAAATCCGCAGAAAAGAATAGACCCCATTACCACCGGAAAATCAGCCAGTCCTAAGGCATCAACGGTAGCTTTCCCCAAGCCATTGTAACCGAAGATATATTCGATAAAAAACGAACCTGCAATTAACGATGCGAACCATCCAGAAATAGCCGTAACTACCGGGTTAAGCGCATTTCTAAGGGCATGTTTTACCACTACCGAATAATTGCTTAACCCTTTGGCTCGTGCTGTTCGGATGTAATCCATTGCCAATACATCCAACATTGAACTGCGTGTTAACTGCACAATAATGGCTAAAGGACGCAAACCCAAGGTGATCATCGGCAGCCACAGATTCTTCAAGGTTAACACTTCGCCTTTAAACGGATCATAATTATGTAAACTTCCCGACATGTTTAAGCCTGTGTAATCGCTTAGAACAAAGCCAAACAGCCAGGCGATGATGATCCCAGCGAAGAAAGAAGGCGCTGAAATTCCAATGATCGAAAAACCAATGGAGGCTTTGTCAATCCAGGTATCTTTTTTAATAGCCGAAACCACGCCCAAAGCTATTCCTAAAACCGATGCGAAAACCATCGCTGTAACCGCCAAAACGAGTGTATTAGGAATCGCTTCTTTTAATATTTCAGATACTTCCTTTTTGGTTTGATAAGATCGGCGCAGGTAAGGCCATTTCAAGGCCAACACATCCTCTTTACCTACCGAAAAAAGTTTTTGATAATGATATTTAGCCTGACTCGTTGAATCAGCACCATGAATCCCAATGGGAGAGACATCATTTAAAAACAAGACAAACTGAACCGGCATTGGCTTATCGAGTCCTAGTTCTTTTCTCACCGCCTCCAATGACTGAACATCGGCCCGTTGTCCCATAGTCATACGGGCAGGGTCGGAAGGCAAAATATTGAACAGAAAGAAGACCGCCACCACAATGCCCAGCATCACCAATAAGCCGTAAAAAGATTTATTAAGTATATATGAAAACATTCGATTTTAACCTAGCTGCCGAATTTAAGGAAAATATGCATTCGAGTATTGGTCCAACTAACAATCATTTATTTGTAAAAACCGTTAAATATGATTTTTATCAGTTTTTATTTTTTGCAGATGCCTGATTTTTGAAAGAATATTAATAAAGTATTATGAATCATCAACTTATCCAAAAATATAATGTACCAGGGCCACGATATACCAGTTACCCAACTGTACCCTATTGGGACGAACTTCAATTCACTGCTGAAGACTGGAAATTATCAGTAAATCAAGCATTTAAACAAAGCAATTCAACTGAAGGCATCAGCCTCTATATCCACCTGCCATTTTGTGAGAGCCTTTGTACTTTTTGCGGCTGCAACAAACGCATAACCACCAATCATACTGTCGAGTCGCCTTATATTAACGCGCTGCTCAAAGAATGGAAGCTATATGTTGATTTGTTTGGAGGCAGGCCTATCATTAAAGAAATTCATTTAGGAGGGGGCACTCCCACCTTTTTCGCTCCTGAGCAACTAAAAAAACTTATCAACGGTTTATTTGAACTGGCCGACAGAAGTACTGAATGGGACTTTAGTTTTGAAGGGCATCCGAATAATACCACTCGAGAGCATTTGCAAACACTTTATGACCTTGGGTTTAAGAGAGTAAGTTTTGGTGTTCAGGATTACGACCCGGTAATTCAAAAAGCTATTCATCGTATTCAACCATTTGAAAATGTAGAGCGTGTACATAACTGGGCGCGCGAAATTGGTTATGAGTCAATTGGCCACGACCTGGTTTTCGGATTACCGAAGCAAACCCGCTTAAGCATAGCCGAAACTATTGAGAAAACCAACTTATTAAAACCTGATAGAATTGCTTTTTACAGCTACGCCCATGTTCCTTGGATTAAAGGCAACGGACAACGTGGTTTTGATGAAAACGACCTACCAAAAGATGACGAAAAGCGTTCGCTCTATAACCTTGGTAAATTATTACTTGAAGAAAATGGCTACGCCGAAATTGGCATGGACCATTTCGCTTTGAAAACAGATAGCTTATATACTTCGCTGCAAAACAAAAAGCTTCACCGTAATTTTATGGGTTATACTTCTTCAAAAACGCAATTAATGATCGGCTTGGGTGTTTCATCGATTAGTGATTCATGGTTTGCCTTTGCCCAAAATGTAAAAACGCTTGAAGAATATTACGCCTTAATTGAACAAAACCAACTCCCAATATATAGAGGACATTTACTTAACAACGAAGACCTGATCATTCGGAAGCATATCCTAAACCTGATGTGCACGCTCCAAACTTCCTGGGAAAGCCATGAGCTGCAGTTCCCCGAATTACCTACAGTTATTCTGTCGCTGAAAGAAATGGAAGAAGACGGGTTACTTACTTTTACCCGGAATGGATTATCAATAACCACCGAAGGTGTTCCTTTTGTACGAAACATTTGCATGGCCTTTGACCTGAGGCTGACTCGCAAACAACCTGAAACACGCTTATTTTCAATGACGGTATAAGAACAATATCATTTAGTATCATCCTGAAACCATACTTCGGAATAGGACTTTGAATGTTTTAAGGTTTTCTTTAAACTATCCCTATTCCACTTAAGGTCTTGATACTTGTAGCGATTAAAAAGTAAGTTATAAGCGGATTGGTGAAACCCCAACTTTCGGAGTGTTTCAAAATCTTTCAATGCTAATTGTTCATTAAGCGAGTCGGAACGATATTCTATATTTAACAAATGATATAAAGTATCGTTGACCAATTCTGGCTTCGAATCGATTGATAAGACTCCTGATCCTAGCTTGTTTTTTAGTGCAAAGTTTATGTCTTTAATAATCACAAATACTATACTGTCATTTCTCTCTTTCTTACGTCTTTCCCAAAATTCGCGATAGTATTTTTTAGTAATACTTTTTTGGCTATATGTAAGCTGAAGGCTATCCAGCAATTGACCGAATTGTTTATTTATATAGATATCATGAATATTTATGTTTTCATCAAAAAGAAATTCATCATCTAACAGATTCATGTAACCCACATTTTTTAGGGTTTCATGTATAGCAATGAGATTTTTAGGATCTCTAATCCATTTATTATCCAACCAGCTACCATTATGAAGTGCAAAAAACAATGGTTTGGCCTCTATATAATTATTACCATCCTCATTTGATTTTTTACACCCAGACAGAATTGTAAACACGACTAACAGGTAAACTAATGATCTTCTCATTTAATCAGAATCAATAAAAGTTCAAAATAAGAAATAGCATTTATTTAATTCTATACCAAAACATATTAAAGGAGACAGCTGTTAACTATGTTTTAAACTAAAAACTTCCATTAAACATGAAAACAAAAGCATTGGGCAGTCAAGGGTTAACAGCTTCTGAACTGGGACTAGGATGCATGGGGATGAGTGAGTTTTATGGTGCAAAAGATGATGAAACTTCGCTTAAAACACTACAAAGAGCCTATGATTTAGGAGTGACGTTTTGGGACACCGCTGATATGTACGGCCCATTTCATAATGAGGAATTACTTTCAAAAGCACTCAAAGGAATTAGAAATAACATCACGCTGGCAACCAAATTCGGCATACAACGCGACCCGAATGATCCAACAAAACGCGGCATTAATGGAAAACCTGATTATGTTTTCTCAGCTTGTGAAGCAAGTTTAAAACGGCTTCAGGTGGAGGTGATCGATCTGTACTATTTGCACCGACAAGATCCGGCCACTCCTATTGAAGTGACTGTTGAAGCAATGGGACAACTGGTAAAACAAGGCAAAGTCAAAGGAATAGGGTTATCTGAAGTTTCTGCAGACACTTTACGCAAAGCACATGCAGTTCATCCAATTACCGCTGTACAAAGCGAATATTCACTATGGAGCCGCGACCCGGAAGATGGGTTACTAGAAACTTGTAAAGAGCTGGGTGTTGCATTTGTAGCTTACAGTCCGCTGGGAAGAGGCTTTTTAACCGGACAAATAAAGAAGTTCGAAGACCTGGCCAAAGATGATTACCGAAGAGTTTCGCCTCGTTTCCAGGGAGAAAACTTTGACAAGAATCTGCAACTCGTCTTCAAAATTGAAGAATTGGCGATGGAAAAAGGCTGTAAACCTTCGCAGTTGGCTTTGGCTTGGGTAATGGCTCATGGTGATCATATATTCCCTATACCTGGCACCAAACGAATCAAATATCTGGAAGAAAACGTCGCAGCCCTGAATGTGCATTTAACTGCGGAGGACTTAAAAACATTAGAAGCCATTTTACCAAAAGGCGCTGTTGCCGGAGACCGGTATAATGAAGCAGGAATGAAAATAGTGAATCAGTAATTTTGAATAGAAGAGTTTAACGAAATAGCCGTCCTTAGAAAACAGGGATGGCTTTTTCGTTAATTTTCCAATACCTTTTCAAAATGCTCGACAACCGGAAAAGGATCGTAATAATGATGGAGCAGTTTCTTCCATTCCAAATATTCAGCTGATTGCCTGAAGCCGATCGTGTGATCTTCGAGAGTTTCCCAGTTGACCAGCAACAAGTATTTATTTTCTTGCTCCATGCATTTATGTAAGCTATGCCCTTTGTAACCATTAATGACACTTATATATTGGCCGGCAATGGCAAAATCATGTTCGAACTGTTGTTCGTGGCTGGGTTTTACATGGAGTAATGCTGCTTCTAATATCATTTTAATTTTCTCGCAGGGTAATTTAATAGCTAATGTGGTTTGGCCTTCGACTACGCTCCTTTAGATTTGTTATGGTTAGATTTAAAATGAGAAAGGAAGCAAAAGTACACTAAGA
>NZ_JAMWYS010000035.1 GCF_023914155.1 Solitalea agri | reverse complement strand
GTGGTGCCCGCTACATAATTGCTGATCGTACTGCTGCCTGCTGCTGAACAGGTGGCCGCCGTAGGAGTAATGGTTGGAACAGCTGGCGTTACTAACATCGCCGCATTACTAAATGCGGAAGATGGAGCTGAAGTACAGCCTCCGTTACTGGCCGTTACGGTGTAAGAGGTGCCAGCAGTCATGCCACTAATTACCCCGCCTGTTCCGACACTTGGTCCTGATGGACTAAAGGTATAGGTGTAGGTTGAATTATAATTGCTAATGGTACTGTTGCCTGCTGCTGAACAGGTGGCCGCCGTAGAAGTAATGGTTGGAACAGCAGGGGTAGTTGTCCCTACTGTTAAAACTAATACATTACTTTCAAAAGAACATCCACCTGATATAGCAATACGTTTAAAGTAGGTTGTTTGATTTAATGTACCAGGACTATATTGTTGTCCCGTAGCTCCTGGAATATTTGTAAATCCAGCACTTGCACTTGTTGTGGAGCTTTGCCATTGATACGTATATGTACTATTGTATCCACCAGTAGGTTGCAACCCTTCAAGTGACCAAGGAGCTACCATTCCACAACCCACAGAAGGTCCGTTAATAGAAATTGTATTACTCGAAAAAGGAGTATTGGTTATAGTATAAACAATTGTATTTGAAACACTTGTAGCGCAATTTCCTGATGATACAATCCTTCTAAAGTAAGTAGTGGAAGTCAGAGTACCTGTTGACAACCCTTGGGTATTGGATGATGGGACTGTAGACCAAGTAGTGCCGTCCGAGGATGTCTCCCATTGGTAAGTGTAAGTGGAGTTGTAACCACCTGATGGCTGACCTGCATTAATAAATGTATTTAAACCGCAATTTGCAGTCGTACCACTTGGTAAAGTATTTCCAGTAATTGCAGAATAAACTGATACCGCTGAAGTAGTAGATGAACATCCTGTGGTTGAACTGGTAAAAGTGAATGTAGTGCTACCCGCTGCAACGCCCGATACTACCCCCGCATTGGTAACAGTGGCAACAGAAGGATTATTGCTTAACCATGTTCCGCCTGTGGTTGGAGTTAGGGTAGTTGATCCGGTTGCGCAAATTGTTGAACTGCCGGAAATGGATACTGTTGGTAGCGCATTAACTGTAACTGAAATAGTTTTAAAGTTTGAGTAGGTTGTAGAACCAATTGTAAAGGAGACAGTCAACTTTGCTGAATAATTCCCCGCAACAGCACTTGATATAGTCACATCCTTAGTGCTGTAAGGTGTAATAGTACCTGAAGGATTTGTAACACTCCAATTATAGCTTACAGGATAAGTAGTAGTTCCAATTACATTTGCTCCCGTAAAAGCCCCGTTCAGTTGCAGGTTATTTCCTGCACAAGCAGGAGAATTATATGATGGATTTGAAGCGATTGTGCCATTTCCTTTATTAAGATCAGCAAATGTAAAATCCGCATTTCCTCCTCCAGTACATACAGCATATTTTCTTGTACTTATAAATATCGCAACATTATTACTGCAATTAGCATCTTCATCCAGTGTCCCACCGTTAAGTTGCAAAACAGCATTGGGGTCTGGCAATGTAAGTGATTTATTCTTAGAAAATTTCATTTCTCCTCCCGTATTAATCGTTACGAGGGAAGTTGAAAGGCTAAAATCACCGTCAACCAATAGACTACTTCCTGTTGATCCAGGTCCAATAACTAAAGCTGTAAAGACTTTTGTTACATTGACATCGAGGGTAATGTGATCACCATCCAAAATAGTTACAGTACCTGTTCCTGTCTTCTCACCTGGATAACCCTCAGTAGAGGTTGGTGTGACCCATGCAGATCCATTCCATCTTTGCCAAGAAGATAATGCAGACCAATTTCCGGATGTATTAACATTCGATTGATAATCACCAACTGATTGCCCATAGGTAGCTAACCCTAAGAAAATAAAGCATATCAAAAGCATGAGCTTTAGAAAAGCCTTCTTAGAATTAATTAAAACATGAATATTAAATGATTGAGTATCCCTAATCATTGATGATCATAAAAGGTTCGACATGTAATAACTACATGCATCAGTTGATTTGAATGGAGAGCGGGAATTTTAGATTAGGAGAGTGAGTATTTTTTAAGCCATTTATCTTGTTTAGCTGTAAGTAACTTTTCTGTTTATGAGCAAAATTTATGATATAAAACTAATTAATCCAAAACTGGGTATTTTTTTCCTCAAAAAAATACTTATGGACAATATTTAAGCCAATTTAAATTATTTGTGTACAAATTGACCCATTTTTTTCCGTTGTTTAAACAACAATATTCTTGCCACAAAAATTAGAATAAGTTTCGAGATTTCAAATACCCCTTGTAAATCAGTGAGATTCGTTCTGTAAGGAAATTAATCTTATTTATAAAATTGCATACAAAACAATGAAAACAGTCTACCAACAGCTTAAAACTGTATAGATTAGAAAAAAACTTGTCTGAAATCTTAGGAAGTAATACACGCTTTTATCATGCGACGTAATGCTTTGTCTCGTCGTATTATAGCTATACATCAAAAAAAGATGTATCGAAAAAGATTAACAACATCCAGTGTATAGTTAACACAAGATTTATTCACTAATCTATATAGTTATTTCAGGACGGGGCAGACGCATACTCGACGTATACTCAACGTATACTCGACGTATACTAGACGTATACTCGACGCATATACGACGCATACACACTAAAAAAGTAACTTCGAAAACAGCCTGTATAGTTCAATTAGGATTAACAACATCCAATGTATAGTTAATCCAGGATTTATTCACTAATCTGTATAGTTATTTCAGGACGTATCAAAGCCTTATATACGTCGTATATACGTCGAGTATAAGCCGTATCGAGAGTGTGTTTTACGCAACAACGCAACAAAACAACTATTAGGGGGTGATATTTACAACACCATATTATCAATCAACCTGGTTTTACCAACTTTAGCGGCAAGTAAGGCAACTGGCTCCTTCGATTGCTCCCATGCTGTTATTTCATTCAAAGTGGCCCCATCAACTATAACCAGGTATTCAAGAACAATTGGCGGGGATGTTAATTGTGTTTTGGCCTCATTCAAAACATCCGACAAACCTGTAGTTAATCTGTTGTTCTTAATAAACGTTAATGTTTGTGAAAGTTTTAATGCCAACTTATGTTCCGAATCGCTTAAATGAACATTTCTGGAACTCATAGCTAAGCCTTCTTCTTCTCTTACAGTAGGACATCGAATTATATTTACCGGTAGATTAAATAGTTCAACCATTTTTTTCACCACCATTACTTGCTGAAAATCCTTTTGGCCAAAATAAGCATTGGTTGGTTGTACAATGTCAAACAGCTTTTTTACAATCTGTGTTACTCCCTGATAATGTCCTGGACGGAATGCGCCTTCCAGAATATTTTCTAAATACCCTAAATCTAAATGCCAAGTCTCTCCTTTTGCATACATTTCCTCCACAGAAGGCATAAATAAGTAGTCACATTTAGCTCTTTGTAATTTTTCAACATCGGCTTCAACCGGACGAGGATATCGTTCCAAATCTGAAGGATCATTAAACTGGGTGGGATTAACGAAAATACTACAAACCGTTATATCATTTTCTTCAATAGAGCGGGCGATAAGATTTAAGTGTCCATTATGGAGAGCACCCATGGTTGGAACGAACCCCAAAGTTTTGCCTTGAACCTTTATAGCCGTGGCTATTTGCTGCATTTCAGCTTTTGTAGTAATTATTTGTAGCAACTTGAATAAGTTTAAAATCCGCAAATTTTGCAAAAACCAAACCTAAAATGCAAGACATATTCTATAATTCCTTTATAATTAATAAAATATTCGTATATTTGCACCATTATTGGCTTAGTACACAATTAGTTTAAGTAAAGAAGAGCATGGCAAAGAAGAAGGTTCTGTACATCACCCACGAGATGTCGCCGTTTTTAGAGTTGACTGAAATTGCAAAGATCACCCGCCAACTTCCACAAGCAATCCAAGAGCAAGGTTATGAGATCAGAGTTTTAATGCCCCGTTTCGGTTGCATTAACGAACGTCGCAACCGTTTGCACGAAGTGATTCGCCTATCGGGAATGAATATTGTGATCAACGACAACGACAACCCGCTGATTATCAAGGTGGCTTCGATTCAAGGTGCAAAAATGCAGGTATATTTTTTAGATAATGAAGAATATTTCCAGCGTAAGCACGTTTTTAGAGATGATAAAGAAAAGTTCTTTGATGATAACGATGAACGTACCATTTTCTTCAGCAAAGGTGCAATTGAAACCGTTAAAAAATTAGGATGGACACCTGACATAGTACATTGTCATGGATGGATGAGCAGTTTAGTACCTGCTTATTTAAAAACCACCTATAAAAACGACCCAATGTTTAAGAACACGAAGGTTACTTATTCGGTTTATGAAAACGAATTCAGCGAAGTTTTAAACGCTGATTTCAGCAAAAAAGCGGTAATGAGCCAAATGACCGAAGAAGATCTTGTTCATTATGCCCCGGCAACCAATAACGCTCTTCATATGGGAGCAATCGGCTTTGCAGATGCTGTAATTAAGGGCGACGAGAAAATTGATCCAAAAGTTGAAGAATTTATTGCCTCATGCGGTAAACCTGTCATGAATTAT
The DNA here is from genome assembly GCF_023914155.1 of Solitalea agri. GTDB lineage: Bacteria > Bacteroidota > Bacteroidia > Sphingobacteriales > Sphingobacteriaceae > Solitalea > Solitalea agri. The sequence goes on along the minus strand of NZ_JAMWYS010000035.1, from coordinate 153,364 downwards.
ACTAACTTTGAGCAAACTGAAGTCTACGCGCAATTTTACGAAGAAATGGCTAACGCAGAATTGATTTCAGCTTAATAAGTAATTAGAGATCATTAAATCATATATGAAATTAGTTAAACTAGACTTATTAATTTTATTAATAAGTCTTTTTATTTTTTCGGGTTGTGAAAACCCAGATGGAATCGGATTAAACGATACAGATTATCAAAACGGTATTCAGGTAGATACATTTACTGTCCAATCGCAATTAGTTGCCGACTTGCCAGTTCGAACCGACAACCGTTTTTCCAACAATGGAAACGTTGCAGCCAACAATACCAAACTTTTAGGCTATATGAACGATGCTATTTTTGGCAAAAGTTATGCAGAACTAAATACTCAATTTGTAAAACCAGACTCCGCAGCATTTGCATTTCCTGCCGAGGCTGTACTCGATTCGGCAGTATTGGTCCTAGCTTACCAGGATACATCAAAATTGGCAAACACTTTCTATGGTTCCGCTACTTCTAAGTTTCGCTTTATTGTTGAGGAACTTGGCGATCCGATGAGAGTTGATACTTCCTATTATTCTAATCAGTACTTCAACCCAAAAAATGCCACCCCCATTGGAACGGCATTGATAACACCAAACTTGAACAAGATAAAAGTTATGGATTTTATCAATGATAAACCTGATACCTTAAAAACAGCTGAGGCACAAATTCGAGTTCCGATCGATAAAAATTATGCTATCCAAAAGTTTGTTAATGCCCCTTCATCAATATATGAAAGTACGGCTAACTTTAATTCATATTTCAAAGGAATCAAACTTCGAATTGATCCTAATGGAACAACAGGTTTGGGCGGAATATTTAAACTGAATGTTCAAACTACCGACAAATCAGTAATAAATTTTTACTATCATAATGCAACTGATACCACTTTCCATACTCTCAGGTTATCGGGAGGAGTTGCTCAAAGTAACTATTTTAAACATGATTATGCCGGAACAATTATTGAAACTTTACTAGGCGGCGGAACCAATACACAACAAACAGTTTATGTTCAGTCAATGGCTGGAGTAAAAACAAAAGTGAAGTTCCCATACATTAAATTGATCAATAAAGACAGCAAAAGAGCGATCAATAAAGCTGAACTTATTGTAACCGTAGATCCGGGAAGTGATGGAACTTTTACTGGTCCTGCACGTATCCTCCTAAATCAAGGACAAAACAAATCAGGCTCATTCATTCAGATAGCCGACAATAACATTTCTGACACTCGTTATAGGCCTGCAGGGGCAGAGTATAGTGGTTATTATAATTCAAGTAAAAAGAATTATTCAATATTAGTAACCAAGTACGTTCAGGATATCCTGGATGGAAAAGCCAATGATGATAACTTGTTCTTAACATTTGATAATCCGGCAATTTCTGGTGAACGCGCTGTATTTGGTGGCCCTAAAGGACTTAGCTACAGCATGAAATTGCGCATCATTTATTCAGATGTAAAGCAAACCAACTAAATTGGTTACAAGCAAAATACTAAAATAAAACCCCTGACTCAATATTGAATCAGGGGTTTTATTTTTATCTGATCTGTGATTATTTTGCTTTAGCGAAACGCTCAGCAACTGCAGTCCAATTAATAACATTGAAGAAAGCAGAGATATAATCTGGACGACGATTTTGATATTTTAAATAGTAAGCATGTTCCCATACATCCATCCCTAAAATTGGAGTACCTTTTACCTCAGCTACGTCCATTAACGGATTATCCTGATTAGGAGTTGAAGAAACTTCCAACTTACCATCTTTTACTAATAACCAAGCCCATCCCGAACCAAAACGAGTAGCACCCGCGGTTGCAAATTTCTCTTTAAAAGCTTCAAATGATCCGAATGCACTATTGATTGCATTAGCTAAATCACCGGTTGGCAAACCACCGGCATTTGGGCCGATTACTGACCAAAATAAGGAGTGATTGTAGTGACCACCACCATTATTGCGAACAGCAGCAGGGTATTTAGATACGTTTTTACAGATCTCTTCAATACTCAAGTTTTCAGCATCAGTACCTTTAATAGCATTGTTAAGATTAGTTACATAAGCCTGGTGATGTTTACCATGGTGAATCTCCATAGTTAATTTATCGATATTTGGCTCAAGGGCGTCAAAAGCGTATGGCAACGCAGGTAGTTCAAATGACATTTTTATAGATTTATATAGTTAAACAATAGATGAATAGATAACCATTGAAACCATTAATGGTTTGTTGGTAAAATTACTTGTTTGGAATTAATTAATTATTGGCAAACTGCAAGATTTTAATTAAAGTATAAAAGAGATGAGAGACTGACGGTTTCAAGATTAGAGCAACACACAACTTTACCAATTTCGGAAATCGTAAATCTGCCTTCTAAAATCCCTTTATCTCTTTTTTTTAAAGAAATCTTTAACCAATTGTCCGCATTCATTTTCTAAAATACCACCCACAAATTCTGTTTTCGGATGCAAAGGACTTGGGATTAAGCGCATAAAACCGCGTTTAGGATCAAAGGCTCCAAACACAATTCTGGCGATTTGAGCCCAATGTAAGGCTCCAGAACACATAACACAGGGTTCAAGTGTTACGTACAACGTACATTCATCTAAATACTTCCCGTTCAGAAAATTGGCAGCAGCCGTAATGGCCTGCATTTCGGCATGTGCGGTCACATCATTTAATCGTTCGGTAAGATTATGAGCACGGGCAATGATTCGGTTCCTGCAAACTACAATGGCTCCAACGGGCACCTCATCAGCTTCAAAGGCCAGTTGAGCTTCTTTAAGTGCCTGTTTCATATAAAACTCATCGGTCGAAACGCCCGGATCCTCATCAAATTTGAATATCATGGTACAAAACTAATACTAATCTGTGTAATCAAAAGTCTACTTTTGTCGCATGAAAACTCTTCAGCTTAAAGCCGGAAAAGACAAAGCGGTAAAGCAGCATCATCCCTGGGTATTTTCAGGAGCTTTGGAAACAATAAAGCAAACCCCTGATCAAGGTGAAATAGTTAGACTTATCAATTCAAAAAATGAATTTCTTGCTTATGGATACTTTAACAAACTATCCAAAATTGCGGTTAGAGCCATTGAGTGGGTTGAAGAGCTTGAAGTAGATGATCAATGGTGGAAAGGGAAAATTAAAGCATCGATTGACCGCCGCCAAAATTTGTTAACATCAACTGACACCAACTCTTTTCGACTAATTTATAGTGAAGCTGATGGTTTACCAGGCTTAATTGTCGATAAATACGCTGATTATTTAGTAATGCAGGTACTTACAGTAGGGACTGAAGTAAGAAAGCAACTGATCGCTTCGTATCTGTTTGAATTATTAAAACCTACGGGAATATATGAACGCAGTGACGCCACCGCAAGAAGCTTAGAAGGCCTGAAAGCATCTAATGGATTGCTGATTGGTAAGGAGCCACAAGAGTTCACCGAAATAACTGAAAATGGATTAAAATTCGTGGTTAATATAGCTGACGGTCAAAAATCGGGCTATTTCTTAGATCAACGCAACACTCGAAAACGTGTAAGTGATTATGCAAACGGATTAAACGTTCTTGATTGCTTTTGCTATGCAGGAGGATTTACACTCAATGCAAGAAAAGCCGGTGCTAAATCAGTAACAAGCGTTGATTCGTCGGCATTAGCTATCGACATGGTACGACGTAATCATCAAGCCAATGGAATTGATTATTCAGAAAACGAGTTAGTTAAAGGCGACTCAAATGCTACTTTACGTCGTTTTCAGGAAGAAAATAGAAATTTTGATTTGATTATTCTCGACCCACCAAAACTTGCTCCAAGCCGTTCGGCGGTTGACAGAGCGTTGAGAGCCTATAAAGACCTTAACCTTCAGGCTTTAAAAATATTGAAATCTGGAGGATTATTGGCTACCTTTTCTTGTTCCGGTGGTGTTGAATTGAATATGTTAAAACAGGCAGTGGCTTGGGCTGCATTAGATGCTGGAAAAGAAGTGCAGTTTATTGAGCAATTCGGGCACCCAGAAGACCATCCAATTTTAGCTTCGTTTCCCGAATCGGAATATTTGAAAGGAGTTATGTGCAGAATAGTTTAATTATATATCTAAAAAGAAATACTTTTGCGCAAATTTTAACAGGCCATCAAAAAGAAATTTTCATCTATGAACCTTTGCGTAAAAAAAGTAATTGCGTTAGCATTATCATCAACCTTATTAACCAGCTGTGCTTCAACTTACCGCTCTTTAACACCTGAAACAATAAGCTATCAGGGGGAGTCCAATACCAAAAATGTAACCTTAAGCTATGCTTATAACGTGTTACAAGAAAAAGGGAATCGGAAATATGCCCGACGAGAAGTGAAAACGAATAATCAGGTAGTAGCAGTTAAGATCAATAACAAATCAGGAAAAGACCTGGTTTTTAATGAAGACATAAAACTACTGGCTTATGACGCACCTGCCGTGCAAGTCTCTCCTCAAGTCGTATATAATGATGTAAAACAAAGTATACCCATTTATTTACTTTATTTGCTTTTAACTCCAACTAAACTTACTACAGCTAAAAATGGTGTTCAAACCAGTTCCTTTCCATTAGGATTAATACTTGGGCCTGCTATTTCAGGCGGAAACATGCTTGTTGCAAACGCTGCTAATGAAAAATTCAAGGATGAACTTACAAGATATAATTTATCAGGAAAGACAATAAAAAACGGGGAAACTACTTACGGATTGCTTACATTAAAATCGTTGGGCTATGCTCCATTAAGACTGCAAATATTGGCTAAAACAGATAGTACGTCCGTATCTCAAAAAGAATAACTATTGTTGTATATCAACTTTTAAACACTAAAGGCCTGTTTGTAAACAGGCCTTTAGTGTTGATGAAATAGTATTATTATTACTCTGTTCTGGAATGCAAATGAACAGGTGTTCCTTTTTTTCTCAAGCGCATATTCAAGAACTCCACGCCAAGCGAAAACGCAATAGCAAAGTATAGGTATCCTTTGGGAATGGCGCCAACCTCACTACCCATAACGACAACATGCCCCAAATGCGCCGATTCTGTTATCAGCATAAAGCCAATCAAAATTAAAAATGCCATACCTAACATCTGAATGGTTGGATGGTCGTTTACAAACTTTCCAACAGGAGCCGCAAAAAGCATCATAACAGCCATTGATAATACCACTGCAACAATCATTAAAATAAGTGCATTCGGTAGTCCATTGGTCATTCCCACAGCTGTCAAAATTGAGTCGAATGAAAACACAATGTTAATAACAGTAATTTGAAGTATTGCGCTGCCTAGACTAGCCGCTGCCTTTTTTGTAGTTGATTGCTCCGGATGCTCTTCGCCTTCCAATTTATGGTGAATTTCAGATGTACTTTTATACAATAAAAAGATTCCACCCGCAAGCAAAATCAAGCTTTGGCCTGAAAAATCGCCATGAAACCACGAAGCATGGAAACTAATCCAAGGTTTTTTCATAGAGATCAGTACGTTAATACCTAACAATAGAACGATACGTAAAACCATTGCTAATAACAAACCGATATTGGTTGCTTTTTTACGTAATTCAGGCGGTAGTTTGCCTGAAGCAATAGAGATGAAAATAATATTATCAACTCCTAATACAATTTCAAGAAATGTTAAAGTTAAAAGTCCCAACCAAGCATCGGGATTGGTAATCCATTCCATAGATCATTAATAGTTTTAAAGAGCCCGAAGATAATTATTAGAATACTCTATACCCAATAAAAAAGAAAAGCCCGGTAAACCGGGCTTAACATTCAAATATAATTTTAGCAACTAGTTGAATTTCACATTTCCGTACCTGGTAGTGATTGCTATTTTACCATTGATCGTACCGGAGCCATAATGCCCACTAAAGCTCTTCGATGGTTTCCAATTTTTCCCATCCGCACCCGACTCTGTTAAGGTAGTTGATTTGTCGTGATTATATCCAAAATCCCCATATGATACATTAACGGATACGTCAAAGGCTGCATCATCTGCGAAACTTAACGAAACCCCTGAATAGGCAGCATTAATTACCAATGATTTTAAAGAACGTGAAACATTATTCAACTTAACACCACTGGAATATTTACTGTTAATGGATCCAGACTGATTGATCTGGTTAATCCTTATTCCTGAATAATCGATATCAGCACTTAACTGGTCTACTTCATCAATATCCAGATTGCCATACCGGTGAACTACAGAAACATTACCCGCTTTGCCAATGCTTAACTTTGAATAAGATACATCAAAGCTTCCCGTTTTAACACTTTCCACTGTGCCACTGCCGTACCTAATAATAATCGAGTTCGAGTTGCTTTTCAAGTTACCGGCGGTAAAACCTCCATAGCTTTGATCAACGCTTAATGGACCATTAAAATCAGCTATTTTTGTAGGCCCGTATTTATTGATAATACTTAATGAGTTAGATGATGGCATATAAACTGAGTAATTCACTTCAAGTCCTTTTTTATCATCACCCTTCCAATTCCAACTATTGCCGCTGGCAATGTTAGTCACAAAACGAACTTCATTGCCTGATTTGCTATCGGAAATAGTAACTCTGTCGAGTTGCTTTTGGGCTTTTTCATCCGAGTTATCATTTGCAATAACCGTTATTTCAACTTTAAATTCGCTTTTTTCCCATGTGTTTATAGTAACCGAGCCAAATTTATTATCGATAAAAAGCTTATCTTTTGTGCTTACCTGGTAAGCTCTTATTACTTTTTTTGTTTTCTCAACTCCAAACCCTGCACTTTCACCGTCTTTAGCACTTGCCTCTACAGCAAGCAACAAAAAGGCCATGAGTAAAAATTTACAATGCAATACCCTTGTTCTCATACTGATTATTTTTGCTGTTTATTCTTTGAATTATTGTTAACTGTTGATTTAACAGATCGATCTGCAATTGTAAATTCTGGATCATCGCTTCTACCAGTTTTTCCTGGTTAGCAGCCCCACTTAACTGAACCTTCATTGACTGGTAGTTCTTGTCAAGCCGTTCCAAATCACCTGAAAACTCCTTGTATAATTCAGGTTGCTCCTTTTGAATACGCTTAAGCTCATCTCGTTTAATATCGATTAGGGCTGCCATGTGATAGGCAGTTTGCGCATACTCCGGATTAATACGAGCCAGACTATCCTCTGGCTGCGGAGGGCGGTTAACCACTCTGAAAACAGTGACACCGAAACCAATTATAAGGGCGATGGCTGCTGCAATGCGCCAGTTAAAATTCAGCTTGAACACTTTCGGTTCCTTTCGCATGGTTTTCTCAATTGAGCGCCACACCTCAGCACTTGGTTCATAAACATCAAATTCATCACGGTGTTCTTCAACAAATTTTTCCAAACGATTTTTCATCTTATTTGAGATTTGGGATTTGAGATTTTTGATTTGAGATAAGCCTCAATCTTAAATCCATTTTTATTCTAATTTCTTCAATTTTATTCTCCATCCTACTGGAGATTACTTACTGCAGACTGGCTACTGTTTCAAAATCTCCAGCAACCTTTTCTTAGCCCGTATGTATTGAGTTCGTGAAGTCGATTCGCTTACCTTTAATATTTCGGCAATTTCTTCATGGTCGTACCCCTCGAACAAATACAGCGTGAGAACCGTTCGATACCCATCCGCCAATTGCTGAATAGCCCGCCTTACTTCATCTACTTTAAGAGTTATTTCTTCTTCGTCAAAAGTTTCATCTTCAATATCAACCTCTGGATGCATGTCAATGTCTTCAAACTTTACTCTTCGTGCACGTAAATAATTGATCGAATTGTTAATGACAATACGCTTAAGCCATGCACCAAAAGTCGACTCACTTCTAAAGCTGTTGAGCTTATCAAAAGCATCAATAAACGACTCCTGTAACACGTCTTCGGCATCTCCTGTATCATTTAATATGCGCATTGCCACGCTAAACATACTGCGGGAGTACAAGCGGTAAAGTTCATACTGCGCTTTACTGCTACCCGTTCGACATTTTTCTACCAGGTCTATGTGCCTGTCGAGAACTAGTGTTTCCAATGGATTTGTTTTACGATGTAATGACATGAACCAATTAAAGAATGTTGCACATAGATGAAATTTTTTTTCGAAAATTCAGTTAAAATGTCTTTTAAGTAATAAAATGACATTGCAAGGTTCAATTTAGTTAGATTTTCCTACTTTAATTGAATATCAACACCTATCTAATTTCGGTGTAAATAATTACTTTTGCGCCTCAACAGACTGCAAAACATAAGCATATGCATAGAACACACACTTGCGGAGAGTTAACTATAAAAGATTTAGGAGCCGAAGTTACCCTGAGCGGATGGGTTGCCAAATCGCGTGATTTGGGAGGAATGACATTTATTGATTTACGTGACCGCTACGGAATTACCCAGTTAGTTTTTAACATGGATGATAACGAGCAGCTGTGTGCCGAAGGACGTAAATTGGGCCGCGAGTTTGTTATTAAAATAACCGGAAAGGTTATTGAGCGTTCGAGCAAAAATTTAAAGATACCTACCGGAGAAATCGAAATTAAAATTTCAAAACTGGAAATATTAAATGCTGCCAAAACGGTTCCTTTCTTAATTGAAGATGAAACCGATGGTGGTGATGATTTACGCATGAAGTACCGTTACCTCGATTTACGTCGTGCGGTTGTGCGTAAAAACATGGAGCTTCGCCATAAAATGGCTCATGAAACCCGCAATTATTTAAGCAATCATAAGTTTATTGAGGTGGAAACACCGGTATTGATCAAATCAACGCCTGAAGGTGCTCGCGACTTTGTGGTACCTAGTCGTATGAACCCGGGAGAGTTTTATGCGCTTCCTCAATCACCGCAAACGTTTAAGCAGCTGTTAATGGTTTCTGGTTTTGACCGCTATTTTCAGATTGTAAAATGTTTCCGTGATGAAGACTTACGTGCCGACCGCCAACCGGAGTTTACTCAAATCGACTGCGAGATGAGCTTTGTTGAGCAGGAAGACATTTTAAATATGTTTGAAGGCTTATTTAAACATTTATTTAAGTCGATTAAAGGAATTGACATCGCCGAGGTTCCACGCATGACCTATGCTGACGCTATGAAATACTATGGTTCCGACAAACCGGATATTCGTTTTGATATGAAGTTTGTTGAACTGAATGATGTAGTAAAAGGGAAAGACTTTAAAGTTTTTGATGATGCCGAACTTGTTGTGGGTATTTGCGCAAAAGGGTGCGCTCAATACACTCGTAAGCAGGTTGATGAGTTAACCGACTTTGTTAAAAAACCACAGATTGGCGCCACAGGTTTAGTTTATTGTCGTTATAACGAAGATGGAACCATCAAATCGTCAGTTGATAAATTCTACTCGGAAGAAGAACTCCAAAAATGGGTAAGCGCTTTCGGAGCCGAAAAAGGTGATCTGATTTTGATCCTTGCCGGAAAAGCTGACAAAACCCGCAAAGCACTAAATGAACTTCGTTTAGAAATGGGTAATCGTTTAGGTTTCCGCGACAAAAATACGTTTGCTCCACTTTGGGTATTAGACTTTCCGTTATTGGAGTTTGACGAAGAAAGTGGCCGTTGGCATGCAATGCACCATCCGTTCACTTCTCCAAAACCTGAAGATATTGCCTTGTTGGAAACTGACCCCGGAGCTGTTCGTGCCAATGCCTATGATATGGTACTAAACGGAACCGAAATTGGTGGAGGTTCTATTCGTATCCATAACAAAGAATTACAAAGCCTGATGTTCAAACATTTAGGATTTAGCCAAGAAGAGGCTCATAAACAGTTTGGATTCTTAATGGATGCATTTGAATTCGGAGCCCCTCCGCATGGTGGTATCGCTTTTGGATTCGATCGTTTATGCTCATTATTTGCGGGCTTAGATACCATTCGCGACGTGATTGCATTCCCTAAAAACAACTCAGGCCGTGATGTGATGATTGATTCGCCTTCGACAATCGCCAATGAGCAACTAAATGAATTAAGTATTGCCGTAAAATAAGCTGAAATTAAAACAATCGTTTGATTAACGCTAAAAAGCATAAAAAGCCATGGTCTTATAACCATGGCTTTTTTTATTGCTATAAAATTGAAATACCTTGAAACCCATTTGAATTCCTATTTAAGATTATGAGTAAAAAATCTATATCTCGTCGTGGGTTTGTTAGCTTGGTATCTAAAGCCGGAGCACTCGGAGCATTAATATCAACTCCATTTATTTCTAAAGCGGGTGAATTAATAAAGGAAGAGGAAGAATTTGGATTTTTAACATTGCCTTACTTACAAAGCCCCACAGCAACTTCAATAACTATAATGTGGCTTACCAATAAAAAAGCATTCTGTTGGATTGACTATGGCGAGAATGGCATTTTGGACAAGAAGGCGTATGCTTCACATAATGGATTAATTGAAGCAAACTGTGGTTTAAATAAAATCAAGCTTGAGAACTTAGAATCAGGTAAAGTTTACCAATACCGGGTTGTTGCCAAAGAAATTCTCGATTTCAAACCATACAAAGTCACTTATGGCAAAACACTAAATAGCGAATCCTATTCATTTAAAACATTTGAAACAAAGTCGGATAATGTTTCAATGCTAATAATGAATGACCTTCACGACCGTCCGGAAAGCATCGGTCATTTAATAAATCTTAACAAAAACGACCCATATGACTTGATTTTCTTCAATGGTGATATGTTCGACTATCAAACTGATGAAAAACAAATTATCAATCATATGTTAAAACCCTGCACAGATGCCTTTGCTACAAAAACACCTTTCATGTATGTGCGTGGTAATCATGAAACCCGCGGCAAATTTGCCCGTGAGTTTGTAAACTACTTCGACAATATTTCGGGCAATTTTTTCTTCGCCTTTACTCAAGGACCTGTGCGTTTTGTTTGTTTAGACACCGGCGAAGACAAGGAAGACACCCATCCTGTGTACGCCGGAATTGTAGATTTTGATCATTATCGTGAAGTTCAAGCGCAATGGTTAGCCAATGAAATAAAAAAGCCGGAATTCAGAAAGGCATCGTTTCGAGTAGTATTAATGCATATACCTCATTATTATTCTGAAGAAGAGCATGGGAGTACGCATTCACGTAAAATGTTTGCTGATTTGTTCAACAAGGGGAAGGTTGACATGGTCATTTGTGGACACACCCATACCTACAAAGTGCATGATCGAAAACCAGGTACACATAACTATCCGATTATTATAGGAGGTGGTCCTCAGAATGGGGAGCGTACTTTAATTAAACTTAAAGCAAATACAAGAAAGCTAAGTTTACAAATGCTTAATGACAACGGCAATGAAGTTGGCAGTTATGCACTTGGTAAAGATGCCCGAAAGCAAGATTGGTCTATTTAATAATTGCGAAGGGCGGAGTTCCATAAACACCGCCCTTTGTCAATCTTAGGTTTATTATGTTAATTATTTCTTAGTCACTCTAATATCTATCCTACGATTTTGTGCTTTGCCTTCCTCGGTATCATTACTTGCCACTGGATGTTCCTGACCATAGCCTTCGGCTTCAATACGTTTTCCATCAATCCCTAATTTCTCAAGTTCTGCTTTAACGTTATTAGCCCTATCGGTGGAAAGTTTCAAATTAGCTGCAGCATCTCCAACATTATCTGTATAACCACCCAATTTAACCTCCACATTAGGATACGCCTTCAAAATCTCAGCAATGTTAGTCAATTGTTCGTTTGATTCAGGTTTTAAAACTGCAGACCCCGTTTCAAAGGTCAACCGATCAAAAGAAAACCAAGTTGTTTTATCAACCGGCTTGCTGGTATCTTCAATAAAAGCAATAAGCTTATTCTCAATACCCATTTCCGGAATATTCAATTCGATTCCATTAGGTAATTTCTTTTTGAAGAAGGCACCCAACTTCGCAACTGCATCTGTAGCCATAGAGGCTGCCGAATCAGCCATTGTTTTGGCCTTGTCCACCATTGAATCAATAGTTGGAGGAACTTCGGTTACATCAGGTTTCTTATTACAGCTTCTCCATAAAAAGAAAACTGCTAAAGCTGCTACGGCAAGCAGCAACAGGTTTCTAATCGTTGAGGAGCTACCAGAAGCCTGATTGGCGGCATTCTCAGCTTGTCTACGAGCACCAGTAACTGTATCCTGTACTGCATTGGCAGCACTTGATCCTAAACTTGATAAACTACCAATTCCTAACAAGCTGCCTAATCCGGCAGGTGCTGCATTTATGATATTATCTTTTTGGCTACTTAAATAGCTGGTTAGTCCGCTTAATCCAAGCCCTTCACTGCTTATTTTGCTCCCTAAAAAACTCATAACCAAAGGGGCCGCTATACTCAAAATAGAGGAAGCAGATGAACTCCTAACCCCTGATGCAGTACCAATCATTGTTGACAAATCAGCGGTTTTACTGCCAAATAAAGAGGATAAAAATTGTTTACCTTGATCGATTATACCACTCCCTCCACCACTTAAGCCTGAAATCAAATCAGAGGGATTAGAAAGGATATTGCTGGTACCCGCCCCTTGGATCATACTAAACAAACTACTCATTGATGAGCTATCAGAAGATTTATTTAACAGCCCTGCCAAAATGCTTGGAAATGCGGTGCCAAGAGCTGAATTAACACTCCCTGACGATTCACCTAACAAAGTAGAAGCTTGTGAAATAAGATCAGGTGATACTAAGCCTTTTAAGCTATCAATAATATTGGTTGCCATAAGTTTAGATTTTTAGTTTAGAATAGAAGGTTTAATTAACACGAGGTAGCTTAAAGTTAATAATTACAATTAACTATTAATCAGTAATTTAAAACAAAAAAAGCAGGCTTCTTGTAGGAAGCCTGCTTTAGTATCATTAGATGTTAAGATTAAAAAGGAAGATCGTCTTCAGGAGCATCCTGATTTGCAGAGATTGCAGCTGGAATGTGCTCCTCAACTTTTGTTGTTCCATGTGAACCATCATAGGTTCCGGTAGATTGGTAGCCCCCGTTAACAGGCTCATTATCACTTTTTCGGCCAAGCATGGTAAAATTGTCGGCAACTATTTCTGTTTGATAACGTTTGTGACCTTCTTTGTCTTCCCATGAACGAGTGCGCAATTTACCTTCAATGTAAACCAGTTTCCCTTTCACCAGAAATTTTTCAGCAATATCTGCCAAGCCACGCCACATTACAATATTGTGCCATTCGGTCTGTTCAATTTTTTTACCATCCTTGGTGTATGTTTCGGAAGTGGCCAAAGGAAAACTAGCTACCTTTACTCCGCCTTCCAGGTGTCTTAATTCGGGATCCTTGCCCAAATGTCCAACCAGAATAACTTTATTAATTCCAGACATAGATAAATTGTATTAGAGCGTAAAATTGATTTATCAGAATAAGTTAAAACTTTTTTAAATAATTATCAACTAATTTTGGGAAAGCATAACTTTCAAACTCCTCCTCACCTACCCAAAATTCATTTTCCAATAAGCTGGTTTTCGGATATTTACTTTCAATCTCCCAAAACTTAGCATAGATAATCTGATGAGAAAGCACATGCTTTTGCTCATTTGAAACGGACATTATCAGTGCGTCATTCGCGTTTACAATATCTTGAAATTGACTAGATGAAACCAACTCCTGTTCACTTAATCTGGTTTGGCTTTCAACTAACGGGAAGTCATACATGTTTTGCCAGATATCTTTGCTGACACGCTTATTCAGCAATAAGTTGTTATTATTTCGAAAAATAAGATAATTAAAAAAACGCTCTTTAACAGCTGTCTTCTTCGATTTAACGGGTAATGAACTAATTGTTTGCTGTATATAAGCAACACAATTAATCTGCAAAGGACAATTTTCGCAATTCGGATTAGCCGGCTTACATTGAATTGCCCCAAACTCCATAACTGCCTGATTATAAACTCGAGGAACCGCTTCTTTCAATAAATCGTAAGCCAACTCTTTAAACTGCTTTTTGCCTTTAGTCGAATCGATAGGAGTGGATATGCCAAAATACCTTGATAACAACCTATAAACATTTCCATCAACTACAGCATGGGGAGCATTTGATGAAAAAGATGATATAGCAGCAGCGGTGTACTCCCCAATTCCTTTAAGTTTTAGTAGTTGATAATAATCCGTTGGAAACACTCCATTATGATCAGTCATTACCGATTTTGCAGTCGCATGCATATTCCTTGCTCTGGAGTAATAACCAAGCCCTTGCCACAACTTAAGAACTTCATCTTCAGAAGCTTGAGCAAAGTCATTCACAGTAACAAATCGCTCCTTAAATTTATAAAAATAGGGCATCCCCTGCTCCACCCGTGTTTGCTGTAATATAATCTCTGAGAGCCATATTATATAAGCATCGGAAGTGTTGCGCCAAGGCAACTCACGACTGTTTATTTCGTACCACTTTGTAACTTCTTCAACAAACATTTTAAAAAAATATTTTTTAGATTTTTATAATCGGTTTAAACACATAACTTTGCAACCCCAAATTAATGAAGACGTTAGGACTTTAAAAAGAAAAAAGATGACTAAAGCTGAGGTAATTGCAGAAATTGCACAAAAAACTGGAATTGAGAAAGTTGATGTAGCGGAATGCGTAGAAGCGTTCTTTAAGGTAATCAAAAACTCAATGATTGAGGGCGATAACGTGTATGTAAGAGGCTTTGGAAGCTTTGTTATCAAGAAAAGAGCTGAAAAAACTGCCAGAAATATCTCTAAAAACACTGCTATTATTATCCCTGAACACTTTATCCCAAGCTTCAAGCCTGCAAAAGTTTTCGTAGAGAAAGTAAAAAACAGCAGTGCAAAAGCTAAAATGGCTGCTTCTGCAGAGGAAAAAGTAGAAATGTAATTTTAAACCCCTATTAAATTGTTGTCGAGAAAACAAATACTCATTATCGGATCATCAGTCATACTGGTTGGTGCACTGTATTCACTTGACATCAAAGGGTTGGTAAACCCTAATGAGGGTAAAAAGCCGGAGAATGCGCAAGCTTCTTCGGAAATTTCAATACAATCGATTTCTATATCTGCTAAAAAGCAATTAGAAGCGGGCAGTGTTAAGCAAATTGAAGATCTGGAAGCTAGATTGGCAAAAGATCCTCAAAACACAGAGTTGAAAAAATCATTGGCAAAACAGTGGGAAACTACTGACAGAGGTTTAAGTTACATCAGCGGTTTATACTATTATGATGTAGCCAAAGCCCGACCAGATGTCAACAACTGGCTTTTGGCAGGTGAAAAATTACAAACCGGCATAGCTTCTATCAGCGATAGTTTAGTTGTTCGCTTTGTTGCCGATAAAGCTATTGACGCTTATCAACAGGTGCTTAATCTCGACCCGGAAAACCTTGATGCTAAAACAGGCTTGGGAATTTGTTATGTTGAAAACACTCAAGCCCCTATGCAGGGCATAACCTTGCTCCGAGGGGTTGTTGAAAAAGATCCTGAGAATATTAAGGCAAACTATAGTTTAGGTTTGTTCTCAATGCGATCAGGCCAATATGATAAAGCGGAAAAACGCTTTATCACCGTTCTGAAGAAAGCCCCAAGTGGTGAAGCTTACTTTTACCTCGGCGAAACTTATCGCAACATGGGTGAAAAGGCTAAAGCAATTGAGGCTTATCAGAAAGCAAAAGAATTCATCGTTGACCCGCAGTTTACTTCGCAGGTCGACATGATAATAAAAGAGCTTAAATAAATTGTAACACTTTAAACGAGTTGAAATTATGCCAAGCGGTAAGAAAAGAAAAAGACATAAAATGGCTACTCATAAGCGCAAAAAACGCTTAAGAAAAAACAGACATAAGAAGAAATAATTAATCTTCTTTTCGCTATTATTGCTTACAAGGACATGAACTGCAAACTAATGCGCTTGTGTCCTTGTTTTTCATTGGAATCAAACAGAGAATTAACTGTATTTATAACTAACTCCAATGTGCCCATATTATGGACCATTGGAATTATCAAGGATTTATTTTTTGGTAAAGGAACTTCTAATCAACTCAACTCCTACCGGAGTTACCATCGCCTTATTAAAAGATAAACAACTTATAGAGCTACATCAGGAACAGCGTAATAAAAATTATGCTGTGGGTGATATTTATCTTGGACGTATTAAAAAAATTATGCCGGGATTAAATGCCGCTTTTGTGGATGTAGGTTATGAGAAGGATGCTTTTTTGCATTACCTGGACCTTGGGCCGCAGGTACGTTCGTTATTAAAAGTAACCAAGGAAGTGCGCAATGGAAGTCATAACTATCATAATCTGCAGAGCTTTAATGGGGAAGAGGATATTAATAAGAGTGGAAAGATTTCTGAAGTTCTCAGTAAAAGCCAGCTAATTCCAGTTCAAATTGCTAAAGAACCCATTTCAACAAAAGGCCCCCGTCTGAGCTCAGATATTTCACTGGCCGGTCGATTTGTTGTATTAGTTCCGTTTTCCGATACCATTTCCATTTCTAAGAAGATCAAAAGTTCTACAGAACGCATGCGTTTAAGAAAACTGATCGAAAGCATTAAACCAAAAAACTTTGGTGTAATTATTCGCACAGTTTCTGAAAACAAAGGTGTTGCTGAACTACATGCAGATCTTACTGAATTAATCAATAAATGGGAGGAGTTTGCACGTCGTTTAAAATCTGCAGAACCTACCCGTAAAGTGTTAGGGGAAATTGACAGAACATCGAGTATTTTACGCGACATTTTAAGCCCCGATTTCCAGAATATTGTTGTGGATGAACAGAGCATTTACGAGGAGATCCGTTCATATATCCATAACATAGCTCCTGAGCAGGAGAAAATTGTCAAACTGCATAAAGGTCGTGAGGCCCTTTTTGAGCAGTATGGAATTGAAAGGCAGATCAAAACAGCCTTTGGACGCACAGTAAACTTTCATGGTGGTGCATACCTGATCATTGAAAGCACAGAAGCAATGCACGTTATCGATGTAAACAGCGGTAACCGTAATGCAAGTGAAGACACACAAGAGGAGAATGCTTTAATGGTAAACATTGAAGCGGCTAAAGAAATTGCCCGTCAACTTCGCTTACGCGATTTAGGTGGCATCATTGTTATCGACTTTATTGATATGCACAAACCGACAAACCGCAAAGCATTGTATGATGCCTTGCGAAAAGAAATGTCGGAAGATCGTGCAAAACATACTATACTTCCTCCTAGCAAATTCGGATTAGTTCAGATCACTCGTCAGCGCGTTCGCCCTGAAATGAACATCGTAACGGTAGAAAAATGCCCTACTTGTAATGGAAGCGGAGAGGTAAAAGCAACCATTACACTGGTTGATGATATTCAGAATAACCTCCAATACATTTTAGAAGAGCAGAATGAGAATAGCATTACACTTTGCGTTCACCCTTACATTGCGGCTTATCTAACTAAAGGACTTCCTTCTATTAGAATGAAATGGTTATTCAAGTATCGTAAATGGGTGAAAATTAAAGCTGTTACTTCCTATACGCTTACCGAGTATCATTTCTTTAATCCGAACGAAGAAGAAATCTCGTTTTAATTTGAAAATAGGTTAATTTGAAGATTTGAAAATTATAGGGTAACACAATTTTGCAATTGCCATAATTTTCAAATTTTCACACCCTCAAATTTTCAAATTAACAACGTGTCAAAAATAAAAACCTCTTATTTCTGTCAAAGCTGTGGCTATCAATCGCCGAAATGGCTTGGCAAATGCCCTGCTTGTTCGGCATGGAATACCTTTGTAGAAGAAGTTATTGAAAAGCCCAATACCAGTATACCTGATTGGAAGGCTGCTTCTCAATCTACCAGCACACAACGAGCACAGAAGCCTCAGGAAATCAACGCTATAAACTACAGGGAACAATCTCGAATTCAAACCATTGATGGGGAATTGAATCGGGTGCTTGGTGGCGGCATTGTTCCAGGCTCATTGATACTAATTGGAGGAGAACCTGGCATTGGAAAGTCAACACTGATGTTACAGTTAGCCTTGCAGCTAAAAGGTCATCGGGTTTTATATGTTTCTGGCGAAGAAAGTGATCAACAGATCAAAATGAGAGCCGAACGTTTGGAGCAAAGTATGCAAAACGGTGAGTGCTACATTCTAACAGAAACATCGACCCAAAATATTTTTAAGCAAATAGAAGAGCTTGAACCGGGAATAGTAGTTGTCGACTCTATTCAAACGCTTTATTCAGCTCACATTGAATCAACACCGGGAAGTGTTTCCCAAGTCCGTGAATGCACAGCAGAATTACTACGCTTTGCCAAAGAAACTTCAACTCCAGTATTCCTTATTGGCCATATCACCAAAGACGGTATGATTGCAGGCCCAAAAATTCTGGAGCACATGGTTGATACTGTACTCCAATTTGAAGGAGATCGACATTATTCTTACCGAATTTTAAGAGCTGTGAAAAACCGATTTGGCTCGGCATCAGAATTGGGCATTTATGAGATGCAGGGCAACGGACTACGTGAGGTGTCTAATCCATCGGAAATACTATTATCGCAGCGTGATGAGCCTCTAAGTGGCGTTACAGTATCAGCTACCCTAGAAGGTGCACGTACAATGCTAGTCGAGACACAGGCCCTGGTAAGTCATTCGGCTTATGGAACACCTCAGCGTTCTGCCACAGGTTTTGATACACGACGTATGAACATGCTGTTGGCAGTACTTGAAAAACGGGGTGGCTTTAAACTGGGAATGAAAGATGTTTTTGTAAATATTACCGGAGGTATTCGGATTGAGGACCCAGCTATTGACCTAGGACTCGTTGTTGCAATCATCTCATCAAACGAAGATATTCCTGTTTCATATAAAACCTGTTTTGCCGCCGAGGTCGGTCTTTCAGGTGAAATAAGAGCCGTAAACCGTATTGAGCAACGAATTGCTGAAGCTGAAAAACTTGGATTCGATCAAATATTCATTTCAAAATACAATCAAAAATCACTCGACTTAAAACGATTTAACATTGCCATTGTTAGTGTAGGTAAAATAGAAGAAGTATTCGGTTACTTATTTGGCTAATAAATGGAAACAATTGGACAAGTTTACCTTGAAAACATTAAAAAGGTATTTGCATCTCAAAAAGATCTGGCAGAAAGAACTTTTGCTCAACTCACAGAGCAAGAAATGCACTTTACACCTGATGAAAACACTAATAGTATAGCCATTCAGATACAACATATCAGCGGCAATATGAAATCAAGGTTTACAGACTTCTTTACTTCAGATGGAGAAAAACCAAACCGTAACCGTGATGCGGAATTTAATGAACAGCAACTATCTACAGAAAAGCTGTTAAAAATTTGGGAGGAGGGTTGGCTGATCCTTACTACACTTCTTAGCTCAATGGATGAAAAAGACCTCTTAAAAACGGTTTTCATTCGGGCTGAAGCGCATACTGCTTTAGATGCAATTAATCGCCAGGTAAATCATTATGCCTATCACGTTGGACAGATTGTTCAACTAGGAAAGCTTATTAAAAAAGGTGATTGGATTTCATTAAGTATTCCTAAAAACAAATCAGCGGAATACAATAGTTCTATGATTAACAGAAAATAACTGTGCATCTTCCGGTAATTTATTTTAGCTAAAGTAATTAAACCTTCAGTAATAATAGTTATCTTATTAACTACGTATATGTACGTAAAATAAAAATACTTGGCTGTTTTAATTTTTAATTACGCAAAAAGAAATAATTTTGACCGGGCAAAAACAATCTACTCTATGGAATTAAACTTTGACACAAAACCTTTGAGTTTAAAAACAAAACCTCAAAGAGAAAAAATTCCTCATGTTTCTCGATTATCCAAAGCTTCATCAGTTTATGAGATCCCTGGAGAAGAAATCAATGAGCAAACAGAAAGCAAATTTTATCGTAAAGAAATAATCCTCCCTGCATTGTTAATGATCGTAACATTAGTGGTAGGCACGTATACAGGTATTTCTATCCCAGAATTGATAATGATTTCCATAGGATGCCTATGGTACATCGTTTCTTGCTACAAAGCATTCAGGGAAGATGAAAACAATTAATCTTTAATTTTTTTGAGCAATAGCGGCCGATAATTTCTTTATCGGCCGCTTCTTTTTTATCAGTTTAACGATTTAAGATTATCGTCATTTAAAACATTTTTTCCTTCAGAAGTATATAATGCATCAATTCGTGATTGATAATAATCTGTTATTTTACCTCTAACCATTTTCATAGTACTATTTAAAAAGTGGTTTTGCTCGGTAAATCCTTCTGGCAGAACAGCAAATGTAGCAGGTAACCAGCGCTCAGGAAACATACCTGCAAATTTACCTTTACCTTTATATTCATTAACCTCCGACTGCAATAGTTTAATAGCCTCCCTCTTTCCCTCTTTACTATCCCAATTTAAATTACGTTGTTTCAAATAAGCCTTTAATGATTCTTTATTAGGTACAAGTAATGCAGTAGTATACGCATCCTGATTATTATGGAGCATTACCTGATCTATATACTTCGAGTTTTGCACCATCGACTCTTCAATACCTTCAGGACTATATTTTTCGCCGTCGCTCCCTATTAATAGACTCTTAAACCTGCCCAAAACGTACAAGAAACCATCCGCATCCATATATCCCAAATCGCCCGTATGGAGCCAACCGTTCTTAATTGTTTCGTCGGTAGCCAATTCATTCTTCCAGTAGCCAATCATAACGTTTTCACCCTTGATCACTATCTCTCCCTTTTGTCCAACTGGCAAGGCATTTCCATTATCATCGCAAATCTTGAGCTCCATTGGCTGTACCAAATACCCTGATGAACCTAATTTGTGCTTTTTTACTGAGTTAGACGAAATGATAGGAGTAGCTTCAGAAAGGCCATAACCCTGGAACATAGGAACCCCTATTGCATAAAAAAAGCGTTGTAAGTCAATATCTAGGAGAGCCCCTCCTCCAATAAAGAAACTAAGCTGTCCCCCAAACGCATCCCGAACTTTTGAGAAAACCAGTTTATCATAGATTGCAAGCAAAGGTTTATACAGAAGGTGAATACCCTTCCCTTTATTAAATCCTTCCTGATTGTAGTTGTAGGCTATTTTCAGGGCGTGATTGAAAAGCTTTTCCGTAAAGCCTCCCTTCTGCTTAATGGATGTTTCAATATTTTTTTTGAAGTTTTTAGCCAATGCAGGAACACTTAAAAGGAGATTCGGTCTAATTTCCTTCATATTTATCGGAATATTCTTAAGCGTGTCCATAGTGTTCTTACCAGGGTCAACCGTGGCAACACTGGCACCCGAAGCCATGAAGCTATAAAAACCGGCAACGTGGGCAAAACAATGATCCAGAGGCAAAATGATCAATGTTCTCCAGTTGGTTGGAATATTCATCAGGCTCAAAGCCTGTTCAACATTAGCAGTATAATTACGATGTGAAAGGATAATGCCCTTAGGATCGGCAGTAGTTCCGGAGGTATAACTGATATTTGCATAATCGTTATCCTTAATTAATTTATAGCGATTCTCAAATGCTGATGGTTTTGTATTCAGGAAATCGGTTCCCATTTTCAAAATATCACCGATAAACATCTCCCTTTCTTCGTATTGATCAAGCTCATCAAAAACAATGACCTTTTCTACATTCGGTAAATTGGTAATAATAGCTCTTATCTTAGAAAGATGTCTCCCTGAAACCATTATAAACTTAGCATCGGAATGTATAATGCGAAAGATCAAATCGTTACTTTCTTCCAACTTAACTGATAAAGGAACATTAATAGCACCAGCATATAATATTCCCAATTCACCTATTATCCATGTGTTGCGGCCTTCAGAAAGAAATGCAACCTTATCATTTTTTTCAACTCCCAAAGCCATTAACCCTGCGCCCAGTTGATGAACCTGAGCATGGGTTTGCGCATAAGATAGTGGTTCAAACGTATCACCGCGCTTCTCCCACAAAAATGGATTATTGCTATATTTAGCTACACTTTCTTCAAAAAGATCTATTATAGTCTTCATAAACAATTAAAAAGGATAGCAAAGATAATTTCTTTCTTGTGCCCTAGAAATAAATGCAAAACTAAATGCACGCATAAAATAAATAATAGCTAAACATGGGCTTATACCTGCTGGCGATACTTCCTAATGAACTTATATCCAATGAGATTATTGCATGGAAAGAATTGTTTGCAACAAAATATAACGCAACATACGGATTAAAAGTATTACCCCATATTACATTAAAACCACCTTTCGTACTCAAAGAGTCATTTATCAATACGCTTATAAGTGAGCTCCGTCATTTTACAAAACATGAGTTCTCGTTCAAGATTAATCTTGAGGGGTTTGGTTTTTTTACCGGGAAGAAAAGTGATGTAGTGTACGTAAAACTTACCGACACTTCCAATCTTCATCAATTCTACGAACGATTAGTTACGTTTCTAAACAATCAGTCGATGAGTATACTTCATCTTGAACCTTCTGCAAGGTATACACCTCATTTAACCATTGCATATAGAGACCTTTCGCTGGAAGCCAGAAAGATGGCTTGGTTAGAATTTGAAAATTTGAACTATGTGCGAACCTTTGATGTAAGTGAATTTCACTTGCTTAAGCACGATGGCAAGCATTGGCGTGCTCACACCTCATTTAAACTTAAGAAAGGAGTTGTCGGTTAAAACAACTCCTTTCAATAATGTGTATCAAAAGCTTTTATTGACCGCTTTTTTCTTGTTCAATAATGTTTTTGGCTTTGTCCTTATGCAAATAAATCTGGAATCCTAAATTTAAACTGACTTGATTAGTTGTAACTGAACTTCCGAAACCTAATGTAAGATCATATTTGAGCAAGCCTTCGAGGCCTATGTTTGGAGTAAGAAAATAAGCCAAACCCGGACCAAACCCTAAGCCCAAACCATTTGTATTACTTCCGGCTGTATTTACGCCCTGAATTCCTGCATTAGCCTCAAAAAACCAACTGCTGTGTTTAGAAAAGTCGATAGTTGGATCATGAAAATACTTTCGACCAAAGGCACCCACACCCCAAATAAATGTATTATCGCCATCATTATGAGCATATTGAAAATTCACATTCGGTCCAACAGCCACATTATCTTTAATAAAAAATCCAACCATAGGAGTTAACCCGAAAGTAAATGCACTATTTCCACTTTGAAATACTCCATTAATATTAGCGAGTTGTGCCCCAATTAGAAAGTTTCCCCTTTGGGTTTGTGCTTTAACAGTAAACGTAACTGTTAACAGCAAAATAAATAGTGTAGAGAGCTTTTTCATAATGTTAAATTTTAGATAAATAGCGTGTTATTATTTTCTCAAAATTTAGATGATACCCTAATTTACTTATGTTTAACTGCAATACAAAACAATAGACGGTTTTATGATCTGTTCGGCCATCCTCAAAATAAAAGCTCCCGGATAAAAACTATCCGGGAGCTTAAAATTTTCATGTATTAAATTGATCTATTTAGACAAATACATTGATTTTTCTTTTACCAAATGGCGGAAGTACGGATCCTCCAGATCTTTAATAAATCGGATTGCTTCACCTGTTGATTTCATTTCAGGGCCTAACTCCTTATTTACTTCAGGGAATTTCTCAAAGGAGAACACTGGCTCTTTTATAGCATATCCCTTAGGTTTCTCTACGATCGTAAAATCTTTCAGCTTATTTACACCAAGCATTACTTTAGCAGCAATATTAATGTAAGGAACATCGTAGGCTTTAGCAATGAAAGGAACTGTACGAGAAGCACGTGGATTGGCCTCAATAACATAAACGTTCTCATTCTTAATAGCAAACTGAATGTTTAATAAGCCTTTTACATTTAGCGATTTAGCCAATTTAATCGTGTATTCTTTCATTTTATCCTGAACATTTTGAGATAAACTGAAAGGAGGAAGTACAGCGCTTGAGTCACCTGAGTGAATACCTGCCGGTTCAATATGCTCCATTAGTCCAATAATATGAACATCTTCGCCATCACAAATTGAATCTGACTCCGACTCTTCTGCACGATCAAGGAAATGGTCGATCAGGATCTTATTATCAGGCATGTGACGAAGCAACTTAACTACTGCACGCTCTAACTCTTCATCATTGATAACGATTTCCATTCCTTGTCCACCTAATACGTAACTAGGACGAACCAATACAGGATAACCAACTTCATTGGCCACTTTAATTGCCTCGTCAGCAGAGTGTGCCACACCGTATCTAGGATAAGGAATATCCAAATCTTTCAACAAATCAGAAAAACGACCACGGTCTTCAGCAACGTCCATATCCGGGAATGAGGTACCGATGATCTTAATATTATTCTTGTGAAGCAATTCAGCCATTTTTAAAGCTGTTTGACCACCTAACTGAACAATAACACCTTCTGGTTTTTCAAGATCAATGATTTCGCGAACATGCTCCCAGAATACCGGCTCGAAATAAAGTTTATCAGCCATGTTAAAGTCGGTAGAAACGGTTTCAGGGTTACAGTTAACCATGATTGCTTCAAAACCTGTTTCTTTAGCAGCCAATAATCCGTGTACACATGAATAATCAAACTCGATCCCCTGCCCGATACGATTTGGGCCTGAACCTAAAACGATGATCTTTTTCTTATCAGATGGAATTGATTCATTCTCACCCTCGTAAGTTGAGTAATAGTATGGTGTTTGGGCAGGGAACTCTGCTGCACAAGTATCTACCATTTTGTAAACCCTGCGAATTCCAAGCTCTTTACGTTTATTGTAAATATCATCCTCTTCAACACCTAGTAAATAAGCTAATTGAAGGTCAGAGTATCCTTTTTGCTTCGCATTCATTAGCAACTCTTTAGGAAGATTTGCCAATGTATAGCGTTTGATCTCCAATTCAATGTGAACAAGATCCTGAATTTGCATTAAGAACCAACGATCGATCTTTGTAGCTTTCTGAACAGAAGACACTGGTACGCCTAAGGCTAAAGCATCTTTTACGTGGAACAATCTGTCCCAGCTTGGATGCTCAAGGCTATACATAATTTTGTCAAGATCCTTTAATTGCTTGCCGTCAGCGCCAAGGCCATATCGTCCGATTTCTAACGATTGACAAGCTTTTTGAAGCGCTTCAATAAAACTACGACCAATTCCCATTACCTCACCAACCGATTTCATTTGAAGGCCTAACTGCTTATTAGCCCCTTTAAATTTCTGGAAGTTAAAACGAGGAATCTTAACAATTACATAATCAAGTGAAGGCTCGAAGTATGCAGAAGTGGTTTTGGTAATTTGGTTTTCAATCTCATCCAAATTGTAGCCAATTGCCAGTTTAGCAGCAATTTTTGCAATCGGGTAACCCGTAGCTTTTGATGCCAGGGCCGATGAGCGAGAAACACGTGGATTGATCTCAATAGCAATGATTTTTTCATCATCAGGACTTACCGAAAACTGAACGTTACATCCTCCGGCAAAGTTTCCGATGGCACGCATCATTTTGATAGCCTGGTTACGCATGTCCTGGTAACAACGATCTGATAAGGTCATTGCAGGCGCAACAGTAATTGAATCTCCGGTATGAATACCCATTGGGTCGAAGTTTTCAATCGAACAGATAATGATCACATTGTCATTTCCATCACGCAAAAGCTCCAATTCATATTCTTTCCAACCAATAACCGCTTTTTCTACTAACACTTCGTGTGTTGGAGAAGCTTGCAAACCACGGTTTAATGCGGCATCAAACTCTTCTTTTTTATGTACGAAACCACCTCCGGAACCGCCAAGCGTGTACGAAGGACGGATTACCAAAGGAAAGCCAATCTCTTGCGCAGCCTCTTTACCCTCAAGGAAAGAATTCGCAATTTTTGAAGGGGCAACACCCACTCCAATATCAATCATTAACTGACGGAACTCTTCACGGTTTTCGGTTTTTTCAATCGCTGCAACATCAACACCGATAACCTTAACACCATACTTAGCCCAAATTCCACGTTCTTCTGCCTCTTTAGCAAGGTTCAACGCAGTTTGTCCACCCATTGTTGGCAATACTGCATCGATCTTACGCTCTTGCAAAATTTGCTCAATGCTTTCGCAATTAAGTGGCAAAAGGTAAACATGATCTCCAATAACATTATCAGTCATAATGGTAGCAGGGTTCGAGTTGATAATCGAAACCTCAATACCTTCTTCTTTTAATGATAATGCTGCTTGGGAACCTGAATAATCGAATTCGCATGCCTGGCCGATAATGATGGGACCAGAACCGATAATGAGGACAGATTTAATACTTTCGTTTCTTGGCATTTCTTGATGGGAGTCTAAAAATTGTGCAAAGGTATTATTTTCAGACTATAATTTATGGATTAATTTGAGATTTTTGAAATAAGTCTTGTAAGGTTAACAAAATGTTGATTATCAACTGATACAAAACGTAAGAGCCACTCCATTTGGGACGGAGCAGCTCTTCTTGCCTGGAATAAATATAGCTGGGATTATTATTTCAATTAAAAAGCTTATTGGAACAAACCTTATTGCGCAAGCTTAATATCACCAACATTTATCACTTTATTTTCTGGAACAGATACTTCAAACTGAACATCTTTTAAAGGCTCAATAGCATCTACCACAACCTTATAATTGCCGGGTTTTATGTTATTAAATTCAAAACTTCCCGAATTAACACTTGTCTTCAGCGAATCTGTACCCATAATAGCCCAAACATACGAAGCACCTGTACTTGGAACAATGTTCCCTTTAATGCCTGAAAGTTCAGCGGCTGTAAAAGCAAAAAGGCCTGCTGACAATCCGGTCAGCGCAACAATGCCTAGCATAATTCTTTTCATAATGTTGATTTTTAGTTTTTACAAATAATACGTTCAGGTAAACTTATTTTACATACTTGATGTGTTGATACATTATAAAGAGTCCAAATAATATGCCTCAAGAGTTAAAATATTAAAAACAAGGTTTTAAGAGCAAAAACATGGTTTTTAGTTGATACACAATAAGTTAACTGTGGAAAAACTGCACCTTTCTGGATAATAACTACCCAAGTTATGCAACACAGCCGTTACACATTTATATTTTAATCATAATAGTTTTCTTTCTTATTTTTAAAGAAATAATTCGATCATGAACCTATTAAAAGCTACCGTTCACGTATTGCTTTGGGGCACAATTGCCTCTGCACTAGTTGCGTGCAAACAAACACCAAAATCAACAATCGATATTGTAAAAACGGATATTGATTCTACTGCTAGTCCCAGCAAGGATTTTTTTCTGTATGCAAATGGTAATTGGATTAAAAACAACCCTATTCCAGCGGCCTACAGTAGATGGGGAATCGGCAACCTGGTAAACGATGAGATTTACGACAAACTGAAAAAGATCAATGAGGATGCTGCAAAAGCATCAGCAGAAGCAGGAAGCAATACCCAAAAAATTGGCGACTTCTGGCTGGCAGGTATGGACACCGTAGAAATTGAAAAACAAGGTATAAAGCCAATTGAGGCTGATTTAAATCGAATAAATGCCATCAAAGACATTCAGGGTGTTTTAACAGAAGTTGCTTATCAGCATACCCTGACCAATGAACCACTGTTTAGTTTAGGTGTATACCAAGACATGAAAAACAGTGAAGTAATGGCGCTCTATATTAACCAAGGAGGAATAGGCTTGCCTGACCGTGATTATTATTTCAATGCCGACAATCGCACCAAATCAATCAGAGATGATTATCGTCAGCAGCACCTTCCAAAAATGTTTAAGTTATCGGGACTTGATGAGTCAACAGCTAAAACAGCTGCCGAAGGCACTTACAAGCTGGAAGAGGGTTTGGCTAAAGCTTCACGCAAACTGGAAGCCTTGCGTGACCCCTACGCCAATTACAATAAAATGTCAGTCAGCGATCTAAATAAACTTACCCCTTCAATTAATTGGAACGACCTTTTAGTGAAGATGAAGATCAAGAAAGTAGATTCAATAATTGTTGGACAGCCTGAGTTTTTAAAGCAAGTGGAACAGAGCTTAAAAACAGTTTCTGTTAATGATTGGAAAAACTACTTGCGATGGAATTATGTTACTTCGGCCGCATCTTATTTAAACAAGTCGATCGACGACGAGAATTTCCGTTTTTATGGAACTGTTCTTACAGGTAAAAAGGCTCAGCGACCACGTTGGAAACGTGTTCTTTCCTCAGAAGAATCAGTTATGGGAGAAGTTTTGGGTCAACTATATGTAGAACAATATTACTCTGCCAAAACCAAAAAACGCTATGAAGATTTAGTGGAAGCCATTAGAGATGCCTATAAAGAACGTATTCAGAAATTAGACTGGATGAGTAATGAAACCAAGAAGAAGGCACAGGAAAAACTAGCCTCGATGACAAAAAAAGTTGGCTATCCTGATAAATGGAAAGATTTTTCAGCATTAAAAATCGACAGAAGTGCTTATGTAACCAATATGAAACGCGGTTCGGAGTTTTGGTATGATTATAATGTAAACAAATTGGGAAAACCAGTTGACAGAACCGAGTGGGACATGACCCCTCAAACTTATAACGCCTATTACAATCCATCGAACAATGAAATTGTATTGCCGGCTGGAATCTTCCTTATTCCGGGTTGGAACGATGAGGATATTGATGATGCAGTAGTTTATGGTTATGCAGCTGCCTCGACCATTGGCCATGAAATTACGCATGGGTTCGATGATCAGGGTAGTCAGTTTGATGCAAAAGGAAATCTTAAAAAATGGTGGACAAAAGAAGATGAAGCCAAGTTTAAAGATCGTTGCAAAATGATAGTAAAACAGTTTAATGAATTTAAAGTGTTAGACAGTATGCACGTCAATGGAGATGCTACCCAGGGAGAAAACATTGCTGACCTTGGAGGCATTTTACTGGGATGGGATGCATTTGTTAAAACCGAACAATACAAAAAAGGTGAAAAAATTAATGGCTTGACTCCTGCTCAACGTTATTTTCTGGGTTATGCTTTAGGCTGGCTAGGCCATCAGCGTGATGAGAGTTTGGCTAATCAAATTATGACCGATGTACATGCGCCTGCTAACTTACGAGTAAACGGTCCTTTTGCTAATATTCCGGCATTTTATGAAGCGTTTGGCATTAAGCAAGGAGACCCAATGTGGAGAGCCGACAGCTTAAGGGTGAATATTTGGTAAAACCAAGGTAGATTTTAGAATTTAGAAGTACGATTTTAGAAAGAAGCTAAAATTGTACTTCTAAAATTATTTCCTCCTGAAAACCTGAAACAAACGACTTCTTAGATTCCAAATCTTCCTAATCAATCTTAAATCGTACTTCTAAACTCCAAAATCAGTTAATCTAAAATTATTTAGCCTAAACTTGCACTTCTAAAATCATTTGTTCGAAAATGACTTCATCAGCGATAAAAAAGGTTGCTATTGTGGGGCCCGAGTCAACGGGCAAGTCAACCATGGCACAATACCTCGCCAGTTATTTCAATACTGTTTGGGTTCCGGAGTATGCCCGCGAATACTGCGAAGGTCTTGATCGCGATTGCACTTTAGAAGATGAGATCAATATGTTTTATGGTCAGTTAGCACTTGAAGAAAAATTTCTCCCAACTGCAAACAAATTGCTGATTTGTGATGTAACAGTAATGACTGTTAAAGTTTGGTGCGACGAAGTGTTTGGTTCCACTCCTGATTTTGTTGTGAATGAAATCAAAAACAGACATTATGACCACTACCTTTTAATGTACATTGATAACCCCTGGGAGAACGACCCATTAAGAGATTTCCCTGAAAAGCGAGAGTATTTTTTTGATATCTATAAACAGGAATTGGAATTGATAAATGCTTCGTACACTATAATAACCGGATTGGGGCAAGAACGTTTTGACAAAGGAGTTGAGGCCGTAAAAGCTGTTCTTAATTCATAACATCTATCCTAAAAACATCTTATACACTTAAAATATATAGCTCTAACATGAAAGAACAATTTGAAATGCTTAGAAAGACAAGAAAAAGCTTGCTTGATCTTGTCAGTGACTTAACAATTGAACAATTAAACGAGGTTCCAACTGGGTTTAACAATAACATCGCCTGGAATCTTGCTCATTTGATAGCGGCTCAACAAGGTGTTTGCTATTTACGTTCGGGCAATAAAATGATTATCGACGAAGCTCTTTTTGCAAATTATAAACCCGGCACTAAACCTGAGGATGTTATGAATCAGGAAGAACTTGAGCACATAAAGGGTTTATTTTTAAGCACCATCGATCAATTTGAAACAGATTACAATAATCAGCTTATTTCAAATTATACTCCTTGGACAACCCGCTATGGAGCTGAATTAAACAGTATTGAGGAAGCAACAACCTTTTTGCTTTATCATGAAGGGTTACATTTAGGCTATATAATGGCTCTTAAAAGATTAGTTGCCGTGAAAGAAAACGTGTAATTCTTACAATAAACACTTAATCAAGATAGGGAATGATCGATGGCTACATCTTTCTATTCCCTATTTTCATTTTTTAATATACCTTTGCTTTAATTCTTAAGGGGTGCCGAAGAGAAGTTAATAGTAAGAAGTTGAAAGTAATAAGTAGCTATGCATGCGAGCAAAGCTTAAAACTTTGAACTTAACACTTAAATTCTCCATATAGGCTGAGATTATACCCATCAACGACTGAGTTACTCAAAACTTAACGTTGAGCACCTGATCCGGATAATGCCGGCGTAGGGAGGTAAAGTTAAATTTAAGCGGTTGTATACCCTTTGCATTCGCATTGTTTAACAAAAACACAATTCTAAAAATGAAAAAAGTTTTACTTATGGCCGTATTAGCCATGGTAATGCCATTATTAGCTCTTGCACAATTGCAATTGAGCGGAAAGGTTACTGACAAACAATCAAACCAGTCTTTAGCTGGTGCCAATGTTAGCATTAAAGGAACTGCTATCGGCACTCAAACCAATTCGAGCGGAAATTTCAATTTCAAAAAGTTAAAACCAGGAAACTACACCCTTCAAATTTCATTTGTAGGCTACACTTCTATTGAGCAAATAGTTGACCTAACGGCTGATAAAAGTCTGGAAATTAAACTTGAACATAGCAATGTAATTGCCGACGAAGTAGTAGTTCGATCAACCCGTGCGGCGGCAAACTCTGCTACTACATTTAAAAACATCAGCAAAAACGATCTGGAAAAGCAAAATCTGGGTCAAGACTTACCGTTTCTTCTTAATCAAACTCCTTCGGCAGTGGTATCTTCAGATGCAGGAAATGGCGTTGGTTATACAGGAATTCGCATCCGTGGTAGTGATGGTTCGCGCACCAATTTAACGATTAATGGTATCCCAATAAATGATGCTGAATCACAAGGTTCCTTCCTTGTTAACTTACCCGACCTGGCTTCTTCTATCGATAACATCCAAATTCAAAGAGGAGTGGGAACTTCCACCAATGGAGTAGGTGCTTTCGGTGCCAGTATTAATATCCAAACCAATACTTTAAACGAAAAAGCATTTGCAGAGGTAAACAGCTCGGGAGGTTCATTCGGTACTATCAAAAACACATTAAAAGTGGGCACCGGTTTAATGGGCAAATTCGCATTTGATGGCCGATTCTCAATGATCAATTCAAATGGCTTTATTGATCGCGGTTCATCTAATCTACGCTCCTTCTTCCTTTCAGGAGGCTATTATGGCAAAAAAAGCTTATTTAAAGTGAATGTGATTTCGGGCAAAGAAAAGACCTATCAGGCTTGGAACGGTATTCCGGAAGCAAAACTATTTGGAACCAAAGAGGATTTACAAGCACATTACGACCGCAACTCAGGGTATGACGGTGCTATGTACAATACCGAGGCAGATGCAGCGAACCTGTTCGATTCTGACCCAAGAACTTACAATTATTTCACATACAGCAACCAAACTGATAATTATCGTCAGGACCATTACCAGGCATTTTACACCCAGGTTTTAAGTGATCAGCTAACCATGAATGTGGGATTGCATTATACTCATGGCGAAGGTTATTACGAGGAGTACAAGTACAATGCAGAACTTGCCAACTACGGCATTGACAACGTAGTTATTGGCGATGAAACCATCACTAACTCTGACCTTATCCGCCAGAAATGGTTGAATAATGATTTCTACGGTACCGTATTTTCATTGGAGTACAAACCTCTAAGTAAACTAAACTTTACCCTTGGTGGTGCTTATAATAACTATGATGGGACACACTACGGAAAAGTAATTTGGGCACAATATGCCTCAAACAGCAATCCTGATAAAAAATATTATAACGACGATGCCAATAAGAAAGACTTTAACATTTATGGCAAAGTAACTTATGGAATCGATGATAAATTAAACGCGTTCACTGATTTACAATATCGTCGAGTGAATTATTCTTTCTTAGGATTCGATCAGGAACAGAATAATGTTCAACAGGATGCTAATCTAAACTTCTTCAATCCGAAAATTGGTTTAACCTATCAGTTAGACGAAAACAGTAGCGCTTATGCATCTTACGCTCATACTAACAAAGAACCTGGCAGAGATGAGTATACCAAATCAACCCCACAAAGTCGTCCCAAACCTGAAAAACTGGATAATATAGAACTGGGTTTCCGTAACCAAACTTCGACACGCAACTTTGGAGTTAATCTGTTTTACATGAGCTATACGGACCAGTTGATTTTAACCGGACGGCTTAATGATGTAGGTGAGGCTATAAGAGTAAACACTCCAGGGAGCTACCGTACAGGTGTTGAATTTGACGGCAACTTTAAACTTACCAAATACCTAAGCTGGAATTTAAACGCGGCATTCAGCGCTAATAAAGTAAAAAACTTTAGTGAGTATGTAACTAACTACGACACGGGTAATTTAGACCAGATCAGTTACAAGACTACTGACATCGCTTACTCTCCAAACTTTATTGCCGGCACACAGTTTAATATTAGCCCATTTAAAAACTTTACAGCTGGTTTATCGGGTAAATATGTTAGCAAACAATACCTCGACAATACCTCGAGTAGCCTTCGATCGATGGATGCATTTTTTGTGAGTGATTTATTACTGAATTACAACCTGCAGTTTAAATCCATTAAAAACTTAGGCTTTACCGTAATGGTTAACAACTTATTGAATGCTAAATATGAGCCGAATGGCTACACTTGGGGTTACATTGCAGGTGGTGAACGAATTAATGAGAATTTCTACTTTCCACAAGCCGGAACAAACGTTTTGGCTGGTTTAAACCTGAAATTTTAAACAGATTTATTATTCAGCAGCATGAAACCCTGTTATTGAGTTTCATGCTGCTGAATACTATTGGTAGCCCTTTTTGAAACACCCTCCTTTTTATTAAATTCATAGCTCAAAAAAACGGTCTAAAATTATGTTCAGAACAATTGAAGATTTTTTAAACTCATGGAGTTATGAGAACCAGGTAACTGAAACTTTGCTTCGTCAAATTACTGATAAGTCATTAAATCAAAAGGTTTATGATGAAGGTCGTACGTTGGGCCAGCTCGTTTGGCATATTGCTGCCAGTATTCCGGAGATACTAAATCGGGCCGGGCTCAAACTGGAGGAAATTGATGATACCGTTGATGCTCCACAATCAGCTGATGAAATACGACTTGCATTCTCAAACGCTGCTGACCAGGCCAAAGAACAGGTTGCTTCAAAATGGCTCGACTCCGACCTTGAAAATGAAGTGGAAATGTATGGCGACAGTTGGCCAAAAGGAAAAGTCCTTTCCGTTCTTATTCTCCATCAGGCACACCACCGTGGACAGCTTACCGTACTTATGCGACAGGCAGGGCTGATTGTTACAGGTGTATATGGGCCGGCAAAAGAAGAATGGTCTTCTATGGGAATGGCGGCGGCTAAGTAAATGTATCCAGTAGCTGTTAGCAATACTTAAATCAAATTTTAAAATCAATAAACGCTAAGAGCTAAAAGCCAATTGCAATAAAATGAAAAAACACATAGAAAAATTCCATTACCTCACGCTCGACATGGATCATTTCAGTCATGCTCAACAGGCTGAAATGGCTTGTAAAGCCGGCGCAAAATGGATTCAGTACCGTACAAAAAATAAGCATTCAACTGAAGAATGGATTGCCGAGGCACGACAGATCGCAAATATTTGCGATGATTGGGGAGCAACCCTGATCGTTTGCTCAAATGTGGACGTGGTAAATACCGTAGAAGACGCTCAGGGTGTACACATTGAAATGGCTGACATTTCGGTTGAGCAAGCCCGTGAAATACTGGGTGACAGCAAAGTAATTGGCGGCTCGGCACATACATTTGAACAGATTAAGGCTGTTTATCATTCTGGAGCTGATTATGTTGGCCTGGGACCGTATAAACCAACAACCACCATCAAGTATAGTGTAGGTCATTTAACTCTTGAAGATTATTCATCTATAATTGAAAGGATGAAGAATGAAGGAATTGACCTGCCTGTAATTGCCGCCGGGGGAATTAAACCGGAACACGTGGAAGAATTATTAAAAACCGGCATTCACGGTGTTGCTGTTTGCTCTGCAATCAACCTTGCTGATAATCCCGAAGCAGTTTATAAAGAGATTTATAAAAAGATGTATTAATAGTAGTATTGTAGAATGGTTGAATAGTTTCCGTAACAATTCAACCATTTTGCTTTATCAATCTACATTAGCATTAAGCCAGTCAACTATCTTTTTCCTGGTATCATTCAGGTTAGCCCCCAACCATGCATGCCCCTCATTAGGATATCTTATCAGCTGATTTTTCACTTGTAATGTATTTAGTCGCTGTTGAAGTGAAACACTTTGTTGCGGCACCACCACATCGTCCTTCTCCCCTACAAAAAGGATAGTTGGCGGCGCATTAGCAGTTACTTTCCAATAAGGACTGGCGTTCTTCCATAGCTCGGCATCTTCATCATAGGTTTTTCCAAGGAAATAAGTAACTGTATTTATTGCCTGTGTATTTCCAGAGTTAGCGGCTTGAACAAGGTCAGTTGGCGCCGATTGAGCGGCAACTGCTTTTACCCTGCCGTTGGTATCATAGGCGTAAGCATAAAGCAACACCAAATGAGCGCCTGCACTATTGCCAGCAAGGGCAATTTTATCAGAAACTGAATATTCATTATGGTCGGACAAAACCTGATCAATAACCTGTTCGATATCCTGCATTTGAACCGGAAACTTATCAGCATTATCTTTTGCCAATCGGTAATTGGCATTTATTACTGCAAATCCATTATCAACAAAATAGGTGAGCAATGGTGCATACATGCTTTTGTCTTCATCTTTCCAACCTCCACCATGAAAAAAAACAATAATCTTCGTCGAAGAGCCTCTTCCTTTAGGCAAGTAAACATCAAAGGTTTGTTCGGTTGCATTGCCATAAGAAACATCCATGATCTGCTTTGCCTCTAATACCGGTTCAGGTTCATTAAAATTTTGCTTACATGATGTAACCAGTAGCAGAAAAAGAAGCAGGGTTGAAAGCGTCTTCATAAATAATGCTTGTTGTCGCATAAATTTAAGCTAAAGCATTCAGTTTAAGTAGGTATTCATCCATTTAATAACATTGTCTCGGGTGTCTCTTAAATCAGCTCCCAGCCAAACATGCCCGGCATCGTACTTAATGAATTTAGAGGGAACATTCAGGCTTTCTAGGCGCTTCTCGAGCTTGGCACTTTGATTAATGGGGACCACCCTGTCTTCAGTTCCATGAAATAGTAAGGTCGGGACAGCTCCTGCAGTTACCATCCAGTAAGGACTGGCTGCTGCCCACAAGGTAGAATCTTGAAGGAATTTTTTACCTAAAAAGTTAGCGATTGGATTTTGGTATTCTGCGTTTCCTAATCGACCTGCATCTGTGAGATCGGAAACTGGAGCCAAAGCAGCAACAGCCTTAACTTTCCCCGTTTTATTAAAATGATAACTATACAGAAGGGCAAGATGCGCTCCGGCACTATGCCCCGAAATACCAATATTCTTTAAGCCAAATCCCCACTCATGAGACCGTTTATCCAGCATATTAATTACCGCCGTAATATCATCCATCTGTACCGGGAACTTATTTTTATTCTTTTCGGCCAGCCGATAATTCATATTAACAATTACGAACCCTCGTTGGGCGAAGGCCTTAAGAGCAGGTGTATAATCTGATTTATCGCCCTTTTTCCAAGATCCTCCATGCAAAAACAACATCACCTTGGTTTGATCATTGCGCATTGAGGGCAAAAGTATATCAACTTTTTGCTCCGGATCATTGCCGTATGACAAATTCTCTACAATTTGCACTGACATCTCTGAAGTCGCATCTGTACGGCTCATTTGGCTGCAGGAAGACATCAGGAAAAAAGATAAATAAAGGGGGGAAAGGTGTAGAGGTGTTTTCATAAAGAGAGAGATTATGACTTAATAATTTACAAAAAACACTCCATATTTGTCTGTATTTTAAGCAGTTTTTTTAAGGCAGAAACCGAATAATAAATTAGATTTACTGCCTTTTAGTCTATAAACCAAAATAGTATTTCGAATAAATGTCATCACATCATATCGTTCGGGAAAAGCAGGAACCTGCATTAATTGTTTCGTCATATACTGATTTTAATGATGAGTATTTAGGACAGCTATTGGAGTGGAATCCGGTGGTATTTGTTTTTGAAAACGAGTTAGAAAACCTCCTTTCCAAAGAGATAAAAATAGACGCTGTTTTTACAACTAACTCTTCAGAAACAGATCCGTTTCAAGAGTCTACCAAAACAATCATATTAACCTCTAACTCATTAAATGAAGCCGTTAAATATTTGATCGAGGACGAGTTTCCATCTGTAAATATTATTGCCGAGCAAAATGAATTAGCTGGATTGGTAGATTGTATCCCTCATATTGATATTGTTCTATTAAACAAAAATTCCAAGATCTTTCCTGTAAAAAGCAAACTTGAAAAATGGTTTGCTGCTAACGAACAACTGACTATCATCAACTTTAACCCTGAGAATCAGTATTCGATGACAGGTGTCAGACAAATCGATAAGGATGTTTTTGAAACAGAAAACAATGGAATTGTGACATTCTCGACAACAAAATCGCCTATTTTTGTAGTTGAAAAACTAGCCTGATGACTTATACCTACAAAATTGCCACTTCGCAAGATATTGATATTATTGTTGCGCTTGCTGACCAAACCTGGAAACAAACCTACAAAGGAATTATCTCTGATGAACAAATAGAATACATGTATAGCAATATGTATACTCCTGAAGCCTTACGAAAACAACAACAAGAAGGCAATACATTCATCATTGTCTATGAAAATGATATTCCTTTAGGCTTTTCTTCTTTTTCCAAAACCGATGAAAATATTTATAAAATTCACAAGCTTTACGTTTTACCTCTAACCCAGGGAAAAGGAATTGGTCGTTTTCTAATTGACTCGGTTATTAGTGAAATTAAACCAAAAGGTGCTGAGATTTTAGAACTGAATGTTAACCGATATAATAAAGCCAAGCAGTTTTATGACAAACTGGGCTTTAAGGTTCATGAAGAAGTAGATATTCCTTATGGTAAATTCGTACTAAATGACTACGTAATGCGAATGAAACTTGTTTAGTTTCCGCTCTTCGCCTTGCTCTTTCCGTTTGTATTCAGGTTAATATTAAAGTTAATCGCAACTCCGATCGATTTTAAGTCAACCCTTGAATAGCCAACCCCATTTATTGGAATTTTCATAAACGGCTGAATTCCTAAGCTGGTTCCAGGCGACAGTTTACGTTCATATTGCAACTGAAGATTAACTACATTAAACCAATGTTTATTCTGGTTATTTACTGAATAATTTTGAGGATCGGATGGAGATGAATAGTTATAGTTGAAGTGATAATCCTCATTCAGCATGATATAGGATGATAAACCGGTGGTAATGGATATCGCATCCCTGCGCTTTTCAAAAACACGGTAATTAATATTCAATGGAATATCCAACACCCGACAATCAGCATCAATTGAAGTCGGTGTATAACTAAACGGCAATGGGTTTACAGGATTATAATTCTCATAGCCTGTTGAATACACCTTTTTAGCGTAAATAGCGCCAGTGCTAACACTCAACTTTTTGGTTAAGCTCATGGTAAGAAAACCTCCAAAATCACCACCTAAACTTGCATCTTTTAAGGTATTCACTCCATTAAATGAAGGGGCTGCACTTACCGTAAAAGTAAATTTACCAAACTGACGATTGGACTTTTCTTTTTTCAAACCAGAAGCTTTTGCAATTCCAACTCCTTCAACACCTTGGGTTCTTAAAGGTTCAGTTAAAACCGCTTTGTTAGTATCAGAAGTTAAATCTTTGCTGATAGAACTAATTGGGTTGACCTTCTGTGGCATATAGCCATCATTTTTTGCTTGCTGACCACCTTCTTGTGTATAAGTTAAATAATTAGTTGAAAGATCGTTTTTAGATTCTTTCTCACTAAATGGAAGTAAGGGCTTATTGCTGACAATTGGTTTTACCTCTGAAACTGTATTAGCAGATTTGTCTGTTTTACTTTTAACGATTGCTTGCTCCGTGGGCTTAGTTAAAGGCTTGCTTGAAAGGTTTTGTTCCCCTTGTTTTGCAGATTGAGGTGCCTGGAACCAAATAAACACCAAGGCCAGGCAGGCAGCAATACCGCCTACAAGGCTAATCCAGAATATAGGTGTTCTCTTACGATCTTTCTTGTCCAACCGCTTCTCAAGCAGACCCCATTCCTGCTCGCTAAAAGCAATAGGTTCGCCTGCTTTGTCAAAAGCATCCTTGAACAAACCGTCTAATTTATTTTTTTCCTTCATCGTCCCCTATTTCTATCCAGCTGATTGATTAATATTCATAATTAATGCATCCTTTACATCCATGCCATTATGCACTTTCGTAAGCATTTTCTGCAGCTTCATTCTGGCTTTAAATAAATTTGACTTTGATGTACCAGAAGAGATATGCAGCATTTTCCCGATTTCATCATGAGAATAACCGTCGATTGCGTAAAGGTTAAAAACCGCTCTGTATGCAGGTGGAAGCTGTTGAACCATCTCAAGCAAATCGTCATATGCCAGTTTTTGCTCAACAGAAGCACTAATTTCTATTTCAGGCACCGACTCCAGATCATCGGATAAAGTTCTTTTAATATTGGCCCTGTAAAAATCAATTGAGGCATTATGCATGATCGAACTCAACCAACTCTTAAATGGTCGGGTAGAATCAAACTTTTCGATGTTGGTAAAAACTTTAAAGAACCCTTCGTTCACCACTTCGGCTGCTTCATACCTACTCGCTGCATAACGTAAACAAATGCTCATGGCAAAGCCATAAAACGCCTGATAAAGCATTTTCTGGCTCTGTCTATCATTATTCACACAACCCTTTATTAATAGGCCTAGTTGTTCATCTGTCATGCAAATACACTTGTCACTATAAGTTGCTCAATCAATTTTATTATATCAGCCTTTATTTATTCTTTGACAATGTAAAAGTCCTTGAAATATTAAATCCCCAGCGAAACTGCCCTTTCGACCAGGCAGAGCTTGTGCTAGGAACATACTGCGTATCCAATATAGCAGTTGAGTTGGTAAAACTTAAATTAAACACATGCCCCCCAGTTTCTATTTCTAAACCCACGCCCAATGCATCATAAAACTTAAAGTCTTGTGCTGTTTCATAGTAATCTTTGCTTTCCTGAGTTCTGAATGCATGAAAATAGTCGGCCACAATTGCCATCCTTTTTGAAAACTTCAGCCTCGCGCCTGCGCCTAAAGCAAATAAATCATTCATGTCCTGGTAAGATACATAGTTACGCCGTACATATGTTGGCATTAATGAAAGAGAGAAATTACGGCTAAACTTGCGGGCAACTATTGCCTGAAGAGTATAACTCATACGCTCTCCAAATTTTTGAAAATTGGCATCAGAAGTAGCCAGATCCAACGGCTCCATTCCACATATCACAGAATTACCGTACAAAGTAACCGCAATCGGAATATGATCATTTTCTGTTTGTTGCAGTAGTCTGTATTTTAAACTAAAATAATAGAGCTCCTTTTGAAATGTGTTAACTCCATTAGGAGCTCCTTTTGCCCTGCCAGCACCTATCATAAACCTGTCCGTAATTCCGTATTTAAGCGAAATCAGGATGTCGGTTGAATTGTCTAAACCGTAAAAATTGTGAACACCTCCATTAGCACCACCTATATCTCCGAAACGGTGAGCTATATCAACAAGGAGGTCAGATTTGTGAAGTGTTTCATTCGATTGGCCATTGATGATCAGCCCCGATTTAAATGTAGCAATAACCGGGATATCACTTGATAAATTTGTATTTAATGTATCAAGTGTTTTTACTGAATCAGTTTGCTGAGCCATTGTATTAAGTGTTAGCAAACAACTAAAAATAAGTAAATATACTGCTTTCATCTAGGGTTCACATTTTCTTTGCAAGGGTGTTTTCATATGTTACATTTACCGTCACCTGCACCACTTCAGCAATATTTTTAATCAGTAAAGTTGGGATCTTGATATTATGATCCACCAGTTTAACCGGAAAATTAGAAGAGCCGGAGATATTGCCATTTTTGATACTTAGAACGGCCTTAGCGGAATAGTTTTGCTTTACATTATGCAATAAGAGATCTCCAATAACGGTAACGTCGTAGGTTCCATCCTTAGAGAAATCAACCGGCTCCTTAATTTTTCCTTTAAATTCAGCGTAGGGATATTTGTCACTTTCCATGTAATTTTCGTTGAAATGCTCTTGCATTAATCCCTTTCTAAATTTGAATGATCGTATATCCACCTTAAAATAAATGTTATTAGTTTGTAAGTCTAAAATCGAGTACCCTGTCTTAGTTTCGGCCTTTATGTCTTCAATAGGAGCAGAAGAGAAAAAACTCAACAATACATTTCTGCTCACAAGTTGCCCCTGAGCCAAGCACTCGCCTGCTCCTATGAAAGCAATCAGATTAACTATGAACAAAATCTTTTTCATGATTAACTACTCTTTTTAGTTCTCCGGAATACAGTTCTTTAACCAAATATTCAACGAATCGCGGACTGCTTTAGGAAGAGGAGCTCGTCCTTGTGGCATATCGGCATTATCCTGTACTACCCTGAAATAAAAAATATCATTAGCAAAAGGCCTTAATCCAGCATAAGTGGTGAAG
The DNA here is from genome assembly GCF_023914155.1 of Solitalea agri. GTDB lineage: Bacteria > Bacteroidota > Bacteroidia > Sphingobacteriales > Sphingobacteriaceae > Solitalea > Solitalea agri. Next base: position 112,181 of record NZ_JAMWYS010000035.1, on the reverse strand, counting down.
TTCCCGGGTCCCGGATTATTACCACCCTTATGGCAGGTTATTGTACAGTGAGTTGCTACTATTCTTTTTACATATCCGTTATAGGTCACTTGCTTATCAGGAAACAATGGAGTGCAGTTTGCAGAACCGTCAGTATCTGGATCTGTTTCGGGCGCCATACGCGTACAGCTCATCAAAAAAACAAGGGAAAGCATAACAATAATTTCCTTTTGCATACTTAATCACTATTAGTAACCAGATGGTGGATTCTGTGATCCTCCAGTTTTGCTCAAAGTAGCGATGACCTCGCCTCCTGGATAATTTGCTGTGTGTATTTGCACGTATATTTTCCCTGAGCCTAAATCAGTTACCTGCGTTGCAGTAAACATTGCTTTATTTGAATAGGTTCCGGTAATAGAAGTTGCAAATCCACTGATTTCAGCGATTATAGGTCCGTTATCGTGAAAATGCATTCCGGCAATCGTACTTGTCAGATTATTCCAGTTTACAGTATAGGCTAACTCGTTGGTTGTTTTATTTAAAGTAGCGGTGACAGTTCCGGTAGCAGAGGTAGTTACCGAGCTGTTTGACTTGGTGAATGTTCCAGAATATTTAACTGTGTTGCTACTGCCTGATTGACCATCATCATTGCTACTGCATGCCACCAAAAAAATACTGTTAATTAGTATAAAAGCAAGCAACCCGGCTCCACTCTTATAAATGTTAGTTAGCTTTTTCATATCGAATGAATAAGTTCAATGAATATAGATTTGCTTTTTAACAGTTACGGATGCTTTATAACAATGGTTGCCTTAACCAGTATTTAAATAAACAAAAACGGGCCGGATACTTTGGAATTAGTATCCGGCCCGTTTCATATCTTTCAAAAGTCCCTTATCGCTGAGCATTTTGAGCTCTCTTGATGTTTTTCGGACTACTTGGGTCGTCTTTATAATTTGTAATTCGGGTGGGCGTAAAGATGCCCTTCACCAAACTATCTGATGAATAAGCAATAGCTTTAACTGTTTCGAGCATATTGTCTATATCGATAGTATTCATATCATCTCTCACCGAGTTAAAATAACGGTCAATGTCTATCTGAACAGTAGAAAAAGTATGTGAAGGCACTCCCATTAGACCTAACGGCGTATTTGATGCCTGATAGAAGAGTCCCTTTTCTTTATATGGATCTGGCTTAAATTTGAATTTTATTTTTTCTCCAGTTTCAGAAAAATGTTTCCCTAAATCACTTTTATCAAATCCGGTAATAAAGGCCGAGCGATGACCAAATTTTGATTCCTTTCCGATTGCATCGATATTAATTACTGCTACAGTATTATCGGCGTCAAAATGCTTGGCAAAATATTTCGAACTTGAAGAGCTAACTGTTTCTGCTCCATAATTTACAAAAACAAGGGTCCGCTCGTTATCACCTTTTTCCTTAAAATATTTAGCGAGCGCTAAAACAGCGGTAACACCTGAAGCATTTTCATCGGCTCCATTGGCTATTGAGTCGCCTTTATTTGCATTAATTACACCCAAGTTATCATAGTGAGCCGAAAAAATCACGTATTGATCCTTTTTGCTTTTCCCAGGAATAATACCGATCAAATTGCTTAAGGGCACATGATTAATTTCTGTTTTAACAGAAATATCGAATTGGGGAAGTTCTTTTTTGTCAGTAAGAATAAACACATAAGCATTTTTTGAAAGTGAAACGGTATCGGTTTCATATCTATCCCGTTTAAATCTCGATTTATAAACGCTAAAGAATTGTTTTAGCTGTTCATCAATCAATACAATCGCATCTTTTTTGCTTGCTTCAATATCTCTCAATCTCTTTAAAATATCATCTTTCGGACCAACATACTCCACTTTAACAGTGTCTTTATCTGTGTTTTTCCAATTAATGTCTTTCTTATCAGAAATGAAAAGAACATTTTTATTATCAACTACGGAGTCTCCTACCTTAACAGTTCCGGTAAGTGACTTAACCCTTACCGATGGAAATCCCTGACGATAGCCTTGAACACCTTCCATTTTAAGCGGCTCCAGGCCAATTTGTTTATACTGGCGTTCGATATAATCAGCAGCCTTTTCGGCTCCATGGTTAAACAAACCCCGCCCCAGCATTGAATCAGCGGCCAATGTTGAGATGATCTGTCTAAGTTCATCCTCTTTGATATTAATGGTATTGGTGATTTTTTTATAGGCAGTGTCAACCTTTTGGGCGTATGTTAAATTGGCTATAAAAACAACGATAAGTACGAGAATATTACGCTTCATCTATTTTAAGTCTGATCAGTATATATTTCTTTATTATGAGCTAATTTTTGTGTTTTCCAATCTTCGATTTCGGAGAGTTCGGTTATTGTTTCGGCTTCCGTTCGTTCTTCAGTAAGTTTAAGTTGCTTACTTAATTCCAATTCTATTGCCTTTTCCTGCAAAGCATTACGTACCTTAATCATTTTCTCGCGATCTTTCAACAGATCATTCATCTTAACTGATTCAATAGCAAAAATTTCTTCATCATAGGGACCTTTTGCTGTTAGCAATTTAACAATTACAGGTAAACATTCAAATGCGACGAACAGCAAACTGATAAACAAAACAGCCGTAGCTGTTGAGCCATCATCCTTTCCATTTCTCAATACCGAAATCTGTGCCAAACCACGGTTACGATCCGCAAATCCAGCTACGTTGGCCATACTATCAAGTGCATGATCATCCAAAATCACTTGTCGATTTAAACCATCCGCTTCCTTTCTAGCCGCAATAAGGCTATCCAGCATTAAACCTTCTGCCCTTAAAAATGCTAAACGCTTTTCTTTCTCAATAATTACACCCTCTTTCATTTTAGCATAAGGGCCATACCCCAATTTACCGGAAGTTTGGTTGGTTCGATCGCCAAAAATTTCCTGATTTAATACATATCGAAGTTGTTTTACTTCTTTATCTAAGCTATCAGCCTCTTTCTGAACAACTACTTTTTTATTCAGCTCAATTGTATATTTTTTTGCAAAACTTAAATTGATGGTATCAATTTTCGACTTATGATCTAACAAATAATTCTCCTTAAGCTTAGAACGGATCTCTTTATCGAAAATCTTAAGTTCGAGAGGGCGAGCAATAACAACAGCCACTAAAATTGCCAGGATCAGCCGGGGCAATGCCTGTAAAATTTGTTTGAACCATGTACCATGTTTGCTGATACTTGAAACTATGTATCGATCTAAATTAAAGATTGCCAGTCCCCAAAGCATACCAAAAACCAAAGCAAACCCAACAGCTAAAGAACTACCTGAAAACACAAACCATAATGCATAGCCACCAGATAATGCGGCAAAAACGGACGTAAAAAATACAGTGGCACCAATACTGAAATATTTATTGTGCTCGGTTTTATGCTTTAACAAAACCTCTTTATTTACACCTGAACAAAACCAGAAAAATTGTTGTAATCTATCCATTGCTATACATGGTTGTATGTATTACAAAGGTTATTGTTTTTCAGCATATTTTCTGAAATATTTTTGTTGCAAATCAAGCCCGTTTACACTTTACGAAACAAAAAAGGATCTGCTGCAAAGCAACAGATCCTTGTATTAGGTAAATGCTAATTTTAAAAACTAATGATTTAAAAAGCCCGTCCAGGCAAATAAAACATACAGAGAAGCGACAACCAGAAACAAAACTGTAAGAGCGAAAGCAAAGCCATTGTGTCCGTAGTTATACCATTCTCGTACAATCAATCCGGGAAGCAGGATACAATAGGCTAATAAAATCGTCCAGCGATAATCACTGAATACTCCAGTGAATAAAATCACTGTTGAAATTGCCATACAAAGAATCAAAATCATCCAAGAGTTCCGATTGAACTGGCGATCGTTGTGGGTATCAAAAAAGAGCGTTTTCATAGAAAATACATCTATTGTAACAAAATCATTTTCAATTAATTATAAATATAGCTAATGCCCATGGAAAGCCCAAACAAGTGTTCTTTTGAAATCAACATTATCATTTTGGCAATTATTATTTTTTTTATTTGCGATATTTAAATTTAAATGTGAATATTTGCAAAAATTCATAATCAAATTAATTAACTGTTTATTAATTAGATAACTGATAATCATATTCACGCATAGTAAACAATTGTTGAAATGATTGTTTGTTAAGCATTAAACCGATTAAAACAGATGAAAAAACACTTTTTATCATACGTAACCGATATGATAAACGCTTCGAAAGAAGTGGTTTTTTCTACGCTTATGAGTGTAGTTTTTGTTCACCCAACCCCAGTTGCTTATTTCCCGCGACGCTGATGCGTCCATTTTAAAACCGATCGTCTACGCGATGATCAAGTCTCACACAAAGTTTCCCGAACATTTAACGTTAACTAAACATAAAAAGCTGATTTTTAGGGCTCTAACTGATTTAGTTGGTATTTTTGTAATCATTTCATTTAAGAAGAAGTGCAACTTTCTGATTTTGATATAATTGTTGCTACCGAGCAACATATTCCATACGCTGAGCAAATAGTGGAGGAGATGGCCGAATCGGCCAAAGCCAGAGGAACCGGTATTGCCAAGCGCTCTCCCGACTATGTTGCCAACAAAATGCAAGAAGGCAAATCGGTAATTGCCCTGCATAAAGATGGCACGTGGGCAGGGTTCTGTTATATAGAAACATGGAGCCATGGCAAATTTGTGGCTAACTCGGGCTTGATCGTAAACCCTGAATTTAGAAAGGTAGGATTAGCCAAAGCTATCAAATACAAGATATTCGAACTTTCTCGTCAAAAATATCCAGATGCCAAAATCTTTGGTTTGACTACTGGTTTAGCTGTGATGAAGATCAACTCGGAATTAGGGTATGAACCTGTTACTTATTCTGAATTAACTACCGACGAGGAGTTTTGGAAAGGGTGTAAGAGCTGCGTAAATCATGATATTCTGATGAGTAAAGGCCGTAAAAACTGCCTTTGTACGGCAATGCTTTATGACCCAGCTGATAAAGAACCTCCAAAAGCGGAGACTCCTAAAGAAGGCGAAAAGGAAGAGCACCTTGAAAAGGTTACTCATAAATCGAAATTGTTTGAACGAATTGAACGTAAATTAGGTTCATTCAAACTATTTAATGCTTTCTTCTTAAATAGATACTAGAAACGCCTTTAAGCAAAATGCGTAAAATGATATTAACTGATTATATAAAACCAAAACAATCACACGGAAAGAGTCTTCCTGATCACTAGTGGCTGTTTTTAATATTTCTTAACCCCCAAATGAAAAAAGTAGTATTGGCTTTTAGCGGCGGATTGGATACCTCCTACTGCGCCGTATACCTATCAAAGGTAAAAAACATGGAGGTACATGCCGTAACTGTTGACACAGGCGGTTTTAGCAAAGAAGAACTTGTTCAGATTGAAGAACGCGCACTTTCCCTTGGCGCAAAAACCTACCGATGCATTAACGAAATAGATAACTATTACGAGAGCTGCATTAAGTACCTTATCTTCGGAAATATCCTTAAAAATAACACATACCCACTTTCGGTAAGCGCAGAGCGTATTGCACAAGCTATGGCAATTGCAAAGTATGCCAAAGAAATTGGGGCCGAAGCCATTGCCCATGGTTCTACTGGCGCCGGCAATGATCAGGTACGTTTTGACATGGTTTTTCAAATCTTAACTCCTGAGGTAGAAATCATTACTCCTATTCGCGACAACAAACTTTCACGCGAGGCTGAGATCGAATTCTTGGCTCAATATGGTGTTGTTTATAGTGCCGAAAAAGCTAAATACTCTATTAATAAAGGCATTTGGGGAACATCAGTTGGTGGTGCTGAAACATTAACCTCCAATGGTTTTTTACCGGAAAGCGCCTGGCCTACTCAGGTAACCAAATCAACGCCTGAAGATATCACTTTGCATTTTGAAGCTGGTGAATTGAAAGGCATCAATGATAAAAAATATGAAAAATCGGCTGATGCAATTTTAGCATTAACTGCTATTGCTGCACCATTCGGAATTGGGCGCGATATTCATATTGGTGATACCATTATAGGCATTAAAGGCCGTGTTGGCTTTGAAGCACCAGCTCCGCTTATCATCATTAAAGCTCACCATACTTTAGAAAAGCATGTACTTACCAAATGGCAGTTGTACTGGAAAGATCAATTAGCCATGTTCTACGGAAACTGGCTGCATGAAGGTCAGCTGCTTGATCCAACCATGCGCGATATTGAGGCATTTTTACAAAGCACCCAACAGTTTGTTACCGGAAAAGTATTTGTCAGCCTTCGTCCTTACCAGTTTTTGGTTACAGGCATTGAATCTGATCATGATTTGATGAGCGCCAAATTTGGCAGCTATGGCGAAATGAACAATACCTGGAGTGGCGAAGATGTTAAAGGCTTCACCAAAATATTCGGTAACCAGGTGAGTATTTACCATAAAGTGAACAATTTATAGTTAGATGAGAGATTTAGGATATGAGACTGAATAAATGGTTATATTAAATCTCACTTCCTAAATCAAACATCTTAAAACCTTTAAACTCATGTCTCAAATCTCTATAAAAGCAGGCATTATCGGCGGGGCTGGCTATACAGGCGGCGAATTATTACGCATCCTGATTAATCATCCTCATGTTGAAATTGCCTTTGTACATAGTAATAGCAATGCTGGTAACTTAATTTCAGACGTTCACTCAGATTTATTAGGCGATACTGATTTAAAATTTGCGGCCGAAACTTCACAGGATATCGATGTTTTATTTTTATGCGTAGGCCATGGCGATGCGAAGAAATTCCTATCAGCAAATCATTTTGATGCTAAGATTAAAATCATCGACTTAAGTCAGGACTTCCGTCTAAATAAAGCCGATGGTCACATTTTAAGTGCAGAGGGAAGTAACCGAACTTTCACCTATGGCTTACCTGAACTTCAACGTGAGGAAATCAGATCAGCCTCTAATGTTGCTAATCCTGGTTGTTTTGCCACCTGCATTCAATTGGCATTATTGCCTTTAGCTGCTAAAGGTTTGTTGAATGAAGAAGTGCATATTTCTGCCACCACAGGTTCAACTGGTGCTGGACAGTCGTTAAGTTCAACTTCACACTTTAGCTGGAGAAACAATAATCTTTCTGTTTACAAGGCATTCGGTCATCAGCATTTAAAAGAAATTACTCAAAGTGTAAAACAGTTACAAAATGGGTTTTCTAAAGAAATCAATTTCATTCCATATCGAGGTGATTTTGCTCGCGGGATTATGGTTTCGGCTTATACAGAATTCGAGGGCACTCAGGAAGATGCAGAAAAATTATACACTGACTTTTATGCATCCCATCCGTTTACGCATGTTTCAGCCAATAATATCGACTTAAAACAGGTGGTAAATACCAACAAATGCTTAGTGCATATTGAAAAACATGGAAGTAAATTGATGGTATTAAGCATCATCGATAATTTGTTGAAAGGCGCGTCGGGTCAGGCTGTTCAAAACATGAATTTGATGTTTGGTCTGGATGAAAACGCAGGCTTGAAATTAAAGCCGGTAGGATTCTAGAAAAGTTTTAAGTCATAAGTATTGGGTAATTAGTAAATGCAGGATTACAGAAAACTACTCGTTTGGCAACGTTCGCACCAATTCACTCTTGAGATTTATAAAATCTCTCAAGATTTTCCTAAACACGAACAATTTGGTGTTACAAGTCAGATTAGAAGAGCTGTTTTTTCAATTCCCAGCAATATTGCCGAAGGTTGCGGGAAGTATACAAAAAATGATTTGGCAAATTTTCTTCAAACCTCTTTAGGTTCAATAAACGAGGTTTCTTACTTATTACTCCTATCAAAAGATTTAGAATATATATTGAAAGAAAACTACAACAAGTTAAATTCAGAAATTGACGAAATTAAAGCAATGATGATTGCATTGATTAACAAAGTAAGAGGAAAAGAATAAAGCCAAATGCATTTATAAAGCATAAAGCGATTCAAAACTCATTGCTCAAAACTTATAACTTATGACATTATTCGACGTATACCCATTATTCCCGTTTGAATTGGTAAAAGCTGAAGGCTCTTACGTTTGGGATGAAAATGGCAACAAATATTTAGACCTGTACGGTGGACATGCTGTAATTTCAATCGGCCATACCCATCCGCACTATGTAAAACTGATTACAGATCAGTTAAATAAAATCGGGTTTTACTCGAACTCCGTTCAAATTCCGATTCAAAAGGAACTGGCCAAAAAGTTGGGAGAATTAACCGGAGGCTATGAGGATTACAGCTTGTTTTTATGTAACTCAGGGGCAGAAGCTAATGAAAATGCACTAAAGTTAGCCTCTTTCCATACAGGCAGAAAGAAAATCATCGCATTCAGTAAGTCGTTCCATGGCCGTACCTCGGCTGTAGTTGCAGCTACTGATGATAAATCGATCATCGCTCCTGTAAACGAAACATCCAATATCATCTTTGTACCATTTAACGATGAAGCCGCTTTGGAGGCTGTAATGAGCAATGAAATTGCAGGCGTTATTGTTGAAGGCATGCAAGGTGTTGGAGGCATACAAGTTCCTACAGACTCCTTCTTGCAAAAAATCCGTTCATTATGTGACAAATTTGGAGCATTGATGATCATGGATGAAATTCAATCAGGATGCGGACGTTCAGGCAAATTCTTTTCTCATCAGCATTCAAATGTTAAGGCCGATGTAATCTCAATGGCCAAAGGTATGGGCAATGGTTTCCCAATTGGCGGAATCATTATCGCTCCACATATTGAAGCCAAACATGGTATGTTAGGAACTACTTTCGGCGGTAATCATCTTGCATGTGCTGCAGCAATTGCCGTTTGCGATATCATTAAAGAAGAAAATTTAATGGAGAATGCTGCAGAAACGGGGGCATACTTAATGGCTGAGCTTAGAAAGTTTGATGGAGTAAAAGACGTCCGTGGTTATGGTTTGATGATCGGTGTAGAACTTGACAATTACGCTGATGTCCGTAAAAAACTGATGAACGACCATAAAATATTAACTGGGGTTTCAGGCAAGCAAAACACCATTCGTTTACTACCTCCTTTAAATATTACCAAGGCTCAGGCAGATGAGTTCTTGAAATCTTTTGCTCAGGTAATGAACTCTTTGGCCGTTGCGCAATAATCAACGGTCCAAAATAATTAACTTGTTTAAAGAACGATTGACATCAATTGCATATCAATTTATAGAATGAAACATTTCACATCAGTAAACGATGTTACCGACCTAAAGAAATGGGTTGATGAGGCGCTAAAAATTAAAGCAGATCCTCAGGGTTTCGTTGATATTGGAGGACAAAAAACACTGGGTCTAGTGTTTTTAAATCCAAGTTTGCGTACACGTATGAGCACGCAAAAAGCCGCAATGAACCTTGGGATGAATACCATGGTTATTAACATGGACAAAGAAGGCTGGCGTCTGGAAATGAATGATAATGTGATAATGGACGGTTACTCCGTTGAGCACATTAAAGAGGCCGCTGCCGTATTAGGGCAATACTGCGATATTTTAGGCTTACGCTGTTTTCCAAATTTGAAAGACCGACATGAGGACTACAGCGAGGAAGTGCTTAACAAGTTTATTAAATACTGTGGTGTTCCGGTGGTTTCTCTTGAAAGCGCAACCCTTCACCCGTTACAAAGCTTTGCCGACTTAATTACCATAAAAGAACATGCTACCAAGCCAAAACCAAAAGTGGTTTTAACCTGGGCCCCGCATGTAAAACCATTACCGCAAGCTGTATCAAATTCATTTTCAGAATGGATGGTTAAAGCACAGGAATTAGATATGGTTGACTTTGTGATCACACATCCTGAAGGCTATGAACTGGCCGAAGAGTTTACAAAAGGAGCTATGATCAATACAAACCAGGATGAGGCCTTAAAAAATGCCGATTTCGTTTATGTGAAAAATTGGTCCAGCTACAACAAATACGGTGAAATCTTATCTGACGGGAAAGGATGGATGATGGACAACGAAAAGTTAAAATTAACCGATAATGCTAAAGTAATGCATTGTTTGCCGGTTCGTCGTGGATTGGAGCTCGGCAATGATATACTCGACGGTAATAACTCATTGGTAATTCATGAAGCGGGCAACCGAGTATTTGCTGCGCAAACCGTGCTTAAAAAGTTAATCGAAGGAAACAAGTTATAAAAATGAATGGATGACAGAATGAGGGAATGATTGGGTTCTAAGATATTTTCTCGTCTAATTATTCACTCATTCAATTATTTATTTTGCATGCAACAAACAGTCAACATTATAAAAGTAGGCGGAAATATCATCGACAACGAAAGCAAGCTTACTACTTTCTTAACCGATTTTGCTCAACTAAAAGGATTAAAAGTCTTAATACACGGAGGCGGCAAAGTAGCCACCGAAATCAGTAAAGGTTTAGGCATTGAAGCTAAAATGGTTGATGGCCGTCGAATTACCGATACTGAAACCTTGAAGATCGTAACAATGGTGTATGCAGGTTTGATAAATAAAAATCTGGTTGCCAAATTACAGTCCAAAGGATGCAATGCTATTGGTTTAACTGGCGCTGATGCAAATATTATCCCTGCTCATAAACGCCCTGTTAAAGAAATTGATTATGGCTTTGTAGGCGATGTTGAAGAGGAAAAAATGGATGGAGTTGTACTTTCGGCATTATTAAAAAGTGGCTTATCCCCTATTTTGGCTCCATTAACACACGACCAGCAGGGTAATATGCTTAATACAAATGCCGACACTATTGCATCAACGGTTGCGGTATCATTATCAAAGCATTTCAACGTAAATCTGATCTATTGTTTCGAAAAAGACGGTGTATTAGATGCTGAAGAGAAAGTGATTCAGGAAATCAGCAAGCCTTACTTTGCTGAATTAAAAGAAAAAGGAGTTGTTATAGCCGGAATGATTCCTAAACTTGACAATGCATTTGCAGCGATTGACAAAGGAGTTTCATCAGTTTACATTATGCATGCTGATGGGTTGCCAACGCTGATCAACGACTCAAAAAATACGGGGACCAAAATTTCATAAAGCTCTCCTATGCGCCACCAACGCTAAACCCGAATGAAGTTGTAACTAACTTCAGAAACTTTACTTTATGTCAACTAACAACCTTAACATTGCCATCTTAGGTGGTGGAAACATTGGCCTTGCTTTGGCCAAAGGACTTGTAAAATCAGGCAGTTATCAACCTGGTCAAATTACCATTACCCGTCGTAATCTTGGTGCCTTACAGCCCTATTCTATCCAAGGTTATAAAATCACTAATAACAACAACGAGGCTGTAAAATCAGCAGATATTGTGGTTTTAGGTATTCTACCTCAGCAATTAAATGGTTTATTGGCTGAAATTAAAGATCAGGTAAATGAGAATCAGTTAATCGTTTCGCTCGTTACTGGGGTTTCAATTCAAGACATTAAAGACAATTTGGGTAAATCTCCTGCTGTAGTTCGTGCAATGCCAAATACCGCTATATCTGTTGGTGAATCAATGACCTGCATCGCTTTTGACGGAGTTAGCACTGAGCGTAAAGAGTTGGTGTTTGATATCTTTAATACCGTTGGAATAACCCAGGAAATTAAAGAAGAGCTGATGACATCAGCCACTGCATTATGTGCCTGTGGCATTGCGTTCTTCCTTCGTTCAATTCGTGCTGCTATGCAAGGTGGTGTTGAAATTGGGTTCCATGCCGAAGAGGCGCTTAACATGGCCGTTCAAACTGCTAAAGGTGCTGCTGCATTATTAGCTAAGGAAGGAGCTCACCCTGAGCGTGAAATTGATAAAGTTACTTCTCCTCGTGGATGTACCATTGCCGGATTAAACGAAATGGAGCATCAGGGTTTCAGTTCAGCACTTATTAAAGGGATTCGAACTTCTGCAATAAAAGCAGGTGGACTATATTCAAAGGATTCTTAGTTTTGCAGTCCCATTAGGGAAATCTATTAAACTAAATAAGAACCAATTTGAAATTTAGAGATCGTTCGTTTTTTAACGATCGATGTTATAAAGTATACTAAAATGACTCACCAACTTAAGCACGATGCGATAGAGCTCTTGAAAAAACTGATCTCTATTCAATCGTTTAGCAAGGAAGAAAATATTACGGGCGATGTTATTGAGTCTTTTCTGAAAGAACGAGGCGTTTTCACATTCCGAAAAATTCATAACATCTGGGCCTTTAATAAACATTACGACCCCAAAAAACCAACGGTTTTACTGAATTCACATCACGATACGGTAAAACCAAATAAAGGCTATACCAAAGATCCATTTAATCCAATCGTGGAAGATGGAAAACTATTTGGACTAGGTAGCAACGACGCGGGTGGATGTCTGGTATCATTAATGGCAACCTTCCTTTATTATCATGATAAAGAAGATTTGAAATACAATGTTGCCTTTGCAGCTTCTGCCGAAGAAGAGATTTCGGGCTATAATGGCATCGAATTAATTGTACCTGAGCTTGGACCTGTTGAATTTGCCATAGTGGGCGAACCCACTCAAATGCATTTGGCCATTGCCGAAAAAGGTTTAATGGTTTGTGATTGTGTGGCCTATGGAAAGTCAGGGCATGCTGCGCGTGAAGAAGGCGATAATGCTATTTACAAGGCAATAAAAGATATTCAGTGGCTGAGCACTTATCAGTTCCCAAAAGTATCGCCTTTTATGGGACCGATAAAGATGAGTGTAACCATTATTCATGCCGGTTCGCAACATAATGTGGTTCCGGATAGATGTGAGTTTACTATTGATGTTAGAGTAACTGAACAATACACCCATGAAGAATTATTGGAGACCATACGGGCTAATGTTGGCAGCGAAGTAACACCTCGTTCAATGCGCATGCGTTCATCATCTATTCCTGAATCTCATCCTATTGTACAATCAGGATTAGTTTTAGGAAGAACAACTTATGGGTCGCCAACTACTTCTGATCAGGCGCTTATTCCTGTCCCTTCATTAAAACTTGGACCGGGTGATTCAGCACGTTCACATACAGCAGATGAGTATATCTATTTAAGTGAAATTGAAGAAGGTATCGACCTTTATATCCAGATTTTGGAAAGAGTAATAGCCTGATTGCCGGTTACGAGTTATGAGTTATCGGTTAAATAAATTATTTAACTTAGAACATATAACCCACAACTCTTAACCTTATGCTTAAAGAAAAATACTTACACGGATTCTCAAAAACAGAGCAAGAACGACTGATGCGTCAGGCGCGTTTCCTCGAAAACTATATCTATGCCGATATCGATCTTTCTTCTGTTGAGAATTTATTAGAAGTTGGAAGTGGTGTAGGAGCGCAAACAGAAATATTATTGCGCCGATTTCCGAACCCTCAGTTAACGTGTATTGATTTTTCTGAAACGCAAATAGAAACCGCTAAAAAGTTCCTTGGTGATAATCCGGTAGCGAAAGATCGATTCGAAATTTTGCAGATGGATGCCACTGATATGGATTTTAGCTCTAACAATAAATTTGACGGCGCCTTTCTTTGCTGGGTTTTGGAACATATTCCGAATTCGGTAAAAGTGCTTTCAGAGCTGCGAAGGGTTCTTAAGCCGGGTAGTGTGATTTATCTAACGGAGGTATTGAATTCGAGTTTTTTCCTCGACCCATATTCTCCTAATACCTGGCAGTATTGGATGCGTTTTAATGATCTACAGTACGATATGGGTGGTGATCCGTTTATTGGAGCCAAATTAGGCAATATGCTGCAGAGCGTAGGTTATACCAATATTCAAACTACTGTTAAAACCATTCATTTAGATAATCGTCAACCAGGGAAACGGGCAGAAATGATCAATTTCTGGGCAGATCTACTCATGAGTGGTATGCCTAACCTGATCGACTCGGGCTATGTAGAAAAAGAAGTAGCCGAAAAGGTAAAGGAAGAAATGAAGGCCGTGGCCAAAAACCCAAATGCAGTTTTCTTCTACTCATTTGTGCAGGCAAAAGCATATACTTCATAAGATGTGAGAAGTGGGATTTTAGATTTGAGAATATCCATCGCATTTTCCATCTTTTCAAATATTAACAATTATTCGCTATGAGCATGTAGAGGCGAGAATTTTGTCCCAAATCTCACATCGCACATCGCATATCTCAATACTAAAAATGAAACTCTGGGCTAAAAACACCAACGTACAAAAAGAAGTAGAACAATTTACCGTAGGCAACGACCGCGAACTGGATATGTACCTGGCACCTTTTGATGTGCTGGGATCAATTGCCCATATCACGATGCTCGAAAGCATCGGACTTTTGAGCAACGATGATCTTTCAACTTTAAAAAAAGAACTCGTTAAGATTTATGGGGAGATTGAGCGCGGTGAGTTTAAAATTGAAGACGGCGTGGAAGATGTTCACTCTCAGGTTGAATACCTGTTAACACAACGAATTGGTGAAGCCGGAAAGAAAATTCATAGTGGCCGATCTCGCAACGATCAGGTTTTGGTTGATATTAAGCAATACCTCCGTAATGAGTTAAAACAAATCGTATTGCTGGTGGAACAGCTTTTCGGAACACTTCAAAAGCTAAGTGAAGAGCATAAAGAAAAATTGATCCCTGGTTATACCCACCTTCAGATTGCCATGCCATCATCGTTTGGCTTGTGGTTTGGGGCTTATGCCGAATCATTAGTGGATGATATGGAGTTATTGCTAGCGGCCTATAAAGTGGCGAATAAAAATCCATTAGGATCAGCTGCAGGTTATGGCTCATCTTTCCCATTAAACCGAAGTATGACGACTGAACTACTCGGCTTTGGTGCATTGAACCACAATGTGGTGTATGCTCAAATGACGCGCGGCAAATCTGAAAAGATTGTTGCAATGGCATTAGCTTCAGTAGCCGCTACTTTGTCAAAATTCGCCTATGATGTTTGCTTATATATCAGTCAAAACTTTGGCTTTATCAGCTTCCCTGATCATTTAACAACCGGATCGAGCATTATGCCGCATAAAAAGAATCCGGATGTTTTTGAATTAATACGGGCTAAATGCAATAAGCTACAGGGTTTACCTAACGACCTTACCTTGCTTACCAACAACTTACCATCTGGCTATTTCCGCGATATGCAGATCACCAAGGCACTGATTATTCCTGCCTTCGAAGAATTAACAGATTGCTTGCAAATCTGTAATTACATGTTGCAGCACATTACCTGTAAAGACGGTATTACCCAAGATGAAAAGTATAAGTACATTTTCAGCGTTGAAGTAGTGAATAACCAGGTACTGGAAGGTGTTCCTTTTCGCGAAGCATACAAAAACGTGGGTTTGGCAATAGAAGATGGCAACTTTGAAGTTCCGGAGAATATCCATCATACTCATGAGGGAAGCATTGGCAACCTTTGTACCGATAGAATTAAAGCTGAAATGGAAAAAGTTATAAAAGGCTTTGATTTCGAAAAAGTGGATACTGCTATTAAATCATTAATAAAATAAAATATTCGTTATATAAAAAAAGGACCTTGCCAGTTTAATCGGCAAGGTCCTTTTTCATTAAAAGATATCTTATTTATTATAACTGAATGATCAATCCGTAAACGATTAGACCCAAACCCACCACAAAGGCCAACCAACCTAATCCCCCTACTATAGCACCTAATATAATACCTGCTAGCAAAATAATCAAACCAATAAGCATAATTCGGCTGAACTCAACACTTGGAGCAGGAGCTGGTGAAGCTTTCTTTTTAGCTACCACTTTATCTACCCGTTTAGCAATTAGTTTCTCAACTTTTTCTTGTTGAGTAGCAGACAATTTTCTGAAAGCAGCATTCTTACTCATTTCTTCACGAACCAATTGACGAGTTGAGCTAGTTTGTTGTCCGGTTAAACTCTCAGATGCCTGAGCCGATCCATCAGGTGCAGTATAAGAAACCGCAACTGGTGTATTTACGATTTCCTGTTCTTGTTTTTCAACACTTACTTCCTCATTTTTATCCGATTCAGTGTTTCTCACATAAACAGGCTCATTGCTTTTTACTTTAACAAATTTAAGTTCATTCGAACATGATGCCGCTAATAGAGCGATGGACAGAATTCCAAAGGTTTTTAACTTCAGCATTAGGGTGCTAGTTGTTTTCATTTGCTTTTAAGGTTTGATTTTAATTTAACGAGGGGAAATTAACAATTTTCAGAATAATTACTCTTGGTTAAAATTAAATTCCTAAGAATAAAAGTGATTAAACTGTATTAAAGTTTGTTTTTATAAGTAACCTTGGGTAAGATAAACGCTCTTTGATTAATACATTTCTTAACTCCCACAAATTGACGCATCAAGTGTTTTCATTAATCAAAAATTAAAATTATATTAATATTCTGATTTACAGCAAATCAACCCATTCAACTCATTATCTCCGGTTCATTTCTGTTAAATTTTATAAAGCCTTTTTACCCACCCAAAAATGAAACTTTATGAAAACTTATGATGAAAAACACATTAAAAATGTAGTGCTGGTTGGCTCTGCGAAAAGCGGCAAGACTACACTTGCCGAAACAATGTTATTTGAAGCCGGAATAATAAACCGACGTGGTACGGTCGAAGATAAAAGCACCGTTTCTGACTACCATGAAATTGAACACGAACGAGGCAACTCTGTTTACGCAACCTCCTTACATACTGAATGGCGCGACTATAAGATTAATATAATTGATACCCCGGGTCTTGATGATTTTATTGGTGAAGTGGTATCATCCATAAGAGTTTGCGATACTGCCGTTATGCTATTAAATGCCCAATATGGTGTTGAGGTTGGGACTGAACTGCTGTGGGACTATATCGATCGATATCAAAAACCAACGATATTAGCCGTAAACCAACTCGATTCCGACAAAGCTAATTTTAATCAAACCATAGAAGAAGCTAAAAAATTCTTTGGCCCTGCTGTTACTGTCATGCAATATCCGGTAAATAGTGGACTTAGTTTTAACTGCATTATTGATCTTCTGAAAATGACCATGTATAAATTTCCGGCCGAGGGTGGAAAACCGGAAAAATTACCTATTCCAGATTCAGAAAAAGAACTTGCCGACCAACTTCACAATGAATTAGTTGAAAAAGCAGCCGAAAATGATGAACGTTTGATGGAGCTTTACTTTGAGAAAGGCAATTTAGATGAAGATGAACTGAGAGAGGGTTTAAAAATTGGGATGATGAAACATCAGGTCTTTCCGGTTTTCTGCCTTGCTGCAAAGAAAGATATGGGAAGTGGGCGTTTAATGGGCTTTATTGATAACGTTGCTCCTTGTGCCATAAATATGCCAGCTGAGTTATCAGAAAATGGACAGGAAATTCCATTCGACCCAAAAGGCCCTACCCGTTTGTTCATTTTCAAAACCCTGGTTGAGCCCCATTTAGGTAAATTAACATTTTTCAAAGTGATTTCAGGAGAAGTCTCTGTTGGGCAAGAGCTTAGCAATGAGAAAACAAATACCGTTGAGCGACTTAATCAGCTATTTATTGCTGACGGCAAAAATCGAAATGCCGTTGATAAATTAAAGGTCGGTGATATTGGCTGTACCCTTAAGCTCAAAAATACTTATACCAACCATACTTTAAATGGAAAAGGAGCTTCTGGTTCTATTGCTCCAATCAAGTTTCCCAATCCCAAGGTTCGGGTGGCCATTATTGCCAAAAACAAACAAGATGATGAAAAACTGAGCGAGGTTTTAGCCGAAATACACATGGAAGATCCGACCATTGAGATCGAATATAACCGGGAGCTCAAGCAGGTTATTCTTCACGGTCAGGGAGAACTGCATCTTGCATTAACCAAATGGCGTTTGGAAAATATTTATAAAATGCAGGTTGAGTTTATTAAGGCACGTATTCCTTATCGCGAAACCATACAAAAAGCCGCTAATTCATCCTATCGACACAAAAAACAATCAGGCGGTGCCGGACAATTTGGTGAAGTGTTTATGAAAATAGAGCCTTATTTTGAAGGAATGGCTCCCTTAAAAGATTTTCCGGTGAGAGATACAGAAACCCACGAGCTTGCCTGGGGAGGCAAACTGGTCTTTAACAACTGTATTGTAGGCGGAGTGATTGATGCGCGCTTCATTCCATCGATTTTAAAAGGCGTAATGGAAAAAATGCAGGAAGGACCACTTACTGGCTCTTATGTCCGTGACATCCGGGTAAGTGTTTACGACGGCAAAATGCATCCCGTCGACAGCAATGATATTTCTTTTAAGATTGCCGGGATGATGGCCTTTAAAGAAGCTTTCCATCAGGCCGAACCCCAATTGCTCGAGCCAGTATATGATGTGGAAACCATTGTTCCTGATGAAATGATGGGCGATGTGATGACGGAACTTCAAAGCCGTAGAAGTATTATTACTGGCATGGACAACAGAAGTAACTTTCAGGCAATCAAATCACGAACTCCCTTAGCTGAACTTGATAAATACTTTTCTGTTTTACGCAATATAAGCCAGGGACGAGCCAAGGTAACTATCTCCTTTGCTGAGTATGCCCCGGTTCCCGGCGAATTACAAAGAAAACTAACCGAGGAGCATCAGAAAGAACTGGCAACTGAGAGTCATTAATTATTCCAATGGGACGATATAAGTTATTGAACAGCTTGTTCTCAGGTAAGTTAGAAACTTTTGCTGCTAATAAAACTCCATGTTCTATTATCTATGCAGAGGAAGATAACCGACAGAAACACACTTTGGGAATAATTACTGATTTCTTTCAAAAAAATAATAAGGATTTTTTAAGAATGGATAATGGCCTGGAAATTAAATTGGAAACAATTCTAGATGTAAATGGATCAACTGCAATTGATTTTGATAATTACACTGTTAATGCATTCATTATTAAATAATCGAAAGACTCACCTAAAGGCAATTTCCGTTTCGAAAAAGTTACATAATTGACCCTCTCTAATCCTAAGGCTGTTTATTGATTTTTTAAGTAGGTTTTGTAACTAAATAGGTAAATCCTTGTTACAAAAGCCTTTATCAAATAGCTAAGTGTAAATATTTGGATAGTTAAACCATTTTTTTTTATTAAATTGGAGTGAATCAGTCATCTAAATTTTACTCTTATGAAGAAATGTTTACTATTAGTCGCCTGGCTAGTGATGTTCTCTTTAGTTAGCGTGGCGCAAAACCGCACCATTACTGGTACGGTTACCGACAAATTAGACGGCCAGCCCATTCCCGGGGTTACCGTACAAGTAAAAGGCACCAATTTGGGATCCCAAACTAATCAGGATGGGAAATACTCGGTTTCAGTTCCTAATGATGCAAAAACACTAGCGTTCCAATATGTTGGCTACATTACTCGTGAGATAACGTTAGGAACAAGCAATGTCATTAACGTTGCTATGGAGCAAGACTCTAAGCAATTAGGAGAAGTTGTCGTTACAGCATTGGGCATAAGCCGAGAGAAAAAGGCTTTAGGATATGCTGTTACTGATCTGAAAGGAGACAACCTTAAGCAATCTGGAGAGGTAAATGTTATAGAATCTCTTGCGGCTAAAGCAGCGGGGGTACAAGTAACAAGTGCAGCTGGTGTGCCTGGAGCATCAAGCAAAATTCAATTAAGAGGTGTATCAACATTTACGAGTGAAACTCAGCCTCTTATTGTTGTTGATGGGGTTCCAATTGATAACTCAACTACTACTACTGTTGCCGGAGATTATCCATTTAATCAAACATTAAGTGGGGTAAATAACGCCAACCGTGCAATCGACATTAATCCTGATGATATTGAATCAGTAACAATACTGAAGGGTCCGGCAGCAGCTGCATTATATGGAGCCAGAGCTGGAAACGGAGCCATTGTTTATACAACAAAAAGAGGTAAAAAGGGATCTGGATTAGGAATCACCCTTAGTCAAACCTTTGATTATTCAGAAGTTAACAGACTTCCTAATCTCCAAAGCAAATATGCACAAGGTGTAGGTGGTAATTATATTACTGCTGATCCAGGGCCAGATAATATCTATAATACTGATGATGATGTAAGCGGTGGAACTTCAAGCAGTTGGGGTCCGGCAATTGCATCCACACCTGACTTAATCTCTTATAATAACACCGATAATTATTTTGAAAAACCTTGGACAAGTACTACCGATTTATCAATTGACGGAGGAAACGACAAAGTAACATTTAGGTTTTCAGCTGGCAGAACAGATCAGAGTGGTATTGTTCCAAATACTGATTTCAAACGTAATTCTTTACGCATTACCGCTGATGGTTTCTTAAAAGATTGGCTAAAAGTTGGAGGAACAGCAAATTATATCAGAACTACCGGTATTCAATCTCAGAATGGTAGTAATATCGGAGGTGTAATGCTTGGTTTGTTGAGAGCGCCTGCTTCATTTGATATACGTGATTATAAATTCTCTAACAACTTTCAACGCACCTATTTTGCATTGTATGACAATCCTTTTTATACAGCGTATGAGAACCCATTCAATACAAGTGTTAACCGAATTATAGGAAATGTGTACTTATCTTATACCGGAAAACCATGGTTTAATGCAATGTACAAAATTGGAGTTGATTCATATTCTGATGACAGAAGACAGGTTTATGCAGTTTCTTCATTTGGTAACGATGCAGGAGATCAGACCGGTCAGGTAAACTATAACACAATTACCAACCGTGACATTTACTCTGACCTTATCTTTACGGGTGGAGGACCGCTAATCGGTGACATTAAATTGAATTATACTGCAGGTTTCAATATTAGCACAAGCAACTTTGGAAGTCTTTATTCAAGAGGACAAACATTATCAGTTCCTGGATTTTATGATATGTCCAATGCTGCCACCAAATACTCTTCAACTTCTGCAGTCAGAAAATATACAAATGCATTATTTGGACAGTTGGATTTCGCATTTAGAGATATGTTATTCTTAACCTTGACCGGACGGAATGAATGGTCTTCAACATTTGGCGAATCAAAAAATAACTTCTTCTATCCATCGGCTTCGTTAGCATGGCTATTTTCCGAAACCTTTAACCTTACCGATTGGATAAGCTTTGGTAAGTTTAGATATTCATATTCTCAGGCAGGTATTTCACCTGAACCTTATAATACAAAAACTTATTATAAACCTCCTATTTATACCGATGGCTTTACAAACGGTTTGAGTTTTCCTTATGGAAGCGCGAATGGGTTTGGCTATGATGGTTTAACAGTTTTGGGTAACTCAAATCTACAACCTGAAAAAGTAACGGCAAATGAACTTGGACTCGATCTTAAAATGTTCCAAAGCAGACTTAGTCTTGGATTTACTTACTATCATCAAACCACAAATGATATCCTCCTAAATCGCCCATTATCAGCATCCTCTGGTTTTACAGCTGAATATGTAAACTCTGGAAAAGCTGAAAACCAAGGCTATGAGGTCGAAGTTGCAGGTGATGTAGTTAAAAGCCAGAACTTTAACTGGAATCTTGGAGTAACCTGGTCAACAAATAAAAACAAAGTTTTAGAGTTAGCTGAAGGTGTTACGCAACTTCAATTAGAGTCTGCCTTTACCGATATTGGTTCATATGCAATTATAGGTGAACCTATTGGTGTATTTTATGGCACGAAATGGCAAAGAAATACAAATGGTGATTTAATAATTGGAGCCAATGGAGTACCATTAAAACAAGCTGAAAGCGGCAATATTGGAAACCCACAGCCTGACTGGATGGGAGGTATCAGAAATACTTTCACTTTCAAAGGAATTGGTTTAAATGTTCTGTTTGACATCCGACATGGAGGAGCTATCTGGAACGGTACTTATGCACGTTTAAACCGTTTAGGTCGTACAGAGCAATCAGCAGATCGAGAACGGACATATGTTATACCCGGCGTATTGGAAGATGGCACCACTCCTAATACCACAGAGATAAGTGCCTTAACTTATTTTTCACAATACTTGGGAGATGGCGGTGGCGCAGCCGAGCAGTTTGTTGAAGATGTAAACTGGTTTAGAGTTCGAGAGGTTTCACTTTCTTATACATTTAGACTTAAAAAGATGGAAAAATTTATCCATTCACTCAGTGTTAGAGCAACCGGCCGAAACTTATTCCTCGATACAAATTATAAAGGTGGAGATCCTGAGACTAGTTTAACAGGTGCTGGATCAAATCTGAATGGCTTTGACTACTTTAATAATCCTGGTGCCCGCTCATTTATTTTTGGTTTAACTGTTGGATTCTAATTATAACAATAACCATGAAAAGAATTATAACTTACATAATACTAGGATTTATACTGACTGTTTCATCTTGTCAATCAAAGCTTGATGACTACGGAGTAAATCCTAACAATCCGGAAAATTCATCCCCTAGCTTATTATTAAGCTCTACTGAGGTAGGTACTTTTGCCAACCTAACCGGAGATCTGGCTCGTCAAACGAATTTATTCACTCAACACGTAGCCGGCGTGGATGGACAATATCAAAACTATGCTCGTTATGATATTAATGAAAACGATATTTTAAATTCCTGGCAAACCTTATTTGCAGGAACAATGATCAATGCCAATCAAATTATTGTGACATACGGAAACGAAAATCCTTACTATGAAGGAATATCACAAATTTTGATGGCCATGAATTTAGGCTTGGCTACTGATCTTTGGGGTGATGTTCCATATTCAGAGGCTTTTAATGGTTTACAAAGAAACTTTACTCCTAAATTTGAACCACAAGAACAGGTTATAGCCGATATTCAAACATTGTTAGATAATGCTATTACAAACTTAAAGGAACCGTTAACATCTAATGCGTTTATTCCGGCCGCTGATGATATTATTTTTGGTGGAGATGTAGCTAAATGGATTCGTTCGGCTTATATACTTAAGGCGAGATATGCAAATCGGTTAAGTCAAGTTGATCCAACAGGGAGTGCAACAAAAGCTTTACAAGACTTAGCCGCAGCAGATCTTTCGCTTAAAGAATTAGATGACATGAAGGCTGTTTTTTACGACAATAACCCCTCAAATTATAATCAATGGGCTGCCTTTATGGACAATAGAGGATATATAAGAATGGGAAATTTTTTTATTAACCTTTTAGTGACTAATAATGATCCCCGGTTGCCATTTTTTGCTGCAAAAGACGATGCTGGTGGTTATTCAGGAAATAGTCCTTCGGATATAACCACTAATTCTACTTCAGCGCCAGGCCCTGGAATTGCTTCGAATGGCTCGCCACTACCTTTAGTTACCTATGCTGAAGCTCAGTTCATCGCCGCGGAAGCAAATTTAAGGCTTGGAAATGCAGCAGCAGCAGCAACAGCCCATAATGAAGCAGTTACATCCTCTGTGAGAGCTGTAACCGGAGCTGTTCCTCCTGCAGCATTTGTCACTGCTTTTGCAAGCGAAACAGCTGGAACAATAAGCTTACAAAAGATCATTACACAAAAATACATTGCCCTGTTTACTCAAACCGAGCCTTACGATGATTACAGAAGAGTCGGAATTCCTGCTTTAACCCCTAATCCTAACGGTGTTAAACCTCAGATTCCGCTACGCTATCCTACCTCAATTGACGAACGATTATATAATCCAAATGCAACCGTAGTTAGCGATAACTATGTTCCCGTTTGGTGGGATAAATAAAATGCTTGAAGATTTGTCCAAAAAGCAATTAAGCCTTTTGGACAAATCTTATATATACATCTAGTAAAAACATTTACCCATCACTTAAGAATTCACTTGCGATCATCTACACATACTGATACAATAATCCTTTAAATTTTATCCGCTCTTATGAAGAAAATCCTCTGCTGCTAATAATCTACTTAGCTACCTCTGGGCTAACGATCAATAATAAGAATAAGAAATAATCAAATTAATCAGACCGATTAGAAGCATAAAAAACGCCCCGATTTCTCGGGGCGTTTTTTATGCCTTTTGGCTAAAACTTACATTTTTACCAACTCTTAAAGTAGCCTGCACTCCCATTTTAATTGCCCGGTTATCGGCAATATGTCCTGCGGGAAAACCAAAGCAAACCGGATAGTTATAATCTTTTACCTTTTCCCAAATAATCTCTTCATAGCTCAAGCCAAACGGAATCTCATTATCCTGCAGTTCGGTAAAACCACCAATGATCAAGCCTTTTAAATTCTTTAATTTATCAGAACGTTTTAGGTTCCACATCATACGGTCCAGATTGTACATCCACTCCCCTACCTCTTCTATAAATAAAATCTTATCATACATAAACAATTCGGAAACGGTATTCTGCACGGTATGAATTAACGATAGATTCCCTCCAACTATTTCACCTTCTACCTCACCATACCTACTAAATGAAGATTCATTTTTGAATGAATAATCGAGTTCTTCACCAAACAAGGCGTTTTTAAGTGAGGCAATCGCTTCAGGTGTTTTATTGTCAATTATCACAGGCATCGAAGCATGCAAAGTGGGTATCTCATACATGCTGTTAATATGTGAATGTAAAGCCGTAACATCACTAAAACCTACCAACCACTTGGGCTGTTGAATTAAGCCTGAAAAATCCACCGCATCAATCATTCTTATAGTACCGTAGCCCCCACGTGCACAAACAATCGCTTTTACTTCCGGATCGTTAAAAAAATTTGTCAAATCCTGCGCACGCAACTGGTCATCGCCTCCGAAAATATGCCACTCAACATTAACCGTACTTCCCAATTTTACCTTTAACCCCCAGCTTTCAAATAAATTAATAGCTGGTTGGAGTTGGTCATTAGTCACATATCGGGCAGTGCATAATATGCCTATTGTATCACCGGGTTGTAAGTATGCAGGAGTTCTGTTCATAGCGCAAAGATGTAATGATTAGCGGCAAGAATCAAACCTTATGCATAATTGTACACGCCAAATTTCTTACCAATTAAGCCGACGAGAGGTTCTTGGGACCTAATATTTAACATCAAAACAATAAATAGTTATATTTAATGAATACCATTATCTACCTGTTTTCTATGAGTGAAAATGAGATTTCCTATCTTATCAGAGGTGCGATTTTTTCAGTATTCAACAACTTAGGCCCAGGTTTACTGGAGTCTGCTTATGAAACCGCTTTAGCCTATGAATTGAAAAAAATGGGATTGGACGTAAAAGCTCAATGTGCATTACCTCTTATATATGACGGAATAAAACTAGATGCCGGCTATCGAATCGATTTACTTATCAATAATCTGGTGGTAGTTGAAATTAAATCAGTAGAAAACTTGGCTGAAGTACACCATAAACAATTAATTACCTATCTAAAACTATCGGAAAAGAAATTAGGCTTATTAGTGAACTTTAACTGTGTTGATATCTCCAAATCGATATTTAGAAAAGTAAATGGTTTATAGACACTGGTACACAAAGTTTCTTTTGTTTTTTATTTCCTGCGTAAATCTGCAAGATCCGAAATCTAAAATACTCCTGCAGTTAAAATGTCTCCCGCAGATTTCGCTGATGTTCGCAGATCTTATTCCTATATTTTTTATCTGCGCAAATTTCCGTGATCTGCGGGCTAAAATGTCTCCCGCAGATTTCGTTAACATTCGCAGATCCTATTTAATCTTTATTTTCTGCAGTAATCTCCCTGATCCGCGGGCCAAAATACCTCCCGCAGATTTCGCTGATATTCGCAGATCCTTTTTAATCTTTGTTTTCTGGGCAAATCTCCCTGATCCGCGGGCCAAAATACAATGCCATTATTCCCTTGCGCTAAATTCTTTATCTTTGCCGAGTTTCGTGAGAATTTTGACTACGATGGAAGCTTTGAAATAGGCTACCTACTCCTGTCTAAACTCTCAATCTATCATTACATTCACTTTTATAGTTTCGATGAAAGAATTCAAAAGATATACGGTTACTTCTGCATTGCCTTATACCAACGGTCCTGTTCACATTGGCCACTTAGCCGGTGCCTATTTACCTGCTGATATTTTTGTTCGTTATTTACGCTCGAAAGGTAAAGAGGTGGTTTTTATTTGTGGCTCTGATGAGCATGGTGTTCCAATTACCATTAAAGCAAAAGCCGAAGGCGTTACACCACAACAAGTGGTTGATAAGTACCATAAAATAATCGGTGACTCTTTCCGTGATTTCGGTATTTCTTTCGATATCTATCATCGTACTTCTTCTCAAACTCATCATGAAACTTCAGCAGATTTCTTTAAAAAGCTATATGATAAAGGCGAGTTTATTGTAGAAGAAAGTGAGCAATATTATGATGAGAAAGCTAATCAGTTTTTAGCGGATCGATACATTACAGGTACCTGTCCGAAATGTAGCTATGACAAGGCCTACGGCGACCAATGTGAAAACTGCGGTTCTACTCTTAATGCCACTGAGTTAATTAATCCAAAATCAACATTAAGTGGTGAGCAGCCTGTTTTAAAGTCAACCAAACACTGGTATTTACCATTAGATAAATATCAGCCTCAACTAGAGAAATATATTTTAGAGGACCACCAAAACTGGAAACCGAACGTTTTCGGCCAATGCAAATCATGGTTATCTCAAGGTTTACAGCCGCGTGCCGTAACCCGCGATTTAGAATGGGGCGTACCAGTTCCGGTTGAAGGCGCTGATGGAAAAGTTCTATATGTTTGGTTCGATGCTCCAATCGGTTATATTTCGGCAACCAAAGAATTATTTAAGTCGAAAGAGGCAGGTTATGCTGATTCGAAGAAAAACGAGTACTATTTAAATATTCGTCAACCACAAACTAGTGCAGCAAACTGGGAAGAGCATTGGAAATCTGACGACACCAAACTGGTACACTTCATTGGGAAAGATAATATTGTTTTCCACTGTTTAATTTTCCCTGCCATGTTAATGGCTGACGGAACCTACACCTTAGCCGACGATGTTCCGGCTAATGAGTTCCTAAATCTGGAAAACAATAAAATTTCCACTTCGCGCAACTGGGCCGTTTGGCTAAACGATTACCTGGTTGATTTTAAAGATAAGCAGGATGTATTACGTTATGTATTATGTTCAACCTTTCCAGAGACGAAAGACAACGATTTTACCTGGAAAGATTATCAGGCTCGTAATAACAATGAGTTAGTAGCCATCTTCGGTAACTTCATTAACCGTGTAGCGGTACTAACCCAGAAATATTATAACGGAGTAGTTCCTTCATTAGGCGCATTAACCGATTTCGATAAAGAAGTTATTGAAGAACTAAAAGGCTATCCAGCTAAAATTGGAGCTTCAATAGAGGCTTATCGTTTCCGTGAGGCGATGCAGGAGTTTATGAACCTTGCCCGATTAGGCAATAAGTATTTAGCTGATACAGAACCTTGGAAATTGATTAAAACAGATGAAGAACGTGTTAAAACTATCATGAACATCGGTTTACAAATTGCCGCAAACCTGGCAGTTTTGGCCGAACCATTTATTCCTTTTAGCGCTAAAAAATTAGCAACCATGCTTAATCTTTCTGAAACGGCATGGGATAATACAGGAGGCATTAACTTATTAACCGAAGGACATCAGATTGCAGAACCAGCCTTATTGTTTGAGAAAGTGGAAGACAATGTAATTGAACAGCAATTACAAAAACTCGAAGCATCAAAAACGGCAAATGCAGCTGCAGCAAAAGAGGTTACTCCTGCAAAAGACAACATTTCTTTCGATGAGTTTTCGAAAATGGATATTCGTGTTGGAACCATTTTAACAGCTGAGAAAGTAGCAAAAACTAAAAAATTATTAAAGCTTACAATAGATACAGGAATTGATCAGCGTACCGTTGTTTCAGGAATTGCTGAATATTTTGAGCCCTCAACCATTGTTGGCCAGCAAGTAAGCATTTTGATTAACCTTGCTCCAAGAGAGATTAAAGGCATTGAGTCACAGGGAATGATCTTAATGGCCGAAGATGCGGATGGTAAGCTTTGCTTTGCAGCTCCAACAACGGCTGTGAAAAATGGTAGTGAAATTCGATAAAAGACCTTTTAACGTTTTCAGATTTGGCTCCAAAACAGTAGTTTTGCCGCCTACCGTTGGCCCGGTAGTTCAATGGATAGAATAGAAGTTTCCTAAACTTTAGATACGGGTTCGATTCCCGTCTGGGCTACTACTAAAGGTCCTTTAGTTTAATGGATAGAATTCGAGATTCCGGTTCTCGAGGTACAGGTTCGATTCCTGTAGGGACCACAAGAAATGAAAAAAAGCGATCCATGGATCGCTTTTTTTCATTTCTAGCATTTTAAATCAGATTGCAGTTTTAAACGCTAATAAGTTTTAACTGAGATCAGCTCTAGTCTTTCTTCATCTTGAACCTCCAACACTGAGCCTACTCCTTTTGCATAAAATTTGTATTCCTTTACAGTTGGTTCTAATGGGGTTGTATCAAGGGTTTTCAAACAATTAGTAAAATGCCCGAACGGCACCTTAACAGTTGCAGTGAGACTTAGTACTTTGGCTTGATCTGCAGCAACATCAGGAGAAAATTCCTGTCGATAACTTAAGCCTACCTTAGGCTTGGCAAGCATCACAATGCCCGGGGTTCCACCATTTACACCCGACCGCCAAGAGCCTACTGTACCAATCACTTTCCCGTTTTCTAATTGCTTCGTGTCTTCTCCAAAATACCAAACATTACCCTGCTTGTCTTGAGCAAAGTAATCAAAGGTGTCTTCGGCAAGTTCTCCATCTATAAACGATTGATCATGAACAATGGTAGTAGGTACTCCAATGATGTTTTTTGTTTTATAGGTTACTTTCACGATATCGATTTCAACGCCATCTGCAGTTACAGATCTATAGGTAAAGACCTTCCCTCGAGTTAGAGGAAGGTAAGGGTTGGTGATATTGGTAACAAAGTTAGATGCCCCCGGAAAACCAGGAACACCTCTTAAAACACATTCCACCGCTTTTGTTAAGGAATCATTAGCGGCTAATTCGGCTTCGTTCGCCGGAACTGTCATTTCATCTTTACTACAACCTGAAATGATTGATAAGGCTAGAAACGATACAATCATAGAGCGCATTAGATACATCAGATCCTCCTTTCTGATTTAGTTTATGTGAATTTAATTGGCAGATATTCATATCAATAGGCTATTAATTTGAAAATTGTTTTCGTAATCACTTCAGCATAAATGGTTAACGATTTATAGCTTAACCACCAAACTCAACCCAATGGTTTTATCGTAATAAGTTGGAGCAACCAATGCTTTTGGCGACTTATCCTTGAATAGTACTCTTTTTATAGGTGGGTAAACCCAATAAGCCATTTCCGTAGATAAAATGCCAATGCCAGCCCCCGCTACTACATCACTGAACCAATGTTTATTATTATACATGCGTAATACCCCCGTTGCCGTTGCAACCCCATACCCCGCAATGCCATACCACATAGATTGATCTTTATATTCCTGTCGTAGAAATTCGGCAGCAGCAAAAGCAGTAGCGGTATGTCCGGAAGGAAACGACAGGTAATCCGAGCCATCTGGACGTTGTTCGTGGGTTACGTTTTTAAGCCCATGAACGGTAGTGCTCATAAAAACTGTCGACAATAAATAGATCATTGACCGGTCTCGGAAATTATTTTTCCCTGGAACATTCATGGCGTTTAAACCATAAACAGCAACCGCAGGTGCAAATTGGAGGTAATTGTCGGCAGTTGTAGCAAAATGAGGATGATCTTCTTTGATTTCAACCCTTGTACTCCCGTTAATTTCCTTCAGTTCTTCATTGTTTAATGCACAAAAGCCATAAGTGACCATTGCTATGGGCACGCCAATGAATGCGACCTTTTCTATAGGACTATTCAGTTTTGATGACTGCCCATATTTTATGATTGGCTCTTGTTTCATTATCATAGTATCTGCTAGTTGAGCATATACACTAAATGACCTGGAAACAAAAAGTAAAGCAATTGTTAGCCTAATCTTCCACATTTGATCCTTCTTCATATAATTTTTATAACAACCCGATTCTTAAACTCATATTTACTACCCTTCCGTCGATGGGTGCCCATAACGGTTTAAATGTGGGATTTGTAATTGTACCTGTATATAATGATTCAAACTTGCTTTGACGATAGTCGAGTAGATTCTCGGCATTCAACACTAAGCTTACATGCTTACCGAATTTTCGTTCGACCATTGCGGCAAAGAAAACATATCCGGGAGTTTTACTCTCATTATCTCTGTATTGCGAGCCTGTATACGAACCCTCCAGCCCAAGGCGCCAATGCTCTTCAAATTCTTTAACCAGCGTAAAAGCCACACGATGCATAGGAGTTAAAGGCAGGAACTGGTTAGTTGTAAGGTATTTTCTTTCAGCCACCGTTAAAGTATACCCGGCATAAACCTCCCAATCGTTCAGTGTTAGTTGGATATAAGTATCCAACCCTTTCGTGTTAATGGATTTGTTGGCATTGTTAAAAACAACCGATTCATCCGATAATACAGTAGTGACGATGGGTTTCCTAACCTCGGTAAAGAAAAAAGCCTGATTGATAAATAAGGAAGAATTCTCTCCTATTTTCTTTTTGTAGTTCACTTCTGCATTGTACCCTATTGATCTTTCAGCCTTTATTCCTGCAGGCAGTGGCTGGATGGTTTCGATCGGATAATCGATATTTTGCGGAGCTAATGGGTTAGGCGATTTGTAGCTAAGGCCTATACCTAGCCGGGTAGCCCAGGCATTATTAAATCGATGCAATAGGGCGACCCTTGGCAAAAGGAAATTTCCAAAATTGTCATGATCTCCTCTTAAGCCTAGTTCGAACGTTGAGTTTCCGGGTAGCCAGGCAGTGAACTGGGCAAAAGCCCCTACTGTATTGTTTTGAAAATTAGTTAACGCGATTGGATCAGAAGGCAGTTTTTTGAAAAGGTTACCACTTACATTTAGTCCGGCAACCACACTGTTTTTTGAAAACGGAACCATTACTGCTGCTTCCGTAAAATAACTTACTTGTCTTCCCTTAAAATAAAGATCAGCAGAACTTATCCCTCGGGCAAAGGAACTTAAACTGGCTCTTACACTTAGCCGGCCAGATTTGGCAAATGTATGATCTAAAGAAAGTTCTCCGGAATGACGATCATTGTTGTTCCGCTCAAAAAACCGGTGTATCTCATCTGACTTATTACCGATAACTTCCATATCACCACCCAACCGATTCTCGAAGGTTCCGGTATATCCCGCGATGATCTTAGTTTTTTCATTTGGATAAAAGAATATGCGCGGATGAACAACCACGCTGTTAAGCGTTGGAACATCCGAAAACCCGTCTTTATTTACGTCGGCGGCATTTTGATGGGTTAACCCGGTAAAGAACGTGTAGCCAAAGTGATTATAGCGTTTTGCAGCATAAAGGTTGACATTACTTTCTTTAAGCGAAGTTTGGTTGAGCGTTGCAACGGCTTCCTGCTGTTCTGTTGGCTGCTTTGAAATAAGATTGATCAATCCGCCTATAGCACCACTTCCATATAAAGTAGAAGCACAGCCCTTAATTAGTTCTACCTGTTTTAAATCGAGCGGAGGGATTTGCAAGACTCCAAATCCTCCTGAAAATCCATCAAACAGTGGCACACCATCTCTAAGCAATTGAGTGTACCGGCCTTCCAGACCTTGAATTCGGACATTCGCATTGCCTGACACCGCTGATGATTGTTGAATTTGAATGCCGCTAACATCGCTAAGCAGACTTGCTATATTTCCGGGCTTGATGGTATTCTCTTCCGCTAACTCTTCCATCCCTAACACCTCCACTTTTAATGGAGAATTTTCCATTCTCAGGTTATTTCGCGAAGAGGCAATAACGGTTACTTCCTCTAACTCTTTCTGTTTCGCTTTTAATAGCACCACATGCCATGATGAGCTGGGTAGGGTTATTTGAATCTCCTGAGGGTCATATCCTTCTAAAGAAAACAAAAACCGATGTTTGCCTGCTGACAAATCAGAAAAAACCACTTTTCCGCTGTCGGAACTTAAGGCGCCTTTATTTTTCCCTTCACTTACAGAAACATTTACAATAGGCTGTTGGGAAATAGAATCCTTTACTATTGCCTTAAAAACATGCTGCGCATGTGCATTTATGCTCAGTAGCATTAAAATAAGAAGGGTTACTTTATTCATTTTCTTTATAGCACGATAAAGAAAAGACTCAATTCTGAAGTAATGTTGGAGAAGAAATTATTGAGAAGAAAAACGATCGAACAACACAATGGTAAAAATATGTCGATCATTTTTGTACTGATAAGTGCACCGAAAATTTGCTACTTCGCAAATTTGCCTAACGATAGAAAGTCCTAAACCATTTCCATCAGACTTTGTATCAGGATGACGGTAAAAGCGCTGAAATACTTTCTCTTTGTCTAATTCAGGGAGTGCAGAAGTATTTGAGATAACCAAAGAGCCTTCTTTTAAGGAAATATCGATATCTCCTCCGGAGTAATTATACCGTACAGCATTGTTTAACAAATTGCCAATGATGATTTCCGCCAGTTGACGATTAAAAGAAATCGTTAATTTTTCGATTTCAGTTTTAAAGATGAGTTGATTTGCTGAAATTAATTCGGTCAACTCATTTATTTTCTGTTGTAAGATCTCATCGAACTGAATTTCTTCGTCTAATTCAAACCGCTTTACTTCTATTTTGGTAAGTAGCAACAACGACTGATTCAATCGTGAAAGTTTATTAACAAAGTGTTCCATTTCGAGCAAAGGTTCTGCATTATGTTCAAGTGAGCGCTCATTCTGCATAAGCATTTCCAGTTTTGAACGAATTACCGCTAAAGGAGTTTGCATCTCATGGGCTGCATTGCCGGTAAACTCTTTCAGCACGGAATAATCTTTCTGAACCCGATCACTCATACTATTAAGGCTCTGATTCAAAAGCGAAAACTCATCAATGTTGGTAGTAGGTAAGTTTAGCGTTTTATGGTCGGACAGGTTATACGTTTTTACCTGTAACAAACTTTGATAAAAAGGCTGCCACAAACGATTCAGGATAGTTCTATTCATTAAATAACCGGCAAGTAGTATTAACGCAATCATACTCACCGTAACTAATATTACCAGTTCTAACAGGTCTTCCGTTTCTACCTGCGATTTGCTAACAATTACTTCGTATTGCTTACCTGAAACATTAATTTGAAAGGTTAATTCCCGCTGCCACTCAAACTCTTTGTCCTCTTCACTCCATTGTTTTACAGATCTGAATCCGGAAAAAGCTAAAGAATCAGTTATATTTTTATAAACTATCTTCTGCCCATATGCAGGCAATATTTCGGGTAACTGTTTATGTTCGTTAGTGTACTGTGTAATTTCTTGTTGCTCGGCTCTTAAAGTATCGTCAAGCTGTTTAAGCAGGACATACTTCAGTACAAAATAAAAAGCTACACTACCAACCAAAAAAATGAAGATGGATGCAGCAATGGTAATGCGATTGTATTTAGTAGCTAGTTTCACTGATCGGTAAATTTATAGCCCATACCATAAACACTTTGGATATAGTCGCGGGCGCCAAATAGCAGTAATTTTTTACGTAAGTTCTTAATGTGGGTATAAATAAAATCATAATTATCTGCTAAATCCATATCATCACCCCATAAATGTTCGGCTATTGTATTTTTCGATAACACCCTGTTTTTATTAACAATAAAATACAAAAGTAAATCGTATTCTTTCCGGGTAAGCACCAAGGCTTGTCCTTTTATAGATACTGACTTAGCCTGGGTATCGAGTTGAATTTCATGAAATGTCAACAAACTGTTTCCAAATTGACTTTTACGACGAATTATTGCAGCTATTCTTACGCTTAATTCAGAAAGATGAAATGGTTTGGTTAAATAATCGTCGGCACCAAGTTGAATGCCCTTTATTTTGTCATCCAGTTCATTCCGGGCTGATATAATGATCACGCCATCTGTTTTATTTTGTTCTTTTAGCAATTGCAACAACAACAATCCATTACCGCCGGGCAGCATAATGTCGAGTACGATACAATCGTATTCATAGCAGCTGATTTTATCAACCGCATCCTGATAATTGTCAACCGATTCACATAAATATTGCTGTGAGGTAAGAAACTCCACGATGCTTTTATTTAATGAAGGTTCGTCTTCAACGATAAGTAATTTCATGCCCCAATCTTTCGAGATAAAACAAAATAATAAATCTGGAGAAATTTGGGAGCAGAATCGATCTTCAATGGAAATTCTTCTAAAATATCTGCCTCGTTCGAAACTTCAAAAGGATAAATTCACTACCTGAAACGATTCACCCCACCACCGATCCACAACTCAAATTTGCTACCGTAGCCGTTAAGGCGCTCGCTTTATCCGAAGCCAGGAAAACCGCTGTATCTGCAACCTCCTGTAAGGTGGGCGAACGCTGAAGTAAAGTGCCGTTTAACATCCCCTGGAAGAGTTCTTCAAATGACATCCCCATCAATTGGGCTCGATTCATAAACATTTCCCTGCTATGTGACCCAGCCCAAACTGCCTCGGGTATCGCATCTGGTCGTAAACAAACTACCCGGATGTTAGATGGACCCAACTCCCCTGCCAATTGCCGGGTTAAACCCTCAATGGCTGCACAAGTCACTCCAAAGCCTCCTGCATAACCATTACTCATCAAGGCTCCAGGCGTTGAAATGGTTAAAATTACACCCGAATTCGCTTTTACCATATAACGTGCTGCGGCAGTTGAAGTATTAAAGTTTGAAGTAAGATATGTTGAAATTGGAAAGGTGAAATCTTCTAAACGCATTACTGCTAGCGGCGCTCCCTGCACATGATAAACTCCTATGCAGTTAAAGGAAATATCAATGCGCCCCATTCGCTCAACTAGATCAGCAAGGTGATTCTCTACCGCATCATCATCCAAGGTATCGAACGAAGCTGCTTCTACATAGCCACCGAAGCTTTCAATTTGGGCAACAATTTTTTCCAACCTGCTACGATTTCGACCGACAATAAAAACCTTAGCGCCTTCATGGGCAAAAGCCTTTGCAACAGTGCTGCCAATAGCCCCTGAACCTCCGTAGATAACTGCAATTTTGTTTGACAATAGCATAATTATGGATTAGTTATTTGTTAAACAATAGTTTAGTGAATAGACAGGAAGTTCATCAGGAAGTACTTCAATATAAAAACCCAGCCGATTTAGCAACTTGATTACTTCAAGTGCATCAATTAAGCCTTCCGTGTTTTCCACACGCAAAATCCGGTCGCAGTCATGCAGATCGAAATTCGCCTTGTAGCCCTTAAAGGTTGATTGGATTAGGTGTATTAGGCCGATCGCCTGATGATTAATACTTACGTTCGTTTTAAATACCTCAATCATAGCCAATGTAATTTGATTAAAACATCTGCTTGTCATGTTTTAATCAAATTTACATTGACAGTTAGGGTTTCATGAGGTGTAAAAACGGCATTCTTTAGGGGTAATTCTGACAAAAGAGTTTGCCGCTACTTAAGCCACGGCCATTTCTTTATTGTATTTATTCTTATAGTCGATAGGTGAAAGACCCGTGATCTTTTTAAAGGTAGTTCTGAAAGCTTTGGTATCTGAATAACCCACTTCATACATTACCTCGTTGATATTTTTCCGGCTGGTTTCAAAGTCTTTTTTAGCCGCCTCAATTTTCACCCGTTGAATGTACTCTGTAACGGTATTTGAAGTAGCCTTCTTAAATCGTCTTTCCAAACTCCGGCGTCCGATTGCCAGCATATCTGCCAGTTCATCAACGGTAATTTTCTCATGGAAATTGGTTTCAATAAACTCCTGGGCCTTTCGTATTGGCAGGTCTTCGTGTTCTTTCTGACCACGGAACATAATAAATGGAGATTGATTGCTGCGCTCAATATCAATGGCAAAAACTTTGGAAGAAAGAATCGCCATTTCCCGACCAGCATATTTTTCAATCAGATATAAGATTAAGTTCATGTAAGAAAACGCTCCTCCGCTTGAATAAAGGCCTTGTTCATCGGTAATGATTTGCTCAGTAACAAGATTCACACTTGGAAACATTCTTCTGAATTCATTGCTTGCCATCCAATGAGTGGCGCAACTCTTTCCATTTAATAAGCCTGTTGATGCCAATAAAAAAGCCCCAAGGCAGAGACTTGCTACTTCAGCCCCTGCTCGATGTTGATCAATGATCCATGGTATAAAATCACGATTGTTCTCTATCGCAGTTGCCAAATCCCCATCTAATGCGGGTATAATAATTAAGTCGGTCTTTTTTACCTCATTAATCACCATATCGGCATTAACAGTAAACAAACCGCCACTTGCAGGTATTTCTTTTGAAAGCCCTATAAGTTGGACCTTAAATATTGGATCTTGCCCTTTGGCCTTAAAAAACTCATTTACCTGTGTTAGCAGCTGGCGGGAGCCTTCAAGACTACCTAAAATAGCCCCTTTGGGCACCAGAATAGAGATGTGTTTCATACATTAAAAATAACTATATCTGCTGTCGCAATCAACCCACAAGAATGCCGTATCTGCGCCTTTTCACTTATTTCATAATCTCCTAGGTTTGTAATGATGATTGTTTATGAATCCAACAATGATCAATAATTACCTGATAAAAAACTTATAATTCAACTTAAAACAACTTATTATGAAAATCATCGGAATCCTTATCCTATTCGTGGTCTCAATCGTAATTGTATTACTGATCACAGCCCTATTCGTTAAAAATGAATATAAAGTTGAGCGAGAAATAGTGATCAATAAGCCACAACAACAGGTTTTTGATTATATAAAACTGCTCAAGAACCAGGACCATTATAACAAGTGGGTAATGATGGATCCTAATCTCCAAAAAGATTTCAGGGGAACGGATGGCACTG
Source organism: Solitalea agri (assembly GCF_023914155.1). Lineage (GTDB taxonomy): Bacteria > Bacteroidota > Bacteroidia > Sphingobacteriales > Sphingobacteriaceae > Solitalea > Solitalea agri. Next base: position 75,373 of record NZ_JAMWYS010000035.1, on the reverse strand, counting down.
TAGGTTTTGTGTATGCCTGGAACGGAAACAAACAAGCAGGTCAAGGTGAGCAACAGATTAAGCGTATCAGCGATCGTCAGATTGACATTCAGCTTCGATTCATTAAACCTTTTGAGGGAATAGCCAACACTTCATTGAGCACAAACACCCTTTCGTCGCAACAAACAAAAGTTAAATGGGAAATGAGTGGACGAAATCCATTCCCAATGAATTTAATGAACCTCCTAATGAATAAAACCCTGGGCGAAAGTTTGGATGAAAGCCTTGGGAATCTGAAGACAGTATTAGAAAATCAATAATCTATTAATCTTAAATCTTACAACTATGGCACTTGTTAATCCATACCTAAACTTTTTAGGTACAACAGAAGCAGCATTTAACCATTACAAATCGGTTTTTGGCGGTGAGTTTTCGATGCTATTGCGTTATCGCGACACTCCCGAAGCGGGTGATGTTAAAGAGGAAGACAAAGACAAGATCATGCATATGGCCTTACCTATAGGAAATGGTAATATTTTAATGGGGACTGATGCCTTAGGATCGATGCAGCAAGGTTTGCAGCAAGGAAATAACTTTTATCTCTCGGTTCATGCAGATAGTAAACCTGATGCTGACAGGGTATTTAAAGGTCTTTCTGAAGACGGGCAGGAACAAATGGCCATGCAAGACACTTTTTGGGGAGCCTATTTCGGCATGCTAAAAGATAAGTTCGGTGTTCAGTGGATGGTTAGCTTCGAACAGCCCCGTACTCAATAACAACATTTTTGGAATAAACTTTAATCGAGATGAAAACTGCAGTAATAATTGTTCGTTTATTAATGGGGCTCATGTTTCTATTTGCCTCAGTTACGGTTCTTTTTCATTTAATGCCACAGCCCGAACTTCATGGAAAAGTTAAAATCTTTATGGAAGGGATGGTGGCATCGGGTTATTTACTGATGCTTATTAAAATAACCGAACTGGTTTGTGCCATTGCTTTTTTATCAGGTTGGTATGTTCCGCTGGCAACGGTGGTCATTTTCCCTGATATACTCAACATCTTTTTATTTCATTTGAGTATTGAACCTAGTGGCCTACCGGTTGCAATTGCTTTATTAATTGGTGATCTTTTCTTAGCATATGCTTACCGAAATAATTATAAGGGGCTATTAAACTCAAAACGATTATTAACCATTTAAAATCTTCAAAACATGTCAACTGCATCAAACAAAGAAATTGTAAATAAGCTGAATGCCTTGTTTGCAGAAGGTGATGTCGAAACATTTATAGACTACTGTGCCGACAATGTGGTTTGGGGAATGGTGGGCAGCCCGGCTTTAGAAGGAAAAGAAGCGGTGAGTAAAGCCATGAAAACGGATGATTTCCCTGACCCACCGAAGATTATGGTAAAAAATGTAATTGCAGATGGCGATATGGTCATGTCGGATGGAACAATGAGCATGAAGAAGAAAGACGGAACTATTGTAGACATGGCTTATTGCGATGTGTACAAGTTTGCTAATGGTCAAATTATTGAACTCACCTCCTACATTATCGACCTGAAGAAATAGGTTAACCTGAAGTCTATCTTAGTTTACTAGAAAAGCTGCATTTTCTATGCTAAAAATAGAAGTTGCAGCTTTTTTACTTAACACCTCACAAGAATGGTCCTATTATCAGGATAAACACCCATTTATAAAGTAAGCATTTGCAAATTCAACTTAAAGCCTTATTTTCATCGCCAACATAATGCAATCTGCCTGCACAATGAAACTAAATTTGCTCTATCAAACCATTAATTAATTCAGTTACAATTAAAAACAACCCATAAAAACTGCCTGCTCAATAATTTATGCCTTTACTCGAAAACCAAAAACAATCCTATTCAGCTGTTCTTATTCATCCAAATGCTGCAGGCGGAAGATGCTCCGGTAGTTTGCTTTTAACTAACGATGGTGCATTCTTTCAGTCGGAATCAATAAATCATACTCTTGATCTAAAAAATCTAAGCATTAGGGCCGGTGGCTCAGGAAATCGCTTCATTTTTTTCAGTGATAAACATCGGGAAGAAATTACCATTTACACGGCAGATAAAGCAGTGCTAAAGGATGCTGTGATAACCTCAAACCCTAATTTTCATAAAGAGATTGTATCTGCCAGAAAACTGCTTAATAAACTACTGATAGGTTCTTTAACCATTATCGCAATTTTTGTAGTTCTTATTGGCGGTCTTTATCTGTTAAAAGATAAAATGGTTGAGGGTTTGGCGAAACAAGTACCTCTAACCTGGGAAAAAGAGGCCGGCGATAAACTCTTCACGGCTTTGTCTCTTCAATACAAAATCATAAAAAATGATTCGTTAAAGAAGGAGTTTTTAAAAGTTGCTGCCCCTTTATTTAAGCAGGTGGAACAGCAGGGTTATAAAATTGATCTGTACTTTGTAGAAGACCCTACTATTAATGCATTCGCCTTACCAGGGGGAAAAGTAATTGTTCAAACCGGATTAATTAATAAGGCTAAATCGTGGGAAGAAGTAATAGGTGTTTTAGGTCATGAACTTGCCCACGTTACTCGTCGTCATCATGTCAGAAGTGTGATTAACAATATTGGCATTTTCACCATTTTGGCGGCCACCCTCGGTGATGTGAGTGCATTAGCAGGCACTTTCGCCAATATCGGGGGAGACCTGGCATCACTCTCTAACAGTCGTGCCTTTGAAACCGAAGCCGACGAAACAGGATTGAATATGCTGGTTGAGGCTAATATGAATCCACAAGGCTTGATTTCTTTTTTTGAAACCTTAAAAAAAGAACAAGAAACAGAGTTGAATAAAAAAATGGAGGAAACCGTTGATTTATCATTCTTATCCACTCACCCTAATACCCAGGAACGAATTGATCATCTTAAAGAAAACATTAAAAACATCAACCCACAATTTACGCCCTTGCCTTCAAACTTTAAAAAGTTCAGAGAGGCAATGCTAAATGCTAACTAGCTACAAACTATTAACTATAAACAAATTCTAACCATGAACTTAACAGTAGAAGGAAAACCGGTTTTTGCTCACGTAATTGTAGAGCTCGAACCCGGTGAAACATTCGTTGCTGAATCTGACGCCATGTCGAGCATGTCGGCAGAGTTAGATATGAACGCAAAATTTAACGGAGGCCTATTTGGCGGATTAATACGAAAATTTTTAGGTGGTGAAAGTTTATTCATCAATCACTTTACCAACAACACTAGCAAAACGTTGAGCCTCCATTTGACGCAACCTACCCCAGGCGATATAACAGTTAAAGAACTCAATGGCGAAAGCTATTGCATTCAGCAGGGCTCGTACATTGCCTCAGAGCCGGGAGTAAAACTTGGTGTTAAATGGGCTGGCATTGGTTCTCTTATTGGAGGAGAAGGTCTTTTTAAACTTGTTGCTTCTGGTCATGGAAAAGTAGTTTTTGGTGCCTACGGCGGTATTATCGAAAAAGAAATCAATGGCGAATATATAGTGGATTCAGGTCATTTAGTTGCTTACGAGCCGGGCATGAAACTTAAACCTCAATTAGCTGGCGGCATCTTCGGAAGCCTTTTTGGTGGAGAAGGTTTTGTAACACGTGTAGAGGGGACAGGAAAAATCTATTTACAAACCCGCAACATTGCTGGTTTGGCATCATGGGTAAACAGACACTTATAAGATCTTAAAAATGGAATTACAAACTTCAGATATAACCACCAGCAAACTTAATGTAACACTAAGGATGCGTCCCGGATCATCGGCGGCTGAAATAACACTTGCTCCAGGCCAGGACTTTACAGCCGAAGCAGGTGCCATGATCGCCATGAGCCCTTCGGTTAATATGACGACCACTACCCACAAAAAAGCTTCGGGTGGAATTATAAAAGGATTGAAAAGAATGCTTTCGGGCGAAAGTTTCTTCTTAAACCATTATTCGGCAGGTAGTCAGGGCGGAACTGTATGGCTTGGAGCTACCCATGCAGGTGATATGATGGTAAAAGAGCTAAACGGAGAAGGAATTATTGTTCAAGGCGGATCCTACGTTGCCAGCTCTCCCGACATAGATATTGACATGAACTGGCAAGGCTTTAAATCACTAATTTCTAAGGAGAGTTTATTCTGGTTAGGAATTCGTGGTAAGGGTACCGTAGTTGTCAATTCATTCGGCGCTATTTATCCGATCCAGGTGAATGGGGAATACATTGTAGATACAGGTCATATTGTTGCCTTTGAAGAAAGCCTTAACTTCTCACTTACTAAAGCCGGCAAAAGCTGGATCAGCTCCATTTTAGGAGGAGAAGGCTTGGTGTGTAAGTTTAAGGGACATGGTACTGTGTGGATACAATCTCACAACACCTCTTCATTTGGAAATATTTTGGGCGTACGATTAAAACCTAGGAAGTAATGGAAACACTAGATAAAAAAGGATTTGATTTTAAAATGGATTGCAAACCCGATTATGGATTTGTAACCGTAAATATACCGGCCGGACAAAAGCTTAAAGTAGAAGCTGCAGCAATGGCCACTATGGACACCAACATTGAAATGAAAACCAAATTAAAAGGTGGATTTTCACGTTTCTTAACCGGTGAATCGTTATTTATAAATGAGTTTTCGGCAGTAAACGGCAATGGCGATATTCAAATTGCACCGGCTTGCCCGGGTGATGTAGAGCATATCTACTTAAATAACGAAACTATTTATTTACAGAATACCGCTTTCTTGGCTTCTGCAGATACTATTAACGTTGAAACCAAGTTTCAGGGTTTAATGAGAGGTTTTTTCTCAGGAGAAAGTTTCTTTTTGATCAAATGTTCGGGCCAAGGCGACTTATGGTTTAACTCTTATGGAGGCATTATCCCTATTGACGTGGAGGATGGCTACGTGGTTGACACCGGACATATTGTTGCCTTTACGGAAGGATTGCAATACGAGATCTCAAGAGTTGGCGGTTATAAATCGTTGTTTTTCTCAGGAGAAGGATTGGTTTGTCGTTTCAGTGGAAAAGGAAGGGTTTGGATCCAAACCCGCAAAATAGCCCCTTTCATCAGCTGGGTAAATCCGTTTAGACCGGCGGGAAAAGACTAATTAACAAACCAGAATATAAAAAGGTGGTAAGAATTTTTCTTGCCACCTTTTTATAAACCATCTTTTTGCAGGCTACTTAACTTTTTTAGCTTTATAACTTATCACCGTTTTGTTAGGTTCTCCATATTGAATCCATTCATCAATTCCTTCTAATATTAAAATATCACCTGTTATTTTAAATTTTGACGACCTGGTTATTGGAATTGGAATATCATTCTCGAAAACACCATGTTCTCCCCAAAAGCTGTCATTAATTATAAATTGATCTCCATTTAAAGTATATGGCCAAATATTTGGATGAGTGTTAAGTTTAGCTTTACTACCATCTAATTCAAGAAAAACTCTGCCCGCCGGAAAATTTAGTGTAATAGAATCATCAAGCGCAACGCCATTAATATAATTTACAATCTTATTGGTCTTTATTTCCCATTTCCCGGTTAATGACTCCTGAGATGGTTGAGGATCCTCATTCTTATTACAAGAAGTAATACTTACAGTTGCTAATGCAACAAATCCCAACAAAATGCTTTTGATTTTTTTAACTTTCATTTAAAGAATTTTTATAGGTTTAGTAATTATTTTTAGAAAAATCGATAAGAGATATTTAATGACGGTGAATGAAATTTAGGCTTGCTTGAGTAATTATTCTCCTTGTCTTTAAAAACACTGGTAAAGTTTGATTGATAACCGAGGCCAACTTCAAATTTCCTATACTCATAACCAGCCCCAATCTGATAACCTATTTCGAAACTATTGTAATAATCCCTTTTTTGTTCTGTACTGGCTTTTACTGTTATTTCTTCATTACCTATATAGTTCATGTAATAATCATAGTAATCAACGAACATTTTAACCTTTGCGTCCTTTGTAATTGCATACCCAATACTAGGGCCAATGTATAAATGGAGATGATTTAAAGGAGTAAATTTCCCTAAAAGAGGCATTTCTATATATCTAAATATATAATCAGTGGCAATATAACTGTCCACGTAAGTATTGGTTTCCTGATCATAAACAGTGGGAAGAAACCCACTAAATGAGGTCCATTTCCCTTTGTAGATGAGTGCCGGCTGAAAAGAAAGCCAATTGTTTACTTCTTTTTCAACAAAAACGCCTAGAGACATGTCAATCGGTTTTTTATAGTCTGGTGGGTACCCGCCATCCTTAAATGTTCCGCTTGATAAATTGTTCTGAAAAATAGAAGCATTTATACCAAACTTCCATTTTTGGGCATTGCTTGAAATAGAAAATAGAAGTATTCCTGAAATGATAAGTAAATGTTTTTTCATTAAAATAGCTCAATAACATAGTGTTCTGCAAAACAACTATTTATTAAGCAATATTTAAAATTTTTTAACTACTGGTTAAATAACAAGAATCCATTTACTGTTTCATTAACACCTCCACCACATTATTCAAAGCTGGCTTTCGATTGTTCTCTTTCCAAATGGCAAATAGTTGAGTACGTTGAGGGATATAATCGAGCTCCAAAAATTTAACATTTAAATCGAAGCCGTACTGGAGTGCTGTAGGAACTATGGCAATACCCAAGCCTTCTTCCACCAGTTTAAAAATGGTAAGAGCGTTTACTGATTTATGAAAAACCTGAGGCCTGAATCCATGGTCTTCACAAATGCTCATAATTAAATCGTGATAAAAAGGACTGTCATCACTTGAGAAAAAGATAAAGGGCGAGGCACCAAGTGATTTTACCGATTCATAGCTCGGTTTATTGATTGGATGGTTTACCGGTAGTACTAGCGAAAAGGTATCCTGATGAACCAGGTGTTTAGCTATTCCTTCTTTAAATTGATGTGTGCGGACAAAACCCAAATCGAGCTTGTCTTTTTCGATGAGTTCTACTTGTAATTTATTAGGTAATTCTTCTAAAACAGTTCTGATACCAGGGTACTCCCTGTTTAACTTCAGCACTAAATCAGGAATGACCCGCTGGGCAGCAGAGCCTAAAAAGCCAATCCGAATTTCGGTCTCTTTCCCTAAACTAATATTCTCCAATTGCTGTTGAATAGTGTCCAGATGATTGAATAAGAAGTCAACTTCTTTCTTCAGATAGCTACCAGCTTCGGTTAATTCCACCTTCTTTTTGGTTCTGTCGAACAAACTAACCTTATAGCGCTCTTCCATTTGTTTGATTTGTCGGCTAAGGCCCGGTTGAGAAATAAATAGTCTTTCAGCAGCTTTTCTGTATTTTAATTCCTCGGCCAATACCTGAAAATATTTCAGATGGCGCAACTCTATTTGATAACTCATGGTTATTAACTAGTGACAAAATTGGTATTTATAGGTATCAAAAGTAGCGTTTATTTTTGCGTTAAACCATTGATGTTAATTCGTTAATAATCAGATTAAAAATCCATCAATACTGTTATGACATTTAAAGAAGAACTACTTCAGGGAATTCCGGCTCAATTACCTGAAAAAAAGCCATACGACACTACAGTTAGCCATGCGCCTATCAGAAAGCAAGTGCTAAGTCAAGAAGAAAAGAAACTCAGCTTACGCAATGCACTTCGTTATTTCCCTGAGCACTGGCACCAAGAGTTAGCTGCAGAATTTTTAGAAGAACTGGAAAAATACGGACGAATTTACATGCATCGCTTCCGTCCTGGTTATGCGATGTACGCTCGCCCAATACAAGAGTATCCGCATAAAAGCATCCAGGCTGCAGGAATTATGCTAATGATCCAGAATAACCTTGATCCGGCGGTAGCGCAACATCCGCACGAGTTGATTACTTACGGAGGCAATGGTGCTGTTTTCCAAAACTGGGCCCAATACCTGCTCACCATGCAATATCTTGCTACAATGACCGATGAGCAGACCCTTAATATCTACAGCGGGCATCCACAAGGATTATTTCCTTCAGGTGTAACGGCTCCACGTGTGGTGGTAACCAATGGAATGATGATTCCGAATTATTCAACACCTGATGATTGGGAAAAATTTAATGCCCTTGGTGTTACCCAATACGGACAAATGACAGCCGGTTCATATATGTATATTGGCCCCCAAGGTATCGTTCATGGAACCACTATTACCGTTATGAACGCTTTCCGTAAAAAGCTTGGCCACAATGCTGAAACTAAAGGAAAGATTTTCTTAACAGCTGGTTTGGGAGGTATGAGTGGAGCTCAGCCTAAAGCCGGCAATATCGCAGGTTGTATAACCATTTGTGCCGAAGTGAATCCGGCTGCAGCAACCAAACGCCATGCACAAGGATGGGTTGACGAACTGATTGACAATATGGGTGTATTGGTTAGCAGAGTGAAAACAGCTAAAGAAAAGCAAGAAACAGTTTCGTTGGCTTTTATTGGTAACGTGGTGGATGTTTGGGAACAATTCGACAAGGAAGGAATCTTTATTGAAATAGGTTCGGACCAAACATCTCTTCATAATCCATGGTCGGGCGGTTATTATCCTGTAGGACTTAGTTTTGAAGAATCTAATCAACTGATCGCAAGCAATCCTGAGTTATTCAAACAAAAAGTTCAGGAATCCTTAAGACGTCATGCCGCAGCAGTAAATCGTCATAGTGCAAAAGGAACTTACTTCTTTGACTACGGAAATGCCTTCTTGCTCGAATGTAGCAGAGCCGGTGCTGATGTAATGGCCGAAAACGGCATCGACTTTAAGTATCCGTCTTATGTCCAGGATATTCTCGGTCCAATGTGTTTCGATTATGGCTTTGGGCCATTCCGTTGGGTTTGCACTTCCGGTAATCCTAAAGATCTTCAAATAACAGATCGTATAGCAAAAGAAGTTTTAGCTGAAATTAAGGCAACAGCTCCTGAAGAAATTCAACAGCAGATGCAAGATAATATTACCTGGATTGAGAATGCTGAAGAAAACAAACTGGTGGTTGGTTCTCAGGCACGTATTCTTTATGCCGATGCTGAAGGCAGGGCTAAAATTGCTCTGAAGTTTAATGAGGCTATAAAAAACGGAACATTATCTGCACCTGTAGTTCTGGGTCGGGACCATCATGATGTGAGTGGTACGGATTCTCCGTTCAGGGAAACCAGCAATATTTATGATGGAAGCCGTTATACAGCCGATATGGCGATACATAATGTTATTGGCGATAGTTTCAGAGGGGCTACATGGGTGTCAATTCATAACGGCGGCGGTGTTGGATGGGGTGAAGTAATCAATGGTGGCTTCGGAATGTTACTCGACGGAACCGAAGCTGCTGCCCAAAAACTGCAAAACATGTTGTTTTATGATGTAAACAATGGTATTGCCCGTAGAAGTTGGGCACGAAATAAGGAAGCTTATTTTGCGATAACCAGAGAGATGGACAGAACCCCCAATTTAAAAGTTACGCTTCCTAACCTGGTAAACGACGAAACAATAAACAGTTTATTTTAGATCGAATGAACTTGATAAGTTCTTAATTGCATTAAGCTGCTCTGTGAAACACTAGCGTTTATGTACTGCTAAGTTTCACAGAGTAGGCTGATGCTTCGTCATATTGCTGACCTATAAAGACTTTGTTACCATAAGCAGCTTGTTTAAGGTTTGGCACTGCAGTATATTTGAACCGTGATTCACAGTGCAAAAAAGCGAACTCTAAAAAAGCTGTTATCAGTCTGGCTATTAGCCGTTTTTCTGATAACCTTAGTTCCATTTGCCGCCTTCCACAACCATAACAGTAAAGAAGCTGTTGATTCAACAGAACAGATTATTAAAACAAAAGACAATTCAGGTCAGTGTTTGATTTGTAACTATCATTTTGTTAAAGACTTTCTTACCGAAAGTACTTCTCCTTTTTTAATCAGCAACTTTACCTACAAAACTTATCATCCAGAGAATGTTAAACAACAACTGTTTAATATTGCTCTTAAACAGCTAAGAGGCCCTCCTTCTTTCTGTTAACCTTCCTCATTTTTATTTGAATACTCTTTGGCGCTTGGTCAAAAGCCTGCTTTTAGACTATTCAAAGTAATTCAACTATTTTCTTATTATCAAAGACATTCAAATTCGATTGTTCTTTCTATTATATATTTTATGATTCGTCATATCATACTGATATTGTGCCTTGTAATTGCCGTTTTTACTTATTCGCCAGCTATGGCCAATTCAATTACAAGTATTAGTGGTCGTGTTACCGATAAACAAACAGGCGCTCCAATACAAGGTGCCAATGTGGGTATCTCCAGTTTAAAGTTAGGGGCAACAACTAACAACAATGGCGAGTACACACTAACAAATGTTCCAAAAGCTAAATTGTTAATTGATGTTAGTCGCATGGGATATAAAACCCTTACGCAATTAGTTGACCTAACCACAACTTCAACAGCTGATTTTCAATTAGAAATTTCGGTTATTGAAGCAGATGAAGTGGTGGTAACAGGCTCCCCTATTTTGGGTAAAAACTCTAAAAACAGCACAACGATCGAAACGGTTACTAAAAAAGACCTTACTCAATCGGGAGCTACGAATATTATTGACGCCTTAAAATCTGTTCCCGGAGTATCGCAAATAACTACGGGCGGAGCCATTTCTAAACCCGTAATTCGTGGTATGGGCTATAACCGGATCGTAACACTAAGTAACGATGTTAAGCAAGAAGGGCAACAATGGGGAGATGAACACGGCATTGAGATTGACCAGTACTCGGCTTCAAAAGTGGAGGTGTTGCGCGGACCTGCAAGTTTATTCTATGGTTCGGATGCGTTAGGTGGAGTAATTAATATTATCGACCCTACTGTGCCTGCTAATGGTAATTTTAGCGGGCAATTTGCTTCTAATTACTCTACCAATAATGGCTTAACGGCTAACAATCTTCAGTTCCAGGGAAACACTAATGGTATTGTCTATCGCCTAAACGGAACTTATAAAAATGCCATGTCATTTAAAACACCAACAGAGCGTGTTTATAATAGTGCATTTAACGAAGATGACCTTTCGGGCATGGTAGGTTTTAATAAATCATGGGGATTTGCTCATCTTACCTATTCACGTTTTAATACGAAAATTGGGTTAACCGAAGGAGAACGTGATAATGCCGGGAATTTTGTGGATGTTGATGGAAATCCTGTTAGTGAGAGTGATTTAAAAAGTCGTTCAATGTTCCTTCCCTTTCAACATATTACCCACCAAAAGCTCACCTTGAACTCCAATGTGAATCTTGGCAAAGGCTTTTTGAAAACCACTGCATCGTTTCAAAACAATCAACGCAGGGAGTTAGAGGATTCATCAACTGACCCAGCAACTTATTTTTACCTGAACACTTACTCTATTGACAGCAAGTATTATTTTGAGGAGATAAATGGCTGGGCACCTGTTTTCGGCATATCGGGCACTATTCAAAACAACAGTAACAAGGGAGAAGAGGCCCTTATCCCGGCTTATGACATGTACACAGGCGGAGCGTTTGCTTATGTAAAAAAGGCATGGAATGAATTCACGCTCGATGCCGGTATAAGGTATGATGCCCGTAAATTAAACGCCAAACAGGAATATCAATTCAACTCGTTTAACAACAGTTTTTCTAATATTTCGGGATCAGTTGGAATGACCTGGCAATTAGCCGACAAATTAGGCCTTAAAGCTAATGTTGGACGTGGATTCCGTGCGCCAAACATTGCTGAACTAAGCGCCGATGGTGTTCACGAAGGGACCTTTAGATATGAAAAAGGCAATGTGAACTTAAAGCAAGAAACCTCTTTACAGTTTGACGCTGCACTTAACTGGGAAGGGAAATATGTCAGTTCTTCTTTAAATGGATACTATAATTTCATCAACGATTATATTTATTATCAAAATATCAATAATGAGCAGATAGATGTTAACGGACAACTTTACCCAGTATACAGTTATGTACAGGGCAATTCTGCCTTGCGTGGTTTAGAGTTTAGTTTAGACATTCATCCTGTTGACCACCTACATTTCGAAAACTCCATTGCCTATACCCGTGGGACCAACAATGAGACGAATACTAATTTGCCTTTTATTCCACAGGCTAAGCTGATCAATACTGTTCGATATGATTTCGAAGGAAGGAAAGATGCTTCGATTTCAAAAATATTTGTTTCTGCAGGGTTCGAAACCAGTTTTAAACAAGCTAAGGTTGATCCTTTTGAAACCACTAGCAATGGTTATTCAGTGTTAAACTCTACGATCGGGGCCACACTTCGTTCTGCTTCGGGCAAAGAACTGCTTTCGCTTTACGTTGCTGGCAGGAATCTAACCAACACTAATTATATCGATCATTTAAGTCGTTTTAAAGAAATTGGAATCGCCGGAACAGCCCGAACTATCACATTTGGAATAAGTGTTCCGTTCTCTCATCAACATTAAAAAAAATACCCTACCCAAAAGCGGGATATTTTAAGAATGTCCCGCTTTTTCTTTTAATATAAAATATGACTGATTATTTATAAATATTCTTCATAGTAAAACACGGAATAGGCCTTTTGCTGAAAATCAGCTAATTATGATTTTCCACTTAATTATCTATTAAAAATATTACATATAAAGCTAGGCCTTGGGCCTATTTTTTAGTATATTTATTATACGACTCTCAACTCAACCGATTTATTTAAATTTTCGTCACCTAAATCTTATAAAATGATTTGTTGTCTTAACATATCATTTATACAAAAACTCTTCAGGAGAATCCTGCTATGCGGCATTTTATTGTTTAGCTCATATTGTTCGTTTGCCCAATATCAATTTCTGCTTCCCGATAAAAAAGACCAACTAAGCATTCCATTTAATTTTCAGCGAAACTTAATAGTTCTGCCAGTTTTCATTAACGGCCATGGCCCTTATAATTTTATTTTAGATAGTGGTGTAAGCATTATGCTTATAACCAACCCTGATTTAAAAGATTCACTTAAATTATCTACCGGCCGGGACGTAATTATTAAGGGCTTGGGAGAAGGTGATGATCTTAAGGCAAAAATTGTAACAGGCATTCGAATGAATATCGGAAAAGCAGAGTGTTTTAATATGGCTGGGGCCATTATCCCAAAAGATGTGTTAGATCTATCATCTTACGTTGGAATGCCTGTCGCCGGAATTCTTGGATATGATTTCTTTAATAGCTTTGTGGTTAAAATCAATTACGTAAACCAGGTAATTACCATTTTTTCTCCTGATCAGTTCAAAGCATCAAGAAAATGCAAACCGGTTCCATTGCTAATCGAAAATCAGCGTGCCTATGTTTTTGCTGATGTAAAAATAAGTGACAATAAAACGATAAAAACAAAACTGATTATTGATACAGGAGCTGGCCATCCGGTTTCTTTAGAGCCTTCATCTAGTCCGGATATTAAAGTTCCTGATTCGACTTTAAATGCTTTTTTAGGCCGGGGCTTAAGTGGTCCAATTGATGGGTTTATTGGAAGAATTAAGCATTTGGCCTTTAGTGATATTGAAGTAAACAATATCATTACCTCATTCCCTAACCATGACGATGTAACAGACAAGGTTGCAAGCAACCGAAACGGAAACATTGGCAATGATTTACTTAAACGCTTTACCGTCATTTTCGATTATCAACATCAAAAAATGTTCTTAAAACCCAATGCTTACTTTAATTTACCTTTTGAGCATGATATGAGTGGACTTGAGTTAGTGACTGACAATAACAGTAGTCGCCGTTATTTTATCTCATTAGTTCAGCCTGGCTCTCCTGCCGATGAAGCAGGCTTACAAAAAGACGATGAGATCATCTCAATCAATCTAAAACCCGTTTCAGAGATGCCGGTTTCTGAAATCGATAATTTATTACGCTCAAAAAACAATCGTGGCCTCCTGATTCAGTTTCACCGTAAAAACTCTACCAACTACGTTGTATTAACCCTAAAACGTAGAGTATAACTCTGTAAAATCTCTGTTGTGCTTTCCATTTCCCTATAATTAATGGGGTGAAGATGTAGCTTTGCCGCTAACCTTACAAAAGAAAAAGCCCATGATTAAATTTTCAACAAAGCGGACGCTTATAGGAACCGTTTTGCTTGCAAGTGCCTTGACCTTACCAGCCATGGCCCAGCAAAAAACAAACATGCCAAACGGGATGAACGGCAACAATCCATCGATGATGCAGTCTCAACCAAAACAAGGCATAAAACCTTATTCAGAAGTTATAACTGCAAAAGCCATTTCCGACAAAGGACTATTTACAGTTCACAAAGTGGATGATCGTTATTTTTATGAGATCCCTGATTCATTAATGAATCGCGACTTATTATTGGTAACACGCACTTCAAAAACCGCTAACGGTTTAGGCTACGGTGGCGAGCAACTTGATTCAAAAGTTCTTCGTTTTGAAAAGTATGAACATAAAAAAGTGTTTTTAAGAGAAATCTCCTACGACATTGTGGTAGACAAGAACTCTGAAATGTATCAGTCGGTACAAAATTCAAATGTACAACCGATTATTGCCAGCTTTGATATTAAATCATTGGGCAAAGACTCTACAGGCGTTGTAGTTGATGTTACTGATTTGTTCTCTAGAGACAATCCTGCATTTACATTTCCTGAAGACCTTCGTAAAAAATACCGCATTGCTGGAGCTGACGACAGCCGTTCATACATTAGTAGTGTAAAAAGTTATCCATTAAACATCGAGGTTAAAAATGTTTTCACCTATCGAATTAATGGAGCATCTCCAGATGCAAGCGGTTCTATTGCTACCGTTGAGATCAACAACTCAATGTTGCTGTTACCTAAAGAACCAATGAAGCCGCGTTATTTTGATAATCGTGTGGGCTACTTTGCACAAACACAGGTTGATTTTAGCGCTGAGGAACAACAAGCAGGCAAAACCACCTTTATTCGCCGTTGGAGATTAGAGCCAAAAGATCTTGAAGCTTATAATCGTGGTGAGTTGGTGGAACCTAAAAAACAAATAGTTTACTACATCGATCCGGCAACTCCAGCCAAATGGCGTCCATACCTTATTGCCGGTGTAAATGACTGGAATAAAGCTTTCGAGCAGGCAGGTTTTAAAAATGCAATTATTTGTAAAGAAGCCCCAACAGCCGCAGAAGATCCTGAGTTCAGCACTGAAGATGCACGTTACTCTGTAATTCGCTACTTCGCTTCTGAAATACCAAACGCCTATGGCCCGCACGTTGCCGATCCTCGCTCAGGTGAAATTATAGAAAGCCATATTGGCTGGTACCACAATGTGATGAAACTTGTTCGTAACTGGTTCTTTATCCAAACTTCAGCTGTAAATCCAGACTCTCGTAACCTTAAGTTCAAGGATGAAGTTATGGGACAATTAATTCGATTTGTTTCTTCACACGAAGTTGGCCATACATTAGGCTTGCGCCACAACTATGGATCGAGCTTCGCTTACCCTGTTGATTCTTTGCGTTCAGCAGCTTTTACTCAAAAAATGGGTACTGCTCCATCAATCATGGATTATGCACGATTCAACTACGTTGCTCAACCTGAAGACAAAGGTGTTAATCTATATCCTGCTATAGGTGTTTACGACAAATACGCCATCGACTGGGGTTATCGTACGCTTCCGGATGCCAAAACTCCTAAAGAAGAAGAGTTGGTATTAAACAAGATGATCGTTAAGCACTCTGGTGACCCTTTATACTTTTTCGGAACAGAAACCAATCCTGCGGATCCTCGCTCACAAAACGAAGACCTGGGAAATGATGCGGTAAAAGCAAGTACTTATGGTATTAAAAACCTTAAGCGTGAATTGCCTAACCTTAACAAATGGACTTATGAAGAAGGTAAGGATTATGGTGTTCTAAAAGATATGTACTCCGAATTGACCAACCAGTGGAATCGTTATATGGGCCATGTGGCTAAAAACATTGGTGGTGTATATGAGACACCAAAATCATATGATCAGCAAGGCGATGTTTATGCTCCGGTTTCAAAAGAAATGCAAAAGAAAGCTGTTGCCTTTTTAAATGAGCAGGCATTAGCTACTCCAACCTGGTTGATTGATCAAAGTATTCTGCGCAAGTTCGACCAATCAAATGTGGTTGATCGTATCAGAGCATTTCAGACCAATATTTTAAACTCGATTTTTAGCGTTGAAAAATTATCGCGCTTAATTGAGTTCGAAACCACTAACCCTACCACATCTTACTCGGTAAGCGAATTATTTAAAGACGTTAGAGGTGGCGTTTGGACTGAATTAGCTATGGGCAAAAACATTGACACGTATCGTCGTAATTTACAACGTGCTTATGTTGAGCGTTTAGCAACATTATTAACACCTCCGGCTAACCAGGATAATGTTCCTCCATCACAGCGTCGTCCGGATCAAACTCAAACGGACATTCGTCCATTGGCTAAAACCGAACTAAAAGTTTTACAGGCACAAATTTTAGCTGCAACACCAAAATACAGCGGAATCAACAGGGCTCACCTGGAAGACCTTTCGCAACGCATCAAAGATATTTTGAATCCCAAATCATAAAACTATAAGAGCCGGAAGCAAATGCTTCCGGCTCTTTATTTTAAGTTTCAAATCTTTCAAAACAGACCTTTTCTAAGGAAGCGAAATTTTCCCCATCGTAACCTTAGGCGTTCCCCTTTCTTCATTTCCAAACAATTCAGACTGCTCTCCTGCCACTAACTCATTAGCTAATACAGCGAATAATACTGCTTCCTTTGCGTCGGGAATAATTCCCAGTTCATCCGTTGTATGAAAAACACATTCTGGCAGTTGGCTTTTAATATCCTCCATCATGCACGGATTATGAATTCCACCACCACTTCCATAAACATGAAGCTTAATATCTTTTGAAAAACAACTTTTAATTGCCTCCACAATGCCATCGGCGCTGAAACGAGTTAAGGTTCTAATTAAATCTTCTGGCGCTATGTCGCTTTTACCTATTGCTTTTAAAGCTTCGTCAACATAATTGAAATTAAAAAGCTCAGGACCAGTTGATTTTGGGAACGCTTCTTTGAAAAACGAATGTTCTTTAAGCTGATTCAATAATGCTTCATTGACTTTTCCCGACCTGGCGATCTTTCCGTCTTCATCATAAGCCATTCCCGAGTAATATTTATGAACATAAGCGTCAATCAAGGTATTTCCTGACCCAACATCCGTAGAAAACACCTTTGCGGATTCCAAATCGGCTGACAGATAGGTAAAATTGGCTATCCCACCAATATTTAACATAATTCGATCTTCACCCCTTTCAGAGAAAATCAGATAATCACCATAAACTGCCAAGGGGGCTCCTTCGCCTCCCGCTGCTATATGTTTCTGCCTAAAATCACTAATTGTAATTATACCCGTCTTCACAGCCAAATGATCTCCATCTCCAATTTGCAAAGTGGCGTTTCCAAATTTCTCCTTCTGATGTAATCTTTTGGGCGCATGAAAAACCGTTTGCCCATGACTTGCAATTAGGTCAATCGATTGCGTTTCGAAACCCCATTTCTTTAAGCAATCATTTATTAATTTCGCATGAGTTGTTGCTATATAGGGGTTTAAAACGCATAATTGCTCAAATCTGATCTCTTCTTTAGCAAAGATTTTTCTTATTTCTAGTTTAAATGTTTCATCAAATGGAATGGTTTCAAATTGAATAATTTTCACCTGCGTTGAAGGACCAGCCCCTTTAACTGAACAAAGTGCAATATCAAGTCCATCCATTGATGTACCTGACATAAGGCCAACTATTAAACGTTCACTTTTATTAGAAATAGCATTTAAGCGGGCAATTTGTTGTTTCATGTATAAGAAAAATAGGCCTTAAAAGTAGTAAATTTCATTATTTAATATTCCGAGCTTAAAACAGACCAACCAATTATCATTTTTATAATAACCCCACTGATTTAATAAATATTTTTTTTAACCATAGTCGACAAAAAAATAAAATTAAAATACTATTTTTGATGCCGACGCAAAGAAAGAATCCAGAGTTTGCCAAAAAATTATACTTAGGCTACTTTTTTTAACGAAACTTAAATATGGGCTACAGTTTAGAAAAACAAGGAAGAGCGCGCTTCGAGCGAATTCCTACAAAAATTTACAGCAATGCCTCACTTGCATCAATTGCCGTTGCTAAAGAGATTTCAGATTTAATTCGCCAACGTCAGGAAGATGGAAAGCATGTAGTTTTGGGCCTTGCAACAGGTTCAACTCCTATTAAAGTTTATAAAGAGTTAATCCGATTACACAAAGAAGAAGGACTAAGCTTTTCAAATGTCTACTCATTCAATTTAGATGAATATTATCCGATGCAGCCTGACTCTATTCATAGCTATGTACGCTTTATGGAAGAGCAGTTGTTCAATCATGTAGATATACCAAAAGGGAATTATAATATTCCAAACGGCACCTTACCCCAAGAAGATATTGCTGCTTTTTGTGCCGAATACGAGCAAAAAATAGAGGATCTTGGTGGCATTGATTTTCAATTATTGGGAATTGGAGGAAATGGCCACATCGGTTTTAACGAACCTGGATCATTACAAAACTCTAAAACCCGATTGATCACGTTGGATCATGTTACCCGTGCTGCAGCGGCAGGTGAGTTCCAGGGAATTCAAAAAGTTCCACGTAAAGCAATTACTGCTGGAGTTTCAACCATTATGAAAGCCGAACGTATTGTGCTGATGGGCTTGGGTGAAGGTAAATCAAAAATTGTAGCTGCTGCTGTTGAAGGACCTATTACTGATCAGGTGCCTGCTTCCTACCTGCAGTTGCACTCAAATACAATGTTTGTTATCGATGAACCTTGTTCAAGCGAACTAACAAAGATTAAAACACCTTGGGCGGTGGATTCTGTTGTATGGGATAACGCCATGACCAAGAAAGCGGTTTGTCACCTGGCATTAACCTTAGGCAAGTCGATTTTAAAACTTACAAATAAAGATTATAACGATAATGGTATGGGTGACTTGCTGTCGAAATACGGCCATGCGCACGACCTGAATATTGATGTATTTAACAAATTACAGCATACCATTACCGGATGGCCCGGAGGCAAGCCAAATGCCGACGACGCCACTCGTCCAGAACGAGCTCAACCGTCAAGTAAACGTGTAATTATCTTTTCTCCACATCCTGATGATGATATTATCTCAATGGGAGGTACTTTTCAACGCTTGCATGATCAGGGACACGATGTACACGTAGGCTATCAAACATCCGGAAACATTGCCGTTGCTGATGATGAAGCTCTTCGTTTTACTGAATTCGTAGTAAACTTCAATTCGAAATTCGGCTTCGACAACGAGAATGCATGTAAAGTCTTTAATGAAATTTCTTCATTCTTAAAAAAGAAGAAAGCAAGCCAAATAGACACAAACGAATTGCGTCAGATTAAAGGCATGATGCGTGTGGGAGAGGCAAAAGCAACCTGTCGATTTGTAGGTATTCCTGACCAAAACGCTCATTTTATGAATCTTCCTTTTTACGAAACAGGAGCGGTTCAGAAAAACCCGCCAACTGATAAGGATATTCAGATAACAATGGATTTGATTAAGGAAATCAAGCCTCATCAGATCTTTGCAGCAGGAGACCTTGCCGATCCACATGGAACGCATAAAGTTTGTTTAGATGTGATTTTTGAAGCATTGAAACGTCTTAAAGATGACCCTTCAAATGCAGATTGGATTGGAGATTGTTGGTTATGGCTATACCGCGGAGCTTGGGCAGAGTGGGATATTCACGAAATTGAAATGGCTGTTCCAATGAGTCCCGAACAAATACTTATAAAACGTCTTGGAATTTGGAAACATCAGTCGCAAAAAGACGGTGTTGTATTTCAAGGGCAAGATGCCCGCGAATTTTGGCAACGTGCCGAAGAGCGCAATAGTGGCACCGCACAACTTTATAACCAGCTTGGATTAGCTGATTACGCTGCAATGGAGGCCTTCGTTAGATGGCACTATTAATAATTGATAGATTGGTTGAATAAACAAAAGTGCCGGTATAATGCCGGCATTTTTGTTTTTATCTTAAATTTTCTTAAATAGCAGTCTGAACTTCAGCAAAAAAAACACAAACCAAAGCAACCAATGACAGTAAACGCAGGTGTCGCCAAACCGCGACTTTTATCATTAGATTTTTTTAGGGGAATTACCGTTGCGGCTATGATCCTGGTTAATAATCCGGGAAGCTGGTCTCACATTTATTCTCCGTTAGAGCACGCTCATTGGAATGGTTGTACTCCCACCGATTTAATCTTTCCATTTTTCTTATTCATTGTAGGTATCTCAATTGCCTATGCTTTATCAAGTCAGAAAGAACTGGAAGATCAAAGTAAAGCGATGAAGACCATTACGATAAGAGCATTGAAGTTATTCGGTCTTGGTTTATTCCTGGCCTTATATCCAAAATTCGATATCTCAACCGTTCGCATCTTAGGTGTATTACAGCGTATTGGTATCGTTTTCTTTATTTCTGCGATCATATTCTTAAAGGCGAAACCCAAAACCATTGCAATAACAGCTGGTGGTTTACTAGTTCTATACTATGTGTTAATGAACTTCGTACCTGTTCCGGGTGTTGGATATGCGAATATGGAACCTGAAACGAATCTTGCAGCATGGCTTGACCGATTGGTCTTAACCACTGATCATACTTGGAAACAATCGAAAACCTGGGATCCGGAAGGTGTGCTGAGCACCATGCCTGCTGTTGCAACCGGCTTATTAGGTATTTTATGTGGCATGTGGATGAAAAAAGAAAATGACAATGGGAAAAAGGTAGCATGGTTATTTGTAGCTGGATTTGGTGCTGCAATAGCCGGTTTAATCTGGAACTTTGCTTTTCCGATTAATAAATCCTTATGGACCAGCTCATTTGTGCTTTACACCGCTGGATTAGGCTCAATTGTTTTTGCCTGCTGCTATTGGTTAATTGATGTAAACGGTTATAAGCGCTTTACCAAACCCTTTGTTGCCTTTGGTATAAATGCTATTACTGCTTTTTTCCTTTCGGCGTTTTTTGTTAAAACACTTGGACTAATAAAAGTAACTGACGCCAAAGGCTCCTCTGAAAACATTGTACCTCATCTTTATAATGAATTTGTTGTACCGTATTTCTCTCCTAATAATGCCTCCCTAATTCATGCATTAATTTGGGTTTTATTATTTACCGGAATAATGATGTTTATGCAACGCAAAAAGATTATTATCAAGGTTTAATCACCTTATCAAAATAAAACTAAAAAAGGCTGATAATTAGAATATTATCAGCCTTTTTTAGTTTTATTTTTCCCGATTTATAAGTATATTTTATTAACATTCTATATAGTTATGAATCGGTTCGTATGCTTTCTTTTTGTATTAGTGCTAGAATTTAACCTTTTACAAGCACAGGTTATAATTCAGGGCTATACGTTTAACGAAACCAGCAAATCACCTGTAACGTACACCAGCATTGAGCTTTTTGACAAAAGCCGGGGTACTTTGAGTAATGATCATGGATATTTCGAATTACACCTTGACAGTTTACCCGCCTTAATAAAAGTTTCGTGCCTTGGCTATGAAAGTAAAATGGTACCGATACCCGATACAACTTTTCTATCCATCTCATTAAAACCAACCATTATTCATCTAAAAGAAGTACAGGTAAAATATGAAGATTATGTGACCAAACTTGTAGAACAGGCTCGTAATAAAGCACTAAAATCAAGGAAGAATCAGTTAACCGGACATGCTTTTTACCGTCAGTTTAACAACAATGATTCTATTTGTACTGAAGTGCTTGAATCGTTTTATGACGTTTGTAGCAATAATAACGGAATCAAAGGCTGGGACTTAACACAAGCTCGATATGGAATAAAGGATGTGGATACCGGAAATCGTGTTTATATCTATAATCAGTCAGTTTTAACCCGCTTTTTAAAGATCTATGCTGATGCTACGCCAGGGCTTGAAGTAGAACAACCCATCAGGCATCAAAATAAACAACGCATCTTTTATGAATTAGCTAATCAATATGAAGACCCTATGTCTGGTCAACGCATTACAGAACTCTTATTTAGGAGCGCCAAAAATAAACATGACAGCACTTATGGTCATATCTTTATTGATGAGAATACCTTTGACATCTTAAAAGTTCAAGGCACTTATATCGATAAAGACAATCAATTAATAAAACCAAGCGGTTGGGAGCGCCAAAATGTGGAGACGATTGATAAAACCCGTTTAGACTATGAGATCAGATTTAAAAAGTTAGCAGAGAATTTTGTAACGGTTGATTATATAAAAACGCGGGTTTCGCTGTTTACCATTTACAAGAAGCGGAAAATAAACTTGGTTACAGATAGCTTTTTCTATGTTTATGAGTACGACCCAGAATTAAGTGTTGAAGATATGTCGGCAGAAGTAAATGATTACGAAAATATAAAGAACCTACCTTATGACCCGGTATTTTGGTTCAACAACCCGATTATTAAACGTAACCCTATTCAGCAGCGTTTAATAACCGAGTTTGAACGCGAAAATATTATTGGAAACCTGCTTAATTAACCGGGATCGATATTAAACAATGATCCGTGCTCTCATTTTGCATCCTATCAAGACTAGACACGATGTATGTATAGGTTTGTTTGGTTTTCGCTTCCGTATCAACAAATGACAGTTCATTATATACCACTGCAATAATATTCCTTGGGTCATTAATATCAAATACCTCATTTTGCGCTATGCGATAAACAACATATGCCCTGGCATTATCACCATCACTGGCTTTTTCAGGTTCTGTCCAGCTAAGTTTTACCACGCCTGGATTTGTTTGCTCTGCGGTAATATGACCAGGTGCATTTGGTGGTATGCTATCAATCCATGGCATAGTTGGAGGCAAAGCTTTATAGCGATAATAGTTGTTTCGAAGCGTATCGGTAAATCCTTGAATATTTCGGGTTAATGATTTAGAACTGAAATAAACTTGCCCAGTGATTTCGGGATAGGACCTGGTAAATTTAATTTGCCCCGGCATATGATTTGGGTTTCTCCATGACGGATCACTGCCAATCCGATAAGCTCCCATTCCAATATAGATATGACGGCCAAAAGAATTATTTGCCCACCAGTCGGTCAATGTTTCAAAATCGGCTTTCGGATGACCGGTATTAAAGTAAACCTGCGGCAACATATAATCTACCCAGCCTTCCTCTAGCCATTTACGGGTATCAGCATATTGATTATAGTACGAAGATCCTCCACGAGTATCGGAGCCATCCGGATCCTGGTAACTATTTTTCCAGATTCCAAACGGACTAATACCAAATTTCACCTTTGGTTTCGCTGCCGACACACTATCATGCACCATTTTAACCAAAAGATCGACGTTGTTGCGTCTCCAGTCTTCAATGGTGGTAAAGCCATTCGGATATTTTTTAAAGGTTGCCCAATCCGGAATGTATTGACCAGGCTCTGGATAAGGATAGAAATAATCATCAAAGTGAATTCCGTCGACATCGTAATTTCTTACCACATCCATAATTACCGATACAATGTATTCGCGTACTTCAGGTATCCCCGGATTAAAAAGCAGCTGACCTCCATAGTTAAAAAACCATTCAGGTTTTCTTTTAGTAATATGAGTAGATGCAACCGCTCCCTTTGCACCTTTATGTGTGGCACGATACGGATTGAACCAAGCATGAAACTCCATTCCTCTTTTATGGCACTCTTCGATCATAAAATCTAATGGATCATACTCCGGATAAGGTGGACGCCCTTGCTGGCCGGTAAGCCAATAGGACCAAGGCTCTCTTCCTTTGGCATAAAAAGCATCGGCATTGGGTCTTACCTGACCATAAACAGTGTTAATTCCTGTTCGTTGATGATGGTCTAAGATATACTTGAATTCGTCTTTCTGTTCGGTCGCACTTAAATGCGTGCTACTTGGCCAATCAATATTAGCTACCGTAGCAATCCAAACGCCTCTCACCTCCCTTTTGGGAGGATAGTTTTGTTGCGCATGAACAGGAAATATATAACCTAATGTAATTATTAATGACAAAAACTGCCCAAATCTCTTCTTCATACAAATTTTAAGGTTTGTTTTACCTAATAGTAAAACCTTCTTCTTCTCAATGCGTAGAAATTATTACCCAAATTTCTGTAACATTGCTTCCAAACCTAAGTATAAATGCATATAATGCAATGGCATTAAACTTGTATCCGTTACTTAGACTCAACACTACACCTTAACCTTAATTCGGTTAAAATATTGTTAGGTCGCAAAAGTATATAAAATCATTGCGAGTTTTTAACTAAACGAGTAATGTACAGTAAGAAAAGAGAAATAGTTAACATATAAAGATAGAGGAAACCACTAAACGCAATTAACAATGGAAGATACCATGACCACAGACGAATCAAAATCTAAAAATTGGATTTACATTCTTGCAGGAATTATTGTTCTGCTACTCGGAGCAAACGCTTACCTTTTCTTAAATAAAAATGAGAAAGAAGCTAAACTCATTACCATTACAGACGAAAAACTTTCGCTTCAGTTAGAACTTGAAAAGCTAAAAACTGAACTTAATACTGTTAAAGCTTCTAATCAAACTTTAACTACTGATTTAGAGTCGAAAGAAAAAGAGATGAGCGCTAAAATTGAAGAACTGGAAGTGGCCTTACGCAACGGAAAACTTTCGGCAGCTCAACTCTCAAAAACTAAAAAAGAGATTGCTACTTTAAAAGAAACCATCAACCAGTATTTAGCTGAAATTGAGACTCTTAAGCAAGAGAAAGAGCAATTGACAGCAGAAAATAGCACATTGAAAACAACTGTTGAAGAGTCGAATAAAAAGAATCAAGATTTAACATCACAAAATTCAGAATTAAGCAATAAAGTAACATTGGCTTCAATGTTAAAAGCTTCATCCGTTACCACAAAAACTTTCAAACGCAAAAACAGCGGAAAGTTTGTTGACTATGTTAAAGCTAAAAACATTGACAAATTGGTCGCTGACTTTGCGGTAGCTCCAAATGAGTTAGCTCAAGAAGGACCATACATGGTGTTCATGCAAATTGTTGACCCTAGCGGTAAAACCCTTACCTCTGCTTCAGCAGCTGATACCCCTAAAGATTTAGTAATTGGAGGAGAGAAAGTGGAGTATACTACTTCAACTACTATGGTTTATGCTAAAAACAACCCTAACTACGCTATTGAGTGGTTAAGCAGCGAAGGCTGGGCTCCAGGAACATACACAGTAAACTTATTTACTGAAGGTTCAAAACTTGGCTCATCATCCTTTACATTGAAATAATTAGTTCGATATACTTTGATGCAGGACGGCCCGAATCATATCGGGCCGTTCTTGTTTTATAAAGGTTTTGTTTGTTGATATGCGGCTTATCCTTTTATCTTCGCAATAAATATCATCAGTTAGTTTGAACGCCGAAATACTTAAAGAACTCACCACCCTAAAAATGCCCTATGGCAAATACAAAGGTGTTTTAATATGTAATTTACCGGAGCCTTACTTGGTTTGGTACCATTCAAAAGGCTTTCCAACAGGCAAACTCGGAATGCTTCTGCATACCATCTATGAAATTAAACTCAATGGATTAGAGTACCTTCTCGACCCTCTGAAAAAAGGAAAATTTTAACTTAGTTGTTTGCCCCTATTTCTGATAAATTCATTTTGCCTATCACCCCTTTCACTCCTGCAAACCAAGCAGTTCTGCCTGATGGGGCTATTCTGAAAGTATAAAAACTTTCATCACTTATTTTCATCCAGGTAAGTCCGGCATTATTTGAATAATAAACACCAGGCAAACAAGCTGCTAATAGTCTTTTGCCTTTTGACCCTGGAATAAATTGAACACATGAAACAAAAGGCAGCTGATTGGATTTTACTTGCCAAGTACGTCCTCCGTCTTTGGTAAAAGCAATGGTGTTTTTTGTTTCAGCTTTATTGTCGTAATCGCCTCCGGCAACAACGCCGATCTTCTCATTATACATATCAAGTGAAAAGATCCCGGTCATTTTTAAACCTTGTTGAATTGGAGTTTTAAACAGCGTCCATGAAGCTCCGCTATTATCAGAATAAATCACACGAGCTTTAGGGCCTCCTGTTGCAATCCAAATATATTTACCTATAGCATCCATTGAAGTATTCGAAGATGCAAAAAATGCTTCGCCACTTTCAAGAGCTGGCAAATCACTACAATTTACCGGATTCCAGTTTTTACCGGCATTGTTGGTTTTCAATAATTGAACACATCCACTCTGTGGATCGCCCAAAGCATAACCAACTTCATTCGACACGAAAACTAAAGCGTCGAAGAACTGATCTTTGGTTTCATTTTTATACCGTTGCTGCCAGCTAAACCCATCATCATTTAATTGAAGTATGTACCCGGGCGACCCAATATTCGCCATAAAAACAGCTCCTGAAGGTAAGGCTGCAATACTCCTGAATTCGGTATTCCTTAAGTCATTATCTTTTTGAACAACTGTCCAACTATTATCATTATCATTTGTGAAACCATATTTGCCTTTGCTTCCGCCAAACCAAACTGTTGAATCGTTAGGCACCGCTATCGCCCTGATACTTGTTGAGGTATCCGGTTTAAAAATCTGAATAGCTACTTGTTGAGAAAAGCCCAGCTGGGCCACTCCAACTAATAGCAAAGTGGATATTATTTTAATTCTATTCATCAAGATAAGTAGGTTTTTTTGTCACATAAATTCATGTAAATTTAACTGCTTAACAATTTAAACAACCAGTTAATAATACGTTTTCCTGATGGATAATAAAGAAAAATTTCGCGAAGTTATTAGCACCGGATATACCTTTTCCGGCGACAGCATTATTTTAGGAACTTCTATTTTAGATGGAGAAATACTGGAAAACAACCAGGTAAAGGCTCCATTGAAAACCTTTAATCGTCATGGACTAATTGCCGGGGCAACGGGTACGGGCAAAACAAAAACTCTTCAGGTTATTTGTGAGAAACTGACCGACAAAGGTGTTTCTATTTTGGCAATGGACATAAAAGGCGACTTAAGCGGAATTAGTCAACCGGGAGAGGCCAATCCTAAAGCAACTGAGCGATCACAAAAAATTGGAATTGAATGGAAACCACAAGGTGCCTCAACCGAATTAATGTCAATTTCAGACGAAAAAGGTGTTAAGCTTCGCGCAACCATCTCTGAATTTGGCCCTGTTTTGTTGTCACGTATTCTCGACTTAAATGATACCCAGTCTGGTGTATTATCCTTGGTTTTCAAATATGCTGATGACAAAAGCCTTCCACTGCTAGATATTAAGGATCTTCGTAAAGTGCTTCAATATGTAACAGCCGAAGGAAAAGAAGAAATTGAAGCCACTTATGGTGCGGTAAGCCCTGCTTCTGTCGGTACAATCTTGCGTCAGTTAATTGCTTTAGAAGAACAAGGCGCTGACAAATTCTTTGGAGAGAAATCGTTTGATGTAGAAGATCTTTTACGCAAAGATGATAACGGACGAGGATACGTAAACATCATTCGTCTGGTTGATCTGCAAAGCAAACCCCGCTTGTTCTCAACTTTTATGCTGTGCTTACTTGCTGAAATTTATGAGAAATTCCCTGAACGAGGCGATGCCGACATGCCAGAACTTATCATCTTTATTGATGAGGCGCATTTGATTTTTGATCAAGCGAGCAAAGCCTTGCTTGACCAGATAACCACCATGGTTAAACTCATTCGCTCGAAAGGTGTAGGACTATTTTTCGTCACCCAAAACCCTACCGATGTCCCTAACGAAATACTTGGACAATTAGGGATGAAAATTCAACATGCTTTGCGTGCTTTTACAGCGGTTGATCGTAAAGCCATTAAACTTACTGCCGAGAACTATCCGGAAACAGAGTTCTACAAGACTGAAGACATTTTAACCCAAATGGGTATCGGCGAAGCGCTTGTAACCGTTCTAAACGAAAAAGGTATTCCAACCCCGCTGGCACATACACTTATTGCTCCTCCTCAATCAAGAATGGACATTTTGTCGCCAATTGAAATGGATGCCTTAGTAGATAAATCTAGTTTGGCAAGGGAATATAATGAATCCCTTGATCGTGAAAGCGCTTTTGAAATTTTAACAAAAAAACTGGAACAAGCTAGAAATCAGCAGCAAGCGGCGGAGCAGGCTAATCAAGAAGCCAAAGAGCAGAAAAAAGCAGCTGAAGAGCCAAGTATGATTGAGGAAGCGATAAACAGCCGAGCAGGCCAAACAATTATTAAGGAAGTCACTCGCGGCTTGTTAGGTGTTTTAGGACTTTCAACTTCAACAAGAAGAAAAAAAAGCGGTTGGTTTTAAATCCAACAGACATGAACTTTCAAAGATGGGGTGCAAGTTTTTAGCTCAATGCATGCATAGTTTATTTCTGAAAAATTTATACTTTCAGCCCTTAAAATATTAATCATACAAAGATGTTTGAACCAATTGTAAATGCGATAAAAGGTGAATTTGCTGAGAAAGCTCAATCCGTATTGGGTTTGGACGCTGCTCAGGTTGAACCTACATTAAAATGTGTAAGCGGATCGTTAGTTGACACCATTAAAAAACAAGTTTTCGGTGGCAAATTAAATGAAGTAATTGAACTATTAACCGGCAATGTCGCAGCCGATGCCAGCAACCCAATTATGGGCACTCTTTCAACAGGCCTTGTAGAAAGTTTTACCTCTCGAATGGGCATGGATGGTGCTCAAGCTCAAAAAATCACCGACTTTACTATTCCTTTTGCAGTTGAAAAGATCGTAGAGAAATTTAAAGAATCAGGCAACTCAGCTGATCTGGATGGTTTTGCTGCATTTATAGGTATTGATAAAAATATGCTGAAGATGGCTTCCGGAGGCCTAGGAGGTTTCTTTGGAAATATGTTCGGATAAGACTCTTTTTACTTAAAACTGAAAACCGGAAGTTGAGATTGATACAAAACAGTCTTGATTTCCGGTTTTCTCATTTAACCTACCAATAAATCACCTATTATTAATTTCGCAATTGCCTTAATATCTAATTAAGTAACTTTTTTATTCCTTTTCGCCCATAATTTTTGAAAAGCCTATTGCTATTGTAGGCTTTTTGTAACTTCAAAAAAGCATACACTAAAGAAAGTAAACTTTTTCTATGAACTCTTGTTAATACTCGACAACAATCATATATCAAAACATCTCATTCTAACTATATATAAACTATAAACTACGTATAACTTATGGATATAAAAATATCAAAAGCAGTCCTTCTCTCTTCAATGGTTTTACTTGGAGGGATTTTGCTTTTTAGCTGTAAATCTTCCGGGCAACAAGATCAGCAGCAAGAAATGCCGCCACAGCAATTACCAGTGCTAACTATAACTCCTACTACCGCTACTACTTTTACCGAGTTTACCACTTCACTCCAAGGTAAAGTAAATGTAGAGGTAAGACCACAGGTAGATGGATATCTCCAAAAAGTATACGTGGATGAAGGGCAATTTGTAAAAGCAGGCCAGCCTTTATTTAAGATTGATGACCGGGTTTACCGGGAACAGGTGAACACAGCAACTGCCGCTTTACATTCAGCTGAGGCTAATCTTTCTAATGCGCAATTAGAAATCGACAAGCTTACTCCACTTGTTCAGAACAAGGTGGTTTCCGAAGTTCAGCTCAAAACAGCCAAGGCCAGCTATCAAACAGCCAAAGCCAATGTGGAGTCGGCAAAAGCAATGGTGGCCTCGGCGCAAATAAATGTTGGTTACTCAACCATTACCGCGCCGGTAAGTGGTTATATCGGTAGACTTACTCAACGTGTAGGAAGCTTAGTTGGCAAAACCACCACCGAGCCATTAACTGTTTTAACTGATGTGAGTGAGATCTATGGTTATTTTTCTGTTGGCGAAGCTGATTTCATGCGTTTCAAAGAGCGTTACCAAGGAAATACATTGGAAGAAAAACTGCGTAATGTACCGGGTGTAACCCTGATTTTAGCCGATGGCAGTGAATATCCACAAAAAGGGAAAGTTCAGATGGGTGAAGGCCAGTTCGATAAAGCCACCGGATCGATCAGTTTAAGAGCAACATTCCCAAATAGTGGAGGTATTCTTCGCTCCGGCAATACGGGAAAAATAAGACTTGTTCAAACGGTAAATGAGGCATTAGTAGTTCCCCAGGAATCGACCGTTGAAATGCAGGATAAGATCTTTGTTTACTTGCTGGCTGACAGCAACAAGGTGAAAGCAACCCCTATCACTGTTTCCGGGAAGAGCGGCACAACCTACGTTGTTACTTCGGGAATTAAACAAGGCGATAAAGTTGTGTTTACCGGAATTGGCAATTTGCAAGACGGAATGAAGATCGTTCCCAAACCAATGAATGCTGATAGCACCTTGAAAGTTCAGCTTTCGATGAAATAGTTACACAGTTGCATTAACCGCTCTTTTGTCGCTTAAAATTTAGTTACATGTTAAAGAAATTCATAGAACGGCCCGTTCTGGCAACAGTGATATCGGTGATATTAGTGATGCTCGGCGCCATCGGTTTATATACCTTACCTATTACTCAGTTTCCTGATATAGCCCCACCAAGTGTGCAGGTAACAGCTAGTTACCCGGGCGCCAATGCCGAAACTGTATTGCGTTCAGTAGTAATCCCGCTCGAAGAAGCGATCAACGGCGTTGAAAATATGACTTACATTAAGTCGACCGCCAGTAATGATGGATCGGTTTCTGTCAGCGTGTTTTTTAAACTTGGAACTAATGCGGATGAGGCTGCCGTAAACGTACAAAATCGTGTTTCCGGGGTAACCAATCAGTTGCCTGTTGAGGTAGTTCAATCGGGAATTACAACTGTAAAACAATTGAATAGTTTCATTATGCTTATCAGTTTATATTCTGATAACGATAAACTTTATGACGAAACCTTTTTACAAAACTATGGCAAGATCAATATCATCCCCGAAATTAAACGTGTTCCGGGTGTAGGTCAGGCCATCATTTTTGGAAATAAGGATTATTCAATGCGTATCTGGCTGAATCCACAACAGTTAGCCTCATATAAACTATCTCCTAAGGAAGTTTTAGATGCCATTCAGGATCAAAATTTGGAGGCGGCACCTGGTAAATTTGGTGAAGGCAGCAAAGAATCTTTTGAATACGTTATCAAGTACAAAGGAAAGTTAAGCCAGCCGCTCGACTATGAGAACATCGTTATTCGATCAAATAATGATGGATCAATATTGCGCTTAAAAGATGTTGCTAGAGTAGAATTTGGATCAAGCAGTTATTCGGGTAATACACTTAATAATGGTCGCCAAAGCACGATGGTGGCAATTTTTCAAACTGCCGGATCAAACGCGAATGAAGTTCAAACGCAAATCAATGAATTGATTGCAAAGGCTGCCAAAGCATTTCCGAAAGGAGTTCATTACGATACCATTTACAGCACGAAGGAACAATTAGATGAGTCGATTTCACAAGTAAAAAGCACATTGATTGAAGCTTTCATCCTTGTATTTTTAGTGGTGTTCTTGTTTTTGCAAGATTTCAGATCAACGCTGATTCCCGCCATTGCTGTTCCCGTAGCTATTATTGGAACATTCTTTTTCATGCTGCTTTTCGGATTTTCGATCAACCTTCTTACCCTTTTTGCCCTCGTACTTGCGATAGGTATTGTGGTGGATGATGCCATAGTTGTAGTGGAGGCAGTACACGTAAAAATGGAACAAACCCATTGGCCCGCACGAAAAGCCACTTTTGCTGCCATGAGTGAGATCTCAGGCGCCATCGTTTCCATTACCCTGGTTATGTCGGCGGTGTTTTTACCCGTTGGATTCTTCACCGGACCAACAGGCGTTTTCTACCGACAGTTTGCTTTTACACTGGCTATTGCAATTCTTATTTCCGCAGTAAATGCCTTAACGCTTAGTCCTGCCCTATCAGCTTTATTTCTAAAGAATGTACATGCTGATGGCAATGGTGTTCAACATAAACAGAACTTTTCAGGTAGGTTTTTCTCGGCTTTTAATGCCGGGTTTGGCGCCATGACGACTAAATATGTTAAGAGTTTGCAGTTCCTGATTCGTCATAAATGGATCTCCCTAGGCGGACTTGCTATAATTACAATCGCCACTATCTGGTTTATGATCTCCACTCCAAAAGGATTTATTCCGAATGAAGACAACGGTTTTGCGGCAGTAGCGATTGCCCTGCCTGCCGGCTCATCTCTGGAACGAACCAATGAAGTTTTGAAAAAAGCCGATAGCGTTTTGAGAGCCATCCCTGCGGTTAGTGATGTGATTGCGATAAGTGGATTTAACTTATTAAGCAACTCCGCAAGCCCTTCGTTCGGAATGGCCTTTGCCAATCTTCGGGACATGAAAGACCGTGGAGAGGTAAGTGATATAAACGGAATTGTTGGACTCATGAACCAGCAACTTTCCCAAATTAAGGAAGCTTCTTGCTTTGTATTTACTTTTCCAACAGTACCCGGTTTCGGGAATGTTGATGGATTGGAAATGGTGCTGCAAGATAGAACCGGGGGCGATTTGAATAAATTTTCTCAAACAGCTTTTGCGTTTAATATGGAGCTGATGCAGCAAAAAGAGATCGCTGTTGCATATACTACTTTTAAAAATGATTATCCTCAATTTGAATTAGAAGTTGACCAGGTAAAAGCAAAACAACTGGGTGTAAATGTAAAAGACCTGATGGCAGTGATGCAGGCTTTCTATGGAGGTATGATGGCTTCAGATTTTAATCGTTTTGGGAAATATTACCGGGTAATGATGCAGGCTGATGCTCCGTATCGTCAAACTGAAGGATCATTAACAAATGCGTTCGTTAAGAATGACAAAGACGAAATGGTTCCCCTGAATACGATTGCTAAACTAAAACGTGTTTACGGGCCAGAATCATTGGATCGCTACAACATGTTCAACTCCATTACGGTTAACATAATGCCAAAACCAGGCTTTAGTACCGGAGATGCATTAAACAGAGTTGAAGAAGTTGCGTCCCGAAAGCTTCCGAGAGGTTACTCTTTTGAATGGACCGGTATGAGTAAAGAAGAAAAAAACTCTGGAGGGCAATCGGTGCTTATTTTTTCACTGTGCGTATTATTTGTTTATTTCTTACTCTGTGCCCAGTACGAAAGCTATATCGTACCTCTTGCTGTAATTCTTTCTATCCCTACCGGTATGCTTGGTGTATTTGTGGCCATCAACTTAACAGGTATCCAAAATAATATTTACGTACAAGTGGGACTTATCATGCTCATCGGTTTGCTAGCAAAAAACGCGATCCTAATTGTGGAATATGCTATTCAGCGACGCAGGGCGGGTATGAGCTTAATGGGTTCGGCCATTGAGGCTGCACAGCTACGCTTACGTCCAATTATTATGACTTCCATAGCTTTTGTGGTGGGCTTAATTCCATTGATGCGCGCTACCGGACCATCGGCCATTGGTAATCATTCCATAAGTATTAGTGCCGCTGGTGGTATGCTAGCAGGCGTTGTATTAGGTTTATTCATCATTCCGGTATTGTTTATTGTATTCCAGTTTATTCAGGAAAAAATTACCGGGAAGGCCTACATCAATAAGTTTGATGACGAAGAAAAAGAAGAACCGGCATTACGTTAAATTTTAATCAAACAACTATGACAAACTTTAAATATAAAGTTCAGCTCTGTGTGTTGCTCACCGCCTTTGCAGTAGTGATAAATTCCTGCAGAATTAGTGAGAAATACGCCCGTCCTGAGCAACACATGCCCGAACAATTCAGGGAGCATACAACAGCCGTAGCAGATACAGCCTCATCAATTGGTTCGTTAGAGTGGCGATCATTATTTAAAGATCAGGAGCTGATCACATTGATTGACAGCGCCATACATAATAATATCAGTCTTCAAATAGCTATTAAAAATATTGAAAGCGCTCAACGGATTTTAAGTCAAGCAAAGCTTGGTAATATTCCTGAACTATCGGCTCAAATTGGAGCATCTATAAATCGTCCTTCGGATAACAGTTTAAGTGGAATAAGTGCCGGGCAGTTCTTAGGTTCTAAATATGTAAAAGATTATCAGGCTGCATTGAACCTTTCGTGGGAAGCCGATATCTGGGGAAAAATTCGATCCCAAAAAGAAGCTGCCTTAGCTAATTACCTGCAAACTGAAGAAGCGGCAAAGGCTGTTCAAACGCAGGTAGTTGCCAGCGTTGCTCAAGGCTATTTTAATTTGCTTATGTTTGATGAACAACTTCGAATTGCTAAAAACAACGTTGCTTTAAATGACAGTACACTTACTATCGTTCGTTTACAATACGATGCCGGACAAGTAACATCTCTTGCCATTCAGCAAACCGAAGCACAACGCTTAAACTCCGCCTTACTAATTCCTCAACTCGAAGAAAGTATTGCTGTACAAGAGAATGCACTTAGCATATTAACTGGTGAAATGCCAAAAGTGATTCAACGCAGACAAAGCATTTTCTTAATTGATTTACCTGATCAGTATAATTCGGGCGTACCAGCTAACTTACTAAGTAACCGCCCTGATGTTAAATCGAGTGAATTAGCATTGGTTGCAGCAAATGCCCGTGTAGGAGTAACCAAGGCTGAAATGTATCCATCCTTAACTATTTCAGCTTCGGGTGGATTAAATACTTTTCAGGCCAGCAATTGGTTCAATATCCCAGGTTCATTGTTTGCTACTGCAGCGGGAGGACTCACTCAGCCTATCTTTTTAAGAAAACAATTACGAACACAATATGAAATTTCTAAAATAGAACGAGATCAGTCGGCACTGGACTTTAGGCGATCAGTATTGTTTGCTGTTGGAGAAGTTTCAGATGCCTTGGTTGGAATTGACAAAATCAAGGAACAGGAAACCCTTGAGAAAACACGGGTGGAAACATTAAAGCTAGCCATAAAAAACTCCAAGCTTTTGTTCAATAGTGGGATGGCCAATTACCTGGAGGTGTTAATAGCACAGGGATCTGCTTTACAAGGAGAATTAAATCTTGCTGACATTCAGCGCCAACGATTAAGCCTTATTGTTGAGCTTTATCGTTCATTGGGCGGAGGCTGGAAATAATAGAACACCAAACCCCGGGCGTTTAACCCGGGGTTTTGAACAAGCTCTATAAATTCTCATCGTTTTGTTTGACCCGGCAAACAAGCAGATAGGTAGTGTTACACCACCCCAAAGGGAGGTGGATGGGCGCCTACCTGTTTTACCATAGTTTTTATTTTCATGCTGCAGTTATTATCTAATAATTGGGGTTATGGAAGGTCTAATGCTTCCAACTACATTTTTATCGCTGACTTGACTTAAGGCTTTTGCCGTTTTAACCAGTTTTACAAACTCATGTTTATATCCTTCAGGATCGTTTTGAAGCGAGGTTGAAGCAAGAGCGACCACTTGCTCATAATTTGATTGATTTTTATAAACCGAATTGCGAAGCAACATTCCAAACTCTGCTACAGCCACTGCAAAACGAAAACTTACACTAGCTGTTTCAATAGCTCCATTCGAGTTAATTGCCACTACATTAATCAGTTTACTGCTACTATCTACAAATTCTTTATATCTCAATTTAACCGTCATCAATTCATTGGTATTCACCGGGCCAGAAGAACGCTCGTTTTGATATTTTAATGGATCAATGGAAGCAGGTAGAAACGGACTCTTAATGGCAACGGGAATAATTTCATATAGAGCAGTAACGGTTTGTCCGCTGCCTATTTCACCGGCATCTACTTTATCATCATTAAAATCTTCATCATTTAATAACCTGTTCTCATAACCCACCAAACGATAGGATTGAACAGTAGCAGGATTAAATTCTACCTGAAGCTTTACATCCTTAGCCAGTGTAAACAAGGTCCCGCCAAACTCATTTACAAACACCCGTTTGGCTTCAGAAAAATTATCGATATAGGCATAGTTACCATTTCCCTTATCAGCTAAAAGTTCAAGTTTATTGTCTTTATAGTTACCCATTCCAAAGCCTAAAACCGAAAGGAACACTCCGCTTTTTCTTTTCTCTTCAATTAATCGCTGCAACTCACCATCGCTTGATGCCCCTACATTAAAATCGCCGTCGGTAGCTATAATTACTCGGTTGTTACCATTGGTTATAAAGTTTTGGGTAGCGATTTTATAAGCGAGTTCAATACCTTCTCCTCCCGCTGTTGAACCGCCTGCTTCCAATTGATTGAGTGCATCTTTTATAGTCGTTTTCTCGTCGCCCTTTGTAGAAGGCAGTACAACCCCAGCAGCTCCTGCATACACCACTATGGCTACTTTGTCATTTGCACGAAGCTGATCCGTTAAAAGTTTGAAAGCTGATTTCACCAATGGAAGTTTATTCGGATCTTCCATCGATCCAGAAACATCAATCAGAAATACAATGTTAGATGCAGGCAGATTTTTAGTCTCCAAGCGTTTTGCCTGAACGCCTATGCGGGCCAGTTTATGGAGGTTATTCCAAGGACAAACGGCTACTTCGGTATGTATAACAACCGGCTCATTACCGGTGGGCTGAGCATAATCATAATCGAAATAATTAATCATTTCTTCGACTCTAACAGCATCAATAGGTGGCATTTGCCCCATGTTTATAAAACGACGAACATTTGTATAAGAGGCCCGATCAACATCAGTTGAGAAAGTTGAAAGCGGTGCTTTTGACACTTGCTTAAATCCGTTTTCTTTTAAAGCCGAATAATCTTCGGTATTAAAAGATGCTGCCGGAGCCATAGCAAATGATTCATTCATTTGTGGCACTACTATATCCTCCGATGCCCGTATCATTGTTTTATCTTCTTCCAGGAGTTTTTCTTCCTTAACCGGCATATTAACATCGTACATCACTTGCCCTTTGGGAACCAACATTACCTGGAAAGGATCGGAGTCGTTGAGTTTTATTTCTTTAGACTCATATCCTTTAGCAGAAATGATCAGCACATTGTTCGAATCAGTTAAATGGATATTGAAAACGCCCCTAGAATTACTGTGCGACTTGATCGTAGTTCCTTTTAAAACGATCTCCGCATTTTTTAACGGCGCTCCTGTATCAGCGGCCTTTATCCGACCCTGAATTACTTTTGGCTGGCTGCAGGCATTCATAACAACTAACAAAACCAGCAGAAGAAGATTGATACGTGCTTTCATAGTGAATCGATTTTCTATTAAGATGCAGGCTGCATTTAAAATCCATAAGACCAGATAAATTTTAATTTGAAATCATTGAAAGCTTGCGCTTAAGACAGAATAGCTATCTTTGACCTTAAATTGATTTAAAAATGGACGGCAAAACCAGAAGCGATATTTATCCGGGATTGGAAGTAGACATTATTTTAAAGAAGGACCAGCGGAGTGGAGAAAGAACCCGAGGCTTTGTTAAGGACCTGTTAACAAAGGCGCCATTTCACCATCGAGGAATTAAAGTGCGATTAGAAGACGGGCAGATTGGCCGCGTGATCGAGATTTTTGAAGAAGATTAAAGGATCATTTCCTTTTATAAAAATATAGCATCGGGCCTAAACCCGAATTTTTTTGCACCTCGCTTATTGTATAGTAGCCACGACCATCTTTAGTAAAACTTATGGCTTCGCCCTGAGGCTCTACCATATATGGAAGTAGTTCAGGAGTTCGTTTTAATGCCTGATCAATCGGTTCATTCAACTGTCGTTTCCAATAATAAATATGGGTATAGTTCTTAATAGCGATCTCGGTTCCATTGGCTGAAATACTGCCTCCGGCTGCCATTTGAATTGGTAAAGCTCCCATGTATTTTAGTTTAGCGGCCCTTTTGGTACTTTGAGGATATTCGGCCTTAAAAACTCCAGCCTGCTCACCTTTAGTGATCACAAAAATATCTTTGGAAATAGGGTCTAATAGAATGGTTTCGGCATTAAACCGGCCTTTCGGATATTTCAGTCGAAATCTTGCCGCTTTTTTTATCTGCATCTGAACAGGGAAATCAACCTTTGTCAAATCTGGTTCTTCAAATCGAAACACAAATATTGTATTTCTCACTTTAAGGTTATCCCCAATATCACCAATATAAATATAGTTTTTGCCATTTTCCGGCCCCGGACCAATGGCCAGATCTTCCCAATCGAAATTACGACAACCCCTAATATTTAAAGAGCCATAATAATGGCCGATAGTATCAAGAATGTAAACCCTATTCGGACTAAAACTGTCTTCCTGAACGTATAAAAACCCGGGATTAGCATATCCGTTCACCACTCCTGATATTTCCGTTAAATGGCTGTTTTCAATTTTGGATTTGCAATCAAACTTAAACTCCGTATTGGCTTTAAGCTGACCCCAAGTTGGCATCCCAGTCAAATCGAGCCGAGGACTGCTACAAGCGGTCATGCCTAGTACTATAATCAGGCTGGAGATTTTAAAAAAAGACTTGATCATTCACACTAATCGGGTTTAAAAACTACAACAATAAATCCTTTACAATGGTTGCGTCCAATTGTTTTATAAATTGATCTTCAGCCACTATCAATGAATCTGAAAGCTGGGTTTTGCTTTGCTGCAAATCCAAAATCTTTTCCTCTACTGTATCGCGGGTGATGAACTTATAAACCATCACCTGATTTTTCTGACCGATACGGTGAGCGCGGTCAATTGCCTGCGCTTCTGCAGCAGGGTTCCACCAAGGATCAAGCAAGAATACATAACCCGCTTTTGTAAGGTTCAAACCGGTTCCTCCGGCTTTTAATGAGATAAGGAACACCTTTACAGAATCATCGTTTTGGAAACGGTCGACCTGGTATTGACGGTCGTTTGTTTGGCCATCGAGATAGGAAAACGCAATTTTTTCCTTTACCAAGAATTCTTTGACCAGTTGCAAATGCTGAACAAAAGAACTAAACACCAGCACTTTGTTACCTTCACTGGTTACATTCAACAGCATTTCTTTTACTTCTTCCAACTTACCCGAATCGCCTTCATAGCCGGCATCAGCCAAAAGCGGATGATTGGCCATTTGTCTCAATTTCATCAACCCCTTTAACAGCATAAATTTCGATTTGTCGAAGCCCACTTCATCAATGCTGTCAAACACCATTTTCCGGCAATCAGCTTTAATTTTTTCGTAGGCATTTTGCTGCTCTTCGCTCATCTCCACATAATGTATGTTGATCGTTTTCTCCGGAAGTTCAGTAGCCACCTGCGTTTTCAATCGGCGTAGAATAAACGGACTGATCATGCCTTGTAGCTTCCGCGCTTTTTGTTCATCACCACGTTTCTCAATTGCCTGAAGGAAATTTTGCTTGAAAAAAGTCTGCGAACCCAGCAAACCAGGGTTTATAAAGTTCATCTGGGACCATAAATCCATCGTTGAGTTCTCCACTGGCGTACCGCTTAATACCAGCTTATGTTTTGATTTTAAAGAACTTACAGCTTTTGTTACTGCCGATGAAGGATTTTTGATGGCTTGAGCCTCATCTAAAACAATGTAATTAAAGTAAAACGACTCGAACAGCTCAATGTCTCTTAAAAGTATCGGATAAGAGGTGATCACAAGGTCATAAGAAGCAAAACGCTTGTTGGTTTTGGAGCGTTCGTTACCAGCATGCAATAAAATCTTAAGCTCAGGGGCAAACTTATAAGCCTCCAAATGCCAGTTATAAATCAATGATTTTGGCAATACCAATAACGACACATGCTGGTCTGAATTTTCCTTTACGCTTTGCAACAAAGCCAAAGTTTGAACCGTTTTCCCCAAGCCCATATCATCAGCCAAACATCCTCCCAAACCATACTCATTTAAGAATCGCATCCAATTATAACCTGCCTTTTGATAAGGTCGCAGCTCGCCTTTAAACTGTTGCGGCATTGGGTAGTCATCAATTTGAGTAAGATCGAGCAATTTCTCCAAACGCTCATTTAAATCAGCCTGAAGC
Organism: Solitalea agri; assembly: GCF_023914155.1. Classification (GTDB taxonomy): domain Bacteria; phylum Bacteroidota; class Bacteroidia; order Sphingobacteriales; family Sphingobacteriaceae; genus Solitalea; species Solitalea agri. The sequence goes on along the minus strand of NZ_JAMWYS010000035.1, from coordinate 35,463 downwards.
AATTCATTATGCTGCATCTCTTTTACTAATGCATAATGATGTTTCTGAAGAATAATCCGCTCCTGCTCATCTTCCTGCATAAAGTTCATTAAACCTGAATAATGCTCAATCCATTTTTCGGGGATAACAGCGATTTCACCATTTGGTAATGCGAACTCCGTTTTACCACTTACAATCAGGTTATATATTTTTCTAAATGCTATCTCGTATTCACCAAAACGAACCAGGGCTTTTACCTCAAACCAATCACGGCTCTCATTAATTGATAAATTGATAACCGATTCGCCCAGAAAATACTTTTTAGCACCAGCCTTCATGTTCTGAGGTTGTTGCAAACGAATGTTTCGTTCGAGCAATTCAGCATTATACTTATCGATCCAATCAAATGCTTTATCTTTTGAAAGTGCCAGCTTTTGAGCGCCTAATGTTAGTCCTCGCTTGGCAAACCAACTAATCAGTTCCTTTTCAAATGACTCATTACGCTTTACCTTATAAAATACCGGCAGGGTTTCATTGTAATCCAGTTTCACAGTATTTCCACCTAAACCAGCTCTAAACTGAAAACGCTCATAATTAAAGTAAAGTTCAAATACCATTTTAGAATCTAAGATAACAGCAGAACTTTGTTCAAATAAGTTTTGCTGAACCTGATTTGTTTCTTCGGTTAACTGCAGCAGAACTTCCGGAACCATTGAGGAATGGACCACATCAAACCCTTCAGCTGCTATATCGCCCGCACTGATCACCTTCATTACAAACTGTTCAAAATATTCTTGCTCCTTTTCCTTAGGAATTGAAATAGATGATTTACTTAAAAAGGGCTGAAGCTTTCTACCATCAACATTTTCATCGAAATAATAGAATGTATTTTGATGCAGCAAAACCGTTGGTTCAAGGCTGAACAGATACGTTTGCGCTAAACTTAAATCAAGCGTTTTTTGACAACTAGTAACATTTAAAGAATATGAAAGCCCTTCGTCATTGCGTTTAAACGAATAGTTAATTTCCGCTTTATTACCTGAAAAGCTTAGCTTGGGCCACATGGGGGGACCCTCTTTAGTAAACAAACAAACTGCTTTGTGCTTGGCCAACTCTAAAAACTTTAAGCGTAAACGGTCGAGATGCTGGCGAACGTGCGTTCTAACAGGATCGAGCAACTTATTGGTTTTGCCTACCTCATAGTATTTTGTAATGAACTGCTGCAGGTTTTTGGCGTCTTTATCCTTAAACTTTTTAAACACTTCCATAGGATTCATAGTCTCTGATAACAGAGCAAGTTCCTTATCCTGTTGATCCGCTTCCGAAAAAAACTGCGACAAATTTTTAGAGGCGATCCCACGATAACTATAGCCATAACCACCATCCGCATCGAGTTGAACCAAATATGGTTCCACTAAAAACCCAAATTGGGGATGGCGATTTAATGTAAAAACAAGTTGTTGTGGGTTGGTTTGATTAGTCATAAGTGACGGGTTTGTGTATTTAAGCGAATGACACAAAGCAGGTAAAACTACACAGAGTTTTTACCAAGCACAAAAACCAAAATACATTTGGCTTTTTACTTGAAGATTTTCAAAAGGTTAAATTTTACGAAACCCTATCGTGGTGTGCGATAGTAAATAGATGTAGGACCAAAGAAATATTTTACGCCCAACCAAATGGTACTGTACAAATCATTTTTCTTATTACCCGGAGACCCTTCATAGCCATCGAGCGAATCACTGAATGATAAATTAAATTGATAATGAAGATTGACTGCAAAAGGTGTTTTCTCGGTTTTTGTACGATACTTAACATTAAGTCCCACTTGAAGCGGAAACACAAATTCGGTGCCCTTAAAATTTACACCTTCGGTAAAGGTACCATCGCTGGTACTGTATTCAAAAGGCACTACTTCCTTAACATTATTTTTTATTAATGTTACCCCTGCACCAAAATAGAGGTCGTTCGTTTTGCGGTGCAGCGTATTGGCGCTAATATTTAATAAATCGCCTAAGCCCAAATTATATGTCGCCGAATAGGATGAATAACTGTTGGCGAACTGCCTCTTGTTTCCCTCTAATCCCCCTTTTAATTGCCCAGATTGTATATCTAACGAAAAGAAGCTAAATGGTGAAGTGTTATAATGAAATGCCCCGCCAAACATATAACTGATATTATTATTTGATGCATCAGTAAATGCCATTGTAATTCCGCCAAGCCCCTCAACGCTAAAGCGGTTGTATTCTATTTGTGAAAACACTTTTGTAACTGATACAACGAAAAGAATTAAAACGAATAGGCCCCTTTTCATGGTGATTATTGGATAGTTGTTTAACCTATAATTTAACAACAAAAAACTGTTTTATGAAATCGTGGCTACAGTTATCCGACTTAGCAATTAGTTATTTCCCGTTTCATTTATACACTAATTCTTCACCATATCTTCATTTAAGTAATGCAGGTTTGCTCAATCAATACAACATAGTTTAGTTTTCCGGCTATATTAGGTTATAGCCCCCTCTTAAGCCAGCGATACGGACCGCTGGCTTTTATTTGCTGATAATAATCTAAAAAGCCTACAAAGCTATCTGCTGTCAACAACTTTTAAACTTTTGCTTTCTATTTGCTTTAAGACCTTTTCGAGCACTACATCCTTGTTTTCAGTAATATCATTTACAGTTGGTAGAACTTTCAAGTCAGGCATTATTCCCCTGCCCCTCGGATTATCATCGGGCACAGCCATTTGATACTCGCCTATGGGTATGCCAATCGTGAATTTACTGGTAGGCAGGTTAAGAAACACAAATGTTCCGCTGCAATCATATTTATAACTTCCTCCGGTTTCGGTTCCTGCAAATTGTCCTCGCTTATCAGCTTTAGCCCTGCTAAGCATTTCGGTGGTTGCCGAAAAACTTAGTCCATCCTGCAAAAACCAAATATTGCCTTTAAAAGCATTCTTTTGTGGCTTGTGGGTACCGAAATTATTATGCTTAGTGAAATAGTATGTACCCTTATCATTTGGTTTTATAAACATTTTTAAAAGCGATAAGTACTTTGGCACCCACATATGCTGCTTATATGTAAACTTCGATGACTTTTTGAATACGATTTCAATGTGTTTATAGTATTCAAAGTCGGCTAGTGCAATGTAGCTATACAGGTCCTTACCTAAACGATCATAGCCACCCTCATTTCCGCGAACATCAATTAAAAGATGCTTAATTTTCAATTCTTTAAAATCAGTGAATGCTGATTCAAAGAACTTTCTCATCTCTTTTTTATCAGTAGTAAACCCTGGGATACGCAAAATGGCTATTGAATCATGAATAATTGTGTAAGCCTGTTGAGCAGATAAAAAACCAACCTTTTTATCCAGTTCTTTCCATTTATCATAGTTAATTCCTATAAGGTTTACCGAGTGAACAGCACCGCTTTCCGCATCAGTCAGCTCAACAGTAAAACTATTGGGGTTATCGATATAATCGGCATACCAGGCGCTAAAATATTGTTCCAGCTGACTATAGGCTCCCGCTTCACTTCTTCCGTCAACAATCATATTTTTTAAAAGCTGTGGAATAAAATGTTCGGCTTTTTGTCCATTAATACACGAGAGGATCATCCCCCGGTACCGGGCATTCTCCATATTGGCAACAATTAGCTGCCCCTTGTCATCAAATCTTACAATTAAGGGAAGAACATTTGTATCATTAAAATAGAATGGATAATTCTTATGCTGAGGAAGAAACTTAAAATGGCCATCCTGAAGATTAACCAACCATTCGTTCACCAAACGGTAATATTGAATATTGCTGATTTGATCTTTTAATGCTAGCAGAGAGTCGACCTTGTGATAGTTACTAACGAATTCCTTTTGCTGGCCAAACACATTCATCCCCGGATGTGTTTCCTTTAGGGTAGTCATTATCATTTTCAATTCTTCGCGCAAAGTCGAGGTGCCTAAACTGGTGTCGGCAGTTTGTGCATTGCTGATACTAACCCAACCCAATTGTATCAGAAAGATTAATCGTATCCACTTCATGTTCGTAAATTTTCATCAAAATTGGTTGTTTAAGCCGGTGTTGTCGTCTTTACCGACAAGTTAATACCTTTTTTCTTGTATTTTAGGATCTATGAACGTACTAGCCGCAGGTGTTTTAATTGCCGGTATCATCCAGGGCTTAATTCTTATTATTCTGCTACTAAAAAAAGAAACCAATCATTTACCCAACCGCTTGCTGGCGTTTTTCATCCTGCTAGTAGTGGTCCATCTTTCTTTAATTGTTATTGAACTCGATAATAACTTTTTAAAAGCCCCCCATTTAAGCAAATTAACCTGGTTACTGCCTGTTTTATATGGGCCCATGATCATTGTTATTACGCAAAGTATTGTGAGTATAAACTTCAGGTTTAGCAAAAAACACTTGTTGCTGTTACTACCATTTTTGATTTACTTATGTGTACTGCTGCCCTATTACTTAAAATCAGCAGCAGAAAAGATGGCTTACCTGTCGAATGTATCAGGCGTTCTGCAAGATGATTTTGGGTTCATCAACCAGTTTACCAATTTAATGCATGTAAGCTTTCTACTAATTGCATTGGTTATATTTTACAGGAACAAGCGAGCGCTTATTGGTTTTTATTCTGATCCGGGAAGGGTGAATTTACAATGGCTGAAGCAGTTCCTTGTGGCGATGCTAAGCATCATTTTCATATCTATTTCAACTTTTTACCTGAAAAAATATGAGGTTAAGCATGTTCCAGAGATCTATCCCTATCATTTTTTATTGGCAGTAGCTTTAATATACTGGATCGGGTTTAGATTATTGCAAGACCCAACCTTATTAACTACCGAAGAACTCAGGGAACTCGAAACAGTGAGTACAACACCTGAAATACCGTTCGCTCAGGCTTCAGAAACTACAGTAAAATACCAAAAAAGCGGGTTTGAAGAATCAGACCAGAAGCTGCTTGCTGAAACGTTAATCCATTATATGAAAGAGCAACAGCCTTATCTGAATTCGAACTTGACAATTAATGATTTATGTGAAACGCTGTTTGTAAAACGCCACCAACTTTCACAAACGATTAATGCCGAGTTTGGAAAGAATTTTTTTGAGTTAATAAATGAATATCGAATTGATGAATTCAAAAAACAAATTGAATTGAAAGCCAACAATCAGTTCTCTATATTGGGAATTGCCCTGAATTGTGGCTTTAATTCAAAAGCCACTTTTAATATGGCATTTAAAAAGTCGCAAGGAATAACGCCTTCGGAATACATCAAAAAAACAGAATCGGAAATCATTTATCAACCTGAAAGCAAAGCTTCTTTATAAATTAGCTTTATGAACCGAATCGACCGTATTTCTGCCATACTCATTCAACTTCAGTCACGAAAAATTGTAAAGGCCCAAGAAATTGCCGACCGGTTTGGTATTAGTTTGCGGACCGTTTATCGCGATATAAAAACATTGGAAGAAGCCGGCGTTCCAATAATTGGTGAAGCTGGTGTGGGTTATAGCATTGTTGATGGTTACCGTTTACCTCCGGTAATGTTCACCAAGGAAGAAGCCACTGCTTTCTTAACAGCAGAAAAGCTGATTGAAAAATTTACAGATAGTTCTACCGACACTATTTATAAATCGGCCATGTTCAAGATTCGTTCAGTATTAAAATCTACTGAAAAAGATCTACTCGAAAACATGGAAGAGCATATTGAAGTACTTCGCAAACACTCTCCTTTTCATGCCTCTTCTCTTGGCAATACTTTGCAAACCCTTTTGAAAAGCATTGCGGATAAGAAAGTAATTCAATTGGAATATCGTGCATTTGCCACCACTGAAAAAACCAGCCGGAAGATCGAACCTGTGGGTATATTTTATTCAAGTGGCTACTGGCATACCATTGCCTATTGTCGTTTACGAAATGATTACCGCGATTTTAGAGCCGACAGAATGCTGAAAATAACAATCACCGATGAGTTGTTTAATGCCTCCCATCCTACATTAAAAGCTTATTTTGAACAGTTTACCCGTGAAGAGAATCTGGAAAAAGTAATCATTACTGTTGATAAACAAACCGCCAGGTACTTAACCGATGTAAAATATTACTATGGTTTTTTAAATGAGGTTGAACATGACGATTCGATAGAAATGAGTTTTCTGACTTCGCAATTGGAGATATTTACCCGTTGGTTTTCCACCTTTGCCGATCGGGCTACGGTCGTATCGCCGCAATCGCTCAATCAACATTTGAAAGATCATATTAATCGGGTATTAAAAAAATTAAGCTAATGAACATCGACTCTCTCATCAACTACCGATTACATAATCAGCTTTTAACAAGTAAGCCTTTTAATACAAATAGCGCTCTTGCAAAAAAGAGTTAAGATGTGAGGCAGAAATGATTGAACTAGTTAGGGAAAATAAGACATCCCTAATATCAATAAGTTGTATTTAAACAATAACTACCAAATATGCCAAAACTCCAACCCACTTATTCCACGATTCTCAATTTATAAATTGTTTTACTGTATTGTTTTTCCCCCGGCTTTAAAACAGTGTTTGGAAACGAAGGAATATTTAGTGCATTTGGGTGAACCTGGGTTTCGAGGCAAAATGCCGAAAAAGGACCATACATTTGACCTTGTTTACCTCTCGTTTGCGGAACAAATGCGGCTGTATAAAGATGAACGATAGGTTCAGTGGTCAAAATTTCAAGTTCAATTCCTGTTTTATTTGATTGCGCTTTAGCTGCCAAGCCCAATTCACCGGCTTCTTTATCAATTACAAAAGTCTGATCATAGCCAAGTTGCTCATCCCAGTTATGATTTATTGTTTTCGCAACTCTAAAATCATGTGCGGTACCTTCAACATTCACTAAATTTCCGTTCGTAACCATACTATCGTCCTGCTCCAGATAGGCAGATGAATTTAGGCTAAGTAAATAATCCCCTATTGTTCCAGAGCCTCCGTTCAGGTTAAAATATTCGTGATGTGTAAGATTTACCACCGTAGTTTTGTCGGTGGTTGATTCAAATTCAATTATCACCTCATTTTCATTGGTCAATGAAAATGTTTGTAAAACAGTAAGATTCCCAGGGAAATTCTCCTCTCCATCAGGACTAACATAACGCAAAGTTACCGACGGAATCGGTTGTTCAGTAACGCTAAGTACCTCCCATACTTTTTTATCAAAACCTTCAACCCCTCCATGAAGGCAGTCATTGCCTAAGGTTTGCGCCAATTGATAATCCACTCCTTCGAGCGTAAATCTTCCGTTTTTAATTCGATTGGCATAACGACCGATTACCGCCCCAAAATACGGGTAGTCATTTTCTAAATATTCTTTAGCAAAATAATCACTGACCTTTTCAAAGCCCAACACAATGTCGATAGGTTGCTGATCGTTATCAAAAAAAATCAGAGACATTATAATGCCTCCGTAGTTGGTTATTTTTAATGTCGTTTCGTGGTCATTCTTAAGTGTTATGCATTCCAGCTGTTGCCCTTTCACGGTAACTCCACAGTCCTCACGTATAATTTGCATGATACCTTATTTTGAAAAATTTTTCTACTTTAGATTCGCAACCTAAACTAACTAATTAATCAGAAATGAAAAATAATCTCACACTTGAATTCGAAAAAGTTTACGGAAACACACCTGAATACCATTTTTTCTGTCCCGGACGAGTAAATCTTATTGGAGAGCATATTGATTATAATGGAGGAAAAGTGTTGCCCTGCGCCATTTCATTAGGAACACATTTATTGGTTTCTAAGAATAATGAAGGGTTGTTCAGATTTCGTAGTTTAAATTTTGAAGAAAAAGCTGATATTATTTTAGCAAATACTTACACAAAAACAGGAAAAGACTGGTTTAATTACCCATTAGGGGTGATCAACTACCTTTCGGAGAAGCATAAATTGCAAGGCTTAGACTTTTTATTCTATGGTAACCTGCCAACAGGCTCCGGACTATCTTCTTCCGCATCAATTGAAGTATTAACGGCTTACGCAATCGACCAGATTTTTAGTCTTGGAATTGATAAACTTGATATAGTTAAGGTTGCCAAGCGTGCCGAAAATGAGTTCATTGGTGTAAACTGTGGCATTATGGATCAGTTTGCTGTGGCATTTGGTGAAAAAGACAAAGCCCTGGAGCTAGATTGTGATACAGTTGAATATACCGCAGTACCTTTTAAACTCGGTGATTATGTTTTGGCCATTGTTAATACTAATAAACCAAGAAAACTAGCCGACTCAAAATATAATGAGCGTTTTACGGAATGCCGTACAGCTTTAGCCGAATTGCAAAAGGAACTTAAGATTCAACACCTGTGCGATATTAACTCGGTCGAACTAGAAGCGCACCTCGATCTGATCAAGAACTTTACCATTGCCAAAAGGGCTAAGCATGTGGTAAGCGAAAATGAACGTGTTCAGCAATCAATTAAGGCACTTGCGGCCGATGATCTGTCGACTTTTGGGCAACTGATGTTTGCATCACACGATTCTCTGAAAAACCTTTATGAAGTTACTGGTGTTGAACTGGATACAGTTGTGGACTACTGCAAGAAAAACCCTAATGTTTTAGGAGCACGGATGACAGGAGCGGGTTTCGGAGGTTGCGCTATTGCAATAGTAAAAGCTTCCAAATATGATGAGTTTGCCGAAGGGTTAGACAAGTATTACTTTGAAAAGATCGGTTATCGTGCCAACATTTTCAAGAGTGGTGCAGAAAGCGGCGTGAGGAATATCTAATACAAAAGCACAGCTAATAAGAAGCCTGAAAGTAAATTTTCAGGCTTCTTTCGTTTATAATTTAAACAACCACATCAATAATATACCTGTTGGCTATAAGAAAATCGAACAACGGTTTGGCTTCGGGTGAAGTCGGCATATTTACCGTTGTGATCATTTTCTGCTCTTTTTCTAAATAATGCGGAAACGCATAAACCTGAATATTCTTTCGGAATAAATTACCGATATAACTCAACAGCTGACCACTATAACCTTCCCCAAAATTGGATGCATCAAAGATGTTTACCAGGTTCGCGATATTTAACAGCATGGTAACCTTACGGGCTTTGCAACGTGCTATATATTGGGCTAGCAAATTATGACGGCTAAAATTGGAAATGATTACCGTTCTTTTACGAGCTATTAATTCTTCAGCACGTTTTACAAATTCATCGAGATTAACAGTTCCTTCCACATCATTAATGGTATCATTTAATGTGATTTCCGTTAGTACCACTAGGTTCTCGTCCTTAATATTTTCGTTTTTCTTGATGTATTCGATTGCCGAGGTAAGCTTTTCTTTATCAATAGGGGCTTTCTGATTGTAGCGTCTTCTGTAAAGAATCACATCTTTTTTATAAAGCAGATCCTTAGCCTGATAAACTTCTCCATCTTGACTAAAAATAGCTGCTGCCGAATACCCTTTTGCGATCAGGAACATATTCAGCAAAATGTTATTGAAATGCTTAAAGTCGGGGCCCTTAACACTTATCATGTCTATTTCAACTGAACCAACAGATAAGTTATCTGCCAATGATTCAATCATTGCCTTGGGATCGTTACTGTAATAATAGGCAGCATACACCAGATTAACTCCAATCATACCCAAAACACGTTGCTGTAAGCTGGCGTCGCTGTCAAGCAGCCTTATATGGAACAATATTTCATTAGCTTCTCCTTTGGGCGCTAATTGAAAACGAAGCCCTATCCAGCCATGAGCCTCGTTGGTTTTTGCATAATTAAGAGTGGTAACAGTATTGGCAAATGCAAAGAAAGTACGCTTACGGTATTTTTCGGTTGTTAAACGTTCCTGCAATAGATCATATTCATGATCAAGCATTTTTTCTAATCGCGATTGTGAAACATATCTCCCAGAATCTTCTGCACCATAAATAGCGTCACTAAAAGCCATATCATAGGCCGACATACTTTTAGCCACGGTTCCTGATGCGGCACCGGCAGTAAAAAAGTTGCGGGCCACCTCCTGGCCAGCACCAATTTCAGCAAATGTGCCATAAATGGCCTCATTCAAATTTATTTTAAGAGCTTTACGCTTAGTATCTAAGATTTCTCTCATGGTATTCAAAGGTAATCATCTGAAGCTAAAATACGATGTTGGCCTGCTCACATCAATTTGTATGTACAATAAACTCAATGAAATAAAGTTATTTATGAAAACACAAGGTCTATGAAACTTTTTGCAAGGTTATTTACCAAGCGCAACAAAGCAGTGAAACCAAAAAATCAATTCTGAAAGAATGGCTAGGCGCCTTTGTATTTGCATTGGTCATGGCAGGAATTGTCCACACCTTTTTCATGCAACTTTTTGCAGTTCCTACGGGTTCCATGGAGAAAAATATCATGATTGGAGATCATTTGTATGTGAGTAAACTAAATTTTGGCCCGCGGCTCCCAATGACTCCCATTGCAATGCCTTTGGTGCATAACACTCTTCCATTTACCAACAATAATGCCTACAGCGAATTGATTAAGCTTGGGTATTACCGTTTACCCGGCACCGAAACTTTAGATCGTGGCGAAATTGTAGTATTTAACTGGCCTGTAGATAAAGATTCGAAAGGTAATATTCGTCCTGTGGACATGAAGGAACATTACGTAAAACGATGTGTAGCAATACCGAATGATGTTTTGGAGGTAAAACAGGGAACACTTTATATCAATGGCAAGCAAGCTCCCTTCCATGAGCACGATCAGTCGAGCTATTTAGTTACTACTGATGGATCTATGTTTAACAATGATTTCTTAAAGGAACTGGGGGTTCGAGAGTTTAGTTCCGACCCTAATGCTAATAATGATATGCTGATAGTGGCCGAAAATCAGTATTACATGTTTCTATCAAAAGCACAGGTCAAACAGCTTAAACAAAATCCGATAGTAAAATCAATTACAGAACAACTTCAACCGGAAAACAAAAGAGAAGATGATATTTTTCAACCTTTAAACACCAAGTGGAATATTGACAATTATGGCCCTTTAACTATCCCTTCGATAGGAACAACTGTAAAACTTACCTTAGCAAACCTACCGGTTTATAAAAACATTATTTCAGATTATGAAGAAAATCAGTTGAAAGTCGAAAATGGAAATATCTATATAAATGGTAAAAAGGCAGATTCTTACACATTTAGGATGAACTACTATTTTATGATGGGAGATAACCGTCATAATTCACTCGACTCAAGAAGCTGGGGATTTGTACCCGAAAATCATATAGTTGGCAAACCGCTTTTTATTTATTGGTCGAGTAATGACCGGGGAAGTCTTCTTGATGGGGTACGGTGGGATCGTATTTTTAAGAACGTGGAATAATTCGCAATGCTATGGAAGGCCCTGCTGATAGGTTTTACTTGCCGATTCTACATCAGTGGTTTTCAGCTTTTGCAATTCATCGTCGGAGATGGTTTTTAATAAATCATACTGCTTACCATTCCAACGATACAGTGGAAACTTAAAACCAGGACCACCAATTACAATATCGGGATACCCCTGATTATAGGAAGGAAGCAGGACTGGTATTCCACCAGACATATTAGGATCGGCTTTATAACCCGCCAATGATGATTTTAAAAACAAGTTGAAGCTTTGTCCGGTATTGCCAAAAAGTGAAGTACTACTAAAAATAACAAATACATCTTCTTTATTATCTTTATTTAAATCAGTTGGATAAACCGACACATCAACCGGATAGGTGTCAATCAGAAATCCTTTACCATCATTACTTAAAGTCAGCTTACAAAGCTCATACACCTGATTTTTTTCTGCCACAGTAAGCACTGATTTAATCTTACCGAATAAAACAGCAGCCCCTTTGCTTAACTCTGTTTGCGCAAAACTAAGGTTAGCAATTAAGGAAAAGAGCGCGAGTAGGTATTGTTTTTTCATGGTGAAAGCGTTGATTCAATTCAAATCTACTGAATATCATCAATTTAACCATTTAAACTGGGGAGAAAAATCAACAATAAACACAAAAGCCTCTTACACAACTGCAAGAGGCTTTTAAGTATGATAAAGTCTAATTAACTCTGTAAGCGCTCAGGCATTACCGCGTTAGGGTCATCAATGTCGGTTAAGTTTACAGCCTCAACAGCAGCAATCTCTGGAACTTCACGTTTTACTGCTTGCTCAATTCCTGCTTTTAAAGTCATAATGCTCATAGGGCAAGAACCACAAGAGCCAAGTAGCTTTAACCTAAGTACACTCTCGTCGGTAACCTCTAACACTTCAACATTGCCCCCATCAGCCTCCAAATAAGGACGAATCTGGTTTAATGCGCTTTCAACTTTTGACAGTAATTCTGCGTTACTCATGCTAAAATCTATTTTTCAGTCTGTTTACAAAGATAGGAAAATTATTAAACAACTAACTCTTTGTTAGCCAACGCGTTTTGTATAGCCACTTGCTGCGCTACTTTTTCAGCGATATCGGCAAATGCCAAACTAACTACATTCTCATTTTGTAAAGATATTGGTTCGCCACTATCACCACCCTCACTAACTGCCATCACCAATGGAATTTCGCCCAAAAGCGGTACTTCGAATTGTGTTGCTAGTGTATTTCCTCCACCTTTTCCGAATATATAATATTTATTTTCTGGAAGTTCGACAGGAGTAAAATATGACATGTTCTCTACTACCCCTAAAATAGGTACTTTTACACCTTCCATTCTAAACATCCCCGCTCCTTTCTTGGCATCAGCCAATGCAACATTTTGTGGAGTAGTAACAATTACCACACCCGCCAGCGGAAATCCTTGTGCCAAGGTAATATGAACATCGCCTGTTCCCGGAGGAGTATCTACCAATAAATAATCTAATTCACCCCAATCGGCATCGTTAAATAATTGTTTAATGGCTGAAGAAACCATTGGTCCTCTCCATGGAATTGCTTGGTTAGGGTCCGTAAAAAATCCTATCGAAAGCAATTTAATACCATATTTCTCAATTGGTTGTATCTTACTCTGCCCGTTTACCTGGACCATGTATGGTTTTGCTCCTTCCAATTGAAACATAATCGGAATGGATGGACCATAAATATCACCATCGATCAACCCAACTTTTGCTCCTTTTTTAGCTAATGAAATAGCCAGGTTCACCGCCACTGTTGATTTACCCACTCCTCCTTTACCCGAGGCTACGGCAATGATATTTTTTATATTACTAAAGGCATTCGTGCTTTTTGAAGTCACTCTCGAAGTCATATTTATCTCCACTTCAGCCTCCTTATCTACGAAATGCTTTACTGCGTTTACACATGCATTTCTGATCAGGTCTTTTAATGGACAAGCCGGAGTAGTAAGAATTACGGAGAAGCTGATTTTTTTTCCATCCACTTTCACATCTTCAACCATTTTCAGAGTTACTATATCTTTTTTAAGATCAGGCTCTTCAACGTTACTCAACGCTGCTAAAACTTGTTCCGTAGTTATCATTTAGTGTTAATATGTTAAGAATTATTGATCAAAATTAATTAAAAAAACAGGATAATTAGGTTTTTGTTTAGTTATATAGCACTATTAATATAAAGAAAAATAATGGCAACCGTCAATCTTTGTATAAGGCCGGACATGAAGGACAGTAATGGGCTTTTACCCATTTACATGATTTTTCAACACCGAGGAAAGCGTTTTAAGCATTTTACCGGCTTAAAAGTTCATGAAGAAAATTGGGATGCAAAAAAGCAGGAGGTGATTGAACTTAATGGCAATACCGACCGATGGAATAACACGCTGGCCAAACAGCGGATTCAGCTTTTAAATGCAACACAGCAAATTTTAAAGGAACGGAAAGAGGCCGATGTGCAGGAAATTAAGGATGCCTTTTACAAGGATCTGTTTAAATGCGGGAGTGAGTTTTTTGCCGAGTTGGCTCTTTTCATTGAAGAATCGAAGAAAACCAAAAAAGAAAGCACTGTCTTTGTTTATGAAACCTTGATAAAGGATCTTAAACTATTTGAAGATGCGGATGATTACCTGATCAGTTTTCATAACCTTAACTCCGAATTTTATGTTCAGTTTACCAATTTTTTAGAAAAAACGCTGAACAATACCAATAATACTGTTAGTAAAAAGATAAAGGCGCTCAAGGCTTTTTTGCACACCGCATCTGATAAAAAACTGATGCATACTGCGGAGTTTGAATCATTTGGCACAAAGACCATTGAAACGCCTAAACTTTCTTTAACTGATGCTGAAGTAGAACGATTATATACCCTAAACCTAAGTTTAAATAAAGAGCTGGCTATTATTCGAGATATTTTCATGTTTGGCTGTGTAACCGGTTTAAAGTATTCTGACATTATTAAACTTAAAGTCGACGATGTTGCAGAAGGAAAATTGCTAATCATCAATCAGTATACTTATATAAAAACCCGTATTCCGATGAATAACTACGCCCGGTTTATTCTGAAGAAATATATGCCCGAAAAAGGATATTGTTTCCCTTTGGTACAAAATGTATACGCCAACAAGCATCTTAAAACATTAGGCAAAATGGCTAATATTGATACACCCATTAAAGTGAGTATCCATAAAGGCGATAAGATCATTGAAAAGCAGAAACCTAAATACGAATTAATTACAACCGACACCGCCAGATATACGTATGCTGCACTATCTTTGCGGGCTGGTATGCGTCCCGAATTGCTTATTCAGGTACTAGGCCAAAAAACAATTAATGCATTGTTAGAGTACAGCTATTTTAGCAGCCCGATGAACGACTACGAGATGGTTGATTGTTGGAATAAAAAATTCTTTTAGATTTTGAAACGATTTCTGAAAAAGTACTGGTGGATCTTCACCATTATTTTGGTAATAGTTGGCATTGCCGGTGGTGTATTATTCTCTAAAAGAGAACAGATTCTTAATAGTACACTTGCTAAAATCATAAGCTCTCAGCGTAATCAAAACCAACTCGATATTAAAATTGAAAAAGCGCGGTTTACGGGTTTAAGCACGGTTCGTTTTGATAAAATAACCGTGGTTCCCTTACAGAAAGATACTCTTTTGAACATCCGAAGTTTTGAGGTGCAGGTTAAGATTTTACCATTGATTTTTGGCGATTTGAAAATTGCAGAAATGCAATTGCTGGATGGCAAACTTACTTTTGTTAACCGTCATGGTGTTAAAAATTTCGATTTTCTGCTTAAAGACCGTAAGCGAGATACTACCGAAAAAGCCGAGCTCGATCTGGCAAAACTAGCTAACAAGCTCATCAATAAAGCCCTCTATAAAATTCCGGATAATCTTGAACTGAAAAATTTCGAAACTTCTTATACCGAAACAGATAGCTTGAGGACCACCAGCCTGTTGGCAAAAGAAATCTTAATTGATGACC
This sequence comes from Solitalea agri, assembly GCF_023914155.1. GTDB lineage: Bacteria > Bacteroidota > Bacteroidia > Sphingobacteriales > Sphingobacteriaceae > Solitalea > Solitalea agri. The sequence continues at coordinate 20,108 of NZ_JAMWYS010000035.1, read as the reverse complement.
AAGAGCTTCGTTCCACCTTTATTTTAAACAAAGGGGAAGCTACCTGGCATTGTTCGGGTATGGTTGATGGTGGTGATAAAGAACTTAATGTCAAGTTTTATGCCGAAGGAAAGAAAGTAGAGTTCCCGTTCTTGGAGCGCAAATACGGCCTGAAGGTTAGTTTTGATACAATTTCAACACGCATGGATGGCACCAGCTACCACGGTGATGAGCTAAAAATAAAAGGCGCCTGGGGGGTTAGAAACTTGTTGGTTAATCATCCAAAGATTGCCTCAAAGGATGTTATTGTTGATAATGGATCAATAGATGCAACGGTTATTGTTGGCAAAAACTTCCTCCAACTCGACAGTGCTTCGACCGTTCATTTGCGTAAGTTAGAAGTTCATCCTTTCATAAAATACACGCTAAAGCCCTCTAAAGTTTATGAACTTAAAGTTGGCACTGACTGGATTGAGGCTCAGGACTTTTTTGACGCTTTCCCTCAAGGTATGTTTGAATCATTAGAGGGAATTCAGGTTGCCGGCAAATTAAAATATGGGCTCGATTTCTATCTGGAAGATAAAAATCCGGATGCTTGTCGCTTTGATTCGCGACTGGACAAAAGGGATTTTAAGATATTAAAATTCGGACTGGTAAACCTTCAGAAAATCAATGGTCCATTTGTTTATACCCCCTATGAGTATGGCAAACCGATGCGTAACATTACCGTTGGTCCTACTAATCCAAATTTTACTCCATATAATCAGATTTGCAATTATCTAAAAAATGCTATATTGACCGCCGAAGATTATGCTTTCTTTACGCATAAGGGGTTCTTTGAGGAGGCGATTCGTAAGTCAATTGCGACAAATTATAAAGCAAAAAGCTTTAAGAGAGGTGGTAGCACCATTTCAATGCAATTGGTTAAAAACGTTTATTTAAGTCGTCAAAAAACGATGGCCCGCAAGTTTGAAGAGATGTTGATCGTTTGGCTGATAGAAAACAACCGTTTAACCAGCAAAGAGCGAATGTTTGAAGTTTATTTGAACATCATTGAATGGGCGCCGAATGTTTACGGCATTGGAGAGGCATCAAGGTTTTATTTTGCCAAACATCCATCGGAATTAAATTTAGGTGAATCGATGTTTTTGGCCAGTATCATTCCAAGTCCCAAACGTTACAGGTATCAGTTTTACCCTAACGGAGCATTGAAACAACGTATTAGCGGCTATTATTTTAATTTGATCAGTGGGTTAATGTTAAAACGGGGAATGATTACAGAAGAGGACCGCCTATCGATGTATAATGTTGTGTTAAGAGGACCGGCAAGCAAGTATGTAATCACTGATACAACCTCCGTTGATACAACATTTGGCAACGATGAATTTACCCCTCAACAAATAATTGAAGATAATCCGGAACCTGTTATTCCGGAAAATTCCACTATAAAAAATGAACCTGGTCAATCGGTAACGCAAGAACCGATAGTGCCAGAAAAAAGTAAAGCAGAAATTAGGAAACAAGAGCGCGAAGAGCGTCGTAAAAGACGTAAAGAGGAAAAGCTGCAGGAAAACTAATTTTGCTGAAAAAGAATACAACCGATTTATTCATATAACCAAAAAACCAATTAATTATGAAGAGATGTTTACATATTATCTGTTTATGTCTATTGATTTCCTGTACAGTTGTTAATGCCCAAAACATTACTTTAAAAGGTAAAGTAGTAGAAGATGTACCAGAGGCATACCCAGTACCTAATGCAACTTTAACCATTTCTAACACAAAGCTGATTTATTCAGCAAATAAAAATGGTGAGTTTACTCTCAGTATTCCGGAGAAGAACAAGGTAGACAGCTTGGTGATAACCTCCTTAGGTTATAAAGCCAAAACAATAAGTATTAAAGAAATGCTTAAAACTCCGTTTACCACTGTTAAGCTTAAATCGGCCTACTTACAGCTTGACGACATTGTGGTAAACGCAAAAAAAGCACAGAAAATTTACCTGGGCAGCGAAAAGAAATCGAGCTTTGGTAAATATTGCCCATTCCCAGAGCTTCAGCACGCTTTTTATATTCCTAATAACAACAACACCACAGGTATTATCCGTTCAGTTCGCTTCTTCATTCGTGAATGTGAAAACGGTGTAATTGATGCACCTTTCCGTGTTCGTTTATATGGAAAAGCTGACATGCGCGACTTTCCAGGACCGGAGTTGATTCAGGATGCAATTATTGCACGTGCGCAGAAAAACAATGAATGGCTATCTGTTGATATTTCACAGTATAACGTAGAGGTTCCTTATGATGGTTTTTTTGTGGTACTTGAGATTCTTCCTTTACAATATTACTCAACAGATGTAACCAGTACCGAAACAACGTATGATGGTAATAAAATAACGGTAATGCACTACGCTGCTCCGGCCATTGGATACGAAAAACTGGAAGATGTTCCGGGAGCTGTTAGCCGCTCATGGAGACGTTATGGAATTAATAAATGGGAACGAGTTGAACAATACAACTACATGATGGGTGCTAACATTACATCCGACTAGTCAATTTCCTAAATTAAAAAAAGAGTCCCGAAAAATCGGGACTCTTTTTTTGTGCTTTTAAACTGAAGCAGAAAACAACAACATTTACCTGTTCAAGGTTAAAAACTTATCCTGAATAATTTGTTGTACAGGTTTATTATTGATCTTGCTCTCTAGCCACGAAATAATATCGAGATACAAGAAAGGACGCTTCTCATATGGGTGATTTTCGTACTGGATCAATCGGTCGTGTAAACGTTTAAACTCTCGTTTAATGTCGTTGGCGTAAATGTTTCCTAGGTTCTTAAGGAAATTAATGATTTCTATCTGCACCTTATGCAAATCATCCATTTTAACCAGGAATCGATAAACTGACTTAATCTGATACTCCAGATTTGCATCATTCCCAGCCTCGTAATTAGCAATCAGGTTAAGAATTCGGGCAAAACATTGAATATCTGAGCGAACATCAGAATCACGCGTACTTATAATCTTATTCAGATATACGATTGCATTCTTATTATCGCCACTTCCAAAATACAAACAAGCGATCTTATAGTAGAATACCAAAACATGATGCTCATCTATCCGATCATTATGATGAGCAAGGAATGACTTAAGCTCTGGAATAATTGCCAAACCTTTGGTAAAGCTTCCTTCCATGAAGTGCAGGTTTACCTTATGTGCCAAAATGCATGATTGCGCCAACATATCGGCATTGTCATCAAAAAACTCCTTATTATTCTCTATATCCTTTTGAAGTGTAGTTAACACCTCCCAAAATTTAGAGTAATAACGCAGATAGAATAATGATTCGAGCAAATAATTATATGCTTTAATATAAAAGCTAATCATGCTTTGTTTCATCTGCGGATGCTCGTTAAATAAATCAGCCCAACGTTGAGCATAACGATAACATGAAACAAAGTCCTGAATAATTGAATAGTACCATACATATGATTGGTACAAATACATCTTTTCAGAGAAACCCAGCTTAGTTGCATCATATTTTGGCAGGTTATGTTCAAAAAACGTTTCAACATAGGCCACATCCTTACTGTTGCGGGCATACCCAACCTTTAAGTACAAGCCATAAAGCTGAAGGGCAAGATTCGAAAACTCATTAGCCGTTTGAATACTGGTATTCAGACCGATTGCTTCATTAGTTAAAATATCAGCCCTATTCGAGATACTTCTGGTAATGTATTGTGATTCGATCATTTTCTCAAATTCCACAATTTCAAGGGCAATGGTATTTTGCATAAGCTGCACCGCCATCTGTTTAGCTTTATCCAAAATTTTAAGACTTTGGCGGTACAGCCCCTTGTTGTATAAAATCTTTGCAAAATCAACCTGTTCGCGTAATTGCAAATCAGGGTAATGTTGCACATTCATTAAACGCAAACTAATAAGAATCTGCTTGTATAAATGCGCTTTCATATTAGAAAGCTGCACCTTCTTTACAGGCGCTTTTTTTAAAATCTTTTCCTCATCGTAATCATCCATCCCGTCAATTGCATCAAATAAAGCTATGAACTTTGCATCCTGGTTACCTTGCAAACGAGTAGCGAATAACTTAAAATTACGCTTCTCTGATTTCGACATGGACTTTATTAACTCAAATACAGGCTCGTTCTTTCCATTAGCCATTGTATATAAACCTCCTTTAACTATCTGATATTCTGTGTGTTATAAAATTTAGACCAAAATTGAAAGTAGTACAACATAGTCGTTAATGGTTTCCCAAAGCTAATCTTAGTGAATACTTTAGAAATTCCAAATACAAATCTAATAATGTCAACAAGAAAGATTCAGATATTCGACACAACCTTACGTGATGGTGAACAAGTGCCGGGCTGTAAATTAAATACACCCGAAAAAATTGAAATTGCACGTAATTTAGAAAAGCTTGGTGTGGATGTGATCGAAGCCGGTTTTCCTATCTCTAGTCCTGGAGATTTTAAATCCGTTATGGAGATCTCTAAAGCCGTGACCGAGCCTATTGTCTGTGGTTTATCGCGTGCCGTTGTTAAAGATATTGAAACTGCAGCTGAAGCTCTCAAATACGCCAAACGTCCTCGCATTCATACCGGTATAGGTACCTCAGATTCTCACATCTTACATAAGTTTAATTCAAACCGCGATGAAATTATTGAACGTGCAGTCGCTGCCGTTAAATATGCTAAGCGTTTTGTTGAGGATGTGGAGTTTTATGCTGAAGATGCTGGGCGTACGGACAATGAATATTTAGCACGTGTTTGTGAAGCGGTTGTGGCAGCAGGAGCAACCGTATTAAACATTCCTGACACTACCGGATATTGTCTTCCACATGAATATGGTGCAAAAATTAAGTACCTGAAGGAAAATGTTAAAGGCATTGACAAAGCTATCTTATCAACTCATTGTCACAACGACTTGGGTTTGGCAACTGCCAACTCTATTGAAGGTGTAATTCATGGTGCCGGACAAATTGAATGTACCATTAACGGTATCGGTGAACGTGCCGGAAATACTTCATTAGAAGAAGTGGTGATGATCATGCGTCAGCATCCGTATTTGAATCTGATTACAGGTGTAGAAGCTAAAATGCTTTATCCAATTAGCCAATTGGTTTCGGAGAAAATGCAAATGTTTGTTCAGCCAAACAAAGCCATCGTGGGTTCAAATGCGTTTGCACATTCATCAGGTATTCATCAGGATGGTGTGATCAAAAACCGCGAAACCTATGAGATCATGGATCCATCGGATGTTGGGGTTGATCAATCATTAATTGTCCTAACAGCTCGTAGTGGACGGGCCGCTTTAGCCTACCGTGCTCACAAAATTGGCTATCAATTAACCAAAGATGCTCTTGATGAGGTTTATGAACGTTTCTTAGCTGTTGCTGACCGTAAAAAAGAAGTTTACGACGAGGATATTCATGAAATGATGAAAGACGTTAAGATTGAACTTTCAGCTTAATTCAGTCAATTAATTATAACCAACAAATTATAAAAATAACCGATTAAATTCGGAGCCCTCTTTTAGGGGGATGCGGGGAAGTAAAAATGGGAAAGACCTTATTTGACAAAGTATGGGATGCACACGTGGTAACAACCGCCGAAGGAGGCATCGAAATACTTTATATCGACAAGCATTTAATACACGAAGTAACAAGCCCGCAAGCTTTTGCGGAGTTAGAAGAACGCGGAATTAAGTTGTTTCGTGCTAATAAAATCGTAGCAACCGCCGATCATAACGTTCCAACAATTGATCAGCACCTGCCAATTAAAGATGATTTATCGCGTTTTCAGGTAAATAAACTTACCGAGAACTGTGCAAAATTCGGGGTTGAGCTTTATGGTTTAGGCCATCAATATCAAGGTATCGTTCACGTGATCGGCCCTGAATTAGGTATAACCCAACCAGGCATGACCATCGTTTGTGGTGATAGTCACACCTCAACACATGGTGCTTTTGGTTCTATAGCCTTTGGTATTGGAACCAGCCAGGTTGCAATGGTAATGGCGAGCCAGTGTTTATTGCAGCAAAAGCCAAAGAAAATGCGCATTAACGTAAATGGCCAACTAAAAGCAGGAGTGTTGCCAAAAGACGTAGTGCTTTATATTATTGCTAAGCTGAGTGCAAACGGAGGCACCGGCTATTTTGTTGAATTTGCAGGTAATGTATTCCGTGAGATGAGTATGGAAGGTCGTATGACGGTTTGCAACATGAGTATTGAAATGGGTGCTCGCGGAGGCATGATCGCTCCTGACGACATTACCGTTGAGTACGTTCGCGGTCGTGAATTTGCTCCTAAGGGCGAAGCATTTAAAAAAGCTGCAGCTTATTGGAAATCATTAGCAACAGATGCTGACGCTGTTTTTGATGCCGAGTATTCATATAGCGCTGAAGATATTGAACCGATGATCACCTACGGAACAAATCCGGGAATGGGTATTAAGGTTACGGATGCGGTACCTTCTGAAGATGCCTTTTCGGGTCAGGAAAGCTTTAACAAAGCGCTTGCCTATATGGGATTAGAAGCCGGAGAAAGCATGATTGGCAAACAGATCAATTATGTATTTATTGGTAGCTGTACCAACTCACGCATCGAAGATTTACGCTTGGCTGCTCAGGTGGTTAAAGGCCACAAAAAAGCCGACAATGTTCACGCGTTTATTGTTCCTGGTTCTAAACAAGTAGAGGCTCAGGCTAAAGCCGAAGGATTAGATCGGATTTTCGAGGAGGCAGGTTTTCAATTACGCGAGCCTGGCTGTTCAGCTTGCTTAGCTATGAATGATGATAAAATTCCTGCTGGTGAATACTGCGTTTCTACTTCAAACCGCAATTTCGAAGGTCGACAAGGACCTGGCGCACGTACATTCTTGGCGAGTCCACTTGTAGCAGCAGTGGCTGCATTAGAAGGCAAAATTGCAGACGTTAAACCTTACTTGAATTAATTGGAGGAGAGATGAAAAAGGAATTTAAAGAATTAACAGCAACGGCGGTTCCATTGCCGATTGAAAATATAGATACCGACCAAATTATCCCGGCACGTTTCCTTAAAGCAACCAGCCGTGAAGGGTTTGGAGATAACTTATTCCGCGATTGGCGATTTGATGCGCAAGGAAATCCTAAAGCTGATTTCATATTAAATGACAATCGTTATAGTGGAAAAATATTAGTAGCCGGAAGGAACTTCGGATGCGGATCAAGTCGCGAGCACGCTGCCTGGTCGATCCATGACTTCGGCTTCAAAGTAGTTGTGTCAAGCTTCTTTGCCGATATTTTTAAAGGCAATGCTCTAAACAACTTTTTATTGCCAGTTCAGGTTTCTGAAGAGTTTTTGCAGGAGATTTTAGCTGCTGTAATAGCTAACCCAGCTACCGAACTAAAAATTGATTTACCATCACAAACAATAACGTTAGTTGAAACAGGTAAGTCAGAAAGTTTCGCAATTGATGGGTACAAAAAAATGTGCCTAATTAACGGCTTCGACGATATTGATTTTCTGTTGAGCTTGAAGGATAAAATTGAATCCTACGAGCAACAAGCCGTTAAATTTTAACAAGTATCATCATAAGGTTAATTGATAAGGCTGGGGGGAAGCCCTGGCCGCCCTTCGGGGTTTAACCTCCTACCCCGCAAAAGGGGGTATGATTTTAACTACTTAAATATTATCTCACAACAATACAATGTCCTCTCTAGAGGATCTAAGGGGTTTATGAAACAGAAAATAGCCGTTCTTTCAGGCGATGGAATTGGTCCGGAAGTAATTTCTCAGGCAATAAAAGTGCTTGATGCAGTAGCTCAAAAGTTTAATCATCAATTTGAATATACAAACGCATTGGCCGGAGCCATTGCTATTGATAAAACCGGCAACCCAATGCCCGACGAAACCTTACAAGTTTGTCTTGAGTCGGACGCAATTCTATTCGGTGCTATCGGAGATCCGAAATATGATAACGACCCTAACGCAAAAGTTCGTCCGGAGCAGGGCTTGTTAAAGATTCGTAAAGAAATGGGCTTATTCTGTAACATCCGCCCGGTTACCACCTACGAATCATTGATTGCAAAATCACCATTAAAAGAAGACCGCGTTAGAGGCGCTGATTTAGTTGTTTACAGAGAACTTACCGGCGGAATCTACTTTGGTGAAAAAGGTCGTAAAGGTGATGGTTCAATTGCCTACGACAACTGTGAATATTCAGTAGAAGAAATCGAACGCATTTCAAAATTAGCCTTCGAAGCAGCTCAACCGCGTCGTAAAAAGTTAACCTTGGTTGACAAGGCTAACGTATTGGAAACATCGCGTTTATGGAGAGATGTTGTTAAGAAAATGGCGCCGAAATATCCGGATGTAGAAGTTGACTTCTTATTTGTTGATAACGCCGCCATGCAAATGATTGTTAACCCAACACAGTTTGATGTTATTTTAACTGAAAATATGTTTGGTGATATCATATCTGACGAAGCAAGTGTAATTACTGGCTCTTTAGGTTTATTGGCGTCGGCTTCTATTGGTGCTAAAACAGCCATGTTTGAACCTTGTCATGGCTCTTATCCACAAGCCGCTGGTAAAAATATTGCCAACCCTGCCGCAACAATCTTATCTGCCGCTATGATGTTAGATTACTTCAAACTATTTGATGAAGCCAATCTGATCAGAGAAGCTGTTCAAAGCAGTATTGACAAAGGTTTATCAACCGTCGATATTAATTCAGAAAAACCATTAAGTACTACAGCCGTGGGTGATATAGTTGCCAATTATATTGCCGAATCTGTAGTAATAGCATAGATTTTTTTACTAATTTATTTTTGAAACCTGATCCTGCCACCTCAACCAATGGCAGGATTTTTTATTTACATACATCTGATTTATAGCTATTTAATTGTAAATTATTCCAAATTAAAAAACTATCTCATCAGACTATGAAAAAGCTTATTTTCTTTTTGCTTGCATTAGTAACCATGCAGGCAAATGCCCAAAAACTTTCATCATCTATAATTAAAAGCTTAGACGGAGCGGAAAAGGCCATGTTTGCGGCAACAGCAAACGGCGATTCATCTGCATTTCGAAAGATCTGTGGCGCTGATTATTTCACCATAAACGCAAATGGTGTAGCAATGAATCTGGAAGATGCTATACAATTTGTTCCCCGTTTTAAAGGATCATCGGTAGAATTATCGGAACAGAGCCAACGTATTTTTGGCGAAATAGCCTTAAGAACCGGAAAAGCTAAATTTTACTTTAATGGCCAGCAAGTGGCGGAAGCATTGTACACTCAGGGTTGGATTTATCGGGACAGTAGATGGCAGTTTATTCATTGGCAAGGCACATTTACAGGTATGTCGCTTGAGGGACAGGGATTAAAGGAACCTCCAAAAAATTAGTGACCTCGATGTAGTTAAGTATATTGTATCATGAAAAAAGCGTTAATACTATTTGCTATAATAAGCATTGCAACCATATCCAGAGCCCAAAATGTAAACCCAAGCTACAACAAAGCTTTAGCCGATTCATTAGGCGCCGATGATTACGGAATGAAACCTTATGTGTTGGTGATATTGAAAACCGGACCTACAAAAATTGAGGACAAGAAGAAACTTGATAGTATTTTCCGTGGTCACTTTAATAATATTGGCCGATTAGCAAAGAAAGGCGACCTCGTTGTTGCAGGTCCTTTAAAGAAGAATGATAAAACTTACCGAGGCATTTTTATATTGAATATTAAGACGATTGAAGAAGCTAAACCACTGCTAAATACTGACCCTGCTGTTTCATCGGGCGTTCTTGATTATGAATTATTCCAGTGGTATGGGTCCGCCGCCCTGCCTATGTATTTACCTTTTAGTGAGAAAATCGAGAAGACAAAACCATAATCTCTTCAAGAATTTGATTTATAAAATGCTCATTAGCTGATATGCTAATGAGCATTTTATTTTAACTGGAATAGGTTTTAACTGTAAATTGCAACACGCTCAGCAAACTGATATATCATGAAAAAATACGGCCTTTTATTATTGCTTATAATAGCTGCATGCCAATCGGGTCCTAAAAACAAGCAAGCAGAAACGGATTCACTTAACACATTAAAAGAAGTTGATACTGCTGTATCAGAAACACCCTACGCCAAGGAAATTGCAGCCCAGGATACACTGTTTGAAGATGGCAGTATTCCTACTTCATGGGGCGCTGCAGGATTTTCTGATCCAGTAAAATTCAAGCGTTTTATTATTTCATTTAAAGAATGGGTAAAGAATGATCAGGTTGATAGTATTTCAGCCCATGTTAAATATCCGCTTGGAAGAATAAAAAATGTCGACGATTTCAAAAAAAATTATTCAACGCTTTTTGACGGCTTATTAAAGAAGGCTATTGCCGATCAGCATCTCGATCAGATATTCCGAAATCAACAAGGTGCTATGATGGGCAGTGGAGCTATTTGGTTCATTGAATCAAATGGTAATTATTATATATCAGCTATTAACAACTAACGTCTCACGCGATTTAATTTCCAAATTGTCTAGCAGAGCGAAGTCGAAGCGTTAGCAAAAGCCTTCGACTACACTCGGATTAACAACTATTGAAAACTCTGAATTAAAATAAAAGGCACAACAGATTTTTAACTAATAGCTTGTTCAAACGAACATTTCTCACAAAAAACAACAACATAGATCATGATGAAAAGAAGATGCGCCTTATTACTTATTGGTGCAATTGCAGTTACAAATTCATTCGCCCAGAAAGCCATTACCTTGAAACAGAACTTTACAGCTGGCAAAAAGTACAGCTATGAAATGAATGTTGACCAAAACATTAATCAAGAAATAATGGGTCAGCAAATAGATATGAAACAACTGCTGAATATTACTTACAGCTTTGAGGTTACCAAAGGAATTGTGCCGGATAAAAATATCAACGTTGTTTATGACAAAGTCTACTCTTTAACCGAGGCAATGGGAGCATCAACCGAATTTGATTCGGCAAAGGATGACGGAACCGGAAACAATCCGCTAAGTACATTGAAAGGAAGCGGATTTAGTATGGTAGTTTCACCAAAAGGAGAAGTAAAGTCAGTAACTGGGGCCGAAAAAATGATTGACCAGATGGCTAGAAAGACTTCTTCTGATTCGTCAGCAATTGTTAAAGTTAAAGAAGCGTTAAGTAAGCAGTTTGGAAATGAGGCCTTAAAATCGACAATGGAAGCTTCCTTAAAGATTTATCCGGATAAGCCGGTTAAAGTTGGGGAATCATGGCTGATAGAAAGTGCTGTTAAAAGCATATTGCCAATGAGTATTAAATCAACCTATACGCTTAATGAGGTAAAAGACAATAAAGCCTATGTTTCAATTACCAGCGCAATTACCGCTAAAGGGCCGGCTGAAATTATGGGGTTAACACTTCAAACCAATCTGGCAGGGCAAAATAATGGAAACATGGTTATCGACATAAAAACCGGTGTTGCATTGGACTACACTGTTAAAACTGATATTGGCGGCACCATGAGCGCTATGGGGCAAACCATTAAAATGAAGATCAACGGTGATAATAAGGTTAACGGTAAAGAGTTATAACTTTAGCACGCTATTAAAGAAAAAAGAACCAGCTAAAGCACTACTCCTTTTTGTAAAACCTTAGGAGTCTGCCAAAATTTCACTCCATTTAATTATAAACCAACACTAGTTGACAGGTAAACTGTCAAATATCCGTTCATTGTACACCCTTTCTTATTTGGCACAATCTCTGTGTATTGTGGACGTATTTCAATTAAAAAAATTATCATAGAACTATGGCATTAAATATTAAACCTATCGCAGACAGAGTAGTAGTAGAAGCTGCTCCTGCAGAAACGACTACCGCTGGTGGTATCATTATCCCTGATACTGCTAAAGAAAAACCTCAACAAGGTACAATTGTAGCAGTTGGTGCTGGTAAAAAAGATGAGCCAATGACTGTTAAAGTTGGCGATACCGTTCTGTATGGTAAATACGCTGGTACTGAAATTACTGTTGAAGGTAAAGAGTATTTAATTATGCGCGAATCTGATATTTACGCGGTTATCTAAATTGAGATCTGAGATATGAGATTTGCGACAAGAGATTTTTATCTCATGTCCCTCCTCTCAATACTCAAATCAATTAAATCATTCTCTAATCATTACATTTTAAAAATTAAAAAATGGCAAAACAAGTAAAATACAACGTTGAAGCACGCGACGCTCTAAAGCGCGGTGTTGACATTTTAGCAAATGCAGTTAAAGTAACTTTAGGTCCTAAGGGTCGTAATGTAATTATCGATAAGAAATTTGGTGCTCCATCAATCACTAAAGACGGTGTTTCTGTTGCTAAAGAAATCGAATTAAAAGATTCTTTGGAAAACATGGGCGCTCAAATGGTAAAAGAAGTTGCTTCTAAAACTGCTGATATTGCCGGTGACGGAACTACTACTGCTACTGTTTTAGCTCAGGCTATCGTTACTGCGGGTGTTAAAAACGTTGCAGCAGGTGCAAATCCAATGGATTTAAAACGTGGTATTGACAAAGCTGTTACTGCTGTTGTTGCTAACTTAAAACAACAATCCCAGTCAGTTGGCGATGATAACAATAAGATCAAACAAGTAGCTGCTATTTCAGCAAACAATGACGAAGTTATCGGTTCATTGATCGCTGAAGCAATGGATAAAGTGAAAAAAGAAGGTGTTATCACTGTTGAAGAAGCTAAAGGTACTGATACTACTGTTGAAGTAGTTGAAGGTATGCAGTTCGACCGTGGTTACCTTTCACCATACTTTGTTACCAATGCCGATAAAATGGAAGCGGAATTAGAAAACCCTTACATTTTAATCTACGACAAGAAGATCTCTTCAATGAAAGAATTACTTCCTGTTTTAGAAAAACAAGTGCAAACAGGTCGTCCTTTGTTAATTATTGCTGAAGACTTAGAAGGTGAAGCATTAGCTACATTAGTTGTAAACAAAATCCAAGGCCGTTTAAAAGTGGCTGCGGTGAAAGCTCCAGGCTTTGGCGATCGTCGTAAAGCAATGTTAGAAGACATCGCTATCTTAACTGGGGGTACTGTTATTTCTGAAGAGCGTGGTTACAAATTAGAGAACGCTGATTTAACTTACTTAGGTCAGGCTGAGAAAGTAGTTATCGACAAAGACAATACCACTGTAATTAATGGTGCTGGTAAAAAAGAAGACATCTTAGCTCGCGTTAATCAAATTAAAGCTCAAATCGAGTCAACCACATCTGATTACGATAAAGAAAAATTACAAGAACGCTTAGCTAAATTAGCTGGTGGTGTTGCAGTTCTTTACGTAGGTGCAGCTACTGAGGTTGAAATGAAAGAGAAAAAAGACCGCGTTGACGATGCATTACACGCTACACGTGCTGCTGTGGAAGAAGGTATCGTTGCAGGTGGTGGTGTTGCTTTCATCCGCGCTATCTCAGCATTAGAGGAGTTAAAAGGTCATAACGACGATGAAACTACCGGTATCGCTATCATTAAACGTGCTATCGAAGAGCCTTTACGTCAAATCTGTGAAAACGCAGGTATTGAAGGTTCTATCGTAGTTCAGAAAGTAAAAGAAGGAAGTGCTGATTTCGGTTATAACGCTCGTGAAAACCGTTACGAGAACTTAATCGCTGCAGGCGTAATCGATCCTACTAAAGTTGCTCGTGTTGCTTTGGAAAATGCAGCTTCGATCGCTTCTATGTTGTTAACCACCGAATGTGTATTAGCAGATGAGCCTTCAGAAGATGCTGGACACGCTCACGGAGGCGCTCCAGGCATGGGTGGCATGGGCGGAATGATGTAAGCTCATTAAACCTCTTAAAAAAGGTCTTAAAATAAAAACCTTTCGACAGATCGTCGAAAGGTTTTTTTATGGAATACATCCTCCTTTTCACAAACACAGTTAAACTAAAACCTGACTTTGAAAATAATTGAACCGCACTTCCGATATCAAAGTGATAATATAAACTCTATTTAAGAAATGGGTTATCATTAAAGTTAGATTCATATTATTTGGATGACTAACTGTGTTAACTCTTTAAATAAATCCTTCTAAAAACAAGAGAGCTGACCTTTTGGTCAGCTCTCTCTGTAGAATATGATTTATTCTCGTTAGTCTTAGTACTTAGGTTCATCAGCAGGGAAACCACTGCGTTGATGACCTGAAAGAATAAACGTTTTACCTGGAACATCAGAATACTGAACTTCCATATAGATACTATCAACTACAGTTCCGGTAAATGCTTTACCTTGACCAGGTAAAACTTTAGCGTTAACAATAGTAATTTTGTTGGTAGCACCATTTACAATGTTCTTACCTGCCTCAACACTGAAGTTCATTGCTGTTGGCTGAGTAAGTGATTTAACTTTTAATGCTTTTGAAGCAAAGCTAGTAGTATAGGTGGCTTTATCAGCAGGATTTACATAACTAAGGTTAATAGTTTGTACCCATAATGAATCACCTTTATTTACATCGTTAAAAGTTATAAGTTTTGCGTAAGGTTTAACTCCAGTAAGGGCATTTACACCACCATCCTTTAAAGTTACAAACCATTCTCCAGCAAATTTACCAGATGGAGCTACGTACGTAATATCGTCTGATTCAACTTTCTCACAAGAAGTGATGGCAACTGCTGCAGTAAGCAGCAATGCCATTGTTATCATTGATTTAAATTTCTTCAACATGTCTTTTCTCCTTATAAATTATTTAACATCCCACCACACTTTGGTCGTAAGTGAAACCATTGCCGGAACGTTAGGATTACGCTGACGATCACGGTCAGAGAAGATCAAACGTTTAGCAAATAAACCTTGTGTAACCCCTTCTTTTGGATATACGAATTGTCCTGGAATGTAAGCTACGTTATTTGAATAAACAGTACTTGTTTTTGGATAGCCAGTACGGTTTTTCTCAAAGTATGCTTCTAAAGCATGTGAGCCAGCCATTGAAGCCCATTTTTGAGTAATGATTGCTTCTAATTTTTGTTCAAAGCTTCCAGCAACCGGATATTCATATTTACCGCCTGCGGCAATAAAGCTTGATCCATCCAATGAGTATTGTGCGAATGCAGCTTTAACACCTGCGTCATAAGCAGCTTTAGCAGTTGCTGCACCTGGAGTTAAACGCTCAATTGCTTCAGCTTGTAAGAAGTAAGATTCAGCAGTTGAAATAAAATGAACCGGTGCTAATGGGGTAGTGTTTGCAATTGAAATTGCATTTCTAACAGCTGTGCTTTGCAAGTTGTTAAAGTCACCCTGATCTAATGAACTGTAAGTTGTCGCACCAGTTCCGAATTTATAAACAGATGCAATACGTGGGTCGTTATTAGCTTTCAACCATGACATAAACGTGGTACTAGCACGTAAATTAGTTGTGGTATTTAAGCGACGGTTATTGTACTCGTACAATGGGTTAGATTTATCAGGAGCATCCTGGAAATTACCTGCACCCATTGCCGCATCAGTAGTTAAGAATCCAACATTATCAGTATATAATTTTTGGATACCCGCTAAAGCTTCAGTTGGCTTAGCATTGATCATGCGTAAATACATTTTAAGTTTTAATGTATTTGCAAAACGTTTCCAGCTATCCACTTTACCGCCAAATACGATATCACGTGTACCTGGAGTTGAATTGGTTGCAGCAGTGAAGTCTTTTGACAAAGCATTATCAAGCTCAGCAATTAAACCCGCATATACTTTATCCCCATCATCATACTTAGGTGTTAAATTATCTAAACCTTGGAAAGCCTCAGAATATGGAACCTTGTCATAAAGATCGGCCATTATTTGTAAAGTATAGGCTTTCATTACTGTTCCAGCTAGAAAATAAAACCAGTCACCACTAGCTTCTGATTTTTTAATCACAAACTGATAGTCATTCAAAGCACCTGAATAAACTTCATCAAAAGTGTTATTCAAGCTTGACGCAGTTAAGTTATAAGCATCAATGTCTTTAAACTGGTTTGCAGTAGCACTTTGGGTCCAGTATTGGCTCCAAATACCACCTAAAATTGCATACTGTGCACCTGCAGTACCTGCAGTTGAAGCAACAGCAGCGGGGAACACTGATACAGGCTGACCTTGTCCAACTTCCGGATTACTTGGATCTTTATTTACATCCAAAAAATCCTGACAAGCTGTTGTAGTAAGCAAAGCTGCTACTGACAATACTAAGGTTGATTTATATAAAAATTTCTTCTTCATGTTTATCCTAATTAAAAACCAACTTTTAATGATACACCGTACGAACGAACGCTTGGTCCACCACCAAATTCACCAAACTCACCAGCCAAATCATTGCTAAAGGTTGAAACCTCCGGATCAATAAATGAATTCTCTTTAGGTACCCAAACAAATAAGTTGCGGCCATACAATGAAATTGAAGCATTATCAGCTTTCAGAGCACCAACTAATGATTTAGGGAATTGGTAGCTCAAAGTAAGATCACGCATTTTGATAAATGATTTATCGATTACTTGTGATCTTGATGCACTGTTATTATTGGTTTGGTTAAAATAGTCACCAATGTTTGCCATGTTAATAGCTGTTGTGTTCTCAACATAGCCAGTAACTTTACCATCTGTACCAATAACTTCATTAACTGAGTTTGGTACTAAGAATGGACGACGATCATTTAAAGTACTACGAACTGAATTACCAACAAAGTCATTCAAACGTGAAGTGTATGAATACATTAAACCACCTTTACGGAAGTCAAATGAACATCCAAGTGCCCAGTTATCATAAGTGAATCTATTCACTAAGCCCATTGAGAACTTACGATTGATATTACCGTATGCAACTTTATCTTGAGCAACAATTGGAAGACCATTGCTTGGATTTACAATTACTTGACCTTTAGCATTGGTTTTAGCAGCATGACCTTTGATCACACCTAGAGGCTGGCCCACAGTTGCAACCATGTCAACGCCATAAGCAGTATTCAATACTACCTCTTTCAAACCATTCGGTAATTCTAATACTTTGTTATTTAATTTAGAATAGGTATAAGTTGCGTCCCAAGTGAAATGGTCACCTTTAATTGGAGTTAAGTTTAATGCTAACTCAACACCTTTGTTTTCAATTTTACCAAAGTTGGTAATTCTAGATGTGTAACCGCTACCTGCAGAAACAGGAACTGCTAAGATTTGATCTTTAGTAGTTTTGTTATAGTACGCTAAGTCAATTCCTACACGGTTATTGAAAAAGCGCAAGTCAGTACCTAACTCATATTCTGTTGTTAACTCTGGACGTAAAGTAGGGTTACCAATTTGGTTGCTAACCTCAAACGAGCCAACACCATTTAGAGGGAAGTTCAACTGACCAAAGCCTAATGCAGCACTACCTGCAGTTAAGTAGTTAGCAATTGAGTATGGGCTAGCATCATTACCAGTTTTACCAATACTTGCACGAAGTTTTGCGAATGACAAAGTAGATCCTTGAAGGCTCTTGAATGCATCAGTTACAACAAAGCCTAAGTTGGCTCCTGGATAAAAGAATGAGTTTTTATCTTTAGGTAAGGTAGAAGACCAGTCGTTACGAGCATTTACAGTTAAATATAAATAATCTTTAAATGACAAGTTAGCCTGAGCTAAAAGACCAACTAAACGGCGTTTTGAATATGACGCAGATGAAGCTGGAGCGTTTGCCGAGTTTGAAAGATCATAAAATCCATCAAGAATTAAACCTTCAACACGGGTATTAACGATTCGTGCTTCACGTTGGTTAACGTTAAAGCCAACTAATCCGTTAATAGCGAAATCGCTATTTATTTTTTGATCAAGATTTACCATAAAGTCACTGTTGAACTCTTTACGGAAATCACTGTTCTCTTGAACACCGCCAACAAAAGGTTTTTTACTAGCATTTGGTGTACCTACTTTTGGAGCTGCAACAGCTTGCCAGTCTTTTAACTTTGAATCGGTAACATCAAAACCAACTGTCCATTTAGCTGAAATCCAGTTAGCAAATTTGTAATCTAAGCCAGTATTACCAAATAAACGCTCAGAAGAGAAATCATTACCATTCTCATTAATAGTAAAGTATGGGTTCTGAGCATATGGAGTAAAGTAATTATCAACGTTGTTATAAACGTTATTATAATCTTTAATGGTGTTGATATTAATATCAACAGGAGTTTGAATTAACTCTTGGAATAAAGTAGCACCAGTGTTAGTTCCTTGACCAGTACTTACAGCCTTGGCACCACGGGTTACGTAGTTTAATGAAGCGCTAGCTTTTAAGCCACCTAGCGTTGTTGAACCTCTTAACGCAAAAGTATTACGATTGTAAGAGTCAACATCTGTAGGAATAATACCATCACTAGAAACGTTTCCGTATGACAAGTAGAAAGTGTTTTTCTCTGTACCACCGCTAATAGCAATAGAGTTATTAAACTCATTACCTGTAGTGTAGAAGTCATTGAAACGATTTGTGTTAGCAACATAAGGTTTAGATAAGCGTTGGCCTCCTACAGTATTACCCCAAACACGATTAACACCATCTAATTTAGGACCCCATGAACCATTTTCCTGGCTATCATAAGATCCGTCCCAACCTTGTCCGTAAAGAGACTGTAAGGTAGGAGTAAATAAAACACTCGAAAAAGTTGAAGAAGAGTTAAAATCAACTTTAGTTTTACCAGCTTTACCACTTTTGGTAGTAATGATGATAACACCAGACGCTGCACGAGAACCGTACAATGAAGTTGCAGCAGCACCTTTCAAAATTGACATTGACTCAATATCATTAGGGTTGATATCGTTTGCACCGTTACCAAAATCTGTAGTACGAGACACAGAAGTACTGGTAGAACCACCAGCAGCAACGCCTAATGCACTAGAAGATGCAGTGTTGTTAATTGGAACACCATCAACAACATACAAAGGTTGGTTGTTACCACTTACAGAAGCATAACCACGAAGTACAACTTTTGATGAAGCACCTGGAGCACCAGATTGAGATGAAATCTCTGCACCAGCAACTTTACCTTGTAATCCATCCATCATACTTACCGGAGAAGCTTTTGTAAGTTCCTCTTTGCTGATAGCTGTGGTTGAATAACCTAAGGCTTTTTTCTCACGAGAAATACCCAATGCGGTAACTACTACCTCACCTAATTGCTTTGAATCTTGATCCATTGCAATGTTAATCGTTGATGCAGAACCTACAGTAACCTCTTTTGTAGTGTAACCTACAAATTTGAAAACTAAAGTTGCATTTGCCGGCGCAGCAATTGAGTACTTACCATCAACGCTTGTTTGTGCACCAATTGAGCTTCCTTTTACAAGGATGCTTACTCCGGGGATGGGGCCCCCGTCTGATTTGTCAGTAACCGTACCTGTAATGGTTCGATTCTGAGCCACTACCGTACCCGCAACAAAGAGAAATACAGCAATGAAATAGAGTAACCTTTTCTTCATATAACTAAATTTTATGGCCCCTAAACTATGCATTACATTAAAGGATATCAAACGCCATATAACAGATTTGTTACATTTATTAAATCAAATTCATTCAGAATATAATTTCGGAACATGGCGATACCAAGACAAAAACAACCGCAAATGGCTATAAAAGATCTATTTACCGAATAAAATTTGAGCTCATAAAAAACATGAGAAAGGTCATTTGTCTCGATTTTTGTTACACAAAAAAATCAATTGAAACAGTTTCGTTACATTTTTTTGGCCCTAGATTGGCCTGAAAAGAGGTCAATAATTGTATAAAAAACAGAATATTATATTGGAATTAAATTTGAAAACAAGTAGATCCTCAGCAATACTTGCCAAAACCCATCAAAAATTTGGACGACCATTTATAAAGGGGGACATATTATAGAAATTACAGAGCAGGGTAATAAAAAAAGAGGCTGTCTCAAAAGGACGGCCTCTTTCTATTTTCAGGGGTTATCAACAAGTTAAAGCAGGATTTGTTGAAAGAAAAAGAGGGCCAGAAAGCCCTCTAAATCACAAGATATAGTATCTTGTAGTGTGTCCACATCAAAAGTAACATTTAAGGAGTACACTCCCAACCAGACCCTGCTTTTTCCTCCTTCACTAGAGGAAATGATTGACAGCCATCATTCAGTTCGCGT
>NZ_JAMWYS010000011.1 GCF_023914155.1 Solitalea agri | reverse complement strand
GGTTACTTTTACAGTATATGAACCAGAAGTGCTTACTGTTAAGGTATTGCTGTTGGTGCCTACCGGGGTTGCTCCCTGGAACCACTCGTATTTCACATTCGCCTGAGCCGGTGCCGTTAAGGTTACCGAGCCGCCGCTACAGAAGGTGGTCGGTCCAGAAGGACTGATCGTCGCTACCGGTAATGGATTCACCGTTACACTCACCGTTGCCGAAGTGGCTTTACAGCTAGTAGCCGTAAAGGTTACCACTACGGTGTAAGTTCCACTGGTGGTCGCCGTAAAGCTGTTCGAGTTAGTACCTACCGGAGTAGCGCCGTTGTACCACTGGTAGCTCGCTCCTGCCTGCGCCGGTACCGAGAAGGTTACCGAACCTCCCTGACAGAACACATGCGGCCCTGGGTTGGTCAACGTTACATTCGGAATCGGGGTGATCGTTACCGCTACCACGTTCGATGGTGCCGAACAAGTGGTGGTTGGATTAGTCACCACTACCGAGTAGTTACCGCTTGTGGTTGCACTGTACGTATTGGTGTTAGTTCCTACCGCTGTGGCTCCGTTGTACCACTGGTAATTCATGCCTGCCTGTGA
>NZ_JAMWYS010000058.1 GCF_023914155.1 Solitalea agri | reverse complement strand
GAAATTCTCAATCAAAAAATATACAGTCAATTCTCGGCAACTAAAAAGGCTGCCCCTTTTGAGACAGCCTCATTTTCTTTTGTGATCTATTTTTTTGAAGAAGCTTTCCATGCTTCTGCGTATGTGTCAAATATTTCGGCTAAGCTTTTGCCGATTGTTACATAATCATTGTCTTTTAAATTAGCTAAGGAAACCCTTATCGACCATTCTGGGCCATCGAAACCTCCTCCGTTTAACAATACAATCGATGATTTCTCTGCCAATCTGAATAATATATCAGTAGGCTCAAAGTTTTCCTGCAGGTATTCGATCAAGCCTTCTCCGTATTTCATTCTTGCCCAACCTAATAAATCAATTTCTGAATAATAACCGGCCCGGTTGGGATTATTGAACAACGGAATGCCCATATTTTCCCAAAGTAAATTAAGGCGTTTAAGTACAATGTCGCGGGTAAGTTGTTTGTATTTATTTTCGGTATCGAGCAAACAAGAAGCTGCAAATAGCATCATTTGGGTTTGTTGTGGAAGGGATAATCCTGCGGTATGATTCAGTGCAACCATCCGGCTATCAGCAACCATCCGATCGATGAATTTAATCTTTTCAGGTTTTAAGGTTAGAGTTGAATAACGTCTGTTTAACTCTTCAACTCTTTTTGATGGCAAAGCCGTTAGCATCTTGTCAAAAATATTATTCTCATAAATCGCTACAACGCCTAATCGCCAGCCTGTACAGCCAAAGTATTTGGAGAATGAATAAACCCCAATGGTATTTTCAGGAAGTTCGGTCATCAATGAACGAAAACCGGGAACAAAGGTTCCGTAAACGTCATCAGTGATGATCATTAAGTTGGGGTTCATGTTTTTCACAATCTTGATGATCTTTTTTATGCTGTCATTACTGATTGCAACTGATGGAGGATTACTAGGATTGGTAACAAAAAGTGCTTTTATAGACCTGTCGGAGAGCTTTTCAATCTGTTCTGTTGAATATTGCCAGGTATGCCTGCCGTCAGTGCTCATTTCATCGGCATCAATTTTAATCACATTAAAACTGAAACGTTCTAATTCAGGTATTTCGAGGTAAGGGGTAAATGCGGGGATCATTAAGGCGATAGTATCTCCTTTGTTCAAGAGGCCATTATTTTGTAAGGAATCGAACAGGTAGCACATGGCAGCTGTTCCCCCTTCAACAGCAAAAATATCATACTTGCCTTTAGGTGGCTGATTATTGCTCATTTCCATAACAATGTAATCATGAACAATTTGCTCATAATGCACCAGCATTCTGTCGGGAACCGGATACTGATCTCCAATTATTGACTCGGCCATTTCATGCACCCAGGCATCAGGGTCGAAATTGTGTTTTTCGAGACCGTATCGATACGTTTTCTCTAATAGCTCTATTCCAGCCAGGTCTTTATTTTTCTTAAAGAACTCTTCTAAACGTTTGGCAATGCCATTTCTTTCCGGAATACCGGCAAGTCCAGGTAAATCCATCACTCGTCGACATTCTTCTATACCAAATTTACCGAGTGCAAAAAAGGCTTCACGAGGGGTTGTTGCTATCCAATTTGGGTTACCGCGACCGGCATTAAGCAATGAATCTGCTTCTTTTTTATCCTGGGGAGTTGCAAGCGCTATAAGGTTATCTTTTAATTCAAAAGGGCTTAATTGCTGTAAGATTTCTTGTTTAGCCCTCGAGGTTTTAATTTTTTCAATTTTAGAGCTCATATAATTTAGAATTAGCGATTTACACTTTAACTGAATAATAACACAATCACAACCCCCCAAATAATTAACAAAGTATTACCAACTGCGTAGGTGACGGTATAGGAAAGGGAAGGTGTATTGCTTTTAACAGAATCCTGAATGGCACCCAGGGCGGCTGTGGTGGTTCGGGCGCCGGCACATCCGCCTAAATTAATTGCCGGATGAAATTTAAACAGGTATCGGCCTATCAGCAATGAGATAAACATGGGAATTATACTGGCAAATACACCAGCAATAAACAGACTTAGGCCCAACTCTTTAAAGCCGGCAACAAAACCGGGGCCTGCAGAAATGCCCACAACGGCAATGAATGTGTTAAGCCCCAGGTTATTCATAATCCATAAGGCAGGAGGGGGAATACGACCAAAAGTGGGATGTTGTGAACGTAGCCAACCGAAGAATAATCCGGAAATTAAGGCTCCTCCGCTGGTGCTCAGACTAAAAGGTACATTGCCAATATGGATGGTCATTGCACCCAATAATCCACCGATAAGGACCCCTACACCAACAAATAAAATATCGGTGGAGGTAGTGGGTCGATCGGCATAACCTAAAAAGGCTGCTGCTTTGTCAACTTCAGATTTTAAGCCGGTAATATCAACCTGGTCGCCTCGCTCTAATACAATTCCGGGAGCAAGAGGAATTTCAACGCCCGCCCTTGAAATACGATTAAGGCCTATACCATGAAGTTTCTTTTCGAGGTTATCATCATTAAATAATTCTTTCAGTGATTTACCGATTACTTCCTTGTTAATGATTAAAACGCTTAATGATTCAACTGTAAAGCTTAATAATTGAGGATCGTTTATTTCGCGGCCTACATGATCCTGATCGGTTAAAAAGAACCCCCGTTGACCACCTGCTACAATCAAATCACCTTGTTGAATTTTAACATCTTCTGCATCTTCGAAAATTTTTTCACCTTTTTTCACACGTTGAATAAATAATCTGTTGCCAAATGACTCGAGGTACTCTTCTGTTTCTTTGATTGTACGAGGAGTTTTAAACCAATCATCTTCAACTTTAAAAGCCCTGAAAATAACTCTGTTCAACGCAGAGCGTAAACTAGGATCGTTATCTGAAACCGATTGCCCCAGTTGTGCTTCCAGCTCTTTACATTCCTGAATAACTTTTTCAGCGCCACCTAATAGTTTAGGTCCTATGGTGGCCAAAAACCAGGCTGTTCCGGCAGTGCCAAAAATATAGGTAACCGCATATGCAATTGGGATTTTATTGATTAAAGCAGTTTTTTCAGCAGCGGAAAGGTTAAGTTGCTGAATAGAATCGGAAGCCACGCCAATTACGGCCGAAATCGTGTTAGCCCCAGCCAGAAAACCGGCTGCAGTGCCTACATCATAGTGTAATAATCTGGCAATTAAATACGGAACTAAAAGACATAAAACACAAATGATGATTGCAAAATATACCTGGGGTAATCCATCTTTTTTTAATCCGCGGAAAAACTGTGGCCCAACACTATAGCCCACGGCAAACAGAAACATTAAAAAGAATACTGATTTAACGGTTGGTGAAATATCAATTTTAAACTGCCCGATTAGTACACCCATCAGCAACACTCCGGTAACTGAACCTAAACTAAAGCTTCCGATTTTGATATTTCCAATAAAAAAGCCCAGAGCAAGGGCCAGAAAGACAGACAATTCGGGGTATTGTTGTAGAGTTGAAATGATCCAATTCATTGTGTAGAGAGCTTTAGAATTTAGAACGTATTGATAAGGTTTTGATCAGGGCCGAAAACAGAAAGGGGGCCTACCTAAATTAATAATTTTATAGCAAAGGTTAGGGTCTGTAAATTAATTTGTTGCTGAAATGAGAGAGTTGCCAGGTGTTGATTTTTTTAATTGTTTTCGCGTTTATGAAAGGCCTTTCTTTATTTAACCCGATAAAAAATATGGGTAGTATAAATTGTTTTTAAAGGAGTAAAAGGTTAATAGTTAGTGTGTTAAATACATTATCGCCTGTTTATCATTTATTTAAGAGGCTTATTGAAAATGGTATTTTAAAAGTCAGACGAATTTTAACTTAACTACGAATCATGTTTTTTAATCAGTAATTGAAAAATATAAAAATGTAACTTTTTTGTAACAATCTGATAATCAGCTCGTAATAAGGATGGACAAGAATGAGTTAAGGAGATAGAAAATGCGAAATTTTTAGAGAAAAAATATTTCGAAAGTCATTGGGAAAATATATTGAGAGTAGAGATTATTAGATAATTCCTCTTATACAAAAAAAATACCCCCACCAAATCAAACCAATCAATTCATCATTCGGGGTAATCTTCCAAAATAAATGATTTCAAAATGACAGGTCTTGAAAAAGGCTTGAATGGAAC
This sequence comes from Solitalea agri, assembly GCF_023914155.1. Classification (GTDB taxonomy): domain Bacteria; phylum Bacteroidota; class Bacteroidia; order Sphingobacteriales; family Sphingobacteriaceae; genus Solitalea; species Solitalea agri. The sequence goes on along the minus strand of NZ_JAMWYS010000058.1, from coordinate 348,239 downwards.
TGTTTTGTCTTTTTCTTATCAGAAAGAAAAGATTATTAACCAAATGTGTAAAAAATAAATCAAATGATTATGTCATCTGTATCAAAAATTAAATCAAGCATAGTGAAATTAAATCTTAAACATAGTAAAAAAGCATTGTCATTGGCAATGGCAATGATCATTGCAGGATCAAGTATCTTAACATCATGTAGCAAAGAGGGGGAAGAGGAAATTACACCTGAATCTGCAACAATTGAAGAGTTATCATCAAATGTTTTGGCAACAGAAGCCACAGTAAGCGGTGTTGACGTTCGTGTAGATTTTGGTGGGAAAACAGCCCCAACTAATTATAATTTAGGATCAATGGCGGTTTCTTCGCCAGTTGCCTTAAAAGATTTTAACAAAGGAACAGTAACTGCTGTAAAACTTGCAACAGTTGCAGCTTTTAAAGGAGTTTATACCAACTCAACCACTTATCCAAGTACATTAGGTATTCCACAAACTGCAGCAGCCGATTTATGTTATGGAGCAACTACAACTGCAGCAATAGAACTTTCAGGACTAACTGCAACCAGCACTTATAATCTGTCATTCTTTGCTTCAAGAATGAATTTTAGCGGCTCATTGGAAACTCAGTATAAAATTATTGGTGCAACCACCCAAACAGTTTTAATTGAACCGGCCAATAATACCACTAAAATTGCAAGCATCAGCGCCGTAAAACCGAATGCTTCAGGTAAAATTAGAATTGAAGTTTCAAAAGGCGCAAAAAATACGACCTCACCTAATTTCTGGTTAAATACCTTAATCGTTAAGGAAACAGCTCAAACAGTAGAAACGCCGCCTACTACCCCTACAACGCCTACAACCCCACCAGTAACTGCTTATAATTACCTGGTTAAAACCGCTGCAGAATTAAAAACTGCTGTATCTAAAGCAAAAAGCGGTGAGGTTATTTATGTTGACGATAATTCATCGATCAATTTAACCGGTCAGGGCACCATTAAAATCCCTGCTGGTGTTACCTTAGCGAGTGGCCGTGGTAAAAATGGTATCCTTGGAGGTATGGTTTATACTACCAATGTTTCTCATGGTATTATGTTACAAGCTGCGGGTGCAGGTGTTAAACTAACCGGTTTACGTGTTCGTGGAGCAAATACTAGCACTACTCGTAGCTCATCAACTTATTGTCGTGGTATTTATTCAACATTCAGCAATCTTGAAGTAGCTAATTGTGAGGTATTTGGATGGAATCACGCCGGTGTTTATTTATCAGGCGGAGCCACCAATGTTAAAATACATGACAGTTACTTCCACCACAATCAGCAAAGTGGTTTAGGTTACGGAATCAGTATTGCTCAAGCCTTTGCTTTAATCACCAATAATTATTTTGATTATAACCGTCATGCGATTGCAGGTTCAGGTATTGCAGGTTCAGGTTATGAGGCGGCTTATAATGTGGTAATGTCAAATGCTATTGCGCACTCATTTGATATGCATGGCGATGGTGGTGATGGAGCCAAGTACAGAGCTGGTGATTATGTAAACGTACACGATAATACGTTCTACATGAAAGATTATAGAGCGATTACTGTACGTGGTACACCTAAGAATGGTACAACTATTAAAAACAACAAGTTTGTACACACTTCTCAATCGGCTGCATTGAACTTATACGCAACCAATAATACCATTACTGGAAATACCTATTCAATTGGTGTTGCAACTGTAAACCCAGGGCCATCAACAAAATTGTAAGTTTTTTAAGGTTAAAATAATAATAAGAAGGGTCTCTGAATTTAATTCAGGGACCCTTTTGTTTTGGAGTGATTTATGAAAGATGCGTTGATGAAGGTAAAATAAGGTAATTGGCTAAAGATCTATATGTGAATATTGAATGATGGGGCATTTATAAAAGCATGGATAGGTATGAGCGTTTCGCCTTCAATCCATAGCTATTGGAACGTTCTTTGACGAGAAGTAATGGCTTTTCGTTAATGTCGTCAGTTTGGTTTCCCGCATTTAAATGGTTGGACTTAACAGAATTTATGGTTAAATTATTAAAGACATTACCCTATAAACTATGGGCTCTAAACATTTTGCTAAACTATTGTTCATCGCTTCCAATTTATTCTCTTTGTTTTCTTATGGGCAATGGTCTGTTTCAGGCACCCTTGAAGGACAATTTGATGATTATAACAGATTTTCTATTGGTTCTTGCTTAGTTTCTGACATGACCGTAAAATATAAGCTTAATACCATGGCAAGTGAACCCTCAGTTCTTCTAAATTTTAAATGGCAGGCTTATGATCCAGACAATGATAATTGCTTATCTAAAGAAGCTTTTGAAATGTTCATTGAAGTACAGGTGGATGGTAAATATGTTTATATACCAACAATTGGCGTTTTAGGGGCAACACCTAAAGGAAATAATACTTGGGGATATAACCCTTTTGCGTCTTCACCTACTTGGGATAAACTTTTTCTATTATCGGTAAACGGAATTAAAGCAGGAAGCACCGAAGGCAGGGTGTATGTTGAAAGAGATATTGCAAAAAACTATTGGAGCTCGGGTATTATGGAAGTAACCAGTATTCTAATAATAGATCGATCCGGAAAGAAAAAATCTATACAATAAAGAGATTAACCACAAAGTAAGTTAACGTCTCAAGAAGTAATTTACTCCACGCAACACTGAGCGAACTCGTCAAATCTCCCGCTCCTTAAATTACAGCTAGAAGTAACCATCCTAGTCCCCCTATCTGCCTGCAGTCATACCGTACGGGCCTGGCTAGGCTGTGATTCCTAACGGGACACAGCATGAGTTTGCTTTGATGAGTGTGAGTTGAATGACTGTTTGGATGGTCGATATCTGATTCTTAATCTGTGAATTATGTAAGATTTTACTGTCAAGGTGTAATATAAGCCGACTTTGGAACCTCATCTTTGGCTTAGTGAAAATTGGTTCACTATTTAAATTTACACTCAAATATGAATACCAATCAAAATGACAACAATAGCCAAAACACTGGCCGTCAATCAAATCAAAACAGCACAGAGGAGACTCTACAACAGCAACGAGCTCAAGGCAATTCAAACGAAGAACAGCCTAATCCGGGTACTACCCGTGAAAGAGGTCAGTTTCCAAACGAAGAACGTAAAGACCAAGGTCAAAGAGGACATCAAACCGATCCAAATAAACAACAGCCTAATCAGGATACTACCCGTGAAAGAGGTCAATTCCCAAACGAAGATCGTAAAGACCAAAGTCAAAGAAGTTATCAAACAGGTCCAAATGAAGATAAGCACCATTCTAATATTCCACAACAGGATGAAGAGCGAAATGATGTAGATCAACAGGATCAACCATTTGATGAACAAACAAACGATAAACGTGAGGTTGAAGTAGAAGAAAGTCAAGAGGTTCAGCACGAAGAAAAATCAAATCGTCAAGGATTCGAACCTCACAATAAAAATTAAGGAGAGCAATTATGCAAAATATAACAAACGGCAATTCTCAAACTGCGAATGCAAAGGGAACCGCTAAAGGAGGAATGAAATCTTCCCAACTTATGCAATTGTTTGAAGATGAATTGAAAGATATTTATTGGGCAGAAAAAGCTTTAACAAGTGCAATACCCAAAATGATTAAAAATGCAACTTCAGCAGAGCTTGTAAAGGCGTTAGAAAAACATCTGCTGGAAACTAAGGAACAGGTTACCCGTGTGGAACAAGTATTTGAAGCAATTGGAAAAAAAGCAGTTGCTAAAAAATGTGAGGCCATGGAAGGACTGATAAAAGAGGCCCAGGAAATCATGGACTCTTGTGAACCCGGTGCAATGTGTGATGCAGGTATAATTTCAGCCGGACAAAAAGTTGAGCATTATGAAATAGCCTCATATGGTACGCTTAGTCAGTTTGCAAGCACCTTAGGCTTATCAGCCGCAGCAAAATTACTTGGCGCTACTTTAGTTGAAGAAAAAGCAGCGGATGAAAAATTATCGCAGGTAGCCATGAGTGCTGTAAATATTGAAGCAGCAGAAAAAGTAAATTAACCCCGGAAAAGAGTGGAGCTAATTAACAAGTTAAGATGTTTAAACGCTTAGGGCTAACATACGGCAATTGGATTGTTAAATTAATAAACACCTCTTTTTTTTTAAATAAAGTAATATGAATAAAGATCCGAAAAAAGCTCAAGCTGATCGTAAATCAGTTTCGCATATAAAAGAAGATAGCAAATCAAAATCTGACAATAAATCAGAAGATAAAAAGGATACTGCAAAAAAAGAAAGCAAAAGGTAATCTAATACATGGTATCGTTTTCATTTTAAAGAAGCGTAACGGAGAAATTCAGTACGCTTCTTTTGCTATGTAAGGGCTCCTTATTTTGGTAAGAAAAATTGATTCTAATAAAACCACAAATGTTAGGAGGCGAAAAGGGAAGGGATCCAAAGGTGTAATTCCTGGAATTATGCCTGCGTTTATTAAAATCCACTATCCTAAACACACAACATGAAGAAGGATGTATGGACCGCTGCCTGCAAAAGTCGTTACCCCGCCGGCCAAATGCTCGGCTGTAGAACGACTTTGGACGGTTTCTTTTTCCAAATCCAGGATCGTATCTATGTTTTTTTGAACTGGAACTGCCGCGTATGTAAGGGAGTTTTTTGATGCTTCTTTCTCATTCACATCCAATTTTTTTATTACAATAGGGGTAGGCCTAATGAAATGGATATTTAACAGTATGTCATCAAAGGTTGGCTGGTATAAGATCTATTTAAAGGAAAAAGAAAAAGGACTTACTAATAGTAAATCCCTTTTTATGTTAACCATCATTTATGGCATTATTTCATCTGACTCAATTTATCGCTGAAATCTTTAGTTTTTGAGGAGTAACTATTTATCAACGGACTGATTTCTGTAGCCCATTTCTTTATTTCAGGATCGGAAACTTTACTTGAAAGCGTTGTTAACGCGTTGCTTAGGTCTGTCTGCGTAGCGTCTACTGTTTTCGCATATTGTTTATCATAGTCACTACCTGATAATTTAGTTAAATCAGTATTCATGCTTATCATTTCAGTGGTTAGATCTTCATTCAGGGTGATATTTTTTTGCTTAGCAAATTTTCTGAATTCTTCTCTAAGAGTCCCATAATCAGCTTTTAAATCTTTTGAATATGCCTTAACCTCTGTGGAAGTAGAGTTAGTAAGAGCATTTGTTGCTGATTGCTCATTTATAATTAGATAGCTATACGCTTTGTTGTATAATTCAGCATCTGACATACTAACACTATCTGTTTTACTGATTGATTTAGAGGTAGACTGAGCCGGTTTGCAGCTCATCTGGGAAAATATTGTAATGCAAACTGCTACAGCTGCAAAACCTTTTATAATTTTTTTCATGTTACTGATTATTTGACATCTAACCACAAGGGAAAGATTATGCCACAACCTCCATAATCATTTGAAGCGGTTAGGATTTGTATATAAATCATTCTTTATGCTGTAATTAACTGATATGTAATGATTTAAATATTATTTACCGGTTGGAATATATTGTAGATAAACTGACGTTTAATGAGATTAATAGAGCGTTTAATACGCTATTTCAGGCATCAAGCGTGGTTGAGAGAAGCAGGCCCAGCGCATTTAATGAACATTAACCAATTTTTTGGTTTACAGTCTAATTGTAGATTAAGTAAGTAAGTTCTTGTTTTTCAGGTTTTTGTGTGCGTATTCCATTGCCTATGATGTGCACTAAAATGCTGTAAAAGGGATTTGTTAAATGTTAAAAATGTTTAAAACCGGTTGTGGGCACTGGCATCATTTTTCTACTATATGACTTAAAATCAACAAAATGGATAATTCAAATGGAAATGAACTTACCATGAAAATACCTTCAGGGAATTATAAAAAAGGAAGGGACAACTCCAATTCCTTCAATAGTTTATTAGGTGTGCCTAAAGCTACCATTTTCAATGAGATGCTAAAAAAAAGTTTAGTGATCAAAAAATTGCTTTTAAAACTTAAACAAAATTTAGCCTAATGGTTTATCTAAGATCTGTGTTATTCCGGTTCCATTATAGGTGCTATTCAACCATTGAAAAGTATTGGGATTGTTATGAAATAATTGAGGGAGATCTAAGAAAGGGGATTATTCGATGAAACTTTTTATAAGAAATATGGTGAGTTTGCGTTGCAAACTGTTGGTGAAACAAGAGTTGGATAATCTTAATATTTCCTATTCTAAAGTTGATCTGGGGGAAATTCAACTATTGAAGAGTCTTCCAGATAAAAAAATGAATCTTCTCAAGGACGTGTTGTTAAAATCGGGACTGGAATTGATAGAGGATAAAAAAGTAATGCTCATTGAAAAAATTAAAAACATTATTGTTGAAATGATTCATTATGCCGAAGAGTTACCCAAATCTACATTTTCAGCATATCTGAGTGAGAAATTGAAATATAACTATACCTATATGTCTAATATTTTTTCAGAAATAAAAGGTATTACCATTGAGCAATTCATAATGCTGCATAAAATTGAAAGAGTAAAAGAATTAATTATTTATAATGAATTGACCTTAACGCAAATTGCCTATAAACTTCATTATAGTAGTGCCGCCCATCTCTCAAATCAATTTAAAAAGATGACCGGATCAACTCCCTCATTTTTTAAGTCGCTTAAACATCAACTACGCATACCTCTCGAAGATGTGTAAACAAATCATGTATATCTTGCCTCAATTATTGGCATAGATAACTACTTGTAAGTTTTTATTTTATTGATTATTAATTAATTAAGTGATTGTTTGGCTTAGTAGTGGTATGTGTTTTGACTTTATTAATATATGAGTCAACCTTCAACTAATAAAATAACAGCTGCGGAAATAATAGCGGAATATTTGCCGACTTCCTTTCAAAATTTTCTTATTGAGTTAGGATCAATGCTTCAGTTTTTTATAGATTTTTTTAAGAATCTATTTAAAAGAGGATTTGAATGGAATGCATTTATAAGGCAATGCTTTGAAGTGGGATATCGTTCCATTGGGCTGGTTTCATTAACAGCATTTATAATGGGCTTGGTAATGACGTTGCAATCTCAACCCACCTTAGCCAACTTTGGGGCAGAGTCGTGGTTACCTGGAATGGTTTCCATTTCCATCGTTCGAGAAATCGGTCCAGTAATAACTTCATTATTGTGTGCTGGTAAAATTGCCTCGAGTATTGGTGCCGAGTTAGGGAGCATGAAAGTAACAGAACAAATTGATGCGATGGAAGTATCAGGTTCAAACCCAATGAAATATTTAGTAGTAACACGCATTTTAGCTACTACCCTCACAATTCCACTTTTGGTCATACTCTCAGATGCTGTTTCGTTTTGCGGAAGTTGGGTGGCCGTAAATATAAACTCTACGATGAGCGCAATGCTTTTTTTTAACAAAATATTTGCGACGATAGAATATGAAGATCTGATTCCCTCCTTTATCAAAAGCATTCTATTCGGATTTGCTGTTGGTTTTATAGGCTGTTATAAGGGATATAATTCAAATAAGGGAACGGAAAGCGTTGGAGTGGCCGCCAACTCTGCTGTTGTTACCTCTTCCATTTCTATTTTCTTAATAGATATGTTGGTTGTTCAAATCACTAATTTATTGTATTAACAAATGGATAGCGCGATTAAAACTGGGAATAAAACCCTTGAAAATAATGTTAATTCGCCCGAATACGTTCTCGAAATTGAACATTTAAAGAAGTCATTCGATGATAAGCAAGTGCTGAATGATATCAGTTTAAAACTGAAAAAGGGTGAGAACTTGGTGGTGCTGGGGAAATCTGGCCATGGTAAGTCGGTATTAATTAAGTGTATAGTAGGATTATTAACCCCAGACGCAGGGATCTTGAAAGTTTTCAATAAAGAAATTACTGACCTAAATAAGGATGAATTAACTGAATTACGTAGACGGATAGGCTTCTTGTTTCAGAACTCGGCATTATATGATTCGATGTCGGTTAGAGAAAACCTTGAATTTCCTTTACAACGTCAGGATGAACCACTAAGTAAAGAAGAATTAATCCCATTAATTGAAGAGGTTTTGGAGGCTGTTGGATTGCTGGATGCTATTGATAAGATGCCATCCGATCTTTCGGGCGGGATGCGGAAAAGAATAGGCTTGGCTCGCACCTTAATATTGAAGCCAGCAATAATGTTGTATGACGAGCCTACAACCGGGTTAGACCCCATTACATCCAGTGAGATCAGTTTGCTGATTCTCGATATTCAAAAGAAGTATAATACCTCATCTATCATTATTACTCATGACATGGCTTGTGCTAAGGTTACTAATGACAGGATAATGGTGTTGAAAGAGGGTGAATTTATAGCGGAAGGTTCTTATGAAGCGCTTGAAAATTCAGAGGATGAATTTGTAAGATCCTTTTTTGAGAGTACTAATTAAAAAAATATGGAAACCATTAAGAAAATAAAACTAGGTGCTTTTGTATTAGTCACCTTGGTCTTGACAATAATCGCGGTGTTTCTGATCGGGCGGAAAAAGAAACTATTTAGCAATACCTTTTATGTATCAGCTTATTATAAAAATATTGGTGGATTGCAGGTTGGGAATAATGTGCGCTTTTCGGGAATATTTGTGGGAATAGTAGAAAAAATAGAGCTGGTAACTGATAGTACGGTTCGGGTAGATATGCAAATAGAAGAAGGTGTGAGAAAGTTCATAAAGAAAGATGCGCTTGCCAGTATAGGTTCTGAAGGTTTGATGGGTGATAAATTAGTGATTATCAGCCCCGGTAAGAATTCACTACAACCTATTGAGTCGGGTGGGAAAATTGCAACTTCTGAACCCATGGATATGGATAAGGTAATTAACCAGTTAGGAAACATTACCGCCAGCGCCACAGCTATTACCACAGACCTTGCTAAAATTACCAATCATATAAATACGGGGAAAGGTTCTTTGGGCCGATTGATATATGATAATCAAATTGCTAATAACCTGGAGGGAACAGCTAAAAATGTTGAGAAGGGAACTAAGGGGTTTGCAGAAAATATGAACGCTTTAAAAAGTAATTTCTTGTTCAGAGGTTATTACAAAAAACAAGAGAAAGAAGCGGAGAAGCGCAAGGAAGAAAAAGCTGATAGTATAAAAAAGGCCAAAAAGAAAAGTTAATAAAGTGTATAGATGAAAACCGGCTCTTTTCTTTGTTTATTCCTTTGTTGGGTCAATTTTTTAAATGCTCAATCAAAGCAGGGTGATACACACGATACCACTTATTATACTTCGTTTACGGATAAATTGGTGAGTCGTGGTTTCCTTGATCAGCGTTATACCAAGCTTCGGCTTTCAGATAGCGAGGACGGTTCTAATTTAACGTATAAACCCGATAATGTTTTAAGTTTAGGAACAGGGGTGAGCTACGGTTGGTTTACCTTCAATCTGTCATATGGATTTGGGTTCTTAAACTCTTCAAAAGATAAAGGAACTAAGTATTTCAATCTTCAATCACATAGTTATTCTCAAAAAAATATAGTCGATTTGTTTGCTCAGTTTTATTCAGTCAAACCAAGTTTCAAAACACAATTTTTCGGCGGATCTTACCAATATGTATTTAACAATAAGCGCTTTTCTTATCGAGCGGCTTTTTTGCAAAATGAATGGCAAAAGAAATCCAGTGGAACATTTTTACTTGGAGCAGAAACTTATTTTGGAACGGTGAAGGGAGATAGTACTATAATTCCTGTCTCCAATCCGGGGTCGGCCGGCGAATTAAAGAACCATACGGTACGTTTTTATGAATTTGGCCCCAACATAGGTTATACTTATACCCTTGTTATAAAGCAGCATTTTTCTGTAACCGGCTCTTTATCGGTAAGTATGGACTATGGAAGAATCATCTTTGAAAGTGATGTGGGAAAAAACCATAAGGATGGATTTAACCCTAACTTTTTCACCAGGGTTTCGGGAGGATATACCACCAATAAGTGGGCCCTTAACGCTATTTGGTTAAATGATAATATTCGAATGAAGGGTAAGGATAATAGCAGGAAGTTGAATATTGATAATGGCAACGTCCGAATCGTTTATACCTACCGTTTCAACACAGGGCCAAAATTCAAAAAGAAATTAAGGTTTTTAAACTAAAGAAGGTCTTTATGCTTACTGTTTTCTACCCATAAACATTCTTAAAATAAATATTAATACCCCAATAATTACAGCCACCATCAATACTCCCGCCCAAACTCCAGCTTTAAAAATACTTTCAATGACTTGACAGCCTGTTAATAATGCTGATAAACAAACGGTTAACAGCAGATAAATCTTAGATAGTTTCATAATAATATGATTTTAAATCGTGTAATCACTAGTTAATTATTCACTTTGTTAGTTTTTTATTGTTGGGGGTTGAAGAAGTTAAAGACTGCTTAGGTCTACTTGTTGATTTGATTGAATCTTTTTCCGTAAGAGGTTTTTTATCTTTTATTACTTCTGATTTCTTCATCTTTGATTGATGATTTTGCATTGCTTCGTCTATCGAGTGAGAAAGATGGACTCCATTCTCTTTTTTTGCCATTTCAGCCAGTTTCCCATAGTATTTTTCAAGGATCCTTAATTCATCTTCACTCAAATCCTCCGCCGCAATAACCCTATTGCTGGTTAATTCATTGGCTGCCACCAACTCATTTAGTTTAATATGGATGGCCAACGAATCTTTATTCTGCGTTTTTTGAATAAGGAAAACCATTAAAAAAGTGATGATCGTTGTACCTGTGTTTATAACCAATTGCCACGTATCGGAATATCCGAAGATTGGTCCCGTAATAATCCAAATTAGTATTGTTCCAAAAGCCAGTAAAAATGCTGCAGTACTACCTGTAGCTTGAGTAGCCTTAGAAGCCATTCGCTCAAAAACTGATTGTTTATTTTTCATATTCATCAATCTTATTTGTTTCAATAACTCATTGATTATGAATATGCAAACAACTGGCCAAAGGGGTGAGTAATGATTTTCCCAATGGCTAAACTCGACTGCCGTTTTCAGGCATAATAAATGAAATGAGAAAAATGAAGGAAACAAATTACCAATGCATTAAATTAGAACTCTAGCACCTATTTTGCCTATATATATACTTATGTATTAACAACAGTTGAAGAATACGTTAAGGCTTGTTTTAAAGATCATGCTATGGATATTTTCTGTAGTTGCCTTTTTATTGCTTTTAGTTTCCCTGGTGCTATACGTTCCACCTGTACAGAATTTTGTTAAGGATAAATTAGTAAGCTATCTTAAAAAGAAAACCCAAACCGAGATCCAGCTAGCAAGCATTCATTTAAAATTCCCCAAAGCAATTGAATTACAGGGATTGTATATCGAAGATCAACAGAAAGACACCTTGCTATATGCGGGAAAGCTTTATGTAGATATCAGTATGCTGCAATTGTTCAATAATAAAATAGATGTGCAGCATGCTGAACTGGAGAATGTTACTGCTCATATTTACCGGAAACTGCCAGACACTGTTTACAATTTTGCTTTTATACCGAAAGCATTTAGTTCACCGGCAGATACCATTGCAGATACAACTAAAAGTGAGTCCCTATCATTTAGTTTAGGAAAAATGGAGCTGCGTAAAATATACCTTACCTATTTTGATGAGGTTAGTGGCGATAGCGCCTTACTTTCATTAGGTGAGTTGCAAACAACGATTGATAAGTTCGACCTGGCTAACCCAACCTATAAGATTGATCAATTTAAACTCTCCAATGTTAAAGGTTACTACTATGAGCGTGAAGGTTTAATAAAAGCATCGGCTGAACCCATTAAAGAAAAAGAAGCGGCTAGTAAATTACCGGATATCGGCCTTCATTCAATCGCCCTTGAGCATATTGATCTGCTCTATAAAAATGCCATAAACGGCACTTATGCAGCTTTAAAGCTTAATGATTTTAATGCGAAGGTTAAATCAGTTGATTTGAACACACAAGCTGTTGAAATTAAAAGCCTTCAATGGGATGGGCTTTCAGCAATAGTTGCTTTAGATAAATCTGCCTCAAAACCTGATACAGCTACTATAGCTGATACCACGCAAAATAACTGGCATATTTCCCTCCATCAGTTGAATGTAAATAACACATCCATTAAGTACGATAACAATTTGATAAAGCCTCTTCTTAGTGGTATCGACTATAACCACTTAGCCCTAGAAAACGTGTTGATAACTGCAAGTGATATACTTTATTCACCCAAAGGTACCTCTGCCAATGTTGCCAACCTGCGTTTTAAGGAAAAATCAGGGTTCGAACTTAAAAAGTTAAAGGGTTTATTGACATATGATGATAAAGGCGCAAGCTTAAAAGAGTTCGAATTGATAACCAACCATAGCGCAATTAATAGTGAATTGGAAGTTACTTACCCTTCATTAGCGGTCGTATCAAAAGACATTGGTTTACTGGGGATCAATGCTCAAATAAAACAATTAGATCTGGGAACAGAGGACCTGGCCTATTTTCAACCTGAATTATTAACGAATGTATATGTTAAGAAACTGAGGGGTAAAACGTTTCATCTGCAAGGTGATATTAATGGCCGGGTAAATGATCTTAAAATTGAAAATCTGTTATTAACCACCTCTGCTACCAAATTATATGTAAGTGGCTCATTAAAAGGTTTACCCAATGTAGAGAAAGGAATTTATGATATTCAGTTGCATGAACTCTCTACCACCAATAACGATATTGCTTCATTGGTCCCTCCGAATCTGTTGCCTCCATCCATTAATTTACCTGGCCGGTTGCTATTAAAAGGTGATTTTAAGGGCTCTGTTAAGAACTTTAAAACAAATGCTACTTTAGCCAGTACGCTGGGAACTGTGCAACTTAATGCCCAAATGATTGAGGGAAATAAACCTGGGTATGAGCAGTATCAGGCTTTAGTAAACGTAAAGGAATTAAATGTGGGGAAATTACTTAAGCAGGAGCAGCACCTTGGAAAAGTTAGCCTAACAGCTGCCGTTAAAGGTAGGGGAACTAAAGTTTCTACTGCAAATGCATGGGCAAAGGGCTTGATCAGATACATAGATTATAAGGGTTACCGTTATTCAAACCTTAATCTCCGGGGATCTCTCCATTCGCAGCTGGCCGAACTACAAGCAGAAATGACCGATCCAAATTTGAGTTTTACTTTAAATGGCGCCGCCAACCTTGGTCAAAAATATCCTTCGGTGAATTTATCCCTGGTGGTTGATAGTGCTAACCTAACTGCACTAAACTTAACAACCGATCATATAAAGTTTAGGGGAGAACTTAAGGCAAATCTGCCAACCGCTGACCCTGATTATTTGAATGGCCGTGTTGATCTCTTCAATTTTCTTATTACAAAAGAGAAACTGCAATTTCCCATCGACTCGGTACAAATGGTGGCCATCACCACGGCCGACAGCAGTAGTTTATTTTTAAAGTCACCGATAGTTAATGCTTCTTTAAAGGGGAAATACCAATTATCGAATATAGGATCAGCACTCAATCAGATTATTAACAGCTATTATAAAAACGAATTAGTGAAGAAAAATGCATTTCCACCTCAGCAAATGGAGCTGAAAGCGACCATCAGTTCCCCTAAATTTGTACAGGAATTTTTTCCGGAACTCAAGCGTTTTGAAACAGCCACCGTTAACGGAACGCTCAATAGTGCCTCGAATCAGTTTTCTTTAAAAGCCAGTTTGCCTTCTATCGTTTATCAGCAAATGGAGGTTGATAGCCTGCAATTAGCTATTAATACTGACTCTTCTAAACTGGCCTACAGGTTATCTTTCGACAAATTCGTTCATCCGGAGCTGACCATGTATGCCACCCAGTTAAAAGGTAAAGCTTTCGATAACCAGTTGACACTTGACTTTAGCGTGGACGATAATGATCATAAGGAAAAATACTTTTTAGAAGGAAACCTGAAATCAGAGAATAATGTAACCGAGTTTAGACTCGGCAAACACCTGCTATTGAACTATGAGGATTGGCAGGTTCCGGATGATAATTACTTAAAATATAGTGCTAAAGGGATAATAATAAATAAGCTGGAAATTTCGGATGGTCATCAGCAGCTTAAGATCAACAGTAAAACCCTTAATGAAAAAGCGCCAGTTGTTGTGCTGCTTAAAGATTTTAATCTCGAAACACTGACCAAATTTGCAGAGCAGGATAGCGCTTTTGTAGGAGGTACCATTAATGGAACTGCTACCATTGAAAATGTAACCACTAATGCACTTTTTGTTACGGATCTTTCGGTTGATCGCTTTCGTTTTAAAACAAGTGTGGTAGGTGATATACGGATTAAGGTAGACAACCGGCAGACTAATGCTTATAATGCCGATGTCTCCATTTCGGGAATGGATAATGATGTTAAGCTGAATGGAGTTTATTTTACCAAGCCTCAAAGCGCCTTCGATCTGAACTTAGTGATCAATAAGTTGAACCTTAAATCCATTGAGAGCTTCACTTTTGGCCAGATCAAAAACTCCACCGGGTTCATCAATGGTAAAACTGCCATAAAAGGAACCGTTGACAAACCAGATATTAACGGTGAGATAAATTTCAACCAGGCAGGATTCCTGCTCAGTTATCTCAACTCTTATTTCTCGCTGCAAAATGAAAAAATTAGTATCAATCAGGAGGGAATTCATTTTAATGAGTTCACTATTCAGGATTCAGCAAAGAACGAGGCGGTTATAAATGGTTCCATTTACACCAAAGCATTTACCGATTATAGTTTTGGGTTAACAGTTACCACCGATAATTTCAGAGCCTTAAATACCAAGCAGAACAATAATGATTTGTACTACGGTCCGGTTTATATCGACAGTGATATAAAAATTACCGGAACCCTTGATCAGCCTAAGGCAAATATCAATGCCAAGCTGAGGGAAAAATCAGTATTTACAGTGGTGCTTCCAACAGCAACGGCTAGTGTTGTTGACAGGGAAGGGGTAATTGAATTTGTTGACATGGATTTGGTAAGGAAGGGAATTACGCTTACCTACGAGGATATGCCATCTGCCACGTCAAAAACAACATTTAAGGGTTTTGAACTCAGCGCAACCATTGAGATTGATAAAGACGCCGAACTGCACATCATTGTTGATCAGCAAAGTGGCGATAATTTGCGGGTGAAGGGTGCTGCTCTAATGAATGCTACTATGGACTTAAGCGGTAAACTAAGTTTGACCGGAACCTACCTGATTAGTGAAGGGTCCTATGAATTATCCATGTCGGGACTGATACGACGAAAGTTTAACATCAAAGAAGGTAGCAGCATTACCTGGACGGGTGAGCCTACTTCTGCCAATGTTGATATTACCGCTGTTTACAGCCTGGAAACTTCCGCTATGGAACTTTTCGAAAACCAGGTAAACAGTGCCAGCGCAACCGACCGGAATAAGTATAAGCAGAAACTTCCTTTTGAAGTGAACCTGATCATTAAAAACGAACTGCTGCATCCTGAAATATCATTTCAATTGGATATGCCTGAGGAGGAGAGAAGCCGGTATGAGATCAGCAGCAATGTCTACAACCGAATCAAACAAATTAATACTGATGAGTCGGAATTAAATAAACAGGTGTTGGGCTTGCTGGTGATGAATCGGTTTATTGCGAGCGATCCGTTTAGCAGCCTGCAATCATCAGGTGGAGGTGGAGTTGAAAGCCTTGCAAGACAAAGCGCCAGTAAGTTGCTCAGCGAGCAATTGAATAACCTTGCCGGCGATCTTATCAAAGGTGTTGATCTTTCATTCGATTTGGCCAGTGAAGAAGACTATTCAAGTGGAAAATTGGAGAATCGTACCGATTTAAATGTGGGGGTTTCGAAAGAATTATTTGGTGGACGAACATCGGTTTACGTGGGTAGCAATTTTGAATTAGAAGGGCAGGATACACCTAATAAAAAAAGCACAAATATCGCTGGAGATGTGGCCATTGAATATAAACTTTCGAGAGATGGAAGGTATAAACTAAGGGCTTACCGGAAAGATGAATATCAAAGTATTATTGAAGGCCAGGTCATTGAAACGGGATTGAGCTTTATCTTAACCATGGATTATGATCATTTTAAAGAGTTATTTCATAAGAGCAAGGATAGATCACTTATCAAATCAAAAAAGAAAAATAAAAAAGCTGCTAATTCAACAGCAGATACCGGTGTTAAACAATAGCTGAACTATGCAAAAAAATGCCCCACATAAGGTTTTTAGTTTGGTATCCATTTTTCATAAGCTGAGCTTAATGGTGGTATTGTATGTTTTGTCGGTTTCTTGCAGCAATACCAAATACCTACCCAAAGGTGAAAAGTTATATACCGGTGCTGAAGTGAAATTTGATAAACATTATAAAAGCAAGATTAAAGCATCAGCCCTCGAAAAGATGATCAGGCCGTTACCTAACAGTAAGTTATTAGGATTAAGAGTAAAGCTGTATGCCTATAATATTGCCAAAGAACCCAAAGGGAAAGGCTTGAATTATTTTCTAAAACGGAAATTTGGAGAACCTCCGGTGCTTTTCAGTACG
Source organism: Solitalea agri (assembly GCF_023914155.1). Classification (GTDB taxonomy): domain Bacteria; phylum Bacteroidota; class Bacteroidia; order Sphingobacteriales; family Sphingobacteriaceae; genus Solitalea; species Solitalea agri. The sequence continues at coordinate 331,693 of NZ_JAMWYS010000058.1, read as the reverse complement.
ATGAATATAAATAGGAATATTGATCTATTGACAAACTACCTGGAGAATCAGGGTTATTTCAATGCCACAGTTAGTGCGGATACCATTGATAAAAACCGTCGGGTTAAAGCCATGTTTAAGGTGAATGTTGGCAATCGCTATCGTATCAACAACATTGTTTTTCCTTCCGATTCCGACTCTTTGAATACCTACATTCGGTCGACCAGTAAGGAAACGCTTTTAAAGAAAAATCAACCATTTATTTTTGAAACAATCAAAGAGGAACGGATAAGAATTGATGCCGCGTTGAAAGAATTAGGTTATTTCTATTTCAATCCTGATTATTTGATCATGCAACTGGATAGTACTAACAAGAACAATACGGTTGATATCTACATAAAACTTAAAAAAGACGCCCCCGATAAAGCCTTGCATGTATACCGCTTAAACAATATCAATGTTTATCCGAATTATTCCCTTGAAAAAGATAGTACCTACAACCTGTCAATGGCCGTTAAATACCATGATTACTCAATTGTTGATGTAGACAATTTGTTTAAGCCTATCACTTTCGACCGGGCCATCTTCTTCGAGAAGGATAAAGTTTATACCCGAACAAATCATAACCTTTCGCTGAACAGGCTGGTGAATTTAGGCGCATTTAAATTCGTTAAACTTCAGTTAACAGACGCAGACAGCCTTTCGAGGCATTTGAATGCTGATTTTTATTTAACGCCTTATCCCAAACATTCTTTAAGGTTTGAAGCCACCGGTACGTCTAAGTCGAATAATTTTGTTGGGTCGGAGTTAAAGGTTCTCGACCGTAACCGTAATTTTTTGCGGGGAGCAGAGCAGTTTATCTTAAGTGTAGCCGCAGGTTTTGAAACCCAGTTGAATGGCAGCGCACCGGCATTGAATTCTTATTCATTAACTCCGGAAGTCAGCTTAACATTTCCTCGGTTTGTTACCCCTATCTCAAGGATCAATAAAGCAGGAGCACTGGCGCCCAAAACCAAAATAACGGCCAACTACCAAATTTTAACCCGTAGCGACTATTATACCCTTAATTCGGCAGGGTTGTTTTATGGTTATAGCTGGAAAGAGTCACTACGGAAAGACCATGTCTTTAATTTGGTGGCTATTAATTTTGTTAAGCCCACCAACACCACCGCAAAGTTCGACAGTATGTTAGTTGCTGATCCAACCTTAAAAGCCAGCTTTCAGCAACAGTTTATTATCGGAACCAATTACAATTTTGTCTATACCAATCAGTTGGAATCAAAACGGCCGAACAATTTTTACATTAATGCGAATATTGATTTTTCAGGAAATTTCATAGGCTTATTAATGCCGGGTAAAGAATCGGTGGATAATCCTTCAAAGATCTTCGGAACACCTTTCTCTCAATATGCCCGTGGTTATGTAGATGGGCGCCATTATTGGAACTTTAATCGCAATACCACCTGGGCAAACCGCCTGTTTATGGGAATTGGCTACGCTTACGGCAATTCTTCTGCCTTGCCTTACTTAAAACAGTTTTATGTAGGTGGCAGCAATAGTGTTCGTGGTTTCAGGGCACGCAGTTTGGGGCCGGGAACTTATCCTCCGGTTACGGATAATACAACCTTCCCTGATCAGGCAGGCGATGTGAAGTTTGAATTCAATACTGAACTTAGGGCCAAACTGGTGGGTATTGTTAAAGGGGCCGTATTTATGGATGCGGGTAACATTTGGTTAATTCGTGAAAATCCGCTATTACCCGGTGGTAAATTCAGGTTCGGGCAAGTGTTTAATGAATTGGCGGTAAGTACCGGTGCGGGCATCCGTATTGATGCCTCTGTATTTGTTATTCGTTTTGATGCGGCATTTCCTGTTCGTAAACCCTGGTTGCCTAATGGCGACCGTTGGGTTGTTGATCAAGTTGACTTCGGCAGCAAGCAATGGCGAAAACATAATCTTATCTTAAATATTGCTATCGGTTATCCATTCTAATCAGCCTGTTTAAGCATAAAATTGGCATGGTATGTTTTTTGAAACCATATGTATATATGAAAAATTTCGCTCCTGCTTTTACAGAAACGGTTTTGCATATCCCCCAGACAGTATTAAGTAACTGAAAAGGAAAAAAGTGAAAGCATGTGATAAAACTAATTATGGAAGATGATAAAATCCCCCGGTTAAATTACCTAATTGAGCGACTGAAGGTTCAAATGGAATTAAAGATTGAGCTTTTGATGCTGAAAATAGCTGAAAGCTGTGGCCGGACAATTGGCAATGTGATAACTAATCTGGCTGTGTTGATAATGGTTGTCATAGGTATAATTCTTATTTCAGTTGGCGCGGCTTATCTGCTGGTTCCCTATTTGGGGGCATTGTGGAAAGGCTTTTTGGCAGTAGCAGGCGTCTATCTTTTATTAGCAATAGTGCTTTACTTAATCAAGGACAGCGTTATAGAAAAGCCGTTGCTAAACGCATTTACCAAAATAATTTTAAAGAAAGAAGATCATGGTAAGGAAGAAGATTGAAAGTTTGGATGATCTGTTATTGGAAAGAGCTCGGCTCGAGTCATTAAAGGAGCAAAATGAACTGTTAATAAAACAGGAAATAGCTATTTACAAGGAACGGCTTAGGCCAGTGACCGAAATTATCAGCTTGTTTTCTAAAGCAAAATCAGAGGAAGAAAAGAAAACTAAAAGAGCTTTAATCCGAAGCTATTTTAAATCAACCGTACCCTATTTATTACCTTTAATTGGAGGACCTAAAGTGGGTATTTTAAGTTCCATCTTTTCGACTGTTAGAGGGATTTTAAAGAAATAAATTTGGATGTTTTGATATATTATTAGAAGTGACATTACGTTGAACAATGTAGACTCAATAATTTAACTTAAATTTGAATTTATGCGTCTGAAAAATGGATGACACTTCTCCCATCAAAGTCTTACTTGCCGATGACGATAAGGACGATTGTTTTCTTTTCAAAGAAGCATTAGAAGAAGTTTCGTTAGCTACTCAACTTAAAGTAGTGAATAATGGCGAGCAACTTATGCACTATCTTACAAAAGAAGCAGTTGAGTTTCCAAACGTTCTATTTCTCGACCTTAACATGCCGCGCAAAAATGGCTTTGCTTGTTTAGAAGAAATAAAGTCTAGTGAGAATTTAATGCATATCCCCGTAATTATTTTTTCTACCTCTTATGATGAGAATATTGCTGACCGGCTTTTCAAAAAAGGGGCACAACATTACATTTGCAAACCTGCTGAATTTTCACAACTGATAAAAATAATTGAATGTTCCCTTAAACTTATTTTAAAGGAGAAGACTTCATCACCATTAAAAGAAAACTTTTTGCTCAGTACTCTGAAATTAACAACATGAAACAATCTTCTTCCTATAAAAAAGAGTTCCATCCTTTGAATTTGCCTAAAAATGATTTTCCCATTGTTGCAATTGGTGCCTCGGCTGGAGGATTAGAGGCCGTAAGCGAATTACTGAAAAATCTTCCTCCTGATACAGGTATGGTTTTTTTGTATGTACAACATCTCAGTCCCGACCATAAAAGTATTCTCAGCTCGCTTCTTGCAAAAACTACTTCAATGAAAGTACAGGAAGCAACCAACAAAGAGTTGATGCATCCCAATAATGTGTATGTAATTCCGCCAGATAAGGAAATGAACATTGTAGACGGTGAGATTAGAATCACACCGCGCCCCGAAACTCCTAAAGTCAATTTACCGATCGATATTTTATTTGCTTCTTTGGCCGAAACACACAAAGAAAATGTGATAGGAGTAATTCTTTCAGGCAGTGCAACTGACGGTACTCGTGGAATGAAAGCTATTAAGCGCGAAGGCGGTTTAACTTTTGCTCAGGACGACACGGCAAAATTCTCCAGCATGCCCAAAAGTGCCATTGCAGCGGGGGTAGTTGATTTTGTTTTGTCACCCCAAAAAATTGCACAGGAAATATCGCATCTCAGCAAACATCCATTCATCAATTCTAATGGCAACAAAATAGGAGAGAATCTACATAAGGCAGATAGCGCAGCTGAAATCGAAAACACTAACCCCGACCTGAAAACCATTCTTCAGCTGCTGCATAAAACACAAGGTGTCGATTTCAGTCAGTATAAAATGACCACTATTAAGAGGCGCATCTTGCGGAGGATGCTTCTTTACAAAATAAAATCACTGCATGAATATGTAACACTGCTTAGGGAAAAAAATGAGGAAGTTAATATTCTCTACCAGGATCTGCTTATTAATGTCACTTCTTTTTTTCGCGAGACCGAAACGCATCAGTATTTAAAAACTACGCTGCTGCCAAGGTTGCTCAAAAGCAAAAATCCCGATGAACCTTTGCGTATATGGGTGGTTGCATGTGCTACTGGCGAAGAAGCCTATTCTATAGCTATCACCCTGCTTGAAATTCAGAGCAGCAAATTCACTAACATACCTATTCAGATATTTGCGACTGACCTTGACGCAAATGCAATTGCCAAAGCCCGCATTGGAGAATATTCTATAAACGAATTGGAAGAAGTTTCTCCGAAACGACTACAACGTTTTTACACCAAGTCTCCAAACGGTTATCGAGTGGCAAAGTCAGTTCGCGATATGTGTGTATTTGCACAGCATAACGTGTTGAATGATCCTCCATTTGCACGTGTTGATTTTATCAGTTGTTGCAATCTGCTCATTTATCTCGATACGGCAGCTCAGAAAAGATCAATCGCTACTTTTCACTATGCTTTAAATGAAAGCGGTTTCCTAATGTTGGGAAAGGCAGAAACCGTTGGTCAATCTACACAGCTTTTTTCCAGCTTCAATAAAAAGTATAAAATCTATGCACGAAGAAATCACTCAGGAACGCGATCGTTACCATCTTTAACCCCGCGTTTTGCAAAGCAAGCCCAAGTTGAAGGCAATTATTTCAACGAGCGGAAAATTCAAAAAAGTAGTTTGGCCGACAACGCAGGTCTCGATAAAGCTATTGATACGGTCTTACTTTCGCGTTTCATGCCTGCAAGTGTAGTTATTAACGAGCAGCTGGATATTTTACAATTTCGCGGAACGACAGACCTATACATTTCTCCCAGCACAGGCAAAGCTTCGCTCAATATCCTAAAAATGACAAGACCCGAAATTGCTTTCGAGCTGCGTTCTGCAATTTCAAAAGCAATTAAATCGAAGCAAAGCGTACGTAAAGTAGGCATTGAAATAAACATGAATGAAGTGATGCGTAGCATCAGCATTGAAGTAGTGCCACTTAAAATTGAATGGGAGGAGCCTGTGCTTCTGATCCTATTCACCGAGCAGCAGGTGGTAGAAACCATTACAGATCGTAGTAAAGATTCAAAAAGCAGTTCGGCAAAAGACCGTAGAATTAAAAAACTGGAAGAAGAACTGGCGACAGCCCGGGCTGATATGCTTGTTCTTATTCATGAACAGGAAGCATTTAGCCAGGAATTGCAAATGGTGAATGAAGAAGTGGTCTCGAGCAATGAAGAATTGCAGGCCATTAATGAAGAATTGGAAACTTCAAAAGAAGAGATTGAAAGTGCAAACGAAGAACTTACCACCACCAATCAGGAACTGCAAACCCGCAATGAATTGTTAAATGAGAGCTATGAATATTCGGAAGCCATAGCCGCAACCATTCATGAGTCTATGATTGTGCTCGATAAGGACCTTCGTGTGAAGACGGCCAACAAATCGTTTTATAAAACTTTTGCCGTTCGCCCTGAACAGACCGAAGGAGCGCTGTTGTATGAATTAGGAAACAGGCAGTGGGATATTCAAAAGCTCCGCCAACAGCTTGAAGAAATCATCTCCGGGAATTCCCAATTCTACGATTTTGAAGTAGAGCATGAGTTTGAAACGATCGGCCCTAAAGTAATGCTGCTTAATGCCAGTCGCATTACTCAGAAAGCTCACCGCGAACAATTAATTCTTCTTTCGATTGCCGACATCACCGAAATAAAAAAACTTCAGCAGCAGCTTCAGCAAATGGAAATAGAAAAAGAAAAAACTAAATCCACGCTTCTGGAAGCAACTGTGAGGAAACGCACCACAGATTTGATAGAATCTAACACTGCCCTTGAAAAAATGAACAAAGAGCTCGAAGCCTTCACCTACCTTTCAAGTCACGATTTGCAGGAGCCGCTTCGAAAGATTCAAACCTTTACGCAAAGAATTTTAGAAAAGGAAAGTCAAAACCTATCTGATACCGGTAGAGACTATTTCTACCGTATGCAAAATTCAGTAGAACGCATGCGAACGCTCATTCAGGATTTGCTAACCTTCTCAAGAATAAGTACAGCTGATCGGGAATTTGAATTAACCGATCTCAATAAAATTATTGAAGATGTAAGGAAAGATCAGAAGGAAGTGATTGAGGAAAAAAATGCCACCATCGAAGTTAAAGAACTATGCGAATTAACTATTATCCCTTTTCAGTTTCATCAGTTATTTCAAAACCTTATCAGCAACGCACTCAAATTTTCAGTTCCCGGTATTCCACCGCACGTAATAATAAAAAGTGAGATATTATCTGCAGCTCACTCACCTTTGGCTCATAAAAACGTCTGTCATCTTACCATAAGTGATAATGGCATTGGTTTCGAACAACATTACGCTGAGCAAATTTTTGAGGTATTTCAAAAGCTTCACGGAAAAGATGAATACGAAGGCACTGGTATCGGGCTTGCCATTGTAAAAAAAATTGTAGAGAACCACAATGGCCTCATTACTGCCACAAGTGAACTCGGCAAAGGGGCCACGTTTGATATTTACCTGCCAGTAAGATAGCTGAAGTTTTAACATCTGCTAAATAAATACTGCAGCAGACAGGAAAGGATGTCTAAAATGCCATTTACGAATCGGAAGAATTTCCGGTTATGTGTTATGTTGTTGATTTAATTAGTTAAATATCAGCATATTGTAGAGTATATTCCTTTTCTTACTCCCGAAATCTATTGTAAGCCGCATAAACTTATGGCATGGTAATTCGACTCTTTATTTCACTAAATTAATTGTTATGAGATCGATATTATATGTTCTGGCAGTTATCCTGGTTGTAGGATGGTTGTTAGGTTTAACCGTATGGCATGCAGGAGGTATAATCCACATTTTATTGGTATTGGCCGTTATCTCTATACTATTTACCCTGATAAGGTCAAATACAAATGCTTAAACATTATTTTAACTAGTAGATCAGATCACCCATGCAGCAAAGGATAGAATGCTCGCAAAATATAAGGAAATGGTCAATGAGGATAAAAAACCATCGCTGATTAAGCGATGGTTTTTTGGGTTTTAGTTCTGTTTAAATTGTTTCGCTGCTTTGCTTAAATCATATCAGAAAGGAGAGCACTTCTCCATCACCGAACACCATTAAAACAATCAATTATCCTTCTTAGTTGATTCTTTCTTTTTAGAGACTTTAGCACCGGCTGCTCGCGCTTCCGATAAGCCTATTGCAATGGCTTGTTTTCGACTTGTTACTTTTTTACCTGTACCAGTTTTTAGCTTACCTTCATTCATTTCCTTTACAGCCTTTTCAACTTTTTCCTGACTTTTTTCTGAGTACTTCGTCATAGTATTATGTGTTTGATTAGTATTTAATAGCTCAAAATGCAAGCCAAGGGGATAAAGAAAATGCGATGAATAATTGGAGATAAATATGTGTAATTAGCCTGTTTAAAGGTTTTACTCCACAAACTCTAAATTAACATAAGTAAAACGATCAAGGGTTGGCCTCAGTCGTTTTTACTTATATTATGAATTTAATACCAATGGTTGAATGGAATTGAGAAGCTCCTGAATTTCGAGATAGGTTTTGCTGATTGTGCTTTTCTGATTTTCCAATATTTTTAAACAGTTGGTATTGAGCATTTTAATATCCTCATTCTGCAAGAAATCTTCGTATAGAGCCAGTGTTTTTTTTTCGGCTATTTCGCACATTCTTAAAATACTTTGTAAGTCAGAATGAAGAAGCCCGTAATGTAATCCAACCCATACCCGATAAGCTTTCACTAATAAATTAGACTTGTTGATCTGACCACCCATCGTTTTAATGATTGATGATAATTGAACAATAAATCTTAAGCTCTTCCGACTGCATTTTGTAAAGTAACGCTTTAGATAGTTGTCGTCAATTTTATTGGAGGCATTTTTAAAGCCCTCGTACCTGTCGTGGCAAATTTCAATTAAACTATTTAACAGTGAAATCTGCTGGTGATACATGTTATCCATTTTCATTAATTCTTACTTCTGAAACAAGTGAAAAAGTAATACCATGATATTGATTGATAATTACAAAATTATAAAGTAGGATGATGAATTTCAATTACTTAAGAGTAAAACAAAAGGGGAGTTTTTACCATGATTTCCCCCTTTTGTCATTATATAACCACTAAGCTATTGCATTTTACTTGTCATTGGAATAACTATTCATTAGCGGTGTAAGACCCTTAGCCCATTTTCTGATTTCAGATGGTGAAAGCCTCAAAACATTTAACAAGCTTTTTCATGTTATTATTTTGATTGATCTAACTTATTCTACTGAAAGATGTGTGCCATACTTCTATTTGAATGAATAGGTCATAAAGGCTTTAATAAGAGGAAAGTACACATGATTCATGAATGACGGTATGTTGTGAGAATTTTTGTAGAGATACTTACTGTTAATGGGGCGGAAGGGGGAAAAACGCTTTTCTACGTAATCAATTAACTTAAGAATGTGCGCTAAGAAACGTTTCTTATGGCAGTCTTTTTGGAAAGCCTAACAAGTGATTGTTATACACTTAGACTTGTTTTCTCATGGAAAATGCAAAGAATAAAAAAGAGGGTAAGGGGAAAGTTAATGCATTGATTAACGATACTGAAAATGCTGAACAACAGCAATTATCCACTAATCAGGGCTTATTGATCAATGATAATCAGAATTCATTAAAAGCAGGTGATCGAGGCCCTACGTTGTTGGAAGATTTCATATTCAGGGAAAAGATCATGCATTTTGACCATGAACGTATTCCCGAACGAATTGTACATGCAAGAGGAGCCGGGGCGCATGGTTATTTCGAACTGTTTGAATCATTACAGCAATATACTAAAGCAAATTTTTTAACGAATACAGCACTGAAAACGCCTGTATTTGTAAGGTTTTCTACTGTTGCCGGGTCTCGTGGTTCATCTGACTTAGCAAGGGATGTAAGAGGCTTTGCCGTTAAATTTTATACCGAAGAGGGTAATTTTGATTTGGTTGGCAACAATATGCCAGTCTTTTTTATACAAGATGCTATTAAGTTTCCAGATCTGATACATGCAGCTAAGGGTGAACCGGATAATGAAATACCTCAGGCTGCCACTGCTCACGATACCTTTTGGGATTTCATTTCTTTAATGCCCGAATCAATGCATATGATCATGTGGGCAATGAGTGACAGAGCTCTTCCGCGAAGTTTCAGTCGTATGGAAGGTTTTGGTGTGCACACTTTCAGATTGATAAACGAAAACGGGGCTTCTACCTTTGTGAAATTTCATTGGAAACCAAAATTGGGAGTGCATTCGGTTATGTGGGATGAGGCGCAGAAAATTTCGGGAAAGGATCCTGATTTTCATCGACGCGATCTATGGGATTCAATAGAGGAGGGGTTGTTTCCGGAATGGGAGTTTGGCGTACAGCTAATACCGGAAAATAAAGAATTTGATTTCGATTTTGATTTGCTCGATCCCACAAAGCTAATACCTGAAGAACTGGTGCCTGTTAAAATTATTGGAAAATTAACACTCAACAAAAATCCGGATAATTTTTTCGCAGAAACTGAACAAATTGCCTTTCATCCGGGGCATTTGGTACCGGGCATTGATTTTACCAACGATCCCTTGTTGCAGGGCCGACTATTTTCTTATACCGATACGCAGCTATCTCGCTTAGGAAGTCCAAATTTTCATGAAATACCTATAAACAGACCATTAGCACCTGTACATAATAACCAGCGCGATGGACATATGCGCCAAACTATTAATTCGGGTAAAACCAGCTATCAGCCTAATAGCCTCAGGGGAGGCTGTCCTTTTCAAACCAGCATTGAGCAAGGTGGCTTTGCCAGTTACGCCGAACGTATTGATTCAACCAAAATAAGAGAACGCAGCAAAAGCTTTTTTGATCACTTTAGCCAGGCTGCTTTGTTTTTCAATAGCCAGTCGCAAGCCGAAAAAGCGCATATTATTAATGCCTTGCGTTTTGAACTGGGAAAAGTGCTCAGTGCCGAAGTTAAAACAAGAATGCTTGGGCTTTTGTCCTGCATTAGCATGGACCTGGCAAGCGCAGTAGCTGAGGGACTAGGAATGGTGGTTCCGGAAAAACCTTTATACCCTGTGAATGAGAGTATTCCGGCCGACGGGGTGGTTGAAGATTATCAGCCGATAATCGTTACCCCTGATCTGCAAAAATCGAAAGCCCTGAGCATGGAGTTTACTGTAAAAGACAACATTAAAGGGAGAAAGATAGCTTTACTGGTTAGTAACGGTGTTAATGGTGAAGCTTTTAATTCTATTAAAACCCGACTCGTCAATGAACAAGCACTCGTAAAAACGGTTTCGTTTAACTTGGGGTTTGTATACAGCAACGATAATCAATCAATTAAGGTAGACGAGAGTTATTTAACCAGCTCGTCGGTTTTGTTTGATGCAGTAATGGTGCTGGAGGGTGAAAATTCATCACATTTATCAACATTATCAACCATTGATTTTGTAAAAGAAGCCTATTTGCATTGCAAGCCGATAGCTATACCTATTCTTATGCTCGAACAACCGGAACTGCTTAATATTAAGGTGTTTTCAGAAAATGGATTTGGTGTAATTTTAATTAAAGACGGAGATTTTGATGGTATTACAGAAGAGTTTATAAAAGCTATTGCACAACATCGATTTTGGGAACGGGAGATTTCTTAATTAAAAGTGAAAAGCGGCGAGAGCCGCTTTTTTTAATGGTAAATGTAAGCCTGAATACTTTGTTACTGAAAGCCATTTACTGTCTTCCATGCTTAAAAAATAAATACCTTTTTTTATCCAGGTAATTCAGCATAGGTAATGATGTTTAGTTCATAGAAGTCAGATAATGGAGTCAATGGAACTAAAAATCGCGGAAAAGTACCTTTTCATAATAAACCAATTAGTTGAAGGGAGTTTAGATGAAAAGTGCATTTGGGAAGTTTTTCAAATAAATAAAGCCGGAAATACCGGCTTTATTTACATCAATTACATTTTATCAGTTCTTTCTTTTATTACATCGGCCTTGGTTTTATGAGCCGTTAGTACCGGAATAGTCGCTACTGCAAAATTCTGGATGTCGGTATTATTCGCATCCTTAGTTTTCTTCTCAAAAGCATCAATGGCGTCTTTGTGGCAACTTACCATTTCTTTTATATATTTTTTATCAAACTCCAAACCTGTTAAGGCCGCCAAATCATTATAAGTACTTTGTTTCTTCTCGGGAACTGAACTAGGCAATGAGATGTTGTTTTTACTCGCCAATGCCATTATTTGCTCATTCGCTTTAATATGATCGCTCTCTATTTTTTGAGCAAGTGTTTTAACATCCGCCGAGGATGCATTTTTTTGAGCAAGCTTTGCTGCTTCAATTTCAAATAATCCATCACCATAAGCTGTTGCTAAAAAATCAGCATCATCTTTCATTTTATTATTGTCAATTGAGTTATTCAGCGTGTCGTCTCTGTCATTATGAGTCATGGAGTCTTCATGGGAGGTAACATACCCAGCAGAGTCAACGGTGCTGTCAGTAGTTTTCGAGGTTTTAGACTGGCATCCAGTAAAGGCTATTCCAACTGCTACAGTGGCAATAATCCAATGTTTAGTTTTCATAATTTATCTAGTTGTATGTTATTGATCGGTTATAAATTCAATAACGTTTGATTTAATAGTTATGAAATGTTTATGCCAGTAGTTTTTTGTTCGTAAACATTTAGCCCAGGAATGTTTAAACCTGATTTTTATGAAGGATAGAAGACGGTTGTTCAATTATTGTGTTGAGAACGGAGTTCCCTGTATTGAGTAGATACTTGCTTAGTAATTAATAGTATATACACTTAATTGAAAGTGCTTTCGGATTAAATTGGCATGCGATTTTCCTTATAGAAGCCAAAGTATTTAGCGCCAGAAAATACTTGAAAGAGAACATTTAGAATAGGCTGCGGCACACCTATCTAAATGCTCTCTTTAAAGCATCGTAGTATCCAGGTGTTTTTTGAACTAGTGACAACACTAACCTCAGAATGTTGGCGATAATAACTGCTTCTTGTAAGCTTTTTTAATAAATCAAATTTTAATTGTGTTTAACATGAGATCAACACGTTATCTAATAGCTGCAATCCTGGTAATAGGGTGGTTATTAGGATTAACCCTGTGGCAGCAGGGAATATTATTCATGTATTGCTGGTATTTGCCCTTATTTCAGTTTTACTAACTTTTTTCAATCAACTACCCGGGCTTAATAAATTTTTAGTACCAATCAATTAATTACTATGGAAACTTCAGGGAATATAACGCATGCTCAACAGGTTATTGATATTAAATTAAAATCTACTGACTTACACGATCTTTTAACAGATCATTTAAAATCGCTGTACTGGACCGAACAGTTTTTAAGCAGGAACCTGGTTCCGATAATAGCAGTGGTGTCATCTGAGGAACTGCAACATATGTTAGATGGTATTTTAAAAGAAACGGAGTTGCATATTAAAAACCTGGAGGAAGTATTTGCTGCTATTGGTGAGAAAACAGCTGTTCAAACCTCTCATGCTGTTACAGGTTTACGTCATGAAGCATTTGAAATGATCCAGAATACCGACAGGCAAAGTTTTGTACGTGATGTATCTATTGTTGCTTCAGTTCAAAAAATAACTCATTATAAGATTGCTGTTTATGGTACTCTTAGAGCCACTTGTGTTGTATTGGGTTATCTGGCAGCAGCTGATTTATTGGAGCAGGCGTTAAGAGATGAAAAGAAAATGGATGAGGAATTAACAAGAGTGGCTGAAATTTTTGTTTATAAATGTGCTGCCTCTGAATAGCAATATGTTTCATGTTTTTCAAACCCGCATTTATTTAGCTAAATGCGGGTTTTTTTGTGAATTTTATCCTAATGGATTTTCAGATGAGGTTTTAGAACTGAAGCCACTTACTTCTTTAATACCATCTTTAACAGAGTCGAGTACATCTTCCCCCGTTTGTTTTAGTTTATCAACTACTCTGTTTCTAAAGTCAGTTCCCTTTTCTGATGTAAATAATGCTCCTATTGCAACTCCAACACATAAGCCTGTGAAAAAAGCAGCGATTGATCTTGTTTCGTTCATAATTATTTGATTTTAAGATAATTGAGAAAGTAATTGCCCGTTGTGAGATTAGCAAAGAGGTGTGAATTATACGTGTATCTAAATCCACACCTTTTATCAACATTATTCTTGGCTCGCCTCATCATTTATAAAACTTTCAGCAATTACCGTTAATGCTACATCGGTAGCTTTTTCATTTTCGAGAGTTTGTTCTAACATATTAGCGACTTCTGTATGCCCCATGTTTTCGGCAAAGGTTTTTAAAGTACCGTAGGTAGCAATTTCATAATGTTCAACTTTTTGAGCTGCTAAAATCAACCCTGCATCCCTTATCATTGAGCCACTAGCGGTATCTTCAATAATAGATTCCGCTTCTGCCATCAATCCTTCCATTGCTTCACATTTCTTGGCTACAGCTTTTTCACCTAATAGTTCAAAAACTTGTTCAAGCGTGTCAATATGCATTTTCGTTTCTTCTGAATGCTTTTCAAAGGCTTTTGCCAGCTCTGGTGAAGTGGACGCCTTTTTCATTTTAGATAATGCCTGTACCAGGTGTTTTTCGGCCCAGTAAATGTCTTTTAATTCATCAGTGAAAAATGAATGGAATTCAGGGTTTTCCATTTTGCCGGTTTTGCCTCCGGGTTTTGCTTTCTTTTGCGAAGCAACCTTTGTGCTTGCAGTTTGTGACATTGCCATAGTTTTAAATTTTTAAGTTCTACTTTTAGCCGGCTAAAAACATACCTTATACTCCAATCATTAAATAAGCTTGATAGAGCTTGTTTGATGCGTTTAAATGCTGATTTTTAATTAATTAAGATGTGTTAGGCTATGAAAAGTATTGCACTTTACGGGGAAGCTATGGCAACTTTTACTAGTGAGGTTAGCGATTCCCAGCTAACAGTATAGGAAGTTAAATAGGAAAAGAACAGAAATGATAAAACTACTCAAGGGGGTGCTTTTCTTTTAGGTACAATTCTTTTAACTCGTGTGGAATTAACGTAATGGTAAAGGTAGTCCCCGTTTCAGTATCACTTTCTACGAAAATAGCTCCATTGTGATTCAATATAATATTTTGAGAGGTAGTAAGTCCTAATCCTGTACCGGTATCTTTTCCGTTTGTATAAAAGGCCTCAAATATCTGGTTGATATTTTCCGGAGGAATGCCTTTACCATTATCATTTATTGAAACCATTACTCTATTGTTTTCTGTATAACTACCAATAGATATTTCGCCGTTGGCATTATCAATGGCTTCGATACCGTTAATGATGATGTTCATCAAGGCTACTTTTATCTTTTCTCCGTCAATAAAAAAGGGCTCGATAGGAGAAAGGGCACTTTGTATTTTAACATTTTTTTGGGAAGCAAAATCCTGGGCACCTTTTATTGCTTCGCGTATTGCATTATTAATATCCTGCCTAGCTAAATTGAGATGTGAAAAACGCGTGGAATTCAGTAACTCCGTAATCAGGCTGTTTATTCGTTGACAATTACGCTCAATAATATCGATTACAACTTTTTTCTCAGGATCTTTATTATCATCCTTTAACTCATTTATGGCAAAATTCACATTGGTAAGCGGATTTTTAACCTCATGAGCAATTACTCTGGCTATACGGCCTGTGGCTGCAAATTTTTCTTCTTCCCTTCGCTCAGTTTCTTTAATCGTAATTTTAGTAACATCGTGAATGATAAATTGATAATTAAAATCATCTTGTTCAATAAAACTTACCAGGCCCGATATTTTTTTGGTCATCGGAACAGAGAAGAAAGTAAAAATCTCTCCTTCCAATTGCTTGGTAATTACTGCTTCCCAAAACTTCAATTGTTCTTTTTCGTCGACTAAATGCAGAATTTTCAGATTTAACATCTCTGGTAAACTCTTTTCGAACCTATTGATCGCCGCCGGATTGGCATCGAGTATTTTACCCGATTGATTGGTTAGCAAAATAATTTCACCCGATTTTTCGAAGATATCTTTATACTGTTTTTCCTTATTTTCAATGATTTTAAACTGATTGAAACGTTCAATACTATAACGAACCGATCGCTCAAGGATATCAGTAGAAAGTTCATCTTTAATTAAATAATCATAAGCCCCGGCACGCATTACTTCTTTATCAATGTTTAAATTTCCCTTACCGGTTACAATAATAAAAGGAGCGTTTACATCGTACACTTTGGCAATATTCAATATTTCAATACCCTTATATTTGCCCAGTTTATAATCTACCAAAAACACATCTATTCCCGGTTCATTAAAAAAAACCAGGGCTTCATCATAATTAGCAGCTCTTTTAATTAAGTATTTTTGATTGGGAACCTGCTCTAAATAATGTTTTATAAGTATAAAATCTTCTTCATCATCGTCAATAATCACTATAGTAATATAATTGATCATCAGTATGCGGTTAAAATAAATGAATAAAAATAAATGGTTGACCTTCTATGAATTTAATGGCAGAATTATGCTAAAAGAAGCTCCTATATTTAATTTTCCATGAGCTTTGATATAACCTTTATGATTTTCTACCACTCTTTTGCAAATGGCTAAACCAATGCCGGTACCATCGTACTCATTACGTCCGTGTAGACGATTAAATATTTTGAATATTTCTTTTTCATCCTTCTCTTCAAACCCAATCCCATTATCAGAAATTTCAATTTGGCAATAATCTATTCCAGCAACCGGATTAAAAGTGTCATCAACTATGGTATTTACAGGGCTATTAAAAATATGGATTTCGGGAGATCGATCTGCTGATGCGTATTTTAACGAATTGGATATTAAATTAAGGAATAATTGATTTAATTGAAATTTAATTCCAATTATAGTTGGCAGATCATCAATAGTAATTTTCGCATTCTTTTCTTTAAACGTTAATTCAAGATCTTTGAGCACAGTGCTAACGGTTTCATTTAAATTTACTTGTTCTGTTACCGAATTGCTTGTCGGAATTAATCTTGAATAATTAAGGAGATCTTCAATTAAACGTTTCATTCGTAATGACGCATTTGAAATAATGCCCAGATACACTTTGCTATCATTATTTAGCTCTTTTGGATGGTTTTTAACTAAAGTTTCACTAAAAGAAATGATTTTCCGGAGAGGTTCCTGTAAATCATGAGAGGCAATATATGCAAAACGATCCAGCTCATCATTTGATTCGTTTAACTGTTCGATTTTAGCCTCCAATTCATTTTTTAACTTGTCTAATTGCAGAAAGTTATCTTGTTTATTTGTTATTTCTTTTTGTAAACCCATGTATGCTATCACTGATATTAATATCCCTACTAATGAGGTTATTAAAATGATAGGGATTAGAATCTCAGCATTTTTAACATATAAGCGGTTACGAGCCTGCAATAATTTCTTTTGCTGATAAATGATGGTAGAAAAATCCATTTCCAAATCATTTGCCTGTTTACTGCTTTCTTTAAAACAATCTTTCTGTATAAAGCATGATGGATCATCAGCAATCTTTTGCCAAAATTCAAACCGTCCCTGTATTTTTATAATTAATAACTTAAGGTTGCTTTGATTCATATCCTGTAGCATCAGATCGTTGGATAGGATTTGTAGAATAGATTGGGTCTTTGCTTTTTGTTCATGTAGTGAAGGAATTAGGAAAATAGAGTCTCGGGATAGGGCATAAGCGCGAATATTAGATTCAGTTTCTTTTAATATTAATTTTAGTTCCTGTATATGGTTAATGGTTTCCTGCGATCGGTTTACCAGGTTAACATTGCGAAGAAATGAAGTACAGATAATAAAGGATAGGACCGATGTACAAATCAGTAGAAAAATAGATACAAAAAAACCCACCCTGATTTTATGCAAGGTATTTAGGAAATTGAACATGTTAAATTATAATTTACTATGTGCAAATGATGCTTTGCTAATAATTGAATGAGCCGAGTAATAATTTACACAATTAATTAAACTCAATTAGTAATGCACGTTATTTTATAGTGTCCTTAAGAGTGGCATAATTTTCCATTATTATCCTCCTCGAAATGAGTTATTACCTATTGAATAACTCAACTTATGTACCACATAAAAGTTGAAATAATGAGCAATCCCAAAAAGAGTGAACCGAAAGGAAGGAAACAATCAATTAAGCGATTGCAGCCTCCAATATATCCTGAAAGAAGACTACTACCAGCAAATGAGGAATAGTTACCCTTATTGTTTACCATTAATTCGAAACTCATTATAAATTCCTGTGGCATAATAATTTCATTCTTATTGATTGCACAAATCAAATCGTTGAAGTATTATGAGAATAGCTCAAATAGCCCCCCTTTATGAATCCACTCCGCCACAGTTTTATGGAGGAACCGAAAGAGTGGTTTCTTATTTAACAGAAGAATTCGTTAAACAAGGTCATGATGTAACCTTGTTCGCATCGGGAGATTCGATTACCAATGCGAAACTTATTAAAGGAAGCCCGAAAGCATTAAGGCTCGATATCGGATGCATTGATCCATTGGCGCATCACTTTGTGATGCTTCAAAAAGTATTTGAAATGGCCGATCAATTCGATGTTTTGCACTTTCATATCGACTATTTACATTTTCCCTTTTCAATAAGAAGTGATTACTGCCATATTACTACCTTGCATGGTCGTTTGGATTTGCCTGATCTTCAACCGCTTTATAGTACTTTTGATAAAGTGCCGGTGGTGTCAATTTCCAATCATCAACGTAAGCCACTTTTACAGGCTAACTGGGTGGATACTGTATATCATGGTATTCCGCATGATTTATATTCATTAAACAGTGGAGAAGGCCATTATTTGGCTTTTTTAGGTCGTGTTTCTCCTGAAAAACGGTTGGATAAGGCCATCGAAATTGCTAAAGCGGTGGGAATGCGCCTTAAAATAGCAGCAAAAATAGATAAGGTTGATATTGAGTATTTTAATCATCACATACGACATATGCTTGATCATCCGTTAATAGAGTTTATAGGAGAAATTGGAGAGACTGAGAAAAAGATTTTTTTGGGAAACGCTGCAGCTCTATTATTTCCAATTGACTGGCCCGAACCGTTTGGAATGGTAATGATCGAAGCCATGGCTAATGGAACACCAATAATAGCTTTTAATAAAGGGTCGGTTCCGGAGATAATAGACCACGGAGTAACAGGTTTTATTGTGAGCAATGAACAAGAAGCAATTGAGGCTGTTTATAATTTACCTTTAATTGACAGGGCCGAATGCCGACGTGTTTTCGAACATAGGTTTGGTGCCGATGTAATGGCGCGGAACTATATTAAAGTGTATGAGCGGGTGGCTGAAGATCATTGCACCCAAAAAAATAGAGCGAGAAAAACATCCATTAAAGAAATAATTTAGTTCCTTTTGATACCATCTATTAATACATGGTAACCGCTAATAAGTGCAACAAATGAAATAGAAATGTTGTTTGATTCTAAATAGCTCTCTTATGCCTGATGCAATTATCCAACTTGAGAATAAGTTTTATATCTCAGCAACCTCTTCATATGCTGATGATAGAATTAAGATCTTAAACCAAACCGATACCTTCGGAATATTTGATAGATGGGGAGATATAAAGCAGTTGGGAGAAGAAGTACAGGGAATCTATCATCAGGGAACCCGTTTTATCAGTGATCTTGAGTTTAAGATCAATAACAATCGTCCTTTGCTGCTAAGCTCGGCGATTAAAGAAGAGAACGAACTTCTTTCAGTTGACCTTACCAATCCATTAATTCAATTTCAGGAAAAGGAGAATAAAACGGATGTTCCGAAAGGGGTAATTTATATAGGTCGTAGTAAATTTATTCGTAATGGAATGTGTTATGAATCTATTACCCTTATTAATTACGGAGCAGAAAAATACGATTTCAATATTTCAATAAAATTTAAAGCCGATTTTAAAGATATTTTTGAAGTCAGAGGTATTAAACGGGAAAAAAGAGGTGAGATCTTTGAAATTACCCATACTCCCCAAAATGAGATCATTATTAAATACAAGGGCCTGGATGAGATTATCCGCACGGCTATTATTACCTTATATGAAAAACCCGATGACTGGGAAGATCAAACCAATGCTATTTTCCATATCTCATTAGATCCACATCAGTCAAAAGCAATACAGTATGCTGTTAAATTTATAGTAGGTGATGCGGATGACTACACCATTTCACCCTATAATAAAGCGCAGGATCAACTGATAAGTGATATAGGAAAGTCGAGAACCCTATTTGCAAATGTTTTAACTTCTAATGAACAGTTTACTCATTGGTTAAACCGTTCTCAAATGGATTTGATGTCGTTATTAGCTCAGACTCAATACGGATTGTATCCCTATGCCGGTGTACCCTGGTATAATACGGCCTTTGGTCGAGACGGCATTATAACGGCTTTGGAAACACTTTGGATAGCACCTGACCTTGCACGTGATACCATTTGTTTCCTTGCTAAAAACCAGGCATTAGTAGAAAATGCATACCAGGATGCCGAACCGGGAAAAATACTGCATGAAACCAGGGGAGGAGAACTAGTGGAGTGTAATGAAATTCCATTTAAACAGTATTATGGATCAATAGACTCAACGCCTTTGTTTGTGGTATTATGTGGAGCCTATTATAAGCGCACGGCTAATCTCAAGTTCATCAAAGAAATGTGGCCCCATATTGAGAAAGCTCTCGATTGGATAGATAAATATGGCGACGTAGATGGTGATGGTTTTGTTGAGTATCAGCATAAAAGCATTAACGGGTTGTTTAACCAGGGATGGAAAGATTCGCATGATTCTATTTCCCATTCTTCAGGCGAACTTGCTGAACCTCCTATTGCTTTATGTGAAGTTCAGGGGTATGTTTATGATGCTAAATATAAAGCGGCCGAACTAGCCGATGCGCTCGATAAAAAGGAGTTGGCCACTAAGCTCAGAAAACAGGCACAGCAATTAAAGGAACTCTTTAACCAACAATTTTGGGACGATGAAACCGGCTGGTACGTCCTTGCTCTTGACGGTCAAAAGAAAGCTTGCATGGTTAAATCATCGAATGCAGGACACGTACTTTATTCGGGTATAGCTGATAAAGAGAAAGCCATGAGAATGAAGGAGAATTTAATGAAGGATGATATGTTTAGCGGATGGGGGATAAGAACCTTGAGTGTTGAGGAAAAAAGGTATAATCCTATGTCGTATCATAACGGTTCGGTATGGCCTCATGATGTGGCTATTATTGCCTCCGGCTTTTCTAAATATTTCTTTCAGCAAGAGGTTATTAAATTGACCGGGGCATTATTTGATGCTTCAATTTTTATAGAGTTACAGCGTTTGCCTGAACTGTTCTGCGGTTTTTATAGAAGAAAAGGTGAAGGACCTACCGCTTATCCGGTAGCCTGTTCTCCACAGGCTTGGGCTGTTGGTGCGGTATTCATGCTTATGGAAGCGTGTTTAAGAATGGAAATAAATGCCATTGAAAAGAAGATTGTTTTTAAGCAACCTGTACTTCCAGATTTTCTTAATAACATCATTATCGAAGATTTAGTAGTTGGTAAAGGAAAGGCTTCGTTTGAGTTGCATAAGTATAAAAATGATACGGGTTTGATTGTTAAATCCAAACCAGCAGATTGGGAGATTTACGTTATTAAATGAAAATTGGAACGTTATTATTACTTAAAGCGATCGGTCAAGTATGTTTTTGGCCGATCGCTTTTTAAAGCTAGCTTTTCAGACTATCTGCAGCCTGATGCATTTTATCGGCTAACTGATTTTTCCCACTTTCCAGATGACCTTTGAATTTATCCATTAAGTCATCAGACGTACGTTTAAGGTTTTCTTTGGCTTTTCTTTTAAATTCCAAGCCTTTTTCGGAATTAAGCATAGCGTTCAAAGCAGCACCTGCTGCAATACCTACAACAAGAGCCATTAGTGATCTTGAGTTATTCATAACCTTGTTTATTTAAATTTATGTATGTGTTATATGCTGTATTTGGGCAATGAATTTATCAAAGCTGTCGTCCTCATAATTCGAATAAACTCCATATGCGTCGAGGGCATATCCTATTAAGCCATTATTTGCTTCAATGATATAGATGACCGCATTGTCAGATGGATCAGAATTACCTTCAAACCGATAGGTCTTACTAATATGCAGTTCATCGGGTTTAAATACCTGGTTGCTTTGAATAGCTTTAAATCCTTCATCCGTCATTCTAAACTCAGCATCCTTCTTTTCCAGTCTCAATTTTTCGAGTATTTCACTAACTGTTTTCATTTCATGAGGCGATTCCATATCTAAATACTTTAGATTAAAAAATTATGTGAGTATCTACCTATCTATTGAAATCATTGTGCCATAGCATTAAATGGGCTGCTTTTAATATATAAGAGTTTGTTTGCTGATTTTTTAAAGGGACATAAATTGCCTGATAGTCAGCTATTAGGGTAGTATGTTCCACCATCTTGTTATTTATTATGGCTTTAAGGGAACGGCCAAGAATGGTATTGTTTTTTCACACTTATAAGTAAAACCAGTTAAATAAAAATTATGATTGAAGAAAATCAAGGAATTAATACCGGCCAGGCCGGAACTAATTCACCGCAACAACCCAACATGCCTAATCCTAATCGTCCGGATACCAGACCTGAACAGGAGCCATGGAAAAATGATCCTACTCACCCGGATAGAAGAAATCCGAATGAGAACGATCCAACCAGAGAAGACCCAAAATGGAATGAGCCAATAGGAGAGGAAGATGAAGGAGCGGGTGAGGAGGAAGAAGAGGATGATGAACACAATAATCCTCAAGATCAACGAGAGGTAAATGAATTTCCTTCTAAAAAAGATCCAGCAACAATGCCGGATGTAAATCAAAATAGAGGGGATATTGAAAACGTTGATCCCGATCGAAATGAACGCACATTTTAATTTCGGGCACCACATTAAAAAAGCCACCAGGAGAATTTCCGGTGGCTTTTACTTAATTCTCATAATTTTCGTTTTTAAATTAAGCTGCCTGATCGCGTAGCTGTTTTATGGTATTATGCCCTTCAATTACGCGTTGTTTCTGCATATTTAAAACATTGAGGGTGGCATTATCCCATAAAATGTCTTTATCAGCTTCTGCTTTTCTATATGCATCGAGCGCCATATCTTCACCATGTTCACAATCTGATAAAATCTGATGCCTGCTACCACCCGTAAATAATGATTTAATATCCATCCATGCCCTGTAAAATTTACCACCAACTGACGTTGACTCAGCCGGATGCCCGTTAATTTGAAATATATGGTCCGATAATTCATTGATGTTTTTTGAACTATCCAGGGCCAATTTCTGAAACAGTTTTTTTAGTTCATTATCATTAGTAAGTTCGATAGCTTTTTGGTATCCCTGAACACGATCATTGTTAACTTTTAACAAATCGTTGAGTGCTGAAATTACATGATTTTGATTTTCCATAATTCTAGTTATTAGTGTTAAGCGAATGATTTTTAATTAACCAGAGAAGAGTAATGGAAATATCGTGCCTTTGACTTTCTATGACCGACAATAAGGTTTTTGCAAAACTGAATGTTTATAAATTTCTATAAATCAAGTGGTTACTTGCTCAATGTGTGGAATTTTTAGGAGAGTTAAAGTGCCTTGGTAGTGGTTTATTTAGATGGTTTATCAATCTTTCTTAAGAATGACAATAAAATTTTTTCGCTGATTGCTAAAGAGTTTGATTTGTTGTTGGTTTGGTGGATTAGTTTTTTTGTAAAGGGATAGAGAGAGCCATTTTCATAAGCGAGTAAAAGTTCTGGATGAACGTAGTATTTTCTACAAACTGTGCGAGTGTTTCCTAATTGACTGGCAACATAATCAAGCGTAGCATTTATATTTCGTTTTGCTTCGGTTATTGTAGAAAATTTTTCTAAACCGGACAAGAATTTCAAGGCATTTAAAGTCCCTGACCAGGTTCTGAAATCTTTGGCAGTAAAATCTTTACCGGTGTATTGCCTGATATACTCATTGATCATTCCTGAATCGATGGTCCTTTTTTCTCCCCATTGTTCATAATATTGAAACAGTTCCTGTCCAGGTAAATCCTTTAGTTTTTTAACAAGATTTACAAGATTTTTTTGCGATAGATCAACCTCATGGAAAATACCTTTTTTCCCTTTAAAACTAATTTTCAAGTGACTCCCGTTCACTTTAATATGTTTGTTCTTTAAGGTTGTTAAGCCGAAACTTCCATATTGCTTAGTATAAAAAGTATTACCAATTCTAATTAGTGTATTTTCAAGCATCTTTAACGCTAATGCAACTACTTTTTCTTTTGTGAAGGTTTTCTTTCTGAGGTCTTTTTCTATTTGCTTTCTTAAAGATGGTATAGCTTCTCCAAACTCCAGCATTCTATTGTGCTTTCTCTCATTTCTTTTCAACGACCAACTACTGTGATACCGATATTGTTTTCTGCCCTTTTGATCAATTCCGATAGCTTGCAAATGACCATTAGCTTGTGTGCAAATCCATAGGTTTGTCCATGCAGGAGGTAGCACTAGTCCATGGAGCCTATTCAGTATTTCTGGGTCTTTAATCACTTTGTTGTTAGTGTCGTAAAATAATGTTGATTTGCCTTTAATTACACGGCTATAACCCGGCAGATCGCTGCTTACATACACCAATTGCATGGAACGAGCTTCAGCCTTTAGCTCTTTTAGATCCTTGTTCATCTTTCCCAAAACATTAATACGCTACTCCAATTTGGCCCCAATTGATTTTAGGTTTACCGATGTTTTAGCAAGCTCAGACCAGGGATCGGTGTAATTTTTCAGTAAATCAGGTACATTAAAAATGGTATAGTCGTTCATTTTTAATTTGTGATTTACCTGTTTCCATTTTAATGGCCATGAAACTGTTGCTTCAGGTTTCGGTCTCAAACTAAAAGGTGCAGCGATAGTTTGACCTTTTCTATTTTGTAAAAAATCAATGTATACTTTCTTTTGCCGTTTTTGGGGGCTGCGTTCAATGCTTGTAAATGAAGGAATTCGTTGATGAATGGAGTTGGCCAACCATTCGGCAAAAATTCGGGAAGAATCAAAGCTATATTTTGCTCCTAAGTGAAGGAAAATATGCAATCCAGTAGACCCCGATGTTTTCACAAATGATTTAAGGCCTAGCTGTATGCAAAGTTCATTTGTTGCTAAAGCAGTATCAATAACATACTTAAAATCAATATTCTCAGGATCGAGGTCTATGACCAAATAATCCGGATTATCGGGTTTTGAAATTTTAGATAACCATGGGTTTATTTCAATGCAACCCAAATTAGCCATGTAGAGTAAAGAGGCCTTATTGTTACAAACCAGGTAGTCAATTTGTTTATCATTGCTTTCAGAATAAATTGGCGTTGTTTTAAGCCATGCAGGCGACGATTCAGGGGTGTCTTTTTGGTAAAAACTTTCTCCATGAATGCCATTTGGATGTCGATTGAGGGAAAGCGCCCGGTTTTTTAAGTGGGGTAGTATATGATCACTTACCTGGTCATAATAGTTTATTACATCTCCCTTACTTAGGTTTAACTCAGGGAAGTAAACTTTTCCCAAATTAGTAAACTTTAAAGTTACAGAACCTATTTTTTGGGTTTTATCTTGAGCGTGTGTTTTGGTTTCCATTTTATCATATCTTATATCCTTTAAAACAGGATGCCGTAATCGACCTTCGGGGGTTAGTTCGGTAAATTTTACCGTACACATAATTTGAGGGTTTACATAATGAATTTTCGTTCTATTCGAAAACGACTCTTTAAAGGGCTTTATTGAAACTTCAAGTGGTTGTAATAATGACCGCATTTCTTGGGCCATTTCATTATTCCATCCTGTACCGCATTTTCCCCGAAATGTTATTTCATTTCCTTTTTTCTCTACCAATAACAACGCACCTATAAAATCATTTTTATTTTGAGGTTCAGTGTATCCAGCAATCAAAAATTCATCGTCGTTTTCGTTTTTAATCTTTAACCATTCTGAACTTCGTTTACCCAGATAGTACTTGCTGTTAATTTGCTTGGCCAAATATCCTTCGGTACTGATATGCATTTCCTTTTCCAGTTCTTTTAAACTTTTTGCAAATGGTGTGAAGACAATCTGAGGGTTATTAAGTTGATCAATAAAGGTTTTTAAGAGTTCTTTTCGTTGCAGTAGCGATAGTTCGGTTAAAAAGTGACCATTCAAGTAAATGAGGTCAAAAACATAATAGTAAATTTTGCCGGTGGGCTTTTTGTTGAAATTTTGGAGTGCATTAAAATCAACCACTCCTTTTGCATTTAGTTTTACTATTTCTCCATCAAGTATAGCTGTGTGACCTACTTCTCTTAATACATCTGCTATTTGTCCATATTTAACAGTATAATTTTGAGCATTTCTACTGAACAATTCTGTTTCTCCATTTTTTATAACCGATATAATTCGATACCCATCGAGCTTAGGCTCATAAATCCATTCATCCTTTTCATTAATAGCATCCGCCGAAGTGGCAAGCATGGGTTTTTGAAAACCTATTTTATGCGTTTCTTTTGTTTTAGGTTTTGTTGTGGAAGAGGAGCTGGTCACGTTCTTCTTTTTCTTGATGGAAGCAGGTACTTCGTCTTCACTATTATAAGCTTTATTAACAGCGAATTTGTCTTTATGCTTAATTAGCAGCCAGGCATTTTCTTCAGCATTCTGGAATTTAACCAATGCAAATTCGCCCTTTAACTTTGAGCCTTTAAGTACAATTTTAAGATCTCCATTATGTAGCTCCCGCTTAATTTCTTTTTGAACATCGGCCGAAGGTAATAAGGGTTCATAGTAACCTTTGTCCCAAATCAGCACGTTACCTGCCCCATAATTTCCTTTTGGGATTTCTCCTTCAAAACGCTGATAATCCAAGGGATGGTCCTCAACCATAATGGCCAGTCGTTTATCAAGGGGATTTAATGAAGGCCCTTTGGGAATTGCCCAGCTTTTTAATACACCATCCAGTTCAAGCCTGAAATCATAGTGCAACCTTGAGGCATGATGCCGCTGAACAACAAAGGTTAGTTTCTTACCAGTTTCTTTTCCTCCCTTAGGTTCTGAGGTATGGGAGAAATCTCTTTTTTGGTAATATTTCTCCAGTTTGCCCATTTTATGTTATGAGGTTTGTTTTTTCTTGGTTGACAAACTTTCCATTAGCTGCGACATCAGATCTTCGGATTTTTTAGAAACCACCTTAAGTTTTCTTATAGAAGGTCTTTTGCCAGTAGCCTTCGCTTTAATAATTTTCAGCAATGACTCGGAATAAGAGTCATGATAGTTAGAAATATCAAAAGGGCTGGAGTATTGTTTTATTAATGCCACCGCCATGTCTAATTCTTTTTTCGAAATAGCCGTGGTTTCTACATTAAGTTCTGATGGATCCCTGATTTCTTCAGAAAATCTTATTTTTTGGATTATAATAGTATTGTCAACAGCTCTGATAAGACATAAGTTTTCAGAAGTGCGCAATACAAATCGGGCTAACCCAGCTTTTTTGGTTTTTTCAAGAGCTTCGTAAAGTAAGGAATAAGCTTTAATGCCACCTTTTTCGGGTTGTGTGTAATAGGGCATTTCATAATAAATGGCATCTACTTCATTCAAATCCAAAAAGTTTTCAATTTGAATAATTTTATTTTTTTCAGGAGCTGCTTCTTCAAAGTCGCTTTCTTCTAAAAGTACATAGTCATCATTATACTTGTAACCTTTAACAATATCACCCCAATTAACCTCTTTGCCGCTATGTTCATTAACTCGCATATACTTTATATGCGCATGATCTTTTCTGTCGAGCATATCAAGATCGAGTGAACTGGATTGTGTGGCACTAAAAAGTTTAATTGGAATGTTTACCAATCCGAAACTTATACTTCCTTTCCAAATTGCTTTCATAACCTACAGAATTGATGAGTGAAAAATGCCATTGTTATGCCATTTTAAAATAAACAGTATTGGTTTTCAGTTGATTACAAATTTTGGAAATATTTATTAAACAAACAGGGAAATAGTTAATTAATCATTTCCCTGTTACAGTATATTAATTGGTAAATAAATAATATTGATATATCTCAGGGTCTTCTATGGTTAGGAGGAGAATAGGAACCTTGCTTTTATAAAGTATTCGTAGTCTTACCTTAAACAACTTTGACTTTAGTATCGGAAACCCACCTTCATTTTTCGAACCTGGTTCCTTAAATGACTTTTTCTTGTTATACATTTCATTGTCTTTTTTGTTGCTGTTTTATATAGTTAGAAAATTATACCATTTTATAAAATCTGTATTATTGATACTTGTAGTTAAAATAAGGTGGCGTTTCAAGGTTTTAGAAGTTATGTATTGGGGAAATAGATGCTCATTCTATAAAAGATTCTGATGAGGTATTGAATAAATTCGCCCTCCTTTTTTATAAACTTAATTAATTCTTGTTGTTTCTTTCTTTGCATTCTACTACCTCAAATAAGTTGAATTGATATTGTTGCTTTGTTTAACTAACTTAGTTACAGTTGTTTATGGTTTTCAGGTAAACGGCTAAACTAATAACCCGTCTTCGGGACTTATATGTGGCGCACTATATTATTTCTCGCCTTTTTACTAATCTACCCTCTACTACTTGATGCTCAAAAAGTAATTGTTTTAAGCATTGATGAAACAATCAATCCAGTTGCTGCTGGATTTATTCATAAAGGAATCAATAAAGCAAAAGAAGAAAGGGCCGAATGCCTTGTTGTTCAGTTGAATACTCCTGGAGGATTACTGAAATCAACACGGGCTATTGTTAGTGACATATTGGAATCGCCGGTTCCAGTAGTGGTATTTGTTTCACCTGCCGGAGCTCATGCTGGTTCAGCCGGTGTTTTTATTACCATGGCAGCACATATTGCCGCTATGGCACCGGGAACCAATATCGGAGCGGCTCATCCGGTAGATATGCAAGGAAAGGTTGATTCTGTAATGAATGAAAAAGCCACTAATGATGCGGCTGCCTTTATTCGTTCTATTGCTGAAAAACGAAATAGAAACTTTCAGTGGGCCGATGAAGCAGTGCGAAAAAGTTCCTCTATTACCGAATCTGAAGCACTGAAAAAGAATATTGTTGATTTAGTAGCGATTAATCTCAACGATTTACTCGGAAAAATTGATAACAAAAAAGTAGAAACAGGTACCGGGAACAAGGTGCTTCATACCAAAAACGCCAGCATTGAATCATTGGAGATGAGCAGTTTTGAAAAAATGCTGAACATGGTAAGTGATCCCAATGTAGCCTATATAATTTTAATGCTTGGTTTCTATGGGATATTGTTTGAGTTTTATAATCCCGGTGCTATTCTGCCCGGAATTATAGGTGTCATCAGCTTGATCCTTGCTTTTTATGCTATGCATACATTGCCTATTAATTATGCAGGGCTGGCCCTGATCATTTTTGCAATTATTCTTTTTTTGCTGGAGATCAAAATTGTTAGTCATGGGGTTTTGGCAATAGGAGGAGGGGTTTCACTATTGCTAGGGTCGATGATGCTTATTCGAAGCGATTCATCCCTGGAACTCGCTAAAAAATCGTGGAGTGTTATCTTTTCATCAGTGGGTGTTACTACGCTCTTTTTTCTTTTTGTAATTGGTTTGGGATTGAAGGCACAACGGCTGAAGCCAGTAACGGGTATTGAAGGAATGATAGGCGAAACTGGAGTTTCTCTCGAAACGCTTGATCCGGTTGGCAATGTAAGAATGCATGGTGAGATCTGGAAGGCTGAATCAGTGAGTGGAAGAATTGATGTAAACAGTAAGGTGAGGGTGGTAGCACTTGAAAAAATGCGATTACGAGTTGAGCGTTGTTAAAATTTCTATCGGCATTAAATAAATAATTATGATAGCAGTACCTGTTTTTTTTGCTGTTCTTGTTCTTTTTGTAGTGGTTATATTAGCCAATGCAATTCGTATTCTGCGTGAATATGAACGGGGTGTTATATTTCGGTTAGGACGCTTAATCGGAGCCCATGGTGTTAAAGGTCCGGGAATTATCTTTTTGATTCCAATTATTGATAAAATGGTGCGGGTAAGTTTACGCACTGTTGTTATGGATGTACCTCCCCAGGATATCATTACAGAAGATAACGTTTCCCTTAAGGTAAATGCAGTGATCTATTTTCGTGTTATTGAGCCTCAAAAGGCTGTTGTGGAGGTTGAGAATTATCTTTTTGCTACCTCCCAGCTATCTCAAACTACCTTAAGAAGTGTTTTAGGACAATCCGAGTTGGATGATCTCCTTTCACAGCGTGAAAAGATCAATCAAAAGCTACAACAGATCATTGATGCACATACCGAACCCTGGGGAATAAAAGTGTCGAATGTTGAAGTAAAGCAAATTGATTTGCCACAGGAAATGCAGCGTGCAATGGCCAAGCAGGCCGAAGCAGAGCGCGAGCGGCGATCGAAGATCATTGCTGCAGAAGGTGAATTTCAAGCATCGCAGCGTTTAGCCGATGCAGCCAAAATATTGAGTGATCAGCCAAGTGCATTAACTTTGCGTTACCTTCAAACCCTGCGTGAAATTGCTACAGAGAATAATTCAACAACCATTTTCCCTGTACCAATTGATTTACTTAAACCTTTTTTAAAAGCAGGATTTAAAGAAGGTGATTCCTATTGAAAGCAATATCCCAAGAAATAATTCTGGTTATGCCTAGTAAAGCTTAATTATGCCAATTAAATTTTGGCCGGTTTAAAAGTTTTAATTTGAATTAAACTTTTTTAATGTAACCTTTAAGTAAGTATTTACGTCAAAAATTACAAAACCTAAAAAATGAAATTCAAAAGTTACTTTGTTTTACTTGCTCTTCTTGTAGTTGTTTTCTCATCATGTAAAAGAATGTGCATTGTTGGTTCAGGCAATGTGATCACTAAAGAACGTGTGTTAACCCATTTTACCGGTTTGGATGTGAGTGGAGCATATTCGGTTGAGCTTACTCAAGATTCAGTTCAGAAAGTGGAGATTATTGCCGATGATAATTTGCATCCTCAGATTTTAACATCGGTTAATGGAAATGTTCTTAAGATCCATAATAAAAAGGATTTTTGTGTCACACATTCTATCGTAGTTAAAATTCACATGAAAGATTTAAGTAAAGTTGATGCATCAGGAGCTGTTAATGTGAAAATGATGAATCAATTTAAGATAAATGAACTCCTGTTTACTTCATCCGGAGCAACTGAATCGGAACTAAATTTAAATGCGAATAAATTGGTAACAAAAATCAGTGGAGCCGGAAAAGTATCTTTTTCCGGACAAGCTGCAGAACATTCAATTGACATATCTGGAGCCGGAAAAATTCGTGCATACGATATGGTTACCAATAAATGTACAATTGATGTTAGTGGAGCATCTGATTCAGAAGTAAATGTTCTTTCTGAACTAATTGTTTCGGCAAGTGGTGCTAGTAAAGTACGTTATAAAGGTACACCTGCTAAAGTGGTTGATAATGCCAGCGGTGCTTCGTCAGTAGAAAAGGCTAACTAGAAGATACTTTCAGTACAAATCATTGATAAGTACACATAAATGGGGATAAGTGCTTAATTGCATCTTATCCCCATTTAAATTATAAATGTTTCTATTTCTCCCGAACACTAACCGAAACCCGTCTGTCTTTTATCCGGTCTTCTTCAGGTGCCTCGGCTGGGAATTTGGCAAACTCAGAACCATAGCCTTCAGCTCCTACCACCTGATTGCCAACACCCGCAGTTTTCAAAGCTTCCAAAATGGCATTTGCACGGTCTTGAGATAACTTCTTGTTTGTCGCTTCATCACCAACTTTATCGGTATATCCCCCAATTTTAATTTTAACTTTTGGATAGGCTTGCAAAATTTTCACAATGTTATTCAGCTCCGATTCACTTTCAGGTATTATTTCAGCAGTTCCAAATTTGAAATTCAGCTCATTAAAATCAAACCAGTTGTCTTTAGTTATAGTAGCCGTAGAATCATTGATAAACGCGATCAATAGATCTTCTATACCACCTTTATAAGCTTCAAGCTCAATGCCATCGGGTAACATAAGCCTAACAGGTTCTTTATTGATAACCACCGCCTCGGTTTTGATTGTACTAGCTGTATCGGTTGTAGTAGTAGTTGGAGCTACTGGAGTGGTTTCTTTATTACAAGTTCTCATCAACCATACCAATATAAATACCACCAGGAATGCAAGAAGAGTTGGAATGATCCAGCGGTTTCTCTTTTTTATTACACCTTGATTAGTGAATACTTCTTGTGGCTTATCCTTTAATTTTATACCTAAATCAGCAGGGATAGCCGACAAAATTGAGCTCTTTTGTGATGATAGCAATGCTGATAACTCACCAGCAGAAAGGTTGTTCTCTTGAGCATGTTTACCTAATAATGAAAGAGCAAATGGCAAGATTATTCCGAATAGTGAAGCTGTGCTGGAGCCCTTTAAGCCGGCAAAACTTGATATCGAATTAGCTGTTGAACCAAATTTATCACCCAAAATATTATTTATCAGTGTTGGGCCGATAGACGGAATTCCACCACCACCAGGGGTGAAGCATTCGTACAATCTGTTGCTAATTCCACTGTTGGAAGCCTCCCTTGCTAAACTCAGAACCGATTCAGGGTCTGTTTCAGCTTCTTTAACTATTCCATTCAGCGAAACAGGAATAATCGCCTCCAGTCCTTTTTTTACACTAACAGTTCCTTCGTTAAGATAGATTTCTGCTTTACCAATTAACTCATTGCCAAAATAGCTGTATACAGTATCAATAAAATTGAAAGCCATAAGAATAAAATTAGATGTGGTTTATAATTTATTAGGTCTTTTAAAAGGTCATTATGGTGAAGTTTGGGTTGGATATAGGAAACCGGTGTTTTCTTTCGTTTTGATGGGGCGAACTTCAATTCGGGAACCTTCATTGAATTGAAATTCAGGATTAGCCCTTGCAATTTCAATAGCATCAATTAAACTATCGGTAGTAATATGGTAATAACCACCAATTATCTCTTGGGAAGTATCAATTGTTGTTTCTTTCCATTTATTTTCCTCATTCGAGATAATACAACCAGACCATTCTATCGGTTGAGCAGAAATGAGCTTTCCATCATTTTTAAGTTTGTCGATATAATTTTCACAAGCTTTAAGAAATTCCTGGTGTTTTTCTTCAGACAGTACTTCTTTGCTATTACTTTGTTTCCTGATAAAAAACATGAACTCTTTCATGGTTATGATTAAGTTAATTCGGCCAATCGGGTTAATTGGATAAGAGAAGAGTGATATAGCTTTAATTTAACAAAAAACAATTTATGAAACCAGCGCTGCATTAAAATAACCTGTCCAGCTTGTTTTAAGGGCTATTGCTAGATCTTTAAACTTTAAAATCGCTACTTTAAAATTTCTCGAATATTAAGTCTACATTAGTTTTATAAAAGCGCTCCTTAAATTTCCAACTCATAAGTTTTACTTGTTTCTAAAAATTGTTAAGGTGAGAGCATGTAATTGCTTGAATTGAATGTACTATGAATAAATATTTATTGAGCTGCTTACTTCTTTTGCTATGTTTTGGAGCTCAAGGGCAAAATCAACTAGCTTCTCCTCAAATAGTTAATTATATAAGTGATGATTATAAAGCCGGAATTCAGAATTGGGATGTGGCCCAGGATCAATGGGGAAGGCTTTATTTTGGCAACAATGAAGGCCTGCTTACATTCAACGGTCATTTTTGGAATTTATACCGCCTTCCTAATTTTACAGTTGTTCGTTCTGTTGAAATTGATTCCAAAAACAGGATTTACATTGGTGGACAGGATGAGATAGGATATTTTTTACCTGATGAAAGAGGAGAGCTGAAATATCATTCACTTGTATCATTGATTCCTGAAAGTGAACGGAGCTTTTCAGACATCTGGAACATTTCAATTATTAATGATGAAGTGTTTTTTAGAGCCATCAATAAGATCATTCATTATAAAGAAGGTAGCATAAAAATATACAGAACTGATACCGAGTGGGTGTTTTTGGGACAGGCACATAACCAGCTTTTTGCCCAAGCCAAACAGGTTGGCGTACTAAAATATAGTAACGGCATTTGGCGACCGTTTTGTAATTCACCATTGCTAAATGGAGCAGCTATTACTTCCATTACCGAATATGGCGGAGATACACTTCTGGTTTCGACACTTAAAAATGGTTTATTTTATCTTATTAATGATCAATTGATCAGTAAGAAAACAAGTCTTGATAAAACCTTTTATAACGACCGTATTTATTGCTGCAAACAGGTTAATACGCAATGGTTTGCTATAGGAACAACATCTGCAGGTGTAATTATTATTGATAGGCAAGGACGATTGGTGCAGAAATACGCCTTTCAGGATGGACTGCAAAACAATAATTGCCGGGGTTTACTGATTGATCAGCATAAAAACTTATGGCTGCCTTTGGATGATGGAATTGACTTTATTGCACTTAATAGTTCAATAAAATCAATTCATCCTGATAAGAGTCGGCAAACCACCAGCTACGCTATGAATGTTTTCAATAATCGACTGTTTATTGGTTCCTCAACTGGTTTGTACGCTTGTCAATTGGAAACCGGACAAAATGATTTGAGTTTATCAAAAAGTGTTTTGTTCGAGGTAAATAATACAAAGGGGCAGGTCTGGAATCTTGATGAGGTGAATAACCATCTTTTGATGGGTCATGAAGATGGTTTTTTCGAAATCTCTGGTACTACTGCTAAGCAAATTTATTCAACACCCGGAACATGGCTGGTTCAACCTGTATCCAATGTTTTCCCTTCACAATCAATTATCGCCGGAACCTACAAGGGGCTGCAACATATTAAGTACTCCAACGGAACTTTTTCTGATTTAAAACACATAGACGGATTGTATGAATCATTGCGTTTTATTGCTTTTGACAATACAAGTAATACCATTTGGGCATCTCATCCTTACAAAGGTGTATTCAGGCTGGAGCTATCTGGCGATTTTAGTAAGATTATTAAAAGAACCATTTACACAAAAAAGAATGGACTGCCCTCTGATTTAGGAAACTACATTTATCGAATTAAAAACAGGATTGTTGTTGCCTCTGAAAAAGGGATTTATGAGTTTGTTGCCGTTAAAAATAGATTTGTTTTATCAACTGTTTTAAATGACGCATTAAGTGGTTATACAGTTAGGTATTTAAAAGAGGATCCTGATGGAAATGTATGGTTCGTTAGCGATAAAGATATTGGAGTGGTTGATTTTCAGCATCCATCAAAAGGGAAACCTTATACCCTGTTTTATTTTCAGGAGCTTAAAGATAAAGTGGTAAAAGGATTCGAATGCATTTACCCTTTCAATAGCGAGAATATTTTTGTTGGTGCAAGCAAAGTGGTGTATCACCTTAACTATAAAAAATACCTGCAAAATATTAGTAAGCCAACTGTGGTATTGGGTAAAGTTAGACTATTGGGCGAAGAAGATAGTGTACTTTTTGGAGGTTATAATGCTTCCTCGAAGCAAGGAGCTATTAATAAACTAGCGCATAAGTATAATTCGGTTCGCTTCGAATATTCTTCAACATTATTTGAACAACTTAAAAACACAGAATTTAGTTATCAGTTAGTTGGATTTGACAAGGACTGGTCACAGTGGACCGACAAGTTTGAAAAAGACTATACCAATCTGCCGGCGGGTAAATATTCGTTTAAAGTAAAGGCTAGAAATAATCAGGGTGCTGATTCTGTTCCTGTATTTTACACTTTTATTGTGTTGCCGCCTTGGTATCAAACCTGGTGGATGTATTGTTTGTATGTAGCGCTCTTTTTGGGGTCAATGTATTTTATTTATAGATGGCAACAAAAGAAACACAAAGAGGAACAGCAGAAAATGCAATACTTGCATCAACTGGAACTCGACAGAAATGAAAAGGAGATTGTTCGTTTAGAGAAGGAGAATTTGGAGGCTGATATTAACTATAAGAATAAAGAGCTTTCAATTATGACCATGCACTTGGTTGAAAGAGGTAAGGTGCTAGCAAAGGTTAAAGAGATGCTCGTAAAAAAGCCGGAGGCGAATGAAAAATCAACCAGTTTTAGGCAATTACTTCGGTTGATCAGAGATGTAGAGAACGGTGAGCAGGATTGGAATCAGTTTACCATGCATTTTAATAATGTAAATGATCATTTCTTTAACAAACTTAAAACCGCTTATCCTGATCTAACCTCAACTGAGTTGAAGTTGTGCGCTTATATTAAAATGAACCTGTCGACCAAAGAAATCGCCCAATTGATGAATATTACCAGTAAGGCGATTGAAGTTGCACGATATCGTTTAAGAAAAAAACTCCGATTAACCCCCGAAACAAATCTTTATGATTTTTTGACCAAAGTTTCAAAAGAATAAACCTATCCGAATTAGCTCTAAGAAGAGCATAAAGTCCGATTTTAATCGAACTTTATATTTGCTAAGGTTTGTCTGCTTAAATAGCTGTAGATTAAATGATTGATGCCTATCTGTAGTGCTATTGTAGGGCTGTTTTTTCAGATGTTTAGTGGTTTTGTATGGTTTCTGTAGGGGTATGTAAATTACCTTCGTTTTCATTTCTGCTTTACATTTAAAAAAATAATTACTGCCTCCTTTTGCAGTAATAGTCAACCAATTTATCAGGTAATAATTTTGACTTATTGAATGGGTAAGATGAGCTTTGGCTATGATAATTTAATAAGTCGTTATTAAGTCCTGTTAAGTATTGCATAAAATCGATAGGAAAGTTTTGCATTTGAAATATTAATAATTGGTTATGTAAGCTGCCGGATTTCCGGCAGCTTCTTATTGTTTGCTTACATCCATTTTATATTATGAAAAAAATACGAATGACTACCTGGTCTGTTCTTTTATTAGGTGTTTTGGCTTGCTCCGGTAAGAAAAAAGAAGAAAAGGCTGACTATCCAAACTTACCACAAGCGCCAACTGATAAGCAATGGCAATTTGAAGCAACACCAATGTGGGCTGATGAATTTGATTATGAAGGATTGCCTACTCCTGATAAATGGGGATATGATTTAGGCGGTTCGGGTTGGGGAAACAATGAACTAGAATATTATACCAATTCTATTGAAAATGCCTCGGTTGCTAATGGTAAGCTCACCATTACTGCTAAAAAGCAATCGATGGGAGGTAAAGATTATACTTCTTCCCGTATGATTTCAAAAGGTCAAGGGGATTTTTTATATGGAAGAGTAGAGATTAAAGCCAAACTGCCAGCAGGTAAAGGTACATGGCCAGCATTGTGGATGCTGCCTACCGATTGGGAATACGGAGGTTGGCCCCAATCGGGTGAGATTGATATTATGGAACACGTAGGATTTGATCCCAATGTGGTGCATATTTCTGCACATACCGAGGCTTATTATTTTAAAATAAATACCCAAAAAACAAGTACGAAGACCATTCCTACAGCCACAACCGATTTTCACCTATATCGTCTTGATTGGACTCCCTACGCATTAAGAGGCTTTATTGACGATGTACAAGTGTTCGAATTTGTAAACGAAGGTAAAGGTTATAAGGTATGGCCTTTCGATAAGCGTTTTCATATACTTATGAATGTGGCTGTTGGAGGCGATTGGGGAGGTGCACAAGGTGTGGATGAATCTGCATTCCCTGCAGCAATGGAAGTAGATTATGTAAGAGTTTACAAAATGATTGATAAATAACCTCAATTGATAATATAAGCTTATCAGCCATTAAAATATGAGAAAATCAGTTTTAACCTTTTCGATACTTGCACTAACTGCCTCAGTACAGGCTCAGCAAACCTATTCAACCGATGGTAAAAAAATATCGGTTTATACCACAGCACAACAATCGGCTTTGCGATTATCTCCAAATGGAACAGCTGAATTTAAACCTCACGGCCAACCGTTTGAAACTGAAGTGACCATTTTTGTTGATCCAACAAAAACATTTCAAACCATTCAGGGGATTGGAGGAGCAATAACAGACGCTGCGGCTGAAACCTTTGCTAAACTATCTAAAGAGAAACAACAGGAATTTTTAACTGCTTGTTACGATAAAGATAAAGGAGCTGGCTATTCACTAGCTCGTACACATATTAACAGCTGCGACTTTAGCAGCGACACTTACACGTACGTTAAGGACAATGACAAGGAGCTGAAGAGTTTTGACGTTAGTCACGACAAAAAATACCGCATTCCGTTAATTAAACAAGCCATTGCAGCTGCGGGCGGTCAATTAACCACTTTTGTGTCACCATGGAGTCCTCCGGCCTGGATGAAAGACAACAACAACATGTTACAAGGTGGTAAATTATTACCTGAATATCGTCAGGCCTGGGCCAATTATTATGTGAAATTTATTCAGACATACGAAGCATTAGGAATACCAATTTGGGGCTTAACAGTTCAAAATGAGCCGATGGCTAAGCAAACATGGGAATCGTGTATTTATACTGCAGATGATGAGCGCGATTTTATTAAAGGCTATTTAGGTCCAACGCTTAAAAAAGCAGGTATGGATAATAAGAAACTGATTGCCTGGGATCATAACCGCGACCTTATTTACCAGCGTGCAAGCACTATTTTAGATGACCCTGAAGCGGCTAAATACGTTTGGGGCATTGGTTACCACTGGTACGAAACCTGGACCGGTAGTGGTATGCAGTTCGATAATGTGAAAAGAGTGCACGAAACCTATCCAGAAACTAATTTGATTTTTACTGAAGGATGTAAAGAGGTGTTCAACTTAAAGAAAGTTGATGATTGGACATTAGGCGAACGTTATGGCTATTCGATGGTAAACGATTTTAATAATGGCACCTGCGCTTGGACTGACTGGAATGTATTGCTTGATGAAACTGGAGGTCCAAATCATGTTGGCAATTTATGTTATGCCCCGGTTCATGCGGATACTAAAAATGATAAACTGATTTATACAAATTCGTATTATTATTTCGCGCATTTTTCAAAGTTTGTTCGTCCTGGAGCGAAACGCATTATCGCATCCTCTAATCGTGATAAATTGTTAACCACTGCTTTTATCAATACAGATGGTAAAGTGGCGGTAATAGTAATGAACCGCTCTGACGATGCCTTGCCGTTTAATATTTCAATTAAAGGAAATAATGCTTCTGTCAATAGTCCTGCACATTCAATCAGTACATTAATTATTAAATAGTTAATAAGTCAATATTGGTTTTAGCTCAACTTTGCACTTGGTAGATAAATTTTATGGTTTTTATCAGGGTAAGATTGTTAGAAAAGAAATGAAAGCATTGTTAAAAAGCAGTTTAGTAAGTGCACTGTTGGTAGCTTATTCCGGTTTTGCTTATGCTCAGAAAGGCGCTAGTATTGAATGTTGGATAACCGATCCTGCTAAATCTGTTTTATTTCAAAAGCAGGCACAGTCGATAAGATTTAGGAGTACTAGCTCAGGCATCAACAGTACTATCGATGTAAACCCCAAAGAAACTTATCAGTCGATAGATGGATTTGGTTACACACTTACAGGAGGCAGTGCCGATCATTTAATGGGCATGAGCAAGTCAGCCAGAACTGAATTGCTGCATGAACTTTTTGGAACAGAAGGAAATCAGATTGGAACCAGTTACTTGCGCTTAAGTGTAGCTGCATCTGATTTGAATGATCACGTTTTTTCATACGATGATTTGCCAGAAGGTGAAACGGATGTGGAAATGAAAAAGTTCGATTTAGGTCCTGATAAAAAGAATTTAATTCCGGTTATAAAAGAGATTCTGGCAATTAATCCTCAAATCAAATTCTTAGCATCTCCATGGTCTCCTCCAAAATGGATGAAAACCAATAACGATACACGTGGAGGTAGTTTAAAACCGGAGTTTTATGATGCTTATGCGCTTTATTTGATGAAATATATTCAAGCCATGAAAGCAGAGGGTATTGCAATTGATGCACTAACCGTTCAAAATGAGCCCTTGCATCCGGGGAATAATCCGAGTTTACTGATGTTGGCTACGGATCAGGCTGTTTTCGTGAAAAATCATTTAGGTCCGGCATTTAAAAAGGCAGATATAAAAACCAAGATCATTGTTTATGATCATAACTGTGATCGCCCTGATTATCCGATTTCTATCTTAAATGATCCTGACGCCAAAAAATACGTTGATGGTTCTGCTTTCCACTTATACGGAGGTAAAATTGAGGCATTAACAGAAGTTCATAACGCACACCCTGATAAGAATGTTTATTTCACGGAGCAATGGTTTGGTTCTCCTGGTAACTTACCCAAGGACTTTGCCTTCCACATGAATGATCTGATCATTGGAGCAGCACGTAACTGGAGCAAGACCGTTTTAGAATGGAACCTTACAAGTAATCCTCAGCTAACTCCATTTACCGATAGGGGTGGATGCGATAAATGTTTAGGGGCGGTAACTATTGATGGAGATAAAGTGACCCGCAATCCGGCTTATTACACTATTGCACATGCTGCAAAATTTGTTCGTCCGGGCTCGGTTCGTATCGCTTCAAATACATCGGCTGACTTGCCAAATGTGGCTTATAAAACACCTCAGGGCAAATATGTATTAATCGTATTTAACAATTCACAAACAAGCCAATCGTTTAACATCAGGTTTAACAACCAAACGGTTACCCTAAATCTTGATGCACAAGTAGGTGGCACCTATGTTTGGTAGCAAGCATAAAATGAAACAACAGACTATATATAAGAGCATGATTGGTATTATGCTCTTTTTTTTACCATTAAGTTTATTAGGTCAAGGGTTTTTAAAAACCAAAGGGAAACTTATTGTTAATGAAAAGGGCGATAAGGTAATTCTTAGAGGTATGGGTCTTGGTGGCTGGATGTTGCAGGAAGGGTATATGTTTAAGCTGGGCCATATCGGTCAGCAATATAAGATCAGACAGGGTATTGAATCCTTAATTGGCAAGGTTAAAACCGATGATTTTTACAATACATGGCTAACTAATCACACTACAAAAAGAGATATTGATTCGTTAGCTGCCTGGGGTTTCAATTCGGTTCGTTTACCCATGCATTACAATTTATACACTTTACCCGTTGAGCAGGAACCGGTAGCGGGTCAAAATACCTGGCTCGAAAAGGGCTTTACAATGACAGATAGTTTACTAAGTTGGTGTAAGTCCAATCATTTATACCTGATTTTAGATTTACATGCAGCACCTGGTGGACAGGGAAATGACCTGGCAATTTCCGACCGTGATCCTTCAAAACCATCTATTTGGGAGAGTGAAGCTAACCGACAAAAAACGATTGCTTTATGGAAAAAACTGGCGCAGCGTTATTCCAATGAACCTTACATTGGAGGCTACGATATTATCAACGAACCTAACTGGGGCTTTACTGATCCAAATGATAGAATTGGCAATCAGGAGAAGGAGAATAAACCGCTTCGTCAGCTAATGGTTGATATTACCACGGCAATTCGGGAGGTGGATACCAAGCATATAATTATTATTGAGGGCAATGGCTTTGGAAATAACTACAATGGCATTATGCCTCTTTGGGACAATAATATGGCGGTAAGCTTTCATAAGTATGGTAATTTTAATAATCAGGCGAGTATACAAGGCTTTCTTGATCTGCAAAAAATCAACAATATGCCTTTATGGATGGGGGAGTCGGGAGAGAATTCAAATACCTGGTACACTCAATTGATCAGTATGGTGGAAGCTCACAATATTGGCTGGGCTTGGTGGCAGTTGAAAAAGATGGGTTCAAACAATCCTCTGGAAATAAAACTTACACCTGGGTATCAGAAATTGGTTGATTATTCGAATGGAAAAGGAGAGAAGCCAACTGAAGCTGAAGTACAGGCAACTTTAGATGAGTTGGCTGAAAATCTGAAAACAGAAAACAATGTGTATCACCATGATGTGATCGATGCCATGTTCCGTCAAATAAGATCAACAGAGACCATTCCATTCAAAAATCATTCAATAGGAACCAATGCAACAATTAATGCAGTTGATTATGATTTGGGCCGTCAGCGTTATGCTTATTATGATACGGACTCGGCAAGCTACCATTATACTCCAGGTGTAAACACCGTGGGTAACATCGGTCGTCTTTATCGAAACGATGGAGTGGATATTCAGCAAGATGAAAATGGATTTTATGTTTTTAAAATTGAGGATGGAGAATGGCTTCAGTATACAATAAATGTTAAAGATCGGGGAAAATATTCCCTGAATCTGAAGGTTTCTGCTGATTCTTCGGCAGGGAAAATTTCAGTTTTTGTGAATAATGAGTTAAAAATTGATGGTCTGGAAATTCCAAAGAAGCTAAATTCAGATAAATGGTTAGTGGTTAAAACTGCTGGAACTGACTTAAAATCAGGAGTTAACAGGCTGAAAATTCGATTTGATAAAGGAGGATTTAATTTTAGTTCACTTCAATTTGCTAAAATTAAATAAGGTGAAATAATAGATTTTCAATATAAATAAATTGTAAACAAAAGGTTTTGTAATTATTAATAAAGCCTTATATTTAACGCTTCAACCAATTTATCAATTAATTATGTTTAGCATCAGACCTTTCCGGGTCTGGTGCTTTTTTGTTTCTAGAAAAACATGATCCACATCATAGAATAGCCCTATTTCTGGTTATTAATTTCCCCACCAAAAATTGATGCCCCTAATGCGTATTACACCACTGGAATCGGAATTTAAACTCTTCCGGTAATGCATGTTGAAGATCTGATCGTTGATTCGCCATTCTTTTTTGAACAGCTGTTTTTCGTCCCAGACCCACCGCTTTTTTAATTCACCCAACTTCTCTGAAGTTATGTTTATTATCTCATAATCATTGAAAAGATGATTTATATCAATTTTTTAACAATCGAATTCATTTAGTTTCGTCCGCTTGAAATAGTTGATATAAAACATATTAAGGGAGGAGTAGTGCAAATGAATCGAAAAAACATTTCAATCGTATTATTTACAATGCTGGTTATCGGTTCCTATTTGTTTATTAACGTTGGGAACTTTAAAGAGCATAATCGATCAAGTTCATTATCCTTAAAACAAATAAACACATTAAAAGAAATTAACTACGAGTTTTTGTCTACGGCATTTTTTGTACGAGAATCTATTATTCGGGGCGATTATTCGGTAAATGAGAAAGTAAAGAGTCTTCACAGCTCGATAGATAAAAAGTTATTTTTTTTAAAAAGCACGATGGTAGATCAAGAAAAAACGCTTGATACCATCTCAAACTTATTTCAAAAAAGAAAAAAAATACAATTTGATCTGTTAGCTAAACCTGGAAAAGGATTACAGAAAGAACTTCTTAAGCAAACAGATTCAAACACTACGGCGTTTTATAAGGTCACCAATTCGCTTCTTAGCAGATGGGAAAAATTGGAACACAAAAAGGCACTAGCCATCAACTTTTACTCATCATTATTCCTCGCTGTATTAGCCTTTATTTCTGCAATTATTTTTATTAACAAATCTGTTTTACTTTTTCGTACCCAAAAACAATTAAAACAAACACGGGTAAACGAAAAACAGTATTTAGAATTCGTTGAAAACCTGGCCGATGCTGTAGTCGCAACAGATATAAATCGATACATTACATTCGCCAGTTCCAAGTTTTCCAAAATGTTTGGCTACACTACACAAGAATTGATTGGTAAAAATATCATTGAATTGGGGTCCTCAGATTCTATTCAAGAAATGAAGGCTCATAAACATGAATTAAAAACTTCTCAAGTGCCTATAGTGTCCGAAGTGCTATTTATTTCTAAAAATGGAAAAATGGTATGGGTAGAATTAAAATCAACAAAAATAGACCCCGATCGAAGAGAAAGAGGCTTTTTGCATACAGTAAAGGATATTACAGAAGCGAGAAGTATAAAAGAAGAATTGAAAGCATCTGAAAAGGAACGTAAAAAAACCTTGAATTTATTATTAGATATCTTTCAAAACTTGGAATCTACCATAGTTTATGTGAAAGATCTAAAAGGTACCTATCTACTTGCTAGCCCATCAGCTAAAAAATTCTTTGGAATGGACCCTGTCGGAAAAAACAACTATGACTTTTTTTCTCAGTTAAAGTCCACACACTTCGAAAAATTAGATAATGAGGTCATTTCTTCAAGAAAAATTTTAAAGTTTGAATATATCAATGAGGAGAACATTCAGCCGGCTCATTTTATGATGGTAAGGTTTCCTCTTTTTGATTCAACTGGAGAAATATATGGTGTAGGTGTTATTGCCAATGATATTACGGAAGAGGTGCAAAGGCGAGAGGAGCTTATAGCAGCCAAAGAAACCGCCGAATACTCCGAAAGAATGCAGGAACAGTTTTTGGCGAACATGAGTCATGAAATTCGTACGCCATTAAATGGGATCTCTGGTATGAATCGCTTATTGCTGGAAACACATTTAACCGAACAACAGCGCGACTTTGCCAATTCTATTAAAACGTCGGCAATTAACTTATTGGATATTATCAATGGCCTTCTTGACCTTTCTAAAATTAAGGCAGGAAAAATGACTTTTGAGACTATTGACTTTGATGTTTTAGAGCTTTTGGATCACCTTAATCGAGGTTTTCAACTAAACTTAAAACAAGGTATTCAGTTAGAGTTAAACATTGATCTATCATTACCTAAAGTTTTGCTGGGAGATCCACTGCAACTGCGCCAGATCCTGGTCAATTTAATTGGCAATGCAATAAAATTTACATCTGAAGGTAAAATCGTAGTTACTATTACTGCTGAAAAGAATGCTAACGGAATTTTGTTAAAGGGTTCGGTTGCTGATTCAGGTATCGGTATTTCAGAAGAAAAGATCACAGAAATTTTTAAGCCGTTTGTGCAAGCCGAAGCCGAAATTACCCGCCAATATGGAGGAACGGGTCTTGGATTGTCAATCACTAAACAATTACTCGAATTACAAGGTGGAACTATAGACGTAAGTAGTGAACTCGATAAAGGATCAACCTTTAGTTTTACACTTCCCTTAGGTTTAGGTGATGAAACAAAAGTTGTTATTAAAACAAAGGAAGAAGCGATTTCTTCATCTTCATTTAAGGGGAGGAAGTTTCTTTTGGTAGAAGATCAGGAGGTTAATCAAAAACTTATTTTCAATCTGATAAAAAAAGCAGGGGGGCAAATTGTTATTGCTCAAAATGGTAAAGAAGCTGTTCATATTCTTGAGACCAATAATAAGTTCGATTTAATATTAATGGATCTTCATATGCCAGAAATGGGTGGCGTTACGGCTACTTCATACATACGTAAAACATTAAAACTGAAGATTCCCATTATGGCAATGACTGCCTCGGCCATGAAAGGTGAGCGTGAGTACTGTTTATTTAATGGGATGGATGAATATCTGTCGAAACCATTTGAATTCACAGTTTTTTATAAAA
Source organism: Solitalea agri (assembly GCF_023914155.1). Classification (GTDB taxonomy): domain Bacteria; phylum Bacteroidota; class Bacteroidia; order Sphingobacteriales; family Sphingobacteriaceae; genus Solitalea; species Solitalea agri. The sequence continues at coordinate 286,922 of NZ_JAMWYS010000058.1, read as the reverse complement.
AAATCAATGAATTACTGGGAGACAAATTAGAATTTACCACTACAGATTCAGAAATAACACCAGCCTTGTATGATTTAGGACAGTTAGCTGAACTTGATGATATGGACTATTTGATGGAAATAATCACAACTTATATTGAAACTGTGCCAGTGATTTTAAGCCAAATTCAGGAAGCTGTTTATTTAAAAAATTGGGATGATGTACGTTCACATGCTCATAAAGCTAAAAGTCCGGTAGGCTTATTTCAGGCAACCGCATTATACGAATTGCTGAATGAAATAGAATGTAATGCTAAAGAAAAAACAGCACTTAATACTTGTTCAAAACAAGCAGAACGAGCCATTGAACTAAACAATTCAATAGTAGCTGAGCTGAAATTGCTAAAAGTAGATTGTTAAAATATAATTCAAATGACTATGACCATTTTAGTAGCTGAAGATGAAACCATGATGCTAAAAACAATTGAGCTTCGCCTCAAAAAAGACGGCTACACTGTGCAAACAGCAAAGGATGGACAGGAAGCATTGGATAAATTGGCAGAAACAGCGCCCGATTTAGTCATCACTGATATGATGATGCCCTATGCCACAGGCATGGATGTAATACGCAAATCGAAAGTGCTTTTCCCATATACGCCTGTAATCATTTTATCGGCAATGGGAAATGACAATGAGATTGCTGAAGCTATTGAAGCAGGTGCAATCGACTATCTGGTCAAACCTTTCAGTTTGACAGAGTTATCTATCAGGGTAAAAAAAATGATTGAAAATTAGGTTAATAATAATTGATTTAGATGAAGAGGATTTTAGTGGCGGAGGACAGTACGATGATGCTGGAAACCATTTTTCGTAGTTTGAAACGTGAAGGGTATGATGTTATTAAATCGAATGATGGAAAGGAATGCCTGGAAATACTTGAAACTACGGAGCCCGATATGATTATTACGGATTTGTATATGCCGCGTGTTAACGGGCACGAAGTTATTGCAAACGTACGTGATGAAAGGAAAATGAACATTCCGATACTGGTGCTTTCGGCAGGAGGTGTTGAGGATAATGTTTTAAAAGCTTTTGACTTGGGGGCCGATGACTTTATGGTGAAACCATTTAGCCTGGAAGAGTTAAATGTTAGGGTTCGAAAACTTCTGGCTACCAGTCGATGAAATTTTATTGCTATAATAGGGGCTCAATGACCTCCATCAAACAAAAAAAGCCTATTGGCTTTCTTTTGTATTGGGTTTTTGCCCTTATTTTTCTGATACCACTGAATGGTATAAGCAAGAATAGCAAAGATAACAAAGCTGCTATCCACCGCATCGATCAAGCGCCTCCAAAATCAATTTTGAAGGGCGGCCAGCCCCGAAAAGAGTTGAGTGATTTTGCTGTATGGGTATTGGGTAGTGAAAATATTTCAAGTATAAAAAAGCAATTGCTTGCCTTCGGCAACAATTTTCCTCCCTCTTTCCAGCCGTCCTATTTTCAATTTGTAAAAAAAGTCTACACTTATCCAATCATCATTCTTTTATTACTTCTGATTGGGTTCTTGATTGCCAATATTTTGACAGTACTGCTGATTATATATTTTGGTAATAACATCAAAAACCACAAGGAGAGGTATCACCGTATTTTTCTGAATTCGTACGAAGAAAATTTGCAGTCGTATTTATTCGGTGATATTGAGTGGGATCTTGTCCGTTTGAAGTTGAAAAGAACAAATAAGAAGGTTAACCGGAAAATACTCACCCATGTGCTTCTATCGTTTAAGGAAAATCTTAAGGGCGAGATGGATGAACAGATTACACACATATACCTGAAACTTGGCCTGGAGAAAGATTCTTTAAAACTGACCAAATCGAAGCTTTATTATCGACGGATAGAAGGGCTGAAAGCCTTAACCAATCTTGACCCCAAAAGCGCCAAAGAAATAGTGCCGAATTTTCTTAACGATTCAAATTATTTGGTTCGTACAGAAGCTCAAATCGCTTACGTAATGCATTATCCCGAAAGCCCTTTTGAGTTTCTTAAAACATTAAAAAATCCTTTCACCCCCTGGACTCAGCTTTCCTCATTCCATTTTTTCAGGCTGCATCAGGTTCCGGTGCCTGTATTTGAAACTTATATCGAATCAGAAATTCCCACCATCAGGAATTTTAGTTTACGCATGATTATCTTTTTTCAGCAATTTGAAAGTGCACCTGCCATTTTTAAAATGCTCGACAACGAAGTTGAGCTAACAAGAGCCCTGGCAATCAGGGCAATCAATAATCTGCGTCTTTATGATGGTGCGTCGATCATCAAAGACATGTATCCATCTGAGACATTGAACAACAAGTTGGAAATTATTAAAGCGCTAAAAAACATTGGCGATGAGGCGGATTTTAATTTTCTGGAATCAATTATCCGGTCAGAGTCCATCTCATTAAAAACCGAAGCGTGCCGGTCTTTACATTTTATTAGCAACATAGGAACTGAAAGATTAAACCTTTTAGGACAGGGCAACAAAGACCTCAATATTGGTCATTTCGTAGCCCATGTAACCGACCATAGAAACTAAATACATGAATATAATCTTAACCATATTAGATACTTTTTTTCTTGTATTTGCCATCGGCATATTTAGCTACTATTTTTGGCTTGCAGTAGTTTCTGCAAAAGAGCTGATCCGCAGTTATTATCATAACCGTAATGCCAATTATGACGCCATTATTTCGTCGCCATTTGCACCCTCAATTACCGTTATTGCCCCTGCTTACAACGAATCAATTTCTATTGTTCAGAATATTAAAGCATTGCTTACACTCTATTACCCCAATTTTGAAATTGTTGTTGTAAACGATGGAAGTAAAGACGATACGCTTGAAAAAGCCATTGAAGCATATGATCTTGAAAAAGTAACCTATGTGGTTGATTATAAAATTCCTTGCAATGAAATTCGTGGGGTCTATAAATCCACAAAAAGGGCATTCAATAACCTTACGGTTGTAGACAAGGTTAACGGTGGAAAAGCTGATGCCCTCAATTCAGGAATCAATATTGCAAAAGGCGATTATTTTATTTCCATTGATGTCGATTCAATTATTGATCCTTATGCTCTTCAGAAAATGATTAAACCATTTCTGGAAGAACCTCATAAAAGGGTGATTGCAACAGGAGGCGTTATCGGGATTGTGAATTCATGCAAAATTGAGGATGGCCAGATTCTGAAAATTGATGTCCCCAACAATATGTGGGCACGGTTTCAGGTTGTGGAATATAATCGTGCCTTTTTGATGGGCCGACTGGCATGGGCACGCTTAGATGGACTGCTGCTGATTTCAGGAGCGCTTGGCCTTTTTGACAAGGAAGTTGCTATTGGTTGCGGCGGATACTATACAAAAACAGTTGGCGAAGACATGGAATTGGTGGTAAGGATGCGAAAATATATGGCCGACAGAAAATTAGAATACAAAGTTGGCTATGTACCCGATCCCTTGTGCTGGACGGAAGTTCCGACAACCCTGAAGATTTTGGGAAGCCAGCGAAACAGATGGACCCGCGGAACTATCGATACCCTTTTTCTTCACAAAGAACTCTTTTTAAATCCTAAGTATGGATTTATGGGAATGGTTTCCTATCCATTTTGGGCGCTTTTCGAGTGGCTGGCACCCATTATTGAACTAATTGGAATAATTTATTTTGCCATCATTGCAATTTTTGGTTCGCCCAACTGGTCGTTCTTTTTGGTCGTCATGTTGCTTGTTTATGCATTCTCCCTCACTTTTTCAACTTATGCTATTCTGTACGATTTACTGATGTATAACAGGTATAAGAAAAAGCGTATGATCATAAAACTTTTGGTGACCTCCTGGCTAGAGCCGATCATTTATCACCCAATGGTTCTTTATTGGGCCATACGTGGTAACTGGGACTATTTTATCAAAAAGAAAAAAAATTGGGGAACAATGGTTCGGGTTGGATTTGCAGAAAAAAAATAAGAAATCAGGATGGATGTGAAAAGTGTAGAACCCTGTTTTAAAAACTTATATCGATTGAAATATTCAATTGCGATACTTACAGTAATCATGCTGAGTGGTTTATTTTCCCCCCTTTCGGCACAATCGTTTGAGGAAGCCCGGAATTTGGCTTTTAATGGCGAGCGGGCCAAGGCACGTGAGATATGTAAGGTAATTCTCACCCAGGATTATAATTCGGATGTGGCCCTGTTAATGGGGCGAACATATGCCTGGGATGCTAAATACGATTCGGCCCGCGTTGTATTAAAAGATATACTTGCCCGCAATCCGAATAATATGGAAGCCCTGGATGCGCTGACTGATGTTGAATATTGGTCAGAGGACTATGAAAAGGCTATTGAATATTGTGATGTAGCGTTAAAAATAAATCCGAAGAATGAAGATTTTCAGCTTAAAAAGGCTAAAATCCTCCACAGCAATAAGCAATTTGAAGAAGCGTCTGCATTGCTCGAAGCGCTGGTGAAAATTAATGGGTCGAATGTAGAGGCGATGAAAAAACTGGCCGATTACAGATTCGATGTATTGAAAAACAAGGTCACGATCAATTATACGCTAGATCATTTCAAATCTGTAAATGAAGATCCGTGGCAGACACTGACTTTATCGTATGGTCATAAAACAATAATCGGGACAGTGACTACACGTGTAAATTATGCCCAACGGTTTGGTAGTACAGGGTTTCAATACGAAATGGATGCCTATCCCAAAATCAGCGAAAATAATTACGGTTACATCAACTACGGGTTCTCGCAAAATACGATGTTCCCTAAGCACAGGCTTGGTGCAGAATTGTACCACAGTTTTCCCAATGCATTTGAAGGTTCACTGGGGATGAGAACCTTGTTCTTCAGCGGTTCATCGGTCTCGATTTTCACGGGAAGCCTGGGGAAATATATCGGTGATTACTGGATATCGTTCCGCCCATATGTAACTCCGGGTTCTGAAGGAACTTCGGTGTCAGGCTTTTTAACAACAAGACGCTATTTTTCTGACCCGGCAAATTACCTCAGCTTACAATTAGGCTATGGAATTTCGCCCGATGAAAATCAAAATCTTGTCAATCCCGATTTAAGCTCCAAATTGAACTTAAAAAAATGCTCGATGAACCTGGGTTATGATCATATCATTAAACGCACCTGGATTATCAACCCATCAATCGGCTGGAGCAGCGAGGAACTTCAACCTGGCAAATTTTCGAGCTATTATACATTCGACATCAGTTTAACATGGCTTTTTTAGAAAACAGCATGGCTAATTTAAACGAATCCATATTACATCAAGTCTTCAGGTCGTTAAGGCGCTTTCTGAGTCTGAGTTTTTTCCTGGTTTTGATGATCCTGATATCGCGGGTTTACGAAATTGTTGTTACATCCAACTTTTCTAACTATCCGCAAGGAAGCATTTGGGCACTGTTGCATGGATTAAAATTCGATGTGATTTTTTACCTTCAGTTGTCGGCAATCCTAATGATCCCTTACCTGATTATTGCTTTTTTCAACCCCAGGGTTGCGCTTTATTTCTTTGCATTCGCAACCGTACTGCTCATGTTAGGGAATATTTTGCTGCTTCAATATTTTAGCACTGCTCGTGTACCGCTAGGCGCCGATTTGTTTGGTTACTCGCTGGCAGAAATCAAGCATACAGTTGGAGCTTCCGGCGAATTAAAAATTTTCCCGTTCATTGTTATCTTTCTGTACTTGGGCATCATGTTCAGGGTCATGTTAAAGCATGTGTATTTTAAAATAAAACCTTTGGGTGTAGCTGTTTTAACCATCCTGATATTGTGTTCATGTTTACCATTCAAGCAGTTTCAGCCTGAATCTTCAAAATTCGACAACGAGTTTGCCATGCTTGTTGCCTATAATAAACTTAGCTTTTTTACACAAAGCGTATCAGCATATTATCTGAAAGGAGGGGGCGAAGATCAGAAATTTACCTTCACCACCATTGCCGCATCTGCTGAAGGAAATCCGTTCACCTACATTGACGCGGATTATCCGTTTTTGCACAAGGAAACCACACCAGATATGCTGGGCGAATATTTAAACCTGGGAAAAACGCCACCAAACATTATTTTTATTATTGTAGAAAGTCTCGGACGGGCCTACAGTGGAGAAGGTGCTTACCTGGGAAGTTTTACTCCCTTTCTGGATTCACTCATGCAAAAAAGCTTGTACTGGGAAAACTGTTTGAGTACATCGGGGCGTACCTTCCAGGTGTTGCCAAGCACTTTGGCTTCGGTACCTTTTGGCGATCATGGATTTGCTGAATTGGAAGACAAAATGCCAGAACACCTTAGCCTGATCAGTCTTTTGAAAAAGCAGGCCGGGTACAGCAGCAGGTTTGTGTATGGAGGTGAGGCCGAATTCGACAAAATGGAGGGTTTTCTTAACCGGCAGGGGATCGGAGAGATTATCGACAGTCGAAAATTTGGCGCTGGTTATCAGAAGCTCCCTGCTAATGCAAATGGCTTTACATGGGGTTTTGGCGATCACGAAATTTTCAGGAGGTATCTGCAAGATTTGAATACCCAATCGGGTACTCCACGAATGGATGTGATGCTCACTATTGCAACACATGATCCGTTTCTTGTTCCTAATCAGGAAAATTATAACCGCAAATTTGAAGAACGATTGAAAACGCTGAAGTTGGACGAAAAAACAAACTCGTTTGACAAGCAGTATACCCCACAATTGGCTGCCATGCTTTATTTTGACGAATCTATTCGGTATTTCTTTAATGAAGTTAGTAAAACGAAAGAATTTGCCAACACTATTTTTGTGATTACCGGCGACCACCGTATGCCCGAAATTCCGATCAGTACACAAATAGACCGTTTTCATGTGCCACTCATCATTTATTCGCCCATGTTGAAAAAGACCGAAAAATTTTCATCAATTGTTTCTCATTTCGATATTACACCTTCACTGATTGCCATGCTCAACAAAGCTAATTACATCAAACGACCCACAGTAGCGGCATGGATGGGGCATGGTTTGGATAATTCCAAAGGGTTCAGGAGTCTACAAACCTATCCGATGATTCGAAATAAAAATGAAATCATGGATATTTTGAGCACCGATCAATTCTTGTCGGCTCAATCGATTTATGATATTTCGCCTAACTTGGGCTTAGAGCCAGTAGAAAATAGCAGTAAGGCGCAGCAGATGAAGAATGAGCTGGACAACTTTCTCCGGAAAAATAACTATGCCTGTAAAAACAACAAGCTAATTCCTGATTCGCTAAAGGTTTATTATAAGTAGAGGAGCAACTCAATAATTGTCGAAAACAATGAGATAGTAGCTTCTAATGTAAATTATATAAGTAGGAAAACAAATATATAGAGGCCTTTGATGCGTTAAAATTGTTTGGAAGTCACCGACCGTCTTCTCGCACATCCACTTAAATAGTAGCGTTTTTTTTGATTAAATTAAATAGCCATCTGTTCATCGGATGATTTCGCAATTAGTATGCTTAATGGAAATAAGAAAAAACAGATCTCTTTTGCCGCATTGGCTTTCCCATTACTCAAGAAGGTGGCTTAAGAATGATATAGTTGCTGGTTCTGTTACGGCGGCAGTGGTAATACCCAAAGCATTGGCCTATGCTACCATAGCTGGCTTACCAATCCAGGTTGGGCTTTATACAGTGTTTTTGCCAATGATACTTTATGCACTAACGGGCAGCTCTCGACCGCTTAGTGTAAGCACCACTACAACATTGGCTATTTTAACCGCTACACAATTAGATAAGGTATTGGCTGTAAATAACAATACTACAATAATGACCATATGCATTACCTTAACTCTATTGGTAGGCATTGTACATTTGCTTGCTTCGTTTTTACATTTAGGTTTTATAGCTGATTTTATTTCAGAACCCGTGCTGGTTGGTTTTAAGGCCGGCATTGGATTAGTTATTATCCTCGATCAAATTCCTAAGCTATTAAGTATTCATTTCGATAAAGGTTCTTTCTGGCACAATCTGCTTGCGATCTTTCATCACTTGCCCGAAACTTCATTACCAACTTTGCTTGTTGGAATAATAATGATTGCCTTGTTAGTAGCTTTAGAACATTTTATGCCTAAAGTACCAGCCCCATTGGTGGTGGTTGCAATGGGAGTGCTGGCAATGGGTCTTTTTCATTTACTGAACTATGGAATTGATCCCGTTGGTACCATTCCACTCGGGTTGCCCTCTTTCTTTAAACCTGATTTTTCGCTTTTCGATGAACTGTGGTTTGGTGCGGTGGGGATTGCTTTAATGAGCTTTACTGAAACAATTGCTGCCGGTCGTGCCTTCGTCAAAAGTGGAGAGCCTCCAATTCGTGCCAATCAGGAACTGTTTGCCTCTGGTTTGGCCAATATTGGAGGAGCTTTTTTCGGAGCTATGCCATCGGGAGGTGGTACATCTCAAACTGCGGTAAATCGTTCTGCCGGTGCACAAACACAACTGGCAGCAATAATTACGGCTGCATTGGCAGTGTTAACCATGTTGCTAATTGCTCCCTTGCTAGGCATGATGCCTCAGGCAACGCTTGCCGCCATTGTAATTGTATATTCAATTGGTCTGATTCGTCCTGCCGATTTCAATGCTATTCGCAAGGTTCGAAGAACCGAATTTATCTGGGCTTTGGTAGCACTTATCGGAGTTGTGCTATTAGGAACACTTAAAGGAATAGTGGTAGCCATTATTATATCGTTGGCAGCTCTTGCACAACAGGTTACCAATCCACCAATTCGGGTATTAGCTCGTAAACGAGGAACGAACTTTTATCGGCCTCTTTCTGATGATCATCCGGATGATGAAACTTTCCCTGGTTTGTTAATTTTAAGACCGGAAGGACGCATCTTTTTTCTCAATGCCTCACGCATTGGAGAAAAGATCCGGTTAATGCTTGAAAAACATAAACCATCAGTATTAATGCTTGATTTTAGCACTGTAATTGATTTGGAGTATACCGCATTGAAAATGTTAGTTGAGGCTGATAAAAGACTCGGTCAAGAGGGTGTTGCTGTTTGGTTAGTCGGTTTGAATCCTGAGGTATTGGAAGTGATCAATCGCTCGAATCTTGGAAAGACTTTGGGGCCGGAGCGTATGCATTACAGTATTGATATGGCAGTTAAAAAATATCAGGAAAGGATAAATATTTAACACAAGAATGGTAGAATCTGCTTTATTGCTTTTGAACGTTTCATGCAAACCTCCAATTTAATAGCATAAAAAAAGCGACCTAGGTCGCTTTTCTTTTTATTGAAAATCAATTCTTTTTCAAAGCCCGCTGCAGTTCTCCATAGGTTGGGATCTGCTGCATAATGGTGGCCCTGATTTGCGTTAATAAATAAATTTCGGCTTGATAAAATTCAAATGCGGTAACGGCATTAGTAGCCGCTTTTATCTTTTTATAATACATCTCCACACTTTTCTCTTGCTGTTCTCGGTTAGCAAAATACTTTAATGCTAATGAGTCGGCAGTTTTAGGCGTCATATTGTTGTAAGCCTGAGCTGTTCCTTCGTATAACTTTATTCTGTCTTTTATATTGCTCCTATTAGCATTCAGGTATTCATCGTAGATTTTCCAAAATGCAACAGAATCTTTTCCACTAACCGAAACTAATTTGGAAACAGCTTCTTTCTTCTGGACTCCCAGCAAATTGGCCATAGCGTCAGCTTCTTCATTGGATGTTTGAGCGCGGACAGTTAATGCGATATATGCAAAGAATACTGTCATTAAGATAATTTTCACTTTCATAGATTTCTTTAAAATGATCTATCTTAATTTACAGAAAATAAAAATTGAAAACAGGGAAAATTATAGTAAATCAAAAATTAAATATTTGATCATTAACAAGATAAGACAACATAAATACGAGTTTGCTCCTACTCATTTTGTACAAATATATTTTCTCTCAAGTTTGGATTAACTGCTTTAATTTCAAATCCTCTTTCTTCTAATTGTTTTAGAATCCCTTTTTTACCCGGCAAAAGATACATTGGTACAACAACAAAACTGGCTTTATCTTTCAAAGCCATTTGCATTTTGCTAGTCCAGTTTTTAGCTCTATCCTCTACCAGGTATTTGTAATGAGCTTTTGAAAAATAGGTTGCAATACCCTTAACATATTTAAAATCTATTTCTGAAGGACTTGCGTATATATTTTTTACCTTTCTAAAACCGGTATTAGCTGTGTTGTAGCTTTTAACAAAGTTGAGAAAACAGGCGGCCCTGTCTTTACTGCTAATTTTATCAAGTTGCTCAAAAATAGCTGTAGGGCTTTCTAATTCAATTATTTTTTTATTGTTTTCAATAGCATACCTGATCAACGGTGTCTCGGCCGATTGGGGGTCACAACCCACACTCTTACTTATAATCAGACTGAATAATTGATAATTGTCCTGAATATTATTTATATCCACACCAAGCGAATCTTTGCAAAAAGATGCCAGAAACAGGTACTCTTCTGGTGAATATATTTTTTTTAGTTCAAAACCTTTATGCTGATTTTTGTAGGCCAGAATGGATGTCATAAACTCAGGGCTACTTATATCGCTTTGAAAAAAAATCTGTTCGGCTTCCAACATCATTTGTTTTTCAGCATCGCCAAAAACTAGTTGGTTAGCACATAATACATAAGGAACGCCTAGCAGATAGGATGTTTTTGTGCTATTTTTTGGTTTTATTTCCCAATAAAGCGGATCATATTGGGCAAGGGCAAATTTTACCGACAGTAGTAACAATACTATAAACACTAATCTCTTCATCTATAATGGTTTAGGGGCTGCAAGATAAGTCGCCTACACGCTTCAAAAAAATGATTAAAATCATGTTTGTTATTTAATATTCTGATTTACAGTGAATTGGTGTCATTGCCAATATTCTATGAAATATCGGATCAACTTTATCAAAAGAAAGTTACCTGTGATTTTAGAATTATTAACCGTTGTTTAACAGAAGATCTATTCTAACTATATTGTTATAACTTTTTAGAAATTGGTATTACTCTATCTGAAATTTAATATTATGAAAAAACTGTTTTTAGCAATTTTCTTTTTCATTCAAATTCAGCAATTATCAGCTCAAACATCAAAAGCTGATGCCTTTATTGACAACTTTACGAAACGAAATAATTTTAATGGCGTCGTGTTAATAAAACAAAACGGAAAGACCAGTTACAAACAGAGTTTCGGTTTTGCTAATCTTTCGTTTAAAATACCCAATACAATTGAAACCAAATTCAAAGTTGCTTCAATAACAAAGGCCTTTACAGCGGTTTTAATTCTTCAGCTCTACGAGCAGGGCAAAATTGACTTGAATAAAACGATTACTACCTACTTAACTGATTATAAGGGAGTAGGAGGTAATAAAGTAACTATTAAGCAACTGCTGAATATGACCTCCGGACTTCACAATATGGATGCCGGCGTTTCATTCGAAAGTGCCTTAAAAAATGGCATTCCACAGTATCAGCGACCTTTTACTGCTGATGAATTGCTGATAAAATATTGCAGTGATTCTCTGGTGGCCGAACCAGGTAAGGAGTTTGATTACAACAATGCTGATTTTATTATTCTGGGTAAAATAATAGAGCGTGTAAGTGGCAAAAGCTTTGAACAAAATCTGCAAGAAAAAATATTGTATCCACTGCATATGACTAATTCTGGCTTGTTAAAACAGGAAGTCATTGTTGATAAATTGGCTGATACGTATTTCTATCGCGACGATCTGAAAACATTAGTAAATGATTTACCGGTATATTGGGGTAATTGGTATGCTGCGGGCGCTATGTATGCTAATGTTGATGATATTTTAGCATTTTCGGATGCTTTGTTTGGTGCAAAGCTTTTAAAGCGCGAAACCCTAAATCAAATGTTCACATCCGGTTTGGGTGAATACGGTTATGGTGTTTGGGTTTATAAAGATTATGAAATTGGTCAGAAGAAATATACAATTATAAAACGTCCTGGCTCTATTATGGGGGCACAAGCCATGCTGTTTCATGTATTGGAAGAAGGTTCAACGATCATCATTCTTACCAATACTGGCAATGTTAGCCTTGATGAATTTGCTGCTGATATTGCAAAGCAGATTATCAACTAATAGCGATCTTTATTGTAAATATGACAAATATGGAAAAGGATGAAAGCTATAAACAAATAATTGAAGGACTGAAAACTCATTCCTCATTAAAGAATAACATCTATAAAACAACCTGTACCATTTTTTCGCAGTTTAAGGCTCAATTGAAGGAGTTGTCTGTTCAGTTGGCGGCTGATTTTCAGTCTATTGATCCATCTGTTGAAATTGAATATGCAGATATCAATAAATTTGAAGCGCGTATACGTTTTGGTGGTGATGTACTGATTGTAACCATGCATACCAATATCTTTACCTTTCCACCGGAGCATGCTATTTTTAAAACTAAATACATTCATGAAGATCAGAGCCGATCGTATTTTGGCGTTATTCATATCCATAATTTCTTATCAGATTCGTTAAAATATAATCGTATAAATGACATTGGCTATCTGCTGGGAAGAATTTTTGTGAACAAAGACAATCATTTTTTTGCAGAAGGGAAGGGTCAACTGAATTTTCTGTTCGATAATTTGGTTCAACAAGAAATGAAACCAGAAACGATTGAACAGCTTATAAAACTTGCAATCAATTACTGCTTTGAGTTTGAATTACAGGCTCCGCCGTTTAATGATGTGGATGAGGTTACGTTAATTGAAAAACAACTCGAATTTGCCAATTCGGGGTATCAAACAGGTAAGTTAATAGGTTATAAATTTAAAGCGCAGCAAAAGGGGGAAATCAGTTAAAATTAGATGGCTCTGGCTTTACCAGAGCCATCTGATTTTTATTTTATTTCGTTTAAATTCTTAATCAATTGATAATAAAAGGCAATCGCTCCTTTATAATCTTTCACAGCAATTCGCTCATTGATATCGTGATAACCAATTAATTTTGCAGGCACATACCGATAGATATTCTCAGTAATATCAGCATAATATCGAGAATCGGTTACTGCAATTAATAAAAATGGACTTACAGGAATATCAGGATTCAACTGTCTGTTAGCATTAGCAATAGCCTGAAAACCCTTGGCTTGAGTCGATGATATTTTTGAAGGATTTGCCTGCGATTCAATTCTGGGAGTAATTTTTACTCTTGGGTCGTTCACAGCAGCCTTAACATGTTCTAAAACGGTTTCAGGAGTTTCACCCGGAAGAATTCGGAAGTTGATTGTTGCTGTAGCTACCGTTGGTATAACATTGTCCTTGAATCCGCTTTTTAAAATGGTTGGAGCAATGGTTGTATGAAACTGAGCTGCGCCACGATCGGTTTTTTCATATTCTTTTTGGATAAGCGGTTTGGTAATCCATTTATTCGCAAATACCGTTTTTAAGAAAGGTGACATCTCCGGACCTAAATATTCTACCAGCTCTAAAGTTGGAGTGGTGAACGAACTCTTAAAAGGATGGTTACGAATTTTAGAAACACTTGCGATAAGGATATCAATGGCAGATTCTTTACCTGGAGCAGATGAATGTCCACCTTCTGCATTTACTTCCAGATCAATAGAAAGATAGCCCTTTTCTGCAGTACCAACTAAGGCAATGGTTTTATCTTTTACAATGCCATCAATCATTAAACCTCCTTCATCCATTACAAACTCTGCTTTAACACCTCTGCTTTTTAATAAAGCTGAGATCTTTGAAGCGCCTTCTTTACCACTGATTTCCTCATCATGTCCAAAGGCAAGGTAAATGGTTTGTTCAGGTTGAAACCCTTCCGAAACAAGCTTTTCCACCGCTTCCATAATAGTTATAACTGTAATTTTATCGTCTGTTGCTCCACGTCCCCAAATAGTATCCTGTTTAATTTCACCGCCAAACGGATCGGCTTTCCACTTACTCTGAGAAGCTTCTTCTACCGGAACCACATCCATATGACCCATTAATACAACTGGTTTTAATGATGGATTTTTCCCAGGCCAAGTGTAAAGCAAGCTGTATTTGCTGATTACCTCACGTTTTAAGGTTTTATTTAGGTTAGGGTAGGTAGTTTCCATGAACTTTAGGTTGGCTGCAAATTGTGCAGTGTCAACCATGGAAGCATCCTCGTAAGAAACAGTTTTTATGCGAATGGCATTCTGAAAATTAACAACCGATTGCTCACTTATCTCAACAGGTTTAATGGCTGCAACATGTGGTTGTTTAGATTTAAAGGTTAAAGTTTTGAAGGTCATGATACCAATAATGACCACCAAAAGGGCAAGAATAAAAAGTAGGATCTTCTTTAGCATGAATTGGTTTTAGTATTTTATCAAAGTTGAGTAACTGTTAACGATTCATTGAAATTGTTTCTCCGCAAATTTGTTGCATGTAAGGCGAAAGAAAAATGCCCTCTGGGTCCATTTCCTGACGAATGGCTTGGAAATCATTCCATTTTGGATAAAGCTTTTCGAAATCAGCTCCGGTACGCGTGTGCATTTTGCCCCAATGCGGTCGTCCTCCAACGGCTAAGCAAATGTCTTCCATTACCTTAAAGTATTCTTTATAAGGGTTTGGTTTATAAACGTGGAAAGCAATATAAGCCGAGTCGCGCTCATAAGCAGGACTTAACCAGATATCATCACCTTTAACGAAACGATTTTCAGTAGGGAAGTGCACATCAAATTTATGCTTGTCGAATGCTTTTTGTACATCCCGTTTTACTTCTCTGAATGCTTCTAATGGAATATTGTATTCCATCTCATGAAATTTCACCAATCGGGGTAAAGCGTATACTTTATGACTCCAGTTGATTTTATGGCTGGTTGAAACAGCTTTAGCTGAAATCTGCGCAATAGTTTTACTCGCTTTTGGAAACCAATTTGTGATTTTTGATAAAACTCCGAAAGCATGATTCTCTAAAAGCATATCGGTAATGTAATTTGCCGTACCATATTCTTTAGCCGGTAGATCACTGGCATTACTGAATTTGGTTTGAACAATATTGGTACCCGGGAACCAGTAAAACTCAAAGTTCCGGTTCTCTTTATTGTACCGCTCATAGTTGTTCAGCACTTCATCCAGCGTTTCTTTTCCCGAGGTAAACTCCAGTTTATAAGCCGGTATGGCTTTAAAAGTCAGTTCTGTTATAATTCCTAATGTACCTAAACTTACCTGTGCCGCTTTAAACAATTGCTCGTTCTCATTGGTAGAACAGTAAATTACTTCACCTTTACCATTGATAAATTTAATGCCTGTAAGCTGGGTTGAAAGATTGCCAAAAGCAGTTCCTGTTCCATGTGTTCCGGTTGAAATGGCACCAGCCAGCGATTGTACATCAATATCTCCTAAATTTTCCTGGGCGAGTCCATTTTCAAAAAGCAGGTGGCCAAACTCTTTGATCTTTGTTCCAGCTTTTACAGTTACTTCTTGTTTGCCTTTATCTATCGAAATAATTCCTCTTAAATTATCGAGGCTAACTATATAATCATTCGTTTCGACCAGGTTAGAAAATGAATGACCCGAGCCGATCATACGAATTTTTTTTCCTTCTTTACTAGCCTTATGAATGATTTGAACAATTTCTTCTTCAGAAGCGGGAAATAAAACACCCAATGGCGAACATTGAACACTTCCGCTCCAATTGCTCCAGGTTGTAGGTTTCATTAGTATAATAGTTTTTGGGTTTGTATTGATTTAGGCTACAAAAAGCATTTTCCTTCACCTCGATAGGTTTTAACACAATCTATAATCTGTCCCTTTGATACAAGGTAAAGCTCATTAAAACGCTCACAGAGTTCGCCGGCTTTACTGTGTCTGAAAAACACCGGATCACCAAGCTTTAAATCTGTACCGTTAGTAAGTTGTAAAGGAGTCTGCACTTCACCAGCACCTTCATTTTGGGTAAGCTTTAAGCCTTCTGGAAGATAGGGAAGTGGTTGTTTTTCATTTCCGGTTCCACCTGAAGCGATATAGCCTCCACCTAAACAGGTAACCATTCCATCTTTTGGTTTACGAACCACTTCAACTGCAAAACCTGCAGCTGGCTGATGCTTAAAATTTTGATAGTTATCGAACAAATGAGAATTGAAAAAACCTGAACCTATGGTAACCTCTGTAACATCGGTTTCTTCACGCGTACTTTCTAAACTTCCGGTACCACCGCCATTTACCAAGTTCAAATTATAACCAAGCTGTTTGAGTTTTTGAATACTTTCTTCCCGACGTTTTCTTAATTCTTGGATCGATTTTGACTTCAGCTTACGGACTACAATATTCTTTAAGCCGTTACCGGCCAGGTTATCAACTAGTCCTGCAATTTGAGCCTCATAGCCCATTATGCCTATAACTGATAAGTTGGTGTATTTTAGCAGCTTTTTGCCAAGGGTTTCTACATTGTTTGACGTACGTAGGTTCGATCGCCAAACACCAAAATGTATTCCTGGAAAGTCGGATGACATATCAATATCTAAACAAACCGGAATTTTTACATTGTGATTTTTCCCAATTTCATCGATCCTTTTTGCCTGTTCTTCACTATCGATCATCAGGCAAATGTTTTTACCTTTTGAAACTTCAATGGCAATCTGTTCTATCTGGTTTAAATCGGTTGTAGGATAGCCTATCAATAAATTATTATAACCTAATTCATTGAGCCATAGTGCTTCTGTTGCAGTATAGCACATCAACCCTTCAAACTGATTATTGGCTTTTAAAACCCGCTCGATAATAGTCCGGCAACGGATTGACTTTGAGGCAACACGAATTTTTTTATCGCCAGATCTTTTTCTAAGTTCTTCAATATTCTCGTCTAAAAGATCGAGGTCAACGAAAGCAAAAGGTTTTGGAATGTTTTTAAATATTTCCTTATAGTACTCGTAACGGTTAAGCATTTATGGCCTTGATTATTTGCCTAACATAGGAAAATAAAATTAATTATGCAGGCATAAAGAACTAGAATGAATAACGGTTTTTTGTAAATAAAAAAGCATCGGCCTTTACGACCGATGCCTAGTAAGCTATGAGAATTGGTTGATGAATGATTTAGTACGCAGCACTTTCAGTTCATCAACTGATAACCTTAATAGCTATTTTTCGCTTTGCGATTTGATGTATTTTTTTAGCGTGCTAGCCATTTGGCGTCCGCTGTTGATAGCAGTTACAATTAGGTTTGCCCCTTCAATCATATCACCCGCGGCCCAAATCTGAGGATCAGAAGTACGGAAATTGTCTACTTTGATGTTTCCTCGTTTGTCTTTTTCCAAGCCCAGATAATCAACTAAACCTTCATGAATTGCATGTTCAAATCCTAATGAGATCAATAGAATATCACAAGGGATGTCATATTTTTCTCCAGCGATCTCATAATTACGTTGTCCCGATTTGATTTCTCCATCTGGCCATTTAATTGGTTGAAGTTCTAAAGCTTCGATCTTATCGCCACCTTTTACAGCAGTATTAACTACCGAGAAGATACGCTCACAGCCTTCGGCCTGAGAAGAAGAGGTAGCGAACGTTTTAGGCCACATTGGCCATGGGTTACTTTCGTAGCGTTCTTCAGGTAAGGCCTTGTGAATTTGAATTTGGGTAACACTTTTTGCTCCTTGGCGAATAGAGGTACCAATACAATCAGAACCGGTATCACCACCACCTAATACAACCACATGTTTATCTTTCGCATCGATTTTTACTTCCGGATGCAATTGATCGCCATGGTTTTCTTTGTTTTGCTGGGTTAAAAACTCCATGGCGAAATAAATACCTTTTTTATCTGCACCTGGAATGTTTCCTAAGCCACGTGGTTTTTCTGAACCACAGCATAAACAGATATAATCAAATTCAGTCTTAAGATCATCGATAGAGATGTTCTCACCAACGTGCGCATTAGTTTTGAAGGTAACGCCTTCTTCTTCCATTAAAGCAACACGGCGATCAATTACCCATTTCTCTAATTTAAAATCAGGAATACCATAGCGCAATAAACCTCCTAATCGATCATTCTTTTCAAATACAGTAACAGTATGTCCAACCAAATTCAATTGCTGAGCGGCTGCTAAACCTGCCGGACCTGAACCAATTACCGCTATTTTAATGCCGGTACGGTAAGGAACCACGTTAGGCTTTACCCAACCTTCAGCAAATGCTTTTTCAATGATCGAAAGCTCAATTTGTTTAATACTGATTGGTTTTTCAACCAATGATGCGGTACAAGCCGGTTCGCAAGGAGCGGGACAAACTCTACCTGTAAATTCAGGGAAGTTATTGGTACTCATTAAAGTACCATAAGCGTTTTTCCACTGGCCTTTGTAAACAAAATCATTAAACTCCGGAATTAAGTTTGAAACCGGGCAGCCCCAGTTGCAAAATGGTATTCCACAGCCCATACAACGGGCAGCCTGGGTTTTTACACGCTGCTCGCTTTGTGGTTTTTCAAATTCATTAAAGTGCTGAACGCGATCCGTTACCGGCGCTTTTTGCATATCTTCTCTTGGGTATTCAATAAATCCTGTAGGTTTTCCCATTATACTTTTGATTTAAGAGTGTTTAGCTCTTATCGTTCTACCATTTTAATCATTTAACCAATTACCAAATGAGTTTCAATGTTCACCCATTTAGTAAAAGAGTGTGTGTTACTTGCTTTCAACTGCTAATGTATTTATCGGTTGATTGCTAAAAACCGAAGGTTGCAAAGCACTTGCAGTCGATTTGCTACGGTCAAGTTGCACCTGAATCTTGCGATATTCGAATGGAATAACCATTACGAAATCTTCAACTCTGCGAGCCCAGTTGTTCAGAATAACTTTTGCTTTAGGGCTACCGGTATATTCATAATGCTGTTTAACAAGCTCATACAGCTCTTTCTGACGAGCCTCATCAGTTACCTTTTCAACAGCAACCATGCTCAGGTTGCAATTTTTCTTAAAGGTCTTGTCTTGATCAAACACGTAAGCGATACCACCGCTCATACCCGCTGCAAAGTTTTTACCTGTACTTCCAAGTACTACTACAATACCTCCGGTCATGTATTCGCAACCATGATCGCCTAAGCCTTCAACAACTGCCTTAGCACCTGAGTTACGAACCGCGAAACGTTGTCCGGCCAAACCCGAGAAGAATGCCTTGCCTGAAGTAGCGCCGTATAAACAAGTATTACCTACAATTACATTTTTGTGTGGCTCTAAAGATGATTTAAGAGGAGGAGCGACAATAATCTTACCTCCAGATAGACCTTTACCCACATAGTCATTGGCATCACCGCGAAGGTTTAACGTTAATCCACTTGGAATAAACGCACCAAAACTTTGTCCGGCAGTACCGGTTAAGTTCAATACAATATGATCTTCCGGTAGTCCTTTTGCACCATGACGAAGGGTAATTTCACTTCCAAGCATGGTACCAAATGTGCGGTATACGTTAAAGATCTTTTTCTCTACTACAATTGATTTCTTGCCATCAAATGCTTCCTTGACATCTGCAATTAATTCATTATCAACAGCCTCGCCTATAGCATGAACTTGTTTTTTGACATTGCGGTAAACGTTATCAACTGAAGCAGGTTTTACAAACAGTGGGCTGAAGTCTAAGCCATGTGCCTTGTAATGGTCAATAGCTTTATGCGTACTTAAGCGTTGAACTTGGCCAATCATGTCTTCGAACTTACGGTAACCTAGTTTAGCCATGATCTGACGAACATCTTCAGCAACAAGCATCAGATAGTTTTGAACATACTCAGGCTTACCATGATATTTAGTACGTAAGTATTTATCCTGTGTAGCCACACCAACCGGACAGGTATTCAAGTGACATTTACGCATCATTATACAACCCGTAGCAATCAGTACTGAAGTTGCAAATCCGAATTCCTCAGCGCCTAATAATGCGCCGATCACAACGTCTCTACCAGTCTTCAGCTGTCCGTCCACCTGTAAGCGAACTTGTCCGCGTAATTTGTTTAACACCAGGGTTTGCTGGGCCTCAGCCAAACCAATTTCCCAAGGCATACCCGCATGTTTAATTGAAGTAGCAGGAGAAGCTCCTGTGCCGCCATCGTATCCCGAAATGGTAATTGAATCAGCCAATGCTTTAGCAACACCTGCTGCTACTGTACCAACTCCGGTAGATGAAACCAGTTTTACACTGATATCGGCCCAACGGTTGGCATTTTTTAAGTCGAAGATCAACTGTGATAAGTCTTCGATCGAATAAATATCGTGATGTGGCGGAGGAGAGATCAATGATACTCCAGGGATGGTATGTCGAAGTTTAGCGATGTAATCATCAACTTTATACCCTGGTAACTGACCACCTTCACCTGGTTTAGCACCTTGAGCAACTTTAATCTGCAACTCATCAGCATTTACTAAATAGTTTGAGGTTACGCCGAAACGTCCTGACGCTACCTGTTTAATTGCCGAACGACGAAGGTTTCCATTTGCATCGGGCTTAAAGCGGATTTCATCTTCACCGCCTTCACCGGTATTACTTTTTCCACCAAGGTTATTCATCGCAATTGCTAATGTTTCGTGTGCCTCGCGAGAGATAGAACCGATAGACATCGCACCGGTTGTGAAACGTTTAACAATTTCTTTTGCCGGTTCAACCTCATCAATATTAACGGGTGGAAGTTCTGTTTCGTCAAGGTCAAATAATCCACGCAAGAAACTAAGTTCTTGAGTACGATCATTTACTAAGGCAGCAAACTTTGCATAGGTTTCCGGGTCGTTTTTCCATGCAGACTGTTGCAGTAAGTGAACAGTTTCAGGGTTGTAAGCATGGTATTCGCCTTGTTGGCGCCAATGATATTCACCTCCGGTTGACAATTTGTCAAAATAGTGCTTTTCAACTTTGTACGCATTTTCGTGACGGGTTTTTAGTTCTCTTTCTAACTCTTCAATTCCAACACCGCCAATTGCTGAATAGGTGCCCTCAAAGTAGTTATTAATTACATCCTGATTAATACCAATTGCTTCAAAAATCTGACCTCCCTGGTAACTCACCAATGTTGAGATACCCATTTTAGCCATGATCTTTAATAAGCCTTTTTTGAGAGCGCTTATGTAGTTTTTATGAGCTTTACTTTCATTTATGCCTTTTTCCAACTGACCACTCATCTCCATATCGGTAAGTGATTCAAATGCCAGATAAGGGTTAACACCTCCGGCACCAAAGGCCAGCAATAGTGCTAAGTGATGTACTTCGCGAACCTCGCCACTTTCAACCACGATACCTATTTTACCACGTTTGTTTGCACGAATAAGGTAATGGTGAACTGCTGAAACCGCTAATAAAGTAGGAATAGGAGCATGATTACGATCGTGTTGACGATCAGATAGGATTACCAAACGATATCCCTGATCAACAACTTCCTCCACTTTCTTACAAAGCTCTGAAAGTGCAGCTTCTAATGATTGTTCATATAATGGATAAGAAACATTTATCACTTTTGAACGGAATCCTGCCGTTTTAAGCTGCTTTAACTGCTCAAGTTCATCATTGGTAAATACCGGCTGACTAATTTCAAGCATTTTACAGTTGATAGGATTATCTTCTAAAATGTTGTTTGCACCACCAATCTCAATGCGTAATGACATTACAAGGTCTTCACGGATCGAATCGATAGGAGGGTTCGTTACCTGTGCAAAACGTTGTTTAAAGTAATTGTATAATAACTTCGGACGATCAGACAATACCGCCAAAGGTGTATCATTACCCATCGAATACGTTGCTTCCTGACCTTCATCGGCCATTGGTTTCATCAACATATGCAACTCTTCGTAGGTGTATCCAAATACACGTTGAGCCAAACGAAGATTCTCGTGGTTAGGTTGATTTACATGAGCCGGAGCAGGAAGATCTTTTAAGCGGATGCGGTGCTCGTCGATCCATTGTTTATAAGGTGCTTTTTCCGATACACGCTTTTTGATTGCTTTATCGTCAAAAATATCACCTGTAGTAGTATCAATTAAAATCATACGGCCAGAACCAAGGTTGCCTTTTCGCTTGATTTTCTCTTCAGGAATAGGAAGAACTCCACTTTCAGAAGCCATAATGAAATAACCATCATAGGTTTCGGTGAAACGAACCGGGCGCAGACCATTTCTGTCTAAACAAGCACCAATTTGCAAACCATTGGTAAACATCATGGCCGCTGGACCGTCCCAAGGCTCAAGTATAGAGTTAGCATACTCATAAAAACCTCTTAGGTCTGGATGAACCTGATCATCATTTTCCCATGCCTGAGGCATCATCAGCATCATGGCATGATCTAAGTCGCGACCACACTGAACCAGTAGTTCAAGGTAATTGTCAAATGAGGCTGAGTCTGAATTTCCTTTTTGAATAGTTGGGAACAAACGCTCAAGGTCATTGCCAAACAAACTCGATTCTAAGTTGCCTTCACGAGATTTTGCCCAGTTAATATTACCTTGCAAAGTATTGATCTCGCCGTTATGCGCAATATAACGGAACGGCTGAGCCAAACTCCAGGTAGGGAAGGTGTTAGTTGAATAACGCTGGTGAATTAATGCCAATGAGCTTTCAAAGGATTCATTTTTGAAATCGTGGAAATAATCTTCCAGCTGCCATGCATTAAACATTCCTTTATAAACAATCACCCGAGAAGAAAGTGATGTGATGTAAAAGAATTTCTTTTGTTCAATTTCACTTGCCGCTACTTTCTTTTCAATTTGACGGCGGATAATATAAAGTTTACGCTCAAATGCTTCTGAATCTGCTTCAGTACGCTGAACAAAAAACTGATAAATAGAAGGTTCTAAATGAAGTAAATTTTTTGACAGACACGAATTATCGCAAGGAACCAATCTCCATCCTAAAAAAGTTTCCTTTTCTTCGGCTACCACTTCTTCTATTAGTTGTTTGCAAAGCTGGGCATCCTTTTCGTCGCGAGGCAAAAAGGTCATACCTACTGCATACTCCTCTTCATCAGGAAGTGAGAAATCAGCATCAGCCAATACCTTTTTAAAGAAAGCGTGTGGTAATTGGGTTAAAATACCTGCTCCATCACCCGCATAAGGGTCTTCACCCGAAGCGCCGCGGTGTTGCAGATTTTTAAGAATTTGTAAACCGTTGTAAACGATTTCATGTGAACGTTCACCGTTCTTTTGTACGATACAGCCAACTCCGCAAGCGTCCTTCTCATGTGCAGGGTCGTACAGGCCTTGCTTCTCTGGTAATCCGTGGTTGATCATTCTGGTTCTCCTAACTTACTACTTAACTAATCTTTGTCTGATAACTTCAATCGGGTATTGAAAAATTGGTTCCTAAAAATAAGAATGTTTATTATAATTTCAAAACAAAGCGTTTAAATTTGTTTAATTTATAATGAAATAGTGTAATTTACATGTAATTATTAATAAACACTGTTGTTTTTAGTGTTTGTATTGATAAAATGGAAATTTTGAAATTTAGTTTTAAAAATAAAAGCTCAATCAAAATAAATGATTGAGCTTTTGCATTAAATTAAAATTATATTTCGAGAGTAGATATTGTTTCTGAGATTTTATCGTGTATTTATTACACTAAGGTAATGATTGCGAAATATTATTCTAAAAAAAAGTGAAAAAAGTTTTCACAATTTATTTTTTGAATTTATCAGAAACTACTAAATCTTTGCTTCCTGCTGTATATTTATAGA
Organism: Solitalea agri; assembly: GCF_023914155.1. GTDB lineage: Bacteria > Bacteroidota > Bacteroidia > Sphingobacteriales > Sphingobacteriaceae > Solitalea > Solitalea agri. The sequence goes on along the minus strand of NZ_JAMWYS010000058.1, from coordinate 263,259 downwards.
AACCTTCACCTGATTTTACACCCTTATATCCTGCAGTAACCATATTAACCAGCAATGGGCAAGGAGCATATTTAGGGTTACCGAACCCATCATGCAATACATTTAATATAGACAAACAAACGTCTAACCCAATGAAATCGGCTAACTGTAAAGGCCCCATTGGATGGGCCATTCCTAGTTTCATAACAGTATCAATTTCTTCAACGCCGGCAACGCTTTCATATAATGAATATATAGCCTCGTTAATCATCGGCATTAAAATTCGGTTGGCAATAAACCCTGGGTAATCATTTACTTCTGTCGGAACTTTGTTCAGCTTTTTAGATAATTCCATTGTAATTGCAGCTACTTCATCACTAGTTGCATAACCTCTGATAACTTCAACCAGTTTCATAACCGGCACCGGATTCATAAAATGCATCCCTATTACTTTATCAGCTTTTGAAGTAACTGAAGCTATTTTAGTAATTGAAATAGAAGAAGTATTAGTAGCTAAAATAGTAGTTGGAGAAGTACAGGCGTCAAGATCTTTGAAAATCTTCAGTTTAAGATCAATGTTTTCGGTAGCAGCTTCAACTACCAGCTCAACTTTAGCCACACCTTCCTTTAAATCAGTATAGGTGGTAATATTATTTAAGGTAGATTCCTTATCCGATTCGGTTAATGATCCCTTGGCTACTTGGCGATCGAGATTTTTAGCAATTGTTGTTAAGCCTTTATTTAACGCTTCCTGAGAAATATCAATTAGTGAAACTTTAAAACCGAATTGGGCAAAAGTATGTGCAATTCCGTTTCCCATGGTTCCGGAGCCGATTACAGCTACATTTTTAATATCAGACATATAAGGTTAATGATTAGTAATTATGATGTTCAAATATTCTATAAATTATAGGATAAATAAAACCCAACGTATAAATTAGAGAAAATTTGAAGAATTATGATCAGTAAAAACATGGAAAACATGCTCAATGAGCAGATCAACGCCGAACTCTTTTCTGCTAATTTATATCTATCTATTTGTTCTTATTTTCAGGATCAGGAATTGGATGGCTTTGCAAATTTCTTTCGGGTTCAATCAAAGGAAGAACTTTTTCATGCAGGCAAACAATTTGATTATATCCATGCAGTAGGGGGCAAAGTGACCATGAAAGGTGTTGGGGCTCCCGAAACAGACTTTAAATCTATTATCCATGCCTTTGAAGTTACTTTGGCCCACGAGAAAAAAGTAACTGCAAGCATTAATGGTTTGGTAAAGCAGGCATTAACAGAAAATGATTATGCAACACATAATTTCTTGCAATGGTTCATCGCCGAACAAGTGGAAGAAGAAGCTTCTATTTCAAATCTGTTAAAAAAACTTCAAATGATTGGCGATAATAGTTCTGCTTTGTATTTGTTAAATACAGAACTTGGTCAGCGTACATTTGTAGAGCCAACCATTAAATAACTACTACCACATTATTTGCCTGTTACATTAGGCTTTTTTTAACATAACTTTTACGTGCGAGACTAATAAATTCAATCATTTATTAGCCCGCACGTATTCTTTTTATATCTTTGCACTTTCATTTCAAAAACCACTGTTACATTGGAACATCTGGAGTTAACCACTGTTGAAACCGCAAAAGATCTTGGACTTTTGCCTGAAGAATTCGAAAAAATCAAAGAAATTTTAGGACGCACGCCTAACTTCAACGAACTGAGCATTTTTGCCGTTATGTGGAGTGAGCACTGTTCGTACAAAAACTCAATCGTTTGGTTGAAAACTTTACCTAAAGAAGGTGCACGTATGTTGGCCAAAGCAGGTGAAGAAAATGCCGGATTGGTTGATATTGGCGACGGCTTAGCTTGCTGCTTTAAAATAGAGTCACATAACCACCCTTCGGCATTGGAGCCTTATCAAGGCGCTGCTACCGGAGTAGGAGGTATTAATCGCGATATTTTCACCATGGGAGCCCGTCCGGTTGCCCAATTAAACTCATTGCGCTTTGGCGATATTAACCTTGATCGTACCAAATGGTTGGTGAAAGGTGTTGTTAAAGGCATTGGCGATTATGGAAACGCATTCGGTATTCCAATTGTTGGCGGTGAGGTTTTCTTCGACGAAAGCTTTAACGTAAATCCACTGGTAAATGCCATGTCGGCAGGTATTGTAAAGGTAGGCGAAACTGTTTCAGCTACTTCTTACGGTGTTGGAAATCCGGTTTACATTGTGGGTTCTGCTACAGGTAAAGATGGTATTCACGGTGCTGCCTTTGCATCAAAAGATATTACAGAAGATTCGGTAAACGATTTACCTTCTGTTCAGGTAGGAGATCCTTTCCAGGAAAAATTATTATTGGAAGCTACCCTTGAAGTTATTCAATCAGGTGCGGTAGTAGGTATGCAGGATATGGGTGCGGCAGGTATTATCTGTTCGAACTCTGAAATGTCGGCTAAAGGTGAGCACGGTATGCGTATCGATCTTGATAAGGTACCAACTCGTCAGGAAAACATGAAGCCTTGGGAAATTCTTCTTTCTGAATCACAAGAGCGTATGCTTATTGTGGTTGAAAAAGGTAAAGAGGCAATTGTGGAGGCGATCTTCGATAAATGGGATCTTAACTGTGCCATTATTGGAGAGGTTACTGATACTAAGCGTTTACATTATTACATGCACGGAACTCTGGTTGCTGATGTTCCTGCAGAAGATTTAGTATTAGGTGGAGGTGCTCCGGTTTATCACCGCGAGTATCGCGAGCCTGCTTACATGGCTGAACATAAAGCCTTCAAAATTGAAGACGTTAAACAGCCTGAAAATTTAAAAGAAGTTGCAGATCATTTGATCTCGCATCCAAATATTGCTTCTAAACATTGGGTTTACAATCAATACGACTCAATGGTAGGTACTTTAAACATGACTACCAACCGTCCGAGTGATGCTGGTGTTGTTGATGTTCGTGGTACCGATAAAGCATTAGCATTAACGGTTGATTGTAACTCTCGTTATGTATACGCTGATCCTGAAGAAGGTTGTGCCATTGCTGTTGCTGAAGCTGCCCGTAACATTGTTTGTGCTGGTGGTGAGCCTGTTGCTATTACTAACTGTTTGAACTTTGGTAATCCTTATATTCCTGAAGTTTACTGGCAGTTTGTGAGTGCGATTAAAGGTATGAGCAAAGCTTGTACAAAGTTTGAAACTCCTGTTACCGGTGGTAACGTAAGTTTCTATAATCAGTCGAGTGATGAAGGACCGGTTTTCCCAACGCCGACAATTGGTATGCTAGGTGTTTTAGATAACAAGAAAACGCTTACCACCATTGACTTTAAAAATGCTGATGATTTGATTTACCTAGTAGGTGAATCACAAAATGATATCGCTGCATCTCAATATTTAGCTTCATACCATAACGTTGATAAATATCCTGCTCCTTATTTCGATTTAGAAAAAGAGTATGATATGCACCAGGCTATTAAAGGTTTAATCAAAGAAGGATTAGTTGCTTCAGTTCACGACGTGGCTGACGGTGGTTTATTCATTGCTTTGTTTGAATCAGCAATGCATAACGGTTTTGGATTTAGCATTGAGTCTGACGACAGTATCCGTAAAGATGCTTTCTTATTTGGCGAAGCACAGGGACGTGTTGTTGTTTCAGTTAAACCTGAGCAGCAAGAAGCTTTTGTTGAATTCATGTCGACCAGCGGCGTAGAGTTCAGCTTATTAGGAAATGTAACTTCATTAAACGAAATGTTAGTTGATGGAGAGGCTTTTGGAAAAGTTCCTGCTGCAAAAAATGTTTACGATAACGTTTTACACGGTTACTTAGGTGAGTAAAACCCAAAAATCAGAATATTGTTAATAAAGAGCCCCGATTATTCGGGGCTTTTTTTCTGAAATTAAATTTATTAGTGTTTTTATATGATCAGAGGAATTTGCTTTACAATCGTTTTCTTGTTAACGGTAATTTGTTCCATTGTTTCTGGACAAACATTGGATAAAATTCAACTCAAAAATGGTGATCTATTATTTGAAGACTTGGATTGTGGCCCCTTGTGCGATGCTATTGAACAGGTAACTCAAAGTTATGGAGGTAATCATTTTTCGCATATAGGGTTGGTTTATATTAAAGCAGATTCGGTATTTATTATTGAAGCAATTGGTGCTAAGGTTCAGTTAACTCCTTTAGAAAGATTTACTGGCAGAACTACTCATAAAATTTATATCGGACGTCCGAAGATCAGTCAACAAGTAATTGATAAAGCATTGACGTTTTCAGTTTCAAAACTAGGTGTTGAGTATGATGATGTTTTTCTTTACAATAATGAAAAATATTATTGTTCGGAGCTTATTTACGATGCATTTAAATATGCAAACCATAACAAACCTTTTTTCAAGTTAGAGCCAATGACCTTTAAGCGACCCGGAAGCAATGAATTCTTTCCGGTTTGGATTGATTATTATAAAGACCTTGGAACAGAAATTCCGGAAGGAAAGTTAGGGATCAATCCGGGGGGGATTTCGAGATCAAATAAGATTGAAATTTTAAATCCTTGAAACTAATAATCCGTAACCCATAACCCATAACACACAATCCTAAACATCAATGTCTAAAGAGTACTTTCAGTTTAAGCAGTTTAAAGTTTATCATGACAAATGTGCCATGAAAGTGGGTACCGATGGTGTTTTGTTAGGAACCTTGACTGAAACTGAAAACTGTAAACGCATACTCGATATCGGTACTGGTACCGGTTTGATAGCATTGATTTTGGCTCAACGGACAAACGCCACTATCGATGCTGTTGAAATTGAAAACGAAGCAGCCGCGCAAGCTCATGATAATTTCATGATATCTCCTTGGAAAAGCCGTCTTCAATGTTTTCATTCCTCTGTTTTTGATTTTCAACCTGAAAACAAATATGACCTGATAGTATCGAATCCTCCATACTTTATCAATTCATTAAAATCTGAAGGAAAGAAAAAAGAAACGGCCAGGCACGTTGATGATGCTTTTTTTCTTAATCTGGTCATTAAAATTGGAAGTATGATGAACGAAAACGGCTCTTGCTGGATTATTCTACCCGTTAATGAGATGCAGCATTTTACAAACGAAGCTCTCAAAACCGGTTTCTATCCTTACCAGACAATTGAAATTCATTCATTTGATCATTCTGGCGTAAAGCGAATTATTCGTTCGTTTTCAAAAGCCCTTAAGAAGCCGGAATTAGAGAAATTTGTGATCTACGACTCACCCGGCAAACACTCAGAGCAATACAAAGCAGTAGCTCAAGAATTCCTAACCATCTTTTAGAGTGCATTAATTTCCAATCAAAAATCTAAAATTGTACATCTAAAATCTCAATACTCAAATCTCAGTTCTATATGAAAAGAATCGGCCTTCTCTCTGATACGCATAGTTATATTGATGATGTTTTATTTGAACATTTTAAAGATGTAGATGAGATATGGCATGCCGGCGATGTGGGGGCCATAGAGGTATTAGAAAAGTTAAAAGCATTTAAGCCACTTAGAGGTGTTTGGGGAAATATAGATGGACAAGAGATAAAAGGGGAGTTCCCTTTCATTAATCGTTTTAGTTGTGAGCAGGTTAGAGTGCTGATGACTCATATTGGTGGATACCCCGGAAAGTATAATCCTAAATTTAAACCCGAATTACTAAAAGAGCCTATCGACTTGTTCATTTGTGGGCATTCACATATTTTAAAAGTTATCTACGATAAGCAATATAATTTCCTTCACATTAATCCCGGAGCATACGGAAAGGAAGGTTTTCACCAGGTTAGAACACTCATTCGATTTTCTATTACAGAGGGAAAAATTCATGATTTGGAGGTTATTGAACTCAAAAGGTGGTAGGAACACAAAAAATGCTTAATAATTTAAAAAAGCTTAATTTTTTGCATGTTTTTATACTTTCGGATAATGGTTTCCAATTTCGCTATAAATCATGCCGAAAGTTTAGCGTTTTTACATAAAAAAACCGTGTATTTGCTACACTAAGAGCCTTTTTTTACCTGAGGTATATTTCCCTAAGCACAAAATTTGCCTTACTTTCGAGTCACCATTTCAATAAACTTTATGACAAAAGTAATGACGCTTGGTCAGTTCATCATTGAGCGCCAAGCCGAATTTCCTTATGCGAAGGGGGAGCTTTCCCGATTATTACGAGACATAGGCATTGCGGCCAAAATCGTCAATCGCGAAGTAAACAAAGCAGGACTAGTTGACATTTTAGGTGAAGCCGGTACAATGAACGTGCAAGGTGAAGCCGTTAAAAAACTTGATGTTTATGCCAACGACCAATTTATCTCTGCTTTACAAAGTGGCGGTGAATGCTGCCTCATCGCATCAGAGGAAAACGAAGACGTGATTCAAATAAACAGCGAAGTATCACGTAACGCTAAATACATAGTAGCGATCGATCCCCTTGACGGTTCTTCAAATATTGATGTAAATGTTGCCGTTGGTACTATCTTCTCTATTTATCGTCGTAAAACAGAATCTGGTCCTTGTACAAAAGAGGATGTTTTGCAAAAAGGAGTTGATCAGGTTGCTGCCGGTTATATAATTTATGGTTCTTCAACCATGTTGGTATATACCACCGGTCATGGAGTAAACGGATTTACGCTTGATCCTTCCATCGGTGAATTTTGTTTCTCACATCCAAATATGCAGTTTCCGAAATCAGGAAAAATGTATTCGCTGAATGAGGGTAACTATGTTCATTTCCCTGAAGGCGTGAAGAAATATTTAAAATACTGCCAGGTAGAAGATAAAGAAACCAATCGACCGTATACTTCAAGATATATAGGTTCAATGGTTGCCGATATTCACCGGAATATGATCAAAGGTGGAATATTTATTTATCCTACTACGGCAAGTTCTCCAAAAGGTAAACTGCGTTTGGTTTATGAGTGTAACCCATTAGCTTTTATTGTAGAACAGGCAGGTGGACGTGCAACCAATGGTTTTACACGCATTATGGACTTAAATGTTAAAGAAATACATCAACGAACCCCTATATTTATTGGTTCAGAGGAAATGGTTTTGAAAGCAGAAGAGTTTATGCGTGAATTTTCTCCAGAACTGAAAGAAACACTTCTGGTTGCAGAAGCATAATAATTTCGACTACAAGCGAAAGCAATACTGATTTATATAAATAGAAAACGAGCAAGATATTCTCTTTGCTCGTTTTTATTTTTATACGATTGGAAATATTATGCAGCTGGTTTTTGCTGATCAGTGATCAGGTAATTTTGAGCAGGAGTGTTGCTCTGTTTTATCAATAATATTATACCGATTAATACAAAAGGTACGCTAAGCCATTGACCCATATTGAAAGTCATGCCTTTCTCAAAATCAACCTGCTCGGCTTTTAAAAACTCCACTAAAAATCTGAAAGCGAAAAGAAGTATCAAAAAGAAAGAAAAAATAATTCCATCTTTCAGTTTGGTTACATGCTTATAATAATACCAAAGTAGAAAAGAAAACAAGGCAAGGCAAAAGAGGGCCTCATAAATTTGCGTAGGATGGCGTGGTAAAGCATTTGGCCCATCAGAAACGACAAAGCGAAATGCCCAGGGAACATCTGTAACCTTACCATATATTTCAGAATTAAAGAGATTTCCTAAACGAATGCAGGCTCCACCTAAAGCTACCACAATTACGATACGATCTAATATCCATAGATAAGGTAATTTGCTAACATTCTTTGAAAATAGATAAAGGCCAAACAAAATACCAACGGCAGCTCCATGGCTTGCTAAACCACCTTCCCAAATCATTAATATTTTTAGGGGATGAGTTAAATAATAATCAGGCTCATAAAATAAACAGTGACCTAAGCGTGCACCTAATACGGTTGAAACAACCATATACATTGTTAATTTGTCAAGAACCTCTTCCTTAATACCTTCTTGTTTAAAGATATTCCGCATAATGAAATAACCTATTGCAAAGCCCGAGGCAAACAATAAACCATACCATCTTAATACAACCGGACCCAGCGAAAATATCTCCCGGCTCACATCCCAAGTAATGTAATTCAGCATTTATTCAGTTTTAAAAATCCCGCCTAAAATATAAATTTTTAAACAGTACCACCGTAAAATTATAGCTTAAATCCAAATAATGTTGTTTATGGGGTTAATTACTTATATCGGCAGTAAATTTTATGTTACCTCAACATTTTCAATAAATCGATGCGTTAAATTGGTGGTATGAAAAGAGGTGCTCTAGCAATCGGATTAATTTTTTATACAGTACTTAGTCATGCACAACAAGTTAAGCCGGTTAAGTATGAAAAATTACACCAACTAATCAATGCAATTACCGATACTACTTATGTGATTAATTTTTGGGCCACTTGGTGTGCCCCATGTGTAAAGGAGTTACCCAATTTTATCGAACTTCAAAAGCAATATAAAGCTGACAAGCTTAAAGTGTTATTGGTAAGCATGGATTTTCGATCAAAACTGGAAACGTCAGTCGAACCGTTTGTTGAGAAAAGAAATATTCCATTAGAAGTTTATTTATTGGACGAAAAAGATCAGGGTAGTGTAATTGATAAGATCGATGAAAGCTGGTCAGGTGCATTGCCTGGAACATTGATAATCAATAATAATCAATCTTACCGTAAGTTTTATGAACGCGATTTTACTTATGATGAGTTACAACAAGCCTATTTATCTTCAAAAAAATAAAAAATGAAAAAACTAGCTTTAATTGCGCTATTAGCATTATTTAGCGTATCAGCATTTGCTCAGGGTTATAAAGTTGGCGATAAAGCCATCGATTTCAAACTTAAAAATGTAAATGGTAAAACAGTTTCATTAGCTGATTACAAATCGGCAAAGGGATTTATTGTTGTTTTTACCTGTAATCATTGCCCTTATGCCAAAGCTTACGAAAGCAGAATAATGGATTTGGACAAAGTCTATTCAGCAAAAGGATATCCTGTAATTGCAATTAATCCGAATGACCCAACTACTTACCCTGAAGACTCATTTGATAATATGAAGAAAAGATCAAGCGAGAAGAAATATACATTCCCTTATTTGGTAGACGATACCCAAGCCATTACGAAAGCTTACGGAGCCACAAAAACACCTCATGTTTTTGTGCTTGAGAAAACCCTCAATGGAAATATTGTTGAATATATTGGAGCAATTGACAATGATACAGAAGGTGGTGATGCAAATAAAATTAAATATGTTGAGAATGCAGTAAATGCCTTGTTGATGAATAAAAAGCCTGAAACAACCATGACTAAAGCAGTTGGTTGTGGTATTAAATGGAAATCGATTTAGATTTTCGTAGTAAAAGCGAAGGTTAAAAATTTTATCTTTGGGTCCCGGTGATGCCGGGACCTTTTTCGTTAATTACCTATACATTCCTTTTAAATACCATGAATTTAAAGTTAAAACGTCCCATTGCTTTCTTCGATCTTGAAACCACCGGAGTAAATGTTGCTTCTGATCGGATTGTAGAAATTGCCATTTTAAAAGTGATGCCTAATGGAACTACTGAAATAAAAACCCGTCGGGTAAATCCTGAAATGCCAATTCCTTTGGAGTCGTCCCTAATCCATGGTATTTATGACGAGGACGTTAAGGACGAATCAACATTTAAACAAATAGCCAAGAGCTTAGCCCAGTTTTTAGAGAATGCAGATTTAGGCGGTTATAACTCCAATAAATTCGACGTTCCATTATTAATGGAGGAGTTTTTAAGGGCAGGAGTGGAGTTTGATATCGAAGGGCGCAAATTGGTGGATGTTCAGAATATTTTTCATCAAATGGAGCAACGTACTCTTAAGGCAGCGTATAAGTTTTACTGCGGAAAGGAGATCGAAAACCACCATTCAGCAGAAGCAGATATTAAAGCCACTTATGAAGTATTATTAGCCCAGTTAGATAAATACGATGGAGTAGAATACGAAGATAAATCAGGTATAAAATCTGTTCCTGTAGTAAATGATGTTGATGCTTTGCATAAGTTTACCTATGTAAGAGATGTGGTTGACTTTGCAGGCAGGATGGTTTATGATGATCAGGGCAGGGAAATGTTTAATTTTGGTAAACACAAAGGAAAATTGGTAGAAGATGTTTTTGGATTTGAGCCAACGTATTACGATTGGATGATGAATGGTGATTTTCCGCTTTACACTAAGAAAAAACTGACAGAAATAAGGCTGAGAAATGCCTTCAAAAAGAAATAATAGTAATATTTATAAAAAAATGTCAGCAAATTTTTGCTGACATTTTTTTATTTCTGGGAAAAAGCAAGTGTCTAATTTGGTAACTGATGAAAAATATTCATTATTAATTCTTCATTTATCGGCTTAATATAAAAACCTGCCACATCATTATACTGTTTAGCTTTCATTTTATCTTCTTCCTGAATAGATGAGGTAATCAAGAAAATAGGGATTTTTTTATTGATCCAAGGACTGAGTTTTTGATATTCATCCAAAAAGCTCCATCCGTCCATTATCGGCATATTAATGTCGAGCATGATCAGGTCTGGAAGTTGTGGGGTGTTGTCAGACATTGATTTAAGGTATTCCAGTGCAGAAGATGCATCAGCAAATATATGGGTATGTTTTGCCAAGGCTTTGGCCTTAGCATATGTTTTTATGATGAATTGACAAATTCTATCATCGTCTATAATGCATAGATTTTCAATGATTTTCATGGTAATTGAAGATGAGCGTAAATTTAATTCCGTAATTCTGCTTACTTTCTGCAAAAATTTTACCACCCATTGCCTCAACATGTTTTCGGGTAAGAAAAAGGCCAACTCCTTTAGAATCTTTGTTGGTGTGAAAGGTTTTATGCAGGCCAAATATATTTCTTGAATTTTGTTCTAAATTGATTCCTGTTCCATTATCAGAAAACTCCATAATCTCCTGTTCATTAGTGTAATAGGTCTTTATTTCAACCCTTAATTTTCGCTCCGTAGAGCGGTATTTTAACGAATTAGAGAGTAAATTTTGAATAATGCTTATTAAATAAGATTTCGAATAGGTGATTTCTTCAAGCTCAAAATCCGTGATTAAATCGAAGTCAAGGTCTTTTGCCTTTCCTAATAAGCTAATGATAACAGTATTTAAAATTTCTTTAAAACTTACTTTTTCTTTTTTTACTTCTGATCGATCTTTAATATCTAATGCGCTTCCAATAGTATTGATAGTATCTAAAAGACTATACGTTAAATTGCGATATTGTTCTGAAAAAACGCCAATGCTTTGTTTATAATCAACTATCCCCGAGTCATAAAGCTCAAGTAAGCCGATCATACTACCAACTGGTGCTCTTAAGTTATGGGAAATTAAATTCGCAAACTCTTTCAGTTGTTCATTTTGGAATTTCAATTTTGAAATTAACGCTTCATTTTGCTTCATTTCAGCATCGAGCTTGAGCAAGGTTTTTTTTCGATCGTCAATATCCCTGGCCAAAACAATAAAATATTCAATATTGTCGAACTCGTTTTTTTTTGATTGTACCGATATTTCCACCCAAATCCGGCTTTTATCTTTCCTTATATACTCTTTTTCATAAGTAAAACAGCTGATCTCTTTTTTTAGTAACCGGTGGTAAAGGTTAAGGGTAAGTTCCTTATACTCGGGGGGAGAGAAGTCGGTCCAAAAAGTACCTACTAATTCCCGACGAGTGTACCCAAGCATATCGGCATATTGCTGATTAAGTTCTAACACATAACCCTGTTTTGAAGAAAATGCAACCCCAATTAATGGAGTATTATAAAGAGCTTCTAACTTATTTTCTTTCCAAACAGAATTTATAAATATTGATTTTGGATCCTTCATGTTTCTGGTCAATTATCAGAAATTTAATGAAAGTCAGGCAATTAAATGATAAAAGTATGGAATAGTTTTAAGAGAGAAATTTGATATTACGCTTCAGGCCTGAATACTTGGTTCTTTTAACGGCCGAGTTTTTAAATACTTTTCGGAATATGTCCTCCGTTAATTCTACCCAATCTTCTTTTTTTAGCTGCATTAAATCAGGATGTGGAGTAAATGATGGTTCATTATGAACTATAGAAAACCTATTCCATGGGCATACATCCTGACAAACATCGCATCCAAACATCCAATTATCAACTTTGTTCTTAAACTCTGTTGGGATCTCATTCTTAAGTTCAATAGTAAGGTATGAGATGCATTTGCTTCCGTCCACAATGTACGCTTCGGTTATGGCTTGAGTTGGACATGCGTCAATACACCTTGTGCATTCACCGCAATGGTCGGCTACGGGTTTGTCATAGTCTAATTCGCAATCAAGCACCAGTTCGGCAAGAAAGAAGAAAGAACCTTTTTTCTTGCTAAGTATGTTACTATGCTTTCCCATCCAGCCTAATCCTGCTTTTTGAGCCCAGGCTTTATCCATAATAGGGGCCGAGTCAACAAAAGCTCTACCGTTTACTTCGCCTATATTTTCCTGAATGAAATGCAGCAGTTCACGCAGTTTATCCTTGATTACAAAATGGTAATCAGTGCCATAAGCATACTTGGATAGTTTTGGGGCTGAGGGATCATTTTGAACTTGATCGGTATAATAATTTAAGGCTAGAGATATTACCGATTTTGCACCATCTACCAATTTTCTGGGATCAAGTCGCATGTCGAAATAATTCTCCATGTACTTCATTTCACCGTGCTTACTTTGATTCAGCCAATTCTCTAGTCGTGGTGCTTCATTTTCCAGAAAAGCAGCCTTAGCTATTCCACATTGTAAAAATCCCAAACGTTTAGCTTCCTGCTTTATTAGCTGCGAATGCTTCTCTTTTATTGGCATATGGCAAAAATAATAATGTTTCGGCTATTTCGACCCTCATTTATTCAGTGTTTAATTGTTAATGAATTGATAAGTTTTTAAATTAGAAGAAACCTAAATTCATGGTACGCTCGCTCTCTAAAATTACTGGATTACTATTTTTATGTGCATTGATCTCTACTTGTCAGAATTCAAGTACGTCAGATCCTTCCCCAGATTTGACAACGATTATACTTGTTCGGCATGCCGAAAAGTTAAACCTTGATCCTGATAGCCCATTGTCTTCGGATGGAAAAAGAAGAGCAAATGATCTGGCCACTTTGCTGGATAATGTGCATATTGACGCGGTTTATTCTATTGCTTTTCCTCGTAATTTAAGTACCGTTCAACCGCTATGCGAAAGTAAGGGATTAAGCCCGATACTTTATCAGAGAAATGTATATGCAGGGGTTATTGAAACTATTGTAAATAATTATAAAGGTGAAACTGTATTGATTTGCGGTGATACGGAAACCGTGCCCGGAATGCTGAACGTTTTATCCGGAGGTGAAGAATATAAAACACTAAAGGAACCAGATTATAATCATATCTACTATGCCTTGGCCAGGCAAATAGGTAAGTCGGAAGTGATTGTTAAAACATATGGAGAATAGTTAAAAATTTGGTTTAAATAGGCCGACTTAGCTCAGCTGGTAGAGCGTCTCATTCGTAATGAGAAGGTCGCAGGTTCGAAACCCGTAGTCGGCTCAAAACGCCTCATTCAAGGAAATATAGAACCCCGTTGAACGCTTTTCTCCAGGGTTTTTACTTCCTACACCATAATCAAAACGCAAAATCATTCGGGCGGTTGGTTCAAACATATATCTGAAGCCACCACCATAGTTTGGTTTAAGATTACTAAAGTTAAACTCTCCGTTAGAAAAAACCATTCCAGTACCAGCAAAACCCGCTAAACTTAATCGTGAAAGCGAAAACCAACCATGGTCTTTTTGCTTCCCCCATGGACGGTACCTGAATTCTGCTTGTGTTGCCAGCATATGCTGATCGCGGTACCTTCCGACATAATACCCTCTTAAAATTTGATCACCGCCAATAAATGGTAAATAATAGAACGGAGTAGCACTGCCCTGGGCGGTTTGATAAACAAACTGAATACCTGCGCATTTAGTAGCATCGAATCTGAAAAAATGTCTCGCATCCAGGTTAAAAACATGGAATTTATAATTGTTGATTCCAAGACTTATCCATTCTAATAATGAAAAATAGGAACCGGTTGTGGTGGAGTTTTCATAATCCCTGTTGTCAAAAGCTCCGCCAAAACCAATCAACATACTATTGCCTCCTTGTTTTCCATAATAATCGCCGGTGTTAAATATTCCCGTTGAGTCGGCTGCTGAAAAATTGTCGTTTTGAACCCATAATCCCACTCCTGCATATAAATCTTTAATGATTTTATGCTTGGCTACAGTAAGTATTTTAAATCGTTTAGAAGTTATCAGGTCTTCGTCACTTTGCTTTGTATCGCTACCTACACCGTAAAAAAATAGGGGATAATCGGTGTAAATTCCGTTTGCCGTAAAGTTCCAAATATTTTTTGGTAGCCAAACACTTGCCTGAACTGCATATTGTTGCTGTTGTTTAGCAGTCCACATATTAAAACTGTAGATGAACGAATTTCTCGTTTCTCTGGGATCGTGATTAATAAAAAAGGTATAGATAGCACCGAACCCAAATTGAAAGCCAGTTTCCGGAGCGTTTCCAACAACCGGATAGGGAACGAATTGATTCTTTGTTCTATAAGCCGAATCCGCTTCCTGTGCAGAAACTTTCAACGCTAGAAATAGAAATAAGAGTATGAGAACAGAATACTGAGAGCGATTCATCTGTAATTATGTTATCATAAGATAAGTTTTTTAACACAGAAGTAAAAATGAAGAGAGACGACAAGCAAGAGGAAGAAGAGGCATTAATAAAAAAGACCTGCTACTATTTTAACGCGTAAACAGGTCTGGAATGACTATTTTGCTTTTAATATTTACATTGAAAGAACACTTTCGGTTCTGATTTTCTTTTGAAGTTCGATTATACCACCGATTAATGCCTCTGGGCGAGGAGGACAGCCTTGAACATATACATCAACCGGAATTATCCTATCAACACCCTTAACAACATGGTATCCATGTTCCCAGTAAGGGCCGCCACAATTTGAACATGAGCCCATTGAAATAACATAACGAGGCTCTGGCATTTGCTCGAACAGGCGCTTGATACGCTCGGCCATTTTAAAAGTAACTGTACCCGCTACGATCATCACATCAGCCTGACGAGGTGAAGGACGAGGGAATACACCTAAACGGTCAAGGTCGTAATTGGCAGCCATTGATCCCATCATTTCAATTGCGCAGCAAGCTAAACCAAAACTTACCGGCCATAAAGAAGACAAACGAGCCCAGTTTAACAAATCATCCAACTTGGTAACCACAACTCCATTACTTTCAACCTTGCTTATCAATTGCTCCATCTGGTATAAATGTTTAGTTATTATCTTCTTTATTTTTCTTTATTGCAGCTGCACTAAAACGTGGTTTATAAGCACCCGTCGGTTTAACTTCCTCGGAAGGTGTTGTTAATTGTTCAACCAACTCTTCTTCTTTTTTTTCAGCCCCATTCTCCTCTTTGTACTTGTCGCCATTAACTGTATCCGTAGAATCATCCGACTGTTTTTTAGTCAGTTGAGGTTTAAACTTAGGCTTGTAAGGTGCTGCAGGTTTAACTTCTTTAACTTCTAGGTTTTCCGATTTCGCACTTACATCTTCTGCCTGTTCTCCTTCATTTGGCTCGTTTTGCTTTTTAACCAATTGAGGCTTAAACTTAGGCTTATAAGGAGCTGCAGGCTTATCTTCTTTAACTTCTACGTTTTCCGATTTTGCACTTATGTCTTCAGTTTGTTCTCCTTCATTTGACTCCTGTTTTTTGACTAACTGAGGTTTAAACTTGGGTTTGTAGGCAGGTTTTGGTGTCTCTTCTATTGGTTGAGTATCTTCAGTTGAAACTGTAGAATTCTCACTTTTTTCAACTACGCGTGGTTTAAACTTAGGAATATAAGCTTGCTTAGGTTCTGGATTATTTACCTCGGTAGTAGCTTTGGAGTCTTCTTCCTTTTCCTTTTCACTCTTCGCAAGTTGAGGCTTAAACTTAGGGGTATATGCTTTTTTCTCTACGTTTTGATTCGCATCACCATTATCAGTAACTGTATTTTCAGTTTTATCTGTAGGAGCTGCTGATCTTGGTTTGAATTTTGGCTTTTCCTGATGTTCTGCTTTTTCGCTCGTGTTCTCAACCAATGTTTCTGCGTTGGCTTCTTTTTCAGCCTTTGCTTTCATGAAGAACAATTTGCGTTCTGATATTTTTTCAGTTGATTGTTCCGGAACAGCTATTTCTGGAGAGATAATCTGAAATGGTTTGATGGTATAAACCGTATTGTTAATTTGTTGATATAAACTTGTTGGGACTTTAACATCTACTGCTGGAATTACAGGTTGTGGCTTTATCCACTCCAAGTCGCCCTTTTTCCAAACATATAAAAGACCAACCAGTAAGATTGCGATAAAGATGGTCATTTCGAAGAAACTCAACCAACCCCAAGCCGGTGCCGCAGCAATAAGTTCTTTATTGCCAAATACTGTTGACCAGGGGAACAGGAATACCAATTCAACATCAAATAACAAGAACACTAACGCAATTACATAAAATCGCATGTTAAATTGAATCCATGAACTTCCGGTAGGCTCTTCACCACATTCATAGGTAGTTAACTTCTCAGGATTAGGTTTATTCGGACTAATTAACTTCGACATGAAGAGTGTAACTAATACAAATCCGGTTCCTAAAACAAGGAACAGTAATATCGATCCGAATGCTGATATTTGCGTGCTTTGAGGCATATAACAAAGTTAAGTTATAAACACGAGAAAAACAGCTTGAGTTTTAATAAAACCAGTTTAATTGAGGGTTTAAGTAGATTACTATTGTTCGCCTTTAAATAGTATTAGTTAACAATCTGATTTTAGGATATTTATATGTTGTCGTCTTGGGCAAAGGAGAATAATAATCTGGATGCAATTATTTTAGGAGCTGGTGCTTGTGGTTTAATGTGTGCTGTCCAGGCAGGTTATTTAGGGAAAAAAGTACTGCTTTTAGAAAGAAATGCTAAACCAGGTGCCAAGATTTTAATTTCCGGAGGGGGGCGGTGTAACTACACGAATCTCTTTGCTTCGCATCAAAACTTCATATCAGAAAACGAACATTTTAGTAAGTCGGCATTTGCCCAGTGGACCGTTCAGGATACGATCTCTTTTTTTGAAATGTTTGGTATTTACGGTCAGGAGAAAACGCTTGGTCAATTATTCCCTACAACCAATAATGCCAAAGACATAGTAAAGGTTTTCACTGATTTATGCCTCGATTTAGATCAGCAAATTATTTGTAATGTAGAAGTGCAACAGGTTAGATCAAATGGAAGCGGGTTTGAACTGAAGGTGAAAGATCTGTCCAATGACAAGATACATACTTTATTGGCACCTAAAGTGGTAGTTGCCACTGGTGGCTTGCCAATTCCCAAAATGGGGGCTACCGACTTTGCATTGCGTTTGGCGCGTCAGTTTAACCTAAAACTTACTCAAACGGCACCGGCATTGGTACCACTAACCGTAACTGGTAAAGATCACGAGTGGTATGAACAGCTATCGGGTACCAGTATATTTAGCCGGGTTTCTAATGATAAAATAAGTTTTGAAGAAAATATCCTTTTTACACATTGGGGACTAAGCGGACCTGCAATTTTGCAGATCTCGTCATATTGGCGACCCGGTGAAAAAATAGAAATTGACTTATTACCAGGAAATCAAATTATAGAATTAATTGAGCAGGAGCGTCAGTCAACGGGCAAGAAATTATTGGCTTCATTTCTGGAGAAGTTTTACTCTCGAAAATTTGTGGATGCATTACAAAAGTATCTCCCAATAGATAAAAACCTGGCCTCGTTATCAAAAGCTGAACTGCAAAATATTGAAGATCTGATTCATCGATTTACGGTCAAGCCAGCTGGTGATAAAGGCTATGATAAGGCCGAAGTAATGCGTGGAGGCATTGATACAAATGAACTTTCATCTAAAACGCTTGAATGCAAAAAAGTCGCGGGCTTATATTTCGGGGGCGAATGTGTTGATGTTACTGGTTGGTTAGGCGGCTATAACTTTCAGTGGGCCTGGGCCTCTGGTTATGTAATTGCTCAGAATATTTAAGTTGATCTATTGTTGAATTGTAAAATGGATAAATTGTTTTAATGATAACGTTCTCAGTATGACAATAAAACAGTTTAACAATTTACACCCGACAATTCAATTCACCGCTTCAACCGTATAACCTTGCTTACGCAATAAGTTTATAACACCTGATTCACCGGCCAAATGTCCGGCTCCAACAGCAAAGAAAGTAGACTGTTTAGCGGCAATATTTTTAATTAGCTCAATCCAGTTTTTGTTTCTGCTATAAATTAAAGCTTCATTCTCGTTTTCTGATGTTCCAAATTCAGGGTCGTCTGATAGTTTTTGCAAACCTTCAATATCTTGGTTTTTATAGGCAGCAATCATCTTATTAAAGTACTCCTTATACTTCGCATAGCTATTGATCGATTTAACCAGATCCTCTGCCTGCTTATCTAAAGGTATTTGGTCGATAAAGCTCATTTGTTGGGGAATGGTTTCAAGTCCTTTAACTTCTTTTTTCTGAGCTTTAGCCATTTCAACAAATGTTTGTTCATATGATTTGGTTGAACACCCGTCCATCATTTTAATTAGTACAAATGAGTATAGGAGCAAGGGCTTTGTATTCTTAAATAAGTCGATGTTTACTCCAAGCGAGTCTTTAAAAAAGCTTCCAACCGTTCGATAGTCTTCGGGCTTTAAAACTGACTGCAAGTTTTGATCATTAGGCATATTCATGTAGCGCTGCATGTCAGCCATCATATTAGGATCGTCCATATCAATCTCTAAATATATTTGAGATGTCTTTTTGAACGATTCCTCTACAGGATTGCTCAGTAAAAAATCTTTTTCACAAATTATATGAATGGTGCCATAGAGGTAAGAGGGTTCAGTAATTCCATTTCCTGATATTTTCCATAGTAATGATTTGGCCTGTTGCGAAAACCCTTGTGCAGCAAACGTTAAAAGCAGAAAACAACTTAAAAGCAGCGATTTTAAATTACTCATTTCAATTTATTTGAGATGAAAGATGCTTAATTGAGTTAAGTATTCAAAAAAGAAAATTTATGATTTACATTTGAAATATGCCTGAAAGACCACTGGAATCAGATTTTATTAATATTCATACTCATTTTAAACCGAAATCTGGAGAATGGGTTTTGCGTAATGCGTTTCATTGCCTTTCTCCGGAAAGCATTCAAACGATGAACTACGCCGTTTCAGTGGGTGTTCATCCATGGCATGTCGAAAAGGTAAATTGGGATGCTTTTTATTTCAGATTAAACGAAAGTCTGAAACTACCAAACGTATTAGCAGTAGGTGAGATCGGGCTTGATAGAGCCATTCAAACACCAATTGAAATTCAGCAAAAATATTTCGAATCACAGCTTGTCTTTGCCAATCGGTTTAATAAACCTGTTATCATTCACGCGGTGCGGACCTATACTGAATTTGTTCCTTATTTAAAAGAAAGCTCCGTGCCTTTTATTTTCCATCATTTTGCGGGCAACGAGCAAGAGTTACTTCAACTGATGAAGCATAACACCTATTTTTCCTTCGGGAAATTATTATTCACAGCTACCAAAATGATCGACATTTTTAAAAATATACCCATTAATCGTTTATTTCTGGAAACAGACACAGCTCCCATTTCAATTCAGCAGGTTTACGAAAAAGCTGCTGAACTAAAGAATATGAAAGTTATAGACTTAAAAGAGAATGTTTTTCATAATTTTGCGGCCGTTTTTAGAACATCAACATTAAAGTAAAATCGGTGTTATCGTAAGGTAATCATCGAAATCAATTAAAAAATGGAAGTACCTTACTGGATGAGCCGCACTAACCTTTTGTTAGGCGAAGAAAAAATTGAAAAACTTGTTAACGCACACGTATTAGTGGTGGGCTTAGGCGGAGTAGGTGGCATTTGCGCCGAAATGATCGCCCGTTCGGGTGTTGGCAAAATGACCATTGTTGATGCTGATACAGTAGATCCCAGTAACCGAAATCGTCAGATTCCAGCTACAAAAAGTACTGAAGGGAAATTAAAGGCTGAAGTTTTAGCTGACCGTATAAAGGATATTAACCCTGAAATTGAATTAACCGTTCTTTGTGAATATTTACGGGATGAGCGCATGTTCGAAGTGCTTGATAGTGGTCAATTTGATTATGCGGTTGATTGCATTGATACGCTGGCTCCCAAGTTGTTTTTTATTAAAGGCTGTAAAGACCGAAATATTCCCTTGGTAAGCTCCATGGGTGCAGGAGGTAAGGTTGATCCAACTCGAGTTCGTGTAGTAGATTTATTTGAAACCTTTAACTGTACACTTTCTAAACACGTACGTAAACGTTTACGTCAAATGGGAGTTAAAGAAAAAGTAACAGTTGTTTGGTCTCCTGAAGATATCGACCATTCTCGCGTTGTACCTATGCAGGGTACTAACAAAAGTTCTATTATCGGAACGATCTCATATATGCCGGCTGTATTTGGTTGTACCGTTGCATCTGTAGTGATTAGGGATTTGTATAATAGATAAGGAGCTGATGGCTATTAGCGGTTGGCTTTTAGATTATTAAGTTAAAGATGTAAATAGTAAGCAGGGAACAGTTAAAAAGTTAATGAAGAATAGTAATAAAGTCTTAAATTAACAGCTAATAACCTATAGCTATGAGCGCTAATACCTAATCCCTAATCAACAACTATATGCCTACGTTAATAAAAAATCCATCGGTAATTGAAGCCGCAGGTAACAAACCTAAAATTATCAAAGAATATATAGGAAGAGTCAATTCTAAAACTGCTGCGGTAAGTGTTGCCAAAATGGAAAGCCCATCAGGATGGGTTGAGCCCGGGCAAACACCTGAATTTGATGAATATACCCTTGTTTTGAAAGGAACGGTACGGGTTACAACCAAAGATGGTGTTCTAGATGTTAATGCCGGAGAGGCAATTATTGTCCACAAAGGAGAATGGGTACAATACAGCAGTCCCGGACCTGAAGGAGCCGAATATGTTGCTATTTGCTTGCCGGCTTTTTCAATGGAAACTGTTCATAGAGACGAATAAATTTAAAGACAAATACTTGCGGCTGGTTCAAAAGTGAACTTTGCCCATTTTGAGTCAGGTTGAGCGGAGTCGAAACCTCATTAAAAAAAGGCTACTGCTTCTTCGACTTCGCTTTGGTCGACCAAATGGCGTTGTTAAAACTATTCTTTCTTTTGATTGAAAATCGCTATTTGATTGCTTTTAACCAGCAATTCGAATGAAATTATTCAGTATTCCTCATAACCCCCTAATTCTTATCTTCGCATAATCTTTTTGAAAATCTTATGAAGAAATTTTTAATAGCTGTGGCTTTGCTCGCTTCATCGCAAGTAATGGCTCAGAACCAATTAACTCCCGAGTTATTAATGAAACTTGGCAGAGTTTCAGAACCACGTGTTTCTCCGGATGGTAAATCAGTTATTTACAATGTCAGAAACATGGACATTGCAGCCAATAAAGGCAATTCAGATGTTTTTATTGTTGATATTACTGGAGCCAATGCGAAACCTATTGCGAACGAAGCGGCAAATGAAGTGAGCGCAAAATGGAGACCTGATGGTAAAAAAATCGGTTATATTAAAGATGACCAGATTTGGGAAATGAACCCTGACGGTTCCGGTAAAGCACAGGTTAGTAATGTCGATGGTGGTGTTTCAGGGTTTGGTTATTCACCTAAAATGGGCTATATCTGGTATCTTTCAGATGTTAAATTAGATAAAAATCCTGCTGAATTATATCCAGATCTGCCTAAAGTAGAAGGCGCAAGAATCATTGATGGTTTATTCTATCGCCATTGGACCGCATGGCATGACTATGCTTATAGCCACATCTTCATCGCAAATTATTCGGATGGTAAAATCAGTAATGCAAAAGACCTGATGCCGAATGAGCGCTTTGATGCTCCATTGCAACCAAATGGAGGTGAAGAACAATTTGCGTTTAGCGCCGATGATAAAAAGGTAGCCTATACCTGTCGCAAGTTGAATGGGACTGCAGAAGCATTAAGTACCAACTCTGATATTTACGTTTACGATGTAATCGGTGGAACTACAGAAAATGTTAGCGAGTTCAATAAGGGTTACGATACCAACCCTCGTTTTTCGCCAGATGGTAAGAAAATGCTTTGGTTAAGCATGGAACGTGATGGGTATGAAGCTGACAAAAACCGCATTCTTGTTTATGATGTGGCAACAAAAGCTCATAATGAGGTTACTAAAAACTTTGATAACAGTTCTTCAAAAGCTGAGTGGGACATGGATAGCCAGCGCATTTACTTTATTGCCGGAATTAGCGCTACGGAACAAATCATGCTGTTCGATCCCAAGTTAAGGTCAATGAGTCAGGTTGTTCCATTAACTGATGTTGTTGCCGATATTACTGATTTCGACTTTACTTATGTAAACAAAAAACCGGTTATGGTAGCAGCAATGATGAATATTTCGCTTCCAACCGAAGTGTTTACTGTTGAAGTAGGGAAAAAACAGCTTAAGCAAATTTCAAATGTTAATACGGGAGTTCTTTCAACCCTAAAAATGGGTAAAGTTGAAAAACGAATGGTAAAAACCACCGATGGTAAAGACATGCTTGTTTGGGTTATTTTGCCACCTGATTTCGATCCTACCAAAAAATACCCAACCTTATTATATTGCCAGGGCGGTCCACAAAGTACAGTAAGTCAGTTTTTCTCCTATCGTTGGAATTTCCAGTTGATGGCAGCAAACGGCTATATAGTTGTGGCGCCTAACCGCCGTGGGCTTCCTTCATTTGGCCAGCAATGGAACGAAGAGATTTCAGGAGATTGGGGTGGTCAGTGTATGCGCGATTATTTAAGTGCGATTGATGATGTAGCTAAAGAAAGCTATGTAAATAAAGATCGATTAGGTGCTGTAGGAGCTAGTTTTGGCGGTTATTCGGTTTATTGGTTGGCGGGTCATCATGAAAAACGTTTCAAAGCGTTTATCGCTCATTGTGGTGTTTTTGATCTTGAATCAATGTACGGTACTACCGAAGAAACTTGGTTCCCGAATTTCGATATGGGGGGCCCTTATTGGAAGAGCCCACAGCCGAAATCGTATGAGCAGTTTTCACCGCATAAATTTGTTCAAAATTGGGATACACCGATGTTGGTAATTCATAATGAGAAAGATTTTCGAGTGCCACTTGGGCAAGGAATGGAAGCTTTTGCTGCGGCTCAGCTTCAAAATATTCCAAGCCGTTTCCTGTATTTTCCAGATGAAGGTCACTGGATCACCAAGCCTCAAAACAGTATTTTGTGGAACCGCGTGTTCTTCGACTGGCTTGATACCTATTTAAAGAAATAACTCCTTTATGTTATAGAAGAGCTCCTGATGTCACTATCAGGAGCTCTCTTTTTTATGTCAAATGATTACTCTGCTTATTTTCGGGGCTTTGCCACGTAAAACGCTAAAATCTATTTGATCGCAGTTTTATAAAAACAAGTTCTATAAAATCGATATATCGGTTTTAATCTATAGTTGGGTAAATCGGAATAAAAATTAAGTATTAATTACTAAAATGATATATTGGTTGCGTTTTATTGATAAGATATAAGCTATATGAAGAAAAGAAAATTTGTTTGGTATGTGTTGATTATGAGTTCAATAGCGACGGTGTCGCAGGCTCAAACATCTTCACGGAAATTCATCGACAGGGCAAATATGGATGAATCTGTTAGTCCTCGTGAGAACTTCTATCAATACGCCAATGGGGGATGGCTAAAAAACAATCCCATTCCGCTAACTGAAACGCGTTGGGGAAGTTTTAATGAATTAATTTCGAATACCAATCAAATTTTAAAAGGTATTTTAAAAGAGGCTGCCGATAAAAACGCCACTTATGGCAGTAATAGTCAATTGGTGGGTGATTTTTTTGCAAGCGGAATGGATAGCCTGGAGATTGAAAGTGCAGGCGTTTCTCCAACCAATAGCTTATTCAGTGATATAAAAAGCATTAATACAACCAAAGATTTATTGAATGAAATTACAAGTTTGCATAAATCGGGGATTGATGCTGCTTTTAACTTTGTGATTTACCAGGATGATAAACAAAGCTCACAAGTTATTGCCCAATTGTCGCAGGGTGGTTTAGGCTTACCTGATCGTGATTATTATTTTAATATGGATGATCGAAGCAGTAATATACGAACCGAGTATCAGAAGCACTTGGTGAATATGTTCAAGATTTTTGGCGATGATAAAAAAACAGCAAATAAAAATGCTGAGGCGGTAATTAAGCTTGAAACTGCCTTAGCCGGTGCTTCAATGACTCGTGTTGAACAAAGAAATCCGAATAAGATTTACCATAAATTAAGTCTTGCTGAGCTTCAGAAAATAACACCTTTAATTTTTTGGAAGGAAACCTTAAACGATTTTACCGGGCAGGATATTAAAGAGGTGCTTGTTCGCCAACCTGAGTTTTTTAAAGAGTTTGATCGTCAGTTGGTGGCTACACCTTTAAATGAGTGGAAAGCTTATTTAAAGTGGAACGTTATCAGAGCTGCCGCTCCTTATTTACATTCTATAGCTGTAAATGAAAATTTTAACTTTTACGGCAAAGTATTAACAGGTCAGAAAAATTTAAAACCTCGTGCCGATAGGGTTTCTGTTGTTGTTGACAATTCAATGGGAGAGGTTTTGGGACGTATGTATGTTTCCAGATACTTTAAACCTGAGGCTAAAACCCGAATGCTGGAGCTAATTAAGAATCTTACCGTTACTTATGAAGATCGTATCAAACGTTTGGATTGGATGAGCGATGAAACCAAGCAAAAAGCGTTAACAAAGCTGCATGCTTTTATACGTAAAATTGGTTATCCCGATGTGTGGAAAGATTATTCTTCAGTTCATATTAGTCGTACATCTTATTTCGGTAATGTTTTAGAATGCAATAAATACGATTACAACTTTATGCTCGATAAGTTGGGCAAACCTGTTGACAAGGCCGAATGGGGTATGAGTGCACCAACCATTAATGCCTATTACAATCCGGTAGTCAATGAAATTGTTTTCCCTGCAGGAATTCTTCAGTCACCTTTCTTTGATTTTAATGCCGATGATGCTGTTAACTATGGTGGAATTGGATGTGCAATTGGCCATGAAATGACTCATGGTTTTGATGATCAGGGTCGTCAGTATGATGCTGAAGGTAATTTAAATGATTGGTGGACAAAAAATGATGCAGATCGATTTAAAGAACGCGCATATAAGGTGGTTGAACAATATAATAGTTATACCGTTTTAAATGGAACAATGAATGTAAATGGTCAGCTTACATTGGGTGAGAACCTTGCTGATTTTGGCGGTATTAATATCGCTTTTGAGGCATTTAAAAAGACACCTCAGGCCATGAAAGGAGAGATGATCGATGGTTTTACTCCAGAACAGCGGTTTTTTCTTTCTTGGGCACAAATTTGGAGAGCTAATATCCGTGATGAAGCACAAGCTCAACGTATAGTTACCGACCCACATTCACCGGGAATGTATCGTTGCAATGGACCGGTAAGTAATATGCCAGAGTTTTACGAAGCATTTAATGTTCGACAGGGAGACCCTATGTGGCGAAAACCTGCTGAGAGAGCCGTAATCTGGTAATAAATAAGATTGAAAAAGTAATAAGGCGCTCCTGGTGGGCGCCTTGTTTCTTTTCGTGCTTTGTGTGTAAATTATTAACTATCTTTTGTTTAACTTCAATTATTAATCTATAAATCCTTTAACTATGAAAATTAAATGGTTATTATTTGCCCTTTCTACTATTTTTTTAACTTCCTGTGGAGGTGGCAAAAAACCTTCATCAACAGAATCTACAGATACGATGCACACTGATTCAATGCATCATATGCCAAGTACTGAAGTGAAAACCGATACTACCGTTATTAAAGAAGGTCAGGAGGTTTATTTTGTGAATTTGAAAGACGGAGAAACGGTTAAGAGTCCGTTTAAAGTGGAGATGGGGGTAAAAGGAATGACTGTTGAACCTATAGGTCAAATTCATCCCGATAAAGGGCATCATCACATTATTGTTGATGGAAGCTTTATTCCGGCTGGAACAACGGTTCCTGCTGATTCAACACACATCCATTTTGGAAAAGGTCAAACCGAAACTGAACTTAAATTGGCACCAGGTTCACATACCTTAACACTTCAATTTGCTGATGGCATGCATGCCTCCTACGGAGTGAGAATGAGCAAAACAATTACAGTGGAAGTGAAATAAAGGAACTTAAACAAAACCTAGAAAGCCGTTTTGACTATACAAAACGGCTTTCTAGGTTTTATGCTTCTTCTTTAAAGAAAAGCTTGTAATAATTTAGACCGGTGGCATCATCGAAGCCTTTCTCGATCATATCAGCACGGCCATGGATATAAACATGGAAATTCTTATCGAGCTTTAATATACTTTTAAAAATTTTAGACTGCTTTTTAAAGGCCTGGTTAGAGATTTCAAAGCTATCGGGTAAAGAAAGCTCGTGGTTGGTTTCGAACTGTGACTTAAACTCTTTAAATGTTTCTATAACTGCAGGCTGCAGAATCACTTCTTCGGTAAATTCATCGAAATCGAAACGTTCTTTCTCCTTAAAATAATTGGCTGATTTATTCAGCAGATCAATCTGATCAGCACGGCTCACATCAAAGCTCTCTGTTAATTTTGTATTGATGAAAGAAGTACACAGATCAACATAGTTTTCGGTTTGTAAATAGGTGTCTTCCCTACGTTTTACTTTCAGGAAATCATCCTTCCAATAAACAGCTTCGTTTTGCTTGCTCAACGCATCAATAATGCTTACCCGATAGCCGTTTTCTTTGTCGATATTAAAGATCAGACAACCTTTATCGAGCTTGCTGATGTTTATACCATCTTCATAATTAACCTCATAGTTGTCATCATGCAGATAAACTTTTAAATAAGTTTCCTTCGTTTCCGACTTGAAAATACCAATAGCCTCAACTTCTTCTCCATCAATTAAACATTTATTGAAATAGGCTATATAAAGCTCACCGCCTTTAATTTTGGGGTGGGATGATGAATCGTGTAAGTGTTTAGCTATGTGAAATGATTGCTCCTGAAAAGTGCTTTTATCTTCAAAAATGCGTGAAATATAAACGTAGATGTCGTTTAAAGCAATTTCAACAGCATGGTATAAATGATAATATTCACCGTTATTAGCAAAAGGGTGGATAAAATAATTCAGTAATAACCGGCTAATATCTTCATTACTTAAATCAATAGGCGCCTTTGAAAATACTAATGGTTCATCTTTACTTGGATTTCCTACTTTATGAATTGTTAAATATTGAAGATCATTGACGTCGGCAACGTGTATCATTTACTAATTTTAGATTTATAGAGGTACAAAGGTAGAATTTAATCACACTAATGAATGATAGGCTAAACAATGAATAGATAATCCATTGCATTTTACCTTCAGCAATCTAAAATTCTACTTCTTAATTCTAAAATCCATTAAGGATTTCGGGAAAATACAATGAAATCGGTATTTGGCAACGGTTCAATCAATCCTTTTATTGAGTCGATGATTTGCCCCCGATGGTAATTTGAATGGCCAAGTAAGTGTGTGAGAATATCAACCATCGGAGAGTCGAATTGTTCACCTTTTGAATTTTTATAATGAAAAGGCACAGTAAGGTCATCATCCTGAATGGTCAAAAAAAAGTGGCTCCACTCTTCATTATTCTTTTTAAACAGTTCTTCACTTTGTTCTAAATCATACAAAAGCCAAAACTTGTCGGTAGTGCTTTTCTTTAAAATCCGATGCAACCATTCTCTTTGGGCAATAAGTAAATGGGCAAGTAATAACAATGATCTGTCTGGTGGTGTGTCTAATTTTTTTAATGTTTCAATGATACGGCCATTTGCCCAGTTTTCATATTCATATAGACGTTGGAAGTATGCTTTCATATATAATAATAGCTAAGGTCTTTAAATTTATCAACTTAAACCATCAAACCAAAAGAATTAGTAAAGCCACCATTCGGCTTTTACGCCAACATAATGTCCCCATGATTTATTTCCAATCTGTTGAAGATATGGAGAATATAAATTGTCACGGGCAAAATCATTGTAATGCGCAACTGTGTAAACAAATCGGAGGTGAGGTCTCGCCCAGGGATCACGCTTACCTGTTGGTACCAAAGTTGGAATAATGCCAAATTTTACCATTTGAGCAGCATCCTGACTACCATCTTTTCTCGATGCAAAGCTCAATTCATTCATTAAATGAAACCAATCGGTTATATAAACAAATGTGCGTACTCCAATACCCAAATCGGTTTTTCTATTAAAAACCTCTCGACCCATGTAATCGGGGGCCTTATTTAAGCTATCTGCGGCTCCGTGGCTTTTTGTATAAATACCGTAACCGTTTATACTAAAGCGATTTGAAAGATTAAATAGAAAATGCTCTACGAAAGCCCAGGAATAGGCATCGGTGAATTTTTGACTATTAAAATTAGGCGCTCCGTATGTTAACCAGGTTTTAGAACCGCCACCATCACCGCCATTGGCAATGCCTGCACCATATCGTATTGCTAACTGATTAAATGAGCCAGGAAGGGCAGTATTTATACTTGCTATATGTTTTAGTCCTAGCACCCAGCCATTATCTGCCGGATAGTTGAATGGCGTATTTTCATCTTCAATCGTTGCATCGGCCAATGCATGGTATTCACCCAATGCCTTTAGCGTATTTTTATCGTTTAATTTAAATTCATGTTCAGCAACTAATACTGTTCTTTGGCGCAAGCCTAAGGTTGGGGTTCCATTTACAATGTTTAGGTAGAAATAGGGAGGGAGTGAACTGGTTGTATCAACGCTTCCGGGGAATAAGACAGAAAATGAGGTGTTTTTATATTTCACTCCAAAGCCTTGGGATGAATGATCGTCGAAAAAAAAATGATCAGCTATATGAACGTCGTTTGAACGCAATAAACGTGCTCCGATCCATGCCGACCATTCACTACCCATAATATTGTTTGCTTCAGCATAAATTTCAGGCAGAGAAAAAGTAATACCTCCAAAGCTATTGCTGGTAACATTACCAATAAATTGCCCCTGCGCAGTATACACAGCTAACCGCGTTTGAATGTTTATATTGGTTTTTTTATCGTTTATTTTAGGACTGAAATGCATTGCGGTGATCATTTCTAAATAGTCCATTTCTTCCAATCTTCCACCAATGCTACCCATTCCGTTTAGGTTTAACGATCGGCCTAAACTTCCTTTTATTGCAGGTGCAAAGCCTACGCCCACACGTCCATATCCTCCAAATGAAAACATTTTATTGGTTACAGTTTGCGAAAATGATTGTTGAGGGGCAAATGTTAATAAGGTAAGTAGAAGATAACCTGATAATAATAGAGATTTATTCATGTTAGTAGAGCGTTATTACTTTAAATATAAATAAATAATAATTCGGAAACTATTATCAGGTACAAAAAAAGCGCCTTACTGATTGCAGTAAGGCGCTTTTTTATATGTTCTAAAACAGATTATTTATGAAGGGTAATCTCTGCAGATTTATCTCCAATAGTTACAACAGCTTTATTATCGATTGTTCCATCGCCATAATCTAAAGTTACAGTAGGATGAGCATCAGATGAAACTTCAATAACTCCTGAAACAATCCAACGAGAAATTACAGGTTTTTTAAGTTCAGTAGTAATAGTTGCAGTAAATGAAACGCCTTTTCTGTTAGTTCCTGATGAAGAACCTGTTACTGTTACGTAGTCGTCAATAGGGGTAATGGTTCCTTTTGTAAAGTATGAAACAGTTCTGGTGGCACTCCAGGTAAATGATTTTCCTTCTTCATTTACGCGTGCGCGTTCAACTTTTACGTTGTATGAAAAACTATTGGTTACATTGTTATAACCGTTACTGGTTAATATTTTCGTGCCTTTAACCTGAATACCATTAACATAGTAATCCTGCATATCAATTCTTAGTTCAGCACCGCTTACCCACCAATGATTTGAAAGCACTCCTACGATTTTACCTTTACGTACTATACCGTTTTTATCAACAGTTCCAGTACCAAAATCAATGGTAATGGTTTTGGGAAACACATCGTAACCTGCTGGAGAAATAGTAACAATGCCACTCGTTTTACGTTTATCTTCTTCAGTGGCAACTGTTTCAACAGTCATATTCTTAGATGAGTTAGAGGATATAGCCAATTGATCCATCGTTACCATATTGAACTGATCAATTACATCATTAGATAGAGCATCAGCCTCCTGATTGTCAACAGCTGTAACTTGTTCTGCCTCAGGTTCAACAGCCTCGTTCTTTTTACATGCTGTAAACGTTAAAGCAACTGCACTCGCAATAATTAATGTTTTAGTGGTGATAAGTTTCATAATTATTTATGGTTAGTTTTCTTGTTCTGACTTGATGTCGTTTAAATAGTTTAACGAGCAATTGAAAAAATCGTTACATTTTATGAAATATTGTTTAATTTGTTAACTAATAATTTGATAATCAATTATTAATAATTAGTGAAAGCCAAGTGCTAATTAATTGTTTGGCTGTAAAAAAACAAAAAAACGTCCCGAAATAATCCAGGACGCTATAAACACTTATGAATAAAAAAAACGCTACAAATCTAGTTGCTTAGTCACACCATTTATCGTTAATGTGGCCTTGCTATCACAGTCGCCATTGCCATAATCCATCACACACAATGAAATATTATTTGTTTTCAATTCAACTGTTCCTTCACAAAGCCATGCGCAAAATGCTTTTTTCTTAAGCGCCTTGGTGATTTTCTCCGAGAAGAAATTTCCTTTACTATCAGAACCTTGTCCCCAACCGGTGATCGAATAGTAATCATCAAAAATATTTAGTGGGGTTTTGTTATTGCACCATACGATTTCTTTTTTGCAGGCCCATTTTTCTACGCATTCGCAATGAATTTTGGTTCCTTCACATTCTAAACTGAATTTCAGATATCCCTCTTTAGTTGTACCTGTTGAAGAGATTTTGCAAAAACCATCAAATTTGGTATCTCCGCACCAGTAGTCTTCAAAAGTAATGCTTACGCTACAGCCTTTTGTTAACCATGCTTTATCGTAAGAAAGAATAATCTTACCCTTGCGCAGTTTTTTGGTTTTAGGATCATCACAACCTCCAGCACCATAATCTAAGACTACTTTTTTAGGCCATTTAAATGGTGCTGATTCAATTTTAACTTTCGCACATGAAAAATCATCTAAATGACCAAGAATGTCATCCCCAAAACCTTCAGTTGATTTAGTAGAAACACTTTCTCCTCTTATTTCAGGAAAACTGTGAGAAATTAAATTGATTTGCTCAAACAAATCGGCAGTAATAACGTCATTCTTAGCAACGCCGTTCATACTTTCTTCAACGTTTAAGCTTTCGGGTTTCTGTTCTTCCTTTTTACAGGATGTAAATGTTAAGCCTATCATGCCTAGCATGATTAGGGACTTTAGTGAGAATACTCTCATTGAGCGTAATTAAATTAAGTTGATTAGGTGATTAAAATGAATAGTTTTTCTTTCTTTTGCGTATTAAATAAATGCTTATTAATAAAACATAACAGATTGATATTAAGCGCTAATCAAATTAATTGCCAAAATATCAAAGGTTTTAACAATAGATTAAATTCATCAATTTTTACGATATGAAATTCGGTACAAAAGCCATTCATGCAGGCGTTTTCCCTGATCCAACAACGGGAGCGATCATGACCCCAATTTTTCAAACTTCAACTTATGTGCAGGAAGCTCCTGGAAATCATAAGGGTTATGAATATGCACGTACACAAAACCCTACACGTGCGCAGTTACAGGATAATTTAGCAGCGCTTGAAAATGCTAAGCATGGTTTCTGTTTCAGTACCGGAATGGGGTCGATTGATACCCTGATGAAATTATTTAATCCGGGTGATGAAATTATATGTACCAATGATTTATACGGGGGGACTTACCGCATTTTTACTAAAGTATATCAGAATTTAGGATTGAAATTTCATTTCATCGGGATGGAAGAGGTGGCTAACATCGAAAACTATATCAATTCAAATACTAAAATGATCTGGATTGAAACGCCAACTAATCCTACGCTTAAGATCATTGATATTGCAGGAGCGGCGGCAATAGCTAAAAAGCATAATATTTTATTAGGGGTCGACAATACTTTTGCATCGGCTTATTTGCAAAATCCAATTGATTTGGGTGCTGATATTGTAATGCATTCACTAACTAAATACATGTCGGGTCACTCGGATGTGGTAATGGGGGCTTTATTGGTAAACGATGATAAACTGGCCGAACGTATTGCGTTTTATCAAAACGCTTGTGGTGCTACACCAGGCCCTCAGGATTGTTTTTTGGTATTGAGAGGGATCAAAACCTTACATTTACGTATGCAACGCCATTCTGAAAACGGAAAAGCAATTGCTCATTACTTAAGAAATCATCCTAAGGTTGATAAGATCTACTGGCCGGGTTTTGAAGACCATGCGAATCATGATATTGCTAAGAAACAAATGCGCGATTTCGGCGGAATGATGTCGTTTTCATTAAAAGGCGATAAAATGGATGACGCATTGAAAATTTTAAGCGGAACTCATTTGTTCTCACTTGCTGAATCATTAGGCGGTGTGGAATCATTAATTGGCCATCCTGCTTCAATGACCCATGCTTCTATACCTCGTGAAGAGCGCTTGAAAAGCGGTGTAACCGATACCCTTATTCGCTTAAGTGTGGGAGTAGAAGATGTTGAAGATCTGATTGCTGATTTAGAGCAAGCACTGGCGGCAGTTTAATTTAGTCCATAGACCATAGTCCATGGTTAGTAGTTAGAGAGAATGTACTTTAACTATTAACTAATTACTAAAATACTAATTACTAAAACTATGTTAGGCAATTTATTTGAAGCGAAGAAAAAGGCGGAAGAGATCAAAAATCGCCTTGAATACATTACTGTTACCGGGGAAGTTGAAAATGGGGCAGTTGTGGCTACTTGTAACGGTAACCGTAAGTTAATGGATGTTAAAATTAACCCAAGCGTTTTCAACGTTCGTGATAGGGAAGAAGTGGAAGAGTTGATAACTGTTGCGGTAAACAGAGCTTTGGAACAAGCCGATCAGTTAATGGCTGCTGAAATGAAATCGATTATGCCAAATATTCCGGGCTTAGGAAATTTAGGGTTTTAATAATATTGAGGATTCAGGGTTACGTATTGCGAGTTATTAGTTACGGGTTAATTAAATTGTTCTGTACAACTCATAACCCGAAACACGTAACTCGTAATCCAAGATCCAAGATCCGAAACCCGAAACTCATAATTCGTAATGCTACTAGATTTAAAGTCCTTCCTCGACTCAAAAGTTGAACAATACAATCAGCCCGGATTTATTAAAAACGATCCTATTTGTATTCCGCATCAGTTCACTAAAAAGCAGGATATTGAAATCATGGGTTTTTGGGCTTCAATGCTTGCCTGGGGACAACGTATTACCATCATCAATAAATGTAATGAACTGATCGAGCTAATGGATGGCGCTCCTCATCAGTTTATTACTCAACACGAAGAAAAAGATTTAAAACGATTTCTTCATTTTAAGCACCGCACCTTTAATGCAACCGACACCCTTTATTTTATAGAGTTTTTCAAGAACCATTATCTAAACTTTGAAAGTTTGGAAGATGCATTTTTGCCAGGCTCTGAACCTGAAAACCTTTCTATAGAAAATGCTTTAAATACTTTCCAAAAGCATTTTTTCTCTTTACCTGATTATCCTCATAGAACCCGAAAGCATGTTACCAGTCCGAATAATAAATCCACTTGTAAACGATTGAATATGTTTTTACGCTGGATGGTGCGCAAAGATGTTAAGGGAGTTGACTTTGGTATTTGGAATACCTTACAAATGAAAGATCTGCTTTGCCCTCTTGATTTGCATGTTGAGCGTGTGGCACGAAAACTAGGACTCATTGAACGCAAACAAGTCGACTGGCAAACAACACTTGAGTTAAGTAATAATCTACGCCTGTTAGACAAAAATGACCCGGTTAAGTACGATTTTGCCTTGTTCGGTTTGGGGATCGAAGAGAAATTTTAGAATGTATTAATTACGAGTTTTGAGTTGCGGGTTGAATGGCTGTGCCTTCGACTACGCTCAGGCAGACTGTAAGGTCGGTTAGATAATTCATCGATCGTCACGCTGAGCGGAGTCGAAGCGTTTTTTTTTTGATTTACCCCAATCTTTCCATTTAACTTCTACTTTGTCACCGGTTCTGGTGCATTCTTAAATTTTTTATACTTTCCCAGCATCAGACCAAGCCTATAAGTTATTGGAATAATTACTTTTTTAACAAATTTGGGTATTTCAGTGGTGTCGTATTCTGTTGAATAGCGAGTCATAAGGTAGGCGGCATCAAAAGTCTCCGGCCTTCCACTGCCTGATTTGTTTTGGGCAGCATATATAGCTGATAAGTAGAAAACAATTGTATTTGCCGGCTTTATCCAACCTTTGCAATTAAGGGTATCATCGCCTGCGTTCCAAAAACGATGGGGCGTACCACGCTTAAAAAGAACCGTCTCGCCTTCATTGGCATATTTTTTCTCCTGCCCATAAATTTGATAACCGATCTTTCCTTTTACTACCGTTAAAGATTCATCTTGTAACCAATGAGTATGCATTATTGGGCCACTTCCAGGGACAACAAAATTTTCAACAATCAGCCGATCTCCATCAGCCTCCTGTTGTACCTCTTGAAAGATTATTTTCTCTCCAATGCAATTTTCAATTGTGTGCGGATAGATTATTTCCATGACATGTTTAGTTAGTGTAGATTTATGATCTTAAATTTACGATTGAATTTGAGATAGATGATAACTTTATTTCTAAAATCTAATATCAAAAATCTAAAATCACTTGGTCATCTTCGAAGGCATCATTTTTAAATTTAAACAAAAAGGCGAAAAAACCGGCTGGACGTATATCGATGTCCCTTTGTATCTGGCTAATGAAATTAAACCCGGAAACAGGAGGGAAATTCGTGTAAGGGGGAGGTTAGATAATTTACCGGTGTCAGGCATGGTGCTTTTCCCGATTGGCGAGGGCAACTTCATATTAACGTTAAACGCTGCTTTACGCAAAAGGCTGGGAAAGTCCGAAGGAGCGATGATTCATGTGGAGCTGGAGGAAGATGTCGATTTCAAGATCGAAGTTCCCGAAGACCTTTATGAATGCCTTTGTGATGAGCCTGAAGCCATTCAGCATTTCGAAACCTTCAATAAATCAAACCAAAACTATTTCATTAACTGGATCAACAGCGCAAAAACAGAACCTACACGAGCCAAACGAATTGCTAAAACGGTGAGTGCCATGTTGAACAAATGGGATTTTGGTTTAATGATGCGCGATGGCAAACCGCGTGAGTAATTTTAATATGTTGAGCGATTTAATGACCAAATCGTCATCATGAATACCAATTCTTATAGAAAAAATGTGCTCAATTGAGCGTGGCTTCGACTCCGCTCAGCCTGACATTACATAGGTCATCTTGAGTGCGTAGATGAAGTGCAGTCGCGTTGAGCGTAGTCGAAACGTAGTCAAGGTAAGCCCGGCTTAGACTCTTCTCTGCCTCACATACATTTGGTCATCTTGAGTGTGTAGACGAAGTGCAGTCACGTTGAGCGTAGTCGAAACGCAGCATTTAAAAACCAATTTACCGACCAATAAATCTTACTTCGTACTTCTAAAATCTTAATTCCCTAAGTCCTATCTTTGGGCAAAATTGAAATTATGCTACCCGTAAGTCCCTACGCCGAAGATACCATTGTTGCTCTTGCTACCCCAGCAGGAACCGGCGCCATTGCCGTGATCCGCTTATCGGGTCCTGAAGCTATTAAAATTTGTAACAAGGTTTTCTTTGGAAAAGACTTAGAAAAACAAGCTTCGCATACTGTTCATTTTGGCACTATCCGCGAAAATGATGTGATCGTTGATGAAGTTTTGGCAACGGTATTCATTGCTCCAAGTTCATACACACGAGAAAATTCGGTGGAAGTTTCCTGCCATGCTTCGCCCTACATTATTCATAAACTTATTAATCTCTTTATTAAAAACGGGGCCAGAACAGCTAAACCCGGAGAGTTCACTTTACGTGCTTTCTTAAACGGGCAGTTAGATCTTTCGCAAGCCGAAGCCGTTGCCGACCTGATTGCCAGCCGTACAGAGGCTTCGCATAATATGGCTTTAAAGCAGTTAAGAGGTGGCTTTTCAAATGAGTTAAAGGCACTACGTCAGCAACTGATCGATTTTGCGGCGTTAATTGAATTGGAACTGGATTTTGCCGAAGAAGACGTTGAATTTGCTAACCGCCCGCAGTTAAAGGTGCTGATTGGCAGCATTCAATCGGTTATTCGTAAACTTATCTCTTCCTTTGATTTAGGGAACGCGATCAAAAATGGAATTCCGGTAGTTATTTCGGGTAAACCCAATGTGGGCAAATCCACACTTTTAAATGCTTTGTTAAATGAAGACAGGGCCATTGTATCGGAAATTGCAGGCACCACTCGCGATACCATTGAAGATGAAATAAACATTGGAGGCATCAACTTCCGTTTTATCGATACCGCAGGAATTCGCGAAACTTCGGATAAAATTGAAGCCATAGGAGTGGAGAAGGCTTACGAAAAGATCCGTCAATCGGCTTTGGTTATTTATTTATTTGACCCCGAAGAAACTTCAGCTGAAGAACTAAAAGCTATTGTCAACGAACTTTCAACTCATACTTCAGGTGATTCTATTTTGTTGGTTGCCAACAAGCTGGACAAAGGAAATGAAGCAGAGTGGAAGAAACGATATGAAGGTATTAATGGAATCCTGTTTATTTCGGCCAAAGATCGTATTCACCTCGACCTGTTCACCGAAACCTTATTGCAAAAAGCCCACGCCGACCAGCTTAATAATGATGAAACTGTAATTTCCAACGTGCGCCACCTGGAAGCTCTCCAAAAAACCAATGAAGCTTTAGATGATACCTTGCGTTTAATGGAGCAACCGTTTGGTGGTGAATTATTAGCTTTTGAAATCAAACGTGCTCTGCATCACTTAGGTGAGATCACAGGTGATATATCAAACGAAGACCTGCTGGATTCGATTTTTACAAGGTTTTGTATCGGAAAGTAATTTCGTCAACCAAGAATAAGGATTTTATTCAGAACCAGCTACCAACTGGTTCTGAACTCCAACTCAATCTTTTAATGAAGCGAGGATCTTCTCCATGCTTTCCGTAGCATCACCGTACAACATATCGGTATTGGATTTATAGAAGAGCGGGTTCTCAACGCCAGCGTATCCTACCGACATCGATCGCTTCATTACAATAACTTCATCTGCTTTCCAGGCTTCAATAACCGGCATTCCGTAAATCGGACTGGCTGGGTCATCCTGCGCCCCTGGATTCACTACGTCGTTAGCACCGATCACCATCACCAGGTCTGTATCCGGAAGATCTTCATTGATCTCATCCATCTCCAGAACAATATCATATGGCACATTCGCTTCGGCAAGTAGCACATTCATGTGGCCCGGCAAACGTCCGGCTACCGGATGAATGGCGAATCTCACTTTTTTGCCCGCCTTACGTAAGCGCTCAACCAGGTCGTGAATGGGATACTGCGCCTTGGCCACCGCCATGCCATAACCCGGAACGATCACTACAGATTTTGCTTCTCTCAAAAGATTGGCAACTTCTTCGTGCGTCATAGCAGTTACTTCTCCTTCCATGGCTTGTGCAGAACCTGTAGCTGCCACCTCTCCAAATCCTCCGAAGATCACCGAAAGGAAGGAACGATTCATGGCTTCGCACATGATGATGGAAAGAATGGCACCTGAACTTCCCACCAAAGCACCTGTAACAATCAGTAGATCGTTTCCCAGCATGAAACCCGCTGCCGAAGCCGCCCATCCCGAGTAGGAGTTAAGCATCGATACCACTACAGGCATATCCGCTCCTCCAATAGCCATTACCAGCATCACACCAATAAAAGCCGAGATGGCTGTCATGATGTAGAGATACAGCATGCCATCGCTTCCTTCAGCCTTTACAAATAAAACCCCAAGAACAATGCAAATAAACACTAACACAATGTTCACTACATGTCGTCCGGTATATAAAAGGGGTTTACTACGGATTTTTCCTTCCAGCTTGCCCCAGGCAACAATGGAACCGGTGAATGTAATGGCACCAATAAAAATCCCAACGAATACTTCAACTAAATGAATGATGTGTTCGGTAGGAGGAAGTGAGTGAGTGGATGAGTCCATATAAGAACCAAAGCCCACCAGTACAGCAGCAAGTCCCACAAAGGAGTGAAGGATAGCTACCAACTGAGGCATAGAAGTCATTTCTACTTTTGCAGCCAGAAATACGCCAATCACCGAAGCAATAGCGATAGCAGCGACGATATAGGTATGTCCTTCAACGCCTTGACCAAGTACAGTGGCAAGTATAGCGATGGCCATACCGATGATGCCGTAATGCACACCTCGTTTTGCAGATTCCTGTGAAGAAAGTCCGCCCAGACTGAGGATAAATAGAATACTGGTAAACAGATAAGCTGCTGTTTGTATTTCTTTTGCGATCATCATCTTTTTTTATTTTTTGAACATTTTCAACATACGGTGAGTAACAAGGAATCCGCCAACAATATTAATGCTAGCCACAAGAATAGCGACAAATGCTAAAATGGTAAGCGGACTAGAAAGATTATTGGTTGTTTGCAGAAGCCCTCCGACAATGATGATACCGCTAATAGCATTGGTTACTGCCATAAGAGGGGTGTGTAAGGAGTGAGATACGTTCCATATCACCTGCCAGCCAACGAATACGGCGAGCACAAACACCGTGAAATGCTGCATAAATTCGGCAGGTGCAAAGCGGCCAATGAGCAGCAAAAACAAACCAATCATAGCCAGACGGATGATCATGGATGTTGCTTGTTTTTTTGCAAGCTGTTGTTCATTTACTTTCTTTTCTTCAGCTTTCTCTGCGGCTGATTCTGTTTTAGGCTTAACAGGACTAACAGGCAGCGGCTGTGGCGGCCAGTTGATCTGACCATTATAGGTTACCATGGCGCGCGACACCACCGCATCTTCCATATCGATCTTGAAATGCTCTGCTTTGCCCATATCATCAAGCAAATGACAAAGGTTATTGCCATAAAGCTGCGAGGCTTGGTTGGGGAGCTGATTGAGTTTGCCAAGAATAGTAACACCGTTTGCAGTAGTATAAATTTCGCCGGGTTTGGTAAGTACACAATTACCGCCAGTTGAGGCGGCAAGATCAACGATGACAGAGCCCGGCTTCATTGCAGCCACGTGATAATCGAGGATCAGTTTTGGAGCTTCCTTGCCTGGAATCTGCGCGGTGGTAATGATGATATCCACTTCTTTGGCTTGTTCCAAAAAGAGTTGCATTTCGGCCTCCATGAATTCCTTGCTCATTTCTTTAGAATAACCTGAAGCAGTAGCACCGTCTTCATTAATGTTTACGGTTAGGAAAGAGGCGCCCATCGATTCGATCTGCTCGGCCACTTCTTTTCGGGTATCGAATGCACGGACAATAGCCCCGAGTGAATTGGCTGCACCGATAGCTGCAAGACCGGCTACACCGGCACCGATCACCAATACTTTGGCGGGTTCTACTTTTCCGGCTGCCGTGATTTGCCCGTTTAAAAAACGTCCGAAGTGATAGGAGCCTTCAATTACAGCGCGGTAACCCGCAATGTTGGCCATGGAAGAAAGTACATCCATTTTCTGAGCCCTGGAAATACGCGGAATGGCATCCATTGCCACGGCATTTACTTTTTTCAAGGCCAGTTTCTTAAGGAGTTCCGGATGTTGTGCAGGCCATAAATAGCTGAGCAGGACGAGTCCTCCTCGCATCATGTCAACTTCTTCAAGGTTTGGCTCTTTAACTTTTAATACAATATCTGATTGACCGTAGACTTCGGAAGCAGTTTGAACTATTTTGGCGCCAGCTTCTTCAAATTCTTTGTCGGTAAAATTTGCCTTAACACCAGCATTTTGCTGTATGCTTACCTGGAAGCCTTGCTTTATCAGGCGTTTCACTGTTTTGGGAGTTGCCGCTACCCGGAGTTCGGTAGGGGATACTTCCACTGGAATTCCAACTTTCATAAGGATTTGATTGGTATATCAAATAACTGAAAATGATTGACAAATTAAAATGACTTTACTCATGCAGCTATATTTCTTTTTAAATGCGGGAGAAAGGTGGATTGTGAGCAATAAACTGATTCTTTACTAATATTAATTACAACCGACACACAGGGTTACACAGAGAAGATTGAATTGTGAAATGTGAGCCTACTTTTTGTTTTGGGTTACTTTTCAAACGCTGAATAATCAAATTTTTGGCCACCAACAGATGCTTCGTACATCAGGCCGCCCTTTTGATGAGTAAATATCATAATGCCGTTGGTATACTTAGCATTTGCCGAGCCCCCTTCAGTAATTGCCACAGCAGAAGCTTGGGCCGAGAATTCAACCTTATCGGCCATAAAGTGATCTAATGATTCTTTATTTTCAAAAAAAAGCAGTTCCATGTACGCCTGACCGCCAAACTGAAAACCGATCGTTACCTGGGTCATTTTAGCTTTCCCTACAATTTTACCATGCTCATACACGATGCCTTTTCCCGAAGCTCCACCTACACCTACAGCTCCCTTGCCTACATTGGGAAAAATTGCGTACCCATAGGCGCCATCAAACAATTTTTTCAATAAGGCATCCGTGTGAAGAAATTCTTTTTTTG
Organism: Solitalea agri; assembly: GCF_023914155.1. Lineage (GTDB taxonomy): Bacteria > Bacteroidota > Bacteroidia > Sphingobacteriales > Sphingobacteriaceae > Solitalea > Solitalea agri. Next base: position 222,307 of record NZ_JAMWYS010000058.1, on the reverse strand, counting down.
CATTATCACAATCAGCAATTAATCCCTTGTCCTTGTCTGATTGAGCTTTTGCTACAAATGCAATTAATAATATGAAGCAGAGTACTATTGATTGCACAACTGGTTTAATGAATTGCTTTTTCATTGCGATAAGAATTAATTTTAAAAAACTGATAATAAGATAATTAGAATACTACTCATCTTGTTTTAAAACGATTGAAATCGTTCAAATTCAATGCCTGTTTGCAACATCTTCATAGAGTAGGTAAACAGCTGATCTAATGTTAACTATTGATGATTTTTTTACCAAAATTGTGATTTGAGGAATAGAAAAGCATTGAAGGCATTTTCACCTTAATTATTTAAATATAAATCTGATAATCAACTCAAAACATCTTCTCGTAAAAAGCTCTGTTCCCCCAAAAGCCCTTTTTCACACCTGCTAGAACTCGATAAAGCCTCTTGATTAATTTAACCTAAAATATATACCTTTACCTCCGTACTTCGAGGGGAGTCCTGCCTTTTGCGTTGTACTTGTTAACTCTAAACCAAAATTATGAAGTTTAAATGTAGCCGTGCGTTGCTAGGTATTGGCCTTGCAGGGAGTTTGATGGCTTTTGATACGCCCACTAATGAATTTCCCAAAAATGATAAGTTGATTATTTTATTGCTGAACAGAATGATACAGTCAATGCATTATGATCCGCAGAAAATAAATGACGATTTCTCGAAAAAATTATTCTGGAGCTATATCGGTAAAATGGATGTTGAAAAGAAATATTTCTTGCAGCAGGATATTGAATATTTGAAGAAATATGAACTTCAACTGGATGATGAAATTAATAAAGAACAGCAATTAAGTTTTTTGAAAGCTGCTGACTCCCTGATGGATATCAGAATTGGCCAGGTATCGAAGTTTTATGGAAAAGCCTTTGAAAAACCGTTCATTTTTACTGAAAAGGAGGTTATTCAGCTCGACTATAGCAAAGTTTCTTATGCAAAAGACATAGCGGAACTTGAAAAATATTGGGCTAAATCGGCCAAATATAGCACACTGATGAAATTAACCGATATGATGGATTTGCAGAAGAAAACAAACGAAGCTGCTAAATCAACGGCCGAAATGGAATCAGAAGCAAGGGCCAAAGTGAAAAAACGCTACGAGAAACTGTTCAATAGTTTTGAAAATATTCCAAGCAAACCGACCCGTTTCGAGATGTATGCCAACAATATTGCAACTATTATGGATCCACATTCGTCCTACATGTCGCCAGTGAGCCAACGTAGCTTGACGGAACGTGTGTCGGGCACTTATTGCGGAATTGGCCTTGTTTTAAGTGAGCACGACGATTATGTGAAGATTGAAGATATTAGAACTGGTGGCCCTGCCTGGAAACAGGGAGAGCTAAAAACCAGTGATTTGATCCTGAAGGTTGGTGAAACCGGCAAGGAGCTGGTGGATGTGTCGGGCTATTCGATTAATGAATTAGTTAAACTTACAAGAGGCGCTAAGGGAACCTCGGTAACCCTGATGGTGAAACGATTTGACAATACAATTAAATTGATCAATGTGATACGTGACGAATTGAAACAGGATAATGTTTTCGCACGTTCTTTCGTGTTCAACGGTAAGCATAAGATCGGAATGATTGTATTGCCCGAATTTTATCTGAATCCCCAAAATCCTCTTGGGCCGGGAAGCAGTTCGTATGATATGGCCAGGGAGGTTCAAAAATTAAAAGAAGAAAATGTAGAAGGCATCATCATTGACCTTCGTGGCAATGGGGGTGGTTCTATGAGGGATGTGGTTAATATTGCCGGATTATTTATACCGGAAGGTCCGGTGGTGCAGGTGCGTACAGGTGATGGAAAAGTTCAAAGTATGGACGATAAAAATCCGGAAGTGGCCTATGATGGTCCACTTGCTATAATGGTAAATGAAAGGAGCGCTTCCGCTTCGGAAATTTTATCGGCTTGTATGCAGGATTATAAAAGGGCAGTAATTGTTGGCAGTCCGAATACTTTTGGCAAAGGAACCGTTCAACGGGTATTTGACTTAAAAGGAGCACTTACTGCAAATATGAACCAACAAGATGAAGATCTGGGTGGAGCAAAATTAACCATTCAGAAATTTTACAGGGTTAATGGAAGTTCTACCCAACTAAAAGGTGTTACACCCGATATCATTTTAAAAGACCAGTACTTTAGTACTGCTGAAAAGAATGAGCCTTTTGTGATGAATTGGGATGAGATCGCTCCTACAAACTATACTGCATGGCGCACTCCGGTGAATGTAGAATTACTACAACAAAAGAGCAAAAAAAGGGTAGCAGCTAGCCAGGCTTTTAAATTAATTGACGAGAACATTGAGCAGTATAAGAAACGGAGCCTGGATAAAACGGTGCCATTAAACATGAAAGCTTTTATGGCAGCGGAAAAAGCGAATTCAATACAAGCTGATAAGCAAAATAAATTGAAAGAGTTGGATCCGAAGTTAGATATGGTAAATATGAAAAACGATATTGCTGCCATGGAGGGTAATACATATTGGTCGGACACCAATAAAAGTATACTTAAAGCTTATAAAAGCGATCATTATATTGCTGAAACACTCAATGTGATCTACGATATGATCAATGAAAATGCTCAAACCCATAAATAAAAAATAAAACAGTATAAAGTTCGATAAGTGCTCTAGTATGGAACACAAACCTCCGACTGTAAAAGGCGAATTTAACCACCTTAAGTTAGGTGATAAGCCAATTAACAATATCCTTGCTACAATTCAGGAATTCAGGGATGGGAATGAAAAATGGTCTAGAGAAGGAGATTGTAGTTTAGGAATTGAGATCATCAAGCAATTTAACTGCATTATAAATGTGGCTGCAGGTGAATATTACCTAACTCCAAATATGAATTTCAAAAATTAAGATTAAGGAAGATCAAATAATAGTTTAGAAGGGTTGTTAAAATCCATGATGAGGACGACTATTGCTTATAGTCGTCCTTTATTGTTTCTTTTAGATTCTAAGTGACTATTTCAATCTCGCAGTCAGTACTATTTGGCACTTGAAAATGTTTACTTATTTTCGGTCCCAAGTTAGGTTGGAATTCATGGATGATATTTTAATACTTGAACAATTAGAAGCTGATGAAGCTAAAGGGTTCAAGATTTTATTTGATAAATATTACAAGTCACTCTGTTTGCAAGCTTTTATTTTATTGGATAATAGCGAAGAAGCTGAGGATGTTGTCCAAACTTTTTTCTTGAAATTATGGCAGGAGAAGCAATATCTTCAAATTGAAACCTCCCTAAAATCTTACCTTAAATCTGCGATTAGAAACACTTGCTTGAATAAGATCAAACAAAGAAAGACTTATTCAGAAGGCAGTATGGAAGATGCTTATTTGATAGCAGATGAAAACTCAGATAATGGTCTAGAAGATAAAGAATTGCAAATCCAGGTAGAAAATGCACTTAATTCGCTACCAGAGCAGTGCAGAAATATATTTATAACGGTTACTTTAGAAAATAAAAAATATCAGGAGGCGGCAGATCAGTTTGGGGTAAGTATTAATACGGTTAAAACTCAGTTAAAGAGGGCTTTTTCTAAAATGCGTGAACAAATGATTGGATTTAAATAAAATTTACAATTTCTTGTCACCCGATTTATCAAAAAAAATGTCTACTTATAAGGAATGAAGAATATTCTTAAAGAAAATATAGAACAATTAATCATAGATTATTTAATCGGAGATATTACCGATGAAGATCGTGTGCTATTGGAACGATTGATAAGTGAGGATGAAGAGGTAAAAGAATTATATCAGCAATCCAGGGAATCGTTTTTAGGTGCAAAGGCAGCTTTGTTTTTAAAACAGGTTGATCAGCACGCAGCATGGGATAAATTAAGCAAAACAATTACTCCTTCATTAGAGGTTAAAACAGCAAAAACTATTCATTTTAAAAAATGGCTCGTGGCAGCCTCCATTTTATTGCCCTTAGCCATGGTTTCTATTTTTATTGCAAGAAACTATTTTTCAAATAAACAGCAACCCCAACTGACTTATAAAAACGAAAAAGTAAAACTTTTTTTAGCCTCCGGAGAATCAATTGCCTTAGATCGTACTGCTAAAAACAAAACGGTAAATACAAATATGGCCGTTTTGCATAATGAACAGGGGACATTGCAATATGAGCTAAAGGATCAAAAAGATGCATTGAGTTATAATACCCTGGTGGTTCCACGTACTAAAGATTATAAAATCAAATTGTCGGATGGCACTGAGGTTTGGCTTAACTCCGATTCGGAATTAAGATTTCCTTTGGAGTTTAACGCCGATCAACGGGTGGTTTACCTAAAAGGCGAGGCCTTTTTTAAAGTAACGAAGAACCCCAAAAAACCATTTATTGTTAAAGTGAACGAATCATTGGATGTTCAAGTTCTCGGAACTTCTTTCAATGTAAATAGTTATGCTAGTAATGCTTTAAAGGTCGCATTGGTGGAAGGGTCGGTTAAATTAAATTCAAAAGGCGAGGAATCATTACTGAAACCAGGATTTATGGCGACTTACTCACCAGCAGGTGGATTTTCTCAAAGTACGTTTGATGATCAACTGGTACTTTCATGGATGCGAGGAATTTACTTTTTTAATAATGCGAATCTTAATGAGATTAATGAAATTGTACAGCGTTGGTATGATGTAAAAATTATGGCTGAACCCGGTGCTGACATTAGCATTTCAGGTGCTATTGAAAAAGATAAACCGCTTGAGGAGTTTTTGCAGAATTTATCCGCCACTTCTCAATTAAAGTACAAGGTAAAAGAGAATAACATTATTATACTTAATAAATAAAAAAGCGTTCTTTTCAATAAATAGAGCTATTCCTATCGCCTGATTTATTGAAATGGTTTTCGGAATTAAAGATTTACCCCATATAACAGCCACATAACAACGGCCCTTGCCCAACCGCAGGGCCTTTGTCCTTATATAAAGGTTTTTAATCCACAACAAAAGGCAACTCAACACTTCTTTCAATCCTTTATTTACTTCGCATTTTTATTTCAGTAACAAAATAGCACAACTGCTAATCCACATCTTCCTTTTTGTAGCAATAAAGTATAGATACAAAATGCGCTTGTAGTGATATTGTAGTAACAAGTCGCTCCTTATTAATCGCAGAAAAAACGCTTATTTATAATGTATTAAGGATATTGAAAATTACTTCAATCTATTAGCTGACATAATCAAAAAGTACCTCCAGGCTTCTTCATACGAACGTTCATTACAAGACAGATTTTGTAGGGAATAAAAAAAATACAAATAAAAAAAAATGTTGTCACCCGAAAACCAAATTTTATTGTCTTAATACAGAAATGAGCAAAATTTAACCTAAGTAACCAATTATGAATGGAGAAAATTTACAATTAAAGAAAAGATTACCACGAAGTCGCCAACTCATTGTGTTGCTAACTTTGCTGCTTTTTATTTGTAATTCTTTGCCATCCTTCGCCTTTCAACCTAAAGCGCAGGTAACATTGAAAGCAAATAATATCAGCATTGGCAGAGTACTCGCTGAGATTAAAAAACAAACCGGTTTAATTGCTTTTTACAGCAACAAGGTATTAAATGATCAGGAGAAGGTTTCAGTTGATTTCCGTCATACGGACGTTGAAGAAGTAATGAAATCGGTTTTAAAAGGCAAAAGTCTTCAGTTTGAAGTAAACGATAAGTTTATTTTGATTAAAACCTTAAATGAAACTAATTCTTCGTTAAACGCAAGTGAATTATCACAGGGAAAACTTAATCAAGATATTACCGGTAAGGTAATTGACGAAAAAGGAGCGCCACTTCCGGGAGTTAATGTTGTGGTTATGGGTACCAACCTTGCAACTCAAACCGATGGTGATGGTCAGTTTTCCTTACAGAATGTAAAAGAAAATGCGATCCTTACTTTTTCATTTCTGGGGTATCGCAGCTTACAGTTACCTGCGAAAGCTAAAATGAAGGTTAAGCTTGAACCAACTGAGCTTAACCTCAAAGAAGTAGTTTATACCGGTATGGGTATCAATCGTGATGCTAAAACTTTTACCGGTGCTACTGCAACTTTTACCGGTGACCAATTAAAAACCATAGGAAACATTAATTTAATTCAAAGCCTAAAATCATTAGATCCTGCTTTTATCGTTGTTGAAAATAATTTAAAAGGATCGGATCCGAACAGCACACCGATAATTGAAATTCGCGGTAAAACCGGAGCCGCAGGCTTGAGTTTAAATGATCAATTTGGCTCTGATCCCAATCAGCCATTATTCATTTTAGATGGTTTTGAAACCACCCTTCAACGGATCATTGATTTGGATATGAACCGTATCCAATCGGTTGTGATCCTTAAAGATGCGGCTTCTACGGCCTTATATGGATCAAAAGCGTCAAATGGTGTGGTGGTTGTTGAAACTGTAAAACCTAAAGAAGGTAAACTCCGATTTTCTTATACGAGTGACTTTAGGGTAGAAGCACCTGATCTGACGGTCTATAATTTAATGAATTCAACTGAAAAGCTCCAGTTCGAAAAGCTTGCAGGAAGGTACACAGCTAACACTTCTGAAGATCAGATTGGTTTGGACCAATCGTACAGTGCCCACCTTACTGCAGTTCAGCAAGGAGTGAATACGTATTGGTTAAACGAACCTGTTCAAATTGGATATACTAAAAATAATTCAGTTTCAGTGAGCGGTGGTGATCAAAATCTTCAATATGGTGTGGGTTTTAATTACAAACTGCAAGATGGTGTAATGAAAGGATCGGATCGTAATGGCTGGGGAGGAAATATGAATTTAGTTTATCGCAAATCAAAGTTATCTATTGCCAATAACTTTTCAGTAAACGGTACTTCTAATGCTAATTCTCCTTACGGCAGTTTCTCCACCTGGGCACAACAAAATCCTTATTATAAAAAGGATCCGGATGCCAAATGGCTTGAGCAAACCAGTGCCCCTGCTTTAAATTCAACTTTCATTCTTCCGCTGAATGTTCCAAATCCTTTATATAATGCTTTGCTGGGCTCATTTAATAATGGCAAAAGTTTAGATCTTACAAACAGTACGAATGTTAAGATTGAATTATTGCCGGAATTACGCTTAGACGGAGGTTTTCAAATAGCTAAAAGCGAGGGTTCTACTACGGTATTTACCTCTCCTGACAATACAATGTATGAGAATACTGATTTTACCCTTAAAGGAAAATATATAAATGGTAAGTCAGAAGGCTTTTCATATACAGGAAATGCCCTATTAACTTTTGGGAAAGTATTAGGTAAACACTCTATTACTGCGAATGCCCGTACTGAACTTTCTCACCGTTTTAACAGCTCTCTGGGTAACACTTATGTGGGTTTCCCTACTGGATCTAATGGAAACCCCCGATTTGCTTTTGGGTATGATGATAATGGTAAACCATCAGCTTCACAATCTGTCTATCGCACGGCTAATGCATTGGTATCGGCTAACTATTCTTATAATGGACGATATCTTTTTGATGGGTCGTATCGTTTAGATGGTTCAACCTCTTATGGTACCAACAATAGGATGACGCCTTATTATGCAGGTGGTATTGGCTGGAATCTTGCCAATGAAAAGTTCATAAAAGGTATTTCCTGGATAAATAATTTAAAACTTAGTTCAAATATTGGAGTTACGGGTAATCAAAACTTTGGAAGCGTAGCGGCATCATCTGTTTATACTTTTAACCCTTCATTTAACAAATTTGGACAGGCATTAAATTTAACTACGGTTGCAAATCCTGATATTAAAGCACAAAAGACCCTTCAACTGAGTAATAGTTTTAATTTCAGCTTGTTCAATAACAAGCTGGGTGGTTATTTTCAGTTTTATAATAAGTTCACAGACAATCTTGTTGTTAGTGTTAGCAATGCTTCTGCTACCGGCTTTACTAGTCACCAGGAAAATTTAGGAAATCTTACAACGAAAGGTTTTGAGATGAGGTTGACCTATAATGTCATCCAGAACCTTAAGAGCCGAATTAATTGGACGATCAGTGCAACAGCAAGCCATACCCAAAGTGCATACGGTGGGCTAGGAAACAAATTATCTAGATTAAATGCTACTCAAGAAGCGAGTAAAACTTATAAGCGTTTCCAGGATGGATACAGCCCTTCGGCTATCTGGGCTGCAAAGTCTTTGGGTATTGATCCTGCAACAGGCCGTGAAATGTTCCTGACACCAACCGGCGATTATACGTTTGAATATAATTATGCCGACATCCAACGTATTGGCAATACAGATCCATTTATTCAAGGGGTAATTACTAACGCTATCCGAATCAAGAGGTTCAATGTCAACATGTCTATGAGATATAGTCAAGGGGCCGATATCATTAACACAGCCTTATTTAATAAAGTTGAAAACATTTCTTATGCTCAACTTTCTTTAAACCAGGATGTAAGAGCCTTATATGAACGTTGGCAAAAGCCGGGTGATATAGCACAGTTTAAAGGCATTTCATTAACAGACGCAACTCAAATGTCGTCGCGATTTGTACAGCGGGAAAATGTATTTTCATTCGAATCGATCAGCGTGGGCTATAACTTCGAAAATGCAAAATGGATGAAGAACATGGGGATGAATGGTTTGAATTTTTCTGCCTATACCAATGATATCTTTAGAATTTCTACTGTTAAAAATGAAAGAGGAATAGACTATCCGTTTGCCCGTTCAGTTTCATTCAGTTTAAGGGCCTCATTCTAAAATCAAGGAATAATGAAAAGAAATTATATAAACTTAATATTAACGGCTGCTGCATTACTCGGCCTTGCTTCTTGTCAAAATTTTTTGGATGTGAAGCCTGAAGATCAGTTGTTGGAACAAACTGTTTTCTCTAATAAACAAGGTGTAAACCTGGCTTTAAATGGCTTGTATACCCGAATGGCCGGGGGTAGCTTATATGGTGAGAACCTGACATTAAGCACTGTGGAGGTGTTGGGACAACGCTACAACCTAAACAGTCTAAATGGCGCTTTTTATCCAGCCTCACAATATGCTTATGCTGAGAGTTCAGTGACGGGTAGAACAGGTGCGATATGGAACGAGGCCTACGCCACCATTATGAACATCAATCATTTTTTAAAAAACCTGGATGTTAATCCTAATCTTATAGATGCTAAAACGGATTCGATTTACAGAGGAGAGGTGATAGCCATGCGTGCGATGCTGCACTTTGATGTGTTGCGCTTATTCGGCCCGAGGTACAGCACCGCTGATTCGACACAAATTTCCATTCCTTATTATGATAAAGTGGAAAATGTGGCGAGACCTTTATTGCCTGCTAATGAGGTAATGAAAAACATTGTAACCGATCTGAACACTGCTGAAAAATTATTAAAAAGTGATCCTGTAATAACCGCTGGTGTAATGTCGACTACTACCAGTACGGATATGATGATGAATAGAAATTATCGCTTCAATTACTTTGCGGTTAAAGCCTTACAGGCCAGGGTTAATTTATACAGGGGAGATAAAGCCCTTGCTTTGGCAGCGGCCAAGATTGTTATTCAAGACGCTTCAAAATTTCCCTGGACAACATTTGCAAACAGTAATGAAAAAGTAAATCCCGACCGAATTTTTAGTACGGAGATGATTTTGGGTGCGTTTACTACTCAACTCTATTCTGCACATAATAGATTGTTTTTAGAAACATTGGAGGATAACACAATACTTGCTCCAACTGATAAAATTTTGAAAAGTGTGTTTGAGATAGATGATTCAGGAGCAGGTGTAGGTGCAAGGGATTATAGATTAAGATTGAATTGGGAGCAGCCTTCTTCTACCTCTACAAAACCATATCGTACATTCAGTAAATATGCTGATATCTCTAAAAAGACTCTTGGTTTTAGAAACACTATTCCACTGTTAAAGATCTCTGAAATGTACTACATCGCTGCTGAGTGTGAGTCTGATCAAAATCAAGCCCTGACTTATTTAAATACTGTACGAACTAACAGAGGATTAGATGCCCTTACCTCAGCTCCTAATTTACAGAATGAACTATTGAAAGAATATAAAAAGGAATTTTATGGAGAGGGTCAGTTGTTCTTTTACTATAAAAGAACAAATACAGCGTCTATCCAATCAGGAGTAGATGGCGCTCCGGCAATTGCAATGAATGCAAGCACCTATGTAGTTCCTCTTCCACTTTCTGAATCTCAATATCATTAATCGAATTAAATCATGAAGAAATTAGTATATCAACTTAGTACTTTATTGTTCATTGGTGCATTGACCTCTTGTGAAAAAGGTTTAATGACCTATCAAGGAGAGGATAATATTTATTTTGAGGAAGCAGGTGGTGCAATAGATACCAGACTTGCAAAGGATTCGACGGCAATATCTTTTGCCCCGGTAACAAATGCCGACTCTGTTGTAAAGGTGGTTGTAACAACCTCAGGTCTTCCGGTTAATTACGATCGGGAGTATAAGCTGGAAGTAGACCCACGCTCAACGGCTGTGTTAGGCACCCATTTTGAATTGCCGGCAGATAAAAAATTTGTAATCAGGAAGAATGTTATTCACGACACGATTCTCGTAAGATTAGTTCGCACTCCTGATATGTTAGATAACCAGTTTAACATCATCTTTAATTTACTGCCTAACGAGAGCTTTAATATCTTATTAAAACAGCGCTTGAATTCGGGACAAAAGCCGGTAAACTGTATTACTAAAAAGTTTATGGTTACGGATGCCATTCTGAAGCCAAGGACTTGGCAGATCGGTTTCTTTGGTAATTTCACCAGAAAAAAACTGTTTTTGATCTGTGAAGTTTCCGGCGCAACACCACTATACATGGATAAAATGTCACCTGGAGAAGGCTTATTTTATGGCAGACAGACACAACGCTACCTCAATGAGCAAAAAGCCTTAGGTAATATTATTTTGGATGAAGATGGTACAGCAATGAAGATGGGAATCTCCGCACAGTAAAGGAGTTTATTTTAAAGAAAAGGAAAACATGAAAAAAATATATTCTTATTTATTAGCCGGTTCAATACTGTTTGCAAGCTCGTGCAAAGAAGATCTTGGTAACTATGAATATCATGATATTAATAAGGTTACAATTGAGGACATTAGCGAAACAGGGGAAATTACTGCCATTTTTGGTGCGCCATTGACCATTAAGCCGGAGGTTTCTTATTCCCTGGATACCAAGGCTGATCCTTCCCGTTATAGTTATGAATGGACCTATATTGATCCTATCGATACAAGAATTCACGTATTAGCTACTACCAAAGATCTGGAGCTTGCGGGTCTTCCATTAAAGGTGAATTCTTATAAATTTTTTTATCGGGTTACAGATAAAGAAACAGGTGTTCGGTTTGACAAACCTTTTACATTAACTGTTAGAAATGAGATTAATGAAGGTTGGTTGTTAATGACGGAGGTTAATGGGAAGGCACAGCTAGATTTGCTTTCACTTAATCTGGATAATACAACATTTACCCCCATTAATGACTTATTGGCTAAAACAGGTTCGGGTTTAACATTAAAAGGTAAACCCCTAATGGTCTATACCTATGACATGGGTACTTTTATTGCCCCTGGAATTAACTTGCCTTATGGTTTTTACGTTGGAACCGATCAGGAAACGAATCGAATTAATCCGGAAAATTTCAGCTATTCAAGTAATTACAATGTTCAATATGAGATGTTTGGCTATCCTCTTCCGCAAAACTTTCATTATGATGTAATAAGAAAATGCGGACTTCAGCATTCCTACATGATTGCTAATGGGGACCTTTTTAATTATGATAAAACATATGGGCTTAGATACAGTACACCGCTTAATTATTCAAGTGGAAAGATATTTAAAATAGCTCCATTTATGGCCTTGAATGAAAATGACGCCAATACTCCCGTTGTAGTATTTGATGTGGAAAAAAAGCGTTTTGTAAAACATTCAGGCGGGACTCTTGCTACTGTTGCAATATATACGGATCCAACTGGAACTAATAAAAAATTCAGTTATAGTATTGGGATGGATCTTGTCTATATGGATTATTATCTAGGATTAAAAGAAGTATTGGCTATTTTGAAAAATGGGTCTAATCAGTACTATCTGGCTGGATTTATTCCAAATACCGGTGTCCAAAATTATTACGATCAGCTAACAGCTACCGATTTTGATAAAGCAGAAAAAATTGCCATCAGCCCTGACTTGGGATATATATTTTATAACGTTGGTGGAAAGGTGTATGAATACGATATGTTTTCAAAATCTACTAAACTTATGTTAGATATGGGTGCGCAAAATATATCTGCTTTGAAGTTTCAGGTATTTCATAAAACAAAATACAAAGACTCAAATAAGTTGATCGTATGTAGTTATGATCCGGCATTACCGGCAGAAACAAATGGTAAAATGGAAATGTTCACCGTGCCTACTGCTCATGGGGATTTAGTGTCGTATAAAACCTTTACCGGTTTTGGCAAGGTAGTAAGCTTACATTACAGGGAGCGCTAAAAAATTATGCCGGAAGTTAGCTCAACTTCCGGCTTCTTTACACCAATTGATTAAAAAACAGTAATGAAGAAGTTTTTGGTTTATGCCGCATTATTTTGCGGATTAGGGAGCTCTATCCCTGCTTTAGCAGATCAAGGCGCTAAAACAATAATTAAGGGAGATAATTTACAAGCGAGCGGAGTTAACGTATGGATTAAGAGTTCATTCCCTACGCTTTTGGCAAAGACTGCCGTTTCAAATGGTCACTTTGCATTGGAGATTGATTTAGCAAAGCCTGTTTTTTGTAACATGATGATCTCTGATCCGCGTTTCAAAGGAGGAATTGAAGTATTCTTAAATCCGGGCGATGATCTTAACCTTGCTGTAAAAGAGAATAAGCTTGTTTTTAGTGGCAAGGGAGGTCAGTTAAACCAGTTTTTTGTTGATCTGACACACAAATACGACTATCAAAATTCACAATATACGTTAAAACAGGTTTATACTAACCGGGTAAATGACATCAAAGCTTCAACTAACGAGGAAGTTGTACGGTACCGGGAAGTTTTATTAGGTTATACACAAGGGGAATATTTGGATAAGGTATTCGGTCCTTACATAGAATCTAAGGTGGTAGGTGAAACCGGTCTGATCAACAAGGTTAAATTCGATGATTTGGACATTCAATTGGTTCCGGGAATCGTTAATTATTATAACTGGTATTCGACCATTTCCGAAGTCATGTTTGCCAAAATGGAAACCGGTAAATTGAACGTTAAAAGCTTAAATACCTGGGTTGCAGACTTTGCCAAAGAAGTTAAAAACCAAAAATTAAGAGAAGATTACATCGTTGCTTTATTAGATCATGCTGCATTGGAAAGCGATGTTTTCACGATCAATGAAGTAGCTAAAGAAGCGATGCCGTTAGTAAAAGATCCTGCAACTATTTCGATGATAAATGCCGCTTTGGCAAAAGCTGAAAAAGGAAAAAAGAACTTTATCAACGCATTGCCTGGTACGGATATGAGCGAATTCACCTTCGTGCGTCCTGATGGCAGTACGGCTGCTATTAGTGATTATAAGGGTAAGTATATTTTCATGGATCTTTGGTCTACCTTCTGTCACCCATGTGTGGCTGAAATTCCTTTTCTTAAAAAACTGGAGCACGAAATGCAAGGTGAAGCCATTGTATTCGTTTCTCTATCCGGCGATAATGATGCTGAATTGTGGAAGCAGTTTTTGACGAAACGTAATCTCAAAGGTGAACAATTACTCATGAAAGAGGGAATGAGAAAAAATCCGTTTTTCAATAAGGTTGGCTTAACAGGTATTCCTCGCTTTTTGATCATCGACAAAGAAGGGAAAATGGTAAATGCTAAATGCTGCCAGCGCCCTTCAAATCCATTGTTAAAGATCTATTTAAAAGAATTATTAAGTAAGTAATCATAAAAATTAGAATGAAAAAAGTTTTAATACTTGCCGCGCTATTGCTTTCAAAAGTTTCATTTGCTCAGTTGAGTGAAATTCGCGGGGTGGCAAAAAATACAAATGATAATGCAATCAACCTCTATAGCATTGAAGATGGTGACTTGAAATTGGTAGCTAGTACAAAGTTATCTAAAGATGGGGCTTTTGGTTTTTTGTTTGATCCAGAGGCTGAAGGTTTCTTTGTTGTTGGTTCTAATAAAGCAATGGAAGGCCAGTTTCCGATGTACTTTAAAAAGGGTGATAAAACCGAAATTGCTATTGATGGCAAATGGATGAAGTTTATCGGTAAACAGACTCCTGAAAATACCATTCTTTCATCCTGGACCGATCTGACGCAGAATATAAAGGTAAAATCACTTTATTCTTTTTCATCGAGTACTTACGTAGACTTTTTCCCTGAATTTACCAAAGTTGCCGCTCAGGCTGATGCGTTCAGAAAAACGATTAAAACAAAGAATGTCAATTTTAATCGTTTAATGACCGCCGTGACCACTTTCGATTTGGACTTTTATGCGCTTAACTTTAAACAAACGCCTCGTAAAGCCCATCCAAAAGAGGAGGATCTGATTCCTTATTACAAAACCATTAAAAAGGAAAACTACCCTAATGATGATATTTTGTTGACCATGTATGGCGAAAGGTTCATCAATGGATATTTGAATTATACTGCTAAAGGGGACATGGATGCTAAAATGAATTTACTTGCAACTGATCATCAAAAAGGTGTATTTATTTTAAATAGAAACCTGGCATCTACAAAGAATTGGACTTACCATACATACGAGAATTTTGTCAAGAAATACGACCGCTATCTTCAAACATCTCCGGGCCTGCAACAACAAGTAAAAGACTTGGGGCTGAAATTATATTTGAAGTCATCGGGTGGAACGGGTAAAAATTTCAGCTTCCCTGATAAAGATGGCAAAATGGTGTCATTCAATGATTTTAAAGGCAAAGTGGTTTTGGTGGATGTTTGGGCAACCTGGTGTGGACCTTGTAAACAAGAGCTTCCTTATTTGAAGCAATTGGAAGAGGAGCTGCACGATAAAGATATTGCCTTTGTAAGTGTGACGATGGATGCTGAAAAAGATAAGGACAAATGGTTAACCATGATCAATGACATGAAAATGGGAGGCATTCAATTGTTCGGCGGCCCTCAAAATGAATTGCTGGATTTCTATCAGATCAAAACCATTCCACGTTTTATGGTATTTGATCGTGAGGGAAAAATTGTGAATGCAAATTCTGCGCGACCATCACAACCTGAATTAAAGGAATTGTTGCTTAAAGAACTTTCAAAAGAACGGTCATTATAGTGGACTAAGAGTTCATTCATAATGTCTGTTTGATCAGAATATTTTATTCATTATTTCAACTGCGGTCCCCAGGCCGCTGTTGTTTTTGCCAATCAATATAAACCTAACCTGCTCAAAGGTTACATAAAATAAATATGAAAAAATTAGTGATGCTGGCCTTCGCCATGTTGCTGGGCAGCACCTTGTTTGCCCAAATGAATGAAATTCGGGGAAAAGTAGGGTCAGATGCTTATCATGATCAAGACATTACCTTGTTTTCTATTGAGGATGGGGAGCCGGTTGAGGTGGCTAAAACCAAACTGGCGGAGGATGGCTCTTTTGGCTTTTTGTTTACCCCCGCATATGAGGGTTTTTATGTTATTGGGTGGACGGACTTTCCTAGAGGTAAATTTCCGATCTATTTTAAAAAAGGGGATAAAGCTGAGGTCTCGATTTATAATAAATCTATAAAATTTGTGGGCAAGCAAACTCCTGAAAATACCATTCTGTTTTCATGGATTCAACTGACAGAAAGCCTGAAGAATAAATCCCTGTACTTTGCCGACAATAGCACGTTTCGTGATTTCTTTCCGCAGTTTACTAACGTTGCAGCCAAAGCCGAAGAATTCAGAAAAACCATCAATACCAAAAATGCCGGCTTCAATGAGTTAATGAAAAAGGTGACGGGTTATGATCTGGATCTTTACGCATTGAACTTTATGCGATCACCGCGTAGTGAATATCCTAAGAAAGAAGAGCTTATCCCTTATTATAATACCATTGTTTCAAAGGATAAATTTAACAATGACGAGGTATTGCGAATGCTTTATGGTAAGCGTTTCATGGACCTGTATGCTGATTATGCAGTGCAAGGTAGGTCAACCTTGGACAATAGATTAACCTTCTTTAATTCCGACAAGGTTAAAGGAGCATATGTTCTGAGCACTGGTTTAGCGATCAAGCAAGTGAAAAATTACGCTCAGTTTCAAGCGGTAGTTGAAACATACGGTAAGTACTTTCAATCTGAATATCAAAAAAAGGCAGTCGAAAAACTGAGTTCGAAATACTATAGCGCTGAAACCGGTGCCAAGCCGGCAGCCAATTTCACTTATCCTGATCAAAACGATAAGATGGTTTCATTGAGCGATTTTAAAGGAAAAGTGGTATTGGTAGATGTGTGGGCTACCTGGTGCGGTCCCTGCAAACAGGAGATTCCTTCATTAAAAGTGCTGGAAAAAGAATTCGAGGGAAAAGATATCGTCTTTATTTCAGTATCACTTGACGAAGAAAAAGACAGACAGAAATGGAAGAATATGGTGAAGGATATGAATTTGGAAGGTGTTCAACTTTTTGCAAGTGGCTGGAGCAAAATCACCCAGGATTATGACATCAAGGCCATTCCCCGATTCATGGTATTCGACAAAAAAGGAAACGTGGTAACCGTTGATGCTCCTCGTCCTTCGAATCCTAAACTGAAAGAATTATTGCTTTCTGAATTAAGCAAGAACCAGGAAGCCGTTTTAGGAACCAAATAGATTAATAGTAGATTATCAATAACCTTTTTGTAATTGACGGACCACATGAAAAAGCTATTTGCATTTTTAATTTGTCTGCAAATTTTTAAGCCAACATTTGCTCAAAATAACAGTTTGAATGTTGAGCAATTACAGGCCGAAGTTAAGCAAGGCATTAAACAGGCCTACAATGCATCAGTTCGTATAATTGCTTATAATTCCGAATTACAAAGCGGAGTGGGAGGCAATTTCAGTGGCGTGGTGGTGGATAAAAAGGGGCATATTCTTACCGCAGGACATGCGATAACACCCAATGCTATTTACCTGGTAACTTTTCCCGACGGGCGGCAGGTTAAAGCCAAAGGCTTAGGAGTGATCGCCAATGCAGATGCCGGCATGCTGGTAATTACCGATAAAGGAAAGTGGCCGACTGCGAAAATGGGATGGTCTTCAATACTGGAAAACAATATACCCTGCCTCAGCATAGCTTGCCCCGGTAGTTTGGGACTCAATAACCCTACAGTACGGTTTGGATACATTTCTAACAAACTGCATGATAATGGGTATATACAAAACACTTGTTTAATGGAACCCGGAGATTCCGGAGGGCCACTTTTTGATCTGCAGGGAAGAGTCATTGGCATACATAGCCGAATAAGAGATGTCCAGGAGGACAATTTCGAAACCCCTATAGATGTTTTTAGAAAATACTGGACAGTATTGCAGTCACCGCAAAATCATACCGCCTTTATTCCGGAAGATAAGTTTTCACCGGATAAGAAGGCGCAAGAAAAACCTGTTCCTGAAATAGCAGCATTAAGTTCAAGCTTTAAGGCACAAAATTCAGAATTACAGCAAACAGTATTTGCGGTAAAAGATTCGGTTCAAAAGGCTTCGATCTTGTGTACCCTGGTCAATTTGAAGGGCCTATTTCCTGAGTCAGACTTAAGTGGCAAAAGTTTCTTCATTAGCAAAAGTTCTGAGATAGGAGAGTATCCGACAATTGAAGTGGTTGCTGGGAAGTTTGTAAGTGCCAAAGTGCTTAATCGTGATGAAAAGAACGATTTGGCACTGCTGGAAGTTTCTATGGAAATAAATGGCGGCGTTGCTCTTCAGTCAATTAATACCGATTCGGTTTCTTTTGAAGAAGTCGGCAACTTTTTAATTTCCCCACAACCACAAAAAGAAGGGATAATGAGTGTGCTGGGCAACCGCTTTTTAGCAATACCCAAGTCGCCAGCCGCTTTTTTAGGGTTAGGTGTTAATTTCAATACAGATACCCATAAGATCACAGTTACAGCTATTTATCACGAATGGACAAACGGGAAGGCTGAAAATATTAAAAAAGGTGAAAATGATATTCAGATCGGTGATGTGTTAACCAGAATAAATAATGAGCCGATCTTAACTGTGGATGGCTTGTCGAAGGAATTATCCAAGCATGATATTGATCAATCGGTAAGCCTTCAATACACTAAAAAATCAGGAAATACGCTCACCAAAGATGTTGTTCTTAAACATTATTACGTAGCGCCTAGCACTTCTGTTGATCACTTTATAGAAGGAAAAAGCCAAAGGCGGGATAATTTCAAAGAGGCTTTGGTTCATGATGGAAAATTAAACCCCACCGATTGCGGAGGGCCTTTATATGGAATAAATGGCAAGTTTTACGGAATAAACATTGCCAGGTTCAGCCGTACAACAAGTTTGGCAATGCCGACTAAAGTAATTGTACAATTTGTTAAAGAGTCTAAAATAATTTTATAGGAATCCAACCAATTTTATATTAAAAAAATGAAAAAACAGATTTTAAGTTTTCTGCTAATAATCAGTGCGATGGGAGCCTGGGCTCAAGGCATTGAGTTCGAGCATTCTTCATGGAAAGAAGTTGTTCAAAAGGCAAAGGAACAAAATAAGCCCATTTTTGTGGATGTATATACCAGTTGGTGCGGTCCGTGCAGAGTGATGGCTGCAACGGTGTTTACTAAACCTGAGATTGGAGATAAATACAACAAAGGATTTATAAGCGTAAAAATTGATGCCGAAAAAGGTGAAGGAATTGACATTAAAAAGAAATACGAGGTACAGGCTTATCCTACCTATTTATTCATTAATCCGGCTGATGAGTCTCTTATTGGGAAAGCGACAAGTTCCATGTCAGCTTCAGAGTTTGGAGATGTAGCCGACAAGATGCTGGCTAAGTTTTCCGGCAAAACCGAAATCAGCATAAAGGAAATGACTGCCACATTTGATTCGGGCAATTATGATGAGGCCTTCCTACAGACCTATATAAAACGTTTAAAGGCTGAAAGGTATAATAATATGGTAAGCCGGCCTTTAGAGCAGTACCTAAATAAATACATGTCACAACTGCCTACCAATGATCAATTGTGTTTTTTAGCTGAAAACTTTAAGGGAGGGGCTAAAGTATATGATTACCTGGTTAAAAACTATAAAACAATTGATGCGCTGCTTTGCAAAAAGGATGGTCTTTCAGCCGCAGATTTCGACCGTGAATTAATGAAGGAGACCGAAAAGTCATTCGATTATTTAGGCGGAAAATCGAAAGCTGAAAAGGAAGATCTGTTAAACAAGAGAATTGCTAATCTGACCGCTATTGTGTTGAACGAATCGAAAAGAGATAAAAAGATTTTGGAAGCCAAAATGAAAGTCTATTCTGCAACAGCGGATAGTATTCAACTTTTACAGGCAACGCGCGAATTTATAACCAGGTTCGTTTTGCCGGAAGATCAGACTGGGTTCATAAATCGTAGTGTTATTATCATCGATAAAAATGCTCCTGAACCCATTCTTCCAATCGAATCTGGCCATGCAGCAAATTCATGTGCAAGTTATGCTTCTGCACTTTTAAAGCTGTCTACTCAAAAACAGGATAAAGAATTGGCTATGAACTTGTATAAAAAAGCTCAAGCGCTAACTCCTGCTTCTTGCTACTTTACCAACGTCATGAATACAGCATTGTATAACCTTGGCGATAAAAAAGCAGCAATAAAACAGCAAACGGCCGTTCTCAAAGAGATGAAGAAAAATAATGACGAATACCTGGAAGATGCCGAAAATTTACTTCAGAAAATGAAGAATGATGAGACCAAGGTTACATTCGTGTCTTATAAAACGAAAAAGATAGCTGCCCATTAAGATTTTTTTCAATACTATTTTAGCTTTAATTACCCAGACAATATAGGTCTGGGTTTTTAATTTTTAAGTTTTTAACATGCTAGTGAACAGAATAATTAAACGAATTTTAGTGCTTACTTTATTGGTTGCTTTTGCCTTTAATGGTATTGCCGGTATGGTCCTTCTGTAAAGCAGCTGGAATTGTTGAAAGACTTTAAAGTGCTTTATAAAGGAATTAACAACAGTATGGGACATAGAACTCCGACTGTTCAGGGTGTATTTAACCATCTTAAGCTAGGTGATAAACAAATTAACCAATTACTTGGTACAATTCAGGAATTCAGGGATGGAGATGAAAAATGGTCGAGAGAAGGGGGATGGGAGTTTAGGAATTGAGATCATCAAGCAATTTATCTGCATTATAAATTTGCCTGCAGGCCAATACTATCTAACTCCAAATAAGAATTTCAAAAATTAAGAATGATTTGAAAATCAAATATGAAGAAGAATTGGCCTTGCTAATAGAGAAGTAACCAAGCGAAATAAACAAATAATAACTTTATAGAAACCTATACAAAAAGCCCTAATTACATGGCTTTTATGTATAGGTTTCTTTTTTGGTTGTTGCAAATCTATTTATAGACAATGAAATTTTCTCATCCAGCAACAATTGTTGGTACTTAAAGAGTGGTTAAGTTTTATTTAAATGGTTGATAGTTAGTAGTAAAACGCCGATATTTAACTTGCTTTGAGAGGCTCATTTGGGTAAGGCTGGCAAGCGTTTGTTTTTATCGTTTTCCGTTATTACAGGTTAATTTCTTTGTATTCCACTAGGTGCTTTAAGGTAAAATTGACGGACTTAATGATCTTATGCCGTAATGTCTACCCGCGCTTGCAAATAGCTTAGTTATCTATATTAAATTTTGAAGCTTTTTTAAGTTTTTGAATACTTATTGAATGCAGAACTAAGGTTTTTAAGGCTTCGCTATTTTGTAAGGTTTTAGGTGAATTTAATGAGCTTTAAAAGATTGCCCAGCTGCTTATTTAATTTGAAAAGTAAAAGGTCATAAAACTTAACAGTCATAAATTTTGTTCGAAATACACTAAAATATTTTCTCTTATGGAGATAGAGAAAGGAAGCCCTTTAGACAGCAACCATGACTCGGATTTGTACTACAGAATCTTGGTGGAAAATTCAATGGTAGGAGTTTATATTATTCAGGATGACAAAATTCAGTATGTAAATCCACGGGGTGCTGAAATATTTGGCTATGAACCAGGTGAAGTGATTGGATTGCTGGTAGAAGACTTTATTATTGATGAGGAAAAAGAAAGAACACGGATAAATATTCGTACCAGAATTCAAGGGGAAAAGGAAAGTATACATTATGAAACAATAGGTCGGAAGAAAACCGGGGAATTAATTTACATAGATGTATACGGTAGTACAATTATTTATAAGGAAAGGCCTGCGATAATAGGTTCTATGATAGATGTTACCGAGCGTGAAATAGCAAAGCAGCAATTGTTGAAAGAAAAAAATCTACTTGAGTCGATCACAAACAGTCTGCCTGGGCCATTTTCACTTTTTGGTCAGGATGGAAAATTTCGACGCTGGAATAGGCGATTCGAAATAATTTCTGGATTTAGCCCTGAAGAAATACTAGAAATGACACCAAGTGACCTCTTTGAAGGTGCCGACAAAGAAAAAATTCAGAAGGCCATTGAACAAACTTTTAATGAGCGACCAACTGTAGTTGAAGCAACCGTTATTTCCAAACAAAAAAGGAGAACACCTTATGTTTTCAGCCCCAGTTTAATTGAATATGACGGTATACTATGTATAATATCTCAAGGCTTTGATATAAGCACTAGAAAAAAAAATGAAGAAAAATTAATAAGATCAGAAGCCAATCTTCACATGATTTTTAATGCTAGCGACACTGGCTTTATCTTATTGGATAATAAATTTCACATTGTATCATTTAATCAAGAAGCAGCGGATATGATTGATCGGGAGTTTGGGGTAAATCTTAAACGCAAAGCTAATATTATTCCTTTCCTTTCCGACGACCAAACAGAATTAAAAACCTTTATGAATGAGGTGATTAAAGGGGAGCAATTTAATTATGAAAGAAGTTTTATTAGAACAGATGGTACCACCCATTGGTATTCAATTAAAATGTTTCCGGTTAGGAATACCCAAAAAGAAATTTTTGGTTTGATGATTTCTCTCTCAGATATCACGGAGACAAAAAATAATGAAATTATTCAGCAGCAAAGAAACAAAAATCTTGAGCAATTTTCTTATATCGTAGCCCACAACCTAAGAGGACCTATTGCAAGAATTCTGGGGATTTCAGAAGTTCTTAATGGGCCCTCAATTAGTCATGAAGAACATACTGAACTAGAGCATTTTTTGTTTGATGCTGTCAATCAGCTCGATGAGACTATAAAAGATCTTTCACATATATTAGAGATAAAGAAGGGTATTCGGGATAAGGAAGTTGTGAACTTTTCACAATTAGTGGAGGAAATTAAAATGAGCATTCAGGATGTATTTGAGAAAGAAAATGTTCGTATAACTACCGACTTCTCTGCTGTTGATGAAATGAACACCACCCACAGCTATCTTAAGAGTGTTTTCTATAATTTAATATCAAACAGTGTAAAGTATAAACAACCAGGGAAAGAACAGGTCATAGAAATAAGAAGTGAGAAAAATAATGATGATATTAAATTGTTTTTCAAAGACAAAGGACTCGGTATAGATCTCAAGACAAAAGGAGATGAAGTGTTCGGCCTTTATAATCGATTTCACCAACATATAGAGGGAAAAGGACTTGGTTTATTCATGGTAAAAACGCAGGTGGAACTTTTGGGAGGTAGTATTCAGATAAAAAGTGAACCCAATGTTGGTACGGAGTTTATTATTGAATTTAAAGAGATTGTTTAAAATAGAGTTTATAAAAACTAAAAAAGGTCACTCCATAATAGATTGTGACCTTTTTTAGTTTCTTATCGAACTAATTCTTAATGAAAGCTATTCTTCATGGCATTGTGCATGGTATTAGCACTCCAATAACCACTAGCAATAATACGGCGAATAGTGAAAAGTGGATCTTCCTGATCTTTTTTATCAGCCAGGCTGAATGCTGCTTTAAAGCCTCGTTTCTTTAACTCTGGAAAGGCTTCTTTGTTCCATAAGCCAAAAGGGTAGGCAAAGTAGTCAATTTTTTTACCAGTAATTCCCTCCAGGGTTTTTGTAGGCTTTTCAATTTGAGTTACCCAATCTTCGCCCTGGTATTTTTTAACGTTATGATGATCCCAGGTATGGCTGCCAATTGTGTTGCCTTCGTCAGCAAGTTTTTTTATTTGATCTTTGGTCATGTATTTAGGTCGGCCAATAGATACCGTCATAATAAAGTAAACTCCTTTATATCCGTATTTTTTCAATTCTTCATTAGCGATCAAAAATTGGTTTGCTTCTGTATCGTCAAAGGTCAACATAACCGGTTTCGATGGAAGCGGATCGCCATAAACCAAATAATTATAAACCTGATCAGGTAAAACAGTATGATAGCCACTGTCGGCAAGCAGTTTTATATGTGCCTTAAATGTATTTACCGGAATAATATAATCTTTGGCAACTTTTGAGTCTGATGCTTTCCAATCGCGGATTTGGTGATAACAAAGAATTGGCACTTCTTTGCGAGCCAAAATTTCGGCAACCGAAGCAGCTTTTCTATTGCTGTTATCGGTTGTGGCAGGAGTTGAGGCAGCTGCTGAATCCGCTTTAGGTTCAGCTACAACACCTGAATCCGCAGTTGATTTTTCTTCTGTCGATTTACCTTTTTGACCACAAGAAACGGTGGCAAACAGCATCCCCGCAAGTAGTGTATATTTTAAATAGTTCTTAATCATAACATGAAATAAAGGCTGCAAATTAAATGAATGGATAGGTGTAAATCAATGGTTGAGTGAAAAGAATTTTTTAAGAGATAAGTACCATGGATATTGGTTTATAGAATTGGTAGCATCCCGGCATTAAGGAAAAATTAGGGCTGCAATGAGACTTATTGTGGTAGGCGGCCATTTGGTTGAAATGGTGTTTAAACAAGTGATTTAATAAGTTTTATTAACGAAAAATTTCTCTTAAGTTCTATTAATCCATCTTTACAAACAAGGTAAATTTTATTGTTATCGTAAATGATAGATCCATAAGGTTTCTCTGTAATCTCTTTTTTAAAACTAACAACATCCCATTTATGGCTATTAAATTGAGGTAGGTGAATTGTATTAATATGTGTCATAGTCCCACGTAAAAAATGAAAAATCCGTTCAATTGGCCAATTTTGCCAGTCTATAATTATATGGTATTCAATAGGGTTAATTCTTCTTGCTCTAACAAGCTTTTCGGTTGATTGCTTATGTGGATTTATTGGTCTATTATTTTCTAAAGCCGTTAATACCTGAAGCATAAGTTTGCTCCCTATTTCCAAATATTTTTGTCTGTATTCTTTAAGCGAGGTTCCTAGTTTTAACGGAAAACTCTCCTGCAATAAAATATCGCCTGAGTCTTCTCCCGAATCTATTTTATGTACTGTTACTCCTGGATTTAAGTCCATATAGTAGTAAACCCAAAAATCAGGGTTGGGGCCTCTGTAATTAGGTAATAGTGATTGATGCAGATTAATGGCACCGTATTTAGGTATATTAAATATTTCTTTTTTTAACAATTCCGTCATTCCATGAATAAGTATAATTTCAGGATTTAAACTTGAAACCCATTTTTTAAGTTGATCTTGTTTGTTTTTGAAAGCAACAAAAAGTGGTATTTTATACATTTTAGCAACAGATGGTAGCTGTGTTACTTTTTTATGATTTAAACGTTGAAAATTATCATATATAACACATAAAATCGATCTCAATTGGGTAGGATTATTAGATCGTGACTCTACTATTCCAATAACCTGATGACCAGATGTTATTAATGACTCAAGAATAATTGAATTCCTTGTTCCTATATAGATAACTTTCATAGAAACTAAAGCAGTTAATAAACCATACTTAAATTAATTAGTTGAATTTTTTGAGTAGTACAAAAAATATTGTAGCTTGATTTTCAGCTATTTATAACAAGTTTCTTCTGTTAAGCTGAATGTGATAACTAATCACTTGTTCATCTGGAAAAATGCACAAAATTAAAAAATTAAATAAATGATTATATGAGTGGTATGTTAATTGAATTCTATTAATAGAACCATAGGTATATTATGAAAATAAGGTGCCAAAAGATATCTGTAAACTAAAAGGGCTGTGCTTGTAATTATCTGATTGTGTGAAGTTTGTGTAAATATTTACACAGTTTGTTGCATTTTACTTATTAATTATTAATTGTCAAGACCTAAATGGCATAGTTCTTTCATTACTATAATTAAATCATTAAAATGAAAAAATTATTCTTTGTTATGGCAACTGTAGCAGTTTGCTTAACCTATATTGGTTGTTCGTCTCAACGTGGCGAAAATAAATCCAACACGAGTGATTCAACGAATTATGATAACTCAGGTGTCAAAACAGATAGTATTCCTCCTGTAGATACAACCAAAAGAGATACTTCGCGCAAAGACTCTATTTAAGAAAAACAGAGCTTTTACTCAAAGAGGTAAAAGAAAAACGCCGGTTTCCTGGCCTTTTCTTTCCTTTTATATTTATATTTTTCCTCTAGGACATCAGCTTTTACTGTATGACCTGAAAGGACAGGTAGCGTTCGGCTTTTTCATCTACAGATTAATCTAAAGCTTTTCATAAAAAAATATTATCGTTGCTATTCTGCTTATCTTGATGATGTTTTCACCTATAAAAATGAAAAACACGAAAAAGCATTCCAACAAACTCCTTCGTTTCTGGAAACTTCTAGGGCCAGGTCTTGTAACAGGGGCGAGTGACGATGATCCATCTGGCATTGCAACTTACTCGCAGGCGGGTGCTGCTTTCGGACTATCAACACTTTGGACCTCTATTGTTGCTTTTCCACTTATGGCTGCCATTCAACAGATGTGCGCAAGAATTGGTTTGGTGACCAATCATGGTTTAACCGGAACACTTAAAGAGCATTACCCAAGACCGATTTTGTATCTCATGTTGTTGTTTAGTTTTCCAGCCATTGTAATGAATATAGGTGCCGACATTGCAGGGATGGGAGCGGTCGGGAATCTACTTTTCCCTGCTATTGATGCTACCTATTTCAGTGTTGTTTTCACCATTATACTCTTAGGACTAATCATTTATTTACCCTATCTAAAAATCGCTTCGATACTTAAATACTTGTGTATTGTGATGTTGGTTTATTTTATTGTTCCGTTTTTGTATAAACAGGATTTGATGAAAATATTTAAAGCGACATTCATCCCAACTATCAAGTTTAACAAAGAGTTCATTGCCATACTTGTTGGCATATTGGGCACCACAATTTCCCCGTACCTTTTCTTTTGGCAGGCATCTGTGGAAGTAGAAGAAATGCAACATAAGAAAAAACACCTGATGGTGAATAAAAAGATAATCCATGACATGAAAGAAGATGTGGATTTTGGAATGGCATTCTCAGGATTTGTTATGTATTTTATTATTCTTACCACTGGCACTGTTTTGTTTAAAGGGGGTATTCATCAGATCGAGACCGTGGAGCAAGCGGCTATGGCATTAAAACCTTTAGCAGGCAATTTGGCCTATCTTCTTTTTGCTATAGGAGTAATCGGTACAGGACTAATAGCCATACCCGTATTGAGCGGCTGTCTTTCATATATTTTTACTGAAACCTTTGGTTGGGAAGAAGGACTCGATAAAAAATTTCATGAAGCAAAAGCCTTTTATGTCATCATTGCTATTTCTCTGATACTTGGATTATCGTTGAATTACATTGGTATTTCACCCATTAAGGCTTTAATTTATACAGCTATTCTTTATGGATTAACAGCTCCCGTTTTAATTGCAATTATTCTTCATATTTCTAACAACAAAAAAATAATGGGAGAATATGTAAATGGAAGAATTTCAAACGTACTAGGTTTTTCAGCCGTAATTATTATGACTGCAGCGTCTGTAATTTTAGTTTACCTACAACTGAGTGGAAACTAATAGAGAGTAGTGATGCTGCCCCAAAACACATCTTCATGTGCTATGGGTAGTTGTGGCAATGGCGTGAGCATAAGGATTGACCAAGGAGAATTTACTCACTTGAATAGTTTAAAATAGAATGACAAAAGATAGGCCCTTCTAATCGACAAGTCCGACGAATAGTCCGACGAATAGTCCGACATCATTTCCTTTTTATGTCGAAATCACCGGTATGGCTTAAAATAAAAAAGCCCTTTAAAGTCAATTAAAGGGCTTTTTTATGTTTTATCTTGTTAAAGACGCGGAAAGTGAGGGATTCGAACCCCCGGACCTGTTACAGTCAACGGTTTTCAAGACCGCCGCATTCGACCACTCTGCCAACTTTCCGGAGGCAAAAGTACAAATTCAGGACAGACTGCCAAATTAAATTTTCAAAAAAACGCTAATTAGCTGGTTTTAAGCTTGTTTTTTTGTCCAGACGGATTGCTGCGTATTTTCCAATTGGGCGATTCACCTTCCGATGCAATTACTAAACTTCTTTTCGATAGCACTATACTAGCATTTAATTCGTAGCCGATCAGGATGATCATCGAGTTGATATACAGCCAGATCATAATAACGATTAAGGTTCCTATGGAGCCATAGAG
Organism: Solitalea agri; assembly: GCF_023914155.1. Taxonomy (GTDB): domain Bacteria; phylum Bacteroidota; class Bacteroidia; order Sphingobacteriales; family Sphingobacteriaceae; genus Solitalea; species Solitalea agri. Next base: position 194,617 of record NZ_JAMWYS010000058.1, on the reverse strand, counting down.
CTTGTTATAAGCCCCGAAGTGGTTAATGTAATAGGCAAATCCGATTGAAACGATGATGGCTAGAAACATTGCCAATACAGAACCTGGTGTTATAAACTTTTTAGACCTGGAAGTTGAAGGACCGTAGTAATACAATAGGGAAGTGGCGAATAAGAATAACAAGGCAATTACCAGCCACCGGAACGATTGCAATACAAAAACCAGGAACCAACCTTTGATCAACCCTTCAGATTCCAAAAAGTTAATGATGAATTCGCCGGCAATTAAAAAAGTAATACCCACCACTAATGAGATAGCGATATAAACGGTTAGTAAAAGCGCGATTGTTCTTTTCTTAATAAAAGTTCTTCGTTCAGCAACTAAGGACGCTTTGTTAAATGCTCGCATTAACGAGTTTACACCGTTGGTTGAAAAAAACAATGCCGTTATAAAACCAAATGAAAGCAAGCTTACGTTTTGATTCTTAATAATATCAAACAGCGTGTCTTCGGCTGCTTTATAAGCGTTATAAGGCAATATCTGCATCAATAAGGATAACAAATGATCTTGAAAACCGTCAACCGGTATATAAGGAATTAAGGTGAATAAAAAGATAATAGCTGGAAAGATAGCCAGCATAAAACTATAAGCCAGTGACGATGACTTGGTCACTAGTGATTCTTTCTTCAGTTCATTAAAAAAGAATACTGCCACAGTGTAAAGCGGGAGTTGCTGAAATCCGGGCAAAGCAGTACGTTTTGTCCATAAAATGAACATGCGATACAAGCTAAATTTATTCAGTAACCGTTCTACTTTTCCCATCTAATAATTACGAAGTATAAAACTAGCATTTAAAACTATTCAAAATAAGGTTTTAGCTTCTCCATAAATTCTTCCGGAGCGTGACAAGGTTTATTTGTCCTCATGTCAACAAACACCAGTTTTGTATGCGCAATGGTAATTAGATCGCCCGCCTCATTAAACAATTCATAATCGAAGTGGATGCGAATAGCAGGCTTATGCTTAACGGTCGTTTTTATGGTAATCTCGTCATCGTAACGAGCCGGTTTTACATATTTAACATTCAGTTCCAGAACCGGCATCATAATTCCTGATTCCTCAAAACTTTTATAGCTTAAGCCCATACTACGTAGCATTTCAACACGGGCAACTTCCAGAAACTCGGCATAATTTCCGTAGTACATATAACCCATTTGGTCTGTTTCGCCGTATCGTACGCGTAGTTTGGTTTCGTGTGTAAACATTTTATATTAGATATTAGATATTAGATGTGAGAAATAGGATAGCGGAATGAATGTCTAATATCCTAATCTCGAATCTTGCATCCCATTTTATTTGGCTCCCTGACAATACTATTCCGGGAATTTGGTTAATAATTGAGAGATACGAGATTTGAAATATGGGCCATGGTCTCAAATCTCAAATCTCAAATCTCAAATTTCAGGTCTATCTTGCTCCCGGAGGACAGTGCTCAACTAAATAAGTTGTAAGAAGATTAAACAGGTGCTTATCAGTTCCTTTACCCTCATTTATTGAATGTGAGCGATTAGGGTACACCATCATACTGAAGGGTTTGCCGGCTTCTATCAAGGCATTCACCAGCATTTCATGATTTTGGTAATGCACATTATCATCGCCGCTGCCATGCACCAATAGTAAGTTTCCTTTTAATCCGCTTACAAAATTAATAGAAGAACCTTGTTTATAGGCATCCACCGCTTGTGGTAACAGCCCCATATAGCGTTCTTCGTAAATATTGTCATACGTTAAAAGATTAGCCACTCCAGCAACTGCCATACCCGTTTTAAATATATCGGGGTATTTAAACATCAGGTTTTGGGTGGAAGAACCTCCTCCGCTCCAGCCCCAAACAGCAATGCGGCTGCTGTCTACCCATTTCCATTTTAAGATCTCTTTAGCGGCCATTGCCTGGTCACGAATATTCAGATTTCCGATATTTTTAAAGATCGCTTTGCGCCATTCACGGCCTTTGGCAACAGGTGTACCACGGTTATCCAACGAAATGATCACATAGCCTTGGCTTGCCCAAGATTGGTGCCAGCTGTTGGGTGAAAAACTGTCTTTAACCGTTGCGGCTGCAGGTTCTCCATATAGATCGAATAAAACCGGATACTTTTTAGTTTCATCGAAATTTGCAGGTTTAATTACCCAGCCATCAATAGTAACACCATCAATAGTTGTAACCTGAAAAAAGCTTTTGGGGTTTGGCAAGTATTGTTTTAATTGCTCAGCTGTCAGGTTATAGCTTTGGCCTTCTTTTAACCTTTTTTTAGAAGCTAAACTAATAAACTCTTCAGTTGGAGCAGTTTGATAATTTGAAAATCCATGAACTGCATATTGGGCATCAGGAGAAATATTGTATTTATGCGTGCCTTTTTGAGCTGCCGGAGAAACTAAAACTTCTGAACCTTTTCCATCTAAAGTAATGCAGTATAAGTATTGTTGAGTGGCATTCTGAGTCGAGCCGTAGAAATAGAGTACTTCTTTCTTCTGATCAATTCCAACAATATCCATTACATCGTATTTACCTTTGGAAAGCAATCTTTCATTTGAGCCATCCTTATTCAAGCGATACACATGTCTCCAGCCGTCCTTTTCACTAGTCCATAAAAATTCTTTTCCATTGTTTATAAAATCCCATCCAACGCGATCGTATTGCCAGAAGTAATTCATATCGATCCATGCTGCATCGCTTTCTTCGTAAACCTTTTTAGCCAAGCCTGATTGCGTGTTTACTAAATACAGCTTACAACTGTCTTGCTTACGGTTTAACTGCTGAACCATAACTTCATTGCTGTTACCGGCCCAGTCCATACGTGGAAGGTAGTTTTTTACAGGATCTCCAGGAATATCCATCCATTTTAGTTGGGCTGATTGAACATTTACCACACCAATTTTAGCCTTTGATGGATCATAACCTACTTTAGGATACTCCACCGGAACATTGAATGAATAAATAGAGTCGGTAGTATTCAGCATTAAGTAATTACCAATTTTAGAAGCATCTATTTGCCAGAAAGCAATTGATTGTCCATCCGGACTCCATCTGAAGCCATCCCTGCAAAACAACTCTTCTTCATAGGCCCAATCAAAGGTTCCATTGATGATGCGGTTGGTACCATCGGTTGTTAATTGTTTGATGGCTCCGCTTTTTAGATCCTCAACATAAATATTATGCTTACTTACATAAGCGGCTTTTGAACCATCGGCAGAAAGTTTAGCAAACTGAAGTGAAGATTCAGGTAACGAGTTGCCCAGTTTTTTAAGTGATTTGCTATTAACGTCATAGAGCCAAAAATCACCCCTCGTATTTTCGCGCCAAACCCTCTTAGAGTTGGAGAATAGAACTATTTTTCCAGTTGCAGGGTACCAAGTATAGGCTTCAACCGGAAGTGTAGCATTATTCACGATTAAGCTTGATGAAGCCACGAGCACTTTTCGTGAAAAATTGTTGGCCGGATCATATTCTACTATTTCAAAACCTCCCGTAACTTCTTCCAGATTTGTAAATAGGTGACCAGTTTTATTCCACTGGATATCTCCAAAGTTCATGTTTTCATTTTGAGGAGGTAATGCAGAAAGCGATTGATAGTTAAGACTGGCTGGAAGAGGTTGTGCATTAAGAATAATAACACAACTTCCCCAAAAAAGTACGGAAAGAAGAGATTTCTTAAGGATAGACTTCATAAAATTGATTTTTCAAGGAATAAACAAAAAAATGCAGCGTAATTTACAACGCTGCATGTAAGTTTTTATATCGAAAGGGAATTTACTTAATTCCTCTGGCATCTAAAGCTTTCTGGAACTTTTTAGCATTAATAATATGCTGTTCCATAGTTTCGGCAAAGGCGTGACGACCTGAGAAATCATCTTTTGCACAAAAATAGATGTAGTTGTGTTTTTGATAGTTTAAAACCGCATCAATTGCTGTTACCGAAGGCATTGAAATAGGTCCAGGCGGCAAGCCTGTGTGAACATAGGTGTTATAAGGCGATGGATTTGACATCATTTTACCTCGAACCCTCGAAATGGTAAAATCACCTTCAGCAAAAATCACCGTAGGATCGGCTTCCAGTTTCATTCCTTTTTTCAGGCGGTTTAAATAAACGCCAGCCACGATTGGCATTTCATCAGTTTTCTTGGTTTCCCAATAAACAATTGATGCTAAAACACTTACTTTCTCCGGACTTAAACCCAATTCTTCAGCTTTCTTCTTGCGTTCCGAAGTCCAGAATTTTTGATATTCGTCATACATCCTGCTGAAAAACTTTTGCTGATTGGTGTTCCAGAAAAGTTCATAAGTATTGGGAATGAATACAGTAAAAACAGTTTCAGGAGTAAATCCAAACTTACCCACAAATTGCTCATCGTTAAGCATTGTTAAAAACTTAACAGAGTCTATTTCCAACTTACGGGCAACGTAACCGGCAAATTGCGATTTAATGCGAATATTGTTAAATGTTAAACGTACAGCTTCCTGGTTGCCGGCTTTTAGCATGTTAATAAGCACGCGATTGCTTATGCCTTTTGAAATACGGTAACGACCTGCTTTAATGTTGCTATCGTTGTATTTCATGAAATTGGCACTCCATTTAAAGCTTTCTACATTTTTTAATAGATGATTTTTTTCCAGACTGTCGATCACATTCTTAAAAGTTCCTCCTGTAGGTATATACAGATAGGCTTTCTGTTCAAAATCTCCGGTATTTGGCTTTAAAAGTTTAAAATAGAAATAGCCGCCTATTGATAATGCGCCTATTAAAATAATGGCTAAAACACCTAAAATTATCTTTTTCAATTTGCTGTAGTTTGGTTTAGCTGATTGATTAATTAGTTAGTCTTTTGATTGAAAGTATTCCTCCTTTGAGGTTACGTACATTGGTAAAACCTGATTGTTCCAGTAGCTGAACAGCCGTTTTACTTCTGATTCCATGCGCACAGATCAAGATCAATTCATCTTCTGAATCAAAATCCAAATCCTCTATTGTACTGGTGAGCTTTCCTAAAGGAATATTTGTTCCACCGATATTAAATGTGTGAAATTCCAGTTGGTTTCTAACATCAATTATATGAAGTGATTCACCTTTATCTATTCGCTCTTTTAATTCAGCTGCACTAATATCCATTATTCCTGATGCAAAAATATATTGATCATCGATCCTTGTTGAATGGTTGTTGTATCTCCCAATACGTACGGCGGATCTTGCTTGTAAACTTTTGCCTGAGTTGAGTCAGATATTTCTCCATCATAAGTAACTTTACCCAATAGCAATGAATTACCTCTGATGGTAAATATGGCCTCTTGTAATGTTAAACCGGTTAAGTCGGGAATATTGATCGACGCAGCGCCAAATCCATTTCCCAAAACCAGGCCAACAGTGGCGCCTTTAGGTAAACCGGTGCCGGCATTGATGGTCATGCCACGGTAGGTAACGCCCAAAACAACATCTTTAGCAATGTCTGATTTGTAAATCATTTCACCCATTTTTAGCCCATAACCTTCAATAACAGCGCGAGCCTCAGTTAAGGTTTTTCCTTCCAGATCAGGCAGTTTAATTTCAGGGGGAGTGAATGACTGTATCAATAAATAAACTGTACGGCCTTCTTTAACCTCTGTTTTAGGGTCAGGGTCTTGCTGTACAATTGTTCCTGGGATTTTACCCTGTATAAATACGGTATCTACTTTAAATTCTATATTTCCTGAAGCTGTCAAATCCTCGGCTTGTTTAACAGTTAATCCCGATAGGTCTGGTAAGGTTAAACTTTCTCCATGTTTGGTAAATACTCTTAACGAAAATATTGCGATAAATACCAGCAGAAATACCAATAAGGCTGCAAATATTAGATTTTTACGAAATTCTGGAGTTAGTAAAAAGGCGAAAAATTTCTTAAACATGTAGTGCTGTTATAAAGTTCTCAAACTTAATTAAAGTTTTATAAAAACCTAAATAGACCTAACCTGCAGAAAAGCCGCTAGGTTCATAAAATTGCCGTAAAAAAACAAAATTGTTTTGTGAAATTTTAGCCATTGCAGGTAAGGTGCTTTGATCCAAAGTTTTAATTTGTCGGGCAAATAAAATGCGTTTGTTTTTCTTCATTTCAAACGCTTCAATAGGTAATTGGATTATATTTGCTCAAACCAAAAAAAGACAATCATAGAATTTAGCAATCCATGAAAAAGACAATAGCTTTACTTGCCGGAGGTTATTCTGGTGAACACGTGGTTTCTTTGAAATCGGCAGCTCAAATTGAGAAAAGCATTCCTGCTGCTAAATACAATGTTTATAAGATCATCATTACCCGCTCAGGCTGGACGTATATCGATGCTTCTGGGCAGGCTTATGAAATTGACAAAAATGATTTCTCGTTAACTATTAATGGTCAAAAAATAAAATTCGATTGCGTTTTTATTGCCATTCATGGAACCCCTGGAGAGGATGGAATGTTACAAGGTTATTTCGAAATGCAGCAGATCCCCTATACCACTTGTGATAGCTTCACTTCGGCCTTAACATTTAACAAAAGCTATACAAATTGTGTTGTTGGTTCAGCGGGTGTTAACGTGGCTAAATCATTACAATTGTTTAGTGACCAAACTTATAGTACCAATGATATTTTGTCGAAGCTCAAACTACCGGTATTCGTTAAGCCAAATAACGGAGGGTCGAGTTTAGGTACTTCAAAAGTAAAAGTTGCGGAAGAATTAGCCGAGGCTATTGAGCGCGCCTTTAAAGAAGACGGTCAGGTGCTGGTGGAAGAGTTTATTAAAGGTCGTGAGTTTTCATGCGGGGTGGTAAAGCGTAATAACGAAATAACCGTATTGCCGGTAACTGAAATTATTAGTTCAAACGAGTTTTTTGATTTTGAGGCTAAATATACTCCAGGTTTAACTCAGGAAATTACACCTGCTGATATTGATCCTGAAACACTTAAAGTTGTTCAACAAAACTTAAAAAGGTCTTATGCAAGGTTAAACTGTAGGGGAGTGGTTCGTATCGATTTCTTCTTGCAGGATGGAACCAATGAGTTTTATTTCCTTGAAGTGAACACGGTTCCTGGCCAAACAGAAACTAGTTTAATTCCACAGCAAGTGGCAGCAATGGGATGGGATATTAGCGAATTCTACGCTTCGATAATTGAAGAAGCAATGAGATAAATTTTAGAATTACGGATTTCGGGTTGCGTTTTAAAAATTAACCCGAAATCCGTAACTCGAAATCAATAATTAAATAGCGTACTTCTCAATGATCCACTCAGGAATAACTTCCGACCTTCCAGTCTTTGTATTTACCATCGTGTAATCAAACCAGCCACTGCTACATAATTTTCCAGTTTTATTACGATGGATTTCAAACCCAACTTTCAGATCCTTTTTTGCAATACTGATGATCCAGGTTTTTACGGTAAACACATCTCCTAGCAACAAAGGACGTTTGTACTCAACAAAAGCCGTATTGATCACCCAGCCATAATTCAAAGCCAGAAACTCTTCCATGGGCATTTTATAAAAACGCTCCATCTGATCATAACGGGCAGCCAACACATAATCGAAATATTTACTGTTATGAACGTGATTGTTCATATCTATATCATCGGGACGAACCTTTAGTTCACTTTCAAATGCTGTATATTGTTTTTCACTCATGCTTTAATTTTTCTGAATTGCAAAATTAAGGGAAAAGCAGGAGAGAATTTCCGGCTTTAGTTTTTTATTGTTTAGGAGGATTTACTTGTCATAGTAAATGAGCGATTTGTATCAGTTTTGAAATGGGAGAGAATCTGCTCACGACAATTTAGATATAGAAAAAATAGTTATTTTGGAGGACAGAAGCCGTTGATTTGTTATGATTGAAAATGAAGAAAGGATTCAGTTAAATGAAAAATACACGCAACTAAACTTAAAATAAATACAACGAGTTGCATAAAGCGACTCGTTACTGGCAAGTGTAAAGACTACCACTCAAACAACAAACTGACAAATAAGAAATATGTATTATCCGAACGACATAGAAGAAATTTGCTACGAGCAAGAACATATAGACAAGGTTTGGGAAGAAATGAAACAAATCATTCCCGAATATTTTCAGCGATATATTGACACTGAAGGCGGACACGGTATTCAAGACAGCGAAGCAGAAAAACTTGCTACAAAATTTGGTTCAACTTCAAAACCAAAAAACAAACCGAAAGAAACCAAAAAAATATTAGATAGACTAATTAAAGAAGCAATTGATGACTTTAATAAGGAACGTCAACCCTATTTAGATATTCTTGACTTGGAATCACTTGAAGAATACAAACACGATGTAAACTCTTTTAAAAACACCATCCTAAAAAATCAAATACCAATTATCCGCAAAACACTTCAAAACAAACAGGCAAAAGAACTTGACAAATTTAGAGCTGCCTTTAATACAGCCCAGCCAGGACATTTGTTTGAAGTGACTTCAAACATTATCAAGTTGGCTAATGAATGGAAAAATGACTGGTATGATGGTAAAGAATTTGAAAAAATCGACAACTGCGATGATTTAGGTTATTATGACTTAGATGAAGAAGGCTGCACTGCTTTTGGAGTTATTGGTGGTGGTATAAAAAGTGAATTTATATTCAAGCTATTCCCAGAAATGTATCCTAGTCGAAGTCGAGAAGCTGTTTGGTCATTATATTATTTGAGTAGCAAAAAGAAATTTGGCTGTAAGGAAGATTCTCAATTCTTGATGATAAACGCTGACGAAGGAACAACTCAGCAAAATTATTTCTACCCCTACGGACTTTTCGCATTTTATGCACTACGAATATTTAATAAACTCAAAGAATTATATGCAAAACACGGAATTAGTTTGCCAATAGAATACAGATTTGTTGCAGTTGACAGCTTTCTATCTTTTGTAGCAAGAACACACCAAGAAGAAATAAACGTCTTAAAACAAAATTCTCTAAACTACCATTATGACTACTAAAGCTGTTGAAGTTTTTGAAAAGGAATTTCCTGCCTTAGCAAGACAGTTTTCTCTAAAACCTTTTCAAGAGAAAGTAATCAATCAAGTTATCTCGAACGGTTCAACTTTGGCTGTAATGCCAACAGGTGGTGGAAAATCATTGATATACTGGGTTGGTGCTAAAGCGTTAAAAGGAACCTGTTTGGTGGTTTCTCCGCTAATCGCATTAATAGATGAACAAGCCGAAAAACTTACAGCCTCCGGCTGTAATGTTTTGGCTATTCACGGTGGTATGGGTGCTTCTGAGCAAATTAAGCAACTCAAGGCATTCGCAAAAGGTGAATCCAATCCTGATTTTATTTTTGTCAGTCCTGAAAGAATGTCTACAGATGGATTTTTTGAGTATTGCATTTCTTTGCAAAAGGACAAGATAAAATTAGTTGTAATAGATGAAGTGCATTGTATTAGTCAGTGGGGCTTTGATTTTAGACCATTTTATAAGCATATACCAACTTTTTTAGAATCCGTTTTTGAAAATCAGCGACCAAAAGTTCTTGGACTTACTGCGACCATTAACCCAAGAGAGCTTATTGACGTAACGAATGATTTTCAAATTAATAAACAATCAATATTAAAAGATGATGTTCTTCTTCGTTTTGACATTGATTTGAAAGTTGAAAAACTAACAAATGAAGATGAAAAACGAGAAAGGATTTGGGAGATAATTGATGACCACAAAACCGAAAAGGTATTAGTTTATTTGTATCGCAAATATCACAAAGGAGGCGTTGAAGATTTATGTGAAGTCGCAAATCAGAAAGGTTTTAATGCTTTGTCCTTTCACGGAGATATGACCAGTTCTGAACGGCAAAGAATAATATCAGAATACAGAGAAGGTTCGACAAACCTAGTTTTTGCTACTAACGCTTTTGGAATGGGTATTGACATTCCTAACATTCGTGTTGTAATTCATTTTATGTTGCCCGAATCTATTGAACAATATTATCAAGAAATAGGAAGAGCAGGCCGTGACCAAAAAGGAGCAACAGCATATATGCTCTATTCCAACAAAAATGTTCAAGTTCGAAAAACTCACTTTATTGACAAATCTTTTCCAAACCAAGATGAATTAAAGCACCTTTTTACCAAAGCCACAAACAATGAAGTAGGAAGAAAAACACTTCAATATTTTTCGGAAGAAGAATTACAATCTGCATTACCATATTTCTTGAATTGCAATGCTATATCAATTGACGGAAAAGGCTTCACAAACTTGAAAGTTTTTAAATCAAACTCAAATTCTCGTTTAAAAGAAATTGTTGATTCTTCAAAAACAGGGATGGTAATCCCCGTTTTGGCAAGGTCGGAGAATGCAGGTTTATCTTGTAAAGAATTTTTCAATATCACTTACAAAGCACTGGTTGACGAGCAAGCAACTTTAAGCAAAAACCTTGATAAATGCTTGTTAATAAAAGCAACCGAAGCAGAATTGACAACAGAGCAAATTGAAAATATAAATAAAGAGACAGCTAGAAAGAAAGAATACAAGCATAATCTTTTAGACTATCTTGTTTATTTGCTTGACAACTTTGACAGTTCACAATCATTACACCAAGAAATAGGCAGATACTTAGGAGTAAATAAGCATTTGCTTGGAAAAATACATAAGACAGAAAACGGAATTTGGGTTCGTTCTAAATCAGAAGTAATTATTGCAAACATTCTATACCGTTCGGCTATAGACTTTCAATATGAAGAAAAACTCTACTACAACGAAAGCCAATGGAAAGAACCAGACTTTACAATTAGACATAACGGTAAGACTTGGTTTTGGGAACACCTTGGACTATTAGGTGACGAGCAATACAACGAAAACTGGCAAGAGAAAAAGCAAATTTTTAAAGACCTCGGAGTATTTGACAATGTAATTACAACAACAGAGAGTGCAGTATTGAGTGACAAAGCAAACGACTTAATTAAGAAAATAAAAACGGGCGAACAATCACAACAGAAAGAACACCAGCCAGTAAAAACTAAGCGTTCGTAGTGTCCGCAGGAAGAGCGATGAAGGCTGTGTTGAACGGAATCTTCGGTAGCGGTGGGTCTTATGGACTTGTCGTAGGAGGTATTGAAGAAATTGGAAGCAGGAGGAGTGTCCTGCTTTTTTTTGAGCCTTTTTTCAGGTGAAAATGGCCATGTTCGTTCGCATAGGGAGTAAGTTCCCTTACCCGAAACGATTGGTTTTTACAGGGAAGTAAATTTTGGCCCTCGCCATCGGCAATCTGGTACGTTACGGTTATTGTTTAGGAACTTTCAAATTCTAATGTGAAACTGAATGAGAAGAGTAATACTAAATGTAGCAATGACACTTGATGGCTTTATAGAAGGCCCCAATGGTGAGCTCGATTGGCTTGTAAGGGATGATAAAATAGATTTTGGCGATATTCTGAATGAGATCTTAATATTTGTTGCATACGGCCGGTCTGCGCCCCTTGTATTATTTGTACTTTTAAATGATTCCTTCGTGAATACATAAAAATAACAACGGATGCATGGGTGAGAAAGGACGTTTCTGAAAATCACTATTCAAATTATCCATGAAAATTATTGTAGCCGATACATACGAAGACTTGTCGCTGCAGGTGGCAAATGATGTGGTTCAGTATTTAAGCAAGGCTGGTACGCCTTTATTCTGCCCCGCTTCTGGAGATACTCCGGCGGGTTTATATGCTGAATTAGTAAAACAACAGCAACAAGGCATTATTAACACGTCGAACTGGCGATTTGTGGGCTTGGATGAATGGGGAGGAATGAATGGCGAGGATGAAGGCAGCTGCCGATTTTATTTAAATAAACAGCTCTTCTTTCCAATCCAAACCCCTGAAGAAAACATTGTTTTTTTTAATGGGAAAGTAGAAAATCCCATTGTAGAATGTGAACGTATAGAGGAATTTATCGACCATCATAAAGGCATTGATGTAGTTGTGCTGGGTTTGGGTATGAACGGGCACATAGGTATGAATGAACCTGGAACTTCTTCTGATTTATATTCACATGTTTCCACACTGGATACGGTGACGCAAGAAGTGGGTCAAAAATATTTCTCATCACAAAAAAAACTGTTAACCGGATTAACCCTTGGTGTTGCCTCTATTATGGACGCCAAACATGTGATATTGATGGTTAGTGGCGAAAAAAAATCTTCCATAGTGAAAAAAGTAATTGAAGGAGCGATTACAACGGAAGTCCCTGCAAGCCTGCTTCGTAACCATCCGAGTTTTTGCATTTATATGGATAATGCAGCCGCGGGTTTGGGATAACATTTAGAAACAAAAAGGGGGTGAATGAGTTCAATTCAAAATGCTTATAACGAAAAATCCCAGTTTCCATTCTGAAACCGGGATAATTATTCAAAATCGTCAACTTATTTCAGGAGAAATGTTTAATCAATGATGATGTTTTTTGCCATGGCCATGCCCACGATCATGATGTCCTTCATAATGTTCTGAATACCGAACTTCATCTCTCCATTTACCATTTTTCCAATGTCCAGGAGGGATGTGACGATACCGGTCTTCATGACGGCAATATTCTCTGTAGGTTACCTGACGAGGTCCGCAGTAGCCATATGGATAACGGGCTCTATGCGTGCTGAAATACCGATAAGGATTCGCTCCATTATACTCAAGCACAACCTTATAACCGGCATATAGATCATAATTTCGATAACGAGCAGGCAATGAGGAAACCCTTACCCAGGCGTTACCATTATTGTAGATAAAATGGGCGTCAACAACATCATAATAACATTCAACATCCGGTAAATAATAATAACGAGCCTCGGTATAACCATAAGGAGCCCACATTGGCGGGGTGCCAATGCTAACATTTACAGATACTTGGGCCGCTGACCTTGAACAAACTAATGAGACGAGAGCAACAATCAAAAACACAACTTTTTTCATATCATTTCATTTTATTACTAATAAGTGCCAAAAACAACACCATTAGTTGCTTAATAACACGTTTATTACAATAAACTAAATTGAAAGAAAGCCCTTATTCTCTTCTGAAATTTATTTACCTTGTGATTATCAATAACTTAACATTTTATTCGTTATGAAAAAACTTACGCTCTCTCTCTTTGTATCATTATTTGCTGTTTTTATAACTCAGAAAAGTTTTGCCCAAGATGCTAAATCGCAATTGGAAGTAACACGGAGTGCACTGCAAACCATGAAACAAGATGTAGTTTCTCAGGCTATGAATCTAACCGAGGAACAATCAACTGTTTTTTGGCCTTTGTATCGTGAATTTCAAACAGCAAAGGCCTCATTAAATGATCAAAGTATTAAGCTGATTGAAGATTACGCTAAATCTTATGATACAATTACGGATGATGAAGCGCTGGCTCTTACTAAACAATTTCAATCAATTCAAAAGCAGCACCTGTCACTTGAAAATAAATACATTAAAAAATTTCAGAAAGTTTTACCAGGTAAAGTGGTGGCAAAGTATTTTCAAACGGAAAATAAACTCGAGGCAATTGCTAAATATGATTTGGCAGGTTCAATACCATTAATAAAATAAACAAGTATTAATTGAGGGCTGCTTTTCGTTTTCCGTTATTTAGTTTTATCTTTGCACCTCAATTAATTATTTGTTTAACGCTTTAATACCATTCAAGAATGTATTTAAGTTCAGAAGTAAAGAAAGAAATCTTTAAAAAACACGGCCAGAGTGAAACTAACACTGGTTCTGCAGAAGGTCAAATCGCGTTGTTTACGCACCGCATTAAACATTTGACTGAACACTTAAAGAAAAATAAAAAAGACTTTGGTACGCAGTTAGCCGTTCAGAAACTAGTTGGTAAACGTCGTTCACAATTAGATTATCTAATGAAGAAAGACATTGCTCGTTACCGTGCAATTATCAAAGAACTAGATTTAAGAAGATAGTTTAAGATTTTATTGAAAAGAGCCGTCTTTTATATCCGACGGCTCTTTTTCTTTTACTTCTACTATAACTTATCAGGCTTAACATTCATTTAAGCATTGTGATAAGTTTTCATCATAGGATAAATAAAAGTCCCTAAATATAAATCGCGGTTAACCAGATAAGTATTGAAGTTTTACTTATTTTTAATCGCAAATAAGTTGTAGAAAAATAAATATGTCGCAAATTGGAATTACAAAAACGTTTGATATTGGTGATGGAAGACTAGTATCAATCGAAACAGGTAAACTGGCTAAGCAGGCTGATGGCAGTGTAGTGGTGAAAATGGGTGATACCATGTTATTGGCTACTGTTGTTTCGGCTCAAGAAGCTAAACCAGGTACCGATTTTTTACCGTTGTCTGTAGATTATCAAGAAAAATATGCATCTGCCGGTCGTATTCCTGGTGGTTTTTTACGTCGTGAAGCTCGTCTTTCCGATTATGAAGTATTAATTAGCCGTTTAGTTGACCGTGCATTACGTCCTTTGTTTCCTGATGATTATCATGCTGATACTCAGGTAATGATCAGCTTGATTTCTGCTGATAAAGATATTATGCCGGATGCATTAGCTGCATTAGCTGCTTCTGCTGCAATTACTATCAGTGATATTCCATTTAATGGTCCAATCTCTGAAGTTCGTGTTGCTCGTATCGATGGTAAATTTGTTGTAAACCCTACTATTAAAGAATTGGAATTAGCTGATATGGATATCATGCTTGCCGGTTCTGCAAAAGACATCGTAATGATGGAAGGGGAGATGAAAGAGTGTTCAGAACAAGATATGATTGAGGCGATTCAAGTTGGCCACAATGCTATCAAAATTCAGGTTCAGGCTCAATTAGAATTACGTGAATTAACAGGCAACAAGCCTAAACGTGAATATAACCACGAAGACAATGATGCCGATCTTAAAAACCGCATCAGAGAAGAACTTTATGCTCAAATTTACGAAGTAGCTAAAGGTGGTACCAGTAAAGATGAACGCGGAGTTGCTTTTAAAGCAGTACGTGATGCCTTTATTGAAAAAGTAACTGCTGAAAAAGGCGAAGATGGTTTAGATGAGGTAACGAAAATGCTTATTAAACGTTACTATCACGATATCGAAAAAGAAGCAATGCGTAATATGATCTTAAACGAAGGTGTTCGTTTAGATGGTCGTAGCGTAACTCAAGTTCGTCCTATTTGGTCAGAAGTTGATTATTTACCTGCTGCTCATGGTTCAGCTGTGTTTACTCGTGGTGAAACGCAATCTTTAACAACTGTAACATTAGGTGCTAAAGATGATGAGCAAATGATCGATGGAGCTATTTTCTTCGGTTATAACAAATTCTTATTGCATTATAATTTCCCTGGTTTCTCAACTGGTGAAGTTCGTCCTAACCGCGGTCCGGGTCGTCGTGAAGTGGGTCATGGTAACCTTGCCATGCGCGCATTGAAACAAGTATTACCTGTTGAAGGCGATAATCCTTATACTATCCGTATCGTTTCTGATATTTTAGAATCTAACGGTTCTTCATCAATGGCTACCGTTTGTGCTGGTACTTTAGCCTTATTAGATGCAGGTATTAAGCTTAAAGGATCTGTTTCTGGTATTGCAATGGGGTTAATCTCCGACAGTGAAACCGGTAAATTCGCTATTTTATCAGATATCTTAGGTGATGAAGATCATTTAGGTGATATGGACTTTAAAGTAACCGGTACTGCTAATGGTATTACTGCTTGCCAAATGGACATTAAGATTGACGGTTTATCATACGAAACATTAACTCAAGCATTAAACCAAGCTCGTGAGGGCCGTTTACATATCTTGGGTGAAATGAATAAAACCTTATCTGCTCCACGCGAAGATTACAAACCTCATGCTCCACGTATTATCGAAATGTTGATTCCTCGTGAGTTTATTGGTGCTGTAATAGGCCCAGGTGGTAAAGTAATTCAGGAAATGCAACGCGAAACTGGCGCAACCATCAATATCGAAGAAGTTGGCGAATTTGGTAAAGTTCAAATCTTTGGTACTGAAAAAGAAAGTGTTGACAGAGCGGTGGCTAAGATCAAAGGAATTACTACAGTTCCTGAAATCGGCGAAGTTTATGAAGGTACAGTTAAAAACATTCAGCCTTTCGGTGCTTTTGTTGAGATTTTACCGGGTAAAGATGGTTTATTGCACATTTCAGAAATTGACTGGAAACGTTTTGAAACCATGGATGGCGTTTTAGAAATTGGTGAGAAAATTAAAGTTAAATTGCTTGATATCGATAAGAAAACAGGCAAACTTAAATTGTCACGCAAAGTTTTAATCCCTCGTCCTGAGCGTCCGGCTGGCGAAAAGAAAGAAAACACCAACAACAATCAGCCTCAATAAGCTGATAAATGCAAATACGAAAACGCCTTGGCTTAGCTAAGGCGTTTTTTTTGTCTTTATATTCTGGTTTATAAACAATCAATGTTTAGAGTTATTGCAAGTTGAATTTTGATTTAATCTACTTAATGAACAATACATTGAGTACTTTTGCGCCAGAATGAAAAACACATTATCAATTAGGATAATTTGTTTTCAAAACAAAACAAAATGAAACATATAATTGCTCCTTCAATTTTATCGGCTGATTTTGCCAACTTACAAGATGATGTAGAAATGATCAACGAAAGCAGCGCCGACTGGTTTCATGTGGATGTTATGGACGGTGTATTTGTACCGAATATATCATTTGGATTTCCGGTGGTAACCGCTGTAAATCATCATGCTAAAAAACCATTGGATGTTCATTTGATGATTGTTGACCCTGATCGTTACTTGGAAGATTTTAAAAAAGCAGGTGCTTCTATTTTAACCGTTCATTACGAAGCTTGTACTCACTTGCATCGTACTGTAAGTAAAATTAAAGAGCTGGGTATGAAAGCAGGGGTAGCCCTTAATCCGCATACTCCGGTAAATGTTTTAGAAGATATTATCAATGATCTTGACTTGGTACTGATCATGTCGGTAAATCCTGGTTTTGGCGGACAAAAGTTCATTGAGAATACCTATGAAAAGATCAGAACCTTACGTCAATTATGCGAGCGTAAAAATGCCACTGTGATCATTGAAGTTGACGGAGGCGTAAATAAACATAACACAGCTGCATTATTGAAAGCAGGAGCTAATGCCTTGGTGGCAGGTAATGCTGTTTTCTCAGCCGAAGATCCTATTGCAGAAATTGCCGAATTAAAGAAAATAAACATCGAAGCTCTACAAGCCTAATCGGTTTGTCATAATTTTGAATCTTGTTTTTATAACAGTTAAGAATTTATCGTAATAAGAAGATAATCAATTGTATAAACAGGATTTGGTTTTAAATCTATTGATTATATAGATTTTGAGTTTCGGATATATCTACCTTGTTTGATTTATTTATTCATTAGTAAGGAATAGCTTTGTTCCTAAAATCTATTTGATATTTGATTGAGATATTCCGTTATTGATATGACGGAATATCTTTTTAATTTTTTCATCATAAGCACCTATTTATTCTAATAATTGAACTTTTTTTAAAATATTAGTTTATAATTGATAAATTTGTCAATAATAACTAGTAATTGTTAGAAATAGCAATGTTAAACTGTTAAATTAATAATCTTAAGTAAAAATCATGAAACACAATTTCGGAGCCGGTCCTGGTATTTTACCGCAGGAAGTACTTAAACAAGCTGCAGAAGCAGTTTTGAATTTTAATAACAGTGGATTATCGATTTTAGAGATATCCCATCGTACTGCCGACTTTGAATCCGTTGTTTCCGAGGCTTGTAGTTTAGTTAAAGAATTACTGAATCTTAATGATGATTACGCCATCACCTTTTTGCATGGTGGTGCAAGTACTCAGTTTGCTATGGTGCCTTATAATTTATTAGGAGAGGGAGAAACAGCGGCTTATCTGGATTCAGGAACTTGGGCTAGCAAAGCAATTAAAGAGGCTAAATTTTTTGGAAATGTAAACGTTGTGGCATCATCTAAAGAGGCAAACTACACTTATATTCCCAAAGAGTATTCTATACCAACTGATGCAAAATATTTCCATGTAACATCGAACAATACTATTTACGGTACGCAGTTGCATGAATTCCCTGAATCACCAGTTCCATTGGTGAGCGATATGTCGTCTGATATTTTCAGCCGTGTATTCGACGCCAATAAATTCGGGTTGATCTATGCTGGTGCACAGAAGAACATGGGTGCCGCCGGTGTTGCTTTGGCTGTAGTTAAAAAAGAGCTTTTAGGTAAAATTGAACGTAAGATTCCTGCAATGTTTAATTATCAGTTACATATTGATAATGGATCAATGTATAACACGCCTCCTGTATTTGCTATTTATGTTGCAATGTTAACCTTGCGTTGGGTGAAAGAGCAAGGAGGTGTGGCAGCTATGGAAAAAATCAATAACAAAAAAGCTGCTACTTTATATGCTGAGATTGATAGAAATCCATTGTTTAAAGGTACTTGCGCAGTTGAAGATCGTTCAAGAATGAATGTATGCTTTGTAATGGACAATGCCGACATTGAAAAAGAATTCCTTGACTTTGCTAAAAAAGCTGATATCGTAGGGTTGAAAGGTCATAGAAGCGTTGGTGGTTTCCGTGCATCTATTTACAATGCATTACCTCAATCAAGTGTAGATCATTTGGTAAGTATAATGCAGCAATTTGAGCAATTAAAAAAATAATCGAACTAAATTTTCATTGACCTATATATGGCAAAAATATTAGCAAACGATGGTATCGATCCAATTGGCAAAGCCATGTTGGAACGTGCCGGACATACCGTTGATACACAAAACATTCCTCAAGATCAATTGGCTTCACGTTTAAATGAATACGATGCTATCACCGTTCGATCGGCAACTAAAGTTCGTAAAGATTTAATCGATGCTTGTCCGAACATTAAATTAATTGGACGCGGTGGAGTTGGTATGGACAATATCGACGTTGAGTATGCCAGAGGAAAAGGCTTGGCTGTTGTTAATACGCCTGCTTCTTCATCTCTTTCTGTAGCTGAATTAGTTTTCGCACACTTATTTACTGGGGTACGTTTTTTACAGGATGCAAATCGTAAAATGCCGGTAGAAGGCAACACTCAGTTTAATGATCTAAAAAAAGCTTATACAAAAGGAATTGAGCTTCGTGGTAAAACCATTGGTATTTTAGGCTTTGGACGTATAGGTCGTGAAGTGGCAAAAATTGCATTGGGTTTAGGCATGGAAGTTTTAGCCTACGACTTATATGAGTTTAATCCTGAAGTTGAGCTTACTTTCATGGGCGCTTCAAAAGTTAAACTTCATGTTAAAGTAGCTACCAAAGAAGAGTTGTTGAAAAACAGTGATTTCATTTCAGTGCATACGCCGGCGGTTGAAAAACCAGAGTTAGGTGCAGAAGAATTCGCACAAATGAAGAATGGAGCCTTCGTTGTTAATGCATCTCGCGGTGGGGTAATTGACGAATCGGCATTATTGACGGCTTTAGAAAGTGGCAAAATTGCATTTGCAGGTTTGGATGTTTTCGAAAACGAACCTAAGCCATTAGGAGCATTGTTAACTCATCCACGAATTTCCTTGACTCCGCATATTGGAGCATCAACTGTTGAAGCGCAGGAGCGTATTGGTACTGAATTGGCCAATTTGATCATCGACTTCTTTAAAAACTAGAAAGATTTAGTTTAATATATTGCAGGCTGCCCAAAAGGCAGCCTTTTTTTATGAGTTTCTATGAGAAATAAAGTGGCTGTCTACAGATTTTAAAGGCGATTGCCGCTTTTTTGTGCCTTTATTCTAGTCCAGACTTCATTCCTGTTTATACTTTCTGTCACTTCTTTATAACAGATTAGTTGTAGTTGGCTGTAACTCGGTTGTTACAATTAATGAAATATTAACAGGTATACAACAGATATTGATAAAAACTTTAACATACACTTAACACAAATTACATTTAGAGTATCATAAGGAGTTAAAAATCATGTTTTTATAAATATTATGTAAATATTGAAGGAATACAATAAAAAGAAATTTACAATTAAGCCAAAGGTATTGTTAACAATCAAGGAAGCCGAAAATTGTATAGAGTAGGCATAATTTACTAACCAATTTAAAAATGAAAAAAAGCTTTTACCTTCTAAGTGCAGTTGCCTTACTAGCTGTAGCTTCTTGTCGCAAAGAAAGCGATTCCATTAATCAACCATCGGAAAACACTCACCATGCCTTAGGCTTATTATTTCAAACTGCTGAAAAGTATAACAGTTTTCAGAAAATAGATGTAAATGCCCTAAGAAAGAAACGAGTGGAAGGTGTAAACGCAACAGAAGATGTTCCTACTAGTTATTTTATTGATATGCCAACTCCTGGAGATCAAGGAGGTGAATCATCATGTACATCATGGGCAACTGCTTATGCTGCAACAAGTTCATTTGAGCATAATTTTGATGGTATGGCTTATCCTGCAGCACAAAGAAGCCCTGCTTATGTTTACAATCAAGTTAACTCATCGAGTGATTGTAGTGCGGGTACTTACTTTTCTGACAATTTAAACGTTCTAAAAAATCAAGGAGTGTGCAGCCTTACTGAAATGCCTTATCAGGATGGTTTGTGTAACATTCTGCCTACGTCTCAACAAACTCAAGCGGCTAGTACACATAAGATTACTAGCTGGGGAACAGTTAATTATAAAAATATCACTGATGTAAAAACACTTGTGAGCTCAAATGTACCAGTGCTAATTGGATTTACGGTTGATGACAGTTTTTATAACATGGGTAAAAGCGGTTGGGTTTGGAAAAAGAAATCTGGAAGATCATATGGAGGACATGCCGTAGCGATAATGGGCTATGACGATGCCAAGCAGGCTTTTAAGGTACAAAATTCGTGGGGAACGGGCTGGGGCTTAAACGGTTACTTTTGGATTGATTATGGACTTTTAAGTTCAGGTGCAACTAATCCTGTTTATGAGGGTTATGCAGCCTACAATTAATAAGAAATAAAAGTTAGCTAACCAGGCTTTGATTTCTTAAAAAATAATACCCTTTAAATAGGATCAAAAAACGCGGCTGTTCATTATTGAACAGCCGCGTTTAAATTATTCTGATAAATTTATCGTTGAAATTAATAACCTGTATATGAGTGTGGACTAAACATGCGCAACTCTTCTTTAACAGCATCACTTACATTTAGGCCATCAATAAAATTCTTGATACTTTTTTCGTTAATCTGCTCGTTGGTACGAGTTAATTCCTTTAACGCTTCATATGGTTTAGGATAACCTTCACGACGAAGTACCGTTTGAATTGCTTCAGCAACAACCGCCCAGTTATTGTTTAAGTCGGTATCTATGGTAGCTTTATCTAACAATAACTTGTTGAGTCCTTTTAAAGTGGCTTTAAAGGCAATTACTGTATGAGCTAATGGAACTCCGATATTACGTAATACTGTTGAGTCGGTTAAATCACGTTGTAGACGAGAAATAGGAAGTTTTGCAGCGAAGTGCTCTAGCAATGCATTGGCAATACCCAGGTTTCCTTCAGAGTTTTCGAAATCGATAGGGTTAACCTTGTGAGGCATAGCCGATGACCCAATTTCTCCTGCTTTGATTTTCTGACGGAAATAATTCATGGAAATATACGTCCAGAAATCACGGTCAAGGTCAATTAAAATATTGTTGATACGTTTAAGATTGTCGCAATGAGCGGCAAAATTATCGTAATGTTCAATTTGAGTGGTTAATTGTGAACGATGCAGGTCTAATTGTTCGTTAACAAAATTATTCCCAAAGGCAATCCAATCGGTAGCTGGATAGGCTGCTTTATGCGCATTAAAGTTACCGGTAGCTCCTCCAAATTTTGCAGAGTATGGAATTTGTTTGAATAAGTTTAACTGAGCTTCAAATCGCTCAATGAATACACCAATCTCTTTTCCCAGTTTAGTAGGAGAGGCCGGTTGTCCGTGTGTACGAGCCATCATCGAAATTTCAGCCCATTCATCACGTAATTCTTTTAAACGAACAATTAATTTATTGAACTCTGGTAAATAAACGCGCTCAATAGCATGTTTAAGCATTAATGGAGTCGCCGTATTGTTTATATCCTGAGACGTTAAACCAAAGTGAATAAACTCCTTGTACTTTTCTAAGCCCAGGTTATCGAATTGTTCTTTGATAAAATATTCAACGGCTTTTACGTCGTGGTTAGTTGTTTTCTCGATCTCTTTTATTTGTTCAGCATCATCCTCACTAAATTCATTATAGATAGCCCTTAACTCCTCATATTTCGATTTATCGAAGTCAGCTAATTGCGGAATAGGAAGTTCACATAAAGCAATAAAGTATTCAATTTCAACACGAACGCGGTATTCGATTAAAGCGGCTTCTGAAAAATAAGCGGCAAGTTCATGAGTAGCATTTCTATAGCGGCCATCAACAGGGGAGATTGCCGTAAGTGTATTTACCAACATAAAAGGAACGATTTTTTGAAAGCGCAAAGATGCCAAAAAATCAGGAATTTATTTGCATAACCTGCATTTCCATTTTATCTAAAGCGATTATTAATGGTTGAGTTTCTAGGGTGTTCAAACATTTATTGTTTAATACATGTAAAAATGGTGTGACGGAAACATTGGAAACTTTTGAGTTTAAAATTGTTTCCATAGTTTTGATATGAAATGGAAAAAGAAGAACTCCAACGTCAGCGAATACTCGAAGCATCTTATAAGTTATTTAGTACTTATGGAGTAAAGAGTATAACTATGGACGATATAGCCCGTGAGTTGGCCATGTCGAAAAAAACCATCTATCTCTATTATAATGATAAAGATGATTTGGTAACACAGTTAATGAGTACTGTTCTTAAAACTCATCAGGATGAAATGTCGTCATGCGAATTGAAAAGTAAAGATCCGATCCATGAGATCTTTTTGATGCTCGATCAGATTGAAAAAATGCTTCGACCGGTTAATCCAAGCATGTTTTATGATTTGCAGAAGTATCATTCAAATGCCTGGAGTTTGTTTGAGGAATTTAAGAATGAGTACATGTACAACTGCATTCTGAAAAATCTCAAAAAAGGTGTTGATCATGGCATTTATCGAAAAGAAATTAATCTTGAAATTTTGGCTCATACAAGAGTAATACAAGTGTCGAGTGTTTTTAATCCACTTTATTATCCATCAACTCGCTTTAATATCAGTGATGTACAATATCAGCTCACCGAACATTTTATGCATGGGGTTGCAACACTTAAAGGCCATAAATTAATAAACAAGTATTTACAAGTAACCGAAGAAGAATAAAACAATTATATGAAACCTATACTAACACTGATTATTGCAGGTATCATGACAACAAGCACTGTTCTGGCTCAGGAACAGCCGCAAACCCATGTTTTTAAACTGGAGGATTGTCTGAACTATGCATACACACATCAAACCAATTTACAGAATGCAAAACTGGATGAAGAGATTGCAAAATCGAAAGTAAAAGAAACCATAGCTATTGGTTTGCCTCAAGTTGATGGAACTGTTAGCTTTCAGCATTTTATTAATACACCTGTTTTTCCTTTTTCTAATCCAGCATATGGTTTGTATTCCATATTGAATGAAGAGGGAGTAAAAGACGGTAGTGGTCAGACGGTTGATATACCAGCGGATGTTCCTCCAACTATGAATATTAGTTTTCAGCCTAAGAATATCTTGACTGGAACTATTCAAGTCTCTCAATTACTTTTTGACGGAACTTATTTAATGGGGCTTAAAGCAGCCGGAGTATATAGAGAACTGTCGTCGAAAAATGTAAAGCGCACAGAGATTGATACAAGAATTGCTGTTTCAAAAGCATATTACAATGTTATTGTTTACAATGCATTTCAGAATACATTGGAATCAACCATTGATCGTTTAAAAGAAACATTAAAGCAAACCGATGCCCTGAATAAATCAGGAATGGTAGAGAAAATTGATTTGGACCGTTTACAGGTGTTATTAAATAATGCTGAAACGCAGAAACGCAATCTCGATCGTATGTCGGAGCTTAATACCAATTTGTTGAAATTCCAGATGGGTATGCCAATTGGAGAGCAACTGACGGTAAATGAGAAGTTGGAGGATATGAAGCTAGATGCTACGCTTCCAGTTCTTGAGGGAGTGAAGGTTGAAAACAGAATAGAATACTCGATGTTACAAACTCAGAAACAGTTGCTGGAGTACGATTTAAAACGTTATAAATTAGCATATGTTCCATCCGTAGGTGCTTATGCCAGCTTTGGACAAACCGGGCAAAACGATGCTTTTTATGATACATTTAAAAAGTTTTTCCCAACTAATATCGTTGGAGTAAACTTTACCATTCCAATTTGGAGCAGCGGGCAACGTAAGCAACGTATAAATCAGGCTAAGTTCAATTTGAATAAAACAGTGAATGATATGACACAGTTGAAAAATTCATTGGAACTTGATCTTAAAGCAAATGCAATTACGTTTCAAAATAATAAAGATCAGGTGGAGAATCAGCGTAAAAACATGGATTTGGCCTCAGAAGTTGTTCGCGTAAGCAAGATTAAATACAGTCAGGGGGTGGGTTCAAGTTTAGAAGTGACCACCGCCGAATCTGATTTGCGAACTTCACAAAATAACTATTATACGGCTGTTTATGATGCGATCCTTGCATGGATTGATCTTCAAAAAGCAATGGGGAATTTTAATTAATTAAACAAACGAAAAAGCTACTCAAATGAATACTTATAAATCACTTTCGGTTATTGCTCTGGCAGCGTTAATGACCGCTTGCGGCAGCACTAATTCAACCGATAAAAAGGAGAAACTTGAAAGTCTGAAAAAGGAACAGGCTAAAATTTCAGCTCAGATTAAAGAAATTGAAGCAGAGCTTGCTAAAAACGACACTTCAACTAACAAGAAAGTACGGTATGTTGAAATCGCTGATATTAAGAACTCAAATTTTAAGCATTTTATCGACATTCAGGGTAAAGTTGAGGCAATTGAAAACGTAAACGTTTCAGCGCAAATGCCGGGTACTGTTACCAATATTTATGTTACAGAAGGTCAGGCTGTAAAAAAAGGGCAGGTATTGGCTCAACTTAACAACGCTGTTTTGTTAAGCCAAGTAGAAGTGATGAAAACCAACCTTGCTTTGGCTAACACTGTTTATAATCGTCAGAAAGCACTATGGGATCAAAAAATCGGAACAGAAATACAGTTTTTACAAGCCCAAGCTAATAAAGAAGGATTAGAACGTCAATTGGCAACCATGAATGATCAGATTGAGTTATCGAGGATCAAATCACCAATAAACGGAACTGTTGACGCTGTAATAGCGAAATTGGGTGATGCTGCATCTCCAGGGGTACCTGCTTTCAGAGTGGTGAACGCTTCTAATCTTAAAGCCAAGGCAACCGTTGCAGAAAGCTATGCCGCCAATGTTAAAATTGGCGATCAGGTAAAAGTGTTACTTCCTGACTTAAATAAAGAGATAGATGCTAAAGTGACTTTTGTAAGCCGTTCTATCGATCCCCTAACCCGTTCATTTACTGTAGAGGTTAAAATGCCATCAGATCCAACTTATCGTGCTAACATGGTAGCTGTATTAAAGATCGTTGATTATTCTGCTGCTAACGCAGTAATCGTTCCTATCAATGCAGTTCAAAATGTAAATAATGAAACATTTGTGTTGACTGCTGAGAAACAAGCTGGTAAAGATGTGGCGACAAAGAAAATTGTAAAGGTAGGACGTACCTACAATAGTCAGGCTGAAATTACCGGTGGATTAACTGAAGGTGAGAAACTGATTGTAGTCGGCTATCAGGGACTTAATAATGGTGAAGCCATTAAATTTTAATCATCAATTAACTTAACAGCTAACATTAATAGCTTACAAGATGAAAGACGTTTTTAAAGAATTTAAGCCTTCCAGCTGGGCAATTGATAACAAAACCAGTATTTATGTACTAACTGTTATCATTTCATTAGCAGGATTGTTGGCATATATGAAATTGCCGAAAGAGCAATTCCCAGAGGTGGTTTTCCCTCAAATGTATATTGCTACAGTTTATCAGGGGGTATCTCCAACTAATATGGAGAATCTGGTTACCAAGCAAATTGAGAAGCAGGTAAAATCCATCTCAGGAGTTAAAAAAGTAACCAGTAATTCGGTTCAGGACTTCTCCAACGTAATTGTTGAGTTTAATACCGATGTGGATGTAGATGTGGCTCAGCAAAAGGTGAAAGACGCAGTAGACAAAGCTAAAGATGATCTACCTGATGACTTAACCCGACAACCGCAAGTTATTCGTATCGACGTTTCCGAAATTCCAATCATGAACGTGAACATTTCAGGTGATTATGATTTGGTAACACTGAAAAGATATGCGGAAGATCTTCAAGATCGTATTGAAAGCTTAAAAGAGATTACCCGTGTTGATTTGGTTGGTGCTCTTGACAGAGAGTTTCAAATCAATGTCAACATGTATAAAATGATGGCTGCTAATATCTCTTTTGGTGATATTGAAAATGCTGTACGTTATGAAAATATGAACATTACCGGTGGGTTACTGGCAATGGACGGTATTAAACGGACCTTAAGTGTTAACGGTCAGTTTAAAGATGCCGAAACCATCGGAAACATTATCATTCGTGGACCCTCAGGTGCAACGGTTTTTTTAAAAGACATTGCTGATGTAAGCGATAATTTTAAAGAAAAGGAAAGCTATGCCCGCTTAGATGGTAAGAACGTAATTACACTAAATGTAATTAAACGTAGTGGAGAAAACCTTATCAATGCGTCAGACAAGATCAATGAGATTGTTCAGGATATGCAAAAAAATAAGTTTCCTGATGGGTTAAAAGTGGTTATTACTGGAGATCAATCTGATCAAACACGTGTAACCCTGCACGATCTGATTAATACGATCATTATTGGTTTTATTCTGGTAACTGTTATTCTGATGTTTTTCATGGGAACTACGAACGCCATTTTCGTTGCTATGTCGGTTCCATTATCAATGTTCATTGCCTTTTTGGTGATGCCTTGGCTTGGCTTTACATTAAACATGATCGTGTTATTCTCATTCCTGCTTGCGCTAGGTATTGTGGTGGATGATGCGATTGTGGTAATTGAAAATACCCACCGTATTTTCGATAATGGTAATATGCCAATTAAACAGGCGGCCAAGATGGCAACGGGTGAGGTGTTTTTGCCTGTACTTTCCGGAACGCTAACTACATTGGCTCCATTTATTCCATTGGCCTTTTGGCAAGGCGTAATTGGTAAATTCATGTTCTATTTACCTATTACACTTATTGTGACCTTATTGGCTTCATTAGTGGTTGCTTATATCATTAACCCTGTATTTGCGGTTGATTTCATGAAACCACATCATGACGATGATCATGTTAAGTCAAAACAAATTACCAAGGGCTACAAGGTAACGGCATTGGTAATGGTTGGTTTAGCGGTGTTGTTTTACCTGAGCGGAATTGTAGGAATGGGGAACTTCATTATTACGCTGTTTGGTTTATATTCATTAAACCGATTTGTGCTTACAGGAGTTATTCGCAATTTCCAGGAAAAACATTGGCCTGCTGTTCAGGATAAATACAAGCAATTGGTAACATGGTCATTGGGAGGTAAACGACCTGCATTTTTATTGGTTGGAACCTTAGGATTGCTGATCTTTTCTTTTGTTTTATTCGGAATCAGACAACCTAAAGTGGTATTTTTCCCACAGAGCGAACCTAATTTTATCTATACCTACATTCGTTTGCCAATTGGTACCGACCAAAAATATACCGACTCGATAACCCAGGTAGTTGAGAAACGTATTTTCAAGGTATTGGACAAGGGTGGAAAAACGGATCCGATTGTTGAATCAGTAATTTCCAATGTATCGATTGGTGCGAATGAAGATCAGATGTCGGGTAACAATGCCCAACCTCACTTGGGTAAAGTAGGGGTGGCCTTTGTTGAATTTGCCAAACGAAATGGCGAATCAACCAGTGATTACCTCAATAAAATTCGAGATGCAGTAAAAGGTATTCCTGGTGCTGAAGTTTCTGTAGATCAGGAACAAAGCGGACCTCCAACCGGAAAACCTATTAATATCGAAATTTCAGGTGATGATTTTGATGAACTTACTTTAACTGCTAATAATCTTAAAAAATACCTCGATCAAAAACAAATTGGCGGGGTAGAAGAGTTGAAATCGGACTTTGAAAGTAACAAACCTGAAATTGTAGTAGATATTAATCGAGAACGCGCAGGTAGAGAGGGTATTTCAACGGCACAAATCGGAATGGAACTTCGTACTGCAATTTTCGGATATGAGATATCTAAATTCAGGGATGATAAGGATGACTATCCGATTTATGTTCGTGTACGAGAAGATCAACGCAATAACATCAATTCATTGATGAATATGAAGGTTACCTATCGCGATATGAACATGGGAGGAGCAATTCGTCAAATTCCATTATCATCAGTTGCTGATATTCGTTATTCTACATCATATGCCGGTATCAAGCGTAAAGATCAAAAACGTTTAATAACACTTGCTTCTAATGTTTTAGGAGGATATAATGCTAATGAAGTGGTAGCTGAGATTCAAAGTGCCATTGCCGACTTTAATACTCCTCAGGGCATTAATATTAAAATGACCGGTGAGCAGGAAGATCAGGCAGAAACCGGAGCATTCTTAGCAACGGCAATGATGATTTCATTAGGATTGATCTTTTTGATTTTGGTAACCCAGTTCAACTCCGTAGGTAAACCAATTATTATTCTTTCCGAGATTGTATTTAGTATTACAGGTGTTCTTTTAGGCTTCTCCATTTTCAAAATGGATATTTCGATTGTGATGACAGGTATTGGTATTGTTGCCCTTGCTGGTATTGTGGTTCGTAACGGAATATTATTGGTTGAGTTTACCGATTTGTTGCTTGAGCAGGGTATGGAAATGAAAGAAGCTATTATCGAGGCCGGCAGAACCCGTATGACTCCGGTAATCTTAACTGCTTCTGCTACCATGCTAGGCTTAATCCCATTGGCAGTTGGTTTGAATATCGACTTTGTGACGTTATTCACTGAGTTAAATCCACATATTTTCTTCGGAGGCGATAGTGTTGCTTTCTGGGGACCGCTTTCGTGGACAATGATATTTGGTTTGGCATTTGCAACGTTCTTAACGTTGATCCTGGTTCCGGTAATGTATTACCTGGTTTACAGTGCCAAAGCCAAAATCACCAAAAAAACTAAACATAAAGCAGTTGAGGTTGCTTTAGCTGATTAATAAAATCTTTGATTTTTTGTGTTTGAGCCTTCCTGTGTAATCAGGAGGGCTTTTTTATGATCCGCCGTAAACGAAAAAAGCAAATACCACTGGGGTATTTGCTTTTTTGTGCTTATAGAAAAAGTAAAATTAATTCAAATTGATATACATAGTTTGATGAAGACCAATACCCTCTACTTCAAATGTGTCGCCGATAATGGTAAAACCTAATTTTTGGTAAAAACCAACTGCTGTTACCCGAGCATTGCACCAAAGTAAATTAACATCTTTTTGCTTAAGGTAATCCATTGCGAATTTCACCAAAGTGCTGCCGGCATTTTTCCCTCTGTACGACAATGATGTGGCCATTCCTTTTAAGTGATATTGCGAGGTATTGGCAAAAAATGGAAGGCTAGATCGGTTAAACGAACCAACACTAACAATCTCATTATTATCAACCACTGCTAAATGAAATGTTTCAGGCTCATTATCTTTTGGAAAATAACAAGAGGTAAGAGCGCAACCTGGTTTCAATATCTGCTGGCGAAGATTAAATGTATCTTCTACCGAAATAAATTTTACATGCATGATGCCGTTCTGTTCGAATCTAACAATTCAACTGAAATCGCTTTATTTTAAAGAGGCGCAAAGTTAAAATTTATTTTATATTTTAAAATTGATCTGTAATTAAATATCTAATCCTTAACCGCCTGGTAAATGCAATAAGCAAAAAAGTAATGTAATATTCAATAGTAATTTTGAATAGTATGGTATAGTTAAAAAGAACTTTTAGGATTAAATATAATCCCAAACATTGTTACATTAGGCGGGAGATATGCAGTTAACAAAATCTAATAAAAAAAGCATTACTGCCTGGGCCATGTATGACTGGGCAAGTTCTGTTTATACCCTCTTAATTATTTCGGCAATTTTTCCGGTTTACTACCTAGAGTTAACCACACATGGAAAAAGTGATACCGTTTTGTTTTTTGGATCTAAATTTATCAACACAGCTTTATATTCTTATTCAATTGCTGTTGCCTTTTTTGTATTGGCTGTGCTTAGTCCGGTTTTATATAAAATTGCACAATGCAGCGTTAAGCGTGTGTTTTTCTTTAAACTGTTTTGTTATATAGGTGCCTTTGCTTGTGCTTGTCTTTATTTTTTCACCGGAACGAATATAGAACTGGCTATTCTTTGCAGTTCAATTGCCTGTTTTGGATATGCTGGAAGTCTGATATTTTATTTTTCATTCTTACCTCATTTGGCGGCTGTTCATGAACAGG
This sequence comes from Solitalea agri, assembly GCF_023914155.1. GTDB lineage: Bacteria > Bacteroidota > Bacteroidia > Sphingobacteriales > Sphingobacteriaceae > Solitalea > Solitalea agri. The sequence goes on along the minus strand of NZ_JAMWYS010000058.1, from coordinate 164,091 downwards.
AGTCAGCTACCATTAAAGGCTTTGCCCTAGGTTATATTGGCAGTACTTTGCTTCTCATTATTGCAATAATTATGATTTTAAATCCGGGGTTCTTCTTTATCCCCGCTGATACAATTGCTGTAAGAATTACTTTTTTACTCGTTGGTTTATGGTGGATAGGGTTTGCTCAACTAACCTTTAGGGGTTTACCGAAGGCTCAGACAAAAGAAATAATTAACCACAAAATAATTGCTCAAAGCTATCTGCATCTGCTTAAAACTTTTAATGAGTTAAGTACTTTGCCTAAGGCTAAACGTTTTTTCTGGGCTTTTGTACTGTACATTATGAGTATTCAAACGGTAATGTATGCCGCTACTTTATTTGTAATTAAAGAGATTCATATGAAAGATGTAGAGCTCATTCCAACGATTTTTATTATTCAGGTAGTTGCTGTTTTAGGTGCTTTTATAGCCAGCTGGCTGTCTGCAAAAATTAGTGATATCCGTACACTTTCCCTGGCACTTATACTTTGGATTGGAGTCGATTCATCAGCCTATTTTGTAAATACACCCATCCAATTTATGGTAGTAGCTTTTGTTTTGGGACTTGGGTTAGGAGGGGTGTTTGCCCTCTCAAGGTCAACTTTTATAAAATATCTTCCTGCAGATAACAATGCTGATTTCTTAAATATTTATGATATCGCTGAGCGATTTTGCATTGCTGTAGGAATGTTTTTGTTTGGTTACCTTGAGGTGTTAACTCAAAACATGCGGGTTGCAGTATTGGTTTTTACCTCTTTTTTAGTCATCGGATTAATATTATTGCTGAGTATTCCGAAAATCTCTTTTCTTGAAAATCAGCTAGAAAAAGAAGTCAGGTAGCTAAAAAAATGAACATTGGCAGATATAAATGCAAATATTGTTACTTTAGGCAAACGTTATGCTTACTAAATCGAATAAAAAAACCATTAACGCCTGGGCAATGTACGACTGGGCGAATTCAGTTTATTCACTGACAATTACCTCAGCAATTTTCCCTGTTTATTATACTGCTGTAACATCCAACGGAACAAGTGACAAAGTGAAATTCTTTGGGATTGAATTTGTTAATACAGCACTCTATTCATATGCCATTTCTTTTGCATTTCTTGTTGTAGCATTAATAAGCCCCATTTTATCGGGTATAGCTGATTATACAGGGAAGAAGAAAAGTTTCATGCAATTCTTTTGCTATTTGGGCTCATTGGCCTGTATTGGACTATTTTTCTTTAACAAGAATACCGTTGAACTGGGCATTATTTGCAGTATAGTTGCTTGTATTGGATATGCGGCAAGCCTTGTTTTTTATAATGCCTATTTGCCCGAAATTGCATTGCCTCATGAACAAGACGCTGTTTCTGCCAGAGGTTATGCGTATGGATATATTGGCAGTGTACTTTTACTATTGATCAATCTTTTAATGATTCAGTTTCCACAGGTTTTTCATCTTCCTAATAATGATTTACCTGCGCGTATATCTTTCTTAACGGTAGGACTTTGGTGGGCTGGTTTTGCTCAAATTACATTTGCTCGTTTGCCTAAGTCAACTGTTGAAAATAGGTTAAATACCAATGTTTTATTTAATGGATATCGTGAGTTGAAAAAGGTTTGGGATGAGCTAAAAGAATTGCCTCGCCTTCAACGCTTTCTGCTTTCTTTTTTCTTCTATAATATGTGCGTACAAACGATCATGTACGTTGCAACGCTTTTTGGTACAAAAGAATTAAAAATGCAGGATACTCAATTAATCATGACCATTTTCATTATTCAGTTGATCGCAATTGTTGGGGCTTATTTATTTGCCAAGCTTTCGGCAATGATTGGTAATATCCAAACATTAATAATTGCCGTAATAGTTTGGATTGGCATTGGTAGTGCGGCTTATTTTATTCAAACTGCTAGCCAGTTTATACTTCTCGCTTTTTTTGTGGGATTGGTTATGGGGGGAATTCAGGCTCTTTCACGCTCTACTTATTCAAAACTGTTACCCGAAACGGTTGATACCACTTCTTATTTCAGCTTTTATGATGTTACAGAAAAAATATCATTGGTGATTGGAACATTTTTATACGGATATATCGAAGTGCTTACCGGAAGTATGAGAGGTTCTGTATTGTTTTTTACTATGGTGTTTATTTTGGGATTATTCCTTCTGCTCCGTTTGGTAAAAGTTCCATCATTACAGGCTATTTCAAAAACAATAAGAGCTTAATTTTATATTCTGAAAACGCCATCTAATATTATTAAGTCATAAATGAAAGTTGAATTATTTATTCCTTGCTTTATTGATCAGATTTATCCGGAAACGGCATTTAATACGATTAAAGTTTTAGAGAAACTTGGATGTAAGGTTACCTATAATGAAAATCAGACTTGCTGCGGTCAACCCGCGTTTAATTCGGGTTTTTGGGATGAAGCAAAAGAAGTAGGTGCAAAATTTTTGGATGATTTCACGGCACAGGATTATATTGTTGGGCCTTCAGGGTCATGTGTGGGTATGGTTAAGAATTATTATAACGACCTCTTTACTAATGCAATTGCCCATAATAAATGCAGGGCGGTGCAAAATTCTATATTTGAGCTTTCCGATTTTATTGTAAATGTTTTAAAGAAGGAAAATCTAGGTGCCAAACTCGAAGGTAAAGCTGTTTACCATGATTCTTGTGGTGCATTGCGTGAGTGCAAGATCAAAAACGAGCCACGCTTGTTATTGCAAAATGTAGAAGGCTTGGAGCTGCTGGAAATGAATGATGTGGAGGTATGCTGTGGCTTTGGAGGAACCTTCTCTGTGAAATTTGAATCTATTTCTACTGCCATGGCCGAACAGAAGGTAAATAATGCATTAGCTACAGGTGCTAACTATATTATTTCAACCGATACCTCTTGCCTGATGCACTTGCAAGGCTATATCGATAAAAATGAACTGCCCATAAAAACCATGCATATTGCCGATGTGCTAGCCAGCGGTTGGTAGCCTTATGGGACAAAAGAGTATAACGAGAGTGAGAGTGAATTGAGAGACAACAACCGAAATGAACAGGTTGAGGTTGATTTGTTCAACTAATTGACTCTGAAATTTTAACAGCAATAGAAACTATCTAACTATGGAAACGAAAGTAAAATTATTAGCTGTATTCAGCGAGGAAACGCATCTTTTTTTTGAAGACTTCAATAGCGACAAACTTTGGGCGCAATCAAAAAATGTTCATAAAGACACGACTAATAACAAAGGCTACGACTGGGATATAAAAGAGTTTAATACCCAAGGGGAGGCCGATGCCTTTTATCAAGGGCTAAGTGCAGGGAACGGCTGGAAGAGCCAGGTTTATACTGAAAGTAGACTGAGCGAAAATACCCTTGTAACAGAACAAGCCCACAAGCGCCCCAGAACCCCAAAATTACCCAAGGAGCTAAGCGATTTACTGACTTATATTTTGGAGAATGGTTGCGATGAAGAGTCTTACAAAAAAGTCACTTTTCTATTAAAACAGCTAGAAAAGCCCAGCCGTCATAAATGCGGCTGCATAATGCACATTGACGAAAACGAAAAAAACGAAGAAACAAATTCAACCCTTTAACACATACGCGCATGCAAGCAACAATTGCATTATTCGGACGCTTGGTTAGGGAACAGCTTAAACTCAGTTAAACCATAACAATTCATACAACCAAATGAAGAAATTTTTATTCTCTGTAAAACCTTTTGCGCTCGATTTTGGTCTTTTAATTTTAAGAGCAGGATTTGGCATTAGCATGTTTCTAATCCATGGACTGCCTAAATTGATGCATTTCTCCCAAAAAGCTTCAACCTTTCCCGATGTGTTGAGAATCGGCTCTAAATACTCGTTAATCGCCGACATATTCGCCGAAGTTTTTTGTTCATTGTTACTGGTAATTGGATTGGCAAGTCGTTTAGCATTATTCTGCCTGATTGTTGTTATGTCTGTAGCCTTCTTTATGATTCATAAAAATGATCCACTTGCAGGCAAAGAACTCGACCTTTTGTATTTAACAGCATTTTGTACCTTGTTCTTAACAGGACCAGGGAAATATTCGCTTGATGCCAATTTGAAATAAGTCAAAGCTTAATAACAAAGTATCAAAATCACCTATTGATTTACAATTTCATTAATTTTGATAATTATTGAAAGGGTATGATCCGGTATATTTTGATACTTTTTTTTATCTCTTTAGGATTAAAATCTGAGGGACAAAATATTGACATTGAAACCCTTGACGAACTTCAGGAACATAGGAGTCCTGCCTTGGTAAATGGATTTATTTTTATAACTCGAACCGCTCCCGTTGTTAATTTAGCGCTTCCTATAGGTCTTTTCATTGATGGAGCCATTCGAAATGATAAAACCTTGAAAAATGCATCGTTACGAATGGGGGTATCATGGGTTGCAACAACTTTGGTAACACAATCACTAAAATCGGCAATACATAGAAACAGACCTTTTACCGATTATAGTTTTATTCATCCTGAAGTTAGTGCGAGTGGCTATTCATTCCCTTCAGGACATACTTCTGCTGCTTTTTCAACGGCCACATCCTTAAGTCTATCGTTTCCTAAATGGTATGTAGTTGTACCTGCCTATACTTGGGCATCGGCTGTTGGATTTTCAAGATGTTATTTAGGTGTGCATTATCCCTCAGATGTAATTGCGGGAGCGATGGTTGGAAGTGGATGTGCTTATCTAACGCATGTGGGACAAAAATGGATCAATAATGTCCATCACAAACATAAGCATGAAGCACTTATTGAGTGGGAACCTTGATTTTCTGAATTGAAACAAGGACTTTAGTTAACAATTAACGTAATACTTGGAGATTTTACTGAACAAAATATCAGGCATAAATGGTTTAGCCAGGTAATCGTTCATTCCACATTGCTCAATTTTTTCGGTAATATGAGGCATCACATCAGCCGTAAATGCGATTATAGGTATTTCCCTATTAAACTTTCGAATTTCAATACTAGCTTGGTAACCATCCATTTCAGGCATTTGCAGATCCATAATTATCATGTCATAATCATTCTGCTTACATTTATTAACAGCAATTAAGCCGTTTTCAGCAACTTCAACATCAATGTTCCACTTGGTTAAAAAGCGCTTGCCTACCAAGGCATTCATTCTATTATCTTCTACAAGCAAAACTTTCATTCCTGGTAAGCTATAGGCTCTTGACGCGTTACGGGGTGTTTCTTCTGTTTCAGAAAGGGCATAATACAGTTTAGGGAATCGTATATTGAAGCTAAAAGTTGATCCCTTACCAATTGCACTGCTAACATTAATTTGGCTATTGTGCAGAAGTAAAAGCCGCTTTGTGATTGCTAACCCTAATCCCGATCCACCATATTTTCTAGTGGTGGAAGACTCTGCCTGGGTAAAGCTATCAAAGATACGTTCCAAATCTTCTTCAGCTATTCCAATACCTGTATCACTTATCAAAAAGCGAAGCTCAACTTCGTTCTCAGTCTCAAAAACAACTCGAACTTTTAAAGTTACTGAACCTTCGAGTGTAAATTTTAATGCGTTGCCTAATAAATTGGTTAAAATTTGATTTAAGCGAATAGGGTCACCAACCAAAATTCCTGGAATTTTCTCGTCAAGTTCAACATCAAATCGAATATTGTTCTCCCTTGATTTTAGAATGAAATGTTTACAGGTGTTTTTAATGAACTCTGTTATATTAAAGCTCACCTTTTCAAGCTCTATTTTTCCAGTTTCTATTTTGTTAAAATCAAGTATTTCGTTCACTAATCCTAATAAATGTTCTGCTGATGATTTTAAAATAGTCAAGGTTTCTTGTTGTTCAGGATCTCGTTGTTCATCGAGCAACAAATGTGCGATGCCAATTACAGAGTTAATAGGGGTTCTTATTTCATGGCTCATTACTGAAAGAAACTCCTCTTTTGCCTTAGCCGCCTGTTCAGCTGCATCTTTGGCGCGAATAAGTTCCTTTTCAAAATTCTTTTGAATGGTTATATCCTGAATGGTTATCAGCAATCGACGGGAGGAAAGAATATCATCATGAATTAATGATATTTTAGCATTATACCACACATTTGAGCCGTTTACAATACTTGGATATTCACAGTTGATGGTCTCTCCCGTATTTAAAACATGCTGAGCAAGAGCTTCCATTCTTCTCCCAAAATCGTTCGGAATTGCTTCACTAATTTTTTTGTGTAATATCTGATCTCTGGAAGTAAATAAGATCGATTCATCATTCACCCACACATTCTCATATTCCAGTTTATCGTTAATCTCGAAAACAATGTCATTTAGTGAACGAATTAAAGCTTGTAATTGTGCGTCGTTCCTTTTTATTTTTTCCTCACCTAGTTTTTGTTCAGTAATATCTATAGCTGTTCCTAAATAGTGTACTATACCGTTTATTGATTCAGGCACAATGCGCATAACCACATGGATATGTTTTAATATTCCTGAAGGATGAATAATTCTATAAGTAATCGTGTAGTCAGATTTCTTTCTTATGTTTTGTTCAAAGGTGACTATGGCATCTTCTTTATCATCGGGATGAAGAATTTCTATCCACTTTTTTTGCAGCAAAAGGTAACGAGGGCTGCCTGTAAGGCGCTCACACTCACTATTTGCATAATGACACGTACCATTCTGATCTAAATCGAATATTGCAAAAGGAATCTGATCTAACACTTCTTTTTGTGAGTTGCTAAGTAACTTCGGTTTTGACTGATATGAAATATCATTCTCAAAAAGAGGAAAAGTTAATTGGCTCATAACTAGGCGTACATAGATTACACATTAATACTTAATGCATTAATATTTAGTTAGAGCGTAATTTTAAATGTACTTTACAAATCTTTTGCCAAAAAAAATCACCAAATGTTTTGTGGAATATATTGTTAAATAGTTTCGGTATACAGGATGGAAAAATTAAATTTGCGATTCTTCAAAAATTACGTTTGTAGGTAAATAAGGAAAGATCTAATGATTAAAATTACACTTCCCGACGGCTCAGTCCGTGAGTATGAAAAAGGTACGACCTCATTTCAGGTAGCACAATCCATTAGTGAGGGGTTGGCCCGAAATGTTTTGGCGGCCGAGATTAATGGCGAAATTTGGGATTCCTCACGCCCAATTAATAATGATTCGTCAATCAAATTGTTAACCTGGAATGATCAGGGAGGTAAATCAACTTTTTGGCATTCATCGGCCCACTTGATGGCAGAGGCCTTAGAAGCTTTATATCCGGGCATTAAATTAGGTATCGGTCCGGCTATTGAAACCGGGTTTTATTATGATATCGACTTTGGGGATCACCAATTCTCTTCAGATGACTTTGATAAAGTTGAAAAGAAAATGATTGAGTTGGCTAAAACTAAAGAGGAGTATAAGCGCTCAGATGTTTCAAAAGCCGATGCAATTAACTATTTCACTGAAAAAGGCGATCAATATAAATTGGAGCTGATTGATGGATTAGAAGATGGCAACATTACTTTCTATCAGCAAGGTAACTTTACTGATCTTTGCCGTGGACCGCATATTCCGAATACCGGTTTTATTAAAGCCGCTAAATTGATGAGTGTTGCCGGTGCTTATTGGCGTGGCGATGAAAAAAACAAGCAGTTAACACGTATTTACGCAGTAACGTTTCCAAAGGCAAGTGAGTTAACAGATTATTTAACGTTACTTGAAGAGGCCAAAAAACGCGATCATCGTAAGTTGGGTAAAGAGCTTGAGTTGTTTACTTTCTCTGAAAAAGTAGGAGCAGGCTTGCCGTTATGGTTACCTAAAGGAGCTGCCTTACGAGAGCGTTTGGTGCAATTTTTATCAAAAGCCCAAGTAAAAGCAGGCTATGAACAAGTAATTACTCCTCATATTGCACAGAAAGAATTATACATTACTTCTGGCCATTACGAAAAGTACGGTAAAGACTCATTTCAGCCTATTCGTACTCCAAATGAAGATGAAGAGTTCTTGTTAAAGCCAATGAACTGTCCGCACCATTGCGAAATTTATAGATCAAAGCCTCGTTCATATAAAGATCTGCCAGTTCGTTACGCTGAATTTGGTACAGTTTATCGTTATGAGCAAAGTGGAGAGTTACATGGTTTAACCCGTGTTCGAGGATTTACTCAGGATGATGCGCATTTATTCTGCCGTCCGGACCAGGTTAAAGAAGAGTTTGAAAAAGTTATAGACCTTGTACTGCATGTATTCAATGCTTTAGGTTTTGAAGAATACACTGCACAGGTTTCCCTAAGAGATCCGGAGAATAAAGACAAATATATTGGTTCTGACGAAAATTGGCAGAAAGCAGAAGCTGCCATTATTGAGGCGGCAGCAGAAAAAGGCTTGAAAACTGTTGTTGAATTGGGTGAGGCAGCGTTTTACGGACCTAAGCTTGATTTTATGGTGAAAGATGCTTTGGGACGTAAATGGCAGCTCGGCACCATTCAGGTTGACTACAATTTACCTGAGCGTTTCCAACTGGAATATACGGGTAGCGATAATCAAAAACACAGACCTGTTATGATTCACCGAGCTCCGTTTGGATCGATGGAACGGTTTGTTGCGGTATTGATTGAACATTGTGCCGGAAACTTCCCGTTGTGGTTAACTCCTGAACAATACATCATTTTGCCGATCAGTGAAAAATACGCTGATTATGCAAAAAAACTTTCAGAAGAATTAAATATTTCCGATATTCGCGGCTTGATCGATAATAGGGATGAAAAAATCGGCAAGAAGATTAGAGATGCCGAGATTAAGAAAATTCCTTTTATGCTGATTGTTGGTGAAAAAGAACAAGAAGAAAACACCGTTTCTGTCCGTAAACATGGCGCAGGTGATTTGGGTTCTTTAAACATTGATCAGTTTGTCGAAATAATAAAAAAAGAAACAGCAATTTAATCAGGAGGTTACTATAGCACAGCAAAGTTTTGGCAGAGGTCCACGTGGACCGCGGCCTATGCCGACCAAAAGACAGGCAGAACACAGAATCAACGAATTTATCCGCGGTGTTGACACCGTTCGCTTAGTGGGCGAGAATGTTGAACAGGGTGTGTTTCCATTGGCGAAAGCTCTGGAAGTTGCTGAGGAATTAGGTTTGGATTTGGTTGAAATTTCGCCTAATGCTGAGCCACCTGTTTGTAGAGTAGTTGATTATAATAAATTCATCTACGAGCAAAAGAAAAAGCAAAAGGAAATTAAAGCCAACGCTCAAAAAACGATTATCAAAGAGATTCGTTTCGGACCTAATACAGATGATCACGATTTCGAGTTTAAACTTAAGCATGCCATCAAGTTTCTTGAAGCCGGAGAAAAGGTACGTTCATACGTTCACTTCAAAGGCCGCGCTATTGTGTATAAAGAACAAGGTGAAATTCTTTTGTTGAAATTTGCACAAGCTTTGGAAGAAGTAGGAAAAGTAGAACAGTTACCAAAACTTGAAGGTAAACGTATGTTCTTAATCGTTGCTCCAAAGAATAAGAAATAATTTTAAACTAAATAAATAAAGACGAGTAATGCCTAAGTTGAAAACCAACTCCAGCGCTAAAAAACGTTTTAGCTTAACTGGAACCGGTAAGATTAAGAGAAAATGTGCTTTCAAAAGCCATATTTTGACTAAAAAAACCACTAAGCAAAAACGTAACCTTACTAATACAGCTTTAGTTGCTAACGCTGATATGGGTAACGTTAAACGTATGCTTTGTATTGGTAAATAAGTTCAAAACTTAATCACCAAAGAGAATTATTTAATTAATTATTAACCAAGGATTCAGCCCGACCCGATAGTATCGGGACATAAGTTCCCAAAAGGACGCTGACTACTAAAAAACGTAAAAAATGCCAAGATCGGTTAACGTTGTTGCGGCTCGCCGTCGCAGAAAAAAAATCCTGAAATTAGCCAAGGGCTACTGGGGTTCAAGAAGTAAAGTATTTACGGTTGCTAAAAATACCGTTGAAAAAGGTTTGCAATATGCATACCGTGACAGAAAAGTTAAAAAACGCGAATTCCGTGCATTATGGATTCAGCGTATCAACGCTGGTGTTCGTCAACATGGCTTGTCATACTCTGCTTTTATGGGTAAAGTTCACACTAAAAATGTTAGTCTAAATCGTAAAGTTTTAGCTGACCTGGCGATGAATAATCCGGAAGCTTTTAAAGCAGTTGTAGACGCTGTGAAGTAATTCAAGTTTAAAATTAATATAAAGCCTTCCGCAAAACGGAAGGCTTTTTTTCGCTTTAAACATAGCTATCTATCTTAATTTTCCTATGTTTGGCCTATAATCTAACCGTTGAATGAAGTTATTAACTAATCTCATTTTCTTAGTGGTAATTGTTGGTGTAATCGCTTGTTCAGATGATAAAATTTGTGCCGATCCCACACCAAGTCCTTCTGTAGTGGTTGAATTCTACAAGGATACCATTAATAAAAAAACCGGCAAACATGATGTGTTTAAGTACACTTTACCCGATACCTTAACTGTTGAGGGTATTGGTGCTGATACCATCATTGTAAAGGGCTTAAAAGGTCAGCAAAAAGTATTATTGCCACCTAATATTACTACCGACAACTGTACATATGTTTTTACGATTTACAAACTAAATCCCAAGTCGGGAGCCAGAGAAATGACTAAAGATGAGTTGAAAATGACCTATAAGCTTCAACGTCGGTTCGTGTCTCAAGAATGTGGCTTTAAGTTCAATTTTATTAATACAGTATTTGAGGCAACAGAAAATAGATTAGACTCACTTGAAACATTACAAAAAGACATTACTAATGAAGGCCAAACTGCTCTTAGGATTTATTTTAAGTAGTATCATTTTGCTTTATGCAAATGAGTGTTTGGCTCAGGATACAACCCACTCCGTAAAACCTAAAAAAGATACCGTGACATATTTATTGCCTAAAGCATTTACTTTGGGTATAGATATAAGTTATCCAATAAGATATTCCTTTACTAAGGATGAAAAAGTATTTGAAGTTGTTGGAGACTTTCGTTTTAATAACAATTGGTATGCAGCGGCCGAAGGAGGCTATGCTGATGCTTCAAAGGAGAATAGCTTTATTTCTTTTAATACCAAAGGAGGCTATCTCAAACTTGGCGCTAACCGAAATATTGTAAAGTTTAGGAATCCTACAAATAACACTGTTTATGCTGGAGCCAGAGGCGTTATAAGCATATTTAATACGGATGTTTATAAATATACGATTAATCAAAAAGGCTGGCCGGGTGACGTTTCCGGTTCGTTTAGCGACAATTCAACTGTTTACAGTTTAGAATTTTTATTAGGGATTAAGGTTGAATTGCTAAAGAATTTTTTAATGGGATGGTCGGTGAGAGGGGCATTCCCAATAGTAAACAAAAATACTACTGATGGATTTGAAAATCTTTATATCCCAGGTTTAGGATTTGAAAAAAATTTCATGTTTAACTTCAATTATACCTTAAATTATATGCTGCCTTTTGGAAAAGTGAAGAACAAAAGTCCAGAGGTAAGTAAAAAATAAAAAGCTGTTAAATTTTAACAGCTTTTTATTTTTTGTACGTTTTTATGTAATTTCAGAAGAGGTAAGATATCAACTGTTTATAACCCTTTTGCCTTTAAGTTCTTTCTATTCTATTGCTTTCGTGCTGAATTATTAATATATCAACCTCGATCATCCACAAGAAGTATTCATTAAGTTTTAACTCAAAAATCTTATGTCGACACTTAAATGGAAAATTGACCCTAATCACAGCCAGATTATGTTTAAGGTTAAGCACCTGATGATAGCTTCCATAACTGGTCGTTTTACCAAGTTTTCGATGGATGTTGAAACTGTAAATGAAAGTTTTAATAAGGCTTTAGCTATTGATTTTAGTGCGGAAGTAAGTTCAATTGATACCAATAACACTGATCGGGATACTCACTTGAAATCTCTTGATTTTTTTAACGCAGCTGCATTTCCGCTTATAAAATTTACTACTACTGATTATGAAAAGAGTAAAAATCACGGAAGTTTAACCGGCGAACTTACAATTAAAGACATCACTCAAATTGTGCAGTTTTCAGTTGAGTTTGGTGGAGAAGCTAATGATCAATACGGAAATACCCGTGCCGGCTTTGTTTGTACAGCTACTATAAGTAGAAAGTCTTTTGGATTATTGTGGGATGCAGTAACAGAAGCAGGTGGGGTTGTGGTTAGCGACGATGTAAAATTGATCGCTGAAATAGAATTAATTGAGCAGAAGTAACTTTCTTTGCAAATTTATCTATAGTTTCTTTTAAATAATCTCTTCCCATTGATTATGTAACCTTTCATACCCCCGAATCAAACCTGTTTTGGTGGCGAACGCATTTATTGTTTTCATTAATACATATTCTCAAGGTTTAACATCTTCTTGATCTTCTTTGATAACTCTTCTTTCAAAAATATCATAATATAAGACATGTTGTCATTTGTTTGCAGGATTTAGGTGTCATTTTGTCTTCATTTTATTAAAAAATAGCTGATGGTATGAGGGTTGATATATACCAGTCATAGAATTCAAAAAGTATTTAAATTAAAAAATTTAGGAGGATATGAAATGACACTAATTAAAAGAAATTACCCAGTAAGAAATTTTGAACGAGTAAATCCATTCGCTCCAATGTTTAATGATTTATTCGAAACTATGTTTAATGGAACGTCTCTTTCAGAGGGAAACTTTAAGGTGCCGGCCGTGAATGTTTTAGAAAACGCTGAAGAGTTTTCAATTGAATTAGCTGCACCTGGATTAAGCAAAGATGATTTTAAAATTGATCTGGAAAAAAACACCTTAACTATTTCGGTTCAAAAAGAAGAAGAACATAAAGAAGAAACTAAAAACTATCATCGAAAAGAATTTAGTTATTCTTCTTTTAAGCGGTCTTTTAACTTACCGGAAACGGTGGATGTTGAAAAGATCGGTGCGGAATATAAAGATGGAGTTTTAAGTGTGGGTATTCCTAAAAAAGCGGAAGCGCAATTAAAAGCGAAGCAGATAAAAGTTTCGTAAACAGCTGATAGGTAGAGAGTAGTGTTAGTTTGTTTAGTTAGAGGCGACCATGGGTCGCCTCTTTTTTATGCGCATGCGTACAAAGTCATTAATCAGCTTTTACAAGCAGTTAGAAAATTTAAAGTAAAGTGCTAATAAGGAAGGGGTAGAGGGTTGAGTAGAAAATAAAACATGAAGGCACTATGCCCTCATGTTTATATATTGTAAAGGTTGATCTAAGTTAGCTCCACGAACCAAAGAAATAACGGCTTGTAAATCGTCAATTTTTTTACCTTGAACACGAACTTGTTCATCCATAATCGACGCCTGTACTTTTAAGCCACTGTCTTTAATTGCTTTGATGATCTTTTTTGCCAGTTCTTTATCAATGCCTTCTTTTACTTTAATATCTTTTCTAAGCATATTGCCCGAAGCGTAATGATCATCACCAAAATCAAGGCAATTTGCATCTAAATGTTGTTTAACCATTCGGCCAATAATCACATCTTGAATAGCCTTCATGCGCATATCATTTTCCGTAAGAATTCTAATGGTGTTGGTTTTCTTATCAAGGTCAATTTCCGTTTTAGAGTCATGAAAATCGTAACGATTAATAATTTCCTTTTTGGCATTGTTTATGGCGTTGTCTAAAGTTTGACCATCAACTTTGCTTACTATATCAAATGAAGGCATAGGTTTAAGCTTTTAATAAAAATTATTTAATATAAAATTATTTGAATACTAAGTAATTGTAAATAACTTTAAGAAGTATGATTTAGCTTCACATTTATAAACTATGACTCCATCTAACAAAGACGCTAAAAAAACTTCAAAAAAAATACTTGAAGCAAATATAGCGTTAAAAATTAAAGAAGCCTTAAAAGACATCGAACACGGAGACTCAAAGAAAGTTGCCAAAACTATTCAGGAAGCAAGTAAAAAACTTGCCCGTCGAATTTTAAAAGCGAGCCAGGAAGTGGACAGGGAATTGAAAAAAAGGGTGGTTACTAAGCCTGTTGCAACTCCACCAAAAGTGTCTAAAACCAGAGCTACCAAAGTGGTGGCAAGGGTGAAAAAAGTGGTAGCTAAAGTAGAAGGAACAGCAAGTAACGCTTTGGAAAAACCCTTAATTACAAGCGCCGCACTTCCACCTGTTAAACAATTAAAGGTCACTAGTCCTAAAACAAATACAAGGGGAGCCCGGATAAATTCCAAAAGTGCAAAAGCTCCGCAAAAAAATGCACCTAAAGTTGCCGGTAAACCAAGGCGATCAAATACAGAAGGGGATGAAGAATTGGGACATTCATAATGTTATGTAAATAAGATTATTGACCCGGTTAATAATTATTTAACAATAACTTAATTCAAAAAATAGTCTCATTTGTTTCAATGAGACTATTTTTATTTTTTATTAAACCCATCATAATTTGCACTGATAACTGTCTTTTTTGAGCAGAAATAATATATGACAAGTAAGAAATTGCCATTGATAAATAGGGAGATAAGTTGGTTGGCTTTTAATGACCGCGTTTTGCAGGAAGCCTGTGACCCAACCGTTCCTCTTATTGAACGTATTAAGTTCCTGGCAATTTTTTCTTCAAATCTCGATGAGTTTTTCAGGGTAAGAGTGGCTACTGTTAGCCGGTTTACAAAACTTAAAAATGCTGCCCGTTTTAACATGGGGTTTAACCCAACACGTATCCTTGCTGAAATACAGGAAATAGTAAAAAAACAGCAGGTTCGTTTTGATAGTATTTACAACAACATCATCTTGCCTCAACTTGCAGAAGAGAAAATATTCATTATTAATGATTTGCAGTTGAATGTATCTCGAGGGCAGTTTGTAAGAACTTATTTCAGGGAAAAGCTTCTTTCGACCTTGGTACCGATAATGCTCGATGGTTTAACTGAATTTCCGGAACTCAAAGATGAATCAATTTATTTGCTGGTTCAACTTTCAAAATCGAGTGGAAATAATAAACCTAAACGCGCCCTAATTGAAATTCCAACAAATACCCATTCTCGCTTTTTGATTCTGCCCGAAACCAATGATTTAAAATACGTTATTCTTTTGGATGATGTGATCAGGTATTGTTTGGATGAATTGTTTTCTATTTTCAAATACGATGATTTCAGTGCCTACAGTATCAAATTAACGAGAGATGCCGAAATGGATCTTGATAATGATATGACCCTGAGTATTGTTGATAATATTTCAAAAAGCATCAAACTAAGGAAAAAAGGAAGTCCTGTTCGTTTTATTTACGACTCAGATATGCCTGATGAACTCTTGGCTTATTTGGTACGCAAGATTGGATTGAAGCCCACCAGTTTAATTCCGGGTGGACATTATCATAATTTTAAGGACTTCATGTCATTGCCTAATGTTGGTAGAAAAGAGCTGGAATATCCTCGATTGGATCCTTTGCCAATCCCAGAAGTTCTATTGGGTCAAAGCATTATAAATGAAATTTCGAAGCGAAATCTGTTAGTAAGTCTGCCTTATCAAAGTTTTGACTATGTAATTCATTTTTTGAGAGAAGCAGCCATTGATCCAAAGGTAATCTCAATAAAAATCACTTTATATCGCCTAGCTCAAAACTCACGGATAATAAATGCCTTAATAAACGCCGCTAAAAACGGTAAACACGTATTAGTTCTTCTTGAGTTAAAGGCTCGTTTCGATGAAGAAAATAACATTTACTGGACACAACGTTTAGAGGAGGAAGGTATTAAAGTATTGTTCGGAATTTCTCAGTTAAAAGTTCACTCGAAAATATGTTTGGTTACCCGTAAAGAAGGTAATAGGCTTGTTCATTATGGTAATCTTGCTACCGGAAACTTTAACGAGAAAACCGCTAATATCTACGCCGACCATAGCTATTTTACTGCCGACGCGACCATAACCAAAGACATGGACAATTTGTTTAATGATTTGGAAAAAGGATTGTTGATCTCAAGCTACAAATGCTTGTTGGTTGCTCCATTAGAAATGCGCAAAAAAATTACCCGGTTCATTGATCGCGAAATTGCCAATGCTAAAAAAGGGATTAAAAGCTACATGATTTTGAAGATGAATAGTTTGAATGATGAGCGAATGGTTTATAAGCTTTATGAAGCGAGTAAAGCAGGAGTTGAAATTAAGCTGATTGTACGAGGAATCTGTTGTTTGGTGCCTGGTGTAAAAGGCTTGAGTGAAAATATTGAAATAATTAGCATCGTTGACCGATACCTTGAACATGCCAGAGTATTTATCTTTGCGAATAACGGAAAAGAACAAATTTATCTTTCGTCTGCTGATTTAATGAACAGGAACCTTGACAACAGGGTGGAGGTGGCTTTTCCGATTTTAGATAAAGAGAGTAAGAATATTATCAAATCAATTATTCAAATTCAGTTATCTGATAACACCAAAGCTCGAATTATTGATAAAGAACAAAGAAATACCTACAAGGAAAAGGTGAACGAGGAAGACCCAAACATACGGTCGCAAATTCAAACATATAATTTTTTAAAAAGCAGGTTGAAGAAAACCAAACAAATAAACCTTTAAAATTAAACTATCTTGAAATACGCTGCTATTGACATTGGATCAAATGCCGTAAGGCTACTAATTGCCGACATTGTGGAGATCAATGAGGAAATTAGTTTTAAAAAGAACACGCTTATTCGTGTGCCTTTACGTTTGGGGGATGACGCTTTTTTAGATAAGCAGATATCTGAACGGAAAGTCAATGATTTGTTGAAATCTATGTCAGCTTTTAGAAATTTGATGGATGTTTATAAAGTGCAGGATTATATGGCTTGTGCAACATCTGCCATGCGTGAAGCTGAAAATGGAGCGGTGGTAGTAGAACGCGTGGCAAACGAGGCAGGGATAAACTTCGATATTGTAGACGGTAAAAGAGAAGCTAATATCATTTATTCGAGTCATATTGAAAAGTACCTTGATTCACGAAGAACCTACTTGTACATTGATGTAGGAGGAGGTAGTACAGAAGTTTCAGTATTTTCAAATGGTATTCTGATCGATTCAAACTCATTTAACATCGGTACCATCCGTATGCTTGATAACCAGGATTCTGAAGAAACCTGGAGGGAATTGAAAAACTGGATCAAAGAGAACACTAAAAACTACAAAACGATCTTTGGCATTGGTACGGGCGGAAATATCAATAAGATATTTAAGATATCAGGAGAGAAGATGGGGACTCCTTTAACGTTTACCAAATTAAAGGCTATGTATGATTATTTGAATTCGTTTTCACTAAAAGATCGTATAAACGTTTTAGGCTTGAAAGAAGATCGGGCTGATGTAATTATACCTGCTTCAGAGATATTTTTAACGCTAATGCGCTGGGCTGGTGCCAAACAGCTTTATGTTCCTAAAGTTGGATTGGTGGATGGAATTATTCATTTGCTAATTGAGAAGAATTTCCCCAGAGCAGTTTCTATTTCGGAGCATAAAGAAGCATCGATATAATAAGAAACGCCTCGAATAATCGGGGCGTTCTTGTTATTTATTCTCTTCAAAAATGGTAAATATCTCTCGTTTACCACTTCGGCATAGGGGGACAAATTTTGCATACCAGCTTTTCCATTCCATTGAACCCATATCTGTTTGCATTGCACTTTCAAACTGCGTCAAACTTTCGAAGGTGATCTCAAAAATCATGGTGTAAGAGTCTCCCACGGCATCAAATAAAACACGGTAAGGATGTTTCTGAGCAGAAGTATTGATCATTCTGCCTTCTTTCCATAGCTCTTTAGCTTCTTTGGCTTTGCCAAATTTTAGCTGAAAAATGTTTCTGACAACTATCATAAACTGCAGTAATTAAATTGGTTGATAATTAAATTTAATTAAATTTTCATTGAATAAAGTTGTTTAATACAATGTATTTCAGTTGATTAATTCGTTTTTACGTGCTGAGAATTCATAAATTGTTTTAATGAAAGGCATATTATTTGCCTCATGAAATAATCATTTATAAAAAATAGATAACCATGAAAAAACGCCTCTACCTGGTAATAACAATTGTTATTTTCAGCTTTGTAACTAATTCATGCAGCGACGACGATGCTGATACTCAATCATGCGATGTTTCAACGGAATCCTACACAACGCAAAGCAATGGTACCGTTACTTATACCGTTACTGCAAACTCAGGTTCAACAGTAACATCAATTACTTATGAAGGCACCAACGGTCCGGTTACTGTATCCAATCCGGGTGGAAATTTTAATCTATCTGTTAATGTTGAAGCAGGTACCACAATTAGCTTAAATGCCAAAGGAACTGCTGTTAAAGGACAAATAAGAGCTTACTTTACATTTACCGGAAACGGAGGAAACGAAGTAAGTGAAAAATTAAAGGTTTGCCCTGGTGAATAGCTACTGTTGCGCTGAAATGGTTGTTTTTCTAAATTTAAAATCTATTCATTCAACAATTTAATAGCCGATTATCACTCTTTATCATTTTGGTAAATAGTGAATTTTGAGTTAAATTAAATAGACTTTATTTAACGCTCAAAACTCCTATGTCTAAATTTTTATTTCTACTTATCTTCCTGTTTTTTTCTTTCATCACTACTTCTTTTGCACAGGAGAAGCCTTTGTCAAAAAAAGAGCAAAGAAAGCTAAAAAAAGCCCAAAAGGAACGAGAGGGAAAATTCATGATAACTCCACTAGCCGGCCCAGCTTATACGCCCGAACTTGGCTTTACCATAGCAGGAGGGGTTTTAACATCGTGGCGATTTGATAAAGTTGATACTACTCTGCAACGTTCTTCGGCTCCGTTTAATATAGGAGTGGGCTCTACCGGTTCTTTTTTCCTAGCAACCAGGGCAACGCTGTTTTTCAAGCATGATAAATACCGTTTGTACACTGATTTGTGGTTTAAAAATATGGAAGATAATTACTTTGGTATTGGCTACGATGCAGGCAGACATACACCCAAATCAGACACAACCACTAAATATACGCGAACATGGTTTCAGATTAACCCAAGGTTTTTATGGCAGTATAAAAAATCATTTTTTATAGGCCCAACGCTGGATGTTAACTACACCAAAGGCAAAGATCCAAGTAAGGGGGTTGCGGAGGATCCTGTTTATCAGCAATATAACGACAATCCTTTTAATACCGGTATGGGGGTGATTTTTCAACATGATACGCGCGATATTGCTGTAAACGCATGGAAAGGGATTTTTCTGGAGGCTCAAGCTGCTTTTTATGGTGGTTATTTAGGCGGGGATAATTCCTATCAGCTTTATTCTTTTGATGCGCGCAAGTATTATCCGATTGTAAAGAAAGGTCATACCCTGGCATTGCAATTAAAAGGCAGATTTGCAGTAGGAAATGTACCCTATGGGGAAATGTCGCAGTTAGGAACGCCCTTTGATTTACGCGGATATTTGTGGGGGCAGTATCGTGATAAGACTATGTTGTTTAGTATTGCCGAGTATCGTCACACCTTTTACAATAAGGAGAACAAGCCGTCTAAATATGGAGCTGTAGGATGGCTTGCCGTCGGTTCAATTGGTGAAGACCCATCCGAGTTTACCCATTGGTTACCTAATTTTGGAGTTGGTTTCCGTTTTGAAGTTCAACCTCGTATGAATCTAAGGTTAGATTATGGAATTGGTAAAGGATCCAGCGGATTCTATTTTAACTTTACCGAAGCTTTTTAGCGAAATATTGACCCAACTAAAACTGTTTACAATGAGTGTCCAAAATGCAATTACAGAAGCTTATCAGTCAGCAAAAAACTACCCTGATCTAGTGTTGAAATTAATTTCTGCAGGGGTTTTGTCATATACGGTTGATGTTGCAACCAGCTCGATTCTTTACCGTTTTGGCGATGGTGTAACACTTTTGCATGCCGGAGCTATTAAACCACGAACAATTACTGAAACCTTTAATAGCGAATTAACGATTCAGGCAATCAGAGACAATCAGCAAGGAAAAACAACTTACCCTGAATTTATGCAAGGAATCGCAAATGCCGGTGTTCGATTTTATGAGGCCACCCTAAATGGAACCAATAAGCGCGTTGATTATATTGGCTTTGGAGGAAATTACGAAGAAGCCATTCCTGTTTAGAGTGACTTTTTGTTATTTGTAAATAAACTTTCTTCCAGCCTTTTGTCCCTGTTATAAATATCTTTCCTGAAGTTTAATAAACCGTTATGGTCTACAAATGCAGTTAGGTAACCAATAAATACCGGAACCGGTTGTTTTAGAGTAACGTATTGTTCCTTTCCCGAATTCATAGCCGCTGTTATTTTAGCCTCGTTCCAGGTACTGTCATTTCGCAGTAAATAAATGGCCAAGTGTTTCGGTTCACCCACACGCACACATCCATGGCTAAATGCTCGTTGATCCTCATTAAATAAAGATTTTGAAGGTGTGTCGTGTAAATAAATATTAAATGAGTTGGGGAAAAGGAACTTAACAAGACCTAATGAGTTTGATGGACCTGGCAATTGACGAACAACTGGCAAATTTCCCTGGTAACCTGTAATCTCCATTTTATGTGTTTTTAAATAGTTACTGCTTCCTTTAATTCCCGGAAGGATCTCCTTGCGAACAATACTTGGAGGTACATTCCAATATGGACTAAAAACAATGTATTTTAAATCACCGTTGAAAATCACCGTTTGATTTAGGGCTTTTCCAACTACCACATTACAATCCCATTGCAGCGTGTCGGAGTGGAAAACATATAATTTAAAAGCTGGGATATTTACAATAATATGTGAGCCAGTTATTTTCTCTGGCACCCATCTGCTTCGTTCAATATTTACCAATAGTTGATTCAGCCGTTCTTTAGGAGAGATATTCAAAGCCGACATAAAGCCATTCCCAATTACTCCATCGTCATTTAACCCATGACGTACTTGAAACCTTTTAACAGCCAAACCCAATTCATCATCATAAAGGGCATTTTCATTATTACTTTTTATATCACCCAATAAGAAGAGTCGTTCACGTATTTTAACTATGTTTTCTGAAGAATCGCCAGGTTTAATGGCTTTGGTGGTTAGTTTAATAACACTCCAATTGTCTTTTTCTGCTAAATCCCGGTATCGCTTAACCTCTGATTTTAAAAGATCATATTGACGAAATACCGGATCCTTGCTTAGAAGTTTTGTATTGGGTTGAGCGATAATCTCTTCAAGATATTTTTGATAATCAAGTTTTTTTCGTGGAAGAAACCAATCCATTGATTTAATATCCTGATCGTTTACTGTTCCTCCCCAGGCAATTTTTGAAAATGCAAAGTAGCTACCTGTTAGCATGAGTTCGGTGGTAAGATCTTTTTTGCTGCCATTTAACACTTGAAAAAGCGTATCCAATTTTTCACTATATGGCACTTTTCCGGCCAGTCCCTCATCATCTAAATGTTGAATGCGACTGTTTAAGTTATTGGCCTGTTCAATTAAACCGTTTTTATCAAACCAAGCATAGGCAAATTTCCTGTTCCGGTAAAATTTATGGATATCTTCGGTATAGATGGCCAGATTTGGGTATTTGTTAATGAATTTGTCAATTTCACTACTATCGAACCTTATAACTGTTTGCTGGCTATAATTTCCCGGAATACTTTTATTCCATACCACCACATTCATTATACTGTCTTTAGGAATATTATTATTCTTTACCTTTTTACTGGCATCAACACAACTACTGTTAAAAGCAATAATCACTAATGAAATGATGAAATAGGTTTTTTTCATGCGCAGATTGAATAAAAAAAGCAGAACGTTGAACGTTCTGCTTGGTTAATATAGTTTTTTACTTGAAAAGATTAAATACCTTTTTCCAGAACTATAGAGATTTTATTGAAATCTGCTGAAGCGTTAATAATCTTGGCAAAATCAGCGTAGGCCGATTTTGGATAAAATATATTTGTGTAGTATTCATTGATATCGATCTTCAATACATTGTTTTCAAGTGTATATCCCGAAACAAAACCCATTGTTTTGTCTTCGTTTTTATATAGGATGTTAAATTTCAAAGCATCAAGACCTTTAATAGTATATCCTTTAGGAATGTTAATAGTGATGACACGATGATAGGAGTGAGGGAAAGGAATTTCAATTGGGTTTTGACGCGGTTTTTCGTTATACATTTCCACTTGCTGACCAATAAGTTCGCCTACCTTTAAAATTACTTTGTTCCCCGCTTTTTCAATTACACTTTTACTGGTTATATCGGCTGAAATGGTAAACGGTTTATTAATCTCATCAGAATTAATATTAAAGTTTTCGATTACCGTGTTTTTAATTTCGGCATCATTCACGGTATAAGCTTTAATAATATTGGTTAATAAAGCTTTACGGTCTTCATCATTTGATAAGAAATAAAAAGGACGAATTTCTGCTGCCGGTTGACCATCCAGTACACGTTTATAACTGCCTTTGATTTGCGAAAGGTTCTCCGAAAAATCTACGTTGAACCACATATCATCGTTATTGCCGTTAAGTGGAAGTTCTTCAATTTTCTTGGTTAGTGCAATTCCTGTTTTTTGTCCACCTAATGTTGAGGTTTTGATAAACAGAGCATCAGTTCCGCTAAATTCATCTGGTGCAGGACCAAAACGACTGGCAATATTATCCGGATGCACATACTTTTTTGAAACCGGCAGATAAAATAAAACCTCATTCAAGAAATTCCAGGTGTCAAAGTCTTTGTCAAATCTTTTCTCAAATCGATTTGAACATAATACCATTTGACTTGGGATATTTAAATAATCAAACAAGAAAAGATACAACTGATAAATATTATCCTTGTGGCCATATTTACGAGCAACAACATCTTTAATACGTGCTGCGTCAGTATTCTTTTGAATAGCAATATTGGTTTTTATATAATTCTCAATAATACGTACGGCTTCTTCTTCGGATTTATCTTTAAGACCCAGTTCCTTTACAAGTGCCGCGATTGTGCTTTGAGACTCCTCCTCACCGTCATGATAGATCTCATAAAAGCGTTTACCCGCTTGTGCCCAGGTAAATAAACGGTCTTCACTTTTGGCTTTATTATATGCAATTTTATACTCTGCTCTAATTAAATTGGCATCAGAAGCTGAATATTTCTCTGAATAGGCCTGCTCTACATTTTTAAGTTCAACTTTTATTGTTCTTGTTTTTGCCACTGTATCTGTAGTAGAGAGGAAAGGCTGGTTGGTGTTATAAATGTTACCTTCCCATATTAAATGATTAGGACTGATAATAGCTAATTGGTAATTACGAATAAAAGTATCGTCCTGAATATTTTCGGTTCCGAAAAAACGCAAATCTTGTTTGATACAATAGTAATATTCAAGTTCTCCACCTTCTTCAAGTCCTTCAATAGCCAAAATGCTAAACTGACGGCCTTCCTCTTCAATTTGTTTGATATGTTCTTTGCCCACTTCTTTTAGTTGCCCATTTTTGCCAATAGCAACTGCTTTAAGTGTTACAATTTGTTTATCATCTTCAATGGGGAGGTAAATGCGGTTAAACTGCTCAATGGCTGTATTTTCATTCAAATGCACTCTTCTCTTACGGAAGTAGAATTTGTACAAATTTTTATCTTCAAAAGCATATTCAATAACTACCTTTTCTGATAGAATGATTGCAGGTTCCTTGGCTTCCGTAGCGGTTATTGTACTTAGTTTATTTGAAATAGTACCTATTTCTTTCTCATATGCCATTTTTTGAGCATATGATTTCGTGATAATAAATAAAACTGCAATGACAGTCCAAATGACTTTTTTCATAGGTGCTAAATTTTCTTAAAGGTGATTAATTCGTTATATGACTCGTTCAACGCCGATATCATTTCGTTCCATTCCGTAAATTTCTCCGGCTTTAATAACAGGTAATCAGCATTAATATCGACTACCACTTTTATAGTTTCACCAACCACTGTATAGGTTATTGTAAAACCAAATAGGTCTTTCTTATAAGATGCATTATTAGGTAAATAGTTAAGCTTATAGCCTTTTGGGGTTTCGATAGTAAGTACCTGCTGCGTGATGAAATGATAATTCTCTTCATAATCCAGTTTTTTGTTTTCGATATCGATATTGGCTTTTATCAACCTTTTGTTTAAGCAAGGGTTGATCATAATCTCATCATCAATCTTACGAACATAGTCGTCAATTGAGTAGGTATAATCTATTGAAGCCGGAATATCTCTTTTATTAAAATCGACCGGCTTGACATTATCCAGTTTACATTTATTACTTCCCTTTGTACAAAGACTCTTTAAATAGCTTTCACGTTCTTTGTCGGTTGCCCGTGAATAATTGTTGAGGATGTCCGTTTTCCACAGTCCGCCAAAGACAATTTTACCTTTTCCGATCACACGATTTTGATCAATCTTCAAGCTAATGCTATCTTTTTCATAATTCACATTTCGATTTTCAACAGGCACCTGTGCAACTTCATATTGTTCAGGAGTAATCATTATAAGTGCTTCTTTGCCTTGTATTGCTTCTGCGGAAATTCCATAATCAAGCCATGTATTTGTTCCGTCGAGAAATTGCCATTTGTCATTGATCTTTACCGCCGATATCATGTGATTATCTGTACGCGGAGAAGGGTTTTCCTCATATCTGAACGGAATATCCCGTGTACCAATCCAGGTAGGGTGGGCTTTAATACCAGCAATGTTTAGCATAGTGGTAATGGTTCCGGCCATGTCTTTGCAATCGCCAAAACGCTTACTTACAACAGCGTTGGCTTCACGGGGAACAAAACCTCCTAATCCATCTTCAAACGCAATGTATTTCACATTGTCCTGAACCCAATAATAGATGCTTTTAATTTTATCGATCTCCGATTTTCCTTTCGTTAACGAATCAACCAGCGATTTTAGCTCAGTTCCAGGAGATTGATTTACATCTTTAATCATGCTTACATACCATTTATAAAGCTGATCTACATTTTTTAAAACATCCACTTTTAAATTGGAGTTTTGGTAAGAGTTGATCAATGTTAGTACTTGTGGTGCATAATATTGTAAGCTTGGCGCATCCGACTCATAAGGGATCTTTGGCAGGTCACTGCCTTTCCAAAAATATTGAGTTCTGTTGCGACTTTTCTTTTCAGTAAAATTAATAAGGGACTGATCGCCAAAGGTTTTATAAGTAAGTGCAATTTCGCTTGGAAATGAAACTGAATATTCGGCATTTAGAATCGGTACGTATTGTTTGAAGATAAAGCTGCCAAATAAATGAGGATCTTTTAATTTCTCTTTGTACGAATAAACACCAATAGCTCCTTTTTTTACACCCTCAAACATAAATTCCTTTTGTTTTTGATCATCAAAGAAAACGGAACTACTACGGTTATCAGTGGTCTTAATGTTTTTTACCTGAATCTTCTTGTATTGACCTGCTGCATCGGGAATAAGGCTGTATGCTTCCAAGTTGTTGATATCCTGAAAGTAAGCAGAATATCCAACAGAGTTTTCAGCAAGATTTGGCGCCTTATCACTCATGAACATTACTTCATAATAATGAGTGGCCTCGATTTCAAGTTTTCCTTTAACCACCTCCAGCGACACATATTCTTTTTTATTTAATACGATCAAATCTTCGCTGGGATATTTTCTTTTTAGATTTTCAAAATCTGTCCTCGATTGAGCGCGCAATAATCCTGCGTTTAGTAATAACGCCATCAAAATTAATTTTCTCATAGTACAGGCTCTCCGTAGGCAAATTTTATGGTTTTCATCGATTTTCCATCTTCGGCAAGTTTTTTACAGGCTCCATGTAACTGCCCCATTTCACATATTTCTTCACCTATCAATTCACCTTTTTGATTAAAATACTTGGCTTCACCATTCTTATAGTCGAACTTGTAGTTTATCAGCTTCTGTAGGGTTCCATCAGCATAATACACCTTTTTTACGCCGTTTCTTTCTCCATCAATATAATCTTCTTCATCTTCGACTTTTCCATTTGGATGGTAATGAATCAGTTTGCCTTGGCGCAATCCGTTTTGATAAGTAGCAACCATAGAAGGGGTGCCTGAACTGTAATAGGCTTTAACTTCCGTTTTTTCTTTGCCAATTGGAATTTCAGGGACGAACTCACCTTTGTTATTCAGGTAGCTGTAAGAAACAATTGTTCCCTGGTTATATTTTACGCGTATCTTAATATTTTTTCCTATTTCGTCAAAATAAAGGGAGTATCCGTCGCGCACATCATTTTTATAGGTAGAAGTGGATGAAATACTTCCATCCGGATTGTACCAAATACATTCTCCAGTACAATTTCCATTTTTGTAAGGGAAAGTCGATTCTTTTACCCCCGTAAAATCATCGTAATAAGTAATAACACTATCCCTATTGCCAAACGTGTATTTTGCTTTAAAACTTACTTTTCCATAAGGTGTGTAACCAATTGTTGGACCATGTAAAGTATGATAGGTATAATTTTCTATTCTTGAAACCTGACCGTTGGCATAGTATGAAGTAGATTTTCCTTGTTTATTACCTTTTACATACTCCACATCCAACAGTGGTTTTCCATTGACATGGTGTAAAGCCAATTTGCCATTACCAGCTTTCAATTTTATATTTTCATACATTTTATTGTTGCTATCAAAGGCGGAAAAGTCATCCAGGTAACCTTCTTTAATTTCAACAATATTGTCTAGTGTTCCATCTGTACGATAGTTTTCGGTAAGGCCAGTAGCCGTTCCGTTCGAATAGTATTCTTTGCTTTTTAATTTACCGTTTTCATAATACGCAAACCATTCGCCTTCTTTATTGCCGTCCACATACGTGCCTGTAGATTCTAAAGTACCGGTTATGAAGTAATACGAGCAAACTCCATTTTCACTATCATTTACGTAGGTTCCTTCAATTTTTACTTTTCCGTTAGGGTGGTAATATTTATAGTTGCCTTCTTTTTTTCCTTTAGAAAAGTTAATGTCGGTTAGTAAAATGCCATTAACATCGTAAAAATGCCACAAACCATCTTGTCCTCCATCCTTTACATTGCCTTCACGAATTCTTATTCCATTTTCATTGTAAATAATAAACGGTCCTTTGTCAGAATTAGTTACCGTATAATTTTTAGGAATTGAAGTATAAGATTTCAGCTTGTTATTTTTATAAACATATTGGTTGTAAACCTTATCGTTTTTAAACTCCGAGGTAAGTCCATCATATAATCCGTCTGCAAAACTAGTTTCATTATTTTTTTTGCCATCTTCATCATAGAAAATCCACAAACCATTTTCTTTGCCGTCTTTATATGATCCTGTTTTTTGGAGATTTCCGTTTTCGTAATACCATTTCCATTCTCCAACAGATTGATCATCCTCTATTACTCCTTCTGTTTTAATTTTTCCAGAGATATAGTATTCTTTATAAGGGCCAGTTTCTTTACCTACTTTATAAGTTCCCGTTCCTAAAACAGCTCCATTTATATGAT
Organism: Solitalea agri; assembly: GCF_023914155.1. Taxonomy (GTDB): domain Bacteria; phylum Bacteroidota; class Bacteroidia; order Sphingobacteriales; family Sphingobacteriaceae; genus Solitalea; species Solitalea agri. The sequence goes on along the minus strand of NZ_JAMWYS010000058.1, from coordinate 136,636 downwards.
AATTTGTATAAATACCTTCGCGAGCACCATTCGAAAAGTTTATCTCGCTTCTTTTACCTCCGAAATCATAATAATTGGTAAGCTTGCCTTCTATTTTGTTTTGAACCGCAGTAAGCTCCCTGTTTAATGCGCCACTTCTCGAGTAGTTTTTAACGATACCTTTAAAATTGTCGTCCTCAATAGCTCCTTCTTCTTCAATCACACCATTATTATGAAATCTTTTATAGGTGTATGTTTTTGAATCAGTATGATTTTCTGTTTTGGTAACATTACCATCTTCATCGTAATAAATCCATTCACCTACTTTTTGTTCATTTTCATTGAAGTTTCCTTTTGTCTCAATATGTCCGTTAGAATAATAAGATACATAAGGGCCTGTTGCTTTGGAGTCTTTAGTTTCTGTCACCGATGCCAATGCTCCGGTTTTATAATATTCGGTTGAAACTTTTTTTCCTTCTTTACTGAAATGTAAGTCTCTTAGTTCTTTAGATCGATCAACAGCCCATTGGAAAAAGTCTTTAACCTTGCCGTCAGGCTTGTTTATATTAGCACCGGCTTTTTTATCAATCGATGCCGCCATGTAATAAGAAAACGGTTGAAAATAATTTTTCTTCCATAATTCGGTATAAAAAGGAACGTAATAATCGAATATGAAGCCTTTTCCCTCTGTTTCTCCTAGTTTTTCGAGGATTACCTGAATTTGTCGCAAGCATTTGTAATCGATATCGGTTTTAATCACATATGATTTTTGCAAGGCCGCATTCGACTGCAACAGTAGTTCAATTTCTTCGAAAGGGGAGCGGTCTATTTTTAATTCTTTGATCGAATCAATAGGAGTAGTGTTATGAACAGTTAACACTTTTTCGAGCTCCAGTAGTGCTGTGAACGAACGTTTACTCTGCGAGTCCATTAAAATGGCCGTTTGATAACACAAGGCTGCCTGGGTAGTATAGCCATTGGCTGCATATATAAGTCCTAAATTATAATGGCTGGCAAAATGCATGAAGTTGAGTGAAATTGATTTTTCATATAATTTCACTGCTTCAACATAATTACGTATTCGCTTGTAGGTACCCGCTTTTTCGAAATACCCTCGGTACGATTGTGGGAATTTAGCAATTGCTTTGTCAAAGGTGGTAAGAGCCTTATCCGTTTGATTTAAATAGTCATAGGCGGTTCCCATTAAACAATAAAAACTCAAATCGTTATAGGTGTGGTAACTAATACCCTCCTCACAAAGTTTGATCGTTTGGTCATATTGTTCTTTTGCATTGTGGGTCAAAGCCCTTTCGTAAAGCGACCAAACATAATTGGTGTCGCTTTTTGAAACCTGTTTGAGTTTGCTTAATGCTTCGTCAAATTTGTCTTCATCGAAAAGTTTGATGCCTTCTTCAATCACTTCCCTCGAATTAACAGGAAAAATTTCTGGACGGGAATTTTGAGAGTAGGAGATCTTTACAAAAAATAGCAAACAACAACAAAAAGTAAATAACTTATTCATAGATAATCTTTAAATACTGCTAAAATAACTAAGAAAGCATATTACAGATGAATAATGAACATTATTTCCATACTTTTTTTAAACAATTTTTAAACGTAAGGATTGAGTTGTTGAGTAACAATTAGTTAGGTTGTATTGATTAGTTTCTTACCTGGGCTTTAAAGTACTGTCATTACCTCATGATATTCTTCGCAACATTGTAATTTGTGAAAATTAAAATTGTAAATTAATAGTTGAAACATTGCTTTTCACGCGCTCTTATTCTTTCAATAGTTACAAAGGGTTCTCCTTTTTTCCGATCAATCCGTTTAAGCGCTTGTTAATTCTTATTTAGTCATTTCTCAATATGGTTTAATATAGATGATTTAACATGAACTCTAAAACACGTTTCTCTACATCCCTCGAGAAGTTACTACGTACTTCACTGGTTATTGGAGCATTTTTGCTCATTTCTACTTCGTTACATGCACAAAAGAAACCCAACATTCTCGTCATTATGGGTGATGATATCGGCTGGTTCAATGCCAGTTGTTATAACCGGGGCATGATGGGTTATAAGACGCCAAATATTGATCGTATTGCTACAGAAGGCACCATGTTTATGACCTGGTATGCCCAACAAAGTTGTACAGCGGGCCGTGCTGCTTTCATTACCGGACAGTCACCCATCCGAACCGGCCTCACTAAAGTGGGTATGCCGGGTGCAGATGCCGGGCTTAGTCCCGAAGATCCATCCATCGCTGATTTTTTAAAAGCATTGGGTTATTCTACCGGCCAGTTTGGTAAAAATCATTTGGGCGATCTGAATAAATTCCTGCCAACGGCTCATGGCTTCGACGAATTTTTCGGCAACCTCTATCATCTAAATGCAGAGGAAGAGCCTGAAGATCCTGATTATCCTAAAGATCCAAAATACAAAGAACTATTTGGCCCCCGTGGCGTACTGCATTGCTATGCTACAACAACAAATGATCCTACGGTTCAAGGTAAATTTGGTCCCATCGGGAAACAAAGAATTGAAGATACTGGCCCATTGACCATAAAACGCATGCAAACGGTTGATGGGGAATTTACTGCTGCGGCCATTGATTTTATGGATAAGCAAACCAAAGCTGGAAAACCGTTCTTCTGCTATTACAATTCAACGAGGTGCCATATCAATACCCATCTCAGCCCTGAGTATAATGGAAAAACAGGTTTAGGCCTTGAAGCGGACGCGATGACAGAGCTGGATGATAATGTTGGTAAGCTGTTAAAGAAATTAGACGACCTCGGTATTGCCGATAATACAATTGTTGTATTCACTACCGATAACGGAGCTGAAATGATGACCTGGCCCGATGGGGGAAGTACTCCTTTCAGAGGTGAAAAAGCTACCAACTGGGAAGGTGGCTACCGGGTTCCTACATTGATACGCTGGCCAGGGGTAACCAAACCGGGAACGATCTCCAACGATATATTTTCCCACGAAGATTTTATTCCCACATTTTGCGCTGCTGCAGGCGATACGAGTATTGTAAAGAAATGCCGCTCGGGTTATACAGCTAATGGCAAAACATACAAAGTGCATTTGGATGGCTATAACATGTTGCCTTTCCTCAAAGGAGAGGTAAAGGAAGATCCGCGTAAAGAATTTGTTTATTGGAGCGATGACGGGGACCTTTTTGCTCTTCGTTATGGCAGATGGAAAGTTTCGTTCATTGAACAATATCATGAGGGTATGGATATTTGGAAGTTGGAATACACAAAGCTCAGGGTGCCCCAGGTATATGATTTGTTAGCCGATCCGTTCGAGCGTGGCCCCTACTCATTTGAATATGCGGACTGGCAACTTCATCATATTTACTACACCTATGGAGCACTGGGCTATGTGGGAAAATGGCTGGCAACTTTCAAAGAATTTCCACCACGGCAAAAACCTGCCAGCTTTAACCTCGATGAAGTAATGCGTAAAATGACGGAGAAACCTACTAGTAATTAATTATTATCAGATTAAAATAACTTCTGTTGAAATCATAAAAAATAACCTAAGGACTGTTGAAATATTTTAACAGTCCTTTTTAATCCAAGCTCCAATGAAAATCTTATTAAAACTGCAATGGATACTTTTGCTAATTCTTCCATTACAGTTATTAGCACAAGATCCATTACCATCATGGAATGAAGGTCAATCGAAACAAGCCATCATTAACTTTGTAAAAAACGTGACAACAGAAGGTTCAACTGATTTTGTATCTGTCCCTGAGCGTATCGCTACATTTGATAACGACGGAACACTTTGGAGCGAACAACCCTTGTATTTTCAGTTTCTATTTGCGATCGATCAGATAAAAGTGATGGCGCCTAAACACCCTGAATGGAAGGCAAATGAACCCTTTAAATCTATTTTAGCAGGAAACCTTAAAGGTGCATTGGCTGGAGGTGAAAAATCATTATTAGCAATTTTAGTGGCCACTCATACAGGCATGACTACTGATGAATTTAGTGCCTCAGTGAAAGCCTGGTCAGACACGGCGCGACATCCAAGGTTTAAAAAATTATATACAGAATGTGTTTTTCAGCCGATGCTGGAACTTTTAAACTATTTGCGAGCGAATGGATTCAAAACATTTATTGTTTCCGGTGGCAACATCGATTTTATGCGGGTTTGGGCCGAAAGGGTTTACGGAATACCACCTGAGCAAGTAGTTGGCACAAGCTTTAAATTAAAGTATCAGTTAGTTGATGGAAAACCTGTGTTAATCCGTACTCAGACAATTGCTTTATTGGATGATAAAGAAGGAAAACCGGTTGGCATTCACGATCATATAGGCAGAATCCCCATTGCTGCTTTTGGAAACTCTGATGGCGATTTCCAGATGCTTGAATATACGACATCTGCAGTCGGAAAACGTTTTGGCCTGATTGTTCATCATGATGATGCAGAACGTGAGTTTGCATATGATCGCCAATCAAAAATTGGAACACTTAGCAAAGGGCTTGATGAAGGCCCGAAAAGGGGTTGGGTAATTGTGAGCATGAAGAATGACTGGAAGAAAATCTTTTCATTCGAGTAAGCCAGACAGTATATAGTTATTCACTTAGAATTTTGCTCATGAAGAGATCGCTTTATCTTGTTTTTACAATGTTGGTCTTTACAGCTTGGTTGCAACCTTCAAAAGCAAGCATTGAAATGAGTGCAATGAATACTCAACTGGTTAATCAAACGATTAGGAAAATGTTGACTATGGATTCATCTATTATAGCCATTAATGTATTACTCAAGCCGGATAAAAAGCTTTTTGATTTGGCAGTGCAAACCAATGCTAGGTTGTTAAAGGATTACCCCAAAGGGTTTCCATTGGATAGGAGCCATGTTCCTCATATAACCCTAATTCAGTTATATATCACGGCAAATGATTTGAATAAAGTAATAGAAGTGGTTTCTAATGAGGTTAAAAGTGCTAATGTTTTTAATCTGAAATTAAAGGTGAAAGGGTTTAAATCAAGTAAATGGGATGATGTGGGTGTTACTGTTTTAGAAATTGATGATAATTTGGCTTTGAGCCTGTTTGAACAGAAACTGGTAACTAGTCTGGAGCCATTTATTATAAAAGGAGGAGGAAATAAAGCATTTATTGCAAATGATGATGGAACGGCCGTTGGTACAAGAATTATTAAGTATGTAGATGAATTTGTTCCCCTGCATTCAGGAGATAAATATTCGCCACATTTAACTGTTGGCGTGGCTTCTATGGAATTTCTTACTAATCTGGAAAAGGAGGAATATGCCTCTTTTTCGTTTAGCCCATCAGCGGTTGCTATTTATCAACTTGGAGACTTTGGAACAGCTCGAAAAGAGCTTTGGTCTTGGTCATTGGATAAATAAACCCATTAATATGTTTATTAAGGAATTGTAAATCAGTAAATTGTGGAATGTACCTAAATGGTTTAAAAACTCGCCAGGTGTTTAGAATCTAATAATCGCTATATGAAAACACATTTTATTACTCAAAGCAGTACAGCAAAAACGAGTATGTTCATTTTGCTTGTATGTATTTTTCAGTTAGTAAGTTTTAGTGTAAAAGCGCAGAACACAACAGAGGGTAAATGGCATTTTTTAATTGAACCCTATATAATGTTTCCAAATATGCATGGTACCGTGGGATTGGGAGAATTACCTGATGCTTCAATTGATGAAAATCCCGGAGATATTTTTAGTCATCTCAAAATAGGGGCAATGCTTTATGCCGAAGCCAGCAATGATAAATGGTCCATCAGTTCCGACCTGCTCTATATGAAACTTGGAGAAGATGTAACCCCTCGGCAGCTAATTAATTCAGGAGAAGTTACTATTCAACAGTTGGCATGGGAGCTTGCTGTTTTACATCGGTTTTTACCCTGGTTAGATGCTGGTGTGTCAGCTTTTGTAAATAATATAAAAGCAGATGCTGATCTTGATTTAAGCCAAGGAGGGGCGACTTCAAGAAACCTCAATCAAACATGGGTTGATCCTACCATTGTGGCAAGAGTGAAAATTCCCTTATCTACCAAATGGCAATTACAAGCCAGGGGCAATATTGGTGGATTTGGAATCGGATCGGATTTTATGTGGCAAATGCAAACCTATTTTAGCTACCAGATGTCAAAAACCATAGTGCTTTCGGCTGGTTACAGAATTATAAGTTCTGATTATAAAAATGGTGAAGGAAGTGATCGGTTTTTATACAATGTAGACACTTTTGGTCCTGTACTTAGGTTCGGCTTAAACTTTTAACTTATCATCAATCGGTTCTATTGAGTAGAAAATTAAAGTGCATTGAGTTTCAGGAGAATGCTAAACAGTAGAGGGGGATTCTAACTGTTTTTTTGACCAATTTTGAATCTTTTAAGCCACCAAATTAAATATTGATACTATTTATAAAGTACTTAAAATCAATAATATGTCAAAGAATATTTGAATCATTTGTTCAATTGAAGTATTGATGGGAATAGTGCCGGCGAGTATCAGGTCATACTCTTTCAGACTTTCAAAAATTGAATATTTTATCAGTGTCGATAGCGGTAAAATCAGGCATATTCAGCAAAGACTATCCCGAAGTTAAAGATTACGCTCATTAACTTCGGGATAGTCTTTTAAAGATTTTTAGTCAATTTTAATAACTATTTTTCCGAACTGTTCAGCTTTTCGCATTCTGTCTAAAGCTTCATTGGCTTCGGTTAAATCAAAGACTTTATCTACAACTGGCAATAATTTATGTTGTTCTATAAAGTTTAACATTTGCTGAAAGTCCTTTTGAGTTCCCATTGTCGAACCTAAAATGCTTAGCTGTTTCCAAAAAATCCGACGAGGATCCAACTCTTTAATCGTGCCAGTAGTTGCTCCGTAAAACACAATTCGTCCACCTGGATTGGCTAATTCCACCAGGTTTTTGAAGCCCTCACCAGCAGCACTATCAACAATAACATCAAATCCACCGGCTATTAGTTTCAAATCATCAACCCAGGTACTTGTTTTATAATTTACCCCACCGTAGGCGCCTAAAAATTTCGCTTTTTCAATTTTTTCATCCGATCCGGAAGTTACATAAACTTCACAGCCTTCTGCAACTGCATACTGTAAGGCAAATAAGGCAACTCCGCCACCAATTCCGTTGATCAATACTTTCTCCCTGGGCTGAGTTGCTGCGCGCGTAAATAAGGCCCTAAAAGCGGTTAAGCCTGCCAATGGAATAGCTGCTGATTCTTCAAAGTTTAAATGAGCCGGTTTTTTATACAGATATTCCGCTTTGCAAAGGGCAAATTCGCATAGTGTCCCATTGTGGGGTAATCCTAAAATCTTAAATTCTTTTGATTGTGCTTTTGCATTATCGCCCCAGTTGAATGATGGATTAATAATCACTTCTTGATTCAACCAGGTTTTATCAACGTTCGATCCAAGCTCAGCTACAATTCCTGCACCATCCGATCCTAATATTATCGGATATTTAATTCCTGCATACAAACCCTCCTGAATCCATTTGTCACGGTGATTGAATGCTGCTGCTTTTATTCTTACCAGAACTTCGTCTTCTTTTAAAACAGGCTTTTCAACTTCACTTATTGTCAATGGCTCTTTGAGTCCGTTTAATATTAATGCTTTCATATTTAAATATTAATTGGTTTGATGTGCAATAGTTTGCGATAAGCTTTTTCATCTCTTACACATCGTATATTCTAGCTTTTATCAATTAATTCGTTCTAAAACCAGTTTAATTGCTTTTTCAACAATAGCAGCGGGGTTAGCGCTGAACTTTTGATCCAAACGGCTTGCCAGGATTGCATTTACCGAACAGGCTTTATGACCCAGAACATGTGCCATGCCTAAAATACCGGCAGTTTCCATCTCTAGGTTAGTGATTCGTGAGCCGTTGTATGAAAAGCTTTTAAGCTGATGAATAAATTCAGGATGTTGGTTTTTTACACGAATCGTTCGACCCTGTGGTGCATAAAATCCACTGCAAGTTACGGTCATTCCTGTTATCATGCCTTCAGCAAGTTTTCTTTTTAAGGAACTGTCGGCTGAAAATATGTAAGGATTAAATGCTGGTAATTGCTCTTTCAACGCATCTAAAATCATTAACTCGTTATTTGAGTTTTCAAACTCATAAAAATTCATCAATGTGTCGAACCCAATTCCGAATGTGGTGAAAAGTAAACTATCCATCGGCACATCTTCTTGCAAGCTTCCAGAAGTTCCAATGCGAATAATTTCTAATGAGGTTTTATGTTCTTTTTCTTTTCTTGATTCAAGATCTACATTAACTAATGCGTCTAACTCATTGAAAACTATGTCAATATTATCAGTTCCAATTCCGGTTGAAATAACACTAATGCGTTTATTGCCAATGGTTCCGGTATGAGTTATAAACTCTCGTTTTTGCTTTTTAACTTCAACTCTGTCGAAATGTTTTGAAACCTCAAGTACACGATCCTGATCTCCAACAGTTATAATGGTCTCAGCAATTTCATGGGGTAACAAGTTCAAATGGTAAACAGAGCCATCAGGGTTTAGTATTAAATCAGTTTCTGAAATCTTCATTTAATCATTGATTGAAAGGTAAATTTACGATTATGCACGTTTATCAGACTGTTCTCAGGTACTGAATTTTAACGTCATCAATATCTTCTAGCTTGCCAATGATTCGGTTTACTTCTGATTTCTTTAATTCAAATTCGATGCTGCAAGAATTATCAAATTGCTGATTCAGCATTTCTACCGAAGTGTCCTTCATCACTTTCATTACATCATTCATTTGAAGGTATTCAAAATCAATTCGATATATGTCATTAACAGTTTTCTGAATAATCTCCGCCGAATCCAAAGCCTCAATAGTGGCCATTTTATACGCGTTTATTAAGCCCGGAACACCTAATAAAGTACCGCCAAAATAACGTACAACAAAAACAACAATATTGGTAACATCCTTCGAAAGCAAAACATTCAAAATAGGCCTGCCGGCAGTTCCCGAGGGTTCTCCATCATCATTAACTCGGAATACTGTTCTATCCATTCCAAATCGCCATGCATAGCAATGATGACGAGCCGTAGGGTGGTCTTTCTTTAATTTATGCAAATGTTCTTTTACTTCATCTTCCGATCGTACAGGGAATGCATAGGCAATAAACTTACTTCCCCGGTCTCTGAAAATCCCTTCAGCGGGTTGTGAAATAGTTTGATAAGTGTCTTCAAAAAGCATGAAAGCGTTCTAATTATTGCGATAGGAGGTTGATCATTGGTGCATTAAAAGCGTATGTTTTATTTTGAACTTTTTGCACTATATGGTTTTTCTAAAATCATTAATTCATCATCGTCAAGCATTTCCGTCGAAATTAAATTACCCTTAATAACAGGCGCTTTGATCCAGTTTTCTTCATTAATAGATTTTTGTATCGCTTTGGATGTGAAAATTCGAGCTTCATCCCATAAGCCATATCCTATAAACTGGTTCAATAAGTTAGCGCCTCCTTCAATTATAACCGACTGAATGTCTTGGAGATATAGCTGGTACATCATGAACTGTGGTAAGTACTCATTAAACTCGAGTGAGTTAAAATGAATGTTGTCGGTTACCCCAATTTTCAACTCGTTATAAACAATTGTTTTAGCTGATTTATCAAAAATGTTTAGTGTTGAAGGTAATTTAAGCTCCCTGTCAACCACTACTCGAACAGGATTTTTACCAACCCATTCTCTTGCAGTTAGTTGTGGGTTATCAATTAAAGCAGTTCTTGAGCCAATTAGAATGGCATCTTCTTCGGTACGCCACTTATGTACTAATTGTTTTGATCGTTTACCGCTTATCCAAAATTCAGCTCCATTTGCAGGAGCAAAGTTTCCTTTGGCGGTTTGAGCCCATTTTAAGATGATGTATGGTCGTTTTTGAGTTTGCTGTATAATGAAGCGTTTATTTAGGGCCAAACAGTCCTTTTCCAGCACTCCCGAAATAACTTCAATTCCTGCATTTTTTAACCGTTCAATTCCTCTTCCACTAACCTGAGCAAACGGATCGACACAGCCAACAACTACTTTTGAAATAGAATGTTTAATAATTAAATCGGCGCATGGAGGTGTTTTGCCATGATGAGCGCATGGTTCAAGACTAACATAAATTGTAGAACGTTTTAACAATTCGTCGGCATTGTCATACTTGCTTAATACAGCGTTAATAGCATTTACTTCGGCATGCGCCTGCCCGTACTTTTTATGGTAACCCTCGCCAATAATTTTTCCATCGCAAACAATTACTGCCCCAACCATCGGGTTTGGACTAACTGAGCCTAAACCATTCAGGGCTAACTCAATACAACGTTTTATATAAAGCTGATGTTCATTCATGAAGAATACAAAAATAGGAACCCTACAAGGTTTTACAACTTAATTATCACTTATGGAATGTTAACTTTGCCTTTATGCCAAATGTAAAAGAACTGGAAAGCCACCTTACCGACAAGCTTTCAGTTATTTATGATCCTCTAGAAGCTCGCAGTATTGCACAGCTAACCTTAATGCACATTCTTAGTTTTAGTAAAACGCAACTCTCAATGAATGGCTTAAGAGAGTTGACTGTAAAACAAATTACTTCAGTTGAGATGGTGTTGGAAGAGCTGCTAACTGGCAAGCCTGTACAGTATGTTTTAGGAGAAACTGAATTTTATGGTTATAAGATCAAGGTAAACCAAGATGTGCTCATTCCACGGCCAGAAACTGAAGAGTTGGTGCATTGGATATTAGCTGATCAAAAGCGTAACTCCAACCACAATATACAGCTTTTGGATATATGTACTGGAAGTGGTTGTATTCCCGTTGCACTTAAAAAGCATTTGCCCAATGCTAAGGTCTCAGGATTGGATATTTCATATGATGCCTTAAAAATGGCTATGCAAAATGCGGTTTTAAATAAGGCTGAAGTGCATTTTTATCAGCAGGATATTTTAAAATCTGAAACAAATCCACACCGGGAGTTTGATGTTATTGTGAGCAATCCTCCTTACGTTCGTCATCTTGAAAAAGAGAAAATGCATAAGAATGTACTCGACTTTGAGCCACATTTAGCACTGTTTGTTGAGGATGGTGATCCTTTATTGTTTTATCGAACCATAGCCCAATTCGCGGCCAAGACGCTTAAAAGTGGCGGATTACTTTATTTCGAGATCAATGAAGCCTACGGTGCAGAAACAAAGCTGGAAATGGAAAAGGCCGGATTCGTTCAGATAGAGATTAGAAAGGATCTGTATGATAAAGATCGAATGGTGAAAGGTGTTTTATCGTAAACCTTAATACAGAATAATTCTTATTATTGCCATTTTGATATTTTGCTTTCAAAATAACGCTAATTAACAATACATACTGCTTAAAAATGAACTCAGCCACAGAAAACCACGAAACTTTTTATCCGGTAAAATATTCTCAAACCACTATAACCGAATTGATGATCCCTTCATATGCCAATTTTGGCGGCAAAATACATGGAGGGATTTTGCTTTCGTTAATGGATAAAGTTGCTTATGCTTGTGCTTCACGTCATGCTGGAACCTATTGTGTTACAGTTTCTGTTGATGAGGTGAATTTTTTAGCTCCAGTTGAAGTAGGAGACCTGGTTTCACTGCATGCCTCGGTAAATTATGTTGGTAAAACCTCGTTAGTTGTTGGAATACGTGTGGAGAGTGAAAACGTAAAAACCCGTCAAATACGACATACAAATACTTCTTATTTTACAATGGTAGCTAAAGATGAACAAACCAACAAACCTAAACATGTACCCGGCTTGATTTTGGAAGATCGCAATCAGGTTCGTAGATGTATTGAAGCAATAAAACGTAAAGAAATTACAAAACGTTATGCAGATGAATTTGATAATGTGAAAAACAGGGAAAATCTGTACGAACAAATGGGTTTATTGGATAATGAGCGTTGCAAATTAAATATGATAACGGACAAGAAAATATAATTTTACAGGTGATGAAGAAATTGTTGCTGTTGATTTGTTTAATACCTCTTTTAAGTTGTGCACAACAACCTAAAAAGACCGAAATACTTATTAAGAGTGCGGATAATAAGCCTATTTCGTATGATGAAATGAGCTACTTGTTGCTTACCGGCGATTACAAAATGGAAAACATTAAGAATGAAGCTGGCAACTTTTCTGAAATACGCTTGTTGAAAACCACTTCTGCTGAAAAAGAAGCTGCATTAAACTCACTGATCACTCCGAACAAATTTTTTAAAAAAGGGGAGCCAGTTCCGAATATTAAATTCACAACCATTGATGGTAAAAGCTTAAGTTTTGAGCAGCTGAAAGGGAAGGTGATTGTGGTGAATTTCTGGTTTACAACCTGTGCGCCTTGTTTAAAAGAGATTCCGGAACTAAATGAGTTGTATGAAAAATACAAGCAAAATGATAATGTAGTTTTTCTGGCTATCTCCACAGATAAAAAAGAAACCGTGGAAGACTTTCTTGCCAAACGATCGTTCAATTATCAGCACGTTGCAGGAATGGAACAGCAATTGGAAGATCTGGAAATAGGCACTTTCCCAACCAACCTGATTATTTCTCCAGAAGGTAAAACCGTTTTTATAGTAGGTGGCTACTTTCCGCCCATTAAATCAATTTTGGAATATTGGATCGATAAAAATCTATAAATTCAGACTTGGATTTTAGATATAGCCTATGGGCTAATAACTATGAACTATTCTACGCTCTGGGATGAAAATCAATGATGATTTGGCGTAGAAACTCCCTGTCTAAATGAGTGTAAATTTCGGTGGTGGTAATTGATTCATGACCCAACATTTCCTGTACAGCACGTAAATCAGCGCCGCCTTCAACCAAATGTGTTGCAAAAGAGTGTCTGAGTGTGTGTGGACTAATGGATTTATGAATACCTGCTTTTTCAGCCAGTTCTTTAATGATCAAAAACACCATCACCCGGCTCATCTTCGCTCCTCGACGGTTCAGGAAGATAATATCCTCATTTCCAGGTTTTATACTTTGTTGATTTCTAATGGTTTCTTTGTAAATAGTTAAATGTTTAATTGAAGAAGCGCTCATTGGAACCAGTCGCTCTTTATTGCCTTTACCGATAACTTTCAGAAACTCGATGTTAAGATATAGAGACGATAATTGAAGATTCACCAGTTCAGAAACACGTAAGCCGCTTCCGTACATAGTTTCGAGCATGGCTTTATTCCTAATGCCTTCGGGCCTCGACAGATCAATCGCTTCTATAAGTTTGTTGATTTCATGAACACTTAAAGTATCCGGAAGCTTACGGGCAATTTTAGGGTTTTCAAGCAGTGAGGTCGGATCATCTTTAATTACATCCTCTAAAACCAAGTACTGAAAAAACGATCGTAAGCCTGATAAAACCCTTGCTTGTGTACTGGCTTCCATACCCAGTTCGTTGATCCAGGTGATGAATTCTTTTAAATGACCAATTTTTATAGCATTTGGAGCCAGACTTAGATTCTTATACTCAAGGAATTGAACCAGTTTACTTACATCATTAATATAGGCCCCAACCGAGTTTGGAGAAAGTGACTTCTCCAGCATCAGGAATGATTTATAAGCTTTTATGTAAGAATTCCAGAGCATTTACCAATAATATTTCAGCTTTCGATAAGCTATTTGAGGCAAATATATTAATTGTAGTTTTGTAATATTGAGCTTCAAAAACTATTATTGCCATATATTCATTATTCTTACTCTGCACTATTCATGAAAATCTTGATCATTAACGGCCCAAACTTAAATTTACTAGGAAAACGTGAACCTGAGATTTACGGAAGTCAAACGTTTGAGCAATATTTTGAGGAGCTGAAATCAAAATACGCCATTATTGATCTTGAATATTTTCAAAGTAACATAGAAGGGGAGTTGATCAATAAACTTCACGAAACGGGCTTTAACTATGACGGCATCATACTAAATGCAGGTGCTTACACCCATACTTCTATAGCCATTGCTGATGCCATTGCTGGTATTAAAACACCGGTAATTGAAGTTCATATTTCTAATGTTCATGCCCGTGAAGAGTTTCGTCATCATTCGTATTTATCTAAAAACTGCAAAGGAATTATTGTAGGTTTTGGAATAGATGGCTATCGACTTGCCTTAGAAAGTTTCCTGAAATAGGAGAACAATTTCCAAAAACATCGATTTTCAAGTTTAAAGATTGATTTTACGTATTCATACGTTGTTTTTTATTATTTAAAATACTGATATTTAGGTATTTAATTAATAAAATTTACTATGAAACGGATTGTCATTTGCTGTGATGGAACATGGAATGAGCCCGGAACAGTAGATAAAGGTGAGGCGGTTAGAACCAATGTTCAAAAAGTTTATGAATCAGTTGCCCAACATGATGAAAACGGCACCGCCCAATTAAAATATTATATATCGGGAGTTGGAACCTCCGGATGGTTTATAAATAAGCTGATGGGAGGGGCCACAGGAGAGGGGATTGATTGCAACATAAAAGAAGCTTACAAATTTTTAATCGGCAATTACGAAATGGGGGATGAAATCTACCTGTTCGGCTTTAGCAGGGGCGCCTATACCGCCCGCAGTCTTGCTGGTTTAGTAAGGAATAGCGGAGTACTTAAGCCCGAATATTTTAATAAAGTGGATGAAGCTTACAAGATTTATCGGTCAAAAAGCAAAAAGAAAGACCCTGATAGTCCTGACGCAATTTTCTTTAAAAACAATTTCTGCATTGAAGAACCACCTATAAAGTTTATCGGTATTTGGGATACGGTTGGAGCTCTTGGAGTGCCCATTTACTTGTTCAAATGGTTTAATCGTAAACTCGAGTTCCACGATGTAACATTAAGCAGTAAAGTAATGTATGCTTATCATGCATTGGCAATTGATGAAAAACGGAAAGCCTTTGCTCCAACACTCTGGGAACAAAGTAAAACGGTTACCAATGATCCTACACATCCACAGAAAATGGAACAAGTTTGGTTTCCAGGGGTTCACAGCAATGTAGGAGGGGGGTATAAAGAATCTGGCCTGAGTGACACCACCTTGAAATGGATGATTGAAAAAGCGAAGCAAACAGGTTTGTCTTTCAATGAAAGCTATATTGAGCAGCAATTATTTAAAGGTGATTATAAAGTGAGAAATTCCATTACTGGGATTTATCATTTAATGCAGAAAAAGGTCAGGGATATTAATAAGAACCGCTCCAGAGGGGTGGTTACCAATGAATACATTCATTATTCATGTTTTGAGTACGCCTACAAATACGACTTTAAATACAAACCCAGGAATGTAACTTCTAATGTGATCAGAAAAACCGCCTTTTGCCCACTCTTAGATGAATGGAATTCAGAATGGAGGAATTATTTGAAACCAGAAGATTTGGCACATTTTATTCAAGAACCTGTTCAGAAAATTGCAAATATTAATGAAATAGACCCCGAACTAATTCAGCATGGAATTGCCTGATTATCAAAAACGTTATACAAACAGAAAACGCATTGCTATCCAACCAACAATGCGTTTTTAATATTTATAGACTAAGCTTTTTGATTAGATAATGGCAGAAAAGCCTTTTATCACCGCAGATAATCGAACTGCATCATAAACACGTGCTTGAGTGCTTCCATGTTTAAGAACCGAATCTTCGTGTGCATTCACACACATTTCGCAGCCATTTACTGCAGAAATAGCCAAACTCAGCAATTCAAAAAATTCCTTGCCTAAAACGGGATTCATCATCACACTCATTTTAATTCCAGCAGGAGTTTGATTGTAGTAATCTTTGTTTGTATAATGACGGAAACGATAAAATACATTGTTTACATTCATCATTGAAACTGCTGCTACGGTTTCGGCAATTTCTTCAGCTGTTGCTCCATTGTCTGTAGCCATTTGTTCAAAAACAGGGATCAATACTGTGTTTTTTTCATTGTAGGCTACTGAAAGGGCTAATAATGAACTTTCCTTTTTGGTTAGATTTGAGTAATTAAGTGCGTTTTGAACGTTAATTTTCAAGTCTTTTAGATAACGGCTGTCGGCATCAGCAAGTTTCAATAATTCAGCAGAAGCCTGATCCGGATTGATATTAAATTGCTCAAATAATGAAGCAAGAGTTTCGTTTTGTATAGCGATCATAAAAATGATAGAAATTAAAAATGAGAAGTGAAGTTTGAGAAAGAAGCATGCTGAATTGACTTTCAACATGCTCTTGGAAGGTAAAATAAACCTACAACTATGCTTTAATAGTTTCTTCGCCTTTAGTCCAGTTACAAGGACAAAGTTCATCTGTTTGCAAAGCGTCCAATACACGCAATACTTCAGCAACGTTACGGCCTACGTTTAAATCATTTAAGCTTACCCAACGAATAATTCCTTGTGGGTCGACAATGTAAGTAACACGATAAGCCACTTTTTCTGCTGCTTCTAAAATTCCAAGTTCTTCTGCCAACGATTTTGAAGTATCAGCCAGCATTGGGAATTTTAAGTTGCGTAAATCATCGTGATTCTTTCTCCATGCCAAGTGCACAAATTCACTGTCGGTAGAAGCACCGATCAATTGAGCATCACGATCTTTAAAATCCTGAAATTTATTATTGAATTCGGCAATTTCAGTAGGACAAACAAAGGTGAAATCTTTTGGCCACCAAAACATCACCATCCATTGATTAGCATTGATATGATCATGCGAAGTTATGTCATAAAACTCACTGCCTTTTTCAATTGAAACTACTGCTTGTTTTTTAAATTCCGGAAATTGTGAACCTACTGATAAAATTCTGTTTTGCATTTTTTAATAATTTAATATGTTTTCCTTTTTGATGATGCAAAAGTGAGGCTAATGGGTATATCAATCAAATCAATAGTTTTTATGATTTAATAGATTTTGTTTATTAATAATTGTAATTGTTTTTTAATCAGGTGAGTAAATGAAAAATTAGTTAGAAAACCTTGATAAAAATCATTTATTATTTTCAGAATAAGTCGAACATTTGTGCCATAATAAATGGAGGTTATCATGGATCAACTAGAACTGGTGAGTCAAATAATGACCAAAACTGTAATAACAGTTGACGAACAGGATGATTTGCGCCAGGTATTGAGTTTATTGAATAAGCATAATGTCCGGCATATTCCTGTAAAAAACGGAACGGAACTAACTGGAATAATCAGCAAGACCGATATTAATCGCTTAACATTTGGAGCAATGTTCGAGAATCAGGAAGATTCAGACGAAGCTATTTTGGAATTGTTGAGTATTCCTCAGGTAATGACATCGAAACCTCGAACCATTACATCTGACACATCAATAAAACATCTTGCAGAAATATTCGCAAAAGAAGAATATCATGCATTACCGGTAGTTGACCATGGAGTGCTCATGGGTATTGTTACCACCACAGACGTTATTAAATACTTGTTAGATCAGTATAATAGTTAATTAAGCTCAGAAAATATTTTTTTCTTTTTTGCAAAGTAAGCCCATACAATACTGCTTCCCCATTGGCCGGTTGTATTGGGCTTTTGCTTTTTAGGAGGAATTCGCTTTTTTGTCCAGGTGGATAAATGAAGTAGAAATTGCGTATGTGCTTTGTTAATGGAAAAGGCATTCTTAAATTTCCCATCAGAAATAAATTTAAACCATGCCAATAGATCGAGCCAAAACCGAATAAACAGAACTCCAAAAACCTTATTTGATGGCAGATTTTTACACAAAATGGCCAGGTTGTTCCGGAAATTAAGGTAGGTTTTAAAAGGACTTTCGGCTTGTAATGTTCCGCCACCCACATGATAAACTTCTGAAGAAGGACAATAAACAACTTTATAGCCTAAATTCTTTAGGCGCCAGCAAAGGTCTATTTCTTCCATATGGGCAAATAGGTCAGCATCTAATCCACCTGCTAAATCAAAATAGCTCTTTTTAATGAACATGGCAGCTCCTGAGGCCCAAAAAATCTCTTCAACGGTTTCATATTGGC
The DNA here is from genome assembly GCF_023914155.1 of Solitalea agri. GTDB lineage: Bacteria > Bacteroidota > Bacteroidia > Sphingobacteriales > Sphingobacteriaceae > Solitalea > Solitalea agri. The sequence goes on along the minus strand of NZ_JAMWYS010000058.1, from coordinate 118,652 downwards.
CATTATCTGTCTCGATAGAATCAAATATTCGACCCCGGCAAAATGGATAGCCAAATATATCAAGGTAACCACCGGCGGCACCGGCGTATTCAAAATAGGCTTTACGTTTATGGTCTTTTAACTTAGGCTGAGCCACAGCAATCAAATCATCGCTTTCCATCAATTCAATCACCGGTTCGAGCCAATTGGGAGTAACCTCAACATCCGAGTTTAGCAGAACAAAATAATCTGCATTAACACGATTCAATATTTTATTATAACCGCCTGCGTAACCATAGTTTTGATCATTCTCAAGGATTGTTACTTGCTGATAATTTGACTGTACAAACTGAACAGAGTCATCACTTGAAGCGTTATCTCCAACAACAATTTCTAAATTATTATAGGTGGATTGTATTACCGATGGAAGGAATTGCTCTAGGAAGCGTTTACCATTCCAGTTTAATATTACTACAGCTACTTTAGGTTGCATTAAAATGATCTATGTATAATTGGAGTTTGAAGTATTGGTTAATAAGCTAAAGATTCATTTTCAAACTAAAATCTATTTCCACCTTCGGTGAGACCATAACCAAATTTCGGGTTGCTCATTAATCGCTTTTTCCAGTTGATTAATATGCATTTCAGTAATTTCACCCTCAGCTGTATCGTTTGGATTTTCAACCAAAGGGAAAAAAGTAACTTTATATCTGCCTCGTTCCGTCTTTCTTATATCACAAAATACCACCGGACAATTCATCATTTTTGCTGTTTTTTCTGTGCCCATAAAAACATGGGTTGGCTGATTTAAAAAGGTCGTTTTATAAGTAGAATCCTTTTTACCAGGGTATTGATCTCCGGCTAAGATGAGCAAAAAAGGTTTGTCGCGGTAGCTGATCAATTTTCTTAGAGTTTGTTTCATCGGGATCAAAACAGCATTAAATTTTGAACGTATTTTGAGTACCAATTCATCGAACTTTTCATTTTTTAAAGGCTTGTAAATAACCAATGCTGGATAGGGTGAATTGTGACTTTGAATTAATCCTGCCCATTCCCAATTGATCATGTGCCCAACTACTGCAATTAAACCTTTTCCTTTATCCTGATAGGTTAATAAATACTCTGGGTTGGTAATTATAAATCTTTCGGCAATTTGTTTTCTGGAAAGTGTAAGCATTTTTACACATTCCAATAACATATCGGTAAAGTTTAAGTAGAATTTGTTGGCTATTTGCTGAATTTCCTGTTCGGTTTTATACGGAAAGCTGTTTTTTAAATTCGTGATAATAACCTCCTTACGATATCCTATTATATCAAAAATTATAAACTTTAAGCAATTAGATAACAGGTATAAAATAGGAAAGGGGAGAAGCGCGATTAAATATAATACAGGAAGTGAAAGATAATAAGAGACTTTGTTCAATGCTGTAAATTTTGTTGCAGCAAATATAAGGCAAAACGGTCATTTCAAATGTTTAAATTTAATTTGACCGTTAGCAATATACGTATTGAAGTACTCTTAAGACGCGAATTCAGGTATCAACGTATCTATAGTAATATTTTGAGGCCGCTTAGATTTCCACCGACGATGTGACCATAACCAATTTGATGGATTTTTCTTTATAGCCTCTTCCAATGCGTTTAAATGCATTTTTGTAATGGCCAATTCTTCCATTTCTTTTGGTGAATCGGTAAGTAAAGAATATTCGGCTTCATAATAACCCCGATTTAACCGGCGGATATCACAATAAAAAACAACACTATTAGTAGACTTTGCAATTTTCTCAACACCTAAAAATACATTCGTTTCCTGGTTAAGAAAGTAAGTCCAGAAAGGTGAATTTTTACCTCCTGGTTTTTGATCACCTGCCAATACCAATAGCCAAGGTTTCCCTTTCAACTCGGCAATTTTTCGTAAAGTATTTTCTTTAGGTACTAAAATGGATCCAAATCTTGAGCGAATGCCTTTTACAAACGCATCAACAGGTTGATTTTTAATTGTTTTGTAAACAATCATTGATGGTACTGAAGAAACATGGCCTTGAATAAGTGGCCCGTACTCCCAATTTCCACAATGACTTACAGATATAATGCTGCTGCGCCCTTGCTGATGAAAAGCCTCTACTTTATCATATCCAATAAGTTTTATTCGTTTAACCAGTTCCTTTTCTGAAATCACACTTAGTTTAATTGCTTCTACCAATAAATCGCAAAAGTTTTGGTAAAACTGCTTTGCAATTAATAAAATTTCATCTTCTGATTTGGTTGGAAAACTCTTACGAAGGTTGGTGAAAATGACTTGTTTTCGATAACCTATTATATCAAAAACAATAACTTTCAGGAAGTTTGATAATAAATATAAGACTGGAAAAGGGAGGAAAGCAAACAAGTATATAACCGGCAACGCTAACGTGAACACAAATCTCTTCAAAATACGTGATTTAATTTTGTCAAATATATACTAATACAAATATTAATCGGTATTTATTAATTAAAAGTCCCAAGCCATTATTAAATGCATGCTAAATCAATTTTTTCTATTTTTGAACCGATGGAAAAAGGATTAATTCTCCCTACATGTTACTTAGCGCCTATTAGCTGGTTTGCAGCTTATCTACAGTATCAGGGACAAGAAGTTAAAGTTGAAAAGTTCGAACATTTCCCTAAACAAACCTATCGTAACAGGGCACATATATATTCGCCTAATGGATTGTTAGCATTGAGTATTCCTGTTGTTAAGGGTTCTAAAAATCATACAATTATTAAAGATGTTAAAATTAGCTATGATGCTAATTGGCAAAAAATACATTGGAAATCTCTGGAAAGCGGTTACAGAAGCTCTGCTTATTTTGAGTTTTATGAAGATGACTTGCGCCCGTTTTATGAAAAAAAAATCGAGTATCTGTTTGATTTCAATGAACAGTTAAATGAGTTTTTATTTAAAAGCTTAAAGCTCCGGAAGAATTATGGCTTTACATCTGAATACATTAAAAACGCAGGCAACGGAACTCTTGATATGAGAGAATTGATAAATCCAAAATCTGAATCAATTTATAAAACCGAAGAGTATTACCAGGTTTTTTCGAATTATCATGGATTTATTGCTGATTTAAGCATTATCGATGTTCTTTTTAATCATGGTAACAGAACTTTGGAGATCATTCGAAAATCGAAGTTTATCCAGCCGTAGATTTTTATTATACTTGAAACCTGAAATTTACTATAAGAAAATAGCTTTTAAATTCAACCAAAAGCTTTTTTTACTAAACCAAACTATCTAAAACTTTCAAATATGGCAGAAGTAAGACACAACTGGACGAAAGAAGAAATTGCTGAAATATACAATTCACCGTTGATGGATCTGATTTATCGTGCAGCAACCATTCATCGCGAAAACGAGGATTATTCAGAAGTCCAGATCAGCAGTCTGATTTCGATTAAAACCGGTGGTTGTCCCGAAGATTGTTCTTATTGTCCACAAGCAGCACGTTACCATACCGATGTTGAAGTTCAAGCTTTAATGCAGGTTGACACCGTTGTTAGTGCAGCGAAAAAAGCAAAAGAAGGAGGAGCCTCACGCTTATGTATGGGCGCTGCATGGCGCGAAGTTCGTGATAACCGTGATTTTGACCGCGTATTGGATATGGTTAAAGCCGTAAATGAACTGGATATGGAAGTTTGCTGTACTTTGGGTATGTTAAACGAACAGCAGGCTCAACGATTGGCTGATGCCGGTTTATATGCTTATAATCATAATTTAGATACTTCTGAAGATGATTACAAACGCATTATTACTACCAGAAACTTTGATGACCGTTTAAATACGATTGAAAACGTTCGTAAGGCCAAGATTTCTGTTTGTTCAGGCGGAATTGTAGGTTTAGGTGAAACTACCGACGACCGTATTTCAATGCTATTTACGCTTTCAAATATGGCCAAACACCCTGAATCGGTTCCAATTAATGCTTTGGTACCGGTTAAAGGAACACCTTTGGAAAACCAACCTCGAGTTCCAATTCAGGATATGGTACGAATGATTGCGACTACTCGTATTATCATGCCTAAATCAGTGGTTCGTTTATCTGCTGGAAGAACCGAAATGAGCCTTTCTGATCAGGCATTGTGTTTTATGGCTGGAGCGAATTCAATTTTTGCCGGTGAAAAATTATTGACTACGCCAAACCCGACATTTAATGAAGACATGCAGATGTTCGAAGTCTTGGGATTAACACCTCGAGAATCATTTAAAGAACGTAAGAAATCACAGGCCATTGCCAACTAAAAAACGTTTTTATATACTTTATTAAAATAAGATGCCTGGATTAACTCCGGGCATTTTTTGTTCAGTATCTCCTTTAGTCTCATTTATATTTATTTCTTATAATTAACATTATGTTAAGTAGTATTTAAAAGAATTCCAAAATTACCGTATTCTGCCACCTCATTATTTAAATAATCCTCTACCCTTAGATCGATGAAAATCATGATCTTTGCGTGCGTTAAATTATAACCAGCTGATGACAGCCATTGAAGAATTAAAGCATTTGCGCAAAGTGCTTAAGATTGAAAAGGAAGAAGATTTAGAACAATACCGAAAATTTGTGATTGAATCTGAAATTGGTGAACGGGTTAAAAATGGTAATAGCTGGTATCCGGTAATTATTACGCAAACGGGCTATGGTCGTGGTGAACAGGTTTTTGTAGAAATTGAACGTACCACGGCTAAAGGAACTGATCATCAATTGCAAACCGGTAAACGAGCGTCTTTATTTTCAAACGTAAATAATCAGGCTTCAAAGCAGCGTACTGAAGGTGTAATTGGAACGGCTGTAAAAGATAAATTGCGAATTTATCTGAATGCAGATGAATTACCAGAATGGATCAATCAAGGAAAGATTGGCATCGACCTGATTTTTGACGAAACTTCTTACAAAGAGATGGACGAGGCCTTGCGTTTGGTAGCCACAGCAGAAAATAATCGATTGTCGGAACTGCGGGAGATCTTATTGGGCCACTCTCCTGCCGGTTTTTCTGATTTAAGCCCCTCTCCTGTTAATACCGCTCTAAATGAATCTCAAAATAGTGCAATTCAGCAAATTATAAATTCAAATGATGTAGCTATTGTACACGGTCCTCCAGGAACAGGTAAAACAACCACCTTCGTTGAAGCAATTAAGCAGGTAACATTACAAGAAAAACAGGTTTTGGTTACCGCTCCCAGCAATACGGCCGTCGATTTTTTATGTGAACGTTTGGATGCTGAAGGATTGAATGTGGTTCGTATAGGCCATCCGGCCCGTGTTGGTGATCACCTTGCTGATTTGGTTATCGATAATAAAATAACGCAACACGAATATTTTAATGATATAAAGAATATCCGTAAAAAGGCCGAAGAATTCAGGAACCTTGCCTTTAAATACAAACGCAATTTTGGTAAGGAAGAAAGCCGTCAGCGCCAGCTTTTATTTAATGAGGCCCGTTCATTAAAGCAGGAAGCGATAAAACTGGAAGATTATATCATTACCGATATACTTTCGAATGCGCAAGTTATTGCGTGTACGTTGGTGGGTGCTAATAACCAAATTTTAAAAGACCGATTGTTTAAAACTGTCTTCATTGATGAAGCAGCTCAAGCTCTTGAGCCTGCTTGTTGGATTCCAATAATGAAGGCTGGCCGGGTTATTATGGCCGGTGATCATTTTCAGTTATCACCAACCGTTAAATCATATGAAGCAGGCAAACAAGGACTGAGCACTACCCTATTTGAGAAAACTATTGAACGCCAGCAAGTGGATTCATTACTGAATGTTCAATATCGGATGAATGCTGCAATTATGCAGTTTTCAAACGAACAGTTTTATGATGGACAATTAATGGCTGCAGCAACTGTAAAGAATCATAAATTATTCAATGTTGATGAAAATCCATTATTATTTATTGATACCGCCGGCTGTGGGTTTAACGAAAAAATAGAGAATTCAAGAAGTGCTTTTAACCCTGAAGAAGGCAATTTGTTATTGAGTTACCTGAATGATTTTTTGCAACAGTTTTGTATTGCTGATACAGAAGCATACGCCAATGTTAAACGCATTGGTATTATTTCTCCTTACAAGGCCCAGGTCGCTTACTTAGGAGAACAAATTGAAAACTTTGATTATTTGCTAAGCAATAAGCATAAAATTCGGTTTAATACTGTGGATGGCTTTCAGGGGCAAGAGTGTGATCTGATTGCAATAAGTTTGGTGAGAAGTAACGATAAAAACGAAATCGGTTTCTTGGCAGATACACGAAGAATGAATGTGGCAATGACTCGTGCGAAGAAAAAGTTATTGATAATTGGCGATAGTGCCACGCTTTCAAGTCATCAGTTTTACAAATCTTTTTTTGAACATGTGCAAATAAATAATTCATACCAAAGTGCATGGGAATTAACATATTTGCAATAGACCAATTTAATTGAATTTATGATAAAACGCTTACTTCAACTACTTGTATGTTTATTGCTGATGACGGTTTCGGCACATGCTCAAAAGTATTTACCTCCACCAAACAATGAAACGTTTAAAGAAACGGTTAAAGGTGTATCGTATACCTACCTTGATGGTTATATAACCGTTATCAATAACTCTGGTCATGATTTAAGCGTTTTAACTATAATGTCTGAATATAATGATGACAGGAAAGTAAACGGAATTGTGTTTTTTGAAGAATTAGCAGCAGGCTCAACCCACAAGCAAAAAGTGGAATTTACCTTGGATAGTGATGAAACAAAGGTGGATTATAAAACTCTCAAACCTGATTTGTTGATATTTTCTTATTTAAAAGCAGTAAGATGAAATTAAAAAAAGCCCCGCTTGGGGCTTTTTCATTATAATTGATTTTGTTATTGTGCGTCGTAAATCACCACTTTTTCGAAAAATGCTCTGAATTCTTCCAAAAAGGATTTATGTACCGGATGAACCTGGTAAACATCATGTCCGGCCAAGTCTTCGAATACAACCATTAAAGAAAAGGTATAGGTAGTATCAACCACGGCACGTTCAATTGGAGCTGGAGTACCAATATAAATTGATTTAATGGTTTCCACTTTTTCCAATGATTCTAAACCTTTACGGAAAGCGGCTTTTTGTTCTTCGGTAGTGTCGGCTTTAAGCCAAAATAGTACGTGATGTGTTAACATGAATTTTAATTTTAAAAGAGCCCAAAGATAGGAATAGAAGTAGTTTTTAAATAGCTGCTTTCAAAAGAAAAGCTTATATCCAGCCTAAAAAATACGCAAGTCCAAAGATAATGATGATGGAAATAATGAAAATCTTAACAAAACTTCCACTGAACTCTTTTCCTATTAAAAAGCCTCCTGGTTTGTGTCTTTCCTCATGGTGTGATGAATGTCTCATTTTTTTGATTGTTTATATATGCTCTTTCAATATAAAAACTCTTACTAGAGTTAACAAAATGCAATCTTTTATGTTTCAAATTGAACTGTTAACCTATTAAAGGGAAACTTGTTCGCTAAAGAGTTTTTCGAAGGTTTTTTCAATATTGCTACTTAACCCTGTACAAACCCGTGAAGTTTGTACCACCGTACTTCTCTTTGCTGTTAACCACCTAAACCGTGATGGCATATCCAATAAAGCAATCGGTCCTCCTTGCTTCCCTCCTTCACTTATACGTTGAAATGAACATAAATTATTTTCAAGCTCTGCAAAATCGAGGTTTCCGAAAGCAGCCTCCAAGCGATTTGTGTTTAGTTCGAAACGGGCTTTTAAAAATTTCTGTTTAGCGCAATAGAGAATAAGGCCTACATTTAAAAACTCGTCACGCTCTACCTTTGGCACCACGCGAATGATGGCATACTCATATAACTGCTTCTCTTGCATTGTTGGCTTCGTTAATAAAAATTTGTGAATTGGCTACTCGTAATGATAAAAATCTAAAATACATCTCGCGTTGTTCTTCAGCTGTTTCAAATGATCGTTCTGTTAACCATTCATCGGGCAATAAAGATACTATTGTCTTTATTTTTTCATCGGTTAAAATAGTTTTAAAAGCTATGTCAACTTCTTCCAATTCAGAAGCCTGATTGATAAGAACATGATCTTTTATCAATGCAAACGGCCTTAGTGCCTGATCCTCCCAGTTTTGCCCTGAATGATGGAAATACAGAGAAGCTCCATGGTCGATCAGCCAAAGCTCCTTATGCCATATCAGCATATTGGTGTTTCGGGCAGTTCGGTCCATATTGGTCAATAAACAATCGAGCCAAACGATCTGTGAAGCTAGTTTTGAATCCACTTCAGTTACGGTTGGATCGAAAGTAATAGCACCAGATAAATAATGTAGTGCTAGATTTAAACCCTCGCTTACTTTGAGTAAGTCCTGAATTTCTTCATCTGGTTCAGTGCGACCAAAGGCTTCATCCAAATTAGCAAAAACCAATTCCGGTACTTTAAAACCAAGTAAACGAGCTACTTCCCCTCCTATCAGTTCAGCAATAAGCGCCTTCGGTCCCTGTCCGGCCCCTCTAAACTTTAACACGTATAAAAAATCATCGTCTGCCTCGGCAATTGCAGGTAAAGAACCTCCTTCCCGTAAAGGCGCAATGTACCTCGTAACATTCACTGTTCTTAAGTGAGTTTCCGTATCAATCATTAGTACTTATTTGAGAATTTATTTAGATGATAAAATGTGCAAATAAACGACAAAGAAAAGTAATTAAATTTCTTAACTGGCATATTGTAGATGCAAATTTTATCTAAAGCAAGGTAACAAGTATAATTATTGCGTTTAAAAAGATTTAAGGCATTAAAAACTCGAGAATCCCCTCTTTCAACTCAATTTTAACTTCCGAAGATTTAGGAATTTTAATGAATTCATCGTCTATGTGAACTAAATTATCCGACCACCCTATTCTTACACTTTTAGCCTTTATATTCATTAATGTATGATTCTTTTCCTTGCTATCAATTTTTCCAGTAACGTAATTAACCAGCTTGTTTTTATCCTTTTCGGGTACTAAAACCACATTTAAATAACCATCAAATGGTGTTGAATCGGGTGAGAGAACTAAATTAGGTCCAATTGAACGGGTATTCATAATCTCAGCCATAAGGTACTTTCCTGAATAATCTGTTCCGTCAATTTCTATTTCACAATATCTGCTGTCATAGGCCTCAATAATTTCATGTAATAATTCCAAAGCGGTTTGAATACGTTGCTCAGGTGTTTCCAAATCATTCATTTTTTGCTTTTTCATTTCCATCATCAGTTTTGGAAATACTCCAAACCCAAATGATTCTAAAAAGAATGTGGTTTGTTCATTATAAGATATAAGGCCTATATCATAATGCTTGATCTTGGCTTTATGCCAGGCATGAACCACCGCTTCTGTGTCTTTTGCTAAACCTAAGGTTTTTGCAATATTATTTGCTGTTCCTAATGGTAGTAAGGCTATAGGCCAGCTTTGTTCTAATACTTTCCGATCAAGTAGTTCCTTGGTTAATTTTCGAACGGTACCATCCCCTCCTGCTGAAATAATAAAATCGGTATCTGCTTCTATCGTATTCCAGCCCTTCTTCTTTATAGAGGCATAATTACATTTAAAGCCATTCGATTCAATTAAGGCGATCAGCTTTTTCTTCGAATGTTCCAAATCGCCAGCGGTTGGATTATGTATTAACTTGATGGTTTTCATATTGTTGATTTGAATGTATAAATTAATGAAAATCAATTGGTTATTTATGGCATTATTATTTAAGTAGATTATCCATGAGAATTTTAATCACTAACGACGACGGAATATATAGCCCGGGAATAGCAGCTTTGGCAAAAATCGCGCTAGGCTTCGGCGAGGTATTTATTGTGGCCCCTGATGTAGAGCAATCATCGATGGGGCATGCGGTAACACATTCACGCCCCCTATCTTTTAAAAAATCTCCCATTTACTTCGAAGGTATTGAAGCCTTTCGGGTAAATGGCACACCTGCCGATTGTGTGGCATTAGGTACCCATATTTACACGCAAATTGATCTGGTACTATCAGGTATAAATATGGGAATGAATTTAGGGAATTCCATTTGGCATTCGGGCACTTTGGCAGCCGCCAAGCAAGCTGTTTTATTGGGTGTTAAGGGAATTGCCTTTAGTACCTCAGTAGGAAACACTGAACCTGATTTTGAAGCATTAGAGCCTTTTGTAAGGGATACTTTAGATGTCCTTCTTAAAAACACCAATTTTGGTTTATTTAACGTAAACGTTCCTCCGCAACCTATTGGCATGAAATGGACACGGCAATCGGTGCGGTTATATGATGGAAAAGTAGTGCCTGGAGTTGATCCAATGGGTCGTAAACATTATTGGTTTACAGTCACTCCTCTAGAACAAAGTGAAGAGAATAGCGACCGTTGGGCCATTGAACATAATTTTATTTCGGTTACACCATTGCGTTTAGATTTAACTAACGAAGAAGAATTGAAAAGAATAAACAACAAAGGAAGAGAGTAATACTCTGGTAAAGTTAGGCCACAAACACCTTCTCTTCCTTTTCATATTCTCGTTTAATTCCTTCGAGAATATCTGCTTTTTGGATGGTTATACTATTTTGATGAATCGTTTGCAACGAAGCATAATGAATTACATTAACGATTGCCGAACCGCTTAGCTCGTATTTATGAGCAATGGTTTTTAGGTCGATATCATTAGCTAATACTGCTTTAGAAGGCACCGATGATTTCCACAGTTCCAGGCGTTCTTGAGGGTTTGGAATTGGAAAATGAATAATGGCATTAAACCGACGGACGAAGGCTTGATCAATATTACTTTTATAGTTAGATGCTAAGATAATGAGACCAGGGAAATCTTCTACGCGTTGCAATAAATAAGAAACTTCCTGATTTGCATACTTATCATGTGCATTTTGAACATTTGTTCGTTTGCCAAACAAAGCGTCAGCTTCATCAAAAAACAGGATCCAATTTTTATGTTCTGCTTTGTTAAAAACCTTTTCTAAATTCTTTTCAGTTTCTCCAATATACTTCGAAACAATCTGAGACAAGTCAATTCGATAAACCTCTTTCTTAAACTGTTTACCTAAAAGTGCAGCAGTTAAGGTTTTACCTGTTCCTGGATGTCCATAAAACAGCGCCCTATAACCAGGCTTGATTTTATTATCCATTTCCCAATCGTTCAAAAGGGTTCTGTTATGATTCAACCAAATTTTAATATCCTCAATTTGAGACTGTGTCTTTTGATTTAGAATCAGATCGGTCCAGTTTAATTTAGTGGAAATGTTTTTTGCCGGAAAATCAGGTCCGAATGTAGGTTTTGATATCGAACCAATAGTAAACAGATCAATATAATCTTGCTGAAGTACAATCTTTCCACTCATCCGAGGTTCACCATCTCGTAATTGTTCAATGCTCAAAATATTCTCTTTAGCAAAGAAATGATCAGGTGAAAAATAGGTGCTTGTTTGCATTCTTTTAGCAATATCATGGCCTCCTAAAATGAATAAAGCAGTTTCGCCGGTAGGTATCGTTCCGCGGTGGTTATTGCCTTTTACACCGCCAATCTCCGGGAAATCTCCCCCATTGGGCAAATAGGTTTGAATAGTTGTGTCAAGCAATGTAGGCTGGATATGGGGAGCTAATGCTAAAAGGAGGATAATGTATTCTTCGATATTTACCTGGTAAAAGGCTAAAAATTGATTAAGCGGAGCATTGTCCTCCTCCAATTTTATTTCAGGATAAGAAAATTGTTCATCACTTTCTTTATTAAAAAAATGATGAAGCCTTCGGTTAATAGTTTCCTGAAGGAATGAAAGTGAATTGGTAATGTTTTGATGATAGGTTTCCAAGATGCGGCTTCTGTTTAATTAAAAATACTTTTAAAACAGAGGAATTCCAACAGATGTATAAGTTGATAAATTAATATTAGTGTCCTTTCAGCACATTTTGAGGAGCAATCATTTTTAAGGTAAGCCAATAAGTTGCTCCATCCTTATCACCTCCTGAAATAGATTCACGCTCAACCTGAACATCTAAGAAATCTGTGAAGCGATAGCCTGCTCCCACACTGTAAGATTTAACCGAAGCGGCATCTTTACCTACTTGGAACCCTCCTCCAACCGAACCAAAACCAAAACCTCCGCCTTGTTTACGTGGATCGATACGAATACCCACCTTAGCCATAAAACTCGCATCAACTCCCGGTTCATCATTTATCCCTAAAGTAGTATCTACACCAAATGTGAGATAGGAATTTACAGGTATAACAGGTAGCGGTCGGTCTCTTTTTTCTAAACCAATACCTAATTTCAAATCTAAATTGGTACCGGCACCCAAACTTATAGTGGGTAAGAAACCATGGCGTTCGGCAAATTTGTTTAAGCGTGGTAAACCCTTTGCCCCCAGGTAAGTGCCAAAGGCACCCAATACTGCCGGAATCCATAAACTGCTGGCCCCAAACCCTTGTTTAGGCAGCCCAATACCCATTGTTACACCCGTAAAGGCTCCAAAACTACCACCAATCAGGTTCGCATCTTCTGTAGCAATATCACCTATTAAGTGACCCATTGCACGCTGACCCCGTTGAGTAAAAGGCTGAGGTGGATCGGTTGGCTTCATTGGTATATCACATGTACCATCTTTCAACTGTCCTGAAACCGCCGAAACAAAGTCTGGGCTTTCTTCCTTAAATTCGCCTGTTTTTTTATCAAAACAATATTGTTGTCCCGGAGGATGACCTTTTGTGGCAGGAATCTCCCGATAGCATTGCAAACCAGGATGCAATTTTCCTGACTCGGCTGAATCTCTGCACCACTTCCCTTTTTTTACCAACTCTTCGTAATCAGACTGAACAGGGGTAGCAGGTTGTCTTTGGATTGTGGATGTATTTGAAGATGATTGCTGCACCACATGCGTTAACTCATGAGCCAATAATTGCTTGCCCGTTGTCGTATTGGGCTGATATTGATTCTTTCCAAAAACAATGTGATTTTTAACGGTATAAGCGTTTGCATTGATCTCGGCGGCCGACTCTTGTGCTGTTGCATTATTATGTATTTGCACCTTGCTGAAATCATAATTTAGTTTTGATTGCATAAGGTTTAGGGTTTGATCATCCAATGCTTGTCCATTAGCATTAATAATATTGGAAACGCTTTTAGGAGCGATAAAGCTATTAGATTGAGAGGCTGAAGCAATTGATTTAGGAAGAAAGAATGATGATCTTATTGAACCCTTATGCTCAGATAAAATGTTATTTGCCATTTCATTAGCTTCTTGTTCATAAGAATTACCCACTGACAATACTGAGTTGAAAAATGATTTAGGCTCGAGGTTAGGACTCTGTTGAGAAGATTTTGGTATAACCGATGCTTTATGACACTTTCTCATGGTTAATCAGCTATTAAACAGTCAGCTATTTAATTGAAATTAGTTGCTGGTATTTTCAATTCGTATACTAATATCTGAATAAAACCTAGTAATAAACGTCTGATTCATATAGACTTATGTCTTATGTAAATTACGTTCTATTATTGAAAACCACTCTTTTTAAAGTATTCATAGAGCTTACGATTCCTTGCTTTTAGCAAATCAGGGTTGATCTTATAAATAGCAAAGGCTTCTGCAAAGGCTTCCTGTTCATTTTTCTTTGAATAGTCTGTTAATACAGGCTTATCTTTCACTAGTTTTAAAAATTCGGAAGCAACCGAAGGTCTTTTGTTATAGATCGCTTCGGCTTCATCATGAATTTTCTTTAATTCATCCAATTTTGGTTTCATTCCTTTTTGCTTGTCGGCAGAAGCTTTATCATATTCCTTTTGGTACTTATCTTTAAAATACATGGCCTCCATGTATGGCCGTGATCTTGAATACATCAATGCATGGCCTATTTCATGCAGTATGCAGGGCACCCCTGGTGACACTCCTGCAGTGTTTTTTACTTTCGTATCGGATGTGCCATCAAAACAGAACTTCCAAAACTCGATCCTATAATCGTTTTGGATAATATCCTGTGTGGTAAGTGCGGCAACAACTCTGTCACCATCTTCTATCATCACTCCTGCCTGCTTAATAAAACGATAACCTTTTAGCTGGGCAGCTTCGATATCATTTAACATTGATAGTGCTTCCGATATCAATACAACTTCTGATTTTAACCATTTTCCTCCATCATTCTCCAATTTAATACCATAAGCAGCTTGAAAGTCGGGAATTACTTTATCTGCAGTGTCTACATATTTGAAGTAAACACGTTTATCATGATAACAAAAGAAATGGTACTTGCCATCAAAATATACATCATGCGCTTTTCCTTTGATAGGTGTATAGCCATCTAAGGCCGCAAAATCATGTTGGTTTTTAACTGATACCAAATCACTTGTTTTTACACCATTATCTGTGCATTTACGTTGAATAATAGGATTTGGTGTATTCCCCTGCTGCACCACATGCGTTAATTCATGAGCCAGTAATCTCTTTCCCTCTGTGGTTTCGGGTTGATATTGGCCTGCACCAAAAACTATATGATTTTTATGTGTATAGGCCTTTGCATTAATATCCGCGGAAGATTGATTGGCGGTTTGATCATTATGGATTTGAACCCCACTAAAATCATAACCGAATCTAGTTTCCATAAAATCTTTGGTTGAACAGTCTAATGATTTTCCTGTTGATCCAATTACCTGATGAATGCCCGATGAGGTTATTTCAGAATTAGAATTAGAAGCGGTTTCTGATTTTAATTGCAGTTTTTCTTCTTCCTCGCAAGCGGCACATTTTCGTTGTAAATTATTATTGCTATTGCCTTTAGCCAGGAAAAATGGGGGTTGGATCTCACTTTTAACAGCTCTTTCAGCAATTGAATTTGCTTCCTGTTCGTAACTATCATTGGATTGGTTAATTGTAAGCTTAGGTTGAATAAATAACTCCGATCCGTTGCTATTCGATTTTTGAATCACTGATTTCTTTATGTAGCCATGTTTAATCATAACATGTTGTTAAGTATTAGCGTGATTAAATACTATACATTACCCGTTACTTTATATCGGGGATTTTTATATAGCACAGTCTTAAATTCATGGGTTTAGCTTATGGATTTACTACATCTGCTTCATTTTTCCTTACCCGATCATAATTTGGAGCACCGCATGGCCCCATAATACCAGCCGCAGTATGTGGAAGTGGTGAAGCAGTACTCAAAAAGTGACCCGCCTCATGGGATAATGTTAACCCGTCAGCGCAATCATTGTCTTCAAGTAATGTGTTTGAGCCTAGAGTCCCGGCGTTCGCATCATCTATTGTCGGAGTTGCATCCTGTTCATATTCCCATACCAAATAAACATTCCAATTTCCTCCCGTCGCGAATGCAGTAACCTTTCTCCATTCATCCGTTGCTGGATTGGTTGTAAATACAACTTGAGGTCCAAGGTTTGTAAGTACTGTTGGTGAATTTACCGTACCTTGAGTAAACAAGACATTTGCCTGACGTTGCCAAATTCTGTTTAATGTTGCTGTTAATGTGGGTGCTGATGCAACAGCTCTTGTTGTTCGGTGTTGGGGTTGTGCTGGTATAAATCCAAAGAACCGTGCTGGCTGTGCAGTGTCGCTCATAAAATGATAGTCGACCGTTATATTACGCGGATCCTTAACCTCAATTCTTAAAGTATCCAAAACAGTTGCTCCTTGTCTTGCTTCAATTCTGGTAGCACCATCGGCAACACCAGTTATTTGTACACCAGCACCAATTGCGACTACCGTTGCAACTGCTGGATTCAACGATACAAATGTTGGTGAAGCACCTAGGGGTGTAATAGTCACAGCGGCAATCCTATCTTCACCAACTGGTACCACCTGAAAGTTAGGTGTTACCGTATCATCATAACCATGAAATACCTGAATAGCTGATTCTGAAAATACAGCCGATGTTGCTGGTGGCGGTGGTGGTATAGGCGTTGGTATAGTGATGGTAACTCTTCTGTTAAGTGCTAATGAGGTCGAAAACTGATCAGTTTCGCCATTGGCAAAAACATCTATAAATGCTGGTGGAATACCTGCAGCTCCACTAGATGGTGTTGTTAACTCATTAAAAACGATTTCGGCACGGCTACACGATAAGGGCCAATTAAGGCTCGGACCACCTTCAATGCTAGCAAAACCATCAACCCTTACCGGGTCGGAACCTCCTGATGTATGCCAGTTGTTTACAAAATTATCAATTGCAGCTATTTCTATGGGAGATAATGCACTGCTATTGCTTCCAAACAGAATATCAAGGCTGATACCTGCTGCTGAGGTGTTTGGAATTTGACAAGTCATTGCAGGTGCGGTACTCGGGTCATTTTCTAATGTATGTCGTTGAATGGGCAATTGCCTATTTCCTGATTGCTGAATCACATGTGTTAATTCATGTGCCAATAGTTGTTTTCCTGCATAGGTATTGGGTTGATAGTGTCCATTTGCGAATACCACATGATTTCGATGGGTATAAGCCAGGGCTTTTATTGCTGCAGCCGATTGATGTGCGCTATCGTCATTGTGTATTTGAACATCAGAAAAATCATAACCAAACCGGCTTTCCATAAATGCTCGGGTGCCTTTATCTAACGAATTTCCAGATGAATTAATTACATAGTTTACAGTGGATGGAGCTACTAAATTGCTAGTTTGTAATGCTACAGCTTTTGTTTGAATTTGCTCATCTTCATGCTCACATGCTGAACATTTTCGTTGTATCGGAAAATCATGGATCGGTTTTAACTGAACAGGTCCTTCTTCTTCATCTTCTTTTCTGTGTAGTTCCTCTTCTTCACAAGCCGCACATTTTTTTTGAATAACAGGTTGGATAGTAGGAGGCTGAATCGTTTCTGGATCCGGCATGCGCATTACCTTTTCGGCCATAGCATCTGCTTCGTGCTCATAAGGATCGTCCACGGCACCTATGGTTAATTTAGGCTGCACAATAACAGGTGCAAAAAATGGATTATTTTTTTGCTTCTGATTATGAGCAACATTGCTTATAGATTTTTCCGATACTCCTTTTACATGTGTCTGCATGCTATTTTGGTTTAGCAGGCTTAAAATTTAAGGTTATAACTTTACTCTTCCATAGCCCAGTAGTTTATCCATTCGGGTTTTTACATAAGAGAAACCAGCAACGTTAGCAGCTTTATTTCCTTCAATGGTATATATAAATCCATCTTCGAAGTGATGAACAATACCTATATGACCGAAGCCCGAAGGCATACTCACACGCCACCAAGAGACAATATCTCCGGGCTCCAGTTGCGGACCACTGCCATCAAACGTCCAACCTTTTTGTTTGAACTGGTTGTAAATATTCCGGGCGCCGGAAGTATACTTAAATGGCATTGCCGACTTATCACCACCAACAGCTTGCAAGAAGCACCAACTAACAAATGCTGCACACCAACTGTTTCCTTCCCCTAAACCGGCTGGTTGTAAATATTTCCTGCACCAGGGGCCCATATTGTTTCCACCAACTTCCCCCGCCCCTGATTTTAACTCATTGATCGCAATTTCAAGTGCTTTCCTACCGATAATATTCCCTCCAAGTGAACTAGCTGGCATAATTTTGTAATCAATAGCTCCAACATTAACCACACTTCTCGGGTTTTTCAGGGCCCATAGGGTAATGTCTCCCACTTTGCCATCCACTTCCAGCGGTTCGTTGTGCTTATCTAAATGGCTTGCCTGAAAGCTTTTAATCGCTTTTTCAGTAGCCGTATCGAACATGCCTGTAACCGGTATGTTGTAATCAAGTTCCCTTAATATATTTTGAAGTTCGGTAACCGCTGGACCCTGACTCCCTTTTTTTAATAATGCCATAAGATTGTGACTTTATTGTTCAACACCATTCGGTGTGTAAAATGCCGTTCATCCATGGGAGCTTAATAGTTCCAAAGCCCCAAGGCAATTTGTCAATCAGTACATCATAAGCTTTTTGTTCAACCACCAGCAACCAACCCTCATCGGTTTGTGTCAGCTTACCCTGCCGTTGCAAAAATGTTGAACGAAGGGCTTCAATACTTGTGTTTTTAAGCGCCGACCAATGCTGAATAACCGTTTGTAATAGTAGATCACATTCGTTTTTAACGTTATCTTCCAATTCAATATCAGTAAAGACCACAGCTTCAATATCTCCTCCGCATAACACTTTGTTAAGAGTTAGGTCAAACTCCTGGAATTCTTCATTGCCGGTTGTTAAATACTCCAAAACCAGCATCGCGTTATTTTGTGATGCGTTACTTATCCAGCTTGTACCACTCATTAAGTTTAGTTCCTCAAATAATACCGGTAAAAAAGGATGTAATAATACAAGACCGGCGTTGTTGAGGTAAATTTCATTAGTTACTATATTCTTTGAATTAGATTGACTTGATTCTTCCGATTGGCTAATCAATTTAACAGCTCGATCAATTACAAACTCAATGTCTGAATCAATCGAAAATGGAGTTTTCTCATCAGTAAGTATTTTTAGCAGTACTGCATTTATTGCCCTGGGATCATTTATAGCCTGATCTTCATTTTCAGAAGAAAAATCTTTAAACTGTTTTTTGATAGTGGCCACAAGACTTGTTTTCCCTTTTAGAATCGCTGCAATAATGGCATCAACAAATCTTTCTGAGAACTGATAAGCTAACCGTTTTACTGCTATCTTCTTGTCACTAATTTGTTTTTTAAGCGATTGGATGAATTGATCATTTAGCAGAAGTAATGACTCCAATTCGTTGATTGATTGTATTTTATAGTTCCATTGTAAATAACCATGCTCAAGAAAAAAGAAAAAAGCTTCTTCGGCTAGTTGTTGCTGATTTGTTCTTAAATCAATTTCCTTTTTAGGGACTAGGATCAACTTTTCTTTTAGTTTACGAATTACTTCAAT
Source organism: Solitalea agri (assembly GCF_023914155.1). Taxonomy (GTDB): domain Bacteria; phylum Bacteroidota; class Bacteroidia; order Sphingobacteriales; family Sphingobacteriaceae; genus Solitalea; species Solitalea agri. Next base: position 99,767 of record NZ_JAMWYS010000058.1, on the reverse strand, counting down.
AGTAAATTCATCCTCCCAGTTTTTAGTATTTAATACACCACAATCAATCTCAAGATGCTCAACAGCGGCGAAATAGTTCTCACCGAAGAGCGCATTAAACAAGACCTCAATCTGAGGCTGTATGCGATCATAAAACACCTCTGTCAGCCTGTTTTGCATACCAAAGGCATCATCAATGTTTGAAAATTGAACCTCAACAAATTGCTTTTGTATTTTATGCTCAACCCTGCTCATTTGTTTTTACCCTTAGGCGGTTTAGTAGTATCTTTCTTTTTCACATTTCCAACAATCACATTCAGTTTTACTCTTTCTTCGCGCAAAGCAAAGCAACCTTCTTTAGTAATACCTATTACTCTTACTAATGGATTATCATTACTTGGAAGTAACTGGACCTGGGGTTTTGCTCCTGTGCTATAAATCGGTAGCCCGCTATGGAAGAACCAGAGATAGGTGTTAAAATCTGGTTGAATGCTGAATTCAAATACTGGTTTGTTAAATTCAACCTGGTTACCAATTAGTTCTTTTATTACAGGTTTATTATTACATTTTTCAACCTTAACCCCAGTACATTTATTTACAGCAATGCAACCAAATGGAGGAACTAAGAATTTGGTTTGCCGTTGCGTATCTACTATAGTAACACCTGTTTTTTCATACATTACAAGCAGATTCATCAGTTGATCATTTAGCATGAACGATACTTCAAATGTCATTGAGAAATCATGACAATCAAACTTATCGATAATTAATAACTGCGTTTGTGCATCGTAAGCAAACATTGGTTGATTGTTGCCAATAAACTGGCCTGGTATTAATCCATTTATCTTGTCAAACAGTGCTTTGAAAACCGCATCGAAATTGGTAGAAGTAAGTACGTTTTGATTAGCTGCAAGTACATCTTTAAAGATTGGCAATATATCAATTGGTACTTCTTTCAGATTTTCATCAATCAATTTTAATGTGGCATTTCTTGGTTCCATGACCAGCTTACTAACTGGTTTGGATATCCATAAAATATAATGGCAGGCCGTTGAATTTCCTCCACATGGAAGGTTACAAGGAACCTGACAAGTATGGCTTTTTATAACTGCTTCGGCTGTTTTACCTTCTGAATCTTTAACAGAAACCTTAAGATCAGGACTGCCGCTTTTTAGTACTACGAATTGATCGGTCAACTGAGCACCGCTAGCGGTTATCACATACGGAGGTGTGCCACCATCAACCTCAATGTTTACTTTATATTCCGTTCCGCTTTCATTACATAAAGGATCACCTGCGACAATTCGTAATGGCGCTGGCTCTGAGGATTGAAGTACATAGGAAACTGGTGTACAATCGCTGCAACAGATGTATGGTACATAAAAATCGGCGATAACAGTACCTGAAGTAAAAGGAAATGCTGTCCTTTGAGGTGGTTTTCGTATGGCTGCCAAAAGGGCGTCGCGAGAAGCTAACGGAATGTTCTTATCCGCATCAAGAAAATCTTTTACTGCATTGGTAAAGTAAGTAAACTGCTCCGGACATTTGAACTCTACCGCTGTTTGGAGCTCGTCCGTAGCCGCTTTAATCTCTTCATCTGAAACATCCCGATCGATCAGGTCAGGATGCTTTGCCAGCATCAGTTTTCCAAGGTTTTTATTGACAAACAAGGCGCTTACATCAAATTTTCGGTTTCTTGTATCTTCAAAATAAACCAAAATGAAGGTTCCTCCCCTTACTACACCAGCTTTGTGCTCAATTCCTCCATGCTTTTTAAAGTAATTATTGAATTTTTGGGCGAGCTTGTACTGATTGATCCGTCTGCGGTATTCATCCTTAAGTGCCTCCAACTGCTCAACAATACAAGTGCTTAAAAATACTTGCACTTTATCAGTTATTAATCTCAATTGTTTAGCAAGATTCTTTACCGCCTTTTCGTATCGATTATAAGCCGTTTTGAACTCAGTCATGTTCAGCTCCGAAAGTTCATTGGTAAGCAGAATTTTGAACATGCTTTCAATACTGTCAATGAGTTCGAAAAACCTGAAATATAAACTAGCCGCTTTTATTCGGGTATCGAGTGAGATAGGATTAGTAAATATATTACCGGCAATATTCGAAAGATAAATATCGCCTATTGAGCCCTTCTTTACCCCACAGATCTTTCTTAAAGAACTTCCCTTTTGATATATTTTAGTTAGATGTGATTCGCTCACCAATCGTGATAAAATAGGATGGTTAATTGTTAATCCTTCGAAATCAGTTTTGGCTATCAGTTCATTTACTTCGTCTTCATCTTCATCATCAACAGTGTTTGTTACCAATCCTTTGACAAGCTCCTCTTTAGCTCTAACGAGATGGAGATCTAACGCTTTAGGCTTAAATTCAAACCGATAAATATTACAGAAAGCATCATGCAGTTTGCAAATGAATTCGGCTATTAATACTCTGTAATCCGACTCCAAGTCCTGAATTACACATTGAGGCTCCTCTCCTTTCAGTATTGCTCCAATAAAATCAGCACTTAGCGCTATAACTTCAAGCGGAAGATTGTTTTCTTGCTTTATTTCAAGGATATCGGGCAATGCAGTTGCAACCTGTTTACCTATATGTCCTTCAATTCTGAAGAAATTATACTTTTCGATATCAAAAAGCAGAGGTTCTCGGACCAACGTATTGGAAGCGTCAGTATATTCGTCACTTTTATAGCCTAAATTGTAATCAGCTTCGCCTTCAATCGTTTTCTTATAATTCCAAAATTGCAGTAATGAGGATTGGCCTGCTCCTACTTTCAGATTATAATAATAGGGTATGCAACGATCGCCGAGCTGAGTTTTACCAAATGAACTAGGGGTGATTTTAATTTGCCTTTTCCCAAATTCCGAAGGAACATCAGGGGTAAAATTGAGTATCAGTAATTTGAGTTTATTGAACAGGAAACGTATTTCTCCAAGTTGATAGCTTTGCGCATCGAAAAGTGGTGAGTAGATGAAAAACTGTCGATAGGCAGATTGTTTGCCGGTCAATGTATTTGCTGTGGCCTCTCCAAGTACCAGGTGCAAAGGAAACCGCATTTCATCGGTGCAACATTCACTATTTACATAATAAGCTTTCTCCCTAAACTCATTGTAGGTTTTAACCAGGTCGTCCAAAAAGTCATAGAAATATTGGATGACCAGAGGATTGTTGGTAAGGATTTTCTGTTTAGCCAGCTTTAATGCATTTCCAACTCCGCCGAAAGGATTTCCAGATGATTCCTCCAATAAGTAACTGTAGTTAGTGTAGCTGCCGTTTAAAGCCAGATCAATTTTATCAATGGTTACATCGTCAGTGATAGCTGCAAAAGCCGCTAAAACAGCTGATGTAGTTAGTACATTTTTTACCGGGACATTATAGCGTTTAAGTTCTACGTGTGGTAAAGGATTTTTTGTACCTTTTCCCGGGTTATTTACAGTTATCTTATCTAAAACAGCTTTTTTAATAAGTAAAACTTTGGGTTCAAAATCCATGCGACTGCCTTTGTCGTTGCAATCGTTGGTATCACAATTTTTTAGCTTTAGTTGTTCGGCTTCCAGGAATAGTACGACAGCAAGTTCAGCTAAAACTTGATTGCTCAAGCTCGAAAGAGCTACAGCTGTCGCTTTTATATCAGCACTTAGTTCATTTAATTGAGCGGATGTGATTAACTGAAGCATTGGGTCTGTAAACCCTGGTTTATAAAACGGAATTGAACCTGCCACACCACTTCCACACTGGGAGATAAAATCAAAATCTTCAGGGAACTCTGGAGCGTTATAAGGGATTACATGCGTGTATTCGTTATCACAAAGTGTAATTAAAAAGCCCTGTGAAGTTAATCCACAGCCTTTAGATATTTTGATAGAAGATGTTCCAACAGTAATTTCCAAACCGCACACAATACCACACCCGATCAATTTCGAACGGGTTAACCTGTTTTGTTCGTCGAGGTATTTGCGCAAATCATTCAGGTGTGTGTTGGTTAGAACCTGGTCGGCATCAAATACAGGAAAACTGGTTTGCATACCCATAGTATTAAGATTTAAATGTTCCCAAAACTGTTTTATTTAGAACCACTGTATTGCTTCCTTCTTTACTTTCGTCACAGTTGTGCAGTGTTGCCAGTGGATATTCACTATGCAGACTATTCAAAATTTCAATCATTTTGTTGTTGGCATCAATAAAATCGGATTCATTGGCCTTTTGGTCAAATGAATAGGCCGCCAGCATTTCGATCCATCGTTTATAGCGAACCTCAAACTCCCGCATCAGTTCGTTGTTTAACCAGCAAATTTTTAACATGATGTGGGCAGTCGCTTCTTCTCTGATCTTGTTCTCGAAATATTTGCGGAAAGCCATATTATCAAAGTGTGCTGGCCAATACGGTAGCACTACAGATGCTCTAAAGGTATAAGGGTCCACTTCGCAAGGACAATCGCAATCATGCAAACAAACCTGCATGAGGTTGAATGCGCTGGTTCGTGGACGTAATAACAGATGTTCAATGAGATTTAGTCCTTCTGGGTCGTTGCAGTCTCCTTCAAATTCTTTTGTAATTTCTTGAATGGCCTCATTCGCGGCATTTTCAGTGGCAAATTCATTCGAGCCAGAAAGAACATCCTTGAACTTTATTTTAAACTTTCCACCCTCATTAACCACCGAATAATTGGCTATTGTAACACCGGTATTAATTAGATCGACTACAGCAGCTTCGGCATCTGCCTTGTTTTCATAATCCTTAGAAATCAGGTTGATTCCATTCAATGTGGTGATACTGAAGCTATGAAAGCACTTAAGTATCTTGTTGCCGCTTTCAATTACTTCCTTTTCAGTACAGATCACTTCAACCTGTTTAATGCAGTATAAAAATCTCCGTGTAAAGTCCTTGATTCCGGTAAGTGCACAGATTCTTTTCTCCAATCCAGAAACATTATCGGTATCCCACAATTTGGTGGTGTCCAGCAAATACTGTGTGATATTATCAACTACCTGTGTTGTTTGCGGAAAATAGTTATATGCCTTACCCCGGTTGCTGCTTATATCATCATATTGCTTTAATGTTTGCATTTTGGCTGCCGAAACCTCTTCAAAGGCTATCTTCTCTTCAGTTTGATCTTCATAATTGATCCTGTACATCACTAAAGCATAGTCATTGAATGATTCGGCAAAGCGGGCGAGTAAATGATCTAAAAAGCGTTCTCTTCGGTCTTCAAAAAGGTCTTTAGGTTCATAAAGCTTTTGCCATTCATTTTTCTCTGCTTTTGTTGAGTCTGGATTGGTAATGGCATCTTTCAGTATGGCAGAAGTTACATTCGGACGATAGACCGTTTCAATATCTTTTATGTCGGAAAGAAACTGGGCATAATAAGTTTGAGTAAGCTTATTGGTTGAAAAAAGCCCATGCGCGTTGGTCAATTGATTAAAGAAATCGGCCAGTTGTTGTTCGTAAAACATCAAATAAGCCTTTAACTGCTTTTGTTGAGCTCTTCGTTCTGGGGTTGCTTCTGCTGGTAAACCGGCCTCACCTACTCCGTAAACTTGCGGAAGATCGTACTGTACTGGCCAGAAACTGGTTGTATCTCTTTTGGTTCCCTTTGGAATCGGTAAATCGGCCTGTAAGCCGCTTAATTTATTCCTTGAGCGGATTGCATGAAGCAACAGAATGGTGTCTTTTACCTCATTATACCTGGCGATGAAAGGGAACTCATCTTTAAATAACAGTATTTTTGATTTGTCAGCTCTAAGAGCCGGTTTATGCAAGGGTTTTATCGGCATGCACCACTTAAGGCTTTTAAAGGCGCTGTCCACTTCCCCGTCTTCTTTATACTTGGTCATCTGGAAATTACGAATCGCAATTACACCTTCAATATCCATCAGCAGGTTAATGATATCAGAAGCATGTAATTCCTTCTTCAAATTGGTTGTTTCCAGCTGATCAGTATCGATAAATCCATGTTGCAAAACTGGGCCGTTAAATATCTCATCAACAGGGACTTTTTTATCGAGTAATTCTTTTAATGAATAAAACTGAATGGGTGGATTGAGGTAGTTTTCGATTTGATAGAAGATTTCTGCCTCCACTTTTTCTATATCGGCATTAGGTTGTACGTCAACATCAAAACAGAATGCTATTTGATCCGTATCGGCAGTGGTAACTTTAATAAAATCTTCGCATAAGTTGCGGTGTTCATGCAATGTTTTAATAGCACTTTTAACAATGCTTTCGGCCAGCCTGATCTTTCCAAAGTACTCCTTAAATATTGCTGCGAGCCATTGCTTGTTTCCGAAGATTAGTTGAGCATCCGCATCATTAAGCTTACCGGAGTCAGGTTGTTTTGAAATGGTAACTCCAAACTTTTTAGAGTTTGTAATCCCTGTTAAGGTTACTTCACAACTCCAGCCATTTGCTTTTGGAGTAAGTGTTGCCGACTGAATCTTGGTTTCATCAGTTGCCGTTTTTGCAAATTCAAAGTCTGCGTTTTTCCATGCTTCCAACTCTATTGAAAAGTAAAACTCACTCTCCACATATTTGCCTGCCAATTCAGGATTACCAATTACAATATCTCCATCGTTTAGATCGCCAAATCGATCATCTGTATCTAGCGAAAGTAAAACGTTATATAACCCTGAAATAAATATCGGTTGCTGGTTAGGCACAAAGGTCAGTTGATCATTCTCACAATCGGCATAAATAGGTATTTCATTAACAGGTATATTTTTACCGTCTACAGTTATAAAGTCATCCGCAATAAACCAGGCGTTTTGAATTCCAATCAGGTCGACCAATAGTTTTCTATAGTCATTAATGGTTAGCGGATTTACGGTTAGTATTTGCTTTGCTGTAAAGAATGTTTGTCCACTTACCAAGTCTCCGTTCTCATCGGTAAGTAGATCTTTCATATCAAATCCGCACCGATACCCTAATTCTGTTATGGCATAGCAAAGAGCTTCCAGAATTGTTATTCCCGGGTCATGCACATTATAATCCGTCCATAAGTCGCTCGATAAGCTTTCGATATGCCGTAGCCCTTCCTTCCGCAAGAATTCATAATCCATTGCTTGCGAAAGTCGCCTGTTTTTTGATATGGTTGTTCTTTCTTCCATCAGCATTCACAGGTGGCAGGTGAATTAATTAGATGCTTTATTTTGGTTATTTCATTGTAATAAGAAACGAGTAGGGATCGGGCTGTTGAAGGTACCGCTACTTCAACATCTCTTTTTTCAGTTATATGTGTTGCACCATTTCGAGTGATGATATGGTGCATTTTGAAACAGGTCACAAAATCAACATAAGCACGTTCTTCAATAAAATTGAGAACAGCTGATTTGATTATTTTTCCGCCAAAAGTCACCTCTTTAGTTGAATCGAAAGCCCAAGGTGTTAGGTTCCGTTCAATCTCTTTCTCCAGCATCTGGCGATAGAATCCTTCATCAAGGTGTTCATGAAAAGTTACCGAAAACTCAAACTGCACTTCTTCAAATTGTGGGTTCTTTACATGCAGTTTTACAAATGGTGAGATGAGCTTGTGTAAGTATTCATCAATATTGATGATCGTTCCAATCGGTGTATACGGACGTAAAGGGTTGATGCCAGATTTATTTCTAAAGTCGGGAATGGTAATCACGGACACATGACCTGGATAGTTTTCGCAAAAGACCTCTGAACCATCTCCTGCTGTATAAAATCCCGCATGGTTAATGCATTTTACCTTACTTATTTGAGGGAAGGCTTCCAGAACTATGTGTTCATAATCCCAAATAGTGATACCTCGCTGTTTATGACGAAGTCGCTCACTTACTCTAGTGTAAAAATGCTCATCTGTTTCTCTGGTTCTTCCTCCAAATGAATCAAATGGCTGGGTAATATTTTTAATTTCACTTATACCAGTAACTGGTTTTGAGATAGTTCCAGCTGGTAGTATTTGTGAAAATTCAATTTGTTTGGTTTCATTCTGAACCAACTGAACCAGGGCTGCCTGGGCTTGCACGAGTATTAATTTACAAACGGCATCCGGATTTTGTTTTACTGTTACTTTAAGCCAATAAAGTCCTTTTTGAAGTGCTGTGTTTTCATTGCTGATATCAATTGGCAAGGTAACCGTAACTATTCCTGATTGGGTAAGATTATGGGTTCTGTCAATGATGTATTTGCTTTCAAACTCCTTCCATAAATTGCCTTTTGATAAGTAATACCATGTAATAGTTTCTTCGTTTTTTAGTGGGTTAGATGAACCATCAGCAACCTGAAGGAGAAGATTTACTACCTCTTCCGGCTCTGTATTGTTTAATCCAACATATAGTTCTCCATCATTCGGCATTTCCGTTACCAGGCTGATTTTCTTTGATGGACTCAATGGGTCAAATGCAGCTTCGTAATACCCAAATGGGGTTAAATGTAAAAAGTGATGGTTGCTATTGGTATTAACACTGCTAAGTGGAATACTTGCAAAGGCTTTATAACTGATTGAAAAGCTTGGTAGTGTTAATTCAGGAGGAGATGCGATTTCACCAGTGGTAATCTCATAAGTTGTGGCACTGGTAGTGCTTTGGCTAATCGTAGTGTTGTCGATTTGCGCTTTAACATTCGATAAATAGGTGCTTTTAGAGTATTCATTAGAAGCAAGCAGTAATCGAATAAAGCCCTCTAAGGTTGTGGCTGTTAAAGGCTCATTTTGGGTGAAATCTTTTTTGGCCGCAACAAAATTGCTGTTGATAGTGTAAGTATCTGTTCCTAATGAATTTCCTCTAATATCAATCCATTTTCCCTGGCGTAAATATTCAATCTCACCGCTATAAGGTATGGTTTCACCGAATTCGAACCTTAACTCATTTATACTTTTCTGAAAGATTTCTTTACTGCCAATATAAAATGAAGCGCCTGATACAGGGAATTCACCGTAAGGCTTGAAGGGTTTAGCTGCATCAATGGTTCCGGTTTCGCTCGAAAGCTCCAGATTGCGTACTCCATTAACTTCTACCTCAACTTTTATTGAACTTATCTGGTCATTGGTTAGCAAGCGGTAAGGGAATGAAAACGCTGAGGATTGATTGAGGTAGATCTTAAGGACGGGCAAATCTGTTTCGATATTTTCCTTATGAATACTTTCTGTATAAGGAATTATCGCCGGGTCATCAGGACTGAGTGTTAACAAAAAAGTAAGGGTATTTCCTGCACTATTCGCCTGTACTTGGGCGTCTGTATTATGCCAATCTTTTAAACCGCTAAGCTTTCCAGTAAATAATCCGCCTATAGGAAGCGTTGATGCTCCGACAAAGCTGTTAGTGCCTGCAACGAAATTTACAGTGATCGTTATTGTACGTGTTCCCTCATTAAGAAATAATAGATTCGTGGCAATGGCAAAGCCGGTTACTGCAGGGCTGATTTTCTCCGGATCACCAAACGTAAACCAGCTATTGTCAATCGAAGTTAATTTAGCGCCTTGTCCATCTTCAGAATTTGCAATAGAAGAAGCAGCTAGTATTTCTTTTGTATCGTTTGTAATTTGTATCGATTGTAGCTTCTCAACCTTCGCTTTGTTTAAAACCACATCCTGACTTAATGCATAACTTAACTCCTTACCGGTGGTTTTGTCTTTGCCTCCTCTGAATAAAGTGCCTGCTGTTAAAAGGTATTTTGGAACTGGTTTTTGAAGCTCCATCAATAAGTGTGCAGAATCAGCAATGGCCTTCTTATTGGTAAGTTGTAAAACATCTTTATAATAAAAGTCAAGGTGGTGTTGAGTGTATTTATTCAGCTCATTTTGTGCAAAGCCAAACAACTTTATAAAAGAGAGCACTAAGGCGTAATGAGGAGTATGTGATGGAAAGTTATCAAGCGTTGTATCAAATAAAATATGAGCCTTTTCTGCAAGGGTTGAAATTGCTTTTAACAAGGCTTCTACCTGCGCATTAAAGAAATTATGATTAATGATGTAAATGATCTTGCTTCGTGGAACGGTTAATGAAGCAGGTATGGTCAATCCCTGAATTGCTGTAGGTAAGGTCCATTCTGCACCCAGGTCTGATAGGTTAAAGCTATTGCTTTGAATAGTGTTTATAGGTGATTCACTATCAGTTATTAATGTGTTGTTTATTAAATCGTTTGTTTTAAAGTCATCAAATAACTTTTTGAGATTGACGGCTGGTAATAATACCTTGGACTTAATAATTGTTTCTATTTCCTGTTTAAATTCGCTTGTCTCCGGAAGTAAATGATACTGTTCGGCAACGATCTTTAATAATGAGAACGACAGGTCGAAAATATAGGTGAATTGCTTTTGCGCTTCCGTATCAGTTCCGCTTATCCTGATCTTTTTGTACACCAGTTTTTTATAGTCAGAGCATTTATGAGCATCTAATCGCATCAATACGGCAAGAGTCACACTAATATCCATTTTCATTAAGGGTTCCCAATCCCCATCCAGCACATTTGATGAATTATAATAATTGAGATAGGCAGAATAACGACGCATAAAGAGGACCATATCAGCAGCTTCTCTTTCATCCGGTTTAACGAAAGAAGTGGCCAATGCCGATAGCATTCGGTTAAGTATGCTTGTTCCTTCCCTTTCTAAAGGGTTTTTCTCGTTACATGCCATTTCTCAATGCATTATTTTTTGATCTCCGTTCCTTCTGTTCTATAATAAGGGAACACAAAATTGAATCGTGAATTTGTGGACCTGACGGTGTATTCAATGGTAATTAGTACGCGACCGTCCAACTCGGCTGTATCGTCCAGCACGATCCTATCTACATCAATTCTCGGCTCGAAATACAAAATGGCGGTTGCTATCAAGTCTTTTATATAGGTTTTAAGTGTTGTGGTCAATGGCTCGAACAACAACTCGTCTAAATTGCAACCATAAGTCGGTTGCATTACGCGTTCTCCCTGACGGGTAGAAAGTAGTATTTCGAGGCTTCTATCGATATCTTCCTCATTGGCAGTCATTATAACTGCTCCCAGTTTATTGTCGAACTGAGGAGGAAATCCCCAACCTATTCCAAGAAATGATTTTATTGTTTCCATGATTTATCCTCCTATCAATACGGTTGGGCAACCTGCTACAATTGTTCCTCCATGGGCGGTGGTATCCCCCAATCTTACTGCCGGTTTACCACCAATTAAAACTGTCGATGAGCCCTTTACAATTGAATCAGGCGGACCGACACATATACACATATCTCCTAAAACTGCGGCCGGTAAACCTGCAATTAGAACAGTTGGTTCGCCGGCTCCTAAAATTGGGCCTCCAACATGGGGCACCACTCCGGTTACCATCGGACAAACATGCATATCGCTAATTCGTGCTGCCAGTGACATCTGTCTATCAATTAATTTTTACTATGCCTCCTTTAATTTCGGTGGTTCCGCCACCTTCTACGCTTACAGCGGCACTTCCTTTCGCTTTAAGTCTACCAGACGCCTTAATTGAAATATTGTTGCCATCCAATGAAATGTTTCCATCTGCTTTAATATTAATATCCTGAGAGGATTTAATCGTAATCTTATGATCTTCCATTAGTATTTTGCCCCCACTAGCATCTTTTATGGTAATTGTTCCAGTATCATCATTTAGTTCGAACACTCTTCCGCCGGGAGTTTGTATGATTACGCTTTTTTTATTATCATCAAACAGCAGTTTAATTTCTGATCGGGAAACATATCCCTTTTGATTGTTGCTTGTTTCGGGTTCTAATGGAGCACTATGGGCGCTACTGTGTAGCATGCCCAGGATTACAGGGTTTGATGGGTCATCATTTACAAAACCGACAATCACCTCATCATTAATTTCAGGTCTGAAATAGGTTCCCCGATGATTACCTGCATCAAGAGTTGCTACACGTGCATGTATTCCATCCTGTGTATTATCTACCATGGGAAGCCTAATTCGAACCCGGTACTCTCCATCGCTATCTTCAATGCTTGTAACTATGCCAATTTGCAGGCCTTGCATACTTGAGGGCTGTCCTGTTGTTGATGCCGAATGTTGCGGATTGGTCTGCTCTGCAAAAAACTGCTCATCCCATCCAAGGGTAGCTTCGGTAATCCAACAGCCATCTGTGTATTGCTGCTCCACTGCAGAAATAAAATGATAGCCCTCAAAGCTTTTCCCTACCCCTCTTATTTCAATAAAATCTCCGGGCATTACCGTAATGTCTGTTCTGGCAATGAACTTCACTTTACCTTTAATTCCCGATAGATCTTGCTTTATTTTTCTTGTTCTGCTTAATGCATCCTGTTCTTCTCTTGAAAAATATGCCGATGTGCGCATCTCGTAACCACTGGATACATTTGTACTTTGGTCATCGGCCTCCTGAACTGTTGTTTCATCATTGGAGGATGTGCTAACCCGCTGTTCCTTGAAATCCCAGCTTAGTGTTCTTACTTCATCATTCCTGATGCGTGAATCTTTATCGGCACTGAATTCAAGAATGTTTTTGCCATGAACCAGTTTTAACAGGTCTCCTGAGTCATTGGTCGGCGGGTTGCTTACAGTTAATTGCTTGATTTTCACCCCTAAACTGGTTATCACGCAAATCATTCCTACAACATCAACCCGGCCGATCATAAAGTCCCAGTCGGAGACATTTGATTGAACAACCTGTTCATGATGAATAGTGGCGGTCGCAATACTATCGATCTGTAAATTGTTTCTGTTAAGCAGTTGCTCGGCAATATCTGAAGCTGTTATTTGCTTGTCGAAATGAGCATTTCCACGGTTAACCGTCATTTTTACCGCTTCGTCTTTGCATTCAATGGTCAGTTCACAACAATTGTTGCTTACCCGATTGTTATTGGTAACAACAATACCCTTAAATAAAAACCTGTCTTCCGATGTTTGGCCGTTTCTAAAGTATCCCAATTCAATTTCTATCTTTTTTCCAGGTACAAATTGCCCGGTGGAACTAATCGGAAAGTCTTGTGTGCTCGCTTCGCCGTCAATTATTGTAAGATTGGCTGTAGGAATTTTATTGATCTCGTGATGAATGGTCAGTGTGGTTACCTGATACTGACGAGATATTTCTTCTCCTTCCACCTTAATTAGCAAGGAGACAGCATCCATTTTCTCTTCAAGTAAAACCGTGTTGTTGTCTGTTGCCATGTTTAATCAATTTTTGGGAAGAAAACTTTTACGCCAGGTTTTATCTTTCTGAACCCATCCAGACGATTAAAGGCAGCGACATCGGTATAATAACTCTGGTTGCCATAAATTTTATTGGCCATAAGCGAAAGCCTGTCGCTAGCTGTTATTGTTCGTTCATGCGTTATATCCGGGCTCTGTGCATTTTCCCTCGCAACTCTCAACTCTTCGGTTACAGTGCCTTTAAATGTGCATTTGGCAATTGCCCTGATCGGGGTGCCATCCGGTTTAAACAATTTAAATTCAATATCCAGCGAAATCAACACCCCTTTAAACAAAAGAGTACCCCAAATGATCTTGAGGTAGTTGGGCCGATGTTTTTCGCCGTTGTACTCAAAGAGTTTCTTTTTAAAGTCATCAAGTTGTTCGTGAACACTCAATTTAAGTGAGGCAGCACCGGTAGTTGCTGATCCGGCTGCATCTTTAAATGCTCCTGTTCCATCAAACAAAAAGTCGAAATTGAAATCCTGCGGAGGTATTTTAGAAAACTTTAAAGCTACTCCTGATGTTCCTGCCGCTTGAGTTTCGCAGAACTCGGTTCGATATTTATAGGTATACGTTTCAGGGTTGATCAATGCATAAAACCGGTCTCCAACAGGTTCATTCAAATCAGCATCCTTATAGGCCTGAATGTATAGTTTTTCAATATTTCCAAATAATGATGCCATTTATCGTTCGCTTTTTTGACGGAGTGTACGAAGCACTTTCTCGGTAACTTCATTTAAGATCTCTTTCTTAAGCTTGTTCAGCTCGTCGGTAGTAAATGAATTTCCGGTGTTTTTATCAGGCTCTTTGCCCGCTACAATTGCTTTTATGTGCAGTTCTTTAATTTCGATAGGCATGATGTGTACTTTTATTGTTAACGGATGATGTTAAAGTACTGATAGCTTAAAGTGACTGACTCAATTACTATTGAGTTCTCCTGGGCATTAAAGCCAGATATTGACCACTTTTTGGGAATCGCATTTACAACAAACCATACTTGCATTGGCTCGTGCCGTTCATTTAAAAGTGATATAGTAAGGTTTGCAGGTTCAAAAACAAAGTTTTCCAGGGCATTTCGAAACCACTTTATAATGATCGAATCGATATACATTCCCCTTTTCAGCGTGATATCTGAATATCTTGCCTTTTTAGGAACCTGCCAGGTAAACCTGTTTTGCCCTCCTTCAGCAAATGACTCCATCTCAATCTCGGCATCCAGTCCGGAAACCTCCTGAAACCGCATATCATTCGGCAATTCAGGAATAATCAGGAACGATACCAAAAAATGAAATCCGACAGGTGGGTACTCAGCCATTAAGCTTCATTTTGAATGGTTAACCCTTCATGTGCCAGTTCAATACTTTCAATGGCCACTTCGTTGCCATCTGCTTTCAAATCTGTAGACTGAACCTTCACTGGCCATGCGTTTTTAATCTTCCAAACCACCACAGGTTCATGACTTTCATTTAACAATGAAATGATGACATCCCGCCTTTCAATCGTGTTTAGCGCAACTGTATTCCACCAGTTATAAAAATCATTATCTCCCTTAAATGTGCCGCGTTTCATGGTTATGTTTGAGAACTTTTGCATGCCGGGCATCTTTATTTTATGATATTCCGGGCTGGAACCTTCGCGGTATTCGATAACTTCCGTTGAAACTTCCAGTCCTGTTACTTCTGTAAAACCAATTTTTGAGCCGCCCCATTCAACCTGGAAATGAAATTTCGGAATAGGATATTGTGCCATATCAGTGATGTTTAGTGTGAATAGTGATTAATATTTAGAATTAGCTTTCCTGTAGCTTATGCATAAAGCGTAGGATAATAAACTCCGCCGGGCGAACAGCAGCCATTCCGATCTCTACAATTAGTTTCCCATCCAATACGTCTTGGGAAGTCATCGTTTGCCCTAATCCACATTTTACAAAAAAGGCATGTTCGGGCTTAGCTCCGGCCAATGCACCTTGCCGCCATAATAAAGTAAGATAGTTCTCAATCATGGCCCTTACCTTCGTCCACGTGTTAGCATCATTGGGCTCAAACACAAATTGAACGGTTGCTTTTTTTGCCGATTCTTCCACCATTATAAAGAAACGTCGCACCGAAACATATTTCCATTCGGAGCTATTGCCATCCAGTGTTCTGGCTCCCCAAACCAATATGCCTTTACCGTTAAATGGTCTTATTGCATTCACCGACTTTCCAATTCCTGGGTCAATATTCATAGTGGCTTGTTCTGCATCAGTTATGAAATCAGTAACATCGAAAACTGAGGAAAGCGGAACGTTGGCTGGCGCCTTCCAAACGCCACGGTTAGCATCTGTGCTGGCAATTACCCCGGCAATTGCAGGAGTAGGTGGCAAAACGGGATTCAAAGTTTTCTTTATGGCATCCCTGGCAGCATAATAAGCAACACTTTCATTGGGGAGCAAGGCATTCAAAAAGGTATTTACTGCAGCGGCCCCATTTTTTACCAGTTTAATTTTTACAGTGTTTTCAAGGTATTGATATTCGTAGCTAGTTTTCAGATTAGGATAGTAAGCTGCTGCATAGCTCAAGTCTTTATCCAAACCAGCGGTTGTTCGGAAGGTATTGATATTGCTGTTGGTATCAACTGCGGTATTGTTAACTACATCAATTAGGGTAAACCTGTCCTGTAATTTTGCACATTGACTTACTGCCTTTTGCATTAGAGCATGATAAGTGGACATTGTTGCAATTACCTGACCCTCCGGTATAACATATAAAGTGGGTTCATCGAATGCCTCCAATGCCTGAATTCCTTTTTCCAAGTCTGTATCTAAAATTCCGACAGTTGATGATGGTTTAACGGATACTATGTAACAAGGGCCACCTCCATTATCAAAATAAAGGCGAAGCGCATAATACATGTTGTGTGGGTTTGGAGCTGCGGATAATTTTGCTACTGCTGTAACAGAAACGGAAGGGGTCGTAGTTAAGGTGACATCAACGGTGATATTCTTTTCGTTTTCTGCCTTTCCGAAACGCTGTTCATATTCCTTTAGGTTGAATATCTTAACAGGAATAATTCCTACTAAGGCATTCCCCTGTTCATCAACAGCTTTTTCTGTGTAACCGATAAAGGCGGGGATTGCGGTTGAAACCTGTGCTACCGAAGGTGGCAACACAGAAATTTCGCTTATATATACACCAGGGGTTGCAATTGCCGATTCATTCATGGTATAAAGTTTTGATTGTTAAACAATTATTTTAAACTCTGCTTTTAAACTTAATGGTAAATACCGGAGCCGGATTGAACAGTTTATCCCCCGTATTTAAAATTTTATAGCTGTTATTCGTGGTTCCTGTTTTATGTATGTCTATTACTGCAAAACAAATTGAGCTGGAGTTTACGGCTGAGTTGTTTTCTAGATCTGCATTGTTTACTACCTGTGAAACTCCGGGTAATTGTTTCCAGAATGCTGTATCTGTTATCGCTATACCTTGACTTGCCAAAACTGTTTTCATTGGCGTAAATAAATTGCTTCCGCTCTTCACCAGCGTACCAACCATATAATCTTTGGCTAGTGAATGAGTTTGTACAGGCGCGGTTAACAATTTAATACCACCATCAATATTGTTAACCTGGTTTGAAAACCGATAGGTTAATACACTTCCTGATGCTAATGCATAGGTTTTGCTTAGAAAATCACTACTGCTACTTATCAGAAAACGAATCTTCAAATCGGATGGTAATGCAACAAATGGGACTTTAGGCTCAGCTGCTGGAGGGTTAAAGGCGGTTGTTTCAATAAAACATACTAGTATATTTTCATTGAACCGATATTTTATCCTGTTGTTTCTAAAAAGTTCATTGGTTTTTATATCGGTATCAATCTGTATATGCTGGTCAATAAAGCTCTTTTGTGGTGTTTCATAGGCAGGATGAACGAATTTTATCGAGAACAATTCACGATAAATTGTACTAACGACTTCGTTCACTCTCTGTATGTTAAACACAGTCATAAATATGTTTTAAAAGTTCAGTTTGACTTCCTTAATTGGCACTCCTTGTATATCTGTTATGCTGTCGATCGTAATCATTCTAACCCTATACATTACCGAGGGATAGTATTTACTTCCAAGTACCGACCATATTTCATGTAATTGCTGTAGATTTAGTGTAATCATCTCCAATATCAGTTTCTCAATATTGGCATGTAAGCTTGGGGTATTGGAATGGTCGAAAACAAATTTTCGCTGAAAAAACTCCATTACATGTTGCAGGTTTTCCAACGACTTTCCATAAGCGGTGGTTGGTTTTACGGAAGTAAACAGTAAAGTAAGGTTTAAATGAATGGCCGGGTTCTTCATCAGAATCCCATTGTCTCTGCGAATAAAGTAATCAGGTTCTCTGGAAATACGGTTTTCCTCAATATTTATTAAGGATATTATTATGTCAGAACCGGCGGCTGAAACATCGTTTACTATTTCACTGATATTGCCCAAGTCAGCCGTTACCGGAAATCCACTCAAATTGGTACTTAACTCCTGTTGGATACTATTTACTGCCGAAAAAATCATAAGAGCGTATTTAAGCTTAAAAAAACTCAATTTCTCATTAAATGATACGCAGGGATTTTATCACGATATAAAATGTGCAGATGTTATAATTCGTTTTTCAAGAAGTTGTTAGCGATAGGTCTGTTTGTATGAAATTGAGATGTGTTTATTGGTAGTTGAATGGTAAATGAAGACCTTAATTAAATTTAGATAAATTCTCTTACATAGTCAAAATCATTTTATTTTTATTATAGCCTGATGTGTAAAGTGAATTGAAATCAAACTGAGCAAAGTTTAAAAGTCAGGCTGAGGAGTCGAAGCCTATTAGCTACGGGACTATGATTGTGTTCGGCCTGGCTCTCCCTTAAGGCTACCGAACATTTCTATTTTCAATAAATAGGCCTATCTTATGACGCTTTTTAGTCTTATCGATTAATGAAAATTTCGAGAAAAACCTTTTTAAAACAATCAGGAATAACTGCGGTTGCTTTAAGTCTGATGCCTGAATTACTATTTGCAGGAAGAGAACAAGCTAAAATCGGCTTGCAACTTTATAGCTTACGCGATTATTTAACTAAAGATCTTCATGGGGTTTTGGAGAAGATCAATGCTTCGGGCTATAATGAGGTTGAAACTTATGGTTATACTATTAAAGAAGGTTTTTGGGGTTCGTCTGCAAAACATTTGGCAAACACCTTAACTGATATGGGACTTACTTCTCCAAGTGGTCATTATAATACAGATGAACTTTTTGCCCGAAATAATTACGATGAATTAAAATATGCTATTGAAGCAGCAAAAACCTTAAATCAACAATACCTGGTTATACCCTATCTTCAGGAGGGTGTTAGAAAAACTTCATATGATTTTAAAATCATCGTTGAACGAATAAATAAAGCTGCCGAACTATGTCAGGCTTCCGGATTACAATTGGGCTACCATAATCATGATTTCGAGTTTATTAATATTGAGGGCACTTACCTTTACAAGGAATTACTCGAGGGCACAACAAATAATGTCTTTTTTGAACTCGACCTTTATTGGGCTGTTCGGGCCGGTCATGATCCTATAACGCTGTTTAATGAGCATCCAAAACGGTTTAAAATGGTTCATATTAAAGACATGGATAAGGTCGACCGCAAGCTAAATACTGAAATTGGCAATGGGGCCATTGATTTTAAGCCAATAATTGAGGCAGCAACGACAAATGGTGTTAAGCATTTTTATGTAGAACAGGAGAATTTTAAGATCAATCCGTTTGAAAGTATAAAGCTTAGTGCTGATTATGTAAAACGTAACTTGATAAAGTAACGATAACACACTATAAACGATAAAAGCTACTTGTTCAAGTAGCTTTTATCGTTTTATATGATACACTTTAAACTGTTTTCGCTTTCCTGATAATTTTGCTCAATAGCCCAGGAGTAAATCGTTTTAATAAAACGGCTACTTGCTCCCTTAATGCGGCTACAATTACCTCTTCTTTATCAGAACTAATTGCTTTCAGAATTTGTTGTGCAGCCACCTCCGGTTTCAATCCTTTAGCGGTAGCAGCATCCATTGTTCCCTGGGTTGTTCCGTTTGCGGTTAACGCATTAATACTGATATTCGTTTGAACATAACCCGGACAAACGATCAACACTTTAATATTATCCTTATAACATTCGGCTCTAAGCGTATCGAAATAACCATGAAGGCCATGTTTTGAAGCTGCATAAGCCGATCGTAATGGAGCTCCGAGCTTACCCATAATGCTTGATACAGTTACAATTTTACCTGATCGTTGCTGAAGCATTCGTGGTAAAATAGCTTTAGTCATAGCGATGGTTCCCAGTAAGTTAACATCAATCATTTGCTTTTCAACTTCAAATGAAGTATCAACCAATAACGACCTTTGGCTAATACCCGCATTATTGATCAGAATGTCAATTGGGCCGTTCACTTGCTCCACTCTTTCCAATAACTGTTGATGATTGCTAATATCAAGAGGTACCAGTTCTACTAATGAGGCATCTTTACAGTTCAACTTAACCCTTTCCAGTTCCTTTAAATTTCTGCCCGAAAGAATAAGATGAGCTCCTTCATTGGCAAAAGCATAAGCCAAGGATTCTCCAATACCAGAGGATGCGCCGGTGATCCAAACTCTTTTGTGCAAGAACTCCATCTACCTTTTTCTATTTAAGTGCTATATAATTAGCAACCCATTGATATGCTATAAACCCAACCATGTAAATGATTGAAAAAGTGTTATCTATTTCTCCGGAATAAAATGTTTCAATAACGCCTAATACACCTGCCAGTAATAGTCCAAGGGTATAAAATAAAAGCAGGTTACTTTTATTTGAATTCCTGAACATGGTCGAAAAAGGAATCATCATGGTGAAACCTAAGATTCCTGCAACGAGAAATCCGGAATTTGTAAAGAAAAACGCGCAAGTAAATGCAATAAGGGAAACCAAAATTGAAATACCCACCAGGTTGGAGCTTTTGATCTCATTTTTATCCAATGCATACCTGCCATAAACGTTTAATCTCAAAAACAAGTTAGATACTGGTGTAATTATCCATGTTGAAATAGTGAATAATGCGATCAGGATAATTACTGGAGTTAATAATATTCTAATGCCTTCATCGGCCTCAGCTAAAACACCTATTAATTTGGCTAGCAGGTAAAAGCCAATAATAAATCCCCACTGGGCGGCCTTTGTTTTATTGCCCAGCCAAAAACGATACTGTAAAAACCATTTGTAGATCAGGTACTTAGATTTGATTGCTTCAACCATTCCTGCACGTGCATAATCAGAGTTTGGATTAAGTTTTAGAGATTCCCTGAAATGCTCTAAGGCTTTTTGGTTGTTGCCTTGTTCTAATAATCCCCAACCATAATTGGCATGTGTAAACGCATTCTCAGGATCGTTTTCGAGTGCAAAGTCGATGGTTTGAGCTGCTTCTTCCCCCCTATTCAATTTTACCAGCGCCATGCTTCTTAGATTAAGACAGATATGATTTTCGGGGTCAAGGCTTAAACCCTCATTCGCTTTTTCCAGGCTCTTTTCAAACTCCTTTTTAACCATTAAGATATTGGCCCAAATACCAAAGTAATTGGCATCATAAGGGAAAAGATGGATGGCTTCCTGTATCTTTTCATCCGCTTCTTTAATCTTATCGTCGTCGAGCAGTATTTTGCTATAGGTATAAAAATACATGCTGTTATCAGGCTCTAAAGCAATAGCATCTTTAATATTCTCCGTGGCCTTATCATTTTTATCCAAATGAAGGTTGCAGATAGCCATATAATAATGCAGATCCGAATTATCGGGTTGAGATGCCAACAAGCCATGGATTTCTTTAATAGCCTCGGCATAACGTTTATGCATTATTAGCAATCCGACTTTCTCTATTTCAGTTGATATCATAAGGTTGGATGATTATTTTTTGATGTTCAGATAGGTCAATACATCATCGTACAAGCCCGATTCGTTTGAATACAGGGCATAGTTACGAGCCGAATTAAACCATTCTTTAGTACTTGGACGATGTTTTTTAGCCGCACTTACCAAATCTTTAGTCGATAATGGCGCCGGAATCCCTGATTTAAAGGCTTCTTTTAACTTCTCTTCAATGGCAATATCAACTACCGCTTTTAGATCAGCCCCTGAAAAATCGGCCGTTGCTTTAGCTACTGCATTTAAATCAAGCTGTTCAGCAGGCTTCCCTTTTAAAATAATCTGAAGAATTTGTGCCCTTGCCGGTGCATCTGGTGGATCCACAAAGATGATCCGATCAAAACGCCCCGGACGTCGAAACGCTCCATCCAATTGCCATGGAGCATTAGTAGCTCCAATTATTAAAACTCCATCGTTATTCGAATCAATGCCATCCATTTCAGCTAAAAACTGATTGATCAGCTGTCGGCCACTTGAGTTACGCATATCATAACGACTGGCGCCCAATGCATCAACTTCGTCAAAGAACAGTACACAAGGTTTGTTTCGGCGAGCCAGTTCAAATATTTCGTGCAGATTCTTTTCGCTGTTACCAATGTACATGTCGAGAATATCATTGATTCCAACACTTATAAACCTGGCATCAACCTGCCCTGCTGTTGCCCTGGCAATATGGGTTTTACCGCATCCCGGAGGGCCATATAATAAGATCCCTCCTCCTATTTTCTTACCATAAGCTGCATAAAGATCAGCGTGTTTTAAAGGACGAATGATTTTTAGGTCGATTTCTTCTTTAACCCTGTCCATTCCTCCTACATCCTCAAAACTTACATTCGGAGTTTCCAAAAACTTCAATGATTCTTCATCAATAAGGTCGTTCATGTCGAAATCTCCATTGGATGGCAGGCTCATTACTTTCAGTTTTGAGTCGAGTTCATCATCGAAGAAATAAGGATCGAGTGTGAGGATATTTCTATGGATATCAATGGCTTCTGAAATCCGGTTTTCTCTAATCAATACCCGTGCATACAATACCAATACCTCTTTAATGGAAGAATTGGGAGCAATTTCTTCGAGAATAATGGATGCTGTTGGGTAGTCACTTTTATGAAAATAGCACTGCGCCAATCCGAATTTAGCTTTTGAATTGGTACGGTCGATCGCCAAAATTTCCTTGAATTCAGTTAATGCTTCATCAATAGTACCAGCCTGAACCAATGATTCGGCAAGCATTAATTTTAAAGGAACATTGTTAGGAGAAAACTTTAAGGCCTCTCTTAAATTTTGAATATTATCGTTTTGCATGGTTGGGCAAAGGGAAATAATTAATTAAGTTGTTCTAACTCACTTCCTGTTTCTTCTGTTTCTAAATCCTCTTGCTCAAAATCAGGATGCGGATAGACAAAAGTAAAATTTACACGGGAAGAAAAAATGAAATAAGGAATCCATATCGCAGCTCTTAATATTTGTGAGATAAACTCCCTTGATTGAACGATTTCCCATATTCTATTATTTTGAGGCGCAATAATTAAACCTGCTAAAACATCAATGATCAAAAAGGCGACATTAGATCCTAAAAAGATGATCATTATTTTTGGAAAAGTATTCCGACGTTTGAAAAATAGCGGCAATAACAATATTGAAAAGACAATAAAGAACAGACGACCAACGTACTCATAAATAAAAAGTGTGATTGTTGACCAGTTCGTATGAGAAAGGCTATTCCAACTAGTAAAATAACCATCATTTATCATTGAAAAGATCAATAAAAATGGGTTAATACATAATCCCATAGCTATTAAGATTAGCCATCCTCCAATCGGAAGAATATCTTCGTAACTATCATGAGAATAAGGTAACGAATAGCGGTACAATTTGAGAGCAAAATAAATAAGACCACCTAAGATTAATATGGTAACTATTATACAACTCCAACTGATTGAGTTAGTAATAACTCCTTTAGGACTAGAAGTAAGCGTATATTCCAGGTTATCATAGATGTTCTCTACGTCTTTTAAATATTCTTCAATTTTGTACGGATAAACGCTGTTTTGTAATGTTTCAAAAGAGTAATGTAAGTTTATAAAGTTTCCCGAGGCCCATGGATTTAACCTAAATCGATATTCTGGTTTTTCAATTGAAACAATACTATTGTCAACAGAAATTGGTGATGGCGTTTCAATATTGATATCGTATTCCAAATAATAAGGATAGTTTAACGCAATGGGCGATTTTCGGGCCGTATTGGATATTATCGGTAATTGATCTTTTATCGCAGATGCATAGAGTTTACTTTTAAGGAGATTAGTTTCCTTGTCAGTCTTCCAAAAATCCCTGATCCTGTATTTTTCGTAGGTTGTAAACGTATTGCTTTCCTGATCATCAGTAAACTTCAACGGTTCAACTACCTCTAAACCTCCATATAACTTGCTGTAATATTCGGAGTAATTCTGTTCAAGCTCTGAAGTGCTTTCATTGGCAAAACGATCACGAGCCTCATCGGCCGTATTATCCTTATATTGGGTAACAATACTTAAAATTGCTTCCGAGTTCTTCTTCCCAAGTCTAAATTCCTCCTTCACTGAACATAAACCCGGCAATAACTTAGGAATAGTAGTAAGCTTTTGATTGCCCTCCTTAATTATTAGGGCAAAGCCATAGTTAGGAAAGGCCAGTCCAAATAAATCTCCACGTTGATTGGCAATTGTAGGGTCAATGAACACCGAAGCATTCATAACTTCAGCAACTACCACAGCATGATTAAATACTGTTGCTGAGGGCAAAAACTCCCGGGTTTTTTCACGTGAGTAGGTGTTGGCATAAGCCATATATGCCGGAATATCATTGGCTTTTAGTAACGTACAGAGCAAGAGTGATTTATCCTTACAGTCTCCGTGTCTGTTTTTGAAAGTAATCGATGGATCATTCGGTTTATGAGAATAGACGCCTATCTCAATGCCCATGTACCTTATTTCATCTTGCACAAATCGGATACAGTTTTGAGCATATTCCTTTTGATCTTTGCTCACTTTCTTAAGCTCATCAATTTTCTTTTGAAGCTCTTTAGAAACTGGTTTGTTGTAGTCGTTTAGCTTAATTGCCCAATTAACAACTTCATCCCAATTGGCATATTCAGCTACCTGTATATGAGGTAAATCGTTATACCAAACGGGTGAATATTCTTCCGATATACTTGGTGCAACAGCAGAACTCGACCATTCATAACATGTGGTTCCGTTTTGCTTGGTGATTTTTGCCTGTGGAGCATTATTGAACGACTTGAAGTTCAGTTTTCGCTCAGGGTTAAACTGCAGACTTATGAATAAATTAGAAATCGGACTTGATCCTTTAAAATAGAAATCGTTGGAATATTTATTCTGAAAGATTGGATTTTCTCCAATTATTGAATAAGAATAATCAATCTGATCTCCTTTGCGAACATCATCTAAAATAATGTAGGCCGTGTAATAGCCATAATACATAAAAAGAGACAAATCCTCTTCATTTTGAATGATCTTAAACTTTCCAGGATCTAGTTTATTGATTACCTCACCGTTTCGTTTAATAGTTAAACTATGAAAAATCAGTTTCTCAAATGAGGGGTTGTATTGTACTGAAACTTGTGAGCCATTTTGAACACCACTTTGCGAAACAATTTCAGAAATGTAATGCATATATGCGGTTTTCTTATCTACATGTATTTGTTGCTCAAATAGCTTTAGATAATACCCATCGCTAATTTGGTTTTTGTTGGTGGTAGCCGATTGCTCATTAAAAGGTCGTAACCAATTAGGCTTAGGTCCTGTTACAATTTTTTGATTGGCAAGTGCATAATTAGAAAGATTTACACTTAACGAAATGATTAAAAATAGCCTTAATAACGTTCTAGACATAGTAGTAGAAAACTCAAAATTTTGCCGAAAAATAGAAATATTTTACTTTGAATTAATCATAAGAATTAACTGTTTAGGTGTAAAATCAACAGTTATATTCTGATAAATAAAATAGGGTTAATAAATGACTGGATTTCAATGTAAATACTGGCTTTCTAAATAAAAAAGCCTGAAGACCATTAAGAACTCCAGGATAGACTATCATCGAAATAGCGTTTGAACAATAAATGGAACAAACACGGAAACCCTCATTTTCATTTGTAGTTGAAAGTCGATCGGACTTAAAACAACCAAGGGTAAACCTATTTATGAAAAAACATAATTTATTTCCTATTCTAGATATAACCTTAAAACTTTAACAAAAGCTGTTCTTAAGTCACTATCGTCAGATCTAATCATTTCTCTAGTTGGATCATTTGGGAATGTAACAAATACCGTATACTGATTTAGGGTCCTTTCTCCATCAAATTTTATAACCACAACATCACCATTTTCTTTTATACATTCAAAACAAGATATAAGCTCTTCAATCGAAGGATCATGTTTAATTATTACTTCTCTAATAAATTTCATACTATTTAAACAATAAATTTCCTCATGTTATCCGAAGTGTTTAGCTCTGTGTGTCACTTCGGATTGCAAATAAAATCAAAGTCTATAGACTGTTTAAGAGCCTTGATTTTATAAGTATCTGTCATAGGTAACTTGTTGCCGAAAATACAATTTATACTATAAAGCAATAAAGCTCGAGCATGTACTCGAGCTTCTTACTTTAGGTTCTATTTTGTGTTACAAACGCGCGCGAGCTGGGGTAACTATTCTTTAATTAATAAGTGAAGCATCTAAGTTTAAAAAAGGAAGAGATTCATCGTATAAGATCTTTATCGAATCACCTACATATAAATCAAATCTTTTTGTTTTATCACCAGTAATTTTTTTCCCATTAACATTAAAGCTGTACCAAATTCTTCTTGAAGATTTACTGGTACCTATAGTTACATAATCAATTTTGGCTAATTTGGATTTCATTTTTATTCCCTTAGAATTCCTGAGACTATCAAGAATAATTCTATAGAAAATCCCATCGGTAAAATTTATAGAGATAACATATACTGCAAATATTACTCTAATAAGCAAGAAAGAATATCTTTTAAATATGGAATAATTCTTTTCAAGACTTTCAACTTGGTTGCGATATAGTAGTAAAAAAGCTATTATTCCAACTATACTCATAATAATTCCTACCACCAAATTGAAAGTTACGTATGAAAATGTAGATCTATCTATCAATAGATGCATCAAGAAAATTGACAATAAATAGGAAATCAATAAAAAAACAAAAAACACCAGATATTTCATTTTAATTATTCTTTAATATTGTTATCGAAAATATACCACTCTGAACCCACCATTCTGCTATACTATTTGTAAGACTCTGACTATTTTGTAACCACTTCGTTAGAGCAAAACCATTCAATATTCACATAAGGACCCTTGACCAGTTTCGGCTTTGTGTGGTATGGTCAGTGGGCAAACTGGGCGTCCCGGTTGAACCGGGATCGTGAATATTCGGTCTATCTCCCGATAGCTATCGGGATGGAGGCGAAAATGAACAGACCCCAATTAATGCTCAATATTTTCAAAAACTGTTTTTTGTTGATAAGTAGCTTTTCTAATTAAGAAGATTACCAGCAAGGGGATTACGTTAAAAAGCACCATAAAATAATCTTCTATATTTAATCTAACCACAGATGCACCCATAAACAAGCTTAGATCATGTGTAAACCTTCCGATCCCTTCATTAAGATATCCTATTGCAATATATCCTCCTGCAACATAAAAAAAACCAAAGCCAGAAAACTTAATCTGAATGATTTGTAATATTTGATTTATGTAGGTCAGTTTTATAAACTCTTGTCTATTAAATAGTAGAGTGATTCCTGCAATTAATCCCATTAAGAAAAGGGGAAGTGCAAATACAATCTTTTGGTTATTCGTACTAGCTGGATCATTTGAAAACGATAAAATTAAATTATACATTCCAAAGGCTGCACCTGTTATTTGGTAAATCCCTATAACAGTAAGAATTAAAGCTTTATTCTTAGTAAAAATTGTTTCTTTCATACCTTAAGTTTTAATAACCACTTGCACGACTATTATATGAGGCTTTTATATCTTTTTTTGTTTCTTTATACTGTTCGCTATTCATTTCCATCGTTATCCAAAGTGTTTAGCGTAGCGTCACTTCGGATTGAAAATAAAATCAAAGTCTATAGACTGTCCAAGAGCCTTGATTTTATAAGTATTTGTCACAGTAACAGTACTCAAGTTTTAGGTTCTATTTTATGTTACAAACGCGCGCGAGGTGGGAGAAAACAAGACACTACCTCAGAGATAGTGTTCTTTAAAAAGATTCTTCAGTCTTTTTTCTTCTTTTTCATCATAACAACAACCTATCTCATCATAAATAGACATGGCAGGTATAACCTTACTTTTTAAAGTTTCCGAAAGCTCTAAAGAAAAATTTAAAAATAGGACATTCGGATTATCTGGAGAGTGATAGTAAGCCCAATTTTCATTTTTTCCATATAAAAATATATTAGTGGAAAAGTGAAAATAGAGAAAGTCTAGTGAATAAATATTTTCATGAAATTTTCCTTTAAAAAAATCATTCCATTCTTGTGAAGTTTTAATCGTGCTAAGATCAAATCTAAAAACCTCGTCCTTTGTATTATTAGTTAAAACCAAAAAGCAATTATCATTGAGAGAATTTTGGCACAAAAGATCAAAAAACTCTGATGTAAATAGAAATCCTTCTGAAAAAAAGATATTATGTTTAAATCTTTTTTTAACTAACTTATTAGGGAAAGTATTATTCCTTAACAAAAGTTGATTCTCAATTTCAACAACTTTTTTTAGGTCTTTTTCTGAAATTAATTTAATCATATAATCTAGGGAATATAACTACCACAGTCCGAAATGTTTACTATACAACCCATAACGCCTCTTCAATTTTGCTGTAAACAAAGTTCAATTCTTCGGTGGTGATGCAATAAGGCGGCAACAAATAGATCACATTGCCCATTGGACGCATAATGATTCCATGTTCAAGAAAGAAATAATACAGTCGGTCGCGAATAGTGTTAAAGTAGGAGGTTCCTTCTCCTGCCTCCCATTCCATGGCTAGAATGGTTCCGGTTTGTCGAACATTTTTAAGCTTTGGATGATTTTCGATCTTGCTTTTGAAAAGCTCATGCTGCCGGCAAATCATCTGGATTTGTTCAAGTGTTTTGGGATCTAGCAATAAATCCATACTGGCCAAAGAAGCTGCGCAAGCCACCGGATTGGCTGTAAATGAGTGACCGTGAAAAAGGGTCTTTAATTTATCATCCGACAAAAATCGGTCGTAGATCTGTTGAGTGCATGATGTTATGCCCAACGGCATGGTACCTCCGGTTAAGCCTTTCGAAAAACACATCATGTCGGGTTGTTCGGTTAGGTATTCTGAGGCAAAAAGCTTTCCTGTACGTCCAAAACCGGTCATTACTTCATCAGCAATGATCAGAATCTCCTGCTCTTTACAAAAGCGGATCAGTTCATTTAGGGGTTCTGCTTCGTACATGATCATCCCCCCTGCTCCCTGAACTAATGGTTCGAAAATAAAAGAAGATATTTGAGATTTTAAACTTGTGATTTGAGATTTAAGATCAGTCAAATTCTCATGGGTAGGAAGATCGATATATTCTACATCAAATAATAAACCTTCAAACGCTTGTGTAAAGGCACTTCGAGCGCTTACCGACATGGCGCCAAAAGTGTCGCCGTGGTAAGAGTTCTGAAAAGCAAGAACCTTTTTCTTTGGTTTTCCTCCATTATACCAGAACTGAAAGGCCATTTTCAATGCCACTTCAACAGCGGTGGAACCATTATCGGAATAAAATATTTTGTTTTGATTGTTGGATATAATTTGAAGTAATCGCTCTGCCAATTCAACAGCCGAAGGATGGGTAAAACCTGCAAAGATCACATGCTCCAGCGTGTTCAACTGTTCCGAAACTTTTTGTGCGATATAGGGGTGAGCATGTCCGTGAATATTTACCCACCAGGAAGCCACTACATCCATATACCGTTTTCCATTTTCATCGATCAGGTACAAACCTTCACCCCGAACAATTGGGATGGGCGGTTGAGCGGTTTTCATTTGGGTATATGGGTGCCAGATAACGTTTAGGTCGCGTTCGGTTAATGTCATAATCAGGTATCAGGGTTTATTACAAAGGCTCAAATATCATAAAGAATACCGTTAATTCCGATCAGTAAAGATTAAAAGTTTGGGTGTTATATCAGCCTAACCCCTAAATTTCAAAATCAATTAAGGTCTTTTTAGTAAATTAGATTAATGCTAAAAGATGAGCTCTATCGTTAATTGTGCGGCATATGCGGATGGCAAGCGGGTGGCTAACATTGAGCTAAACGAAATTGGCCAAACCCTTACACAAACCGATCAATTTGTGTGGATCGGACTTCATGAGCCTGGTGAGGTGTTATTGAGTCAGGTGCAGCGCGAATTTGGTTTACATGAGCTTGCCGTTGAAGATGCGCATCGTGCCCACCAACGTCCAAAGTTGGAGCCTTATGGTGATACCTTTTTCATCGTTCTGCGTACTGCTCAAATCAACAATGAACAAAGGCGAATTGATTTTGGTGAAACCCACTTTTTCCTTGGAAATAATTTTATTGTCACGGTACGACACGGTAGCTCCCTGTCTTACACCGAGGTGCGTAACCGTTGTGAAAGTACCCCTCAATTATTGCGAAAAGGCCCCGGTTTTGCACTTTATGCCGTAATGGATGCCATTGTAGATCAGTATTTTCCGGTTATTGAAGCACTCGTTGAGGAATTAGAGGAACTGGAAGAGAAAATCTTTAATGAAACCTATAAGCGCGAAACTACTGCCCAGATTTACAACCTTAAACGGCAGCTGCTTGCAGTGAAACATGCGGTTTCCCCTTTGACTGATATCTGCAACCGGTTGATGCGGTTCGATTCGGAAATAATTCAGGAAGATACAAGACCCTATTTTCGCGATGTATATGATCATTCGGTACGGATAAACGAGATGGTTGACAATACCCGCGAATTACTGACCACCGCTTTGGAGGCCAATTTTTCCCTCATTTCCATTTCTCAAAATGAAATATCTAAAAAGTTTGCAGGCTGGGCAGCAATTATAGGAGTTCCCACCATGATTGCCGGCATTTACGGAATGAACTTCAGTTTTATGCCTGAATTGCATTGGCATTATGGGTATCCCTTAGCATTGGCTTTAACCCTGGGCTCTTGCCTAACGCTTTACTTAATTTTTAAACGCTCGGGTTGGTTATGATGCAGGTATTTGAGTTTGAAGATCAAAAATGGTTTCCGAATTTTATTCGGGAAAGTATGACTGATTATCTGAGGTACGTTCTAAATACTACAAATTTCTATAGGCCTACTACTTTATTATTATATGACTGTTTGAGTCAATCCCATGTAAATTACTGTGTGGATCTATGTTCTGGAGGAGGTGGCCCAATTGAATCAGTTATTAAGAATTTAAAGGACGAGCATGCTCTCGAAGTGCGTTTTATACTTACCGATAAGTTTCCAAACAAGGAAGCTTTTAATTTTATAAAGAAACGTTTACCAAACAATATTGAGTTTATTGAATCATCTATTGACGCAGTGGAGGTCCCAACAGAACTTGTAGGTGTGCGAACCATGTATTCGGCGATACACCATTTTGAAAGGGAAACCATAAAGTCAGTTATTCAAGATGCAATAAAAGCTAAGGTCCCCATAGCAATATTCGATGGCAGTGATAAAAGCTTATTAACTATTGTTATTATCATCATCTTCCATCCAATTGCTTTTTTCTTATTCACTCCATTTTTTAAACCCTTTAAGTTATCCAGGATTTTTTTTACATACATCATTCCTGTTATTCCGTTCTGTACAATTTGGGATGGAGTAGTTTCAATATTGAGATTATATCAGCCGGGGGATTTATTAAAAATCGTACAAGAAGTTGACAATAATTATAAATGGAAAGCAGGAAAAGTCAGGAATAATCTGTACATGAACATTACGTATTTGACAGGATTTCCAGAGAATAATTAAACCTCTTAGCTATTGCAGCATTTTCATTGTTGCAGTTTTTATTTCCCAAAATCAAAGCTCAGTATTGATTGGCTGTAAAGGACAGGAAGTGTATACTGATATCCTGACCCGTATGGTGCAGTAAAAGAGTAGTGTGTAATAAACAGTGAGTAGTGAATAGAGAAATTTTTTCTTATAATGTGCGCTTAGGAACGCCCTCTTTTAAGGAAGAAGGCGTTTTTTATTCCCCTCCTTATTAAGAAGGGGTTAGGGGGGGATTAAACTCTTAATGAACCCCTAAACCCTCTTGCTGCATAGTAAGATTCGGCACCATTGTGATATAAAAAGACTGTGTCATAACGTCGATCACAAAAAACAGCACCTCCTAGTTTTCTGACGGCATCAGGTGTTTTTACCCAGCTTGATGTTTTGGTGTCGAATTTTCCCAGTTGTTGTAATTCACGGTATTGTTCTTCTGTTAAAAGTTCAATTCCCATGGATGCAGCCATATCTATTGCGCTGTTTTGAGGTTTAAACTCTTTTCTTGCGTCTAACGCTTCGCGGTCGTAACAAAAGCTTCTGCGTCCCTTAGGGCTCTCAGCCGAACAATCAATGAAAATGTATTCCCCACTAGTTGAATCTAACCCAACAACATCAGGCTCACCGCCAGTTGCTTCCATTTCGTTCAGCGACCATAACTTATCGACATTTTCATTCAGCCGAGCCTGTACGCTTGCCCATTCAATACCTTTATGGCGATTGGCGTTTTTCTCAAAACGTACCTTCAGTACCTTGAGCAATTCTTCACTTTGCTCTGGCGATAATTCTTTATCTGGTCTATTGGTGTTATTCAAGTGGTTCATTTTTTTAGGTTATTAAAGTTAGATAGGTTGATTACAACTTTAACTTAATGTGTAAATCCTTTTTCGTGGTGTTATTATGCCTTACTCCCATTTTTCGACAGTAAAACATCACTAATCATCGAGTCCTTTTCCATTCAAAATGTGCTGCATGTATTTTTCAATTCGAGCTTCCCGTGTTTTGGATTGTTTAGCTTGCGAAAAGTGCAGCAGGTACCCTCTCTGACGACCAGGAGTTAATGCTTCAAATGCTTCTTTTAGGTCAGGCATTGAATCTAATTTCTGCTGGAATTCTTCAGGAACACTGTACTCGCTCGTCTTCTTAAAATCAACTTTTAAACCAGCCCTTTCCACTTCAATGGCTTGATGGATATAGCTTTTAATGAAAGATTCTTTTTCTATTATTTCGATGAGACTGGTAAATCGCATTTGGCGTGCCGCTTGTACATTTTGCGATTGTTGAATCAGCATATTGTGTGGATCACTTAATAATGCTCCCTTAAAAAACAAAATCGCACAATATTCTTTAAAAGCATGGATCAAAACGATGTTGTCGTTCTGCAAGGTGTAGCAAGGGCAGCCCCATTTCAATTCTTCATTTAATCCGCAATCAAGAACAATCATTCTTAGCTTGTCTAACTCTTGCTGCCATTGCTCGGCTTTATTGAAGAAAAAATCAACCTTAGGATTCATGTGTATCTGTTTTTATTGATCAGGGTAAGTTTAATTAGTACTTACGCCTAGTGGTTTTAAGGTATATTTATGGGATGAAATAGTTTTTCTATTAGCAGGTCTGAAATACCAAGATACTACAATCAGTATTATTAATAATGCAGGTCCAAAAATTTCCTTAAAGCCATCTCCACATGCTAAATGAGAGATCACTGCTCCTGACATTGCGAAAAAGAAACCGGCATACGTCCATTCTTTAAGTAGCGGGAATCGTGGTAGTAGCACAACGATCACACCAAGGAACTTCCAAATGGCTATAATTGTCAGAAAGTAAACAGGATAACCGAGGTGATTCATCATATCAGTCTGTTCTTTCACTTTGATAAATTGAACAATTCCTGTTGATAGCATTCCTAAAGCAAGCCATATTGTGGCAATCCAATAAGTGATTTTAGCAGCCTTTCCGGCTTTTGGGCTATTCTTTTCCATGGTTGTTTATTTTTGTTTAGTAAAAATATCTTGTAAACGATTATGCGCCATATTTATACCTTGGGCAAAAGGCAGTTTCAGCATCTGATCACGGTCTGAAATTGATTTATAGACTATCTGGATTGTAAGCTTGCTTGTGTTGTCAGTAAGCTTTTCGAACTCCAGGTATTCCAACTGAACCGGAAAAGGAGTATTCTCCATTTCAAATGTTCGCGTGATCTTTTGGTTAGGAACAAATTCATGAATCACCCCATTGAAGTCATGTTTGTTTCCCTGGTGATCGGTGGTTACAAACTGCCAGCTGCCGTGCTTTTTGCTTTCAAGTTTCAGCACTTTCGTTCCCATCCACTGTTCTACAATTTCGGGTTCTACATAGGCCTTAAATAATAGCTCCAAAGGCAAATCAAATTCCCTGGTAATCATTATTTCTTGTTTGCCATCTTCGGCATCAATCTTCGTTTTACGTTCCATAGTTTATTGTTTTTTTGATGTGTAGTTCTTCATGATGTTTTCCAGCTTGTTAAACCGGTCGTCCCACATATTGCAGAAGGGTTCAATAAAATCGGCTATCTCTTTAATTTTTTGAGGATTCAAATGATAGTAAATCTCCCTACCATTTTGCTCCTGCTTGAGTAGTTCGCATTCGGTAAGTATTTGCAAATGCTTTGATACGGTCGGTCTTGCAGTATCGAAGTTCGAAGCGATGGCACCAGCGGTCATCGACTGTGTAGCAACCAGCACCAGTATGGCTCTCCTCGTTGGGTCAGCTATAGCCTGAAAGACATCTCTTCTTAAATTCATTGCGTAGTTATTTGACTACAAATATATATGTAGTTATTTGACTACGCAAATTATTCTGAAAAAATATTTATTTAAGATTTTGGAGAATTGACCGTTTGGTTTATCGATTGTTTTTCTTCTTTGCCAAAATGGAATAAACCATAGGAATTTTATTATCAAGATGCTCTATTCTATATTTCTTAGGAGCCACCTCAATTGTTCTATTGAAACAGTTATAAGGTAAATAATCAAATTCATTGAACGACTGCAACTCCAATCCGTTTGCAAGCAAACTGTTGATTACTTCACTTAGACCATGGTTCCACATTACATATTCCTGGGTGATTTGGGCAGATTTATCGGCATAGGTTCCGCTTTCTGTTTCGATGATAGGTCCCGAATTAAAATAGTTGTAGCCTATTTTTTCAAAGTTGTCGTCGAACATCCAAACAACGGGATGAAACTCAACGAACACTAACTGTCCATTAGGTTTTAAAAAGGTGGAAATGATTTTTGCCCATTTATCTAAATCAGGCAACCAGCCAATGGTGCCATAGCTGGTAAAAACAATGTCGAATTGCGTAGATAAATGGTTTGGTAAATCGTAAATATCACAACAAACAAAAGTTGTAGTTGAATTGGTGGTTTTGGCAATTTGCATTGCACTTTCAATGGCTTTATCCGACAAATCAACACCCGTAACCTTGGCTCCCATCCTACTCAATGAAATGCTGTCTTGACCGAAATGACATTGTAAATGCAAAATGGTTTTCCCAGTAACATCACCTAATAAATCCAATTCTATTTCGTTGAGTGATGATTTACCTTTCAGAAAACCTGCCAGATCATAAAAGCTTGAATTTAAATGAGTGTCGGTTCTATTGTTCCACGATTGACGGTTTATTTCCAGGTAATTTAAAGGTGTATTCATGGCTTGAGTTTTTAGTGGATTGTTTGTCAACCCAACTTCAGTTATTACTTGATTTTCAGATAATTTTATAAACAATTAGCCTTCAAGATATCCGATTTTTATGTTATTTTTAAGTATAAGGTTTCCTTTAATACCTAAACAAAAATAATTTAATTATGGAAAATAAAACTTTAAAAGGAGTAGTTCTGGGCGGCATGATTGCTATACTATTTGCCTGTAGTCCTAAAAAAGAGGAGCCTGCAGCAGTAGTAATCGACAAAGAACAGATAAAAAAAGAGATTCAAGCAAAAGAAGATGAATTTGCCGCCACTTATAATTCTGGAGAACTTAAAAACATAGGTTATTACGCTGACGATGCTACCTCCTTCTTTCAAAACAGAGCTCCGCTGGTTGGGAAAGATGCTATTGTTAATTTCTTAAAGTCTGATGTGGGTCAAAGCACCAACAAAATCTCGTTTACAACCAAGGAGGTGTTTGTATCAAGTGACGGTAATCAGGTGGTAGAAATCGGTTATTTCAAAGTTACTGATTCGGTTAGCCAGGTTGTTAATAGTGGTAATTATATGAGTCTTTTTGAAAAAAGAAATGGAAAATACGTAAGTGTGAGGGATATGAGCGCTTCTGATCAGGGAGTCCAATAATTTAATATAATTGTATTAAGAATGGCTGGCCTACACCAGCCATTCTTTTTTAATGTTTTAATAAGCTTACTTAACGTCGGCGGCCACCACCTCCACCTCTTGAGAATCCACCGCCACTTGCTCCTCCTCCACTTCTGGTACGACCGCTGCCCATTGTAGAGCTAGATGAAGGTCGTGATGAAGGTGAAGAAACGCCTGTTGACGCACGATTACTTGTGCCGGTGGATGGACGTGTTGATGACCTGTCACTTGTTCCAGTTGATGGACGTGTTGATGCAGAAGGTCCCCTGTTTGAGGTTCCAGTGGAAGGGCGATTTGAAGTTCCTGCTGAAGGGCGGTTTGAAGATGTACGATTGTTTCCCCTGTTAGTGCCACTATTGTATTTGTTATTCCTAACGTTATTATTCACGGTATTAGACCGCATTTTATTGTTGTTATAATTATTGAAATTATTCCTGTTATTGATAATTACCGTATTACCACCGCCATAGTGCCCTCCGTAGTAACCATGATGATGGTAATAGTTGTTATGTCGATAAATGCCAACTGCCATTACCGAAAAGGCAAAGAAGTATGGTGGATAATACCCATAATAATACGGTGGATAATAGGGTACGTAAGCAGGCGAATAAACATATTGAACGATTGGTTGAGTTTCGACCACAACGGTTGTTGTAGCCGGAGCACTTACAGTAACCGGATCAGCCCCTTTATAGGCCGGATTGGCAGTTTGAGCAGGAGTATCTGTTTTACTTGGTTCAATTACATAGTTTTTTCCGTATAACTCTTCATCTCCTACAATTTGTAAGGATACTTTTTTATCCTTGTTTTTATCCACTAAAATAACAGCAACATCCTGACTTTCAGTTTTTGTCACATCCACCCTAAGTATAAATGTAAACGAATCGCCGTCTTTCTTAGTAACCACTTTGATAAAATCGACCTTTTTATCCAGGTTCAAATCAAGGTTGTTGATTCCTGTTTTTTCTGCATTTAATTGCTTTTCAAAGTCCTCAATAGTTTTTGACTTTTGGAAGAGTGCTAATACAGCATACAGATCGAGGTTGTCACCAGGTAACCCAAGTTCCTTACCTTCCTCCTCCTGAGCAAACAATGGTTGACTTAATAAACTCATCGCTCCCGCTAAAAATATTAAAAGGAATTTCTTCATTGTTGTATGTATTTAGCTGTTAGGCGTTTATAATAATTGATTAATTTATCTTTAATATACCAAATCAAACGGAGTCCCGGAAAATCTATAGGAGAATAATCAGGGATTTAATGATTTCAAAACATTTCCAGGTGGTTCTTCCTAATGTTGGATTTAGATACTTCAATGATTAGATATTTAACTTACGAACAATAGCAAACCTATTGAACGCTAACACAGTAATTAATTTGGGTCAAAGCTATTCGCTTCTAAAATGGATAAGATTGATCCACATCAAAAAATTACCTGGGCGGATCGAGATTACTGTTAAAAAAAATTGTCACTTAATTTCATAGATCTAAATCCCTAAAAACATATGTTAAATTTCAATAGGGTATTTTGAGATTAAGTTATTACCAATGAAACTTTGAAAAGTCCATTGTCGAAATTCTCTTATTTAGCTATCTTAGTGTAACGTACTAATATTCATGCAGTTATTGGTTTTTAGCATGCTGCCTGTATTCTTTTTAACCAGCCAATTAATTAAAAATATAGCCAAGCTGTTTTCACTGCCGGCTTGTAAAATATTTACGATAGATCTTTGCGGGGTTAGAATTTTATTACTACTCATTCTTGTTATAAGTTCCTGTAATCGTGAAGCCAACAAGGCTGAGAAAAAAACGGTTTCCGATGTCAAATCAGAACCAATTGATAGTGCTCTCGCTGTAATACGCCAGGTTCAAAAAGTATATACAGGCGATTTTGATATGATGAAGAAGCATCGCATCATCAGGGTACTTGTTCCCTATAGTCGGACACTTTTTTTTAATGATAAAGGGCAAGAAAGTGGCATAACTGCCGATAATTTCAGGCAATTTGAACAATTCATTAACCGGAAATACCGTAAGCAAGGTGATGACGTTCCTTTCACTGTTGTTTTTTATCCCACTCCCCGCGATCAATTGATTGAACACCTTGTTCAGGGTTTGGGTGACATTGCCGCAGGAAATCTCACCGCCACCGAAAATCGATTACTTCAGGTTGATTTTATGGCTCCTAAAGAACAAGGGAGCGTAACTGAAATTGTACTCACGCGCAAGCAAGATAAACCCCTTATGACTGTAGAACAGCTTTCAGGAATGACCATTTATGTACGCAAATCTTCTAGCTATTATGAAAGCCTGCAATTACTTAATAAAACATTCCGTTTAAAAGGTAAAGCCCCAGTAGTTTTAAAACTGGTGTCTGAAGATCTGGAGGATGAAGATTTAATGGAAATGCTCGATGCAGGTATTATTCCGGCAATAGTTGTAGACGATTGGATGGCAGAAATGTGGGTGCAGGTATTGCCTAATATTCGATTGAATAAACATGCCGCTGTGCGTACCAACGCATATATTGGCTGTGCATATCGTAAAAACAGTCCTCTTCTTACTGCCGAGTTGAAGGATTTTTACTACAATTTTGAGCGACGAATGGGAAACATGCCTTATCGCTTAAAAAAATATTACAGCAAGGTTAAACATTTGCAGGATCCCACAAATTCAGGAAACACAAAACGATATAGCGAAATCATGACTTTGTTTGAGAAATATGGAAAGCAATATGAATTTGATCCATTAATGCTGGCGGCGATAGGTTTCCAGGAATCGGCGCTTGACCAGAGTGAGCGGAGCCCAGCAGGGGCTGTAGGCGTGATGCAATTAATGCCTGCTACAGGAGCATCCATGAAGGTTGGGAGTATCTATATTACAGAACATAATATACATGCGGCAACTAAATACATGAATATACTGATGACCAAGTATTTTAAGGATGCCCGATTCGACGAGGTGAACAGATCGCTGTTTGCATTCGCATCGTATAATGCGGGTCCTTATAGGATTGCCGATTTACGAAAAATCGCAATAGAACGTGGGTTAAACCCAAATGTGTGGCTTAACAACGTTGAAATTATAGCTTCGGAAAAAATAGGTTTGGAAACCACTACCTACGTACGGAACGTATTGAAATATTATTGTTCTTACAAGCTAATGCAAGCACGTAGAGAAGAAGTTCATGAACAAAAAAAAGAATTGGTGGAGGGCGTTAAATGAAAAACAAAGGGTGCCAATGTTTGAGATAAGTGAATGTTGTGCATGGGGTTTAATTCACAATTAATGTTTCGACCTTAATGTTGAAAGGCTGCTCATTGATAGTAAATTGATAAGTTCCTTTCTTTTCCGGAATAAAACTTATTGTAGTATCTCCATTAACCAGCACTTCAGGGCATGCACCATAAGACTCAAATGTTGCATATGCTTTTAATGTATATTGAAAATCAGCAACTTTAATAAGTTTAAACTTGATGTCCCGATAGCATCCATTCTCAGCTTGAGCCATTGCTCCAATTTCTGTTTTATTGGAAACAGTGCCATTTTGAGGTATCGTAGTTTGGATAATATTAACCAAAGCTTCATTTTTTGTATAATTATTGTCATCCTTTTTACAAGAAAAGAGGATGAGCATAATTAATAATGGGAATTTTTTCATTAGTTCTTTTAAGGTGAAATTACGAATAGCTTTCAAAATTGAACATGAAGGGCTGCTTATCATGTTCTTTCAGAACGGCTCTCCCTATAATGCATAAAGATATTAATGGTTTTTTGATTTGCCAGGCCTTATTAGAAGGTTGTATACTACTCTTCAAAGCTTACTTTTCCATTATCAAGGTTATAGTAAGCTCCTATGATATTTAGTTCAGCTTTATCGACAAGCGGTTTTAATACCGGGGTTGAGTTTTTAAGCAATTTCACCCCATGTTTAACATTGAGTTTGACTGCAAGAAGTGGATTTTTTTTAAGGCTGTCAACAATTGATGTTACCTCTTGTTCAGAACCTATATAATCAACAATGCTTTGAATATGATCCTGATGTTTTTCCCCTTTTGATTCAAGAAATGCTTTCACTGCTCCACAGCTTTGATGACCCAAAACAATTACCAATTTACAATGCAGATGTTCAACGGCATATTCAATGCTTCCAACCTCGTAAGTGCCAATTACATTACCTGCCGTACGTATAATAAACAAATCGCCAAGCCCTTGATCAAAGATTAATTCAGGCGGAACGCGTGAATCTGAACAACTTACCACTACGGCAAACGGATGTTGTTCTTTTTTAAGTTCTTGCTTTCTTTTTAAGGTTTCATCGGGATGAACCGGAGAGTCTTCCGCAAATCTTTCATTACCTGCTTTTAGCTTGTTTAGGGCCGATAAATTCATGTCCCCATTATTTTCTGTTGCATGCTGACACGAATTAAATAAAACAATCAATGCTGCGAAGGATAAAATTTTTTTCATGGCATTTATTGAAGTGTTGTTTGGGTACCTCTAACGTTTTGTGATTGTTCGATCAGTGCGTAGGTCTTGTTAGCAGAAGCGAAGTATAAGTAAATATAATAAATAAAAATAACTACCTGTTAGATAGCTAGTTATTGGTATTTTCGTAAGTCTAAATTGTTTCTAAAGCTACCTTGGTGTAGGGTTGCTTTACTTTGCCAAACGTTAGGCTATTATTTCCCCGAAGTTTCGTTACAGATTGATAAAATCCAATCTACACAATTAGATGGATCAAGAATATTCCAACTGTGAAAACCCTTTCCTTTTGTAGTGATGTATTCTGATCGGGTGTTGCCAATGTTTGCAAGGAACTTACTTAGTTTTTCCAAGTCTATTGCATTAATATCTTCGTACT
This sequence comes from Solitalea agri, assembly GCF_023914155.1. GTDB lineage: Bacteria > Bacteroidota > Bacteroidia > Sphingobacteriales > Sphingobacteriaceae > Solitalea > Solitalea agri. The sequence goes on along the minus strand of NZ_JAMWYS010000058.1, from coordinate 59,381 downwards.
GCAATTCATCACAATATGTTTTCCGCACATAGTCCAAATCAGGTTCGCTATACAGTCGGATGGGTAGTTCATTTAAAACTTTTGCGTTGCCCCCGTCCAGTGCATTGGCTGAATAGACAGAATATTTTAAATACTCCTCCGGATTTTCTTTAGGAGAACCTTGTAAAGTATGAAGTAAATGGTTTTTGATAAAAGAACCTTCTTTTCGTATTAACCTGTTTTTGCAGTTATACTTGATCTTATTTTCTGCAGAAGTATAAATCCGATTTAAATCTAAGGGAGGGTCTATTGCAAATACAGCTTTTAGCCCTATAGTTGTATCTGTTTTTAAAACATATTCCGCATAATTAATCGCTATTGCGCCCCCCGCCGATAAGCCTCCAACAATGAGATTGAGATCATTTGAGCCATACCGTTTGGATTGAATCTTGATGATTGCATTTAATTCTGAAATGGTGTAATCATCAGCAAATAAAGTTTGACGTAATTCAGGCACAATTGTAACAAACCCCTTTTCACCTAAAAGATAAGGAAGCTTTGTTTTTTCATAGATACTTTGAGGACTTTCTCCCCAGCCAGGTAAAAGTAAGAGAACACCTTTTATTTCTTGAGTAGGTTCAATGTAAGTGAATGAGAATTCTTGATTATTTACTTTACCCTTATCTTTCTTAATAATTTGACCAAAGGCTATATTAAAAAAAGAAAGCAAGCTTGCTAACAGTACTATTTTAAGACACTTCATGCAGAAATATACGTTTATCCATATGGATCCATTGTCCATAAGATATGCTTATTGTTCAACTCTGCCGAATATCTATAGTTTGGCTTAAATTACCAATACAACCTTCGTTCAATCTTTACTTTTATTAAACACATGCCTGAAGTAATACTTAAAGCTAACCTGAATTTTAGTGGCTGATGTTGTCCAACCATCATCAAAATTATCACGGTTGATCCACTGGAGCTCAACACCTGCCGTTAGATTTGGTATGGGGGTATACAAAAGATTGGTGCTGGCATAACGCCCTAGGTGATAAGCGTTGGCCTCTTGCCCATCGGTGTTATCAATAATTACGGAAGAAAAGCCAATTATACTGGTTAAACGTTCATTCCACCGATGATTGAGATATGCTGAATAACTGAAGACTGGTAAGGGAACTCCTTTAAAAGGAGTATTGGGGTTTCCTGGATTATCTTTGATAGCTATATCCGTTGGGGCATCATTCATATTATTCTCGATACCTTCACCAACAACTACTTGTCCCAGAAACAAATCGTTTTTGCCTATCTTGAGATTAGTGCTAAGGTTTAGGCCCCAGCCTACAGCGTTACCACTTAAGTCCAATGGCAGTTGTCCCTGATCCACCCATTCAATTTTGCGTAATATACCTGCTAACTCGGCATAGCCCCACTTACGTGTCATACGAAATTCGGCCGATAGGTCGGGTAAATTAAATTTGGGTTCCACATCCTGGAGTTCAATCCTGTCGCGATATTTCCCTTGGTCGGCACTTGCTCCTGGGCCCTCTAGCGCAAAAGCCAATCTATTGGCACCCTTAAGTGGAATAAAACGTAATTGGACGTTTTTACACAATGCTAAACCTGACGGCCCCCAATATTCAATCGCATTAGGATATCCTTCAATATCGCTAAATAAGCTCCAGTTATGACCGAAGCCTATCATTCCTAATTCAGCATAAGCGAAAATCATGTGAAATGTCGTTCGGCCTACATCGGTGCCTGTACCAAATAAATCGAATGCGAAACGGAGAGAAAGGTTACCCAAACGAGTTGGTATATTACTTCTAAAATCCAGGAATGATTGACGGGCACTAAAAAAAACATTGCCGTCACTGCCATATTGGTTTTTAAATGCCGGCAATTGTGTGGGACGCATAACATCAAAGTAATCAGGATTAATTTGGTTAAAATTATATCCCATATCAGTCATTATCTGTCCCGCAATTTCAAATTCAGGTTTAGGTTCTTCTTGGGCAAATAGGTTCAGATAAATAAAACTTATAAGCAGAGTTAGATAGAACTTTTTCATAGAGTTGGTTTTGTAATTAACTGTATGCTAATGCTTTAAAAATTTACCGTTTTTTTATTTATGAAACAAGGTGAAAACAAAAACTCAACAGCGGTTACTATGCGATTTCAATAAGTGCTTTCAAAGCAAAAAGCCCTTGAAAGTTGTGTGACCAATTTTCAAGGGCTTATTTAATAACTGTTATGCAACTGCTTCTAGTGTTGCACTTAGCCTTCATTTATGGGATTTATTTACAAGTTTTCAGTACTCCGAATTAATTATTTTATCCAATATCTAAATTGGGGAGAGATTTAGCCTTAAAAATCAAAAGGCCCGTTACAATAAAGTAACGAGCCTCTGTACCTAAGGTATATTTTTAGGATAAGCTATATTAACTCACAAGAACAGTGGTCTTTTTGATCTCGGCAAGTACACCATCCCACAGCTTGATGCGCGAGTTTAGGGCAGCAATTACAGCCTTTTCTGCAGCTTTCCATTTATCATCATCATCACAAAGCTCCTCGGTCATTTGAATAGCTAATTGGCCATGATGACCACCATCTACTTCGATATGACGCTCAATATAATACCTGAAAATGCCGATTTCGCCAGGATGTTGTTGATCCAATTCTCGTAGAATGGAAATAAACATATCGGGTATTAAGTCTTCTCGACCAAAAGTAAAAACGGCCGCTTGTGTATGCAGCTTTCCTTCGGCAATGGTATCGAAAGTGAAATTCACGAATTGTTGTATCGAATTGGGTAGTTCAGCTGTGCGAAGAGCATTAGTAACTGAATAAATACCGGTTACGCATTTTAAAAAGAATTTTAACTGCGATTTGTCGGCACCTGCCTGTTTCATGGCATCGAGGTATAACTCAAAGTGACTTATACGGTTACCCTGCTCATCTACATCGCTCTCCTCTCCTGTCACAATCTCATTGATCAGGTAACGTGTTGCTGCCGAGCCAACTGGTTTCCATGGTGCTTCGGTGCAAGTAAGATTTTGTTGCAGGCTTTTTAATAGCGACATGAAATCCCAAACCGCATAAACATGATGGCGCATAAAAATGCGTAAATGCTCAATGGTTTTAATGTTCTGATATAATGGATGTTCAATAAGCTGCTGACGCAAAGGTTCTATAGTGTTGCGTATTTGTTCTACATTCGACATAAACCGGATTTTAAATTAAACTGCGCTGATCAAACTATGATCAATTTCTTTCAGGAATTCGAGGTATAAATTCAAGGCCTGATGCTTCTTATCATCAAACACATAATCTATCTTATGCAACAGGTAATCGTCGATATCAAAATCAGCACGTTTATCCATTGTTTTCAATAGATCTACCCTATGATCAACACCATAAGCAAGGGCTTTGTTTAGTTCGGCCTTTAACTGTTCATTAACAGGTTTATTGGCGGTCCATACGGCAAATGCAAATGGCAAACCTGTAAAATTCATCCATTCTTCGGCTAAATCATAGGCGTAGTTGAATTCCTGTTTACGACCAAAAGTTCTGTCGCCAATTAAAACCTGAGCATCAGCCTCGCCTTCCTGTAAAATCACCGGATCAATGTTCCAGTATTTCTTCATTAAGATGCGTGCCAGGTTATTTGAGGTACGTGACTGTGGGTCTAAACAAATGGTACTGATTTGCTGAACAGGAACATCACTGAATATAAATACTGAATTTACGGCCCCTGTAGCACCAATACAGTAATCGCCAATAATTTCGTAATAAGGCAATCGAAGTAAAGCAGCAACAGGGATCAAACCCACATCTGCTTTATCATCTATCAGTTTCTGGGCACAATCGGCAGGAATATCCAACGAAAGCTCAAGCTTATCCAGTACGTTAGAATGTTCCAGTCCGTATAAAAATGGTTTAGTATTAGTATATGAAACTGCCGAAACTCTTAATTTTTCCATCCTACTATTTCTCCAAATGGGCCAATGAATTAAAAGTTACTAATTCAAATTGTTCCCCGTCGTAACCAAGTGTGTATAATGATGTATTTTGATGGATAAACTTGTCCATATACCTAAACTCAATATTCAGTAAACCGCAAAGCAAAATACGCATGGCACGGCCGTGCATACAGATAAGGACATTCTTTTCCTCTTCTTTCCTCATAACATGCTTCATTGCCTCCATCTGGCGGTGACTTACATCTAATGGGCTCTCTCCACCTGTAAACCTAACTGCATAATTACCTTCTGTCCAGGCGCTAGTCACAGCAGTAAAACTGTCAATAACGTCTGATTTATAAGGTTTTCCCTCATTCTCGCCCCAATCCAGCTCATCAAAACCTTCAAACTGTTCCCAAGGTAATCCCTTAGTGATAAAAGGCTCCATGGTTTGGTGGGTACGTTTTAAAGTTGATGTATAAATTTTATTGAATGGAATCTGTTTATATGAATCATAAAAGAGCTGCGCTTGCTCCCGACCTAATTGATTCAAATCGGTATTAACTCCACGTCCCTGAACCACTCCACTGCGATTGTAGTCGGTTTCGCCATGACGAACAACGTACAGAATCTTCTTGTAATCCCGGTTTTGAACATCCACATCCCCTTCTTGAAACGCTGGGTGATTCATAAAAATTTCCTTCATATATTTTTTGTCCATGGACCATGGTTTATAGTCCATGGTCTCCTGTCATCACTAAGCAATCTTGATGCTTCTTAAATTGTATTTTGTACTTCTACCTTCGTATTTCTTCTAATTAATGCCTTCATTAATTACTGGCAAAGCAATAAATCCAGCCTCTTTCTCTTCGAGGCTGAAATCATAATTATTATAATCCGTTACCACATTGTAAAGGGTATCACGTTCAACAGGATGACGATTCACATGCTTGATCAGATCAACCAGTTCACGGGTACTCATTGCAGGATGCTGTTCTTCTGAGCCGGCCATTGAGTAAATTTTGGTCGTATCATCAATAGTCCCATCGATATCATCAACACCAAAAGCTAATGAAAGCTGCGTGGTCACGCGACCAATCATTGCCCAATACGATTTGATATGATCGAAATTATCGAGGTAAATACGGCTTACAGCGTAGTTTTTCAAATCTTCAATTACAGAAACTTCCGCAACATCCGACATTTGATTGTCTTTGTTTCTGAATTTTAATGGAATAAATGTTTGGAATCCACCTGTGCGGTCTTGCAGCTTACGAAGTTCATCCAAATGATGGATGCGATGCCAATACTTTTCGATATGTCCATAAAGCATGGTGGCATTTGAGCGCATTCCCAGTTTATGCCATTCTTCATGAATTTGCAGCCATTGTTCACCTGTACATTTGTCGGCAGCAATTTGCTCACGAATTTCTGGATGGAATATTTCTGCACCACCGCCTGGCATTGATTCCAATCCGGCTTCTTTCATCAGGCGCATACCCTCAGCATAACTAAGTTTTGCCTTTTTAAATATATAATGATATTCTACTGGCGTTAAGGCCTTAACATGCAATTCGGGACGATGTGCTTTAATTGCACTGAATAATTCGGTGTAAAACTTAAAATCATATTGCGGTAACACACCTCCAACAATATGAACTTCAGTAACGGGTTGCCCGTCATATTTTTTCACCACATTCATCATGTCTTCCATGGTGAATTCCCACCCTTCGCTACGCTGTTTTATTAAACGTGAGTATGAACAGAACTTGCAATCATATACACAAAGATTGGTAGGTTCGATATGGAAGTTGCGGTTAAAATACGTGAAATCGCCATGTCTCTTCTCCCTGATATAATTGGCAAGCGTTCCTAAGTAGCCAAGATCACCTTTTTCATAAAGTAATACACCTTCGTCAAATGTAATGCGTTGGTTATCCTTTACTTTTTGGGCAATGCACTTTAGTTCGGGAGCAAGATGCGGATCTGCTAAAAGTATGTCGAGTTGTGTTTCAGATCTCATGTATTAAATTTTGACAAAAATAGAAAACCTTTAATAGGTTCTAAGCCTAAAAAGAAATTTAAACGGTTTAGTGGATACAACAAATGTACATTACCTTTAAATAGTAAACAATGTTGACTATGTCAATGGAAACATCAAAACTCTAAAAACTGTTTTTAAACAAGTGAATTAGTATTCAGTATAGACAGTTTTTTAAGGCAATCGATTCGTAGTTTTTCTATAAAAATATTGAGATTCAGTATTCTATGTCTTAATTCCAGGTCTTGCTCCGCTTCTTCTATATGCTTTGTAACAAACTTATAAAGTAGCTCATAGTCATGTAATTTTCCTAGTTCTTCCTGCAAATGATCAATATGCTCAACAGTGGTTTTATCAGCTGAAGTTCTATGAAACAGTTTACGTAATAGTAAAACATGTTTCAGTTGCGCCCTAATATGATGCAGTTGTTCTTTGTCGGGTCCATGCAACAATTTATCCTGTATATTCAATTTGTTGATACTAAATACTTTTAAATCTTTATTTAAAGTATCAATTGTCGTTGGATCCTCAATATAGTCAGCGAGTTTATTTAAGGTTCCTAGTGCTTCGGCCCCATTATAATTGTCTATTTTTTCAATAAATTTCTTTTTAAGTTCATGACGTTCATACGATAAATGCTCATGCAAGTCGTTTATTAGTTCATTTTCTTCAGAAAAATAATGTTTCAGGTGTTTTTCGAGCTGATGATTATCTCGTAATCTACCGGCATGCTTAAAGAGTTTTTTAAAAGGCTTAAAGAGGGATTGATTAGCATCAGGATTATTTAGGTGATGTTGGTACAATAGGCATAAAGCTTTAAGTGTTTTGAGTTTTATGCGTAGTGTATGCAAATGTTCGTTGTTGCAATCGCCAGATAATAAAGCCAACACTTCATTTAAATCTGAAGAAAGTACATCGATCGTGCGATTTTCAGTTTCCACATGCTGATTCTTTATTAAATTTAGGCTTTTTAAACTACCTTATTAGCTTAATTAATACAATAATTTCTAATATGAAAATAGAGACATTAGCCATTCATGCCAGCAATCATCCTGATAGTGCTACAGGTGCAGTAACCTCTCCTATCAACTTATCAACCACCTTTTTGCGCGATGAAGACTTGGGTTATTCCAAAGGATTTATGTACACCCGACATAATAACCCTAATCGTCAGCAACTCGAAAGCTGTATGGCAGCATTGGAAGGCGGTGAAGCAGCATTGGCTTTTGGTTCAGGTTCAGCAGCGGCATTCGCGGTTTTTCAGGCCTTACAGCCCGGTGATCATATTATCGCTCCCGATGATATGTATCATGGCCTGCGTACTCAGCTTCGATACATATTTGTCGAATTAAAAATGTGGGTGACCTTTATTGATTTTAATGAAATTGAAAATCACATCAGGCCAAATACAAGGCTCATTTGGATGGAGACACCTTCAAATCCATTGATGAAGATTACCGATATAGCCCGTGTGGTTGAGCTAGCTAAACAGCATGATATAATTACTGCTGTCGATAATACGTTTGCTACTCCTTGTATTCAGCGTCCGTTGGATATGGGCGTTGACCTCGTAATGCATGCAACAACCAAATATATTAATGGGCATAGCGATGTTTTAGGCGGAGCCATTATTGCTAAAAAGAATGATGATTTCTTTGGAAGAATTAAGATGGTGCAACTGTTGGGAGGTGGTGTTCCTTCACCGTTTGATTGTTATTTAACCCTGCGGGGAATAAAAACATTACCGTATCGGATGAGAGGACATTGTGAAAATGCAATGGCACTGGCTAAGTTCCTTGAACAACATCCAAAGGTTGAAAAAGTGTATTATCCAGGCTTACCTTCTCACCCCGATCACGCAGTTGCCGCACAGCAAATGAAAAATGGGTTTGGAGGTATGTTATCGTTTCAAGTTAAAGGTGAGGCCAAAGAAGCTATTAAAGTGGCTAACACCACCAAGTTGTTTATGCAGGCTACGAGTTTAGGTGGAGTAGAAAGTTTAATTGAACATCGTGCTTCACAAGAAGGCCCTGACACGAAAACCCCTCAAAACTTGTTAAGAGTTTCTGTTGGCCTGGAACATATAGATGATCTTATTGCCGATATTGATCAGGCACTTTTGGCCTAAAGGTATATCGAGACTGTCAAAACCTTTGTCATCCTGAAGTAGAGGGAATTTTCAACCCATTTCTGATTCAGATTTCTAGTAACTCGGGATGACAAGGATTTCAAACAATCAAAGTTCCATAATACGTTCAATATTTATCTCTTGAATAAACTGTTCATCATGCGTAACAACTAGCAGCGTCCCTGAATATTCATTAATAGCTGAGGTTAATATGCCAATATTCTGAAGATCCAGGTTGTTGGTGGGTTCATCTAAAATGATCACGTCAGGAGAAAGATTATAGATATTTAAACAACAAATTGTTAACCGCATCCGTTCTCCACCACTTAAAGCACTACAAGGTTTGTCCCAATCGTCTTTGGAAAACAGAAAACGATTAAGCCTTATTTTAACCTCGTGCTCCTCCAACTTGCCACTATTAAAACTCTGGGCCTGCTCATAAACAGTAAAATGATTTTCGATCAATGAATAGTCCTGATCAATATATACCGATTTGATTTCAGCACTAAAAACTGATCCGGTAGTTGGTAGTAAACTTCCTATAATAAGTTGTATTAGTGTGCTTTTACCCGATCCATTTAAACCCTTTAATAAAATACGTTCACCGCTTGAAATTTGAAGATTTAACGGATTGGCCCAAAGCATTTGTTCTCCGTAACTGAAATTAAGACCGGTACATGTGAACAAAATTTTACCCTTATGCAAATTGGAGTCGTCAAAACCGAACTTCATTTTATCATTATCAGGTACTGATTGACGGAGCTCATGCAAATTTTTTGTAATCCCTCCAATTTTCTCTGCGTGTACACTTTTTAGCTTCGACGAGCTATTTTCAGCATTATTTCGCAAGGTGTTCATCATGATGCGAGCAACGCCTGCCTTCTCTTTCTTCCCTTTACCACGCGCATCTAATTTTTGCTGGCGCTCTAATGTTTCCCGTTCTTTTTCTCGTGCTTTCCGAAGCTCCTTTTCTTTATAACTGATTTCCAGGCTTAAAGAATTATTCTCAATTTGCTTTTGTTCAGCATAAAAGTCATAATTCCCTCCGTAAACTGAAATACCATCTTTTTTTAGCTCACACATCGTATTTAAAAGATTCAGGAGCTTACGGTCGTGGCTAACAGCAATCATTGCGCATTGGGTGGATTCAATAAATTCATATAGCTGTTTTCGACCTAATACATCCAAGTGATTGCTTGGCTCATCCAATAAAACTAGTTCAGGCTGATGAATGGAAATTCCTGCAAGAAATACTTTGGTCTTTTGGCCGCCGCTCAAGTTTTCCAATTTGGTAGTTAAATCAAGATCTGCCAAATTCCAGTAGCTTAAAGCTTCATTGCAACGTTCCTCAATACGCCAATCGTCTGCAAGCAAATTCATATTATCTTCGGTAACCTCGCCATTTAATATCTCATAGAAGGCGTTAAGTTTATGATCAATTTTCAATGCTTCCGCTATAGTCAAATGATTATACTGCCCAAAAATCTGAGGGATGTAATATGGTAATGATTCAACCCTTAACTGACCTTGCGTAGGTTGTAATTCATTGGCTATAATTTTAAGAAGAGTTGATTTACCCGTTCCGTTATTACCAATAAGGGCTATCTTATCCTTATGTTCCAGGGATAGGTTAAGGTTGACAAATAATAAATCTTTATTTGGATGTACGTATGAAATGTTCTGTAAAATAAGCATAATTCCTTTCGATAAAGGTGAATGAAAAAGCAAACCAATTGTATTGGTGCTGTATTTAATTACCTGAAAGAAATTTTATCTTACATATAGTGCTGTGAGACTTTTAATTTAGATGGCAAAAGTAGAATTTTTTTTCAAATAAGGTTTAATTCGAATATTAAGTAAAAAGGTGGTCTGTTTACAAACCACCTTTAATTATTAAAATTTTTTCGATTATTATCGTGAGTTAAGCCAGATCAAAACGATCAAGGTTCATTACCTTATTCCAGGCGGACACGAAGTCTTTGACAAATTTTTCCTTTGCATCGGCACTGGCATATACCTCGGCCAAAGCCCTAAGTTCGGAGTTTGAACCAAAGATCAGATCAGCGCGAGTAGCAGTCCATTTAAGTTTTCCTGTAGCCCGATCTGTTCCTTCAAACTCTTCTTGTGCTTCGGAACTTGCTTTCCAAGTGGTGTTTATATCAAGCAAATTGATAAAGAAATCATTAGTTAATGTCTCCGGATTCTTGGTAAATACACCATGTCTCGAATGATCATAATTAGTGTTCAACACGCGCATACCTCCTACCAAAACAGTTAATTCGGGAGCCGATAAGGTTAATAGTTGTGCTTTATCCACCAACAACTCTTCTGTTGATACGGGATAATTAGTTTTACGATAATTACGAAAACCGTCAGCAATTGGTTCAAGCACAGCAAATGAGTCAACATCTGTCTGTTCTAATGTAGCATCCATGCGGCCCGGAGCAAAAGGAACTGTAATATCTACACCGGCATTTAAAGCAGCCTTCTTAATTCCAATGCAGCCTGCCAATACAATCAAATCGGCGAGTGAAACCTTCTTACCTCCAGATTTAGAGCTATTAAATGCTGTTTGAATTTCTTCAAGTTTTCCTAATACTTTTTTCAATTGAGCCGGATTATTCACCTCCCAATCTTTCTGTGGAGCTAATCGAATACGCGCTCCATTAGCACCACCACGCTTATCTGAACCTCTGAATGTTGAAGCTGATGCCCAGGCTGTTGAAACCAGTTCGGATACGGTTAACCCCGATTCTAGTATTTTATCTTTTAATACAGTAATATCTTTGGCATCGATCAAAGGATGATTAACGGCTGGAATTGGATCTTGCCATATCAATTCTTCTGCAGGCACCTCAGGACCCAAATAACGAGCACGAGGCCCCATATCACGGTGGGTTAATTTAAACCATGCACGGGCAAAAGCATCGGTGAACTCATCAAAATTTTCGTGGAAGCGGCGGGATATTTTTTCATAAGTTGGATCGAAACGCAGAGAAAGATCTGTGGTAAGCATCGTTGGCGTATGACGTTTTGCAGGGTCGTAAGCATCAGGGATGGTGCTTTCTGCATTTATAGCTACCCATTGCTGGGCACCTGCCGGACTTTTAGTTAACTCCCATTCATGACCAAACAAATTCTCAAAGAAGTTATTGCTCCATTTGGTAGGAGTTTGTGTCCAGGTAACTTCGGGGCCCCCGGTAATGCAATCAGCGCCTTTTCCTGTTCCAAATTTACTTGTCCAACCCAAGCCTTGATCTTCGATGGCTGCAGCTTCAGGTTCAGGACCTACATGCGAAGTTTCTGCCGCCCCATGCGTTTTACCAAAAGAATGACCTCCAGCAATCAGTGCTACTGTTTCTTCATCATTCATAGCCATGCGGGCAAAGGTTTCCCTTATATCTTTAACAGCTGCAATTGGATCAGGATTACCATTTGGACCTTCAGGATTTACATAAATAAGGCCCATTTGTACGGCAGCTAAAGGTTTCTCAAGATCACGATCGCCTGAATAGCGTTTGTCCCCCAACCAGGTATTTTCCGAACCCCAATAAACCACCTCTTCGGGTTCCCAAGTATCTTCACGTCCCCCGGCAAATCCAAAAGTTTTGAAGCCCATCGACTCTAAAGCTACATTACCAGCCAAAACCATCAGATCGGCCCATGATAATTTGCGACCATATTTTTGCTTTATCGGCCAGAGTAATCTTCGTGCCTTATCCAAATTGGCGTTATCGGGCCAACTATTCAGTGGTGCAAAACGCTGCTGACCGGCACCGGCACCACCACGGCCATCGCCAATACGGTAAGTACCTGCACTGTGCCAGGCCATTCGGATGAATAATCCTCCATAATGACCAAAATCTGCAGGCCACCAATCTTGAGAGTCTGTCATTAAATGGTGAAGATCGTCCTTAACAGCTTTCAAGTCGAGACTTTTGAATTCTTTGGCGTAGTTAAAATCTCCACCCATTGGGTTAGATAAAGTGGAGTTCTGACGAAGGATATTTAACTTAAGTTGATTGGGCCACCAGTCGCGATTTTTGGGGCCACCACCTCCAACACTGTGTTTTAAATTTTCATTTGAAAAGGGGCATTTGCCATTGCCGTTAGAGTCGTTTCCCATGGTTATATAGTTTTTTACCTATACAATTTACAAAATTGTTTATAATGGAAAACAGCCAAAGTATTGGTGGTGATCGATTTATATTAAATAGATAGAAAAAAAATAGTATCGTCTAAGCTATATTGAATGTCGTAACATGATGATATGGAACTCCTACATTCAAAACTGTTTTACTATATTCTCAATTTCATATAAAGCAAAAAGCCGCTTTAGTTTCCCAAAACGGCTTTGCCATGTTTACGCTGTTCCTGTTAGTTCTTTACTACCTTAACGTCTCCAAAGGTGCTGATGTTCCTAATATCTTTTAATGTAACCCAAAGTGTAATTCTCTTCTTTACGTTTCCTACTGTATATACATTTAGTTCGTTATTATCTAAGAACGATTGTACCGAAGCACCTAATTCTGCCGGAGCTTCCACAATAATTTTTTGATCTGGCCCTTCTGCGAGCATCACTTTAAAATTGCCACTAACTTTAATGGTTTCAAATGCAGCAGTGCTGATTTCTTTTTTTACCATTTCGGTACCTGGCTTTGATTTTCTAGGATTGTTATCGTCATTTGAAATAGTGAATGACATGGTAGAGATTGTTACTAATACAACTGCTGCAGCTGCACCAATTTGTTGGATCATTTTTTTCATAATTATCAGTTAGTTTTTTAAGTTTCTTTGTTAGGTATGACTCTGTTTTATGATTTAAAGTTGCAGCAAGAAAGGCTATTTTAGGTAACAAATGCAGTAACATACCAAGTACAGGGTTGTAAAAACGAGGCTACTGTGAAATAGAAAAATTACACTGAATTATGATTTTTTAACAATTAAGAAAGCTGATTTTAACAGCAAAATTGTATGGCATTAATTTGATTAATCTTGGTGGGAAAGCATTAAATGATTGTTTTCGCTAAGAAGAAGCGTTCCATCGTCGATTAGTAAACGTACAAAGTTGGTTATCTGATCATTAGAAAAGTTGGCAAAATGCAAATGGATCTCCGGAAAGAATACAGAGCCATTGTTAAGCAATGTAACAAGCTCGTTTCTAAATAACTCAAAACCAACAGATTGCATAACCTGTTTTTTACGTTCGAGGCAAATATCGCAAGTGCCGCAATCTTCAGCATTACTTTCATTAAAATAACTACGGATAAAAACGCTCCGACAAATCGCGGTTTCATCAGCATAATTAAACATAGCCGTTAATTTTTGCTGTTGATTTTTCTTACGTTCGTCCAGGTAGGCTTTATTGATAAACATGGTTTTCGCATCGGCACGAGGGGTTAAAAAGGTAACTCGAGGCCAATCCGTTTGAGGTAAGTAATTAATAATATTCAGCTCATCCAGCTTTTTAAGCATCTGCACATACGTTACCGGGTTGATATTGGTACGCGAGGCCAAAAGTTTTTCGTCAATTGGAACGTAATTATCAAACAAATTACCATATGAACGCAGGATGATCTTTATCGGAATATCAAATGTTGAATTAGCAATCTGAAAGCGATATAACTCGTCATTATTCACCACAAACTTTATTCGCGAAGGCATGAACACACCTTCCGAAAAGTTGAGGTAACCGTCTTTCTCCAAAAACTTGAAGCAGTTAAGTACTTTAACAGCTTTTAAATTATAGCGGGAACAGAGTTCATTAATATCGAGATCATAGGTTAAAAACTCTCCTCCTCCAATGGCTAATTGAAAATAATTGCCTAACGCCTGGTAAACTGCCCTCACATCTTCAGGCTCTGGAAACGCCTGTTGTTGCTTTTGCTCCATCTCCACCTTATCGGCATCACAATACAGTAATACCGCAAAAGCTCTTTTTTCATCACGCCCAGCCCTGCCGGCTTCCTGGTAGTACGATTCAATGCTGTCGGATGGTTCAAAATGGATCACAAAGCGAACATCGGGCTTATCGATTCCCATACCGAAAGCATTGGTACAAACCATTACCCGCATTTTATTATTAACCCATGCATTTTGCTTTTTAAATCGTTCGGCGGTAGGAACACCTGCATGATAAAAGTCGGCACTGATCTTATTTATCCAAAGAAAACGTGCCAGCTCCTGGGTTTCTCTCCTGTTTCGAACATACACGATTCCGGTACCGGGTACTTTCCTGATGATTTCCAATAGTTTTTCATGCTTATTTTCGGCCTTCCGAACAGCATACACCAAATTCTTTCGTTCAAAACTTTTAGTAAAAACCTTTGCGTCCTTGAACAATAGTTTTTCCTGTATGTCCTGTTTAACTTCAGTAGTAGCGGTAGCAGTTAAGGCTAAAAATGGAGCTTCTGGTAATAACTCTCTTAAACTTGCAATATTCAAATACGAAGGCCGAAAATCGTAGCCCCATTGCGAAATACAATGAGCTTCATCAACCACCACAAAGCTTACCTGCATTCTTCGCAAACGAACTTTCACAATCTCAGTTGAAAGGCGTTCGGGCGACATATACAAAAACTTGATATCACCATAAACACAATTATCAAGCGCAATATCAATCTCTCGATAGCTCATGCCCGAAAATATCGCTACAGCTTTAATATCACGTTTTTGCAGGTTTTCCACCTGATCTTTCATCAAGGCAATAAGCGGCGAAATTACAATACACACTCCTTCCATATGCATGGCAGGTACCTGAAAGCAAATCGATTTCCCCCCACCGGTGGGTAACAGAGCCAATGTATCATGTCCCTGCAGCACCGACTCTATAATGTCTTGCTGTAAAGGCCTGAATTCAGTGAATCCCCAATATTGCTTTAATATTTCGTGAATGGTTTGCATGAAAGTTTTCAAACCTAAAATAAGGCTTCGGTAAAAACACTGCAACTTCTATTTGTTAATCAACTTATGGACAGGTAATTAATTACTTAACCAAACTATTCGATTGGCTTTAGTTATCTTTATTATAATGAAAAACGTATTTCAGCAAGCGATTAGTCAGGTACTTAATAAAGAAGTTAGCATTGATGCCTTTCATCAAATTGAAGGCGGTTCGATAAGCAATGCAGCGAGAATTGACACAAATGAGGGACGCTTTTTCATTAAATGGAATGATGCCTCGTACCATAAAATGTTTGAAACAGAAGAGTTTGGCCTGCAAAAATTGAGGAGTTTTTTACCTGCTTTAGTTCCTCAATTGCTTGGTTCTGGTTTGGTTGACTATACGGCATTTATTGTCTTGGAGTGGATAGATCCTGATGATCCTAAGGAGAATTATTGGGAGGATTTTGGCGAAAAGCTGGCCTTACTTCACCAAAACACACATACTAACCACGGGCTTGATCATACAAACTTTATTGGCAGCCTTCCGCAGTATAATCCGTATGGGAATTCGTGGATTGATTTTTTCATTACAAACAGGTTACAGGTTTTGGTTGAAGCTGCTTTTAATAAGAACCTTTTGAACAATACCCATTTGAAGATGGTATATGCATTATACAGCAAATTGTATTCATTAATTCCTGAGGAAAAGCCATCCCTACTACACGGCGATTTATGGAGCGGAAATGTGTTATGTGGAAATGATGGTTTGGTGAAAATTTGTGACCCAGCTGTTTATTATGGACACCGTGAAATGGATTTAGCAATGAGCACTTTATTCGGCGCTTTCAACAATCGATTTTACGAAACATACAATGAGCATTATCCCCTTGTTCCAGGATATAAAGAACGATTCGACATACATAACTTATACCCATTATTAGTTCATCTTAATTTATTCGGATTTAGTTATTTAAATCCTATAGAGCAAATTTTGAAAAATTATGCCTAGAATTGATTGTAATTTATTGTTTAATAAGTAGTTATAATTATGATAGAAAGTTTACTCTTCAAACTAATTACAAAACTTTATGAGCATCTCAAAAACAATAATTGTTTCCAATCGCTTACCGATAAAAATTACATTGAATGGAAGTCAAATTGGCTATCAAAATAGTGAGGGAGGTTTAGCTACCGGTTTAGGAAGTATTTATCGAGAAGGTGACAATATTTGGATAGGTTGGCCTGGAGCCATTATCAATGACGAAAGTATTCAGGAAGCAATAACAGAAGACTTAGCCACCAAAAGCCTTTCACCCGTTTTTTTAACCGAAGAAGAGATCAATAAATATTATGAAGGCTTTTCAAATGAAACACTTTGGCCCTTGTTTCATTATTTTCCATCATATGCCAATTATAATGATGAACAATGGTGTACCTACAAAACCGTAAATCAAAAATTTGCCGATGCGGTTTTGCGGGTTTTAAAAACCGATGATCAGATTTGGGTGCACGATTATCAGCTGATGTTGGTACCTCAAATGATCAGGGACAAGGCCAAGAATGTTAAGATTGGTTTTTTTCTGCATATTCCTTTTCCTTCATTTGAAGTATTCCGTTTGCTTCCCTGGCGTAAGGAACTACTTAATGGTGTTGTTGGTGCCGATTTAATCGGCTTTCATACCTTCGATGATTCCATATACTTCATTAACTCATGTCAACGAATTTTGGGGCTCCCATCCAACTCTAACCAGCTTTTTATTAATGATAAACCGATAATTGTTGATGCGTTCCCGATAAGTATCGATTTTGAAAAGTTCAACACCCTGGCAAATGATGTATTGCAAAAACCACATGAAGAGAACATCATTAAGCGTAAAGGCAAAGCAAAGCTGATGCTATCAGTTGACCGACTTGATTATAGCAAGGGTTTAATAAATCGATTGAAGGCTTTTGAGAAGCTATTGGAACAACATCCACAGTATATAAAAAAGGTGGTTTTTGTTCAACTGGTGGTTCCATCAAGAGATACGGTAAAACAATACAGTGAACTTAAAGAGCAAGTGGATAAACTGGTAAGTAATATTAATTCGAAATATTCAACTCTTGATTGGGTGCCAATTCATTATTTCTACCGCTCATTTTCAATTGATCTCCTCGCCGCATTATACAAAACAGCTGATATTGCCCTTGTAACACCTATGCGTGATGGTATGAACCTGGTTAGTAAAGAGTTTGTGGCTTGTAAAAGCGATGAAACAGGAGTTTTAATCCTGAGCGAGATGGCAGGCGCATCAAGAGAGTTAAACGATGCCATTGTTATCAACCCTAATGACTCAAATAAATTTGTTAAAGCCCTTGTCCAGGCTCTTGAAATGCCGGTTGATGAACAACGACATCGTATGCGATCAATGAGAGATATAGTATCGAGGTTTAACATTCATCATTGGGTAAAACTATTTATGAACCGACTGGAAGAAGTTAAAGTACTTCAACGAAAACTTTCTGTTCGTGAAATAACGCCAATGATTGAGAATATGATCAAGGAACGCTATCAAAGGGATCAGAAACGCTTACTTTTACTGGATTATGATGGAACGTTGGTGGAATTTAACAGTAATCCATTGTTGGCTTATCCCGACCTAGAACTGCTGCAGTTGATTCAGAAACTTATTGATGACCATAAGAACACGGTGGTATTAATAAGTGGACGTAAACAGGAAACCCTAAACGATTGGTTTGGACAAATGAACCTGAATATTGTTGCTGAACATGGTGCATGGATAAAACGTAAAAGTAAAAGTTGGCAGCATCATGAAATCGATGTAAGCTGGAAAGGAGATATTTATAATACCATGCAATCAATAAATGATCGTACCCCGCGCTCATTTATTGAAGACAAAAGTTATTCGGTAGCGTGGCATTACCGTAATGTTGAGATTGGTTTGGGTGAATTAAGGGCAAAAGAATTGGTAGAGAACTTAAAAGTCCTGGCTGCCGATAAGGGTCTGCAAATAATGCATGGAAACAAAGTGATTGAAGTAAAAAGTAATGAAGTAAATAAAGGTAAAGCGGCAAAAAAATGGATCGATCATCATCACTATGATTTCGTAATGGCAATTGGCGATGATTTTACGGATGAAGATACTTTTAAAGCGCTTCCAAAAGGGTCGATAAGCATTAAAGTTGGTGGCACAAGCTCTGAGGCGGCCTTCTATCTACATACTCCCACTGATGTTAGATTGCTCCTGAAAAAGCTCATTAAAGCTAAGGAAAAAGTTATAGTCACAGATACAAAATATTCTGAATGAGTACTTTAAGTTTAAATGTTGTTATAAAAATCTGGTTTATCCATTTTTTTGGCTATTCGATAAGCAGCATTCATCAAGCCCACATGGCTATAAGCCTGTGGGAAATTTCCCCATTGGCTACCGTCACTTGATAATACATCTTCACTTAATAAGCCCAAGTGATTGGTGTATTTTAATAAATTTTCAAAGGCATGAACTGCCTCATCTGTACGTCCAACACAAGCTAATGCTTCAACATGCCAAAAGGCGGTGATCAAGAAAGTAGTTTCTGGGACGCCAAAATCATCTTTGTGTTTGTACCGATAGAATAAGCCTCCTGGAGCTTTTAATTCTTTTTCAACGGCTTCTAAATGCTTTTTGGCACGCTCACTTCGAGGGTCGATGTAATTCATCATGATTAATTGTAGAGTGCTGGCATCTAAATTGGAAGTACCCACTGCTTGAGTATAAACCTGTCGTTCCTCGTCATAACATGCTTCAATGTGTTTTGCTGCCCTATCGGACAATTCAAGTGCTTTTATCTCTAATGCATGACTTTTTATATGTCTGGCAATACGAATTGCAGCCTGGCATCCTGCCCATTGAAACAAATTGGTATAGCAGTGTCGCTGAGCCAAGTGACGAAATTCCCAAATGCCAGCATCTTCCTCATCAATGGTGTTTTCAATTTTCAACAGCATCCTTTCCAGCCAGGGAGCCGAATCATGTCGTTCGGCATAAGTAAAGCGTTTATCTGTATATAGCGGAAGCAACGATAATAGCATTTGACCATATGCATCGTTTTGGATATGCTCCGACGCTTGATTACCAACTCTAACTGGCTTATTGCCCAAATACCCCTCAAGTTCAACTTCCCGTTCTGTAAGATCTGCATCGCCTGTAATACTGAATAATGGTTGATAACGTCCCTTTTCATTTTCCGAAATGTTTGACAGGTAATGAAAATAATGCTCCATCTCCTCAAAGTGGCCGATATTATTGAACGCCTGCAAAATATAATATGCATCACGAAGCCAGCAGAAACGATAATCCCAGGTCCGTCCACTCTGATCAAATTCAGGTAAACTCGTAGTGCTGGCAGCTATTATGGCTCCTGTATCTTCAAACTGATGAATTTTTAATGCTAATGAAGATCGAATAACATGCTCCTGAAACATGTTACCAATACCAGTATTTTTGATCCACTGTTGCCAATAGCTAGTTGTTTTACGTAAGAAATCTTCGGCGGTACTCTCCAACGGGGCCTCTAAGGGACTTCCATATGTCAGTACCAAATATTTAGGTTCGTTTAATGCCGAATATTTTCCCTCAATGATATGGCTAAGGGAAAAATTAGAGGTTAAACGGATCGGATTCTCAAGACCGTAATACTGCAGGTGATTGCTACCTGTATACATTTTTAAGTCGCTTTCCCCATAGTTTTTAGTTGGGCGGCAAGTAACTTTTACCCTTGGATTTCCAGAAAGTGCCTGAATTTTACGAACAAGCATTAAAGGCTTGTAAAAGCGTTCATATTGAAAAAAACGAGGAGCAAAATCAGTAATCCGATAAATCCCTTCATCACATTCAACATGTGTACACAAGATATTGGTATTCTCCAAATAGAATTGGTGAGTAGTAAAAGGTCCTTCAGGAAGAATGGTAAATGTTCCTCCTTTTTCTCTATCTAGTAAACTACCGAAAACAAAGCTGCTGTCGAAACGGGGCCAGCATAACCAAGAGATATCAGTGTTTTTATTGACATGCGCAATAAATGCGCAGTTTCCAATAATTCCGGATTGATAGGTGTGTTTCTGCATAAATGAAAGCTGATTTAGAAAGAAACGACAATACCTTAAGTTAAAGTATATTTTGCAGAAAACAGAGAAAATGAGATTGTTAATTAACTGACCTCAACAATCTCCACTTCTTTCACCGACTTTTGCTGTAGCCAGGAAAATCCCATGAAAACTACAACACTAATGCCAGTAACCAGATACCATAAAGAGGTAAAACCATAGCTCTGAACCATTTTTGAACCAACTGTTGGAGCTATTACCTGTGCTGCTGAATACGCAATGGTATATAAAGCAGCATACTGTCCTCTGTTGCTATCACCACTACGTTTAATCCAAAATGTATTCATAAATGGCATCGAAAACATTTCTCCAAAAGTGATCAATAACATGGCTATAATAACCACCCATGCAGAAGGTCCCAGCATGTTAAATATGAAAAAGGAGGCACCTGTGAGTAATACGCCTCTAGCAATGTAATATAGTGGAGGATGTTTGCCTTCAAGTTTAAAAACCAAAACCATCTCTATTAATGCAATCAATAAACCGTTAATAGCCATTACCAATCCGATCTCCCACTCTTCCAAATGCACCACTTCTTTATAATAAACAGGCAGAATGCTAAACATCTGAAAAAAACAAACGGCATTCAGCGTTACAAACACAACAAACCAGATATACGTTTTATCACGATAAGCTGATTGATTTGAGCTTGGCCGAGTATCTTGAGTTTTTTTCTCTTCAGTTTTTATCTTTTTAACAGGTGGTAGTAATACTTTAAGTAAAATGGCTGCGGCAATGCAGGTTAATCCATCCACCCAAAACAATAAACCATAGCTAACACTGGCTAACACACCTCCTATTGCCGGTCCTACCGACCAGCCTAAGTTGATAGCCAATCTATTTAATGAATATGAACGAGTTCTGTTCTCTGGTGCACTGTAATAAACAATTGCGGCCGCATTGGCGGGTCTAAAGGCCTCACCTATTACGCTCAATGCAAAAAAACAAGCCCCAATGCCCCAAATAGAGTGCATTTGACCCAAAAGAATGAACATGAAGCCATTTAAAAACAAACTCCAAAACTGAAGTGTGGAGAACCCAAATTTATCGGTAAGCTGTCCACCTGCAAATGCCCCAATAATTGCACCTAGTCCAAAACAAGCCATTACAGCTCCGGCCTGTTCAATAGTATAATGGAGATCTTGAGTTAGGTAAACAGTCATAAAAGGTAACACCATTGTCCCTGCCCTATTAATGAGCATTACAACTGAGAGTAACCAGGTAGAACGACTGAGACCGCCGTAGGCATTTTTGTAGAGGTTTAACGCTTGTAAAATCATGAAGTTTGGTTGCCACACTAATATCAGAAATTACTGTTGCAGCAAAAAATTGAAAAGAAGAATAAAGTGTAAAGAAATTATGATGAAAAGCTTGAGAAGGCTGATTTGAATTTAAATAGGCTTTTGGGTAAGTAACTGACTTATCCGTAAATGCTAATAATTTAAAGAATTAGGTTTAGACATAATTATCCAAACCCAATTCTATATTTTTTAATTATTTAATTTTATACTGATAAATAGTATTGATGTGATTTATGTCAGAAACTGAAACATCTAGATCCTGTAAAATACCGTCTGCTACATCAAATACCCAACCATGAACCGAAAGTTTTTGACCTTCATTCCATGCTTTTTGAACGATGCTGGTATTACAAACGTTTAGCACTTGTTCTTTAACATTTATCTCACAAAGTAACCTGAATCGAGCTTCCTCATCTTCAACTGCATTAAGCTCATCTTCGTGCATCCGGTAAACATCTTTGATATTTCTTAGCCAGTTATCAATTAAGCCAAAATTGTTGTTTCCCATGGCTGCTTTAACACCCCCACATCCATAGTGACCAACCACTAAAATATGTTCAACCTTCAATACCTTAACAGCATATTGAATTACCGATAAACAGTTAATATCGGTATGAACTACCATATTGGCAATGTTACGGTGAACAAATACTTCACCTGGATCTAAACCTGTGATTTCATTTGCCGGCACTCGACTATCGGCACAGCCAATCCATAAAAATTTTGGAGCCTGTTGCATCGCAAGATTCTTAAAGTAGTTTTCATCTACTTCTAACCAGCGTTCAACAAACTTCCTGTTATTATCAAAGAGTTTTTCGATATCATTCATTATATAGACTGTTTTTAATTAAATATCAAATTTATATCAGTTGATTAAATTAATCAATATTCAAGATAAAGCTAATTCAATTATGCATGCATTATTTATAAAAAAACCGTCTCAAGAACTTGGACGGTTTTTTTATTTTAAATATCACGATTAGGATCGAATGCTTCAAGGTAATCAGCAACCTTTCGAACAAAAGAGCCTCCTAACGAGCCATCCACTACCCTGTGGTCATATGAAAGTGATAAAAACATCATATGGCGAATAGCAATAACGTCGCCAAATTCGGTTTCAATTACAGCAGGTTTCTTTTTGATTGCACCAACTGCTAAAATCGCCGCCTGAGGCTGATTGATAATTGGTGTGCCCATTACGTTGCCAAATGAACCTACGTTGGTTAATGTAAAAGTACCACCCTGAATTTCATCCGGCTGCAGTTTATTGTTACGTGCGCGGTTTGCCAAATCGTTTACTGATTTGGTTAAACCTACCAAATTCATTTGATCAGCATTTTTAATTACTGGTACTATCAAATTTCCGCTTGGCAATGCCGTGGCCATACCAATATTAATGTTCTTACGGATAATGATCTTTGTTCCATCAACAGAAACGTTCACCATTGGTAAATCTTTAATGGCTTTAGCAACTGCTTCAATAAAAATCGGAGTAAAGGTAATTTTTTCGCCTTCGCGTTTTTCGAAGGATTTTTTCACTTTTTCTCTCCATTGAACAATATTCGTCACATCGGCTTCAACAAATGAAGTAACGTGCGGAGACACATGCTTGCTCATCACCATATGGTCAGCAATCAGTTTGCGCATACGGTCCATCTCAATGATTTCGTCGGCGCCCCCAACAGAAACTGCAGGTGTTTTAATTTCAATTGTTGAAGGTGAAGGACTTGTTTTTGGAGCAGCTGCAGTGGCAGGCTGTGTTACTGTGGCTGATTGTACTGGTTCTGCTACTTTAACAGGAGTCGCGACCACATTACCGCTGGCTCTTTGTTCCACATATGCTAAAATATCCTGTTTAGTTACACGACCTTCTGATCCGGTTCCTTGGATTGAATCAAGTTCAGCTGAAGAAATATTTTCACTTTCAGCAATGGTGCGTACTAATGGAGAGTAAAAACGAATACCACTTGATTTTATCGGAGCTGGAGCCGTTTCGGTTCTGCCTAGTGTAGCGTTTACCAAATCAAGATCCGGTAACTCTTCTGCTTGTGGTTCATCAATTTTTATTTGTGACTCTGGCTCTGGACTTGAAACAGGGTCTTCAGCAACTGCAGTTTCAATAATTGCAATGGTTGCTCCTACCTGAACAACATCATTCTCTCCGAAAAACGTTTCCACTAATGTTCCTGAAACAGGAGATGGCACCTCTGAATCTACCTTATCAGTGGCTATTTCTAAAATATTATCATCGGCTTCAATTTTTTCGCCAATGTTTTTCACCCACTTGATAATGGTGGCTTCTGCCACACTCTCACCCATTTTGGGCATAATCAGTTCGTAACGTGCCATAGAATGTAGAATCTCGTTTGTAAATAAGGTTAATTTTTGGTTGAACAAATGTAGAAATTTTCTTCTAACGAAAGTCGGTTATTTACTGTTCAAATTGAGAAGTATGTAACTGGATTTAAGCCCTGGGTGGTTGTTTTAGAAATATAAAAACAGCAGATTCCTGAGTTTGAAAAGAGCTTAAGTTATTAAATTGATTTACAGATTGTTCAGTAGCTGCTTATTGGTCACCAACCTCAAATGTGAAGCCCTCTTTGGCTAAAAAGCTATTCACAAATTGAGTCTGACATTCTTCTAAATGCGGCAGAAGATCACGGTAACGAGCCGAAAAATGACCAATAATCAATTTTTGAGCCTTCGCCATTGTAGCAATTTCACCAGCTTGACGGGCTGTAGTATGAAATGTATCAGCAGCTCGCTGCTGTAAATCATGCAGGAAAGTGGCCTCATGATATAATAGATCTACCCCATTAATTTGATCAAGAATGGACATATTCATAATCGTATCTGAACAATAGGCATAAGCCCTTGGCTTTGGAGGTTCAATTGTTAATACCGCATTTGGTAACACTTCTCCATCAGGTAAAGTATAATCAGCCCCCCCTTTAATTAATGGAATATACTCAGGTGAAATATTAAATTGCTTGATGTATTCTTTGATAATTCGACGGCCCCGAGGTAATTCTCTGAATAAAAAACCTGTGCATGGGATTCGATGATCAAGAATAATGGTCTCTACCTCAAACTCCGAATTTTTAAAGATTATCTCAGGATGATTTGTTTGGGTAGGTACAAACTTTAAGGGGTATCGTAAAACCGTTTGAGAGTATTTTAGCTGGATCTCTATGATTTCCAGCAGTTCTGGCGGACCGGCAATAAATAATTCGGTTGATCGTCCGTTTAAATGCATGCTGGAAATCAGCCCTACTAAACCCAGGTAATGATCGCCATGTAGGTGGCTTATAAAAATGTAATCGATTTTATTGTATCCAAAACCATATCTACTTAATTGAAACTGCGCACCTTCGCCGCAGTCAATCATGTAATATTTTTGGTTATAGTTTACAATCTGCGCAGTTGGATAGCGGTGATGAGCTGGAGTAGCAGAACTGCTACCTAAAATGGTTACTTCAAACTTCGTCACTCGCTTTAATTTTTATTCCTCAGCTTCGCCTTTTAAATCACGTTCAATTTCCTCCATGAAAATGAAATCAACAGCCTCATCAATAGTAGGAATAAGGTTAATTACATTTTCTAATTGAGAAATCTTAATTAGTTTTTCTACAGAAGAACTAACGCCGCTCAATACAAACGTCCCTTCCTGGTCACCTCCTTTGCATAATCGGTGAGCTAGCAAAATAGCACTTAAACCAGATGAATCTGAATATTTAACTTCAGATAAATCAAGAATAATGTTTCTAATACCTTCTGCGTTCAATAAAATAAGTTCCGACTTAAGCATCGGAGTAATGATGGAGTTAAGCTTATCTTCATTAAGCTTAAATACTACATACTTTTCGTGTTTATCAACCGAAAATTTCATAGCGCGTAATTTTGTAAATGGTTAATTTGGTTCAATTGTGTTCGCCAAATTAAACTTTAATTTCTAAAAATTTAATATTTAAACATTTTTTTGAATGAAATCATTAACATTTGACTCCACTCTTGCTAAAACATTACTTGAATCTCCTTTAATAAATTGTTCACCCACAATTTTTTCATACAACTCGATATAGCGTTCAGAGATTGAGTTCACAATTTCGTCGGTCATTTCCGGTACTTGTTGACCATCTTTACCTTGAAAACCGTTTTCAATTAACCACTGGCGCACGAATTCTTTTGATAACTGGCGTTGGGGCTTGGTTTCGGCCTGCAACTGCTCATAGGTATCTTTATAAAAATATCGAGATGAGTCAGGTGTGTGAATTTCATCGATCAGGTAAATTTTACCGTCTTTTTTACCAAACTCATATTTTGTATCGACCAAAATTAAACCACGCTCGGCAGCCATTTCTGTTCCGCGTTTGTACAATGCCAAAGTATAAGCCTCAAGTTGTTTGTACTCCTCTTCAGTTACAATACCCTGACTTATTATTTCTTCTCTGGAAATATCCATATCATGGCCTTCCTTGGCTTTGGTTGTAGGAGTAATGATGGGCTGCGGAAGCTTATCATTCTCTTTTAACCCTTCAGGTAAGGTTACACCACACAATAAACGTTTACCAGCTTTATATTCACGAGCAGCATGGCCTGCTAAATAACCACGAACCACCATTTCTACAGGATAAGTTTCGCAAACTAACCCTATGGTTACATTTGCATCTGGCACAGCAACTACCCAGTTTGGAACAATATCTTTTGTAGCATCTAAAAATTTAGCAGCAATCTGATTAAGTACTTGTCCTTTATAAGGAATAGCACGTGGCAGAACTACATCGAAAGCTGAAATACGATCAGAAACCACCATTGCAAGGTACTTATCTTCAATATTGTAAACGTCGCGTACCTTACCGCGGTAAAACGATTTTTGTTTAGGAAAATTAAAACTAGTGTTATTTAAAGTCTGTGTCATTTTTATTGTTGGTAATTGATAAAAATTGAATTGATCAATTAATTATCAAATCATTATACTAAGGTCGTAAATCTAAAGTTTCTATATATCTCCGTATGCTTCCAAGATTCGGCGTACAAGTTTATGACGCACCACATCCGAGCCATTTAAATAGATAATATCAATGCCCGATATCTTTTGCAATATTTCAAGCGCCTTGAATAAACCCGAATGTTGCTTTTTCGGTAAATCTATTTGAGTAATATCACCCGTTACAATAAACTTAGCTGAAGGTCCCATACGTGTTAAAAACATTTTCAACTGCATGTCGGTAGCGTTTTGGGCTTCATCTAAAATCACAAATGCATTATCCAGGGTTCGTCCTCGCATGAAAGCCAATGGTGCAATCTCAATGGTTCTGTTCTCCAGGTAAGTTTTCAATTTTTCAGGTGGAATCATATCATCCAACGCATCATATAAAGGCCTTAAATACGGATCGATCTTTTCCTTTAAGTCACCGGGTAAAAAACCAAGATTTTCACCTGCTTCAACCGCCGGACGTGTTAAAATAATACGTTTTACCTCTTTATTTTTTAGTGCTCTAACTGCTAAGGCAACTGCCGTATAAGTTTTACCTGTACCTGCTGGGCCAATAGCGAAAATTATATCGCTTTTATTGGCACTTTCAACCATTTTTCGCTGGTTCTCACTGCGAGCCTTTACCATCAGGCCATTAGTTCCAAAAACAATTACGTCTTTGTTACCAGCACTATCACCATTAACCGCTGTGGTATCATGAATGTTGATGGTTGATGTCGGTTCAACTCCTAAGATCAACTCCACATCCCGACCCGAAAGCTGATTAAACTTTTCAAGATGATTGGTTAGGTTGATAAATTTTTCAGTAAAATTTCCAAGTTCCTTTTCATCTCCTAACGCTTTAACCTCAGTTCCACGCGCCACAATTTTAAGTTTAGGAAAATTTCTCTTTAAAATTTCAAAATTTTCATTGCCCGTTCCCCAAAACACTTGTGGGTCAACGTGCTCAAGTTTCAAAATAGTTTCACTCAAAGCAGTTCCTTTTATCTGAATATAACTTGTTTAATTTAGCCATCAACCCCGCTTTTCTATTTTTATTTTTAGATGGCGAGCTATTTATATTGCGGGTTTTTCTTATTAAAATTCCAATATTTGCGTTCGGAAATTTTTGAACGGTAAAAATAACCAAATAATATCGAATGGCAATCATCACCTTAACTACTGACCTTGGGCACCGGGATTTTTATCAGGCTGCTCTTAAAGGAGCCATTCTTAGTCAAATTCCCGAAGCTCGAATAGTAGATATTTCTCATCAAATTTCTTCTTACAATATACCGCAAGCCGCGTTTATTCTGAAAAATAGTTACAAATTTTTTCCACAAAACACGGTACATGTTGTCGGAATTGATGCAGATTATAATCAATCGCCTCGTTATCTGTTGGTTGTAAATAATGGTCATTATTTTATTGGAGCTGACAATGGAATATTTTCATTGCTTTTTGACGAGAAACCTGAAAAAATCATTCAACTTAACATAAAACCCAACGCTGAATTCGGTCATTTTCCACTGCTCGATGTCTTCGTAAAGGCAGCATGCCATGTTGCTATGGGAAAGGATATGAATGAAATTGGGACTTTAACTGATAATTATCATCATAGTTCACTGATGCAGCCGGTACTGGATGGGAATATCATTCGCGGAAGTGTAATTTATATTGATTCGTTTCAGAATGTAATTACCAATATCACTCGTGAATTATTTGAGCAGAGCGGAGCAAAAAGGCCGTTTGATATTTATTTCAGAAGAAATGAATCGATCAATAAAATCAGCACTCATTATAATGATGTTCCGCAAGGAGAGAAATTAGCCTTGTTTAGCATTACCAATTTCCTGGAAATTGCCATTAATAAGGGCAATGCTGCCGGATTGTTGGGTTTGAGCCCTGGTGATATGGTGAGAATTGAGTTTAAATAAAAAAGCTATAACTCCAACCCCGTAATTAGCATGGAAATTTTGCGAAGCCATTTCTGAATGTTATAAATACAGGTTGGAAAAGATCCTATAAAATGATTAAACGAATTGTGAAGATGACTTTTGCTCATGACAGAGTTAATGATTTTTTAACTGTTTTTGAAGAGTCGAAAGAATTGATCAGGGCATTTAAAGGCTGTGAGCATTTAGAACTACTAAATGATGTAAACACCAATAATAGGTACTTTACGTTAAGTTTTTGGGAATCAGAAGCTCATCTGGAGAACTATCGTCAATCGGAATTGTTTAAATCTACGTGGGCAAAAACAAAACCTTTATTCATAGAAAAGGCCGAAGCATGGTCTGTTTCGGTTAAAGTTGAATTATTGTAATGAAAATATATTTAATTATTGTCTCAATATTTGAAGGGCTAATAGGTTTAGGTGGTTTTACATTGGTAGTTTTAAACCTAATAAAATGGAACGCTAATAGAAGCACCAGTTTTTACTTGTACAGGGCAGGTAAAATTTTGATGGTTGTATGCATTGCATTGGCACTACTTACCTTTGTTAAAATGTTTATCATAAAAATGTAAAATTCTATCGTTTAAGCCTCTCCTAGTGGTATTTTATTAATTTTGCAAGTCTAAAACAGTAGTCATTAAATGGCGCGTCAGCGATTAAACAGTAGTAATCCTGCTGAACAGGAACTTCCTAAAGCAAAAATTTCGAAAGAATCTTTACAACACGCTTTAACATTATTAAAATACATAAAACCTTACCGCGCAAAATTCGGTTTAGGTTTATTTTTTTTAATAGGCTCAACAGTTGCCTTTATGTACATTCCGATGGAAATGGGCAAATTGGTTGGTGTCGCAACTGAATCGATTAAAAAAGGTGATTTGACTCAAATTAAGGAAATTGCCTTGGTATTATTCGGAACGCTTGCTTTTGCGGCAGTATTTTCATTTTTCCGCATTTTATGGTTCGTTGAAGTATCAGAAAAAACGGTAGCCTCAATCCGCAAGGATGTTTATTCGAACCTTATTCGTTTGCCAATGAATTTCTTTGCGCAAAGCAGGGTTGGTGAGTTAAATAGCCGTATTTCTTCTGATCTTTCGCAAATTCAGGATAGCATCACTACTACCCTAGCCGAATTTTTACGACAATCGATCATTTTGATTGTTGGTATTGTGGCCGTAACCATTATTTCTAAAGAATTAACCTTATTCATCTTATGTGTATTGCCGGTTTTAATTCTTATCGCCATATTTTTTGGAAAATATATACGATCAATTGCTCGTAAAGCACAAGATAAGTTGGCGGAATCAAATACCATTGTTGAGGAAACCTTACAAGGTATTGCCAATGTAAAGGCATTTACTAATGAATCATACGAAACTAACCGCTATACCCAAAGCATCAATCAGGTTGTTAAACTGGCATTAAGAGGAGCGAAATTCAGAGGAGCATTTGTCATATTTATCACTTTAGGAATGTTTGGAGCCATTATCTCCATTGCAGTTTATGGCGCTAGTTTGGTTCATTTGGGTAAAATAGAAATGAAGGATTTCATTTCGTTTATCTTGTATACGGGCTTTGTTGGCGGTGCAATGGGTGGATTTGCCGAGATTTTGGCCCAGATTCAAAAAACACTTGGTGCTACTGAACGTGTGGTTGAGTTATTAGGTGAGCCTAGCGAGCAAGTAGCCATTGATGAAGACAGTTATAAAATTGAGCATCCTATTAAAGGAGATCTGGCTTTTGATCGTGTTTCATTCTATTATCCTTCGCGCCCTGAAGTGCAGGTGCTTAATGAAGTAAGCTTTACCGCTAAGGCTGGAGAAAAAGTGGCTATTGTAGGTCCTAGCGGTGCCGGAAAATCAACAATTGTTGGCCAAATCCTTCGATTTTATGAGCCACAACAGGGACAATTATTATATGATGGTTTGCCTGCTTCGGCTTATTCATTAACCGATATACGCAATCAAGTGGCCATTGTTCCTCAAGATGTTTTACTTTTTGGAGGAAGCATTAAAGAGAACATTGCCTATGGAAAAATTGGAGCTACTGATGAAGAAATTATTCAAGCTGCAAAACGTGCCAATGCGCATAATTTTATCATGAATTTCCCTGAGGGTTATGAAACCAAGGTTGGAGAACGGGGAGTTAAACTTTCAGGAGGCCAACGTCAACGGATTGCCATTGCCAGAGCTTTACTTAAAAATCCGGTTATTTTAATTTTAGATGAAGCAACCAGTTCATTGGATTCAGAATCTGAACGTTTAGTTCAGGAAGCGCTAGAAGAACTGATGAAAAATCGTACTTCAATTATCATTGCTCACCGTTTATCAACTATTCGTGAGGCCGACAAGATAGTTGTGCTTGAAAAAGGAAAAGTTATTGAGCAAGGAACTCACAATGAATTGATTTTAAAGGATAATGGTTTGTATCGATATCTTTCAGAATTACAGCTTGAGAGTTAGCTAATAGCTATTAGCATTTAGATATTAGATATTGGTTGCTTACAAAGAGGTTACTAATATCTAAATAGTAATTATTTCTAATTGGTAATTATCTAAGGCTGATAACTAAATATTAGTCTTTTCTAACAGACCAATTGCTTAAAGCCAAAGCCTAATAACTAAATAATCAGTCGATAAAGTGAGTTACTAATCCTAAAGGCATTTTAGGTTCAAACCAGGTTGATTTAGGAGGCATGATTCCTCCTGAATCAGCTACCGACATTAATTCTTCAACCGACACAGGAAACATGGTTATTGCATAATTGTAACCTTCTTTTTTGATCTTATTCATAAGCACAGAGCAAGAGTGCGTTCCGGGAGCAAATCCTAACCTGTTATCATTTCGTGGATCATTTATTCCGAAAACAGGACTGAGAAATAAGTCCTGTAAGCTGCTAACATCTAGTTTTTTAACTGGATCTACATCATTTTCTTTAACAGGAATATTAAACTTAAACCATTTTCCATCAGCCCAAAGTCCATATTCTCCCTTTCCCTTTGGATAATAACAATCAACCATTACGGTCTCCAATCGAAAGTTCTTTTGAATATAATCTAACACTTGGTGAGTCTCTAGATCAGCCTTAATTAAGCGTGAATAAGAATAAATTTTAAGTTCGTCTGCAGCAAAATAAATGGACGAACAGAAGTTATATTCCTCGCTCCCGTTGTGCCGCTGATTATGTTTTCTCCGGTTAAGACCATATGCGGAAAACGCAGCCGCACGATGGTGACCATCGGCAATGTAAACACTAGCCAAACCTTTGAATTGTTGCTTCAAAAAATTAATGTTTTCCGGTTGATCAATTACCCATAAATCATGCTTTCTATTAGTGTCATCTATAAAACTTAAGGACGGCAAGTTTGAAGTAACATCTTTAATAAAAGATGAAATGGCTTTGTTTGGTTCGTAGGTAATCAATACTGGTATACAATCCAATCCTGTTTCTTGAATGAATTGGTAAAGTTGATGTTCTTTTTCAGGCTGGGTGTATTCGTGCTTCTTAATTGTGCCATTTAAATAATCATCCAGCAAGGTGCAGGTCCAAATACCGGTAGCTGATTCGTTGTTTAGTATAACACGATAAATGTAAAAGCTAGCATTATGATCTCGTTCTAAAATATGGTTTTGTAGAAAATGTTTAAGTTTTACGATTATATTTCCGAATCTCGATTCATGTTTCTGAACATCTATTTCGGGATCGAGTAAATGCAGGAATGACTCAGGATTATTTGATAACCATTGTGGGTTTTGTTGTGAAAATGGATTGTCAAGATGGTTCAATACCACTTTTTTAATAAATGAAGTGGTAGGCTTTAAGCCTTTAAATGGTTTGATCACAGACATTTTTCCTCCGTATTATAAAATCAAATAGTCTATTTAATTTATAGTAATAATATTTTTACCGTTTTTTTTCAACCAAATGAATTAGTTTTGCCACACGATGTTAAAAAAACTGGTACATATTACATTCATTTTTCTTCTGGCCAATATTATGCTTGCGGAGGTTTGTACTGTATATAGCTGGATAAATAAAACATCACAACAGGTATTGATTGAAGAGGAAGATCATAAAGATAACCATGATCATGCTAAAAAGCTGAAAAAGAAATCGTTTGACGATTATTTCAACAAAAATGCTGTCCTTCTTCAAAGTATTGATGCTTTTTTACGTTCCAGAAATCACGGTTTCGAACTTATTCTACATAAAGATCCTCATATAGAGATTCTTTGTCCCCCTCCTAACTTTTCATAATAAATTTTAGTTTTTAGTTCCATTTACCTACTAATAGTGGATAACACATGGAATAATTTCACCTTTTGGTTAAGGCTGCTTTTGTTGCAACTATTCAGTATTGGAATTGGATCGCATGAATCAGCATTGACTTTCTTACTTAAAATTTATTAAAATGAACAAGTCAGGATTATTTACAAATATAAAAAACGACTTTCCTGCAAGTATTGTCGTGTTTTTAGTAGCCTTGCCCCTATGTTTAGGAGTGGCGATGGCATCAGGAGCTCCATTGTTTTCAGGTTTAATTGCCGGTATTGTTGGCGGAATTGTTGTGGGCAGTTTAAGCGGTTCACAGTTAAGTGTAAGTGGCCCGGCCGCAGGTTTAACCGCTATTGTTTTAAGTGCAATTACCGAATTGGGCGCTTACGACATCTTTTTATTAGCCGTTGTAATGGCAGGTGCCTTACAAGTAATTTTAGGATTAGTAAAGGCTGGCACGGTCTCAAACTATATTCCTTCTAACGTAATTAAAGGTATGCTTGCCGCTATTGGCGTTATTTTAATTCTAAAGCAAATTCCACATGCTTTTGGATACGATGCTAATGCCGAAGGCACCTTTACTTTTATTGATACTGATCAGCATAATACATTTTCCGAGCTATTTTTCATGCTTTCGAAAGTGCATTTCGGAGCGGTTATTATTGCTATGATTTCAATCGGTATCTTGTTAATTTGGGAACGTCCATTCTTTAAGCGTTTTAAACTTTTTCCGGCACCATTGGCAGTAGTAGTGGTTGGTATGCTAATCAATCAATTGTTTATTGTATCGGGCTCACCATTGGCTATTCAAACATCCCATCTGGTTAATATTCCATTAAGTGATGGACTTGGAGGCTTTATTTCAAACTTTACCCTACCAAACTTTGCAGCTTTGGCTAATCCCCAAGTTTATATGGTGGCTTTGACCATTGCAATTGTGGCTTCAATTGAATCGTTGTTAAGCTTAGAGGCAGTTGATAAGCTTGATCCCGAGCGCAGATATTCCTCAACCAACAGAGAATTAACCGCGCAAGGTATCGGAAATATGGTTTCTGGCTTAATTGGTGGTTTACCCGTTACTTCAGTAATTGTTCGTAGTTCGGCAAATGTTCATTCAGGAGCAAAATCCAAATTATCTACAATTTTACATGGTTCGCTGCTTTTAATTTCGGCAATGTTTATTCCTGGTTTATTAAACATGATTCCCTTGTCGGCGTTGGCAGCCATCTTAATCATGACAGGTTATAAACTGGCCAAAGTGAAGATTTTCAAGGAAATGTATAATAACGGTTGGGGACAATTTATTCCATTTGTAGTCACCATTGTTGCCATTGTTTTCACCGATTTATTAATTGGTATTGCCATTGGTATTGCCGTATCAACATTAAGTATTTTAAATAAAAATCTTCGCAATGCTTACTTCTTCAAAAAAGAGCAATATCATGTTGGTGAAGTAATCAGGGTTGAATTATCGGAAGAGGTTTCCTTCCTAAATAAAGCTTCATTGCTGCTTACCCTTGAGAACATTCCTCAAAATTCAAAGGTGGTATTAGATGCTACCAAATCTGTTTATATCGATTTTGATGTTATTGAAGTAATAAAGGAGTTTAAAGACGTAAAAGCTCCTGAAAGAAATATTCAGGTAAACCTTCTGGGCTTTAAGAATGATTACAAAGATTATAATAATGTAAGCTTTATCAGTGCTCCAACTAAAGAAACTCAATCACAATTAACACCGGAGAAAGTACTACAAATTTTAAAGGACGGAAACGATCGTTTCGTAAGCAATAACCAATTAGACCGTAATCATTCGCACCTGGTGCATACAACCTCTAACGGTCAGTTTCCACATGCGGTTATTTTGAGTTGTATCGATTCGAGAACATCTTCGGAAGTGATTTTCGACCAAAGTATCGGTGACATTTTCAGTATTCGTATAGCTGGAAATATTGTAAACGAGGACATCCTGGGAAGCATGGAGTTTGCTTGTAAAGTCGCCGGTTCTAAGTTGATTGTTGTTTTGGGCCATACCAATTGTGGAGCAATTAAGGGAGCCTGTGACCATGTACAGCTCGGTAATTTAAGTGGGTTGCTAAACAAGGTTCAACCGGCTTTGGATGCTGAAATTGTAACTGTTGATAATCGTACATCAAAGAATATCGACTTTGTGAACAATGTTACCAAGCTGAACATTTTTACAACCAAGAAGAAACTCCGCGAAAAGAGTGTTATTCTGGATGAAATGATTGCTAAAGGAGAAATTGCATTGGTTGGCGGTTTGTATAATGTTGAGACTGGGAAGGTAACATTTTACGATCAGGGATTACATCATCATAAAGACACTCCTGTGCAAATGGTTCAGGAAGTTTTCCAACAGGTTTAACTCATCTGTGGATTTTTTAGTTGTGTTAGTTTTGACAAATAAGGTGCATGAAAATGCACCTTTTGTCGTTATAAATATTCTATTGTTGTTGCTGTTGCTGCTGTTGATGGACTATTTCGATATGACGTTGGTAACTATTACGGTTATTTACGGTTTGGTTAACAGATTCAATAATATCCCCAAAGTCTGACTGCAAATTATCTTCATTTCCTACCATCACAGAAACATTTAGAGAATGATCACCTCCGCCCTTATACACCCCTTTAACGGGTGAACAATCACTAAAATTACGGCCAACCGCCAATCGAACATGGGTTTCGTTAGCGATACAATTATTAGTAGGGTCTAAACCCAGCCAGCCATATTCGGGAATATAAGCTTCGGCCCAGGCATGGGTAGCTCCTTCTCCTCTCATTCCATTCTTATTCGGACAAATATAACCGCTAACATATCGGGCAGGTATATTAATTAAACGAAGCATCACCAGTAAAATATGAGCAAAATCCTGACACACACCAGCCTTTAATTGCCATATTTCATCCAAGGTGGTTTCAACAGTAGTTACTCCTTTTATATATTCAAAATTCTCATAAATGCACTTGCAAAAATGAAGTGAGGCCTGATAAGGTGTATAGTCTGCTTTACGTTCAGGCTTTACAATCTGACGCAATTCTTCCAATCCATCAAACTGCTCCTGCTTTAAATAATCAATATATGGTATCTGATTTTTTAATTTTTCCAGTTTATCCCATTGCAAGGAAGCAAACATGTCATCAACAGGCAAAGGACGAGGATAGGTTTCTACCTTTAATTTCGATTTAATATTTAACTCTTTGTGAGGCTCATTGTAGGTAAACACCCCAACCTCATTACCATAATAGTCAAAATAAACATCTACTAAAGGGTCACCGCTAATTTTAACATCCTGCTTTATCACTTGTTGATAATCATCATTTATAGGATAAAGCATAATTTGATTAGCACTGTCACGAACAGAATTTTGGTAATTGTAAACGGTTAAATGTTGTATATACAGTTCCGGCATAATTTCTTTGATTAAGCGTACGCGAAATAGTGTTCTCCCAATGCGTTTCCAACTCCAAAAAGTTCCTTTTTTAGGTGCGAAAGGTAATTGTGAAGCCCCTCTTCATAAATTCCATCAACAGAACTATACTTCACCCTACTTTGTAACTTACCAATCATAAAAAGCAATTTTTGATTTTGATTAGTGGACAGTTCATTGTTCAGCCTATCGAAATAGCGATATAATTGATTGATGGCATAGAGTACCGAACGGGGAAAATCATTATTAAAAACAACTTGTTCCACCACACTTTGCGCTTCAATTCCTTTGCGATAATTTTTAAGGTATAATTCATAACCGCCAATTGATAGCAAGAGATGTTTTAGATAGCTTGTATCACTGAGCAAACCTGCACTGGTTTCTACCGCACCAATTTTGATATCTAGAATGTCAATTGATTGAATGGCCCGTTCAAGGTACTTTCCAATACTCATAAAACTTCTGCCTTCACCTCTTTCCATGGTTATTTCGGTTGTTCCGTAATACAGCATTCCCTGTTTTATAAGAATATCCAAAACCGAAACGGGATCATCTTTCTGCAATGAACGTTCAATAGAGGAATCCTTAATCGTATGATAATATTCGTTTAAACACTGCCAAAGGTCTTTATTGATGTGATCCTGAACACTGCGGGCATTTTCACGAGCAAGGGTGACAATATTTAAAACAGAATTATGATTTTCCTTATTGATCAGCATATACCTTAGAACTTCTCTACTATTGGTTTCCAGTTCTACAAGGCTATTATCATTTAATCCGGTAAATATTTTAATTACTGGTCTCCATGTAAAATCATTCAATACATCTTGAGAAGTAGCATAATTGATCTTCAACATTCGTAAAATACCGTCGCTCCGCTCAATATAACGACTCATCCAAAACAAACTATCGGCAACTCTACTTAGCATATTTTAAAATTATATAATATGTGAATATTAAGAGGAAGCCAACACCCAAGTATCTTTACTTCCCCCTCCTTGCGAACTATTAACCACTAACGAACCTTCTTTCAAAGCTACTCTGGTTAAACCTCCAGGTACAATTTCAATCCCATTCGGGCCACATAAAGCAAATGGGCGCAGGTCGATACGACGTGGCTGTAACTTGCCTTGCATATAACAAGGAGCCGAAGAAAGATTAATGGTGGGTTGAGCAATAAACTGGCGGGTATCTTTCAATATTTCCAATTTATACTCTTCGATTTCTTTTTCCGAAGCTGAAAAACCCATCAACATTCCATATCCACCACTTTCGTTGGTTTTTTTAATAACCAGTTTATTAATATTCTCAAACACATATTCGCGTTCTTCAGGATTTGAAAGTTGAAAAGTAGGGACGTTTTTTAAGATCGGATCTTCATTTAAGTAATACTTGATCATATCTGGTACGTAAGCGTATATCGCCTTGTCGTCTGCTACTCCATTTCCAACGGCATTAACAATGGCTACATTTCCCTTTCGATAGGCACTCATTAAACCTGCCACACCCAAAATACTATTCGGGTTAAAAGTTAGGGGGTCAATAAATTCATCATCCACCCGCCTGTAGATCACGTCAATTTGCTGCAAGCCAGCGGTGGTTTTCATATAAACATTATGATTATGAACCACCAGGTCTCGTCCTTCAACGAGTTCAA
This sequence comes from Solitalea agri, assembly GCF_023914155.1. GTDB lineage: Bacteria > Bacteroidota > Bacteroidia > Sphingobacteriales > Sphingobacteriaceae > Solitalea > Solitalea agri. The sequence goes on along the minus strand of NZ_JAMWYS010000058.1, from coordinate 21,628 downwards.
CACCCATCAAACGCGCCAATGTTGTATGCTCAAAATAGGCCGAATTATAAATTCCTGGTGATAAAAGCACTACCGTGGGATTGGCTGTAGCCCTTGGCGAAAGCGACATTAGGTTTTTATGGAGAATTGATGGATAACCGGTAACACTTCTCACTTTACAAAGAGGAAGAATATCTGGAAATAAACGCTTGGTAATTTCCCTGTTTTCGAGCATATAACTTACCCCCGATGGTGTCCGGAGATTATCCTCTAAGACATAAAACGTTCCGTCATTATCCCTGATCAGATCGATTCCTGCAATGTGAACATAAATATCATAGGGCACGTTAATATTGTGCATTTCACGTGTAAAATGAGGACAAGAGTAGACTATTTCTATTGGAACTATCCCATCTTTCAGAATAAATTGATTAGTATATACATCTTTTAAGAAGAGATTTAGCGCTTTCAGTCGTTGTTTTATTCCTTTTTCAATAAATGTCCATTCAGTTTCAGTTATAATTCTTGGGATGATATCAAACGGAAATATCTTTTCTATCCCTTCTCCGCTATTATATACGGTAAAGGTAATGCCTTGACGCATGAACAAGCTTTTTGCAAGATCTTCTTTTTTATTAAGGTTTTCAACAGATTCTGCTGATAAATATTCAATTATTTTACGATAATGACTTCTTATTTCACTATTTCCATCAAACATTTCATCGTAAATATTATTTTTAACTGAATATGAATCAAATGTAGATGTGTTATTCATTGTATATTTAGATTAATTGAATTCAAAATAGCAATAATTAATTCATTTTAGATTAAATATTTTCTATTTTATATTATTACATCGAAAAAATAGTTGAATAGTTCGCTTTTTTATAAAATATAAAATACATTTTTAATTTATTTCATTTTACGCAAAAAACTACTAATTCCATCGAATTTATATAGTTTAATATAAATAAACAAGCCGTTACTTTTCACTAACGGCTTGTTTTTAATAAGACTTTCAGAACAGTTAATCTGCTAATTTTTTACAAGTGAATAGGTATAACCAGTTGGAGCAAGGTTTAATGTAATGGTATAATTTCCGGCAGTTGGAACAGGAATGTTACTTCCACTATTATACTCTAAACTTCCATCGTGACCATCGTCACCAAAATTAATATCCCAACTATCATTGGCTCTAAATTTCATCTCCCCAGCCTTTAGGTCTGTTGTTATTATCCAGGTGTAGGTACCCTTTGTATTGGATGTTAAAGCCATTGGAGTACTACTATTCCAATCTTTAGCTGTTGAACTGCCAATAATTCCCCAATTTGTAGGAGTAACTTTATAGGTACCTGTTTTCTTATCTATATTCATAGCTACTTCTATCCGGTAAAATCCGTCGGTGCTAACCTTAACATTATCTTCATTATCAGACACCAACTCACCTTCAACGTTCTTCACTTTGCCTATATCGCCATCCCAACTGCCTTTTTGAGGTAAAAATTTAAACCCATCTCCACTCACAGTAATGTATTGATACATATCAAACTTACCATCGCCCATATACACTAATCCTACTGCATTATCAGGGGTCCAATCAGCAACAACTGATCCTCCAACTAAATACAGTTTTGTTGGCTTACCTATTAATACTACCGGTAAACTATTGGTGTAAACAGATGATTGAGTTGTTGTACTAGCGGTAGCATTAACGGTCCAGTTTAGTGCAACAGGAGAGCCAGCCGGGTATCCTTTGGCTAATAAAGCATCTGATAAAGCTTCATGTGTCAGGTTTAAAACTGTATCAGCACCGGCTTTATCCGAAACGAATTCTAACTTATTTGCAGCATTGTTTGCATCAACAGCAACAACTTTGTAAGTAATTGTACCAGTTGTTGCAACAGCTTTCTGCCAAACAAACTTTAATGCACCCCCAGTCTCAAGCTCAAGGTTAGTCGAAGTCGGTTTTGGCCCATACAGCACAAAATTTGTTATACCAACCCCAAAACGGGTAATGTTAATATTAAACACCTCGGTACTTTGAACTTTAACAGAGCCATTATCTGCAACTACCGCCCATACTAAATCAGATTCTGCCTGATCAGGAATACCAGCAGCTTTTAAAGCATTGTCAAGAGCTTTATAGGTTATGGTAAGCTGTGTTGCCTTGCCTTCATTATCTGAAGGAATGGAAATAAGTGGCTTAGTAATATCTCCACCTTTTACAGTAGCAACCCAGGTGTAGGTTGGACTAATACTTACTCCAGGAGGGGCGGCCGACCAAGATAAAACTACCTGGTTATTTGGATAAGCAGAATTTAAAGATAAGCTGGAGTTATTTGCTGGTGCAGTCAGATTAAAACTACCTAAGGCTTCGCCCTTTGCTTTATTATCAAGCAAATCATCCTGACAACCAGAAAGACTTATTGTTACTGCTATCATAGCCGCAGATAAAGTATATACAGCTGAGTAGAATATTTTTCTGAATAGCATAATCAATTCTAATTTAAATGTAAAACCCAATTACTGTAAATCATACAATGTTAACTCGCCAACACTGGTTTGCACTCTCATTGCACCTCCTCTTTCGTCATAACCATTTCCAACAAAATAATATTGTAGTTTTACAATCTTATTACCACCAGCGGAAAACAGTTGAGTTGGAATAAAAGAGTAGGAGAAGATCTTATTACCACTATTCTTAACTGGCAAATCGCGTTTCTCTGTATCGATCATATTTCCGCTTTCATCTAAAGCCTTAATTGAAATAGTTTGTGGAGTCATGCGGGCCGCATCCGAATTATCAGCCAAACTTTGATCAAAATTTAAGGTAATAACGTCTGATTGGCTTACTTTAGCTGGAAAAGCCCGAAATTGAGTTGCAGTGAAAACCAATGGATCAAAATTATTTGGTTTAAAATCTTTAGTTTGCTTTGATCCATCCTTAGTTTTAACAAGGCAACCAAACCATTGGAGTTCACTAGGAGACTTACCAAATGCTGCTGTACCAACGAATTTATATTCCCAAACGTTTGTACTAATCTTGATAAGTTTATTGGCATCACTGGAACTTCCCCAACCTCCATTTGTTAAACAATCGCCAGCATTTGACCAAAGCCATAAATAAGCAGGCTCAATTCCTTCAAGCGGACTACCGGTAACATCTATTCTTAATGTAACCTCGTCTTCGGCGGTATAGGATGTGGGAGAAATTGTTAATGTTTGTGCACTGAGTATATTACAAATAAGCAATAATATCAGCGTTAGTATCGAATATTGTTTAGTTTTCATTTTTAATCGATTTAAGTACTGCAATTACTTTTTAAAATGATACTCATAAGTTAGCACTGGTTTACCGCTTAGTGTTTTAACCACTTTCAAAACCAATTCATCATTTCTTAATGAAGTATAATTGGCAATTTGAACGTCGACAGAGTTACCACCATTTGTAAGTGTAATAACTGATGGGGCAATCTCAGAATCAACAGACCAATCACCAGAAGAAATCGGAATCAAACTTGGAGCCGAACCTGGGTCGAAAGAAAATGTGGTTGGATTCCCATCATTATCTGTACTTAAGATTAATTTCATTGTGGTATACGGGTACAATGAAGTGATATCCAATCGCTGATAGGGAAAACCTTTCTTTACTGCATCATTATCAATTTGGATAACTTGTTCAGTACTCCATTCGCCAGATAAACCAGATACAATATTTACCGGTTCTCCAACTGGTTTTACATCTTCAGGTTGGCAAGAAACAATACTTAGCACCATTGGAAGCAGAATAATTGCCGTTGATAGTATTTTTTTCATGATAAAATCTTTAATAATCAATAATTATTAATTACAACCTCCTTCGGGATTTTTAGGAAAGTTTACACTGTTAGCAATTTCTGCTTGAGGAAACTGCAAAACCATACCAGGGCAATTCCAAGGAGCTCCTCTTGTAATTACATTTTCACCACTAGCTCCAATTCTTTTAATTTGAGTCAATCGATCTCCTTCCCCTACCATTTCTAAAATTCGTTGCTGACGGGCTGTGGTTATTACTAGTGCAGCAGATGAATTTGTCGCCAACGGAGGAATAGTATTGCCATAGGCACGGGCAAGTATATCGTTCAGATCTTGTATTCCAACAGCCATTTTACTTGCATCATTCAACTCCCCAGCACTTTCAGCACGTGTTAACTTCATTTCGGTTAAGTGAATAATTGGCAATTCAAATACACTGCTGTTATATTTCGTTAATACACCAAAACCTTGAACCTGGGTGTACCAATTTTTTCTTCGGTCATTAGGGTTAGATGTTGCAGATGAATAAAAGTTTTGTGCGATCCTTAAAGTTGGAATAGAGCTTCCATCACTTCTAAACTGATTTCGTAATTCATTGAATCTATTTAAATTACTTTCATTAACCAGTTTAAAAATTGCCTCCGGAGTACCATCAGGCGAAAAGCGGGTAGCAAAATCTGCGTCGAATGTAAATTTGCCACTTTGAATTACCTCATTTGAATAATTATAAGCATTAACATAATCATTCATTTGGAAATAAACACGAGCTAACAATGCCTTTGCTGCCCATATAGATGCGTAATTACCATTATCATCTGGCAATAGTGCTTCAGCTGATTTTAGATCGTCAAGAACAAATGCATAGGCCTCACTAACTGGAGGTCGTGAGCCAGAAGAAGGTACCGAACTCGACCTTAAAGGAACACCCAGATGACTATTATCAACCGTATAGCCATATGGTTGAGCAAAAAGCCTTACCATTTCAAAATGGCATAAGGCGCGCAAAAATTTAGCTTGCCCTTCAATAGAGTTTCTGTTGATTGTAGCCAGATCAAGGTTTTCTAAAACAATATTTGTTCTGTTGATCGTTTTATAGCTATATTCAAATACACCAGTTTTGTAATCTCCAAAAATTGATGACTTTCGATTATAGATCTCTCCAAAATCACCCGAAAGATTATCTCCTCTTAACTCATCGCCAAGCAGCGATTGGATCACCTGAAGCTTACCACCATATATTCTATCACCACCTCCGGCCAGCAGATCGTAACAAGAGTTTAATAAATTTGTAAGATCTTGTTCATTTTTTAGAGCCTCTTCACTTGGAACTTCTCCTTCTGTAGGAGGCACATCCAGAAAATCTTTACAGCCTCCTGAAAAGATCAAAGAAGCCGTAAGCAGATATATTATATATAATTTCTTATTCATTTTCTTTTGTATTTAAATTCAAAGTTTCCAATCAATTAAAAACCGATGTTAATACCCAATGTCCATGATTTTTGTTGAGGAGGAGTTAGGTAGGTAATATTTGGGCTCATATTTCGATCCTGAGCGTTCTCAAAATCACGGGCTATTTCAGGGTCACCACCTGGGTATTTAGTAAAAGTTAAAATATTGAATCCTGTTATATAAACCTTTGCACTATTGATACCCATGCGTTTTTGAAAATCTGCGGGTAGGTTATATGAAAGAGTAAGTTCTCGTAAGCGTACATACGAGGCATCATACAAGAACAATGTAGAGTTGTACTGCCATTCACTTGATAAACCATCATAGGTTCCGGTTTGCATTGTTAATCGTGGAAAACGAGTATCATCCCCAGGTTTTCGCCAGCGATCACCTATCTCACTTCTCATGGTCCAATCCGTTACAACCCCCATTTGTCGTTTGGCTGAACCATCGTAGATATTTCCTCCAAAAGAGAAATTGAACAGAACTCCGAGCTCAAATAATTTGTATTTAAATGTGTTGTTAAACCCTCCAAATGCATCAGGTGCCACCTTTCCGGTTACAACACGATGATCTAATGAAAAGGTTTTGGTTTTATTTCCGTCTTTATCTAACCAAATTGGCAAACCATCCGTTGGATCTGTTCCGTAATACCTTACCAGATAATTGGTTCCAACAGGATAACCTTCTACCACACGTGTATCATTTGTTCCACCACCGACAGCATCAGACGAAAGATCTCTTAGATCTATAACTTTGTTATTTAAGCTTGAAATATTAAAATTAGTCGACCAACTAAAATCAGCCGTTTTAATATTCACCGTATTAATAGAAAACTCAATCCCGTAGTTTTTTATTTTTCCAATATTCTGCCAATAAGTAGCCCAACCTGTTGAAAGTGGAAGGTTCCGATTAATAAGCACGTCTTTTGAAAGTTTATTATAGTACGAAAGTTCACCAGTTATACGCGCATTGAGCAATGAATAATCAAGCCCTATATCGAAGTTGTTTGATGTTTCCCATTTAAGATTTGGATTCTCAAGCCTGGTAGGGGCCGTAACTGGATTGTCGTTATAAAGAGGTAAAACATCCGGGGTTGCATATGTACCTCTCCATTCATTAAATGGTAGATTGGAGTTACCTGTAACACCAAAACTTGCACGTAATTTTAGAACATCAATAAAGGTTATCGATTTTAAAAAGTCCTCTTCCGAAATGATCCATGCACCTGAAATGGCTGGAAAAAAACCGTATCTGTAATTTCGACCAAATTTAGATGAACCATCAACCCGAGCTAAAGCCTGAATTACATAACGATTATTATAGGTATAATTGATCCTTCCAAAATAGCTTACAAAGGTCCATTGATCTCCAATTCTCGAATTCAACCCTAAAATTGTTGGATCATCCTCCATATTTCCATTGTATTCATATAAAGGGCCGTCTGCAAAATCCTGAGTTACAGTAGCATTTCGGCGTGTTGACTTTTGAGCTTCAATACCAATAGTACCTGTTAATTTATTTTGTTCATTTGGGTTCCAGTTGTATGAACCTACGAGTGAATTATTCCAGTTAGAAACGTAGGTTGGCCATCGTTCGGCTCTACCCTGTTCAGTTGGAGCACGTCCAACGAGTTCGGCATTTTGGTATTTATCTTCTTTAATATCCAGATAGTCTAAACCGCCATTAAAAGTAAAAGTAAGATCCTTTATCGGTGAGTAATTCAGAGAAAGAGCAGCCACACTTCGTAAATCAACGGTTCTCCAAATGGTCCCTTCTCGTTGTCGTACAGGGTTTGCCCCCAGAGAAAAAAATGAACCATCGGCATTGTAAACAGGATAAATAGGAAGTGCTGTCGACATTGCGTCACCCAAGCCTCCACTCCATGCGGCAGCAACCCGATTATTTTGTCCCCTTGTGAAGCTGCCATTTAAGGTGGCATTCAAGTTATCAAGGATCTTGTATTCGAACGAAACTTTCGCACCTGCACGACTATATGAGTTCCCCTTCAAATAACTATTATCTTTACTATAATTTGCGCCTAAATAGGCTTTATACTTTTTTGTACCATAGGTAAACGACAAATTATTATCATTTTGAATACCTGTTTCTGTTGTTTCATTCCACCAGTCAGTATTTGTTTTGCTGGCAAGATCCCATGATAAACCATTAGGCAATGGCGCTAACCCTGTATTTCCATCATTCTCCCATGCTTCCTGACGTAGCTGTAACCATTCTGATCCACTTATGAATTCAGGTTTAATAGAGGCGTTGGATAATCCAAGCCTGGTGGTAAAATTAAATACCGGCTTACCTTCTTTCCCTTTTTTGGTAGTGATAAGCACCACCCCATTGGAACCACGTGAACCGTAAATACCTGCAGCTCCTGCATCTTTTAACACTTCAATTGATTCTATATCATTAGGATTAAGTGCAGCTAAAGGGTTTTGGTTCATTGCCCCCCGGTTACTATTCAAAAAAGGATCTTGTGTTACAGGAATACCATCAACAACATATAAGGGATCACCACCGGCACTTATCGAGGCTGTTCCACGAATCCGTACCACCGAACCTGAACCTGCCAAACCGCTACCTTGTGTTACTTGTACTCCGGGGGCCCGGCCTTGAAGACTCGCCTCAAAACTTGGAGTTGGCAATGCTGTAATTTCTGCGGAATTAATTTTAGTAATTGCGCCGGTAACCTCTCTCCTTTTTTGTGTACCGTAACCAACCACTAAAACCTCGTTTAACGAATGTTCCTCAGGCTTCATTTGAACATTGATCTTTGTACTGTTACCAATGTTAATTTCTTGCTTTGAGTATCCGATAAACTGAAAAATTAGTGTGGAGTTTTCTGGAACATTCAGAGTGAACTTCCCATCACCATCTGTTGAGGTACCCAGTGATGAGCCTTTAACGACGACACTAACGCCGGGCATAGGAGCCCCGGATTCATCCACAACTGTTCCGGTTATTTTCACATTGGCCTCTTCAGTAATCCTGAAGCTTTTTAAAAGACCACTTGCAATACAATGATGGCCACCTTGAGCCACCACAATTACTTGCAATAGAAAGAAAATTCTAAGTAGATTTTGTTTCATGTTTTGACTTAGTTTAGAGATACCTAAGTTTAATAATGTATAATTGGCACAATAAGTTACAAAAATGTCAAAACCTGATTATCAGAAAGTTAATTGAAATTACTTATTATAAACATGATTAGATTAGCAATATTTTATCCTAAGGAGGTTATTGTTAACAGAATTGATATCAACAACTATCGATTATAGAAAATTCAACAAAAATTAAAAAATATTACAAAACACTTAACAAAACGAGGTGATTTTTATAAATTAATAAATAGAAGCGTTGATTATTATATTAATTATCAGATACATTTTTATAACTAATAATTATGCAGGAAATGGGTCTCCAATAATAAAGAAGCGGTCCGTATTTAAAAACACGGACCGCTTCTAACAATATATGTATCCTAAATTAAGGATTTACTACAGAACTTGTATAAACATGGTATTCACCGGCTTCAAGAGTGGTATTATAAGTACCGGCAGGTAAATTAATAGTTCCTGAACCACTGCCTGCATATTCATACCAGGCACCGGATGTAGGGAAGTTAATATTAATAGCCTGGGCGGTTACATCAAAGTTTCCAACAACAACAGTTTTACCCGCAGCTGATTCAATCACCATGTAACGTATACCAGTGTTACCTAATGAATTGGTAGTAACCGAGGCATTATCCAACCAATTGGTTTTTGTTTTTAACTTAACCATTCTTGAGTAAACATCATGCAGTTTCTTACGATTTGCATCTTGTGCATATTCCCAGTGAATTGGTTTTTCACCTGTACGTCCATTTTGGTCAATGGAAATATCGTAACCTAGCTCTCCGAATTGCCAAATCATATTAGGCCCTGGAACAGTAAACAAGAATGCAGTAGCCATTTGCTGACGATTTAATGCGGTTGCCAAATCTTTAGTATTATAAGAGCCACTTACATTTCCATAGCTTTTGTTTTTAAACAATTGTCGTTCTTCATCATGACTTTCCATGTAAGTCACCAGATTTGGGCTGGCAAAACCATGATTAGTATATAACGTACGAGAGAACTGTGAATCTGTCATCCATCCCATTGTTGCTTGGGCAAAGTTATTATTGAGGTTATTCCATAATAACATTCCTTCTGCAGCCAATTCTTTTTCTTCCTGATCGGCACCTAAGTGCTCCAGAATAACATAAAAGTTCGGATCGATACTCTTCATGTAGTTATTGTAATCTTTCCAGATGGCTATACGAGTAGCATCATATGCACTCCAGGCTCCCACATCATTAGGATTATTCTTTTGGGTGAAGCCTTTTGAAAGATCGAATCGGAAACCATCTAAGTGGTATTCCTCCATCCAAAACTTCATTACATTCTTACTAAAGTACTTCGTATCAGGACTTTCATGGTTAAAATCGTAACCCACATTGTAAGGATGCGTAGCATCGGCATTGAACCAAGGACTATTAGACGCCGGTTTTCCGGTAGTGCCATTCCAATATAACTGTACCATTGGCGACTGGCCAAAAGAGTGATTTAACACCATATCAATTATTACAGCAATACCTCTTTTATGGCACTCATCTATCACTTCCTTCAGCATATTTTTAGTACCATAATATTTATCAGGAGAAAAATAGAAGCTTGGGTTGTATCCCCAACTATTGTTTCCTTCAAACTCATTTACTGGCATTAACTCAATTGCATTAACACCTAATGTACTTAAGTAACTAAGCGTATCGCGTAAAGTTGAGTAACTGTGTGTTTGCAGAAAATCGCGCAAATGCAATTCATAAATTACCAATTTGCTTTTGACAGGGCGTGTAAAGTTTGCATATTTCCAGCTATAGGTTGGTTCGTTGCTTTGGGCAACACTAACAATACCTGTAGTTTTGCCGGTTGGATATGCCTTTAACCCAGGGAACACTGATGCTGGAATATACTGGTCGTTATTAGGATCAAGAATAAGCTCGCAATACGGATCGGCAACTTTTAGGTTTCCGTCAACCACAAACTGATATCCATATTTTTCACCTGGAGTGATGCCGTCAATTTGAATCCACCAACGTTTACCGTCAGGTGTTTTCTTCATAAAACCTTTTACATCCAATTTCCAATCAGTAAGATCACCGATAACGAATACATTTTGCTTATTGGGTGCAAATAAAGTAAATACAGCGGAAGTCCCATTATTGAGATAAGTAACTCCATCAGGTTTGGCACCTGCCGGTAATGCAGCAACTTCAACAGCTCCTTTTACAGTGATGTTAAATTTCTTTTCAGCAGTTTTACCACTAGAAGAAATCACTGCCTTAATTTCATTTTCGCCTGATTTTGTTAGCGAAACATCAGCTGTTAAAGAGGCTATATTTTCTGCTGATTTAACTTCTGTACCGTTTAAATAAATAGTAATCTTTCCTTTGGCTGAAGCTACAGAAGTAACTTTTACCGATTCTCCCATATTAGCAATGGAAGCTACAGGACTTGGCTCATAAAAAGGATTAAATTCCGGTGATGTAAATCGAATATTTAAAGTTCCACTTGCACTAATTGGCAAGTAAATATCGCTCCCATCAGCATTTCGACCTGATTTACTTCCGTCTCCATTTTTAAAGAGCATAGCTACCTTAAGTATTTTTTCGCCTGCTGGAACATTAAAAAATGATCTTGGGGTAAATTTAAGCTGATATTTATCCGTAGCAACTCTGGTAAGCTTGGCATTGGCATCAGGTTTACTAAAATCAGAGCTCTTAACATATTTCCAATCAGACGGACCTGTACTTTTATCTGTTATTACACCTGTCCATATGTAAACATCGCTCGCAAAGCTCTTAAGACCCGCGTTTCCTTTATCAGCATTAAAAACCAGGGTGATTTCCTTATCATCAGTAGGGAAAGCAGGGCTATAGGCAATTACAGCCTTTTCGTCAAGTGAATTCACCTCTTCAACCACAGGTGGTTTCGGAGGCGTAGGCTCATCATCTGACTTTTTACAGGCAGCGATAACCGTTATAATTGTTAGCAGTAATAACCCGAAATATTTTTTCATTAACATGTTTATTATGAATATTACAACGCAAAGATAATCAGCATTATACAAAACAAGCCGCCATTTATGTTGGCGGCTTGTTTTATTGACTTATATCAAATTAGTTTTTGACAATGGTATATGATTTACCAACAGCGTCTAATACAAGAGAGTAGCTTCCTGATGTTGCCACAGCAATATTAGCGCCACCTGGCTCTAAACTTCCGTTAGCGCCATCATCACCAAGGTTTACAGTCCACTCATCATTTAATCTGAATTTGAATGATTTACCACCTACAAGGTTCATTGTTACACTCCATGTTTTAGCAACCGGATCGTAGGTCATATTGGTATCAGTATCCCAACCTCCAGGTGTTGCATCACCAATAACACCCCATGAACTTGAAGCTAAGGTATATGTTCCTCCTTTTAAGGTTGGCATATTTAATCCAATACGATAATATCCATTGGCAGGAACTGGAATATTTTGCTCGCCATCTGAAATAAGCACACCTGGAGAGCCACCTTTCATACCCAAGTCTCCGCTCCAGCTTCCTTTTGTTGGCAATAGCTTAAACCCATCACCGGCAACAGTTAAATATTGATAGCTTTCAAATTTTCCATCGCCTAATGATGTAAAGGCCATAGCAGCGCCTTCATTCCAGCCAATAGTTGTAGAACCGCCTACCAAATACATTTCTTTAGGCTTTCCTGCATAAGTAGTAACTGCCATTGAAACGTTACCTGAATAAATTGGATCTACCTTATCTGTAATACTAGAAGAAATACGACATTCAACTTCAGAAACCTCAAATGGTGCTAACTTCAAGTCAGTTAATAAAGTATTAAACTGAGCTACGGTTAATGTTTGAACTATCGAACTTCCGTTACCCTCTGCATTTAAAGGATAAATTGCTGGTGCCGCGAAATTATTTCCTTTTTTATCAACTTGTAATACATAACTAACAGGAGCTGAATAACCATAATCAGCTCTTGTCCAACTAAAAGTAATTGCATCATCAGATGCCTTATCTTCCAATAATATTACAGCTTGTTTAGAGGCGGTTAATACAGATGGAGTGCCATCAGTTGCAATTACCATATCCTCATCTTTCTTACATGAAGTGAGCATTAGCGTAAAAACACTACCGAACAATAATATTTTCTTAAATATATTTTTCATATTATATCTATCTAATTATCATGTACTGCTGATTATCTCAGCAGTACATAAAAAAATTAATAATTTGGATTTTGAACTAGATTAGGATTAGCTGTTACATCAGCAGAAGGAAGAGGATAAAGATTTCTATAATCTTGTACACTCGAACCAGTAGGAGCCCCACCTTTCCATGGCCATAAATATGAACCTTCAACAAATTTGTGGAAACGAATTAAGTCAGTTCTTCTGAATCCTTCCCAATATAACTCACGTGAACGTTCATTTAACAGCTCATTTAAATCAATAGTAGTCAACTGCCCTGCAGCTGTTGTCTCATAGGCACGCGCTCGTAAAGTATTAACCGCAGCAAGTGCTTCTGTAGTGTTACCAGCACGTAATGCAACTTCAGCAACAATTAAGTGCATTTCCGCTAAACGGAATAAAGGAAAATCAGTATCAGAAAAACCCGTACTCATATTAGAAGAAAAGCTTCCATCTGATTTAAGGTTTTTGAATTTAATACAAGCGTATCCTTTACTGAAACTAATAACATCTTTAGCTTCATTAATATCCATACCATCATTATCAACAAACATTGCACGTTTATCAGGAGAGCTTAATGGAGTTGGGAACTGAAGCGGTAGATTTTTAGTACTGCGGTGTCCACCCCAGCCTGAGCTGGTACCAGATACATTTTTATCCATCGAACCACCTACGGATCCGTTTACCAAGAATGTTGTGCCACCATAGCCCTGAGTTTTAGCACCATCGTAATTAATACTAAGGATAATCTCACTTTTACCAGCAACGTTATTGTCGGCAACAAAAAGATCTTTATACTTAGGAGTTAACGTATAGCCTGCATTAATTACTTTTTTAGCATATACAGCCGCTTCAGCATATTTTGCAGTGCCAGTATATACCTCTGCATTTAAATATAAACGAGCTAATAAAGCCCATGCAGCAGCCTTGTCGGCACGACCATATTCATTTGTTTTTGGATCTTTTAATAAAGATTCGATTGCTTTTAATTCACTTTCTACGTAATTAAATAAAGCAACCCTATCTTTTTGAGGAGGTAATGAGGCTCCAATCGGGCTGTTTTCATCAACAAATGGTACATTACCGAATAAATCTACTAATACCCAATACTGATAAGCTCTTAAAAAACGTGCTTCTGCTGCTTGAAATTTGATTTCAGTAGCTTCTGCTCCACTAATACCTCGTGAACTTAATTTAGAATCAGTTGATTCTCTTAGAAATTCATTCGCCAATGTAATTTGGTAGTATGACCGGTTAAATAAACCTCTTAAAAAAGGATTATCAGCAGACCAATTCATCATGTGAAAATCCTGTAAGCCGGCATCTCCATTCCATGCGGTAATGGTTTCATCAGTTGGAAGCTGCTCTGCATTCCAAAACAAGCGGAAGAAATCTGAAGTTCCTTCATCAATTCCACCTAAATCACCCTGACCTGCAGGGCCGTTATTTCCGGTTGTAGCAAAACTACCATATACTTTGGCCAAAGCTTGTTTATAACCCGCAGCTGATTGATAAACCACATTTGAGGTTACATCATAAAATGGCTGTCTATCCAAATCATTTATACATGATGTTAAAGCAATCGCTAATACACCTGTTAATGAAATTTTCTTAATATATCTTGAATTCATGGTGATAATCTAAAATTGTTGTAACTAGAAATCTACTCCTACCCCTAAAGTGAACGTACGTGGACGAGGGTAAAAGTTATAATCAATACCGTTAGAAATTTCCGGATCTAAGCCTGTGTATTTAGTAATTGTAAACACATTCTGAACGTTTGCTGTCAAGCTCAAATTTGAGATTGCCTTGTTAATCTTACCAAAATTGTAACCTAAGTTGAAGTTATCCATACGGAAGAATGAAGCATTCTGCAAATAATAATCAGAATTGAACTGAGTACCATTGAAGCCTGTAGTTAACAAGTTTGTAGAGGCATTAGCCAGGAAATTTAATGGATTCAGGAGTGTTGTGTTTACACCTCTGTTTGAATAAACGTTGTTATATACATAGTTACCAAGAGAGCCATGGAACGACATTGATGCTGTCCATTTCTTGTAGTTTAATGATGTATTAGCTCCAAAAGTTACATCAGGATTTGATGATTTATATTGATACAGATCTTGGTTATTTAAAATACCATCTTTGTTTCTATCTACATAAGCACCTTCAATTGGTTTTCCTGCAGCATCATAAACTTGCTGATACATATAATATGAACCAACAGGGTGGCCAACACTATAGATCTGAACCGAGCTACCGGTACCTCCAGTTATACCTCCTGTTAAAACACCAGGTGATGTAGGGTCTTCTACAAGTGAAAGTTTGGTAATCTCATTTTTATTGAAGCCAACGTTAAAGCCAATGTTCCATGTAAGATCTTTTTTGCTTACCGGAATGGTGTTAACAGTTAACTCAATACCTTTATTATTTAATGAACCAACATTTGTTAATAGCATGTTGCTAAAATTAGCACCTGCTGGAACCGGAATTATACTCAATAAATCTGAAGTATTTTTATTATAGGCATCAATAGTAGCAGTAATCCGGTTATTAGCGAAACCTAGATCCATACCAATGTTAAACGCTTTGGTTTCTTCCCATTTCAAATTAGCATCATACGCTACAGGGCGGTACATCTGATAAAAAGTGTCCCCAAATTGATATTGAGCGGTTGATGTTGAAAGTCCATAAACTGGGATATAGCCATAATTAGCAATACCATCTTGCTGACCTGTAACACCCCAACCTGCACGCAACTTAAAGTCACTAATAGTTTTGGAGTCTTTCATAAAATCCTCTAAATTAACTTTCCAAGCACCTGAGATAGATGGGAAATATCCCCAACGTTTTTCTGGTGAAAATCTCGAAGAACCATCAGCACGCATACTGGCTTGAAGTAAATACTTATCTTTTAAGGTGTAGTTTAAACGACCAAAGAAGGAAACCATTGTATTTTGTTGCTTGTTAGGATAAGGAGTTGCAGCTAAAGTTTGCTCAGAACCATCAGTTGTATAAGTAGCATAATTTCCTTGGTTGCTTAAAACATCCTGATAAGTATAACCAGCAGTAGCATCTAAGCTACTCTCAATTGATTTGATATCTTTATTGTAATTAAAGAAGAAATCAAATGACTTATTGATTCTCTCTTGTGAATACTTAGCGTTTTGATATCTGTTGTAATATTGAGGCGCAGCATCAGCATCTGCAATTGTTTGCCCTTCTCCTTTACTGTAATCATAACCAACATTAAGATTAGCTTTTAAAGCAGGAAGAAACGGGAATTTGTAATCTAAACGAAGATTTCCTAAAAACTGGTTAACCGTACTATGGTTTGAATTCTGGTTTAATAATGCAACAGGATTGGCTGTTGTTTGGTTGTTCCAGTCGCCTTTGTTGTCTAACCATTGGTAATACCCACCATACTTATCATATTTACTATCATTACCATAAATAGTTTGTGTCGGATCAAATGAGATCGCGCTTCCGATAGCTCCTCCATTTGAGAATGAATTTTTAATATTTGAAAAACGCCCGTTAGCTTCAACTGAAAGGCTGTTTTTGAAAAATTTAGGAGTAAGCGAAAGAGCAGTTGCTACGCGTTTCATGTTATCTGTACGCACAATACCATCTTGGTTTAAATAACCAACAGAAGCACGATAAGGAAGCTTTTTAATACCACCAGTAAGACTTAATGAATTGTCAGTAGTAAATGCCTTCTGATAAATTTCATTTTGCCAGTCAGTACTAGCATTACCCATCATATCTTTCTGAGCTTGTGTACCATTAGCGTTTACATATGCACGGAACTGATCGGCTGACAATACATCTACTTTCTTGATAATTTGCTGCACACCATTTGAAGTGGTGAAATTAACTTTCAATTTATCATCAACCCCTTTTTTGGTGGTAATGATTACAACACCGTTTGTTGCACGTGAACCATAAATAGCCGCTGATGAAGCATCTTTTAAGATACTGAATGACTCGATGTCTTTAGGATCGATACGACTCAGAGGGTTTTGAGAACCTGCTAGAGAACCATTGTCCATTTGTACCCCATCAATAACAATTAATGGATAATTTGAAGCATTAAGTGAACTTCCTCCACGTATTAAAATGTTTGCACCTGCACCTGGAGCTCCACCATTAGATACGATTTGAACACCGGCAACCTTACCTGTCAATAACTGTTCTGGGGAAGCTATTGGTCCTTTTAAGAAGTCTTTCTGATTAACAGAAGCAATTGAACCGGTTAAATCCTTTTTAGCTTTTGTTCCGTAACCAATTACAACCACCTCATTAAGTACTTTTGACTCAGGTTTTAGAGTGATATTAACCTTGGTGATTTTACCATTCAGGGTTACTTCCTGCTTTACAAAACCGATGAATTGGAAAACTAATGTAGCATCAGCAGGAGTTACAATAGAATAAACACCATCAACATCAGTTGTGGAGCCTTTAGTTGTTCCTTTGATTGTTACAGTAACACCAGGAAGAGGCATACCCGTGTCATCGGTAATAGTACCGGTAACGGTTACATCTGCTTTAGAAATTTTGGTGATTAGATAATGATTGACATTTGGTGATGCCATTGCCGACCCCAAAGCAGGGGCTAACATTAAGGCATAGCATAGCCTTAAGGGTAAAGTTTTTTTCATAATACTGGCTGTTTTTTCTTTTTAAATTATTGCTGATTGAGTTAGCTCAATGCTTAATTCGAGTGCTAATATAAAATCCTCAACCTAATTGTCAAAAAAAACTTACCAGATATTAATATATTTTTTACATAAAACAGATTTTCAGTTAATTAAAAAGAATTATTAACCCCTATTAATTGATAAATAATCAACAAAATGGTTCTGTTGTTGTGAATTAAAAGTATTGTTTAGTAATTTTTAGAATATTATCTCCCGTAAAACCGTTTCCTGCAACTATCTCACGAGTATTAATGTACTCATCGCCACCAGTAAAATTGTGGATTGTTCCACCAGCCTGTTTTACAAGATAGGCTCCGGCTGCAACATCATACGCGTTTAAATTAAACTCGAAGTAGCCATCAAAACGTCCACATGCAACATAAGCCAAATCTACAGCTGCTGAACCAATCCTTCGTAATCCATGTGTTTGTTGCATTAATTCTTTAAAAACAGAAATATATTGTTCTGCTTTATCAAAATCATAGTACGGGAATCCGGTAGCTAGCAATGATTCACCCAAAGTTTTATTTCCTGAAACATTAATAGGGTGACCATTTAAATAGGCCTTCTCCCCTTTCCAGGTATAAAATAACTCATCAAGATTAATTTCGTACACTACACCTAATACAGGCTCATCATATTCATGAAGGGCTATACTAATGGAATAGGTAGGTATTCCGTGAATAAAATTGGTGGTTCCATCCAAAGGGTCAACAATCCAATTATATCGCTCTCCAGTTTTATTAATGGTTTCTTCTTCTGTTATAAAACCTGCTTCAGGCAGAATTTCTTCTAATGCCTTTACAATCATTTCTTCTGATGTTTTATCTACGTATGACACCAGATTATTCAATCCTTTATATTCAATCTTATCAGTGCTAAACTTTTTACGCTCTTCCCTGATAAAAGCTCCTGTTGCTAACGTGATCTCTTTTACTTGTAAAAAAATGTTTGCTAAATCAATCATATTAAACTGTTTTTACTCTGAATGCGAAATATTTTCCTAACAAAAAGCTCATTATAGCCACAATCATCGCTGAAAAAGCTCTTGAAAGCGTGGGCTCTAAATGCATAAACTCCACAAATAATTTCAACAGGAAATAATTAGCTGAAAAATTAATGGCCGCCACTAATGCATACCTGAATAACTGTACACGTGTACCAAGGTTTGAGTTATTGAAAACAAAAAACTTGCTAATCAGAAAATTAGTAATAAAACCGGCTGTAAATGAAACACAGAGTGCCGCAGTATGGGCACTTATTACTGAACCAAGAAAGTTTACAGATTGTTGCTCCAGTATATAATAGTAGAAAACCCGATAGAGAGCTATATCAACTAATGTAGCTGTGCCTCCTGATACCAGAAATCTAAAAGTTTTATTTTCAAATACTTTTTTTGAGAGAGTAAGGGCTTTTTTACGGCGTTCTCCGTGAGCCATCTGTAATACGGTTATTAGGTTTTAAAATGTTTAAAAAAGAATAGTCAACAAATATTAATGAACCAGAATTTCATCAGCTTCTTTAATATCAACATCTCCTTCGGTGTTTATTGCAACCAGTTGAACCTCTTTTAGTTCATTAACTAAAACAGGATCGTACTTTACTGAAACCTTAATATAGTTACGGGTAAAGCCATGCATTTTACCATCTTTGCAGTCGGCCTCAAATAAAACCTGATAGTTTTTAGTCAAATTTTGCTCGTAGAAGTAACGGCGTTTTTTCTCCGAAAGAATATGCAGCATTTTGCTTCTATCGGCTCGTTCCGAACCACTAACTACCCCATCAAAGTTTGTAGCAGGAGTATTTTCTCTTTCTGAGTAAGTGAAAACATGCAAATAAGAGATGTCCAGTTCATTCAGGAAATTATAGGTATCAAGGAAATCTTCTTTAGTCTCACCAGGAAATCCAACAATAACATCAACACCGATACAACAATCTGGCATTAATGATTTGATTTTGGCAACACGTTCGGCATATAGCTCTCTTTTGTACCGGCGACGCATAAGCCCCAGCACTTTATTATTCCCCGATTGCAACGGAATATGAAAATGGGGTACAAATCGCTTTGATTGAGCTACAAATTCAATAACCTCATTGGTCAACAGGTTCGGCTCAACCGATGAAATACGTATTCGATCAATTCCTTCCACCTTATCAAGGGCTTGAACCAACTCTAGAAACGTACTCTCATGCTTTTTGTTACCATGCTCACCTTTCCCATAATCACCAATATTCACTCCGGTTAGCACAATTTCTTTTACCCCTGAAGCTGCAATTTCAGCAGCCGATTTCACAATATTTTCAATCGTATCGCTTCTGCTCGCTCCACGGGCCAAAGGAATGGTACAGAAAGAACAAGTATAATCGCAACCATCCTGAACCTTTAAGAAAGCACGGGTTCGGTCTCCAATAGAATATGATGAAATGAATGTATTAGCTTCGTTAATAGGCTGATTATGAACTTCAGCTTTAGGCTTTTTAGTTAGGTCGCTTATAAAATCTAATAACCTGAATTTCTCTGCAGCACCTAAAACCAAATCAACCCCTGGAATTTCAGCAATTTCGGCAGGTTTCAACTGGGCATAGCAGCCAATTATTACCACATAGGCTCCGGGTGAATATTTAAGAGCCTCTTTCACAACCTTCTTACACTTTTTGTCGGCGTTTTCAGTTACCGAACAAGTATTAATCACGTACACATCAGCACCCTCCTGAAACTCAACCTGCACATAGCCATTATCGGCAAACATACGGCCGATGGTCGAGGTTTCGGAGAAGTTCAACTTGCATCCAAGTGTATAAAAACTAACTTTTTGAGGCGAATTCATAAGGGCGCAAAGATAAGTTTTTTGAAATTTAAAATCAGATAATTTGAGAATTTGAAAATGTAGTAATTAGCTGATTAATTGATGTATAAGTTATTTCCATTATTTTCTCATTTCAAACCCTCATATTTTCACTTCTCCATATTGCTTATTGCTCTCCCCATCTGAAGGAATCCATTTCTAAACCGGCAAGGTCTATTACACGGTTAACTACGGTTAGGGCAATCTCTTCATGCGTTTTTGGTTTGCTGTAAAATGAAGGACTGGCGGGGCAAATTATTCCTCCAGCTTCTGTAACCGTCTTCATATTGTTTATATGAATCAGGTTCAGAGGTGTATCACGGGTTACCAGAATAAGCCTTCTTCTTTCTTTTAGAATCACATCCGCCGACCTTGTTATCAAATCATCAGAAACACCAGCAGCAATACGGGCTAAAGTTCCCATAGAGCAAGGAGCAATAATCATCGTATTAAACTTTGCAGATCCTGAAGCAAAAGGTGCCATGAAATCTTTTTTATCATAAAATTTGAATGGGTATTTCGAATAGGAGTTATCATCCAGTTCGAACTCCCAAACCTGCTTGGCATTGTCAGACATCACAATTCCAATTTCCTCAACCTGATGACGAAGTTGAACAAGTTTATCAAGCAATACCTTTGCGTAAATAGAGCCACTAGCACCTGTAATCGCAATTATGATTTTATGTTTCATTTTACTGAAAATCAGTTGTTTAATAAACACCTCTTGAACGAATTCTATTTTACTACTTCAAATTAAAGCCTAATGAGTAAATTCACTCGCTAATTAAAATATATGAAAGTCGGAGCAAAAAATGCTGATAATAAAAAAGGGCCGATTAATCTCTTAATCGACCCCACATCTACCTATGAAAAACATGCCCTGGGTGGGCTCTACAAAAGTAGAAAGATTTACTAGATTATTAAAATATTTTATAAAAAAATTAAGAATATGCCTTTAGTTTTTACAAAAAGAGCCTTTTTAAGTGTTTTAACAAGCTTTTTGCTACTGTCTAATTTTTGTTACAGTCAGCAAAAAAAAGAGATTAAATGGTTAAACATACATGAAGTTGAAGCACTTATGAAGAATAAGCCTAAAAAAATACTAATCGATGTTTATACTGACTGGTGCGGATGGTGCAAAACGATGGATAAAAAGACCTATCAAAATGATGATGTTGTAGAAATCATCAATAGGGATTTTTACGCTGTAAAGCTGAATGCCGAAACAAGGGATACTATTACCTTTAATAAAAAGATATATGCCTACAATGCTAACTACAAATGCAATGAGTTTGCCGCGGCTATCCTAAATGGTCACATGGCATATCCAAACACCATATTTCTTGATGAAAAACTCCAATTATTGACTAACCTAACCGGTTTTATTAATAGTGATGAGTTTATTCCAATACTTAACTATTTTGCTGAGAATCATTATTTAAGTAAAAAATGGGAAGAGTATAAATCGACTTTAAAAAAAATGTAAAAACGAAGAAGAGGCTGTCTCAAAAGGACGGCCTCTTTCTATTTTCAGGGGTTATCAACAAGTTAAAGCAGGATTT
>NZ_JAMWYS010000038.1 GCF_023914155.1 Solitalea agri | reverse complement strand
ACTGTTCAACCAACTTTATCTTTTAACGGGTTACTGAAAAATTCATTTTTACACAGCCTCGCAAACGCGCGTGAGCTAGGGCTTTCTTAATTCAACTGGGCTAACCATCTTATTCGGTTCTGATGGTCGGCCTCATAGCCGGCCGAGGCCTAGAAACTTTCTTCTTGATAAGAAAGTTTCCAAAGAATCAAGGCTACGCAGCTTTAGCTAAAAGATTCTAAAAAGACTATCTGCAATTCAAGACGTTTCGCTTCGCTCCACTTCTCCGAATTGCTTTACCTCATCACTTATCCACTTAACTACATGTCTTTTTACAATCTTTCTTTACGCTAAAGCTGCTAAGGCCGGTCCTTGCAAGTAGCATGGTATGAAATAATTATATAAAAGGCTAGGTTCAAGCTATGGGTGTATAAAATCTCTAGAGTCCTTCGGGCTCAAATTGGCTGCCAGTTTTTTGAAACCAGTCCTTTACCTTACTGATTTAAAAGAGCAATAATCCGTAAAGGAGCTCCGCTTCCGCCACCAATTTTCATTGGGAGAGCAATTACAGAGAAATCTTTAAATGGAAGTAAATCCAGATTGGCTACATTTTCAAAAATAGGAACCTCCTCTTTTGTAAGAATAACATGAGTTTCATACGTTGAGGATTGTCCGAAATCAATACTGGGAGTATCAATTCCAACGGCTTTTATTTTTCGCTCTTTTGTCAACCAATCGGCAGCGGCAGGTGATAAGCCTGGGAAATGCAATAACTGAACGCCTTCGACACCTCTTTTATCGGTACCCATATATTTTGTTCGGTCGGGCCAAAATTTACCGTAGCCAGTTCGTAAAAGCACTATTACACCTGGTTTTATTTTTCCATTTTTAGCTTCCCAGACTAAAAAATCCTCTTTGCTGATCAAATAATTAGCATCCTTTAAGCTGGCAACAGAAACATCTATAACTATAGCCTCTCCCATTAGTTTATCAAGTGAGATTTGATCAACAGTTGACCGATTAGCATAAAAATGAGCCGGTGCATCTAAATGAGTACCACCGTGTTCCGCTGCACAAAAAGTATTTGCCTCGTAATGATATCCCTTATCTGTTTCTCCTTTAAAACCCACGGTAAGTTGAAAGCCATTTTCAGTGGGCCAGTAAATGGTTTCCTTGTCGAAAGAATAAGTTAAGTCGATAATTTTCTTGCCTGATACTTGGGCGACAGCTGACCTAAGTTGAGCAGATAGCAGTAGAAAAGCTATGAAGACCAATGCATAATTTTTCATTTTTATTGAATTAGCATTCAATAAATTACAAAAAAAGAGGCTATTCGAAAAGAATAGCCTCTATAATCATTGTTGGGTTGGAAAAATACAAAGAGTTATAAAACTCAATCCAGTATTTCGCACGCGTTGCAGAGGCTGTGTAAAAATAAGTTTTACCTATAGTTTATAAGTATGTATTTT
>NZ_JAMWYS010000057.1 GCF_023914155.1 Solitalea agri | reverse complement strand
TCTTAGTGTACTTTTGCTTCCTTTCTCATTTTAAATCTAACAATAACAAATCTAAAGGAGCGGAGTCGAAGGCTAGTTGTTAAAACGCTTCGACTGCGCTCAGGATGACAAGGTCAAGACTTTTTGGACAGCCGTTATTTAAAGATTTATTCGCTTACGCTTGCTTAAACGCGTTCCAGCCCTGGGCAGTGATCTCGTAAACATTGCCTGATTTGCTGACAATATAATTGCCCTCGCTTTCATCGGTAATATGACCAATAATAGAAATATCGGGTTGACCTTTTATCTTATCGTAATCCGATTGCGGTATAGTAAACAATAACTCGTAATCCTCTCCTCCGCTCAAAGCACAAACAGTAGGGTCGAGGTTGAATTCGCGGGCGGTATCATAGGTTAAAGGATCAATCGGGATTTTCTCTTCATACAGCTTCACACCCACTTTCGATTGTTTTGAAATATGAAGTAGTTCCGAAGCCAGTCCGTCAGAAATATCAATCATGGCAGAAGGTGTAATGCTTAAAGCCTTCAGCATCTCAACAATATCCATTCGCGCATCCGGTTTAAGCTGTCGTTCCAAGATGTAATCTTTTCCTTCCAGTTGCGGTTGGATGTTTGGTGTTTGCAAGAAAACAGCTTTTTCACGCTCCAACATTTGCAGTCCCATATATGCTCCGCCTAAATCGCCGGAAACACAAATCAAATCACCTTTCTTTGCTCCGCTGCGATAAACGATATCTTTTTCATTTGCTTCACCCAAAACAGTGATGCTAATGATCAGTCCTTTTTGTGAAGAACTGGTATCGCCGCCAATCAAATCCACCTTCCACTTATCACAAGCCAGCAACATTCCAGCATATAAATCCTCCAGGGCCTCTAACGAAAATCGGCTTGAAGCAGCAATTGAAACGGTTACCTGGGTAGGAGAGCCGTTCATTGCGCAGATATCTGAAAGGTTTACCATGATGGCCTTATATCCCAAATGCTTTAAAGGAACATACATTAAATCGAAATGAATTCCTTCAATCAGCAAGTCGGTTGAAATAAGCGTTTTCTTATCGCCATGGCTTACTACCGCCGCATCATCGCCAATGCCTTTTAAGGTTGACGAATTATATAGTTTTACATTTTGTGTCAAATGGTCTATCAAACCAAATTCCCCCATTTGCGATAATTCAGTTCGCTCTGTATTTTCAAAAAGATCGCTCATTGTTTAGTAATTAGTAATCAGTCAATAGTTATTAGTAAAAAACTAGCGTCTGAAATTAATTTGCAAAGGTAGAAAAGATGCAGAATTAATCAGTGCAGGTCGGGCAATTGATAGCTATTCCTTAATTTTTCATATTCATCCCGGGGCATTTGAATTAGCAATGGTTTTTTCTCTGCATCAAGGATTGAAAAGAGCTTCAGCATATTTTCTTCTGTCATTGCCGTACAACCGGCCGTAGGCCGGCCGGCGCCACGCCAAATGTGCATAAAAATACAGGAGCCTGCGCCTGCAACTATCGGCTCCGTATTATAGTTTACAAAAACGCCGTATTTGTACAAATCATCATTTCGGCGCATTTCCTCTGCCGAATTCCATGTTTTTGGGGTTTTAGTAGTATCAGTAACTTGATTATAGTAAGCTGAAGTTTGATCGTCGACGCAAAAAGTGGAAGGGCTAACTTTCAGAAATTTCATTTTGGTTGAAATATCTTCGTAACCAAACAAGCCTCCCAAACTAAAAATTCCGGCTGGCGATTTACCGTCGCCTTCCTTTTTCAATACTCCTGTATTCAATTCATCTGATTGCAAACCCTTTCCCCAAGCCAAACCTGTTCGACCCAAGGTAACCGGAACATCTGCAAATTTCAATTGCCAGCTTTTATTGTTCCATTCAAACACGTTTAACTTGGCATCAACGGTATCCCAATTAGCAGCCGTTACAACTAAAATTTGCCTGGTATTAAATTGCTTTGTTAAATCAATTTTTTGTGCTTTTACTTGCATCGTTAAACCAATGATCGACCAAAAAACTAAGGGTATTATCTTCTTCATCTAAAAAGCTAGTTGATTTGAATTTGTCGGCTCATCCAATTTTTGCCTTCGGATAATCTGGAAATCATCATTGCGGCCACTGTATCGCCGGTTGCATTCAACAAAGTAGCCATCGGATCAATCAATGTTGAAATAACCATTAAAACTGATAATGCCTCGATTGGTAAATGGAATGCTGTAACTATGAACAATTCGCCAATGTAGCCTCCGTTTGGAATTCCCCCTTCAACTATGCTGGTCATTAACGCAATGCCTAAAATTATCAACATCGTATCCATACCATTCCATGATTTGTTAAAAATAGCGAAGACCATGGCGACTTTTATAACCCCGCCAATACTTGAACCGTCTTTATGCAAAGATGCGCCCAAAGGAATTGTAATATCACTTATGGGTTTTGACACGCCCATCTTTTCAGCCGCCTGCATGTTCACCGGAATGGTGGCAACACTGCTACAAGTACCCAGCGCCGTTAACGACGGGACCACATTGTTTTTCCAATAAACCGGAATGGCCTTTATTCCTCCGGCCATAAAGGCATAAACCGAAAACATGACAAAAAAATAAACAGTGCAAAATCCATAGTATAAGCCCAATGAATGTGCATACGATCCGAACAGTTCCGGGCCGAAAACTCCAATTAAATAACCAAAATAAGCACCCAGCCCTAATGGCGCCGCTTTCATGATCAGTGAAATAAGCCTTTTGAAAACCTCATTCCCCGAATTCAAAAACTGCTTAAAGGCTTCTCCCGATTTTCCGGCCTGTAAAGTTGCCGTTCCAACCAAAATAGAAAAGATGATCAAGGCTAACATGCTTTGCCTGGTTAGCAATTGAGAAAAATCACTGGTAGTTAATAACGTGGTTATTTGCTCACCAAAGCTGCTTACTTTGGAATTTGCATTTTCAGGGATGCTCAATTTGAAGTGATCGGCTATTGGAAAAACACCAACCACCAAAATCATTAGAAAAGCCGAAAGAAGGGTGGTAAACAAAAACACCAATAGCATTGATCGCAATACTTTACCAAATGAACCCTTTTGTTCGATATTGGCTACCGATGTGGCAATGGCAAAAAAGATTAAGGGAATTATGGCCGTGAATAAAAGGTTTAGAAAAATATCGCCAATGGGTTTAATCACTGCTATTTCTTTACCAAAAATTAAACCCGCAATACTCCCAAGTAAGATTCCTCCCAGCAAAAAAATGATGTTGCTGTAATTATCAAACAGCCTTTTCAATTGAGCCATGTTTCTGGTATTTGTAAAATTTTAAAAAGATACTATTTTCATTTAAGCAGGTTTACAAATTTTTGCACATAGTTATCAAGTTCTTTCCACTTATACTGCACCACATAGCGAGGATGTTCTAAAGGAATCAGCTCCTTAAAAAAATGAAACTCATTGTTCAGTTGATTTACAAATTCAAAATTTTTCCCGGTTCCTAAACAAAAAGCCTTAGTTCTATCAAAGCCCCATGACAATTGTTCCTGAAGCTTTTCCACAATGAAAGGTTTTATCCGTTGGAAAAAACCTTTATCATCATAATAATTATAATTCAGTTCTTTTCCATTCGACTGAACCTTAACAAAACCAAGTGGACAAACTGAAGTGAAATAATACAGTTGGTAAAACTCTTTTACTCCGCCGAAGGCGGCGATCATGCGATAAACAAAAACCGAAGAGGGTTCATGACACTGAAAATTATCAACAGTAATTCCACAACATTCTTCCAGCCTTTTAGTATCTGTAAAAGGGATTCCTGTTAAACCGGCTCCGTGCCTTCCCGGGTTAATGCCAATGATCATTCGCCTTTGAAAGTCATCAGCATAAAACTTGTTATAAAATTGCCGGGTTATACTGTCAATTATGGGTGAGTTTGAATTTATGTAGGGATATAACACCTGAACATTTGGAGGAAGCCCATCTCCCTCCAAATGCAATGTATGATAGAATGCCAATATTTTATCGGCTAAAGTCATTAATAAACTTTAATAACTTGGCCGTTTATTGCTCCTTCAATACTTTTAATATAAGCAGCTACAACTCTTTCCATCGACACCGGAATATGACCTGGGAAATACGGACCGTAAAGATCGCGCGAATCTTCAACAACGCCAGGACTAACTGCGTTGATTCGTACCTGGTTTTCTAATTCAACAGAAGCTCCTATAACGAAGGAATTAATTGCTCCATTCACCATGCTTAAGGCAGCCCCCATTTTAATAGGGTCTTCAGCTAAAATTCCGCTTGTTAAGGTAAAAGAACCATTGGGTTTGATATACTTCCTTCCTTCCAGCACCAAATTAACCTGTACCATAAGTTTGCTTCTAATTCCCTCATACATTCGTTCTTCTGTAAGTTCGGAGAAAGGCCCAAAAAATGCCGAACCCGTGGTGCTAACTAATGCATCAAAGTTTCCAACTGTTTCAAATAATTTTTCGATAGATGCTTTTGAGTTTATGTCAACCTGAACATCTCCTGATTTTGATCCCACGCTGACAATTTCGTGGCGTTTTTTCAATTCGGCAGATACAACTTTTCCAATTGTTCCGGTGGCCCCAACAATGATAATTTTCATATTAAAAATGTAATAGTGTACTTACTATGACACGAAAGAAACCGTATTGTTTTGTCCGCGAAGCGGGAAATTTTCATAAAAAACAGCTATCAAACTATAAATGGCCATTCCATTCGTTAAAAAACTGATTTAGAAATTGTTCCAAATATTCGTGGCGTTTTTCTGCCAATTTACGGCCGGCATCTGTGTTCATCCTGTCTTTTAACAAAAGCAGTTTTTCGTAAAAATGATTGATAGTCGGCGCCTCACTTTTCTTATATTCTTCTTTTGTCATCTCCAGGTTAGGTTTTATTTCGGGATCATAGATCGCCCGATTTTTAAACCCACCGTAATTAAATGCCCGGGCGACACCTATCGCTCCAATAGCATCCAGTCTGTCGGCGTCCTGAACAATATCTAACTCTTTGGAACTAAAAATATGTCGTTGGTTTCCCGATTTAAAGGATATATGCCTGATTATATTCGTTACATGGTCAATAACACTTTCATTAAGCTGTAAACTTTTCATAAATTCTTCGGCTTTGGCCGGGCCAATTTCCTCATCACCATTATGAAATTTGGCATCGGCAATGTCGTGCAATAGCGCAGCTAATTCAACTACCAGTGAATCGGCCTTTTCATCAACAAGAATTAATTGAGCATTTTTCCACACCCGATAAATATGCCACCAGTCATGACCACTTTCCACTCCATCAAGTTCCTTTTTAACAAAATCAACTGTTGTGTTGATAATTGATTCTTTGTCCATGCCTAAACTACTAATCCGCGAAGCGGGGAAAATTTTTTTTAATTTTTAACAAAAACCAAAAAAGGAACTATTGACAATTAATCAACAGTTCCTTTTCAAAAACTAATTTAATTACTTATTACAGAATAATACCCAATTGCTTTGCAATATTTCCGGTATCTAATACTTCTGAACGTTCGGTATTTGAACTGGTAGCACCATTATTATACTTTATGGTAACAACGTACCTGTATTTAATAGCCTGATCTTTGTCAATTACATTATTAAACACTTTTTCAACAACAATTGGCGCTGTTGCCAAAGGATAAATCTTAATCTGACGCTCATTAATTGTCGAGTCCCAAATTTTAGTTTCAACCTCAGTTGTGCGGTTTATGTTAATAACTTCCAATTTAATTAAAGCTGTTGTTCCATCATTATTCGGACTGCTATAATCTTTACTTGAGTAGATGTTGAATTTAACCTTTTTTTGAACAGGTAATGTTAATGGATCAGGCTCACCTTCTTCTAATTTGCTACACGAAACAAATAAAATTCCAGCTCCTAAAAGGAATAATAGCTTTTTCATTAAAGTATATCGTTTGGTTTTAATTTCTTAAAAATAGAAATATGTTACTAAAAACAAAAGGTAAGTCGTTTGACTTACCTTTTATAGTTATTATTTTATTTTAAACTTTATAAACCATACTTAGCCGAAATTTCGAGCATTCGCTCAATAGGCTTCACTGCTTTTTCAATAAGAGTTTTTGGTAAAGTAACTTCCGGCAATTCATATTTCATACACAAGTATAACTTTTCTAAAGTATTCAACTTCATATGTGGACAATCATTACAAGCACATGAATTATTTGGAGGAGCAGGAATAAATACTTTATCAGGTGCCGCTTTCTGCATTTGATGAATTATACCTGATTCAGTTGCAACAATAAATTCTTTTTTAGGACTATTTATCGCATACTTCAATAAACCGGTTGTAGATCCGATGTAATCGG
This sequence comes from Solitalea agri, assembly GCF_023914155.1. GTDB lineage: Bacteria > Bacteroidota > Bacteroidia > Sphingobacteriales > Sphingobacteriaceae > Solitalea > Solitalea agri. The sequence continues at coordinate 36,071 of NZ_JAMWYS010000057.1, read as the reverse complement.
CGATTTTTAAAACTGCATCTTCACATTCAGGGTGTGCAATAAACTCTGCTTCCGGATGACGATTTTTTAATTTCGTGATTTTTTCCAAAGAGAAAATTTCATGAACCATACATGATCCTTGCCATAAAACTAAATCTCTGCCGGTTTTCTTAGCTACCCAAGCACCAAGGTTTTTATCCGGACCGAAGATGATCTTTTCATCCTTAGGTAAGCTTTCCACAATTTGAACAGCATTGGTTGATGTACATACGATATCGCTCATTGCTTTAATATCGGCAGTAGAGTTTACGTACATGATAACCGTATGATCAGGATGCTTTTGTTTAAAAAGTGCGAATTGATCAACAGGGCAGGTATCCGCTAATGAACAGCCTGCTTTCAAATCAGGTAATAACACTTTTTTATGTGGAGAAAGTATTTTGGCAGTTTCGGCCATAAAATGAACACCCGCAAAAACAATAATGTCGGCATCGGTTTTTGCAGCCTGTTGAGATAAACCCAAACTATCCCCGATATAATCAGCTATATCCTGAATATCAGGTTCCTGATAATAATGGGCCAGAATAATCGCATTCTTTTCTTTTTTGAGTTTTTCAATTTCCTCAAATAGATCTAAGGTCGGATCCACATGGTAATCCAGATATCCCTTTTCAAGCAGGGCCTCGGGGGCATCGGCTGTCATCATTTTTTTTATTGTTGATTAACTAACACTGTAAATAAAAATAAAAGATTTAAAATTTTTAAAATGTTGCTTCTTATTATAGTGTTAGTTTGGTTAAAAAGTTTTATAAATTTTAGTTGTGTTTTTTGTTGTTAAAGAGTTATTAACATTCTTCTAACATTTAGTTAAAGTCAACTTATTGGTATACTGTTTTTTATGAAAACCAATATTTACAGTTAATAGTTTTGCTGTTTATTCTTTGTTGACTGTGAATTATAGCATATCATGTTGATATCTCTGACTAATAGTCTTAGTGTTTTACGATGATATGTTTAGAAATTGACATTTTCATCCGATTTTAAAACTTACCTACTATTTTCAAACGCAAAATTAACATCTTTGTCATACTTATTAACATATTATCAGTAGAATCAGGAGAGAAGTTTAAAATCAGGCTTTTTGTTAAAAATAAAGCAATAAAGTTTTCCACCTATTTAGAACATTCTAATTGTCTGATACTTATATTTAATTGATGAAGAAAGTTGATTTTCTTGTTATTGGCTCCGGTATTGCCGGGTTGTCATTTGCACTGAAGGCTGCCAAGCATGGGTCAGTGTGTATTGTTACCAAATCTAATGAAGATGAATCAAATACTAAGTATGCCCAGGGTGGTGTTGCAGTTGTTGTTGATAAGTCCGATTCTTTCGATAAACATATTCAAGATACTTTAATAGCTGGTGATGGTTTGTGTGATCAGGATATTGTGGAGATCGTAGTGAAGGAAGGTCCGGAAAGAATTAGGGAGATTATTGATTATGGAACTAATTTCGATAAAACGAGGTCAGGAACATTCGATCTTGCAAAAGAAGGTGGGCATTCGGAACATCGGGTTCTGCATTATAAGGATATTACCGGTTTCGAGATTGAGCGTGCTCTACTTGAGCAAATTCATAAGCATCCTAATATTGAAATACTTACTCATTATTTTGCCGTTGATCTGATTACTCAACACCATTTAGGAGGGGTTGTTGATAAAAAATCTACTGATATAACTTGTTATGGTGTTTATGCATTAAATACAAATACAAATAAGGTAGAGAAAATCTTATCTAAGATTACTTTGATGGCTTCTGGTGGTGCCGGTCATATTTATTCAAATACCACTAATCCTGTGATTGCTACTGGTGATGGTATCGCAATGGTTTATCGTGCAAAGGGTAAAGTCAGAAATATGGAATTTATTCAGTTTCATCCTACTGCTTTGTATCATCCCGGTGAATATCCTTCTTTTTTAATTTCAGAAGCTGTTCGAGGTGCAGGTGGCGTTTTAAAGAATAGGAAAGGTGAAGAATTTATGGAGTTGTATGATGAGCGTAAATCATTGGCCCCACGTGATATTGTTGCCAGGGCAATTGATGCTGAGATGAAAAAGTCAGGTGATGATTTTGTTTATCTTGATATTCGCCATGTAGCAAAGGAGGAATTACTTCGTCATTTTCCAAATATTTACGCAAAGTGTTTAAGCATTGGAGTTGATATGAGTAAAGATATGATCCCAGTTGTTCCAGCAGCTCATTATATGTGTGGTGGAATTTTGGTTGATGAATTCGGAAAATCAAGTATTCGTAGATTGTATGCTTGCGGAGAATGTTCATCTACTGGATTGCACGGTGCAAATCGCTTGGCTTCCAATTCATTATTAGAAGCTCTTGTTTTTGCTGAAAGAAGTTATCAGTCAGCTGTTTCATATTTCGAATCAGTTAATTTTCAATTAGATATACCGGAGTGGAATGATACAAATACGGTTAAATCGAATGAAGATATATTAGTTACTCATAATATTCGGGAGATGCAGCGTTTGATGAGTGATTATGTTGGGATTGTTAGATCTGATTTTCGTTTAGAACGTGCTAAGCGACGGTTGGAATTATTACATAATGAAACAGAGTCTTTTTATAAAAGCACTAAACTCTCTATGAAATTGTGTGAATTGAGAAATTTAATTCAAGTTTCATTTTTAGTTATTAAGGGCGCTATTATGAGAAAGGAAAGCCGAGGCTTACATTACACTACAGATTATCCTGAAAAGGAAATCAATAATATTCACGATACAACATTTTAATAATATGGCATTAATTAAGCCTGTTCAAGGTAAACTTCCAACTTTTGGAGAGAATTGTTTTTTAGCTGATAACGCTACTATAGTTGGAGATGTGACAATTGGAAAAAATTGCAGTGTTTGGTTTAATGCTGTTGTTAGGGGTGATGTTAATTACATTACTATAGGTGATAATACCAATATTCAGGATGGTGCAGTAATTCATTGTACTTACCAAAAAGCAGCTACTATTATAGGCAACAATGTCAATATTGGTCATAATGCATTAGTTCATGGTTGTATTTTAAAGGATAAGGTTCTTATCGGTATGGGTGCAATTGTTATGGATAACGCTGTTGTTAATGAGTATTGTATTATAGCTGCGGGTGCTATTGTTTTGGAGAATACTATATGTGAATCGGGTTATTTGTATGCTGGTATTCCTGCAAAGAAGATTAAACCAATTACAGAGGCGCAGAAGGAATTATTAGACACTTTACCAGGAAGGTACATAATGTATTCCGACTGGTTTAAGGGATAAAAAAAAAGGCTTGAAGATCTCTTCAAGCCTTTTTCTTTATATTTTTTTATGAAATTACTTAGCATTAATTTTTACCTCTATTTCCCAACCAATCCTTACCGCAATTTCATCTTTGAAATAGTATATAGGTTCAGGTTGAATATTCTGATCCACCTTACCTACATCCCACTGATTATTTTTGTTTGAGTCTTCAATATAACGAAGTTTATATCTGTCTGGAACTAATACTGTAAATGGATAAATACCTGAGCTTGAAATAATCTGATGTTTAAGAACTACATTGTTTTCATCTAATAATTCTACTATGTATTGTTTACCTTCAGGAATTTCAAAGTCGGTAAGTATGGTTCCGTAATTTCCAATGGAATCAATAACGAATTTTCGCTTGTAGTCACTATTACCTTTTCCGTATATATCGGTGAAAGTATTTTCTTTAATGTTTATTTCGTAGTTCTTCGTGCTATCCCAGTTATATTTTACCGCATATTCCTTTATGTTGTGGATATTCGGAATCACTGAAAAGTTTGTTTTCTTGATACTATCTTCTAATACTTCAATTTTCGAAAAGTCTGGATTTTGTAATGGTCTTGAAAAATTAAGTTTAATAGTATCGCCAGGCTTCAATACGGTTGATTTTAAATTATCAGTAATTTTTGTCAGCGAAAATTTTGGTTCTTTAATGAAGTTTCTAATTAAAACGGTATCGAAAGGTTTTCCATTTTTCAACACTTCAATTTTTGTAGAATCGAATTTAGCAGTGGGTACCCATAATGAAACTGAATCAAGCGATGATTTATCAGTAATTATTTTATTTTTAAACTCCTCCGGATATAATACATTGTAATTTACCGAGTCATCTTTTCTATTGTATTTTACCAATATTTTACCTTCGTAGTACTTTGTTTCAGTAACTTTTGTTTTTCTGGGAATTTGTTTAGAAATAGTAAAATTTAAGTTCAATGAGTCTTTTTGGAGATTAATTGGTTTATCCAAAAAGCCTAATAGTTCATCTTCATCATATCGTTTATTACCATTTAGATCTTTAATTGCATAAATCCGGTATTCTCCATTTTTAATATTGTTTAGCTCAAATTTACCTCCGGTACCAGTTGACGTATAAATAATTGGTTTTTGTTTATAAAGTGCTTCTAAGTTTGGTGGAAATAATCCGATGATTACATCTTTTGTTAAAGCGGTATCAATTACATAATCTACAGTTCCTGCTATTTTTAAAGAGTCAATATAATTGCCAGTGGAAAATACATATCTGTAATTTTTGAACAGATTGGATTCGTTCATATCAGCGATAGAATTTCCGAAGTTGATAGAGTAGGTAGTGTTTTTTCTAAGGGTATCAATTAGTTTAACAAGAATAATATTTTTTCTGGCAGAAATTTCTGGAGCCAATTCCATTTCAGGTGTTACACTAATTTCTTTGAACTGATCTTTTAGTTGAACGACCTCGTCAAATTCTATTTCAATTTTTTTACCCGAAAAATTTAAACTTTTATTTTTTGGAGTTTCGCTTAAAAGTTTTGGTGGTGTTACATCTTTGTCTCCACCTGTAGGGCTAACAATATTTGCGCATGCGGTAAAAAATAATGTTGTAACAATTAAAGCTTCTATTTTTTTCTTTAAAAACAGCTGTTTTGAAAATTTCACGTTTTTAAGCCCTCAGTTAAATTTATATGCTTTTATGAATATTAGTATTGAAAATTTTAGATAGTGGTTTATATCGCTTTAAAACAGGTAGATATTTTTTAACCTTTAATTAATCTAAAATATTGATAATCAGTTATTTAGATAAATGAATCATTAAAACTGATATATCGGCAGGTGAAACTCCTGAAATTCGTGATGCTTGGCCTAAAGTTCGAGGTTTTATTTTTTTTAATTTTTCTCTCGACTCTTTTGATAATGAAACTAAGGTGTCATAGTTAAATTCAGGATTTATATTTTGGTCTTCCATACGTTGAAGCTTCGAAACCATTTCAAGTTCTTTTTCAAAATAGCTTTCATACTTAACTTTTATTTCCGATTGTTCAATTATTTCCTGATTAGTACCATTGATAAAATCTTTTAATGGTTGATAAGCATTTATTAGATCAGTTAGATTGACTTGAGGTCGTGTCAGTAAATTAAATAGTTTAGTATTCTGAGGCAAAGGAGAGGTACCGTTTTCCTCAAGAAAGGAATTAATTTCTGAAGGTTCAACTGATTTACCTTTCATGAATTTTACTATTTCATCTGATTTACTGATTTTTTCTTCCACCTTTCTTAAGCGTTCATCAGAAGCTAAACCAATTGAATTAGATAATTTGGTCAACCGAATATCTGCATTATCCTGTCTTAATAGTAATCTATGCTCTGCTCTTGAAGTAAACATTCTATAAGGTTCTTCAGTTCCTTTTGTTACTAAATCATCAATTAACACACCGATGTAAGCTTCTGATCTTGATAATACAAATTCATGCTTTTCGTTTATTTTTTGGTGAGCATTAATACCAGCAATGAATCCTTGAGCCGCTGCTTCTTCATAACCTGTGGTACCATTTATTTGTCCTGCAAAGAATAAATTAGCAACTCTTTTTGTTTCAAGTGTGGTATTTAACTGAGTAGGAGGGAAGAAGTCGTATTCAATCGCATAGCCTGGACGGAAGAATTTAGCGTTTTCAAATCCTTGGATTTTAGTTAAAGCTTTGTATTGTACATCCTCAGGAAGCGATGTAGAAAAACCATTTACATATACTTCAACTGTGTTCCAACCTTCAGGTTCCACAAATATTTGGTGGCGATCACGTTCTGCGAAACGATTGATTTTATCTTCGATTGATGGACAATAACGAGGACCTAAACCTTTAATTCTACCGGTAAACATTGGCGAACGATCAAATCCTTCTTTTAGAATATCATGAACCTCAGGACTGGTATAAGTTATATGGCAAGATCTTTTTTCAGTTGGAAGCTCAAAATCAAGATAAGAGAAACGACTTGGGTTTTCATCTCCTTGTTGTTCTTCCATTACTGAATAGTTTATACTTCTACCATCAATTCGTGGAGGTGTGCCAGTTTTCATTCTACCAGCCTCAAAACCTAGTTCAACTAAGTTTTCAGTTAACCCTGTTGCTCCTTTTTCACCCATTCGTCCACCGCCAAAGCGCTTTTCACCAATATGAATCGTACCATTTAAAAAGGTTCCATTTGTAAGTACAACTGCTTTTGATTTAATTTCTAAACCCAGTGAAGTTTTAACACCGCAAACAGTATTTCCTTTTAGGAGAAGTCCACTAACCATGTCTTGGAAGAAATCAAGATTAGGTGTATTTTCAAGCATATATCTCCATTCTTCATGGAATTTGTAGCGGTCATTTTGTGCCCTTGGACTCCACATTGCAGGTCCTTTTGAGCGATTTAGCATTCTGAATTGAATAGTTGTTTTATCACTCACTATTCCTGAGTAGCCACCCATTGCATCAATTTCTCTTACTATTTGACCTTTAGCTACACCACCCATTGCCGGATTACAAGACATCTGGGCAATGGTTTGCATATTCATAGTAACTAGTAATACTTTTGATCCGAGATTTGCAGCTGCAGCTGCTGCTTCACAACCGGCATGACCGGCTCCTACAACTATTATATCGTATTCAGTAAACATACCTTTTAGTAATGTTCCACGTGGAACATAGTTAATTCTTTTTTGAATAATTCGCAAAGTTACGAAAAAACAGTTTGTTAGTTTATTTAATGATATCGCATGTTCCACGTGGAACATAGTTATTAATTGAAATGTCTTAGAATTTTAAATGAGTGTTTAGTGTTATTTTAAGTTTATTAAACCATGGATTATTTTGAATAATAATGCGTAAACCACCTTATGGTTTAATGATTGTGATTTATATATAAATGGATTCAAGGTGATGATGGAAGTTATTAATGATTGGATAAAAGCTCTTATACTTTGTTTTACCTTTTTAGAACTTTAGGTTCTTATATAAGTTCTATTAATTGATTAATTCTTTGTTTGATTGGGACTTTCTATAAAGATATTTATTATTGATTTTACTTTAATTGACCATGAGAGTAGTAATTGTTTATTTAATAATTTGAGAGTTTTTATAGATCTCGTTAATAGGTTGCTTATTAATTATTGTATTTAGTATGGATATTGACTTGCTTTTCTATAAGTATTTATGGATCTAAACTAGTATTTCATTTATAATATATTGTTTATAGCTCATACTAATTCAGACTTCTTAATGTAATCTGCTTTGAAATTTATTATTGGTTCATCTTTTTTTTGTTAATTCAGTTATATTGTTCCTTTCGTATTATCTAAATAATTTAATTGTCTACTTTAAGACGATACTAAGTTTTTTAATTATATATCGTTGTTTATTTTAAGTGTATTGAATCCTGATTACTGTTTAGATTAATACCTTACCTACACATGAATAGATCTAAAGTAATTATTAATTAAAAAGGAAGGGGTTCTTTATGAGTTTTGACATGTATCGATTAACTCCGAATTATTTTTAGACCTGTTTTATAAGCCTATTAGTATAGTATTATGATATCGAACGCATAAAAAGGGATAATAGCTTTTTATAAGAGCATTATATATTAGTATAGTCTAATAACGAACTTTTTTATAGAATATATTTTTCAGGGAACAGTGGTACAACTTTGTTTAAGTAGCAGGACTAAAATATGATAGTTATTGAACTTACTTGTATTAGTAAAATTCAATACTGATATACTAGTTATCATTATCTATTATCTTTCTTTCTTACATGTTTATTTAAGGTAGTTTATGATAGCTTTAAGTTTTTGAATAAATGGAAAGTGCGAAATAACGACGACCCTATCAATTGGGTAAGATTTGAAGGAGCTTCTTTTAATATTGTTATATATTACGAATAGTGTTTATTCACTTAGAACTTTGTTTATTCAATTACTTAAAGATTAGCCTTTTTGAGACTTATGTACTAACATTCGTTTTAGCTATAGTTATTAAGGGTTTTATTAAATTATGTTATAATAGGAATTTAATCAGAATAGGGTATGTTATCCTTAAAGCTAAATAAACTGGTTTTTCCTGCTAAGCGTTTCAATATAGTTTAACGAGTAAATCAGCTTTTAAACTACTACTTCAGCTAATAAAAGGCGTATTCATATTAATTTTAGCTTATTTCTCTGTTAACCAGGGAGTGGTTGATTTATTTTAGCTGTACCTAAAAATTAAGCTCATTGTTTTATTGCTTGGTAGATTTTAAATAGTCATCTATTCATTAATGTAATAAGAGTATTTAGTTGTTTCTTAATTAAACTTTTATAACTCTTTTTAAAGTTGAGATAAGTTTAACAGTTTGATGCCTGTATGCTAATATCTATTATATGCCTTCCTTGTAGTTAGTTTAGATTCAATGATAATCCATTTACTTACTATTTAGTTGTGTATATTCTTTTGTGCCTTCCCTTTGCTTTAGGTCTTTTAACAGGGGATTAGCATCTTATTTTAAACTTCTTCCTTTTATAACTTTCTTACTCAAATTTTTCTTTAAAACAATGACCATCATAAATATTTATTGATTGTTTTGAATTTTAAATGGTGAGGGTTTATCTATATACTTATTTATATTGATATGGATGTAGGTATTTACGGTAGGTCCATTTTTAAACTTCTAATCAGATCTTTTTCACATATATAAATCAAGTAATTCTTGTTAAGGTTATTTCATGCAGTTTTGAATTTCTATTCTTTAAGTAGGAACATCTTCAAATTGGAGTATACTAAAGTTATAATTCTGATATTATTCAATACGTGTTTAATAGTTGCCTTATTAGCTCGAAATTTGGTATAGCTTTGAATACAATAAAATATGAAGAATAGATACCTGGATAGGTTAAGCTATTAATTAGGAGTGTGTTTCTAACTGAATTTTCTTAAATCTGAATGCTTTGTCTATCGCTATTAATCATTGTCCTTATTCATTTTTAATGAGTTTTGAAGACATTGTTTAATGGATCTTATCTAAAGGTTTACAATATAATGTTTAATGAATCAATGGTTAGCAGGGGATATTTGAAGTTTCGAATATGATAATTGCTTTTTGTACTCTTTATTTTAGGAATATTTCATTCAATAGAAACAAATTAATGCTTATAATTTCAATTACTTAGTATTTCGACTTTATTATTTGGTATTTGTCTAAAGTGATTTCGTTTATTGATTTTGAGTAATTCTATGAGTTTATATAATACTTTTCCAAGTTAATTAGTGTTATCTTAAAATAGTACCAATTGAAAATCAATATTTAAATTGGATAGATTAGATTGATAAATTATTCATTCTTTCTTTCTAATTTTCAGATCATAGAGTCTAGCTTGTTTTCTTATCTGTATTTAGAACGTACGTTGTTCTAAAATATTAATTGAATGGAATTAATCTGTTAGCTTGGCCCATTTGACTTTTTGCGTTTAATTGTTTGTTATTTCTATTTTTCAAGAGCTATTTATTTTTTCTTATGCAAAAAGTATATTTTTTATATAAATATATGTTTAAACATTAATTGTTTTTACTTATATTTGTTGCAACAAATTTCGAAAGGAAATAATAGTATGAAAACTGTAATTCATCGCGCTAATGAACGCGGCTTTAATAACTTAGGATGGTTAAAGAGTTATCATTCATTTAGTTTCGGTTCATTTTATGATCCTGCAAAAATGAATTTTGGCTTACTGCGGGTTTTGAATGACGATACAGTCGCTCCTGGTTTAGGCTTTGGAACCCATCCGCATGATAACATGGAGATAGTTAGTATTCCTCTTTCTGGCGAACTGCTACATAAAGATAGTACTGGAAGAGAAGAAGTGATTAAAACTCATGATGTACAAATCATGTCGGCTGGTAGTGGTATAGCGCACTCCGAATACAATAACTCTCGTGATAAGGAAGTTAAGTTTCTTCAAATTTGGGTTTTTCCTAAAGAACGGGATATTGAACCTCGCTACGAGCAAAAAACTTTTTTGCCTGCAGATAGGGAAAATAAATTTTCAGTGGTGGCTTCTCCTGATAATGTCAATGGTGGCGTCTCGATTAATCAGGATGCCTGGTTCTCATTAGGTAATTTTGATGAAAACCAATCTGTAGACTACACTTTAAATAAACCTGATAATGGTGTTTATGTATTTGTTTTGAGTGGAAATGTTGTCGTAGAAGGTGTTGAGTTGTTTGAACGTGATGGATTAGGAATTTATGATGTAAAAACAATAAATGTTAAAACAAATTCTTTTTCTGAGTTGTTGATAATTGAAGTTCCGATGGACTTTAAAAAATAAGAGAGAAATTTTAAAATGGAAGTATTAGAAAAAGTAGATGTTATAGATCGTTTAGCCAATTTTCGCTATGCGACAAAGAAGTTTGATACAACAAAAAAATTATCAGAAGAACAGTTAAATAATCTTTTAGAAGCGTTGAATCTGAGTGCCTCCTCGTATGGTTTACAGCCATATAAGTTTATTGTAGTCGAGAATCCAGAAGTTCGTGAAAAGCTTAAAACGGCAGCTTACGGCCAAACGCAGGTTACTGATGCTTCTCACTTGATTGTGTTTGCTCATAAAACTTCAATAGAGCAAACGTACATTGAGAATTACATCGATATTATTGCCGAAACTCGTAATGTTCCACGTGGAGCATTAGAAGGATTTGAGCAAGTAATGAAGGGAACCGTTTCGAATCTAACTGATGATGCTGCAGCTTATTGGAATGCACGTCAATCTTATATTGCATTAGGTAATTTACTTACTTATTGTGCGGTAGAAGGCATTGATACATGCCCGATGGAGGGATTTGATGCTAATGCATTTGATGAAATCCTAGGACTAAAAGAAAAGGGTTTACATGCTGTTGTAATTGCTCCTGTAGGTTTTCGTTCTGAAGAAGATACCATGCAATTCGCTAAAAAAGTGAGAAGGCCGTTAAATGAAATTATTGAACGTGTATAATTCTTAAGTTTAGTTAAAATGAAGGTTGGTATACTTACCAACCTTTTTTATTTAAAAAGCTCTTTTAGCCAGGTAAAAATTTTCCTTCTCAGTCATTAAGGCTTTATCCTCTGGTTTTTTATCATAATAACCACATAAATGTAATATTCCGTGAATCATTACCCTATGAAGTTCTGTATCTGATGAAACATTAAATTTCTTGGCATTTTCACGGGTTCTTTCCACACTAATAAATATATCGCCAATTATTTGATCTTCTTTTTCTGAATTATCAAACGTAACAATATCTGTATAGGTATTATGATTAAGGTACTGCTGATTAATAGTTAAAAGGTATTCATCTGAACAAAGAATAAAGCTTACATCTTTTAATTTAAAGCCTTCTTCTTCCACGGTATCCTTAATCCAGGTTTTTAGTTTTGCTTTATCTTTTAGTTTAATATCAATGTCTTCGTTAAAAAAATTGATGGCCATTTTTAAGGTATAAAAAGTTTAACGGCAAAGATAGAGTCCAAAACGGAGAAATTAGAATAATGAAAGTATAGGTACTTGATTTATAAAAGAAAAGCCGTTTAATCAGTTTCGTATTTGTACTGATTAAACGGCTTTTAACTTATAAACTATGTTATTGGCTAAAATTTGAAGTGCATTTCAACTTCATTGCCCCGCTCATTGTAAGTTAATAGATCAGCTAAGTGTTTCATAATGAAAACGCCGCGTCCACTGTCTTTTTCAATGTTTTCAGGCAGAGTGGGATCCGTTATGTTTCTAAAATCAAATCCGTTACCCTCGTCGGCAACAGTAAAAATGAATTTACTTTTATTAACGACTTCTACATTGATATATACTTTTTTATTCTCTTGGCACTTATTACCATGAACAATGGCATTCATTGTAGCCTCATTCAGTGAGGTCATAATATTACCATAGCATTCATTAGAAACTTGATGTTCTTCCAAAAGTAACTCAAGGAAGTTCTCAAGTTCTACAATACTATCCAGTTTCGATGCTAGTTGCAACGTGTAAAGCTTGCTTGTATCAGTAGTAATTTGACCCATAACACTATTTCCCGTTATTTAACAAGTTAAAGTAGGTATTTATTTTCGACTTATAAAATGAACTTACTCCAGGAGGCAGAGTTTTTAATAATTCCAACTCTTTTTGCTTTACTTTTTGGTACTGATCAAACACCGCTTTATAATCGGCTGTTTGTTCTTTACCTTGTTTTGCTTCGCGTTTTTCATCTTCATCACGTTCTTTTTCGGCCTTTTCTGCTTCCAATAAACGTGTTTTTATCTCTTGCTGACGTTTCAGCATTTCCTGGGTAAGTTGTTTGTTGTAAAGATCGGTTTCGGTTCGTTCCATATCTTTTGATAATTTATCCAGATCACCGAGTTTGCCTTTTCCGTCTTTATTTTGTTCTTTATTAATGTCTTGTAATGCGTTTCTGATGGCTTGTTGCTGACGAGCCATTTTAGCTATTTGCTGACTTTGCTGACCTCTCGGAACTTGTCCGGGTTTCATGCCATTTTTCATTTGCTGCATCTGCTTGTTAAGTTCATCCTGCATTTTTGATAGTTGAGAAAGACTAGGCTTTTTATTTTTACTTTTTGATTTGCCTTTGCCCATGCTCGATTGTTGATTTTGTAATTGATCAAGCACTTCACTCAACATTACTGCCAGATTATTAACAGATGTCATAATATATTGCTGATTACCGGCAGCTTCACCGGTACGGCGGTCAGCTAAACTTTCCATGGTTTTATCCATGTATTTGTTTATAGTTTCTATTTCCTTGTTTACGAAACTTTCTATCTGAAGGATACGTTTACTTAAAGAAAAAATACTATCCTGTACCATACTTAAATCATCTTTCAATGATTTTTGCTTTTGAACCAGTGAAGTAAACCCGGCATCATTCACGCCTAGCGTTTTAAACTGTTGCATTAGTTTTTCCTGATCAAAAGAAACTTTTAACAGATTCTCCAATACCTGTCGTAAACCTTCAATATCAATATCAAGTTTCATGCCTTCCATTTGTTGTTGCATCTGTTGCATTTTTTGCGACAGGTTTTTCATCTTATTGGAGGCATTTTTTTGTGACTCAGCTGCTTTGTTTTTATTGTTTTTTTGAAGCTCCTCAACGCTGTTATTCAGTTCCTTCTGGATATCGTTCTGATCTTTCTCCGGGTTTTCAAAGTTATTCTTATTCTCTAATTCCTCATTTTTCTTTTCAAGATCATTCATGTCTTTTTTCAACTCATCAAAATCCTGGTTGATTTGATCTTGTGCATTTTTAAGGTTATCAGCGTCCGAATTTTTGTCTTTACTTTTTTCCGAAAGTTCTTCTTGTTTTTGAGAGAGTTGATCAAGCTTATCAATATTCTGTTGAAGTTTTTGCTCAAATTCCAGTTGTTTATATAATTCAAGCATGCGATCAAGCTCTTTTTCCAGTGATTTATTATCCATTCGCATGTTTTCCAACTGATCACGGGTTAGATTCTTGTTATTTTCTTCCATCATTTTTTGAAGATTTTCCAAGATCTCTTTTGTTTTCTCATCCAATACATTATTGAACATATCTTCAAGCTGCTTTTGCTTATCCAATATCTTTTGGTCAAGCTCATTCAGCTCATTATTTTGTTGGTTATTTATTTTGTTCTCCTGCTGAATTTCCTGAATGTTTTGTTCAAGCTGTTTTTGCTTCTCAATAAGATCAGTTATTTGCTTTTTCTCTTCAAAGGTCAATGTTTTTTTGTCGGCGAGCTTATCATTAAGTTTTTTTGCATCGCGTTCAATTTTTGAGGCTTGTCGCAATGCTTTCTCCATTTTATCCTTTAATTCTTCACGTTTATCATCAAGCTGCTTATCAATTTCGTTTTTTGAAAGTGTTTTTAATGTTTTTATAACCGATTTGGTCGATTTAATACCATTTACTCCATCATTATCAAAAATTTCAAAATAATAGCTGATTTCATCCCCAGGTAGTATTCCGCTTTCAATCAGGTCCCAATTGTAAAAATAAGTTTCAGAAGTTTGAGCGGTATTGATTGGGATGGCTTTTGAGTAAACCTTTTTCTTGTCTTTGTTTAAAATCTGATAATTGAAGGTAAGTTTCGAAAACCCGTAATCATCTTTAACATCTCCCGAAAAATAAAACTGTTTAGTAGTAAGTGAATCGAAGCGCTCAATTACATTAATAGAAGGGCTTACGTCAGGAATTACATTAATCGAATAATTCAGTGAGTCTTTTTTAAGCACATAGCCATTTTTAGTTTGAACGGCATAATTCGTTGTTTTAAAAAGCTTTTTACTGAATAAAAAAGAGGTTTCTGATTTCTTTTCTGCAGGTTGATTTAAACCATCTATCAATACATCAAGCTGACGGGTATTGGAGGTTTTAAAGTTCCAACTTACCAGCGTTCCGGCGGGAACCGAAAAATCTCCTATATTTTGAAGAGTCTCATTTACTTTTTTTGTATAGGAAGGATAAACCAATGTGACTTCAAAATTTAATAAGAGGGGATTCGGTAAAACAGAAAGTTCATATTCTTTAGAATAAAAACCGTCGGCCAGAAAACGGAAGTTTTGAGTTTTTTGTAGATTCTTAAAAGTATAACTAAACTCAAGAATGTTCTTCTTGTCGAGTTTATAACGATTTTCACCTTCAATCAGGTAAATATCCTGTGGAATTTCATCCCCGCTTAATTTTATAGTTAATGTTAAGTCTTCATTTTGTAATGCACTTAATTTTTTGTTGGTAACCTCAATTTGAAAAGGAGCTTTGCGCTCAAAAGGTTGACTATAATTAACAAGGCGAGTTGTTCCATCCTTTAAAACACCTGGAGCAGCAGCACCTAAAACAAGTAAAGCAATAAGAGGAGGCAGCGCGAACTTTAAATATTTTTTATTCTCACCCAGTTTTATTGCCGAGCTAAATGGAATTGGTTTTAATTGAATAATTTTTTGATTGATACTGGCTTCAATTAATTTGTTGTCGGCCGTTTGACTCGACATTTGCTTTAGTTGAAGCGTATTTAATAGCTTGTCTTTAACTTCGGGGAAATGTAAACCAATAATTTCAGAGGCCTGCTGATGATTAATAACAGTTCCTAATTTTAAAAGCGATAACAATGGCTTTAACACATAAATGGCCAAAACCAAAATAGATAGAAAAACAAAACCAAAGAAAATAAGGGTACGGAGTATTGTACTCAAAAACGAATAGTATTCAGTGACTGTTAAAATCAGGTAACATGCCGCTAAAATCGCCACTACATATAAACTTCCTTTAATTAACCTGTTTTTATAATACTTCCGGATAAACTCATCGAGTTTTTGTATCAGGAAATCATAATTCGAATTTTGATATGACATAAATACACCTAGCCTCAATAACAAATTTAACTAATAATTTCACTGAAAGAATTTATTTGTAGCACGCATTAATAAATTTACAATAGCATCGTACTGATGATGGAGTGCTATATTTGTAAACATTGAATTGTTAAGAGGGGATAATATTTAGGAAAATGGAGATAGGAAAATATAACGAACTTAAGTTTGTTAAAAAATCAGGAGCTGGCCTTTATTTCAGCGATGGAAAGGGAGAGGCGCTGCTACCATATATGGAAGTTCCGGAGGGTTTACAAGAAAATGATTCTTTGAATCTTTTTGTATTTCTGGATGGTGAAGATAAGCCGCGGGCAACAATACAAAAACCCTTAGCCTGTGTAGATGAATTTGTAGCTCTAACTGTTGTAAGTGAGAACGAAAGAGGCGCATATATGGATTGGGGTCTTTCGAAAGATCTATTTGTGCCACTACGAGAACAAAAAACGCAGATGGAAATTGGCGAGCAGTATCTGGTTTATATTTCTTTAGATAGGGTAAATGGAAGAATTATTGGGTCTACAAAGTTGACCAACTTTATTGAACTATCTGATTTTGATGTAAAGCAAGGCGATGAGGTTGAATTAATAATTGCCGATAGAACCGATTTAGGTTATAATGCGATTGTTAATAAAAAGTATATGGGCCTTTTATATCACAATGAGGTTTTTGAGCATCTATATCCCGGTGATGTTAAAAAGGGATATATCAAGCAAATTAGAGAAGATGATAAAATAGATTTGAGTTTGCAGGCAATAGGCTATAAACAAGTTTTAGATTTTAAAACTACGCTATTAAATCAGCTTGAAAAGAATAATGGTGTACTGGCTTTGGGAGACAAGAGTTCTCCGGATGAAATATTGAATGAATTAAAAGTTAGCAAAAAAATCTTCAAAAAAACTATTGGGGCTCTTTATAAAGAACGTCTAATTGATATTTTTGAAAAGGAGATCAGATTGGTTAATTCTGATCATTTGCTTGGAGATTAAGCTACATCGGGATGTAGCGTAGCCCGGTATCGCGCCAGCATGGGGTGCTGGAGGTCGTCGGTTCAAATCCGGCCATCCCGACTAAAAATGAGCTTTCTATATATAATAGAAGGCTTTTTTTATTTCTTAGAAAGGATAAATCCAGAGCAATTTATTGTGCTAAACACATCTAAAAAATTATTAAATGATTTCCATCCCATTTGTTTAAGAGTAACTCAAGGTTCTCAAAGGAAATACTTTACAATCACGTCATTGCTAACAAACAAAGGATTGGACTTTAAATCAAATAAAGAGGATTGAAAGCCTGCCGAAAAGGAAAATGAGGGATTAGGTAAGTTTAGAAGATCATTTAAAGCTTATAAAGAGGTTAATGAGATTTTAAAAGAAAAGCTTTCGGAAGCAAAACAAATATTACTCAATTACGAGTCCAACGATATCCCTTTTTCATTTATTCAATTTGAGCGTGATCTTTAAAAACAAAAGTCTTCTTGTTTTTAAAGGAGTATTACGATCATCTTATAACTAAATGAAACTAACTTTGATTGGCAAATATGAACAAGACAACGGACAATACAATCAGATTGTAATCTAGAAAATGGGTAAAGAACATTCATCAATAGATAGAATAACTTAAATAAACAATTTCTCTATTTAAGTTTTGTTATAAAAATTTAAATAACCCCATCCATTATTTAAGTTTTTGTGCAAAAACTAAAATAAGAGGTACCTTTGTTTAATTTTACTTTGAATATGAAAAATTTTAAATCAGGTGTATATGTAACCCAAGGGTTTTATAAAAGCTTTCAACCTAATCTAGTAAACAAGGAATGGACTTTAGAGAACATGGAACTAATCAAGTTATTGGGTAAGGCAGATCGGGAGTTAGGCCGATTAGATATGTATTCAGGTTACATTCCTAATATCGATTTATTTATAAGCATGCATGTGCTAAAAGAAGCTACACAAAGCAGTAAAATAGAAGGCACACAAACGAATATGGAAGAGGCATTGCTAAATATGGAAGATGTTCCTTTAGATAAAAGAGACGATTGGGAAGAAGTGCAAAATTATGTTGCCGCAATGGATCAAGCAATTAGTCAATTACATAATCTTCCTTTTTCCTCACGTTTAATTAAAGAAACACATAAAACACTTCTGCAAGGAGTAAGAGGAGAACATAAACAACCAGGTGAATTCAGACAAAGTCAAAATTGGATTGGTGGAGCGAGTATTAATGATGCAGTATTTGTACCGCCGGTTCATACATCGATTGCTGAATTGATGAGCGATATAGAGCTTTTTGTGCATAATGAAAGTGTTTACTTCCCTGAATTGCTTAAGATAGCATTAGTTCATTATCAGTTTGAAACAATTCACCCATTTTTGGATGGCAATGGTAGGGTTGGGAGACTGCTTATTACACTTTACTTAGTAAATAAAGGGATTCTAAAAAAACCAATTCTGTATTTATCTGATTTTTTTGAACGAAACAGGACGCTTTATTATGATAATCTAATGCGGGTAAGAGAAAAGAATGACATTGTGCAATGGTTTAAATTCTTTTTGGTAGGAATAATAGAAACAGCTCAAAATGGTATTGTAACTTTTGATAATATTTTGCAATTGCAAAAAAAGATAGAGGTTCAATTACAGACATTAGGCAGTAAGTCAGCAAATGGACAAAAAGTAATCAACTATCTATACCAACACCCAATGACTGATGCAGCAAAGGTTAGTGAAATAGCAGAAATATCTGTAGTTTCTGCCTATAAATTAATTGCTGATTTTGAACGTTTAGGTTTATTAAGAGAGATAACGGGAGGAAAGAGGGGAAAGCTGTTTATTTTTGATGAGTATTTGAAACTATTCAGGTAGCAATATCTCAACACGGATTAAAAATTAAAAGTGTACCTTTTAGTGTACCTTCAAGAAATGAGTAGAACAGTCAATAGATTGAAAAATAACTAATTAATTAACATAAAAAGCGGTATCGCGCCAGCATGGGGTGCTGGAGGCCGTCGGTTCAAATCCGGCCATCCCGACTTATATGAAAAGGGCTGCCAATTTTTGGCAGCCCTTTTATCGTTAAAAGATAAAGTTCGTGCTTAGGAAATTTGAATCATGGTTTTTTACAACAGCGTTAAATAAGTCCTTATTCACATCATTCATTTTCGAGGCCACTAATGAACGGATAGAAAATGAACGTAATGCATCAACTACCGACAACGTTCCTTCGGCACTGTCTTTTCGACCGGTAAATGGAAACACATCAGGTCCACGTTGGCACTGACTGTTAATATTTACCCGACTAACAAGGTTTACCAACGGATCAATAAGTTGCGCTGCTTCTTTAGCATCTGTTGTAAATACGCTGACTTGCTGACCGTGCGGAGATTCAATCAGGTAGTCAATTGGCTCATCCAAACTTTCGAAAGGTACAATTGGTATAACTGGCCCGAATTGTTCTTCACGATAAAGTTTCATTTTATTATTTACCGGATAAACTACCGCTGGAAAAACAAAAGATTCGGCCACCGTTCCACCATTCTCATTCATCACTTTAGCACCATTCGCAATCGCATCATTAATACATTCGGTTAAATAAGCAGGTTTTCCAGGCTCAGCTACGGGTGTAAGCAGTACACCTTTTTCCCAGGGCAAGCCATATTTCAGGGCCGCAATGGCTTCATTAAGTTGCTTAATAAAATCGTCGACAATGCTTTTGTGAACAAATAGGATTTTTATCGCTGTACAACGCTGACCATTATAAGAAAGAGAGCCTAAAATACTTTCATTTACCGCTAAGCTTAAATCAGCATTTTTAGTAATAATAGAAGCATTTTTTGCATCTAAACTTAAAATAGCCCTTAAACGATTTAGTTTCGGGTGGTTTTTCTTTAAATCATTTGCAACCTTACTTGAACCAATAAAAGCAAGCACATTGATCTTTCCGCTTTTCATTAAGCAAGGGGTTACATCCGCGCCTCGCCCATAAACGGTATTTACAACACCTTTTGGAAAGGACTCCTGAAAAGCTTTAAGCAATGGATAATGAACAAGTGTTCCGTGCTTTGGAGGTTTGAATAAAAGCGTATTGCCCATAATAATGGCTGGAATAAGCGTTGTAAAGGTTTCATTTAACGGATAATTAAATGGACCCATGCATAAAACAACACCCAATGGAGAACGACGTATTTGAGCAATAACTCCTTCTTCTATAGCAAAACGTGATGATTGGCGATCAAGATCTTTTAAAGCATCGATGGTGTTATTGATATACTCTACTGTCCGGTCAAATTCTTTAACCGAATCAGCGTACGATTTGCCAATTTCCCACATAATCAATTTTACGATGGTAGCTTTTTGTTCTCCCATTTTGTAAACAAACCGCTCCATACAAGCTATCCGATCGCTAACACTCATGGTAGGCCATTCGCCACGACCATTATCATAAGCAGCGATCGCTGCATCCAAAGCCTCTAAGGCTTCTTTTTCAGTTCCAACCGGATAGGTACCTAAAAATTTGCGTTTAGGTCCTTCGGCAGATTGAATCATTATGGGAGAGTAGACTTCAGTAACTTTTCCATTCCACGCTCTCATTTCGCCATTGATCAAGTACTCTTTTTGGTGAACCTCTCCAATTCGGTACTCTTCCGGAATTTCTTCTTCTTTTTTAACAAATAAATTTGTTAGAGTTTGTGTAAATGAATTTTCGTTTGCCATTCTTTTAGGTGTAAGCTATAAACACTGCGGGTTAGTGAGAGCGTTAATATTTTATAAATTTAGAAATGAAAATCGCAAAATACGATTTATTTGATAATAAAATAGCTAAAAAATTAAATTATTTAAAATAATAGTTATAATATTGACTTAGTGTGATTCTGTATAATCAATGTTAAACCCTTGAAAGGACGTTGGTGTATTACCGCCAGCAAATTAGAATAGGTCTTTTAGTATAACGCCTGAAAGACGAAACAATGATCAATTAAGTTTAAATGATCTCCCCAAAAATGTTTTCTGCACTTCCAAAAGTCTGGAAAACTTAACTTCATTAATCCAATCATTTAATTATTTTTGCATTCGAAATTTTTGTGCCTAATTATGATGCTTTCCGGTCATAATCAATGGTTAACGTTTATGCGAAGTTCTTTTATATAAAACTATAGTTACGGTCTTTTCAGAAAAGGTAATTTACCTGTATGAAAAGGCCGTCGTCATTTTATATAAACTATGCATGCATAGTTTCATAATAAATTACTGTTAACTCTTTAATTATTTTTAAGTGCCAATTTTAATATTCTTTTTGTGCCACTGGTTTCTCTCTTTGTTTTTCCAGACCTTTTTCTTGCATCGATATGCATCTCATAAAATGTTTACAACTAATAAGTTTTGGGAAAGAGCATTTTATTTTATGACATTTTTGTTTCAAGGTTCTTCTTTTTTAAACCCTCGGGCATATGCCATTATGCACCGTATGCATCATGCTTATTCCGATACAGAGAAGGATCCACATTCTCCACACTTTTTTGATGATGTATGGTCGATGATGTTAGAAACCCGCCGTATTTACAATGCTTACGTAATGCGCTTGAAAGAGCCGGAAAATGAATTTAAAGGAAATTATCCGGAATGGCCTTGGTTAGATAAGGTTGGTGATTCAATGATGACTCGCGCTAGCATCGGACTAATTTATGTTGCTATTTATACCTATTTCATTTTTGGACTAGGATACTCGCCATTCTTTTATTTGTTACTCCCAATACATTGGTTAATGGGCCCAATTCATGGAGCTGTAGTAAACTGGTGCGGACATAAATACGGTTATTCCAATTTTGAAAACGGCGATAAGTCAAAAAATACTACTCCTATTGAGTTTTTAATGCTAGGTGAGTTATTTCAAAACAATCATCATAAATATCCAAATAGTCCAAACTTTGCTAAAAAATGGTGGGAATTCGATCCTGTTTACCCAGTGATGATAGTAATGCATTGGGTACGAATTATCCAATTGAGAAAAGTTACGAACTAACATAATATATCCCGCCACGAGCGGGATTTTTTATTTTATAACCATAGCATAATTTTATTAAAACAAACAAATACAATGAAAAGAGAAAACATTAGTTCAGGTGCTGTTTGGGAAGACATTGTCGGCTATAGTCGGGCAGTTAAAATTGGCAATGTGGTTGAAGTTTCAGGAACAACAGCAATAGTTAACGGTGAAATTATTGGGGTTGGCAATTTCTATCTGCAAACCAAAACCATTTTAGAAAAAATAGCTGAAACGCTCGAAAAAGCTGGTGCTACGATGAAAGATGTAGTTAGAACCCGAATGTATGTAACCAATATTGAACATTGGGAAGAAATAGGAAAGGCACATGCCGAGTTTTTTAAAGACATTAAACCGGCAACAGCAATGATAGAAATTAAAGCACTAATCGATCCATTACTACTAGTAGAAATTGAAGTAACGGCAATTATTGGGGATAAATAATGCATAGTTTTTTGTAAATTAAATTGAGGAAAACAGGATCGAAATTGCCGGCTACGTTACGTACATCAGATGCGTAGTTATACGTAAAATACACTGTGTCAGAACATTTTGGCTTTAATTGGATTACTTTTAGCAGTTCAGAAATCAAATGTGATGATACCTTTATGAAGAAGAAAGTAGCAATCATTGGCTCGGGTTTGGCGGGAATGGGAGTCGCAATTCAACTTAAAGAGCATTTTAATATTACAGTGTTTGAAGAAGGTGAAAAGGTAGTTGGTAACTCTAAATCTTTTTCAATTTCTTGTGATCAAAAACAATTTACAATTGATACATCCTTCAATTCAATCAATAATTCGGAGGAAGGTTTGTTGTCTTTATTGAAAACACTGGGTGCAAGGGTTAAACCAGCGGATGTTTCATTTGGTATACAACAACATCGGTTTGGTTTAGAGTTTTGTGATAAAGGATTAGATGGTTTTTTTTCACAACGCAAAAATTTGGTTAATGCCAGGCATTTGAAATTGTTTTTAGAGATCAAACGATTTCAAAGCGATTGTTTATCTGATGCTAATGAAATAAAATATAGTAACTACACACTGAAACAATATAGCAAGGATAAGGGTTATAGCTCTGAATTGTTAAACAATTATTTAATACCCATTACTTCAACAATTTGGGCCGTTCCTATTCATAAAGCGCCAGATTTTCCCGCATTAATGCCGATTCAATATTTAAAGAACTATATCATTTCAGGAAGAAATAGTAACAAAAATTGGTTAACTGTTGAAAATTGGAACGATTTATCGACTCAACTAAGAGGCATCGATATTCAAATAAATAAAAAAGTAAGATTTGTTAAACGACAAGTTGAATTCGGGAGAATGATTGTAGTGTTGTTTTTTGAGGATGGTTCGGTCGAAAAATTTGATACGGTAATATTTGCCTGCCATGCCAATCAGGCTTTACGCATTTTAGAAGACGATGCCACAAATTTGGAATACGGCTTGCTAAGAAACTTCAAGTACGAAAAGAATACGGTCAAACTTCATACAGATAGCACCGTAATGCCTGAGAATAAAAAGGCTTGGGCGTCTTTCAATTACAGAATAGATGATTCTGGAAAAGCCACAGCTATTAAATGGGTAAATAGGTTTGAGCAGATGGAGTTAACTAAAAACTATTTTGTTTCAGTTAATGATGCAGGAGAGGTTAATGAGGATGCAATATTGAAAATAGTTGAATATGAACATCCATTGTTTGATTTAAAAACAACAAAAGCTCAAAACCAGTTAGAAAAACTAAATCTGCAGCCAGAGAGTGAAGAATTTGAAAAAACAACATTCTTCTGCGGCAGCTACTTTAAAAATGGGCAGTATGAAGAAACCTTTAGATCCGCAGTTGATTGCGCAGGAGCAGTTTTTCAAAGTCAAAAATACAAAATAGCTGAGTTGAAAATATCATAATCAGAAAAGGGCTGAGTAGATAGTTTCAGCCCTCTTCAAATATTAATGATGGTTTTCTTCGTGATGAGTAGGGTTTTCCAACTCTTGTTTGCGTTGTTTCTCGAAAACAAGAATAATGCAAATAGGAAGAATTAAACCAATGCTTATAACCGTTGGAATTACGTATTGAGCAGGTGCAAGATAAGCCGCTAGTGTTGACAACATAACTTTTAAAATATTTAGCGCAAAAATAAAAAAGCCTGATTAAAAAATAAGTTAAATTAAATAAAACTTCTATGAATTCTTGTCTATACGAATGTTTGATAATGCACGACCGGTTAGAGCCTCGAAAGAGCAAGTTTCATTATGGTAACTTAATGTTTTATTTAAACCTTGATGAAATTGATACCATAGCCCGTAAACGTTGGTTTTTTAGTCGTAATCGGTTTAATATTTTTAATTTTAAAGATGCTGATCATCTTGTTGCCTCTTCTGAGGGCGATTCAAAACCGACTTCAATAAAAGAACATATCGTTTCATGTTTTAAAGAAAATGGGGTTGAGGTTGCAGATAACCAAATTATGGTTTTAAGTAATGTAAGTACATTCGGATACCTTTTTAACCCAGTTTCTTTTTACTTTTTATTGGATGAATATAACGACCCATTATGTTCAATTGTAGAGGTTAATCATAAGTCGAGTGAAAAGAAATACTATTTCATTGGCAAAGAAAAATTAAGAGGACAAAGGTTTTACTTAGATACGCCAAAGTTTTATGGATCTCCGTTTATTGAGAATGATGAGAATGTTCATTTTAACCTTGAAGTACCCGGTAAAATATTTTCAATTAAAATTGATGATCAGAATAAAGACGGTAAACGGGTTTTTGTTAGTACCATGCTAGGAAAAAAACGGAAACTGAATGCTGTTAATTTATTCTGGTATAGTTTAGTTTTCCCTTTTGAGGCCATCAGAATGACAAGCCTGCTTAGATGGCACTCATTTAAGCTAATGTTCAGAGTAATAATTCATTATAAATCAATTGAAAACCCTGAACTGCAGCGAGAAGTATACAAACCCTATCGTCCTTAAACAACAACAATTTATTCAACAAATTTTACTCGATCGTAATACTGCCCTGAGGGGTTTCAACTTTATCGCCAGGTTTTAATTTGGCTCTTTTACGCTTTTCTATTTCACCGTTAACGCGGATGTCGCCGGCATCGACCATTGCTTGAGCATGTCCGCCATTTTCGGCAACCCCACATGCTTTTAACAGTTTAATTAATTCGATGTACTCTGAATTGATTTTAAATGAAGTCATATTTTTGAAATAAAAGCAAAGATAACTTAAAATTAAGTACAGGCATATTTAAACGAATATACCCCTTAAAAGTAGTTTGATGTTGTTACCTTTGAAACTGTGAATATAAACCACCAGGTCTTTTTGGATTTGGAATTTAAATTAATGAAATTGAAAAGATGGAATCGAAAAGACAATTGAAGTTTGCCCGTCAAATTCAGAAAGACTTAGCCGATCTTTTTCAGCAAGAAGGAAGTTCTCTGTTCCCCAATAATTTTGTAACAGTAACCAAAGTTAGAGTAACACCTGATTTAGGAATGGCCCGTGTGTATCTTAGTTTTTTAAACAATAATACAGCACAACAGTCAATTAATGGGGTGAGGGCTCAGCAAAGCGAGATCAGGTATAAACTTGGGAAACGAATTAAAGATCAGGTGAGAGTGATTCCTGAATTGGAGTTTTTCATTGACGATACGCAAGAGTATGTTATGAAAATGAATAAACTATTTGATGAGATTGAAAAGCAACCTAAGTCGGGTGATGAAGAATAAAAAATGGCGTTCTGAATTTCGGAACGCCATTTTTATTTAAAGCATCTTATCTAAATGTTGGTCCTGGTTTTATTTTCAGAGCCATTAATTTTTCATATAAAGCATTAGCTTCTTTTGTGTATCCCATTGCACGATAATATTTCATCAAATCGAAA
Source organism: Solitalea agri (assembly GCF_023914155.1). Taxonomy (GTDB): domain Bacteria; phylum Bacteroidota; class Bacteroidia; order Sphingobacteriales; family Sphingobacteriaceae; genus Solitalea; species Solitalea agri. The sequence continues at coordinate 10,439 of NZ_JAMWYS010000057.1, read as the reverse complement.
ACTGCACTGAAATGATATGGATTAAAGGCAATAGCCTGTTTATATTCTTCCGAAGCCTCGATCATCTCACCTTTTCCTTCCCTGATTTTAGCCTTTGTATAGAAATAGTCAGCTTTAGAAAAATTGTCCGAAGCAATAGGAAGAGCATTAAATAAGCTTTCAGCGGTTCCCATTTTGTTTAAATTGGCCAATAGTCTAATAAAACGAGTTTGATAACCAGCTATCGCCTTTTGGTTCTTTATTAATGGTTCAACAAAATAGGCTGCCGAGTCAGCATCCCCGCTTTGATAGTAGTATTCGGCAATACGCAGCATATAATCTAGACGGGGAGTGCCGGCGGCATTTAATATTTTTTGTGACGATTGGAGTGCTGCAATGGCAGCATCATATTTCTTGTTATCGGCAAGGGCATCGGTATATTGCCCAAGCAATTCATAATTTTGTGGTTTTTGGTCAACTTGATTTTTCAGAACTGTTAAAGCATCGTTGTATCCAAGCTCTGCCCGAAGTAATGCCGCATAGGCAATCTGCTCATCTTTAATATCTTTTAAATAAGTTGAAACTGCTGGTGCAGTCTTTATATAGTCTTCAGCGGTTATAATAGCATCGGCTATTTGAGCGCTTTTCACATAAAACTGCTCAGTACTGTTCAACAAATCGGCCTTTATTATTGGATCCGACTCAAGTGATAAAGCTTTGATGTATAAAGAGGCTTCTGCATGTAAAGATGCAGTCGGATTGCCCTGCTTTAGGGACTGTGCCTCTAGGAGCTTCGCTTTAGAAACATATAATGGAGCATAATTGCTGTTAAGGCTTTCAGCCCTGGTAATCATTGATTGAGCAGTATTAATATCTCCAAGCAACGACTTTGCATCAGCATAAGCCAAAAGCGCCGGGAGGTAATCCTTATCGTAGCTAAGGGCGGTATCTAATAATGAAATCTGACCCTTTTCGTTGAATAAATTCAGGTATACCTGGGCCCAATTGCTTTTCATGGCTTGTGAGTTTCCGTCTACAGCTGCCTTTTCTTTTTTCACCATTGTCTCGATGAACTGAAAAAGCATCGGATCTTTTGCCTTAAGATCAGCAGTATTACACATTGATTTAAAGTCTAAAGGATGAACTTTTTCCGCTTCAAAATATGCAGGATAAGCCTGGGCGTAATATTCATGTTCGTTATTAGCCGAATAATAATCGAGCATTCTATTTTCGGCCATCGCTTTCAGATAAAGTTCCCTGATTCTTCGCTTTTCAGAATCGGTTAATGCCTGCAAGTGGAATAAATGCACAAACTCGTGTAACAAAACATTTCGCTCACCATATGCACCACGCTCAACATATTCTATTCCTGCAGCCCCACTGCCAACACCTCTGATATCCATCCATTGTCGATTGTCGAATGTGGTAGCAGAATTGAAATAGCTATTATGCATAGCCGAAGCTAAATTGGTATGCAATGGCGGAATGGCAAAGGTTAAGCCTTGCTTGGAAAGCAGAGGGAAATAAGCGGGAGAAGTATAAAGCTGATTGGCCACCCATTTTTTGGCTGTTTCGCCAGTATAGTAGCTGATATCAGGAAATACCTCTGTAAAGCCTTTTTCATTAGAAATTGAAAGGGCTTTTAGTGAATTTTCAATAGAATCATAGCTCGCCAGATAAGGGATGCGTTTTGACTTTATAACAGCAGCCAGCCCATTATGTGCAGGGCCATAGTTTTTCTTTTTTGCTAAGATCTCAAGAAAAACTGCTTGAGCGGAATCCAAACGCAATGTTCTATCCATCGAAAAGGCCATATAAAAGGCCGAAGCCCGGGTCATTGCTGGTAATACAGATGATGGATATTTCTTTTCAACAATTCGTGTATATTCAATGGCCTCTTTAAGCTGATGCTTTTTAATAAGATCTTCTGCTTTGACAAGCTCAGAACTTACTTCTTTATCATTAGTTGATGCATAACGAGCATAGGTTTGTGTTGTATGGCCATTGCCCCAATGCCAATGAGTTTTAAAATGCAAAGGGTTTAGGTCGACAGCAAGCTGCCATTGCTCTTCCATCTTTGTCAGTTGAGTGGCATCTCTTCGGCGCCATATTGCATAACCATAATTAAAGCGGGCATCTGCATTGAATGGATCAAGCTCCAAGGATTTTTTTAAGGGGGTTTCTGCCAAATCAGGTTTCTGATTCCAAAATAGAACATCAGATTCGAGTAACCATGCTTCAGAATTTTGTGGAAACTGGCTTTCTAAATCTTTTGCAATCTTAAGAGCATCGTCGTATTTCTTTTGGAGTAATCGAATATGGCCGAGCTGAATCATAGCTTCGGCATACAAAGGTTTATCCTTTAGTAAGGTTAATTGTTCACACGTTTGAGCGGCCGCTGATAGTTTCCATGCCCAGGTTTGAAGCTGAGCTTTTAACAACAAAGCTTTTGGGTTTTCTTTTCGCCGAGATAACACTTCGCTTACCAGCGAATCTGCTTTTTTAAAATCGTTGTTTACCAGATAATATTCAGCGTTTAATAAACGCATTTCATTGCCAGGGTTTTTATCTGCTGACAATAAACGCCAAGCATCTTTCCACATGCCAAGTTTAAGCATGCGTTCAATTTTAGGCTCATTCTTAAGTTCTTTGTTGACTAAGATGGCTGCTCTTTCTTTATCAAGCGCTTGTTTTGCATTAATGGTGCTATCAGGGTTTATTGCTACCGATTTTAAACCGATAACTGAAAATAAGGCGACTAAATAAACTTCCCTTGTCTTCATTTTTAAAATTAAAATAAATGGTATTAATTGGCTTCGGCACGAATTTAGTATCAAATTCATATCCAAAATGCAAAATGGGAAATTTTTTAGAAGAAAGTTTGTAAATTATACACTAAGGCAAAATTTTATAGTGACTGTGCTCTTAATACAATGTTAATAGTATGTTTTCAGCTTGTTTATTTAAGATTTTTATTTTGCCAAAAAAAGAAATACGCTCATGAGAACAGTAAAAGTAAACCCCAAAGCTACTCAATTAAGATTTAGGGCCATTAAAGAGAAAGAAAAACCAAGCATTGTTTTTCATGTGGATTCTATAGGTAGTAGAAATAATGCAGAGTTTGAGAACAATCATTTAAGTCAGTTAATCCGTTTTAGCGATAAGCTGCACGAGCGTTGGGATGATTTGTTGGACAATTTTGATGACCTCAGCTTAAAATAAAATTCTATTATTTCAATGATTTACAGTACATTTGTAGAACTCTTAAAATAGCCATCGAGACAAATCCAGATACGCGCAAGCGGTGGGGCCAATGTGAAAAGGCCCTTTTTTATTGGCATTAAACAATGGTCAGCGGGTTAAATCGTTTATTGTTCAATATTAAGCCACTATCTACCCCAAGCCATTTATCTAAAACAGTTGCATATACATTTCTGAAATCAATCTGAAATTTTAAATCACCGTTGTCCAGCGTCTTCAGATCCGGAGATTCATTATAGATTCCAGGCTTTTTTAACTTTCCTCCAAATAAGAAAAGATTATTGGCAGTTCCATGATCAGTTCCTCCACTTGCGTTTTGAGATACTCGACGACCAAATTCTGAAAAAGTCATTATTAAGGTATCGTCTAAATTATTAGCTTGTTTCAGATCGTGAATGAAAGCGGCAACCCCGTCTGAATAGACTTTAAGCAAACGGTTTTGTTGCCCTCGCTGCGCCACATGGGTATCGAACCCACTCAATGAAACGTAATATACGCGAGTGCTTAAACCCGAATTAATAAATGTAGCTACGGTTTTTAATTCATTAGCAAATGCTGAAATGGGATAGCTGAATGTGTTTTTATAACGCTTTGCTGTATCATTTATATACTTGGCTGAAGAATAGGTTTCGATCATTGTTTTATATAAATACCCCAGGTTGTCTTCCGAAAGCATGTTTTGTTTAGCATCATCAGCTTCTAACTTAAAAAAAGGCTCTCGTGTGGTTCGATATAACTGATCACTGTTTCGTACAGCAATACCTTTATTTGAAATTCCTTTTAATGCAAGCGACAATGAATCGTCAACTTCAATGGCTGTATGAGGCGATTTACATTCTACACAATTAGAATCGAGGTAACGACCTATCCATCCGGTTGAAATGTACTCGTTTGATCCACTTGCTGTTTGCCAGATATCCATCGACCGAAAATGAGACCGATCGGGATTTGGATAACCTACACCATTCAGAATACTCATCCATCCCTGGTCATAAATCTCTCTTAGTGACCCCATAGCAGGGTTTAAGCCCTGTAGAGTTGTTAATTTGATTACTTCATCAGTATCAATACCAAGTGAGGGTCTTTTTTGATAATATAAATCATCTCCAAACGGCACCACCGTATTCAATCCATCGTTACCTCCCGAAAGCTGAATAATTACCAAGCGCTTGAAACCAATACTTTCAGCCGCCATTAATTCAAAGGGCTTTAAAAATGATGGGATCATTAAAGCACCTGATGCTAAAGCCGTATTTCGTATAAAGTCTCGTCTTTTCATGGAGTAAAATGATTTAGCAAAGTTGATATTCGGGCATTGAAACCAATTGAATAATAATTTCCTTTACAGTTGATTCTGATAAAGCTGATAGTAAAGCATATTTCCTTTTGTTGAGATCGGGGGCTAAAAAGTAATCGACTAATTGTTCGCGGCTAATACTTTGGGGCAAATCCTGAAGAAAGTGGTCCCAATCGGCAGTTGCTTTTATTTTACGGTGTATTTGTGATTCTTGCTTTTGCATCATTGCTACTTGTGCTTCTTCTTCCGGATCGGTTTTTCCGGCTAATTCAATAATGCCATTGTTCAATATCACCGAAGGTATTTTTAAGCGGTACATAAGCGTAGAACTGTCGATCCAGTTTTTACCACCGGGCCAACCACTTACGTTAGGCGGATAAAAAAGTATTTGTCCTAAAGCCCGCTGAAGAAACAAAAGCATATCAGTGCTTTCATAACTTACATAAAACTGGCGTGTTAAGCCAACAATAAATTCCACTGGTGATTTAATGTTTACGCCAATATTCTCAGAGGAATAAAACCAATCGGAGGAAAAAATCAGAAACATTGTACTGCCAATATTATAATTCGTTTGGTAGAAATGATCGGCAAGTTGGTTTACATGTGTTTCATTAATGTTTTCGTTCACAAAGAATTTATAAAACTTGCGACAGATGAATCGAGCGGTTTCTTTTTGCTTTAGAATGATATCAATAATGTCTTCACCGTTGAAGTTGCCGGTATGTCCCATGAAGGTTTTATCTCCAAAGTCGTGCTGTTTAGTGCGAAAAACAAACTCGGTTGTAAAGGGAGTAAAACCCCAACCGGTAAAAGCACGGGCCGATTCTTTGACATCGTTCTCGGTATAGTTTCCGCGGCCAATGGTAAAAAGCTCCATTAGTTCACGGGCAAAGTTTTCGTTCGGACTGTTTTTTCGGTTTTGTTGATTATTTAAGAAAGCCAGCATTGCGGGAGACTTAGAAACTGCGAGCAATAGATCCTTAAAATTACCGAGCGCAAGGTTGCGCATAGTGTTGTTTAGTTGTTGATTATGAAGCGGATTAAAACTCCGGCAGGCAAAATGACCATGCCAAAATAAGGTCATTTTTTCGCGCAGTTGAGCATCGGTAACACTCATTTGCTGCATCCAACGAGTGTTTAAGTTTTCTGTTGATTGCTTGAATAGCCTTCTGAGTTCTTTACGGTTTTCTTCGCTCATCATTTCTTTCCCTTTGACTTCTTCTAAAGAAAAGTCCAAATCAATAAGCGAGTAATCATTGGATTTTTCAAATAGTTCCTTTACAACCGTTAAAAGTGGTTTATTTTTCAGTTGCTGAAGATCTTTATACGTTATTCCAAAACCGGCTCTGGCATATAAGTGCTGAATTTGCCTCATCGACAATCGTTCCATATGCAAATATTTGAACGTATGACAACAATAGATAAAAAGGGTTTAAATCAAGCGGGATTAAATATCAGTCTTAATTTTTTCAATAATTTTATCAGCGTGCTCTCTTGAATTTTCGATGAACCATATGTGGGTGTCCATTCCACCACAAACAACGCCGGCCAGATAAACATTCTTTAGATTGGTCTCCATGGTTTCAGCATCATAGGTAGGATATTGTTTATCATCATCAGATAGGGTTATTCCTGCTTTTTTCAAAAATGAAAAGTTTGGTTGATAACCAGTCATTGCGATGACAAAATCGTTTTCAATTCTGCTTTCTCCTTCCGGTGTTAACAATACAACTTCCGATTCTCTAACTTCTTTAACAGTAGTATTGAAAAGGGCTTTAATGGAACACTCATTAATGCGGTTCTCCAAGTCAGGCTTGGTCCAATATTTTATTCGACCTAATTCCGAACCTCTTACTACCAGCGTAACATCTGCGCCTTTTCTCCACGTTTCTAAGGCAGCATCAGCAGCTGAATTATTTGCCCCAACGACCAAAACCTTTTGTCCGGCATAAAAATGAGGGTCTTTATAGTAGTGGGTTACTTTGGGAAGATTTTCACCCGGCACATTCATTAATAACGGAATGTCATAAAACCCAGTGCAAATAATTAAATGAGATGCTTGATACTGTCCTTTTGATGTTTGAACCCGATACTCATCATTTTCGGGATAAATATTAAGTACCTCTTCAAATAACTGGATTCTTAATTGGTTAGAAAATGCGACCCGCCGATAGTATTCCAGGGCCTCTTGCCGATTAGGTTTCGCATTATTCGAAACAAACGGAATTCCTCCTATTTCTAACTTTTCAGATGTAGAAAAGAACGTCATATTTAACGGGTAGTTAAACAATGAGTTGGTAAGGCATCCTTTTTCCAATATTAAATAGGTTAATCCCGCTCTTTGCGCTGAAAGTCCACAGGCAAGTCCAATTGGTCCACCACCAACAATAATTACATCATATTTAGATTTTAGGGTCACTATAAATAAAGATTTAGAAAGCTAACAGTTTAACAAAGGCCTTGTTTTGGATAAACAAACCAATTCAAAAGGAAATATCCTTGTTACACCATTGCTTATGGCGATTTTTTATTTAGTTTTAGTTAATATACACTTTAGCATCAATAATTTTATGAAGAAATTGATAGGAGCAGTAGCTTTTTTAGGACTGTTTCATTCTGCGCAAGCGCAAGAAAACCCATTCTGGATGCGTTATCCCGCCATCTCACCGGATGGGAAAACCATTGTTTTTAGTTACAAAGGTGATATTTACAAAATGCCCTCTAGCGGTGGTCAGGCAATTCCTTTAACATTGCATGAAGCACAAGATTTTATGCCCGTTTGGTCGCATGATGGGAAATCAATAGCCTTTGCATCTGACCGTTACGGCAATTTTGATGTTTATGTTATGCCTGCCGAAGGCGGAGATGCCAAGCGTCTTACATTTCATTCGGCAAATGATCTGCCCGCAGATTTCACCCCGGATAATAAGAACGTAATTTTCACTTCTGTTCGCCAGGATTTATTTACTTCGGCACAGTTTCCTTATGGACGCATGGCCGAAACCTATAGTGTTCCAGTTGGAGGCGGCAAAACTAGTATGGTAAACACTAATACAATGGAACTCGCACGCTACAGCAAAGACGGAAAGAAAATTATCTATCAGGATTATAAAGGCTACGAAGACCAATGGCGTAAACACCATACCTCGGCGGTTACAAAGGATATTTGGATGTATGATATAGGTGAAAAGTCATACAATAAACTTACAACATTTAATGGAGAGGATCGCAACCCGGTTTTTGGAGCAAATGGTGAGGTTTTTTATTTAAGTGAAGAAAGTGGGTCGTTGAATGTTTATCAAATGACGGCAACAGGTGGAAATGGTACGAAGGTCACTTCTTTTCAAAAAAATCCGGTTCGATTTTTAACTGCTGCCGATGATAATACGCTTTGCTATACCTACGACGGTGAGATTTATATCCAAAAACCGGCTGGGCAGCCTCAAAAAGTCGCTATTAAAATTTTAACTGATGGCCGAAATAATACAGAAAAAGTGCTGCCTGTTAATTCAGGGGTTACCGAGATGGCGCTTTCTCCAAGTGGAAAAGAGGTCGCTTTTGTTTTCAGGGGAGAAGTTTTTGTGAGTTCGGTTGAAGGCGGTGTTACCAAGCGCGTGACCAATACTCCTACGCAAGAGCGTTCTGTGAGTTTTAGCCCTGATGGCAGAACGTTGTTATATGCCGCTGAAAGAGATGGAACCTGGGATGTATTGAAATCTAGTATTCAACGAAAAGAAGAAGCTTATTTTTATTCATCAACTTTATTGAATGAAGAAACCTTAGTGGCTTCTACTGATAAGGATGAATTTCAACCATCATTTTCTCCGGATGGGAAAGAGGTGGCATTCTTGGAAAACCGCACTACATTGAGAGTGTTGAACATTGCTTCTAAAGCAACCCGAACTCTGTTAACAGACGACAACAATTATTCTTATTCAGATGGGGATCAGTATTACACATGGTCGCCTGATGGAAAATGGATACTGGCTAGTTTTAGTGAACCTAACCAATATTTCAACAGTGATATTGCGTTAATTGCTGCCGATGGAAAGCAAAAATTGACGAATCTTACCCCGAGCGGCTATAGCGAAGGGTCGCCAAAATGGGCTATAGGCGGTAAAATGATGATTTATTTTGCCGATCGAGATGGCATGAAAAACCATGGAAGCTGGGGCGGTGAATCAGATGTTTATGGATTATTCTTTACTCAGGAAGCTTTCGATAGATTTAAGCTCAGTAAAACAGACTTTAATCTGGTAAAAGAGCAGGAAGACAAAGAGAAGAAAGATAAAAAAACAGAAGAAGCCGATTCAAAAGATAAAAAAGAGACTAAAACCGCCAGTCCTGAAGACAAAAGTATCAAAATTGAACTGCCAGGTATCGAAGACCGTCGCCTACGTTTAACGATCAATTCTTCAGATCTATCAGATGCGATTATGTCTCCAGATGGAGAAAAGCTCTATTATCTTTCTAAGTTTGAAAAAGGCTATGATTTATGGGTAACAGAGCCTCGTTCTAAAGACACTAAAATTTTAGCTAAGCTGGATGGTGGTCCTGCAGGTATAGAAATCTCTAACGATGGTAAATCATTATTTGTGGTTTCGAGTGGAAGGGTTTCGAAAGTAGATGCTGAAAGTGGAAAGGTAACACCAATTGGCATTAGCAGCGAAATGATGCTGAGCGCTGCTCAAGAGCGTGAATACATTTTTAACCATGCATGGCGTCAGGTAAAGGAGAAATTCTACGTAACCAATTTACAAAACGTTGATTGGGATTATTACGGAAAGACCTACAAGAAGTTCCTTCCTTATATAAATAACAACTATGATTTTGCTGAGATGATGAGCGAAATGCTTGGCGAGCTGAACGCTTCGCATACGGGTTGCCGTTATTCTCCGGCTTCAGAAGGCGGTGATAGAACCGCAGTTTTGGGCTTAGTATATGATGACAGCTATAACGGAAACGGGCTTAAGGTAGAAGAAGTTCTGCTTAAAGGACCTTTTAATACTGCAAAATCAAAGGTAAAAGCGGGAGCAATTATCGAGAAGATAGATGGCCAACCGATAACTGCCAATGAAGACTACAATAAACTGTTGAATCGTAAGGCAGGCAAATTAACATTAATTTCATTGTTCGATCCGTCAAATGGCACACGCTGGGATGAAAGTATTAAACCTCTTACCATAGGAGAGCAGAACGAACTGTTATATAACCGTTGGGTAGAGAACCGTCGTAAAGAGGTTGATCAACTTTCGGGAGGAAAAGTAGGCTATGTTCACGTTCGTGGAATGAATGATGAAAGTTTCCGTACAGTTTATGAGGATGTGCTGGGTAAGAATGGTCAAAAGGAATCACTGATAGTGGATACCCGTTTTAACGGTGGTGGTTGGTTGCATGACGACTTGGTTACTTTGTTAAGTGGTAAGAAATACATTGATATTTATCCGAGAGAAAAACACAGAGGACAGGAGCCATTTAAGAAATGGACAAAACCATCGGTGGTTTTAATGGGAGAGGGCAACTACTCTGATGCACACATGTTCCCTTATGCATACAGGGCCAATAATGTGGGTAAGCTCATCGGTATGCCGGTTCCGGGAACAGGTACTGCCGTTTGGTGGGAAACACAGATTGATCCGACCTTAGTATTTGGAATTCCGCAAGTTGGGATGTTAGATACTAACGGAAAGTATTTGGAAAACAATCAATTGGAGCCCGATGTTAAGGTGGCAAATGATCCTTCAGTGCTAACAAGCGGAAGAGATCAACAAATTGAAACTGCGGTTAAAGAGTTGATGAAAAGCAATAATCTAAAGGCATCTAAATAAAATAAGAAGAGGCTGTCTCAAAAGGACGGCCTCTTTCTATTTTCAGGGGTTATCAACAAGTTAAAGCAGGATTT
>NZ_JAMWYS010000043.1 GCF_023914155.1 Solitalea agri | reverse complement strand
ATCCTGCTTTAACTTGTTGATAACCCCTGAAAATAGAAAGAGGCCGTCCTTTTGAGACAGCCTCTTTTGTTGTTTTAATCAAGGTTGATCCTTGAATTTCCCGAAAACTCTTAATTGACTGAATTAACAAACGCATTCTAAAACAAAACGGGATTTCAAAATTGAAATCCCGTTTCTATAAAAACTTAGATATTATTAGTGAGCCAGAGCTGCTTCTTAATGTCCACCAGCTGCTTTTTTATCAAAGTCAATTCCGTGCGCTCTTAAGATCCCGCTAACTTTCCAGGCATAAAAAGCCAGGTAAGCAAAACAAGCGATACCTACGATATAACTATTTTGTATTCCGATCATTTCGGCAACTTTACCTTGAAAGACACTGACAAAACCACCGCCCATAATCATCATAATCAAGAAACTACTACCTTGACTAGTGTGTTTTCCCAATCCGCTTACAGCCAAAGTAAAGATACATGGCCATAATGTACTACAGAATAAACCTACACTTGTGAAAGCATATACACTCACCATTCCTGTAGTTACCATACCAATGGCAGTTGCTAAAATACCCAAAGAAGAAAAAATAAGAAGCATTCTTGCTGGGTTACCTTTACTTGCCATGTCAGCAACAATTAAGACTACGATTACTGCTGCATATACATAAAATGGTGTCAAATCATGTTTTGCAATTGCATTAACAGCTAAGAAAACACCAAATGCTAAATAAGGAGCTATGAAACGTAGAATTTTTTGCAAACTCATATTTTCAGTAAAGGCTTCAACAGCGCCAGTCCAACGACCAATCATTAAACTTGCCCAATATAAAGATATGTATGGTGCTACCTCTTTAGTTAAAAAACCTAATTTACTTTCCATGTACGCAGGTAAATTACTTGCAGTAGAAACTTCAACTCCAACATATAAAAATATGGCAACCATACCCAATACTAATTGAGAGTATTGCAAGGCCGATGTTTTTACTGTTACCTTATCATGAGAATCGTCTTCTTCAATTAATTCAGGTCGATCAGGTATTGAGGAGAATTTTAATAAAACAGCAACTAGAAAAAAAGCAACTCCTAGAACTAGGTAAGGAATCTTTACACTTTCAATACTTGCATTCGTATTGCTATCTGCACTTGAACCAAAAATGGCAAAACTTACAATTAAAGGACCTATTGTAGTACCAAGATTATTGATACCTCCTGCCAATGTTAAACGTTGTGAACCTGTATTAATTGGTCCCATGGCAATTGCTAAAGGATTTGCCACAGTTTGCTGTAATGAAAATCCCAGACCAACAATAAAAAGACCTGCTAACATTAATGCAAAAGAGCCTGTATTGGCAGCAGGATAAAACAAAAGCGTACCCAATGCAGAAACAATTAATCCAACTGACAATCCATTTTTGTATCCGATTTTATTGACTAAATCTTCTTTTATTAAAACGGAAATTCCCCAGTAAATAAGAGAACCCACTGTATATGCAATATAGAATGCAAAAGCTACTAGTTGACTTTCACTTTGCGTTAAGCTAAATGCTTTTTTGAATACAGGGATAAGAATGTCGTTACTAGCAGCAACAAATCCCCAAAAGAAGAATACGATTACTAAAGGGATAAATTGCCCCCATTGAGTCGACTGTTTAGCCGGGGGTAAAGTCTGAGTTAATGATGAATCTGTCATGGTAAGTAGTGGTGAACTTTAATTATTTTAAGTAGTGAATAATTGATTTTAAATTACGCCAAGAACGTAATTTTCAAAATATTAATTGGCTAATCTAAATACTATTTCTAAAAATCAAAAAAATAATATTAGTGTACTCCTTACATTATTGAGGTTAAGGGCATTAATTTACAAAAAAGGCCTTAATACACCAACAACAAGGCCTTTTCCATAAACATATTTTAATACCACTAGCTTGTGTCTATTTAGGATCTTTCACGTTATTTCTCACAAATACAAGCCTTACCGCTAAATGAAAGAGGCTGCCCTTCATCATTGGGACAGCCTCTTGCTTATTAGATCTTTTAATTAAAATCTTGATTAATATTTGTGTTTTAGACCAACTTTATGCCCTGCAACTGCAAAATATAAAATGTATAAGTAACATGGCAATACCGCTAAAAAGTATGCAAACTGAAAGTTAAAGTGTAAGTTATCCTTTAAAAATGCATAAAACAATGGCCATATAGCTCCACCTGCAATACCCATAATCATAATTGCAGAACCTGTTTTAGTAAACTTGCCCAAATGACTAATACCCAATGGGAAAATTGCAGGCCACATTAATGAATTGGCTAAACCTAACAAAGCAATAAATATAACTGATACATAGCCGGTGCTAACATATGCAAGAATAGAGAATAGAATTCCCAAGCTAGCACAAACTCTCAAAGCTCCTTGCTGCGAAATATATTTTGGAATAGTCACAATCCCTAAAACATATCCAATTAACATACTAGAAAGAGTTAATGCCGTAAAATATTTGGCTATGTCAGCATGAATACCTAACTCTTTTCCATATACACCAATAATATCTCCGGCCATAACCTCTGCAGCTACGTAAACGAAAATACAAAAGGCTCCTAAGAACAAGTGTGGAAACTGGAATATACTTTTATGCTGAATTACCTCGCCACTGGCATCATCAACAACATCTTCTTCAACTTGTACTTCTGGTAAATCAGTAACCTTAATCAACAAAGCAAACAAAATGAAAACAATGGCTAAAACAATGTAAGGAGTATTTACACGGCCTAAAACATCGTTTAACAATTGCTCTTTATCCAAACCTGTAGCTGCTGCAATTTTCGCTTCCACATCATGCGCATTTTTTAAAAAAATGCTACCCATAATGAAAGGAACCAGAATTCCGGCAAATTTGTTGCAGATACCTACGATACTAATCCGTTTGGCAGCACTTTCAATTGGGCCAATAATGGCAAGATATGGATTAGCAGCAGTTTGTAACAAAGCCAAAGCAGCTCCCTGAACAAAAATACCAGTTAAAAACAATCCAAAAGTACGTGTCTTGGCAGCAGGAATAAAAATCAAAGACCCTATACCTAATACCAATAAACCAACAATAATTCCGTTTTTAAATCCAATTTTCTTTAATATCCATGACGAAGGTAAAGCCAAAAAGAAATAAGCCATATAAGAGGCAAATGTTACAAGAAAGGCTTGAATATCAGATAATCCGAATGATAATTTAAAGAAAGGTATTAATGTTCCATTGGCCCAGGTAACAAAACCGAAAATGAAAAACAAGATACCTATAATCACAATTGGAGAAAGGAATCCGCGCGAAACCGAAGGTTTTTCGATTTCGGTTGCAAGTGTTGAAGTAGAATTTGACATTATATAAATTTTCTCTTGGTTAAAATTATTTCTGGCCTAACCTAAAAAAGATTTCCCACATACACCCTAGCTTTATTAAACAATTTAATAATTACGCAATCGATAGCGTATTATTTTAATTACAGTTCTCTTGAATTATTAACCTTCATTTTAATCTTTCTTTTAAGAATAAATTAAGATATTTACACGATTTCAGCCTAAAGGCTGTTTTTATTAAGGAATCTCTTCAGAAATAATCGAATATTTAAAAATTAAGAAATCTATCTTTATCGAATGAAACCTACTTTATTAATCTTAGCAGCTGGAATGGGAAGCCGTTACGGTGGCGTTAAACAAATTGACAAATTTGGCCCTAACGGTGAGTGTTTGATGGACTATTCATTATATGATGCAGTTAAGGCCGGCTTTGGCAAAATTGTATTTATTGTGCGCGAAGAAATTGAAAAAGACGTTCGTGAGCTTTTCGATCATAAATTAAAACCTCTTGTTGAAGTTGAATATGCGATTCAGCGTTTAACAGAACCTTCTGATATTATTCCTGCTGGAATTGAACGCGGCAAACCTTGGGGTACAGGGCATGCAGTAATTGCTGCAGCTGATAAAATAAACGAACCTTTTGCTGTAATTAATGCCGATGACTTTTACGGTCCGGAAGCATATAAAATTTTAGCCGATTACCTTTCTAGTGATTTAAAAGAAGGTGATTACTCAATGGTAGGATATATTTTAGGAAACACCTTATCAGATTTTGGGTCGGTTTCACGCGGATGCTGTAAAGTTGACGCTAACGGCAACCTATCTGAAGTAATTGAGCGTACTAAAATTCAGCGTAATGCTGCAGGTGAAGTTGAATATGATGATGCCACTGGAAAAGGTACTTTACCTGATAACTCTGTGGTTTCAATGAACTTCTGGGGTTTTACTCCTGATGTATTCAAACGCTTTAAAGATCGCTTTGCTGATTTCGTAAAAGCTAACAGCAATGATCCAAAATCTGAATTCTTTATTCCACTTCCTGTACAGGAAATGATTGAAGATAAATCGGCAAAAGTTAAAGTTTTTGAAACCGACAGCACTTGGTTTGGAGTTACTTATACAGAAGATAAAGAGTTTGTAAGCAACGAGCTAAAAAAACTTATCGCTGCGGGAGTATATCCTGAAAAACTTTGGAAATAACTAATAGATCCAATTTAGGATAAATCAAGAGCCAAGACTATGATTTCCTCATAGATTCTTGGCTCTTCATATTAAAGCAATAGTTAATGAGAATAATAGAAGAAATTAGTTTTCCAGGATGTAAAGTGAGTATTTTGGCGATGAACCAAAAATTCATTCTAAAATTTGAAAAAGGAAACCTGGAACAAACTTATAAAGTAGCTGAAATCGATTTGATCTTTGGGTTGGATGATGTTAAGAAATTGCTGAATGAAGAGTTTTTAACCCAGGTTATGAACCGATTCAAGCAAATGGATAACGACTTTGATGAGCAATTGGCCCAACTATAATTTTATCAATTGAATTTGATTATCAACTGAATTCATTGATAATCAAATTCGCAAATTGAGGAACACCAACACTTGCTTTCTCTTTGATCACCCTTACATTACCAGAAACATAAGGAGCGTTAGGATCAATCAAAAACTTAGGTGACTCAAAAGGCACATAATCCATTAAGCCCGCTGCGGGATAAACCTGTAAAGAAGTACCAATAACAGCAAACAAATCAGCTTGCATACATTGATATGCTGCAGGTTCAATCATCGGCACTGATTCTCCAAACCAAACCACATGAGGTCGTAGCTGCGAGCCTTTCTCACACCTCTCTCCCATCTTTATCTCAAAGCCCTCAATATCATAAACCAATTTAGGATCTAAACTGCTTTGTGATTTGGTGATGATGCCGTGCAAGTGAATCACATTCTTTGATCCTGCTTTCTCATGCAGGTTATCAATATTTTGGGTGATAATTACCGTTTCGAAATGGTTTTGTAACTCTGCCAAGGCAAAATGGCCTGCATTAGGCTCCGCTTCAACCACCGCTTTACGTCGCATGTTGTAAAACTCCTGAACCAACTCCGGATTCTTTCGCCATCCTTCTGGCGTGGCTACTTCATTAATATCGTATCCCTCCCATAACCCATCACTATCTCTAAATGTCTTTAAACCGCTTTCGGCACTAATGCCAGCTCCGGTTAGTATTACCAACTTCTTCATAATTTAAAACTTATGATTACAGAACTCAACGCTCCAATAACCTTTATTATATTTTAATTTAGAAACTGAACTATAATCGATGGTTAATTTAAACGCATTTTTTAACGGTATTTGCAATACTTCGCACAAAATACTTCTGATAACACCGGCATGAGTTACAATTACAACGTTTTCCCTTTCGCATTCATTCGTCATCTCCTCCATAAATGTAGTTACTCTTTGGTGTAACTGCACGAAACTCTCTCCTCCAGACACCTGAACATTCACAAAATCTTCCATCCACGGATCGAGTTCATCCTTATCAATATCTGACCATGCTTTCAGCTCCCAATTGCCAAAGTCCATTTCTTTTAAATAATCATCAAAATAAACTTCATCAGCTAATGATTCTGCCAGCAACGCACATCGTTTCAAAGGACTTGAATAAACAACTTTTCGTTTAGGGAGAAAATCAGCCAAATGTTCAATTGTAGCACTTAACAGGGATGCATTAACATCGACATCACTTTGTCCATAACAAATACCCTTATCAGTTTCAACTTCTGAATGACGGATTAAATAGATGTCCATAGTGTTGATGCGAAAAACATATAGATTATTACTTCTGCCAGTTGTTGAGTGGCGCCTAAGCAATCACCGGTATACCCGCCAATCCATTTCTGAAAATAGCGTCCCAGGAAATAATGAAGCAGAATAAGCGGAATAATAACCAGCGAATACAGCCATTCATTTTGCCACCAACAGAATATCAATAACGGAAACAATCCCCAAAAAATGGCTAATAAAAAGCTTATTAATGGCAACTTTTGGGCAACAGGTTTCGCTTTTGAATCTTCATTTTCGCGAGAATATTCATGTGTATAAATAAACGACAAAGCCGTTGCCCTGCTTAATGAATGTGAAATAATGATTACAAAAGGAATTATTAATGGATTGATAGCATTTAAACCGAAAAATTTAACAGCTAACATCAGTACAATTCCGATAACACCATAAGCTCCTACCCTGCTGTCTTTCATAATTTCGAGAATTCGTTGCTTTGTCCAGCCACCTCCAAAACCATCACATACATCGCCAAAACCATCTTCATGAAAAGCTCCTGTCAATAAAATTCCACTAATCATACTTAAAAGAATGGATAAAGTAGCTGGAAAAAGAAATGATGAAAGCCAGAACACCAATGCGCATGTACCACCAACCAACCAGCCGACAATCGGTAAATAAACTGTAGCGCGATTTAAATATTCAGCACGATGGTCTACCCATTTTGGACAAGGAATCCGGGTATAAAACATTATGGCAGTTAAAAATAAATTAAGTTGAGGCCCCACTAGTCCCATAAAGGTGGAGCTGGTAGGGTGCAAATTTGTTTGTTCAGTTGTGGAATGTTGTGTTTCTTGCATATTTAAAGTATTACCCATAAATCAACCATCGCACTTTTGGACTATTATTTAAGCTGTTATCTATCATTGAGCACTAGCTCAATTCTCCCTTCAGGGGTCTAGGGGGTACTATTACTTACTCCAGCACTTTCAAACGAAGCCATTTCGTTCAAAAAATTAACCGCCGATTGAATTATTGGATAAGCTAATGCCGCTCCCGTGCCTTCACCCAAGCGCATATTTAGCTTTAAAATGGGTTGGGCATTTAAATAATCGAGCATCAATCTATGACCGCTTTCATCACTTTGGTGGCAAAACAGGCAATAATCACGCACTTCATGGACCAATGCTTGAGCAATTAATAAGGCAGAGGTAGCTATAAATCCATCAATTAGAATGATCATTTTCATTTCTGCCGCCTTTAACATGGCGCCTGTCATTTGTGCTATTTCAAAGCCTCCAAAAGTGCGCAACACTTCCATTGGCGACGAAACCGTATATTTTTCAACTGCATGCTGAAGAATCTTGATCTTTCCGTCTAGTTGCTCATCACTTAAGCCTGTTCCCCTTCCCACACAACCATCTAGCGGAATCCCCATTACTTTATGCATAATAACAGCAGCCGACGAAGTATTCGCAATCCCCATCTCTCCAAACCCAATTACATTACAACCGGATTCAGCTATTTGAGCAACAAGTTCAGCGCCTTTTAATAGCGCTAATTCAGCCTGCTCCAAAGTCATTGCCGGTTGTTCGGCAAAATTCTCGGTTCCATGGGCTATTTTTTGGTCGATAACCGCTGGCATTCCATTGAAATCCCCCTTCACTCCTGCATCAACAACTTTTAAACTAATACCATGCTGGCGAGAAAATACATTTATAGCAGCTCCACCCTGAACAAAATTAAGGACCATTTGATAGGTTACCTCCTGCGGGTATTTGCTTACACCGGATTGGGCAATTCCATGATCGGCAGCAAAAACAACTAGATGAGGTTTAGTTAATTCCGGAGAAAGGGTTTCCTGAATCATTGAAACTTTCAAAGCAATTTGCTCCAAATCACCCAAAGCACCTGCAGGCTTTGTTTTAAAATCGATTTTATGATTGATCTCAGCTGCCAATTCTTTTTTAACAGGCTGAATATTAAAATTTAACATGATTGATAAATTGTAATTAGTGCATTTATTGAGGTAACAGGTCAACAAACCAAAATCCCTGTTGAAGTTCTTCTGATTCGGTTTTAAAGTTATATGGTTTGTAAACGGTTTCGCCCAAACTAAAATTAATTGGTTTTGTAAAAATTGGACCATCAAAGCAGAAACTGTGAAATTCTCCGTTTTCTCCGCAAGGATCAACTGTTGATGGAATTGCTTTCAAAAATTCAGAATCGATTTCCTTCCCTACAAATTCCTTACTCAGCAATTCTGACTTTATGCAACAAGTAACTGATCGAAATTCATTTGCTAAAAAATCATCAACCAGAACCTTAGTATCTTTTTTCCATAAGGGGAAACATCCTTTCATACCGGCCTTATCCAGCAATTGTTCCCGATAGCGCTTTAAATCTTCCAAAAAGATATCCCCATAGATAATAGTCGTTATTCCCTCCTCTTTCAATGCTTCAAAAACAGCAAGTAGTTCCCGTTCATAATCATCATTGGTACAATTAGCTGGAACATACATCTTCTTTAATGGGATGCCGATACTTTGCGCTTGCTGATCAAGCAATTCTTCCCTCACTCCATGCATTGAAATACGCCTAAATTCAGCGTTAACAGTAGTAACTAAACAAGACACCTCGATTAAAAAACTTTCTTTAAGAACTTTATATAGCGCGAAAGAGGCGTCTTTTCCACCGCTCCAAAACAAAGCTGCTTTAGCTTTTTCCATTCAACTATTTAATTGTTAATGGGATTCCTGAAACCATAAAATAAACCCTTTCAGCCTTCGCGGCTACATACTGATTAGCTAAGCCTTGAAGATCGGTAAACTTCCTTCCTATTGAAGTTTCGGCATGAACACCCATTCCTATTTCATTTGATACAATGATGTATGTCCCTTCCATTTTATGAAGCTTATCAATTTCTGCTTTAACGAGTTTCAGGCATTCATCCATCTCTTGTTTGGCATCAATGAAAAAATTAGTTAGCCAAAGAGTAAGGCAATCAACAACTACAGTTTTACCAGCTATGGGTAATGCACTTACATTATGTGTTTCCTCAAAGTTTTCCCATTCTGCACCCCTATCGGCCTGATGGCGTTTAATGCGTTCATGAAAATCATCATCCCAAACTTTAGCCGTGGCAACATACGCCGGATTTTCTGTCAGTTCTTTAGCTAGTTGTTGGGCATAGCGGCTTTTGCCTGATTTTACGCCGCCAGAAATATAAATGATCATAGGATTGGGCTAAAACAATGATCTCCGGTAGTTTTCACTAACCGGAGATCATTACAAACTCTTTTAAATAAGATTATACATTAACTGCAAGTTTCGGAAATCTGTATTTCAACAATTCAAATCCACCGAATAAAACTCCGCAGCAAATTAAGTTCGACAAAACTGCCATGTTTAAGTATGGTAAAGCTGCAATATAGCAAGCTGTTAATCCGCTTCCATTCATTGGATACATGGTTCCACCAGCCCAAACACCAAAGTTTGAGATGACAAAGAACAATAAAGCAGAAATTAACGCTGCACCACCAACACTTAGCACTTTTGGCTTTTTAAGCATGAATGAAGCTAAAATCACCATTAAGATGTAGCATCCATATTGCCAGTAGAAACCATCATAAAAAGGAACAATTTTATGGTAGAACTGAAGATTTACAATTTGATCACTGATCCAAACTGCTAATAGCGGACAAATAAAGCCCAACCATTTACGACCGAAATAAGCACCGCTAAAAAGTGCAATAGCGTCGATCGGAGCAATTCCGGCATGAGGAAACAGATAAATACGGCTAATTAAAGCCAAGGCAATAAAACTTAATAGTGCAAAAATGCGAGGTTTGTTGGTCATCATATTTTTGGTTAGATAATTTATAAACTCAAACTTAAGCCGCCGTTTACATTAAATCCACGGGTATTATAGCCGGTAGTTTCAACATATTTCTCGTCGGTTATATTTTTCAAATCTACAAACAATTTAAGCTTTTTAAACAACTTATATTCAGCATAAGCATCTAATAAGAAATAATTGTTTAAGGTTAGATTAACCGTTTGAAAGGTGTTTGTATCGAAAAAAGGATCAACGCATTTGCCAACTACCTTTAAATTAGTCGAAACGAAGAAGTTATCAGAAACTTTGTACCCTGCGTTTAAACCAACCGTATTACGTGGTCGGCGATACAGATTGTTAAAAGTGGCATTTTGCGTTTTCACTTTACCATAAACTAACGAATAATAGGTTTTAAGTGTCAGACCTTTGTATGGTAAAAACTCACCTTCAACCTCCATCCCTTCATCTTTCTGTTCGTTGTAATTCACATAATGAGTAGTAAAGGCAATCACATCTTTTCCATTACGTTTAAACGCACTTAGGCCAACTTTCACTTTACCATCTTCAAAAACTGTTTGAAAGCCGGCCTCATACGACTGAACTTTTTCAGGTTTCAATGATGCGTTGCCATAAATCGGAGCGTATAACTGATAGAGAGAAGGCGCTTTAAATGCCGAAGAGATATTAACAAACAACTTAGTATTACCATCAATCAAAAATGAAGGATTGATGGTATACGTAAAGTTGTTTCCATAAGTAGAGTGGTGATTATATCTTCCGCCCAACTCAAAATCAAAACCTGCAAGATTTTTCAAAAAAAACGATGCATAAGCGCTGGCAATGGTACTCTTGGTAGAATCTGGGGTCATTTCACTTTCGGAAGTCCAGAACGGACTTATGTATTTACTTATCTGATATGAGTTTGAAAATCGATAGCTGGTTCCAGCTAAAACTTCAAAGTGTTCTGAAAGGTCGAACTTTCCGTATAGTTCAGCATTGTGCAACTCACCTCTCATATCGCTTAAACTATATTCACCGAGCCTTGGGATGCTATCGTTTAAGAAGTATCGTTTTACATTGTTGTAACTATAATTCAAATAAAAATCAGCGGCATTCAGTTTATAGTTAGATGAAAATCCAGCTGCAACATCCGACGACTTACCTTTGAAGTCTTTATCGTCAGTAAAAGCTCCATAATCAATCATCGATTTTGTTTTACTGAAGCGTGCAAATGGTCGGAACATCATATTTGAAGTGATCTGCCAACCAAGGTTTACAGATGCTGCCTGAAGATGAAAATGATCTTTATCGAAATTTGAGTTGGTGTCTTTCGATGCTAAGGTGTCTTTCGCACTTGAAAAACCGTCCGACTTTTCATTGGTTACCGAAACGTTATAATCAAACTTACCCAAACTACCATTTACGCCTAAGCTTTCTTTAAAAGTAGTATAGCTTCCACCTGTAACCAGTGCATTTACACTTACCGGTTTTTCGCCACCCTTTTTGGTAATAATATTGATAACGCCAGCCATCGCGTCGGAGCCATACAAAGTAGAATGGCCGCCTCTTAAAATTTCAATATGATCAACCATTTCTAAATTAATAAGGTTTAAATCATATTCGCTTGAAATTTGGGAAGGGTCATTAACTGGCATTCCATCAATTAAAATGAGCACATATCCGCTTGGTGCACCTCTTAAATAGGTTGAAATATTAGTACCACGGTTGCCGTTAGCCCCGTTTAGATTTAATGCGGGTTGGGTATTCAGTAAGTCATTGATGTTTTTTCCACCACTGCGTTCAATTTCTTCGCGAGTAATAATGGAAACAACCTTACCTGTTTCAGATGATTTTTTAGAAAATTTAGTAGCTGTTACTGAAACCTCGTCGAGGTTAAGTTTCTTTTCCTGAGCCAAAGCAACAAGAGACGTTGCTGCCAATAAAAAGCAAGTAAAGATTTTTTTCAATTTTGATAGTTTATGAGTTTTAAATGCCCATAACTAACAAGGAAAGTAAATGAAAATACACGAAGTATCTCACTCAAGCTTTGATCCCCGAAAGCCATGAATTAATTATCGTGCTTTGGCAGGTCTTCTGACTTACTCTTTCCTTGGAGCCTTCCCGTAATAAATTACAGTGGCATTATACCAAAATTTGATTTCTCAAATGAGCTTACAGCAGCGGGCCTGTTCAGGATTTACACCTGATTCCCTTTTAACCCCATTAAAAATGATAATGGAGACCAATGCGCCGCAAAGGTAAGATTTGATTAAACAAATACAAAAAAGGATATTGAGCCCTCAATAAATTCGTATGAAGAAGTTTTCTTTACTTTTAATTATCAGCGCTTTTGCCTTTAATGTACACAGTCAAGACAATTCGAATTTAGTTGAACAGCTACTTCGTGCTCATCCCGAATTGTTCAATGAAATACTGAATGATGCCGACAAACATGAGGTGCAGATAGTGTACACTCAAATTAACCGGGATAAAAACAATCACCCTTCGTTTAAAACCTATACTTATAATGTAGATCGAAACAGGTTTTTCTATGCGGCCAGTACAGTAAAATTGCCGCTAGCCTTGATGTCGCTCGAAAAGATTAATAACCTCAAGATTAAAGGCCTTACAAAAGATTCGCCGATGAAAATAGACAGCGCTTCGCTTAAACAAATTGCCGTTAGTGTTGATACTTCTGCTGCCAACGGTCTTCCTTCTATTTCAAACTATATTAAAAAGATACTTTTAGTGAGTGATAATGACGCCTACAACCGTCTATATGAGTTTTTAGGCCAGCAATATGTTAATGAAACGCTGAAGGCAAAAGGATTTAAGGATATACGCATTCTCAACAGGTATGTGGTTGGTGATGATACAATTACAGCCCGTTATACTAATCCAATGCAGTTTTACAACAATGGACAAATAGTTTACAGTCAGCCGCAGGTTTATAATTCGCAAGCTATTTATGCTAATTTAAAACCCATTTTAAAGGGTAAGGGCTATTTAAATGCTAAGGATTCATTGATCAATCAGCCTTTTAACTTTCAATACAAGAACTTTTATCCATTAGAAGAACAGCAAAAAGTCTTAAGAACATTGCTATTTCCAGAAACCGTTCCATCAGCTCAACGATTTAACCTTACCAGAGAAGATTATGCACTTGTGTACAAGTATATGTCAATGCTTCCTCAAGAAAGTAAGCATCCAAATTACAGTAACTCTGCTGAATACCAGCCTTCATATGCTAAGTTTTTAATGTTTGGCGACAGAAAAGATAGTATTCCAGCGAACATTCGAATTTTCAATAAAATTGGTGATTCTTATGGCTATATGATCGACAACGCCTACATCGTTGATTTTGAGAACAAAGTGGAATTTATGCTTTCGGCGGTTGTTTTTAGTAATAAAGATGAAATTTTCAACGATAGCAAATACGAATATGAGACCATCTGCCTGCCTTTTTTAGGTAATATTGGCAGAGTTATTTACGATTATGAGCTTAATCGCAAGAAAGACCATTTGCCCGATTTGAGTAGGTTTAAGATGGATTATAGCAGGTAGTTAATGGATCATAGTCCATAGACCATGGTCGATAGTTAAGAAAACCATGGACTATCGACCATGGACAATTGACTATCAATTTATTCAAACCAGCTAAACAGATCATTCAATTCCAATTTAGCCTTTTCTTCTTCAGAAATATCTCTTACAATCTTTCCATCAGAAAATTGAAGGATTCTGTTTCCATATCCGTATGCATCTTTAAGATTATGGGTCACCAGAACCGCTGTTAACTCAAACTCTTTAATAAGTTTATCAGCTGTTTGCATAACAAAATTCGCTGAGCGTGGATCGAGAGCTGCCGTAGGTTCATCTAAGAGTAGAATTTTTGCGTCATCCATCACACTCATCAAAAGTGTTAATGCCTGTCTTTGTCCACCTGATAAACTGCCCATTGGTTGATCCAGCTTGTTTTCCAGGCCCATTTTTAGTGTTGAAAGCTTTTGCTGAACCAACTCTTTAAATGCTTTATCTGTACCGATGGTAAGATTCTTCGGTTTAGTTCGAAGAGCCGCCAGCCGAAAATTGGTAAGAATACTTAAATCAGAAGCTGTTCCACTTAAAGGATTTTGAAAAACCCTTGCAATCCATTTGCTTCGTTCATATTCTGCCAATTTAGTAACCGGTTTATCCTGAAGTGCTATCTCTCCTTCGGTTGGAAATAAGCTACCTGCCACCAGGTTTAAAAAGGTTGATTTACCTGAACCGTTGGAACCAACAACCACTACAAATTCTTTTTGATGAATGGTAATATCAGTTGCTCGTAAAGCAATAACCTCATTTCCCTTCCCTTTATTAAAAACCTTTGAAACTTTATTGAGTTTGATCATGATTGCTTGCGGAAACGAATTTGAGGAATACTTACAATGATTAATACAAAAACAGCCGTTACCATCTTTAGCAGATTCGGATCAATGCCAAGTGATAAGGTAAAAGCCAAAACTAATTGAAACAAAATAGCACCTAATACAACCAATGCTATTTGCATCCATATATTTTGAATATTGAACCAATGATTTAAGGCCTCTCCTATCATTACAGAACCTAAACCAACGATTACAATACCAATACCCATGCTTATATCAGCAAAACCCTGATACTGACACACTAGGAACCCTGCAGTGGCAACCAGTCCGTTTGAAATCGCTAAACCAATAATTTTCATCCGGTCGGTATTTACACCCAAAGCCTTAATCATGCTTTCGCTGTTTCCGGTGGCACGCATGGCCAAACCAAAATCAGTTTTAAGAAGCAAGGAAAGCCCTGTCCATAAAAGAGCAATATTGATTAATAAAGCGATAGAACTATTAATATCGGGGTTGGAAGTAGGGCTGATAACTTCGAAGATATTATGAATATTTAGTAGAGGGGTATTAGAACGGCCCAGAATGCTTAAATTAACCGAATACAGGGCTGTCATCACTAATATTCCGGCAAGCAAGGCATTCACTTTTAATTTGGTATGAATAAAACCGGTGATACTTCCGGCCATGGCCCCACCCATTACAGATAACAAATAAGTTAACCAAATAGGATAGCCATGTGTTAAGCAAACAGCGGTTATAACAGCTCCTAGGGTATAACTTCCATCGGTGGTAATATCCGGAATGTTAAAGATTTTCATGGAAATGAAAATCCCCATGGCAATTGCCGAAAGGCTAAGGCCCAATAAGAATGCGGTAATGTAAAAATTCATTGGGCCTAATTTATCTTTTTAGGCTGAATTACTCAGCCATTTTCTTCAGCTCAGCTTCCAGCTTATCAAAATTCTCTTCGTTGGCCCCTTCAACAAAGCTTCTTACTTTACCACATTCCTCTGCCGAATCAAAGATCATCTTAAAAACCACGTTGGTTTTATCTCCTATTTCTTCAAAAGTGGCTATTACCTGAAATAGATGGCCCGACAAATGATCGAAAACAACTTTCTCCGGCTTTTCAATTTTCACAAAAATACTTTCGTTAGGATATTCCGTTCCATCAGGACCATGCATTATAAAACGCCAATAACCATTCGGGCGCAGATCAAATTCATTGAAAGTATTGGTAAAGCCCTGAGGTCCCCACCAGTTTTTAAGATGCTCCGGTTCAGTCCAGGCTCTAAAAACAAGTTCTCTATTAAAATTAACTTCTCTCGAAGTAACTACCAGGTTTTCGGGTGATGGATTAGTAATCTCCTTCAGATTTTCCATTTCAATTATCTGTTTAAAAGAAATTAGATATTATTAAGCCCTATTGTTTGCATAGTACTGACAAACAGGATTCATCAAGCATATTTCGCACTTAGGCCCTGTAGGACGGCATATTTCACGGCCTAAAAAAGACATAGACATACCTGCTTCCCACTCTTCCCTTGGTAATGCATCCATTATCTGTTTTTCAATTTTCTTCGGATCTGTTCCGGTGGCGATACCTAAGCGAGGTGCTACTCGCACAACATGCAAATCAA
Organism: Solitalea agri; assembly: GCF_023914155.1. Classification (GTDB taxonomy): domain Bacteria; phylum Bacteroidota; class Bacteroidia; order Sphingobacteriales; family Sphingobacteriaceae; genus Solitalea; species Solitalea agri. The sequence continues at coordinate 34,766 of NZ_JAMWYS010000043.1, read as the reverse complement.
CTATTACACCTTCTACCGGCTTACCTGATTCACGTAAGATTACATTCGCTGATTTACGGCCAATACCTGGCAATTCGGTTAATTCCTCCAAATTGGTTGGAATACTCTTATCCTCTTTCACTTTCTGGGCCAATTCCATTAACCATTTGGTTTTGTTACCAAAGTTGCGTACGCCATTAATAAACGGGTATAAACTTTCGGCAGTTGCTCTGGAAAGTGACTCCATATTTGGAAATGCCTCAAATAGTTTTGGAGCTAGTTTATTGATATTCCGGTCAGAATCTTGAGCCGAAAGTATAACCATTACTACTAATTGATAAATATTGCCATATTCTAAAGGGTGACGTGTATTTTTATATTTTTCAATCAGAGGCTTAATAGCTTCAGGCCAGTTTACGTTAGCAGACATATAATTTTTGATGTTTAAAGATTGTAGTGCTAAGCTAAATAATAGGTAGGAAAGAATAAATTCAAATTAACAATAACGAAAAAAGCAGCCTTTTGAGGCTGCTTTTCACTTTTGGGTGGAATATGGGGCTCGAACCCACGACCTCCTGAACCACAATCAGGCGCTCTAACCAACTGAGCTAAAACCACCGTTTATTTCCCGTTTGGGACTGCAAAAGTAATACTCCTATCTATTTTTGCAAAATCTTAATGTAATCTTTTTTCAAAAAAATCGATAATCATCAATAAATGAAGCACTTTAATTTACGAGTTTTTATCAGTTATTCGAAATGAGACTCAATCTTCAGACTCAAACTTCTCCCTACGCATATAAATATGTTCAATTCCATCTTCTAAATAAATTTCATCGAACTCTTTAAACCCAAAGCTTTGGTAAAACTTCAGTAAATAATATTGAGCCCCGATGGTTAGTTCGTTAAACCCTAATTCTTCGGCTTTCTCAATGGCTTTTTGCATGAGTTGTTTCCCATAGCCATTCGCTCTCGCCTCACGTGAAGAAACCACCCTACCAATAGAACCAGTTTTAAAGGCTAATCCTGGCGGAACAATACGAGCGTACACGGCAAGTTTCCCATCTACCCAACCCATTAAATGCCAACAAAAGGGATCTTTGCCATCACAATCGAGAAACGGACAGTTTTGTTCCACTATAAAAATATCCTCCCGCAATTGAATTATGGAGTACAATTCAGCTACCGTAAGCTCATCAAAAGTTTTAAAAACCCAGTTGATCATTTAATAATTTAGATTTTAAATACACGAAATTAAAAGTATTTGCCCTTCATTCATTTATCTTCTTTATTCCTTAATACTTTGACAAAGTTCCACTAAAACCCCGTTCGTTGATTTGGGATGCAAAAAGCAAATGATCTTATTATCAGCTCCCTGTTTGGGCTTATCAGCAATAAACTGAAAACCCTCTTTTTTTAAACGTTCAATCTCTGCTTCAATATTTTCTACTTCGAATGCTATGTGATGAATCCCCTCCCCTTTTTTCTCAATAAACTTAGCAATTGGACTATCCTCGCTTTCCGCTACCAGCAATTCAATTTTACTTTCTCCGATCTCAAAAAACTCGGTAGTAACGTTCTCCGATTCTACTGTTTCGGTTTTATAGCTGGTTTTGCCCAACAATTGTTCAAACAATTTCGAAGATGATTCAAGTTCCTTAACTGCTATTCCTATGTGGTCTATTCTTAACATTCTAAAAACTATTGATGGTAAATTATGTTAATTAGTAAATTGGTTTTTGATGGTATTAAAACATTTGCAAAAAATGTAAGGCAAATGTAAAAATCAATCAAATAAAACCATATCCCAAGGCACAAATCAGAAAATTTGTGTTACTTTTGCATTGCTTTATTTAGACAATTTACAAATTATGTTGGAGTTACCTATTTACTTGGACAACAACGCAACTACACCCATGGACCCGCGCGTGTTAGAAGCAATGTTGCCGTATTTTACAAATAAATTTGGCAACGCGGCAAGTCGTAACCACTCGTTTGGTTGGGTTGCTGAAGAAGCCGTTGACTATGCTCGTGGACAAGCTGCTAAGATCATTGGAGCAAATGAAAAAGAGATCATCTTTACTTCAGGAGCTACCGAATCTAACAACTTGGCCATTAAAGGCGTATTCGAAATGTATCAGCAAAAAGGTAATCATATTATCACTGTTGTTACCGAACATAAATGCGTTTTAGATTCAGCTCACCACATCGAAAAAATTGGCGGAAAAGTAACATTCCTTCAAGTTAAACCTGATGGTTTGATCGATCTAAAAGAGCTTGAAGATGCAATTACCGACAAAACTATTTTAATTTCGGTAATGTATGCCAACAACGAAATCGGTGTTATACAACCGGTTAGAGAAATTTCGGCAATTGCTCGTAAACATGGTGTATTGTTCCATACTGATGCTACCCAGGCTGTAGGTAAAATTCCGGTAGATGTAAATGCTGATGGTATTGATTTATTATCATTCACCGGCCATAAACTCTACGGACCTAAAGGTTGCGGTGCATTATACGTTCGTCGTAAAAACCCAAGAGTAAAAGTAACTGCTCAAATTGACGGTGGTGGACACGAAAGAGGTATGCGTTCAGGCACGTTAAACGTACCAGGTATTGTTGGCTTTGGTAAGGCTTGCGAAATTGCTATGGAAGAAATGGCAACTGAGTCTGTTCGTTTAGCCGCTTTACGTGATAAACTTGAAAAAGGTGTTACTGTAATGGAAGAAACTTACGTAAACGGAAATACTGAAAACCGTTTACCGCATGTTTCTAACGTTTCATTTAAATATGTTGAAGGCGAAGGCTTGATGATGGCCATGAAAGACCTTGCTGTTTCCTCAGGTTCAGCATGTACTTCAGCTTCATTAGAACCATCGTATGTGTTAAAAAGCTTGGGATTGAACGATGACCTTGCTCACTCATCTATTCGTTTTGGTTTAGGCCGCTTTACAACAGAAGAAGAAGTTGATTACGCTATTGAAGTAACTAAAAAAGCTGTTACTCACTTACGCGAGTTAAGTCCACTTTGGGAAATGTTTAAAGAAGGCATTGACCTTGACAGCATTGAATGGGCTGAACACTAAAAAAGTAAGAAGTTAGATTTTAGAAGGTAGACTTATCACTTTAAAATTGTACTTCAACATTTTAACTTTAATAATTTCACGACTTAAAAAATTAAGAAAATATGGCTTACTCAGAAAAAGTTATCGATCATTACACTCACCCACGTAACGTAGGTACTCTCGATAAAGCTAAGAAAAATGTGGGCACTGGTTTAGTTGGTGCTCCTGAATGTGGCGACGTAATGCGCTTACAAATTGAAGTTGATGATAACCATGTGATCACTGATGCTAAATTCAAAACTTTTGGATGCGGATCAGCTATCGCTTCTTCGTCATTAGCTACAGAATGGTTAAAAGGCAAAACTGTTGACCAGGCAATGGAAATTGACAATATGGACATTGTTGAAGAATTAGCTTTACCTCCGGTAAAAATTCACTGTTCAGTTTTGGCTGAAGACGCTATTAAATCGGCAATTAACGATTACCGCGTTAAAAACGGTTTAGAGCCTATTCAATTAGAAAAATCGCACCATTAATTTTAGACATGAGATTTGTGATAGAGAACTGAGGATTTAGTTCTCTTCTCATATTGCAGATCTTACATCTCATTTCTATACGAATGATTACAATAACTGATAAAGCAAAATCAAAAATCGACAACCTCATGAATGAGGCTCAACTTGACAGCACCTATTTTTTACGCGTAGGTGTACAAGGTGGTGGCTGTTCGGGCTTGTCATATAATTTGGATTTTGACAATGAAGTTAAGACCGGTGACCAGATGTTCGAAGACAAGGGCCTTAAAATAGCGCTTGACATGAAGAGCTTTTTATACCTGGCTGGTACCGAATTAGATTTTACAGATGGCTTAAATGGCAAGGGCTTTAACTTTATTAACCCAAATGCCAGCCGAACCTGTGGTTGTGGCGAAAGCTTCTCGGTATAAGTAATTGATTTCCATTGATAAAATAGGGCTTCTGTAGCAAAACAGAAGCCTTTTTTGCATAGTTGGATTTTTTTTTCGCACATTTGGAGCCTTGCTTTCTAAAACTGTTTTAATGCAACACTGTAAGATCTATGGCACAAATAACTGAACGAACTACTATACCTCAATTATTAAGAAATGTAGTTCAGGGGGTTAAATCACTTAATGACCCTTTTTTATCAGAAAAAGTTGGTAACGAATATAAATCCATAAGCTTTGGTGAAACCCTAGCAAATGCAGATGCATTATCAGCATGGTTTTTAGAGATCGGTATACAAAAAGGCGACCGATTGGGTTTACTGATTGAAAACGGCCCTAAATACGTTTATTATGATCAGGGGCTCCAACAATTGGGAGCTATCAATGTTTCAATCTACCCGACTCTTTCAGAATCAGAAATTGAGCATATTATCAATGATTCAGGAATGAAAACCCTGTTGATCGGTAATCACTTCTTATTTCGTAAAGTATTAAAAATCGCGGATAACTGTCCTTCGTTGGAATACCTCGTTCCAACGTTTGATGATTATGCTAAAATCACTCACCACTACCACGGACAGAAAAAAGTAATTGCTTTTAGTGAAATTTTAGAAAAGGGTAAGGGGCTCGTGTCAAAATACAGTGCTAAGATATTTCAGGCTCGTGAAATGGTTCAGCCTGATGATGTAGCCTCACTAATCTATACATCGGGAACCACCGGAACACCCAAAGGAGCTATGCTCACACATGCAAATTTTATCAGCAATGTTAGAGAATGCCTGATCCAAATTCCGGTCATCACTTCTGATGATGTTTTCCTTTCGTTTCTTCCCTTATCTCACGTTTTTGAACGTACAGCCACCTATCACGTTTGCTGTGCAAAAGGGAGCCAGATAGCCTATGCACAAAGTTTAGAGCTGCTTGGTAAAAACATGACGGAAGTACGTCCAACAGTTATGAGCGTTGTACCTCGCCTCTTAGAACGGATTACCGAGAAAGCTACTAAAAGCGGAACTGCAGGTGGAGGTATTAAAGCGAAAATATTTTTGTGGGCCATGGAAATTGGACGCAAAGCAAGGGAGAAAAAAGAAGCTGGAAAATCATTGGGATTAGTTTTATCTGCTCAACTAGGGTTAGCTGAAAAGCTTGTGTTCAGCAAAATTAAAGAGAAAACCGGTGGCAACCTTAAATTTATGATTTCCGGAGGTGCTGCCTTGCCGAAAAATGTTGGTGAGTTCTTTGGCAACTTAGGGATTAAAATATTAGAAGGTTATGGCTTAACAGAAACTTCACCGGTAATGGCTGTTACTGAATACCACCGACAGGTTATTGGAACTGTTGGAAGGGTAATACCAGGAATAGTGGTTGCTATTCAAAACACAGATACCAAAGAAATCTTAACCAAACAAACCTACGACAGCTTTAACCCGAATTTTGAATCAGGAGAAGGGGAAATTATAGTAAAAGGTCCTTGTGTAATGAAAGGCTACTGGGGAAAAGAAGATGAAACAGCCATGGTGATTGATTCAGAAGGTTGGTTTCATACGGGTGATGTGGGCAAGTTTCACAAAGGAAATCTTCAGATTACCGACCGTATCAAAAACATACTCATCAACTCATACGGTAAAAATATCTATCCGACACAGGTTGAAAACACTTATTTAAAAAGCACCCGCATTGAGCAAATTTTCCTGATAGGCGACAAGCGCGATTATCTAACAGCCATAATTGTTCCTTCACATGATTCATTAAGAGAAAGCTTTGATTTGGATGAGGATTTCTTTAATGAACCTGACCAGTTTATTGAGGATGAACAGGTTACCAATTGGGTAAAGGAAGATATAAAAAAGCTATCAAATGAGTTGGCTAAATTCGAACGTATTAAAAACTTCATTATTAAGCGCCATCCGTTTAGTATTGAAACCGGGGAACTTACTCCTACGCTGAAAGCCAAACGAAGGGTAATTGAAAATAAATACGCCGATGAAATAGATGAATTATACGAAGAGGCAGTAGAAGCAGATTAAAAAAATCACATAATAAAAGGACCGAAGCCAAATAGCTTTCGGTCCTTTCAGTTTTATAGAGTTTTCTTCCCAGGTTTTATTAATAGACCACCGTAACCGCACCAGATACAGGTAGTAGTCGAGGGTTATTAGGTCTGATCACGTAATAATAGGTGGCAGCCGGAATAGACTTGCCTTTCGTTCGACCATCCCAAGGAACAGCATAACCATGCGAATAAAACATCTCATCACCAAACCGGTTAAAAACATGCACATCCGCATTAGGATAGTTGATTATTCCTCCAATTACCCACGTATCATTTAAATTATCATTATTGGGAGAAAACGCATTTGGAATTTTCAAGTCGGTAAGCACTTTCACAATTACAGTATCCTGACAAGTACAACCATTAGCAGCAACTCCTGAAAGCACATAACTGGTATTTTCAGTTGGGGTAGCTATTGGGTTTAAACTTTGAGGATTATCTAATGTCGTGGTTGGGGTCCATCCAAAAGAAGCCACATCACTACTTAAGCTACCATTTAATATGGTACTTTCGCCCAAATCAATAGTTACGTCTTCACCCGCATTTGCTATTGGTGATGTTTTAACATTAATTGAAAATGAAACTTGCTTACTGCATATTCCATTTTCACTGGTATATGATAAGTTAATAATATGCTGGCCAGCACCGGCCAATAAGGGATTAAATAGTGTATCGGTAACACCATTACCTGAAAAAGTAAAGCTACTCGTTGGCCTTGCACTTAATAAAGTCATCAAATTAATAATTCCTTCGCGTTCGCATGTTTCAATTGAAGGTTGAATTCTGATATTGGGTATCGACTCAATATTTAATTCATAAATTAATTCATCAATGGCTTCGCAGCCAAGTTCTCCCGGTTGTGTGCTGGTTACTTTAATTGTATACTTCCCTGGTTGAGTATAAGTAAGTTGATTACCAGTACTATTTGTATATTGATAAATATAAGGAGGTTGAGTTGAAGCTGTAACCGGACTATCATCCGTTACTATCAAACCATTACCGAAGTTCCAAATAAGTTTGGATGATTTATAAGGCAGCATCACTTCAAAAGTAAGTGGCACATCCACACAGGCGCCATCGATCTCGATATTATTTGACCGTACAATAATCTTCTTATTCAAATCTTCAATATTCGATCCGGCTGAATAACCATATGATTCAATATCTCCAAAGCCATATACAATGGCATTAAATCCAGAGTCGGCGGTTAAAGTAAAACTCCCCGCCTGAATTTCTTCTTGCAAATAGCTATAGCTTGTTCCATTAATATCAGAAAAGGAATTCCTGGGAGTTCTGCCATTTATACGAAAACTACCCTTACCACTCGTTTTAATCAGCACATTTACATAATTCCGGCTTATCTGATAATTACTCGTTGAGTACATTGTAATTCGCCTTAGGTTTTGTTCAATTGGATTCAGAATTATCATTTCCGGATCGCCAAGATTACCATCGCATACTTGGGTTATACTAAATTGAACTACTGAAATAGGTTTATTCGCTGAAATATGCAAAGGTTTATTTGTTAAAGGAGTTTCAATAAATCCACCAGCATTCAGAGTTGAACTAAATCCATCAATATTCACAATCGTACCCGATTCAGCAGCAAACACCCTGAAAAAATCGCCGCCACGTGTTTTAAAGGGCATCGTAATAAATTCATGCCCCCATGAATTCAGGGGATACATCTGCTGAAACAAATTATCTCCCGTATCAGCATTCGGACAACCAAGGGGCGACCAGGTGGTTCCTCCAAAAACAGCAATTTTCCTACAAGCTTCCACATCATTATCACTGTTCACCGACTCCACTAATGAACCTGACAAATCATTTTTAGATTGAACTTCATAAACATCACCTTCATTCATTAAAACGTCAAAAGGAACTCCTGCCGCATTTCCATTCGCGGTAGTAGCCTTAGGGGTAATTCTTACGGTAGTATTATTATTAGTAGCAACCACTAAAAATTGCGATAATGAACCTCCCTCACTGGCATTTGGGGTATAACTCGACACAATATATTTTCTACCCAAAGTATTTGTAGGTAGTACTAAGGTAGAACCCGATATCACAAATGCATAAATATGAGCATACACCACTACAGGGGCAGATGAAACAATATGAATACCCCTTTTGAGCACGCTTTGTTGATTATCTATATAGGCTCCTAAGGGTATACTTACGGTAGTTACTGTATTTGCTGTCACTGAAAACGACTGAATTGAGTTGATACCTGGAACTGAAACAGTACCGGAAGTTGAAACATCTGAAGTGATATAAACCGACATGATGGCCCCCCGCGGACCGGAAGTACCTTCGATATGGCTCATAAAGCCTAACCAAAAATCGGTTCCTTTATTGGAGTTCTGTGCGAACAAATTAACAGGAACCTGAATACATAAACCAAATATCAAAGAGAGTAGAATCCTTAGTCGAGCGTTGAGCATGTAAATTTAGATTTGAGCGCGGTGAATTATTAAGAATATATGCTTAATAAAAGGAAACTATTAACATCACATTTATTATTATCGTTGTTATAATTTACTAAAAATATATTTCAGTTTAAAATGGAAATAACTGCTTATCAACATTATCACATTGATTAGCTTACAAAATGGGCTATAATGAAAAAAGCTGCTTTGAGCAAGTCAAAACAGCTTTTTTAATATCTAGAATGATTTTATTACCAAACGTTTCTAGGACATTTTAATCTACCTGAATTATTTAGTTGAAGGCCTAAAATAATCTCATGACTACCTTTATGGAAATCGGTCAATTCATTTACACCGTAATCATATGAATAAGCCACATTAATCAATGAACTAATATTTACTCCAAGAAGAGCCGAAAAACTGTCGGCTTTACGGTACGAAACACCAGCCCAAACAGTTTCCTGATACATTAACTTAAAGTTGAAATCCATTGAAGCAGGTGCTGGATCAATCCATTTAACCATAATTGATGGCGTTGCCAAAAAGTCGTAGCCAATCGGGAAGCGATAACCTCCTGTAAAGAAATAGTGAGCACGATACCTGTTTTGATCACTTGGCGTTGAGCTTCCATAATTTAAGGTAGCGGGAACTAATTGCAAACCAGATGCTCCTACATAAAACTTATCAGAATATAACCACAAACCAGCTGACACATCTGGTAAAAACTGAGAAATACGGCTATTGGCAATTGCAGGATCGTTAGGATCGGCTGGGTTAAGCTGACTTGCATCAGTTGTATATTGGGTAAAACCTGCCGATACACCAAATGAAACTTTCAAATTACCCGAAATTGGCAGGTGATAGGCATAGCTTCCATCAAACGATAAACGGCTTGTTGGACCTGTTTTATCTGAAACAATATTTCCTCCAACACCATGGTGACGAGAATCAACATCACCTATAGGCATTTGATATGATAAATAACCTGTTTTAGGAGCCGCTTCAAGACCAACCCACTGAGAACGATAGCTCAGTTTCATATCGTAATAATCTTCAATACCTGCAATGGCAGGATTAAGAATATAGTTATTCTGCATGTAAAGTGTGTATTGTGGTCGTTGCTGACCGTATACAAACCCTCCAAGCGTGAGAAGCGCAATAGTAAGTAAAAAGTTCTTCATTAAAATTACGGTTATGGTCTTGTTGCTGGTAAATCTACGTCTTTTCTACGGTAAAACATTAACATAAGTTTCACAACAAACCTATAAATAAGAATCAAAATTTAAGCCATAAGACTATAAATAAACATTTCATTTAAACATCCTTATGAATACCTTTTAACTATTGAATATCATGATTTATTGTACTAAAAAACATTCATCCATTATCAACTGATTTACAACACTTTAATCTCAAATCACCATAGTGCATTTCATAAAAAATCTATACAATGTAACCTTTAATTAAGAAATCAGTAATAAACCTTAACCAAACTATTACACTATTTTCTTATAAATTAAACCATTTCATTACAATTAATTATTATTTGTAAATTTTATGAAGAAATTTTTATTTCTGTTCCTATTCATCTTACCTGCTCCCTTATTTGCTCAAACTCTTCAATTTCCAATGAGTGATAGCACAAACAAAATTTCCTACAAAGCTTCAGTTAAAGTAGATACTGCTTTTAACAAAGTGGAGCTTTTTCAAAGGGTAAAAGATTGGATTCAACTTAATTTCCAACAAGAAAATAAGGTGCTGCATAAAGATGATTTACCTAGTGGAACCATCATTGCAAAAGGATTTGCGGGTTATACAACTAAGCTAAACAATGCCGAGTTTCATAACAAACTTACCTGGACCATGACCATAACCGTTCGTAATGGAGGGTATAATTATGAAATGACAGACATCTATTCATCAGAAAACGCTTCGGGCAATAATGCTTTTACAGCAACCTGGACCACTCCTATTGAAGATCTTATTTTGAGTGAAATTGCATTTAAAGATAATGGCGATTATAAGCCATTGAATAAAATGCATGCGGTTGCCACCGATAAGTCTATTAAAGAGGTAATTGCAGGTTTGAATAAGTATCTTAATCCTTTTGAAGAATCTATCATTGCTAAAAGAGCAGCTCAATTAAATGCCGAGTTTAACAAAAACAATCCTGCACAAACCGCTGCTAATACAAATCCCGCACCTACTCCATCAGAACAAAAACCAGCTACAACAGTAGCTATAGCTTCAACTAATAATCAGGCTAAGGTTGAAACCAAAGCTGAAGTACTAGTAGCCAACAATTCATCAACCATTGAACCCGTGAAACAGCAGTCGGTTGTAGCTGAAATACCAGCCAATAAACCTGTTGAGGCACCAAAAACAATGGAAGATTTAAAGAAAATGCAGGACAACATTAAGAAATTAGAGTTGGAACTGAAGCGTCAAAAAGAAACAGAGGAGGCAAAACTGAAACTGCAGAAAGAAATTGATGAGTTAAATGCTGAGATAAAACAGTTAGAAGATAAAAAAGCTAAATTAAATGCAGATAGCACTGCTAGCACCGATTCACCTAAAACAATGGAGGATTTGAAAAAAATGCAGGATAATATTAAAAAGCTGGAGGCTGCAATTAAGATTCAAAGCGAAATAGATAAACTAAAAGAAGACGTTAAAAAATTAGAAACTAAAAAAGCTAATTTAAGCTCGGATCTGGCAAGTGCAAAATAGCAAGCTTGGTTCCAATAACGTTTTTTAATCATATCACCCCTCGCCCGAAAAGGCAGGGGTGTTTTTTTTTGCAGTTCTAACAAATTTTTGAACTATAGTGAGGCCGCTTTAACTGATTTTGTAAGACCCTTTTATTCAACAAAATAGGCCTAAACGTTATTAATATCCTGTATTAGTCTATTTATACCCAAAAAAAATGCACCGTCCAACGGGGAGTCAGACGGTGCATACAATTAAACCAAACCGTATATGTATATACAATCTTCATTCCGAATGTTGCCAAACCCTATTCAACTATAGGTAATCAATAAAAATTACTTATAACCAATAGTTTATCAAAATGACTATTAATTAGCAGATTTTAGGATAGTGCATTTAAAATTGGACAGTTGTGTATGGTGATTGACACTACAGTAACAAAACTTATACTTTAAGTTAAAAAATATAATCTTTAGTAACTATAATAATACATCACTACTTTAATCGTTCTAACTTACCTTTTCTTTTGATCAGGTTTTTATAGTCCCATTGAATATGGATGGATTTCTCTAACCAACGTCGTAGATCTTCGATATTTATTTCATTTGAAGAGGTGTAACGTACTTCGGCAGCTTTAAATGATCCTTCATTAGCCAAACCGGGTTCGCCAAATGATTGCCCACTCCAAAATAATAAGCGAACACAACCTTTTAATTTGCTGTATCCGGCAATGGGATTTCCGTCTAAAAACCATACTGGATGAGCATGCCAAATTTTTCGTTCAGCAACGGGTAAATTATTGGTAATTTCTTGGGCGAGGATATTACAAATAGTACGATCTTCTTGTTCCAGCGCATCATTATACGATTGAATATCTACGTGTTTTTCGGTAGTCATGATTGTTTATGTTTATTTATTGCAACAAAGCACCTTAATTTACCAAATTTGTTAGTGTCGTTTACGATTTAAAAGGTGAAACGATATTGCCTATAAACAGGAATACTGAAATAACCTTAATGCATAGTTGCAGCTCTTGAGTTGAGCCTCCGATCTACTGCAATGCATTAAATTATCTCCTCAACAGCGAACAAACACATCTTCCTGTTTATCAAATATTTAAATATATTTTGTTTTTGTAATTTTTTAATTACAATTTACATATCACACTATATATGTTCTAAATCAGCCAGTTAGAATTTTATTTAAAACAGCCAATTTTATTATTATGAAAAAAAACTTAATGCAAAACTGCATTACAGTCTCTCCTGCCAGGGAGCGCCTTGTAATGCAATTATTTAAACAAACATCTTTAATCCTTGGATTATTCATTACACTAAATTTTTCACTTTCCTCCTGTAAAAAAGATTTAGAATTAATAACAAAAGCTGATCTAAACCAAGAGATTTCAAAGCCAAATAGTTCTAAATCTACCGAAGCCGTACCAGGTCAAACCGGGGTAATGATGCAGGGCTTTTATTGGGATGTACCAATGACTACCCCTGCCGGCTCCTGGTGGCAAAACTTACAAGCTAAGGCCACTGAATTATCACAAGCAGGTATAACCGCCATTTGGATTCCGCCAGCCAATAAAGGAGGAAGTGTATACGATGTGGGTTATGGAGTTTACGACCATTATGATTTAGGGGAGTTTAATCAAAAAGGAACCGTGGCCACACGTTATGGAACATTAGGTCAGCTTCAGTCGGCCATTTCAGCACTTCATCAAAACAACATTGGGGTTTACGAAGACATCGTGATGAATCATATGATGAATGCTGATTATTCGGAAACGGTGAACGGTAAAACCGTATGGACCGGGTTTAACTTCCCGGGTAGAAACAATACCTACAGCTCTTTTACCTGGAATCACAATAATTTTAACGCAGTAGACCAGAGCGGCTGGATCATGTTCAATAACTGGGATTTTCAGCCTTATAACAATGGTGATTTTTATGATGGGTTGATGGGTTGCGAGATCAGATTTTCAGATGCTGCACAAAGAAACGAAATGGTTACCTGGGGTAATTGGATCACGCAGAAATTAAGTTTGGACGGTTATCGCTTGGATGCCGTAAAACATATCCATACCCCATTCCTTAATCAATGGCTCGACAATGTAAAGGGGGCTCGTTTTGCTGTAGGCGAATGCTGGTCAAATGACATTCAAAATCTTCAGAATTACGTTTCATCAACCGGAGGCAGAATGAGCCTTTTTGATGTTCCATTGCACTACACATTTAAAGCGATGAGTGATGGCAACGGTAGTTGGGATATGCGAGGCCTGCAGTTTGCAGGTTTCACAGAGGCCAACGGTGATTTATCAGTTCCATTCGTTGACAACCACGATACAGATGCACCTTCGGGTGCTTTACGCTCGCCGATTGTTAATTTAAAGATGCTGGCCTATAGTTATATTCTACTGCGCCACAAAGGCTATCCATGTGTGTATTATAGAGATTATTATGAGTATGGATTGGGTAACCAAATTAAAAAACTGATAGAAATTAGAAAGAACAATGCCTACGGAGCTGCAAATGAATACACCAGTGTTAACGATGCGGATGTGTATGCCTATTCGCGTGCAGGAGATGCTACCCACAAGGGCTTATTAATGCTATTGAATGACGGAAGCAATGCCGCGAGTAAAGGCATTACTACTCCATTCCCTAATGCAACACTAACGGATAAAACAGGTAATACTGCAGGCACTGTTACTACAAATGCAAGCGGTTATGGTGTTTTCCCTGTTAACGGACGAAGCTATGCAGTTTGGGTACCAAATAGTACAGGAGGCGGTTCTAATACAGCGGTTACCTTTAATATTACCTTTAGCAATACTGTTTCCGGACAGGATCTTTACATTGTTGGAAGTATACCGGCATTGGGAAGTTGGAATACGGCAAATGCTGTGAAAATGACTTGCCCTGCATGGCCCGCATGGACACAAACCATTTCATTGCCAACCGGGCAGTATATCGAGTATAAGTATATCCGCAAGGATGCAAGCGGCAATGTTTTGTGGGAACCCGGATCAAACAAAAACATTACACCTGCCGGATCATCACAAACTAGAAACGATACATGGTAGAATGATTTAGATATATATAGTGAAAACAAAACAGGTAAGTGTTCTTCGCTTACCTGTTTTGTTTTATAACTATTCCATTTACTGAATAACGAATATTTTATAACCTATCGGGTATAGCTAACTCTCCTTCTTTTCACAAGCTATTCATTAAAAGAATCTACTTAAAGTCATACTATTATTTGAAAATTAAAACAAATTAACTTCTGATAGTCGGCCGAACGCCTAGATACTTTCTCCTTGATGAGAAAGTATCCAAAGAATCAAGACAAAACGATGCTACCACCCACAAACCCTTCGCATGGCCCGCCGTTTTGTCTTCCCCTCGCTCAAAGCATATGTCGATTATTGCAAAGGTTATAGAACAAATCAGGCTAAAGTTTTACTATTTAGCTTAAATTCAATTTTCGGGTTAGCTGCCCTTTATTTTTTAGGCCTTGTGCTGCTTGTGGGCATGTGCGAGGAAGAATAGGCTGCCATGTTCCGGCAACTCGTACTTACCTGGTTTAACTGGGATGGAGACGAAAGATTACCGAAGGCTGGCGTAAGAACATATATTCCTTGAGATTGATTCTTCGAAAGACGGAGACTTGGAAAAACATTTTAAGCCAATTCAATATTTACTTAATATCAACCCATCTATTAAATAAGAGCAATAGACCCTTATCATTCATTAATAAAAATTTACCACAATGAAAAAGCACCTCATTATTAGAATTGGGCAATCAATAATGATTTTTTGCTCATTATTAATTGGAGCTGTAGCAATAGCTCAATCAGACAAAGACAAAAAACTAATGGCTGATTGTGATACAGCCAAGGCAGAATTTCTTCGTACGGATGCCTTATTAAAAAATTTATTTGCCGGCGCTTATGGATATGTCATTCTGCCAAATGTAGGCAAGGGCGGGATGGTTGTAGGCGGTGCCTCAGGGAATGGTTTCGTTTATGAAAAAGACAAAATAGTAGGAAAAGCCCAAATGACTCAGGTAACTGTTGGTTTTCAATTTGGTGGACAAGCCTACAGGGAACTCCTGTTTTTTGAAAACAAAGCAGCTTTGGATCATTTCAAGGCCAACAAAGTGGAATTCTCAGCACAGGCTTCAGCAGTGGCTGCCACTGCAGGTGCTTCTGCAAATGCGAAGTATACAAACGGTATCATGATATTCACCCAACAAAAAGGGGGCGTAATGTACGAGGCATCGGTCGGCGGCCAAAAATTTAAGTTTTCGGCGTTTTAATCTTTCGGCTTGGCTCAAGATGTCTTTAGCTTCCATGTTTAACTTTGAGACTGGTATTGGAGTCCTATCCTATCCTCTTACATCCATTCTGCAAGGGCGTTAGGTAGCCTGCCGACACCCTGAATATCAGTCAGTCGTATGTAAAGATCCGGCTCAATCGTGCTAAAAACATGTTTTGAAAAGAAATGGAGAAGTTTTATAAACCGGAAGACCTATTTGAATTCAACCGTATTTATTGCGATAAGATGGTGCAAGATGTGATGGAAAAATTAAAATAATTCGAAGATAGTTACAACCACATCTAAAACAACAATACTACCCTACTTACTAAGATGGCATTGTTATTTCTATTATGCTTTATCGCGGCACTATTTCAATCATTTTGGGGTCTTGACATATTTGAAAAATTGAATAAGCAATAGTCACTTTCATTGCGCCTTTACTCTTTTCAAGCAAGTTATATAGTGTAGGAAGTGCGTCTTTCGATTTTATGTATCCAAGTCCGACTATTGGCCAGTTGTCTCGAAGGCTTAAAGCTTTAATAAGCTCAATTTCTGCTACTTTTAATTCTTCTCTCGTAAAGTTGTCAAGCAGATATAGAGGAACTCCATCCTTTCTTTGTGCCCAAGTATTTGCTTCTAAAAACTCTTTTCTAAATAGGTCAAGATTGTTTTTCATTGTCACAATTTATAATTGGTGCTAACGCTAAAGCTTGACTTTCGGCGCGAGAACGCCAAGCTCAATGGTCTGTCTGATGCAAGATATAATTCGGTTCAACTTCAAGTTACTCGTCATACTTACTGACGGCAAGCCTGTAACATGATAAGTTATTGTTTAATTTTGATGGAATTAAAGAACTTTTGTTTCAAAGCTTGGCATTCATTGTTGTCTCCATCAAGGAACCAGCATTGAACATTGTAAATAGTTCCTTTATAAACAATTACCCGACCATTTACAATCATTGATTGTCCTGTGGAAGAGTGCTTAGATTTAATACTAAATTCTTTTCCTTGTACATTTGAGTTTTTAAAGTCCTTTTTATAGATAAGATGCGGTTCTTTAGCTGCATTCAAAGTTCCTTGAATAACGCCGTCATATACTTGTGTAAGTTCTTGCTGATTATTCAAATCGTGTTTGCTTGAAATGTTTTTGGCGACAACAGCAAAAAGACACTCCTCACTTTTATAAGAATAAATCTGTTTGCCATCAACATTCTTCATTTCGACTTTTTGAGGAAACTCGATGGTCAATTTTGAATCAATATTGATTTCAACCCAATTATTTCCTGAGGTAAATGCGAAAAGAAATATTATAAAAACAAGAGCTATTTTTTTCATTCTTTTATTGATCTAAGTCCTGTTTTAATAAGTAAAAAAACTAATCCACTCAAAATGAGCTGCCATATCAAATACCCAATTGATCGACTCAATTCATAAGTAGAGCTTTTGTCCATTATTAAAAAAGAAAAAAGTCCTTTAAGAGTATGTATAGCTAAAACTCCTCCAGCTACAATCAATACGATTCCCCAAATTTTTTTCATAAAGTAGTGTCTTTTTTATAATTGCAATAACGTTAAAGTTTGCCGAAGGCGCCAAGAAACTCATGCGTCTTTGTCCACTGTAGTATAAATATACTGATTGGTTTATAATTTGGATCCCAATAACCATCCAAATTGAGAAAAAAACAGCATAAGAAATTGTCTGGTAATAATTAAAAATCAATAACTCTCCTGAAAATATTGGTTAAATTCATGATCTGTTCAATTATGACAAACCCGACTCAAGATTCACTTGTTGCGAGCTTTAGCAAAATACCTCCAATGCTTGCGACGAAGAGTGGGTGAGAATAAGTAAAAAATGGATTTGATTTAAAACTTAAAGCATGAATATTTTATCTATAGATATTGGGGGCTCTAATATAAAAGCAACAATATTAAACGCTGATGGCGTTCCCATCTCAGAATATGCGAGAATGCCAACACCAGAGCCTGCCAATCCTGAAAATGTTCTGGAGCTGATAAAAGAACTTGTTCAACCTTTAGGAGAGTATGATAAGATATCGGTCGGCTTCCCCGGTTATGTAAAAAACGGCGTAATAAAAACAGCCCCGAACTTGGGTACTAAAGACTGGGAGGATTATGATCTGCAGACGGCTATTGCAGCAATGTTGGGCAAACCTACCATAGTAGTAAATGATGCAGATCTGCAGGGCATTGGCATGGTAAGTGGCAAGGGACTTGAAATGATGATAACATTAGGTACAGGTTTTGGCACCGCATTACTGCTTGATGGCAAGTTATTGCCGCATTTTGAAATTTCACATCATCCAATAAAAACAGATAAAGATTACGATGACTATGTTGGTGAGAAAGCTTATCAGAGAAGAGGTAAAGACCACTGGAATTACCGAATGAAAAAAGTATTGGCTGTCCTTAAAACTGTTTTTAATTATGACCGCTTATATATCAGTGGTGGTAATGCTAAAAACTTAGCTATTGAACTCGACGATAATATAATCATTGTAAATAACCGTGAAGGAATTAAAGGTGGTGCCAGGTTATGGACCAATGAGTGAAAAAAGATCTGGATTGTTATTCCCAATTATAAATCATGAGCCAAATACATTTACTATTCGGCTCAAATATTCTTAAATACTGAGCCAAATAATATATGAATTTGGCTCAATTTCTTTATAGTCTTTTTAGGCACTCAATCTGCAGCCCGTAATATCAATGACTTAGTTCCTTTTGTACAACTTAAAGGAGTTAGGGTTTACAGGGTTGCGATTATCACTTATCATCGGGCAGACTATCGGTTCATTTGCAAATGGAAGTGAGGCTTGGCTTAACACTCACAGATCAAGTTTTCCCAATCTCCGTTTTTCAAGCGATCAATTTTAACAGTGATTTTTACTACACCTGCCTTCGGCAATTTTTCGCCTCCTCGGTCGGCGGGACCGAATATTCCCGACGGAACTGCGTCCAATTCGCCTTCAAACCTTACCGCACCGGCCTGAATTGGCCAAGGTTCCTTACGTGAATATTGAATGATTTAGGGCTATTCCTCCCATGTTGTTCGCCTAATATCAATACCAGGGCTTCCACTCAACAGCGAATGAGAAGGGTGAGAAGTACAAACTATCTACTCTTAAGTAGGATCATACTCGACGTATACTCGACGCATACTTGACGTATACTAGACGTATACTAGACGTATACTAGACGTATACTCGAGGTATATACTATATAACATGTCCTTATATAACCACTTAACATGCTAAATGAACCATTTTGGTGCAATGCGAACGGACTAATTGACAATTGATTATTGGTGAGCCATATTTGAATAAGCTCTGACGAAGTGCTGAGGCTGAAAGTAAATAAAACTTAAAAAAATCTACAATGACAAAACAACATGGACTGATTAAACTAGAAGGAACTATCGAGGATATTTCTTTCTATAAGCGCAATGGAACTTATTGCGCACGCCGTAAGGGTGGGGTTTCTGGTAATCGAATCGCACGTGATCCTTCTTATGCACGTACCCGTGAAAATAATAATGAATTCGGGCGAGCAGGAAAGGCTTCAAAATTAATCCGCCAAAGCTTAGGTTCATTATTGCAACCTTACAATACCAGAAACCTGCATACCCGGTTGGTGACACTGTTGCTGCGCATCATAAAAACCGACAACATTCATGCCCGCGGACAGCGCACAATACAAAATGGAGAGTTGGGTTTTCTGCAAGGTTTTGAATTTAACGAAGATTGCCAGTTGGGCACCACTATCTATGTGGCTTACGGCACTTCGATCGATCGCGCGACTGGTATACTAACCGTACAATTGCCGGAACTTAAGCCGATCTCGGATCTGGTTTCTCCCTCCGGTGCTACCCATTTCCAACTGGTGATGGCTGGCATGGCTCCGAACTTCGACAACCTGAGTTCGGAAGTACAAAGTACCCGCAGCGCCTTTTTATCCTTGACCAACTCTATTGCTGCTGCTCAAATACTTACTGTTACCTTAACAAACTTCAGTGATTTTCCGTTGGTACAAATTCTTGGTATTGAGTTTTTTCAGGAAGTAAATGGGCAATATTACCCGTTGAACAGTTTTTCGTTTAATGCATTGAAATTGATCGGAGTTTCGTCATCATAGATACGTTACTTACCAAGGGAATGGTCACGATTGAAACGCTGTCTTTGGAAGAAGATGGCGTTTTTTTATATAAAAGCAATGAAAATGTAGTAGTTGCTTATAAAGGCCATTTCTCGAAAGACTTTGGACAACAAGGAGATGAAAGTTATTTAAAGCTTCAAATATTCAAAACCGTTATTGGAGGCTATAGTAATCAAAGGTTGAATTATTTCTTTGAACTTTTCTTTTGGGCTTCCAGTGTTAAATCTATAATCATTTTATTTCTGCAATTAATTTCCTAAGAATTTAAAAGTTAACCCACAGCCATTTTAGCAGAATCCTTCCATAAATATGCAGGCATCGGCTCTTCTAACTTCCACTCTATGCTCATTGGCTTAGCCCCTTGATAATTCAGAAAATCAACCTTACCTAAGAATACATATGACATTGTAAAACCATATTCATCGCCATTTTGCTCTCTCACAAAAAGCAATACATTCTTTTGTAACTCTTTGTGGTTTATGTAAGATTGTCCTTTGGGAGAATTAGGGCTTGTAGAGTTTTGTGATTGCCAATGAAAAAGTGTATCTGTAATAGCATAGTCATCATACAAAGTAGTTGGAGAATAATCTTTCTCCGATTTCTTTAGGGTAACAAATAAGATCTCTGTATTTATATCACTGATAAAGGCAACTCCTTCTCTGTTTGAGGCTTGTTTCTGAAAAGTATGTAATCCAAAAGCAGAAAGAATTTGATCTCTATTATATCTACTATGAACTTTAAGTGGCTGAACAAAATCCAACTCTATTTCTTTTTCAATAAAATCAACCTTTGATAGTTGAAGTTGAATGAATTCTTTAAGTTCTTCAATTAAAATCGGACTTAGCATTAGTGTCGATAAACTTTCTTTTAAATCTTCGAACCCCATTTTTGGACCCGACTCTTGCCATATATCATAATGAAGCATCAATGCCATCTTTTTCTCCTCTTCACTTAATAAATCGAAATCAATGCTTGATTCAATTACGCGTAAAACAAAGTTGAGATATGAAGTTGAATTGCATTGTAAAAGCTTCTTACTTATTGTTCTGAATAACTCTTTCTCATTTGGTTCATTAAAATCATTGATTACTCCAGCATCTGCACATAAGCGTTTCCAGCTATCTTTCCGGTAGATTAATGGTAGATCAAGATGATAAAAATTAAGAAAGTTATTGAGGGTTAAAGGTAGAGTTGATTGATGTTTGAAATTTCGAATCTTTCCAATTAACTGAGTTCGATTGAACCCAATTGCTTGTTTAATATTGGCTAAAATATACTCCTTCGCTTTTCTCTCCAATACAATTGAACATCCTAAAGGCAAATGGGGAAAATCACTTTCTATTTCTTTTTGAATAGAAGTATGTGTTTTTCCGATCAATGCTCTAAACTTATGTTCAAAATCATATTCCGCTCTAGCGTTACCAACAAAGTCCAAAACAGTTAAACATTCTTTGTCTTTGGATAACCTCAGTCCCCTACCCAATTGTTGTAAAAAAATCGTCAAACTTTCTGTTGGTCGAAGAAACAATACCGTGTCGATTTCGGGTATATCAACACCTTCATTAAATATGTCGACAACAAATAAGTAATTGATTGTACTCGATTTAAATTTCTCTCTAATTATATCTCTATCATCGGAATTATCACTGGTCAAATAATCCGCTTTAAAGCCGGCTAAAACAAATTTTTCAGCCATATATTTTGCATGTTCTTGACTTATACAAAAACCTAAAGCCTTTGGAGTATGAATGTCTGTAAGATATTTATCAAGATTCTTTATGATGTCAGCTACTCTTCTGTCAGACTCAGTATACAAATGGGTTAATTCAGAAACATCATACCTCCCATTTCTCCAGCTAACCTTTGATAAATCTACACTGTCTGATAATCCAAAATATTGAAATGGACATAGAAGTTTTCTATTTAGCGCTTCAGGCAATCGGATTTCAGCAGCAATTGTATTACAAAAATCCCTTAATATATCCTCCCCATCCATTCGTTCAGGAGTTGCTGTTAAACCTAGTAGAACTTTTGGTTTAAACTTCTCTAATAACGGTCTATAACTATTTGCGGCAATATGATGTACTTCATCAATGATGATAAAATCATAATAGTCTTCTGAAAGACTTAAACTCTTTAATTGATTGTTTAAAGTTTGAACAGAAGCAAAAACAAAATCATAATTTGTAGGAGCAAGCCCTGCAACCCATAGTTCTCCAAAATTATTTTCCTTTAAGATATGCTGAAATGCTTCTTGAGCTTGTTCTAAAATCTCTTTCCGATGAGTTACAAATAGTAATTTAGCACTTGAATTTTCCTCTTTAAACCTCTTGTAATCAAAAGCAGAAATGATTGTTTTACCTGTTCCTGTTGCAGCAACAACTAAATTTCTAAAATGATTGTGAGTTAATCTTTCAGCCTTAAGTTTTTCTAATATTTCTTCTTGATAAGGGAAAGGCTTTAAGTCAAAAAAGGAAAGTATAGTTTTACGGTCTTGGTATTTTTGAGCTTTTAATGCATTATCAAGCTTTTTTACATCTTCACCATTACGATAATATTCAAAATCATTGTCTAACCAATAAGTATCGAATGTTCTTTTGAATTTATCTATGATGTGGCTGATCTCTTTAGAAGTGACTTTTAAATTCCATTCAAGTCCGTTTGTAAGAGCTGATCTTGAGATATTAGAGGAGCCAATATACCCTGTATTAAAGCCTGTATTTCTTAGAAACAAATAAGCTTTTGCGTGGAGACGTTCATGCTCGGAATTATAGGATACTTTTATTTCAGTATTAGGCAATGACGATAAAAGCTCAATTGCTTTCACATCAGTTGCTCCCATATAAGAAGTTGTAATTATTCGTAGTTTCTTACCACTTTCAGTGAACGATCGAAGTTCCTTCTCAAAAATCCGAATTCCTGAGAACTTTATAAATGACACTAACCAGCATATTTCGTCTGCCGAAAGTATTTCTTTTTTTATCTCACTTTCAAGAGAAAGACCAACATTGCTTCCTGTAAACAATTCACTTTGAGAAAGGCGAGAATAGGGCGTAATCTGCTTTAAAAATAATTCAAAATCAGAAAAGGAAGCATCAACTTTGGAGAATACAGCTTGTAAAACTTTACCTTCAGTATGAAGTAAATCATTTTCAAAATCAATGTTATTTAGTTCTGTTCGTAATAATTGAATAACCTTATTACACAATTCTACTTGCTTCTCAACTTTATCATCACCAGTATACGAGTTTAAAGCAAAACGAATACTTTCTGACAAATAAACACTTAAATAACGGGCGGCTTCTTCTTTGTCTATTTTGGTTTCACTGATATAGAATTCATCCAGACTTAAGGATTCTATTTTTTTCCAAAGAAGCTTATTTATTAACTGTTCGTAAATTCCTAATTCAAGCATTTTTTAAGATCAAATATTCCTCAAGAATTGGCAAATCAGCTTCTGCCCAATCCAACTGTTTTAATTGATGTGGTTTCAACCATTTATACTCCTTATGTTCCAGTAGAATAATTTGCCCTTCTAAAAAATGACAAACAAATGGTATCAATTTTATTTTCTTATTGGGGTATTGGTAAATATTAGGTGTCAGTTTGCTTACAACTTGAACATTAATATTTAGCTCTTCGTAAATCTCTCTAAGAATACAGTCCTCCTCTGTTTCTGTTTCATTAATCTTCCCGCCTGGAAATTCCCATTTTAAAGGCAGGGACATTAATTCACTTCGTTGAGTTACAAGGACATGATCATCTTTTTCAATTATAGCACAGGTGACATTAATCATCGAAAACAGTTGAATATCTATAATTATTTAGAAACTAATTGAGCTAAACAAGAATTGACTAAAATAAAAATTAGAGATACAGTTTAAAATAATGCAGACCGTATTTTCGCGAAACCGCTGCACCATCAAAACAGCAGATCTCGAACCTTGGATCAATCAAAATTTGCAACCCCGGGAATTTTCTAATCAGTTAATGAAAATTTATATCGCCCATTTATATAGGCATGATAATACTTCCCTTTTGATTCAGCAATCTTAAAACCTTTCCAAATACTTAAAGGAACATTAGCGTATAAATAAGACTTGCCATTCATAGTAATAATCATAAAGCCCAAATAACCATCACAGCTATAATACCCAACATTGTTAATAAACGAACTCTCGGGAGTTAGTACTTGTTCCTTAACTACAAAATCACTTTTCTTTATTAACGAAATCGCTTGTTCATAGGAAGAGTAATGCTTTGGTAATTGATGACAATTCTGACTGTAAGTACTACCTAAGGATAGAATTAAAGAAATTGTTAATAATAGACTCTTCATAATATCTAGTTAAATAAAAAGTAGCACATAACGGTTTACAGGTTTATGCCTAATTTACATGAACCAATTACTTACAGCATTAAACTAAATAAATAGCTTCAATTTTTGTATTCACGCTTCACTGAGGCTTAACTTAAACCTGTTGCTATGTGTTGGCATGGTTTTTTTTGTAAATTATAAGTCGTCTTTTGCTTGTTGTTGTTTTATTTCGCTGTTGATATTGTCTTCGTAAATTAATTGCACATAGCAACTAGAAACACTAATGTTACGGATTGATAATTCAATGACACCTTCCGATGATCCACAGGTCAAGCTGTATTTACATCTTCCCATTTTAACTTCATGCATTTTAGAATTATCATCATCCACATAGGAATTTTGAAATTCTTCTTTAACTATCGATGAAAATTCTCCGTATTTTTCGATAAGTAATCGTTTAAGATTAAAATAGTTGTCGGAAAGTCCAGACCAAGTGGATTGGTATGGGAAAATTACACCTACTCTTGATACTAAATCTTTTTGCGAAATGGCGTAAATTGTACAATCTTTATATCCGGCAAACTCTCCTTTAAATTGTGCAATACCGTCCCGTCAATGGGCACACCTTTAAAGCTTAAATGTTCAACTTTTTGATTTCTGGTTTTCTCATACTAACACATAACGACTCTCTAAACGCAACTATCTTCATTTATTCCTCATATATAGAAAATAAACGCAATAAGACAAAGGTTTAAGAATTGAACTTTAAATAAATTGATTAAAATCAAAATTTTAAATAGAGGTTTAGTATTCAGCTGGTCAACTAGGTAGATACTAAGTA
Organism: Solitalea agri; assembly: GCF_023914155.1. Taxonomy (GTDB): domain Bacteria; phylum Bacteroidota; class Bacteroidia; order Sphingobacteriales; family Sphingobacteriaceae; genus Solitalea; species Solitalea agri. The sequence continues at coordinate 9,903 of NZ_JAMWYS010000043.1, read as the reverse complement.
TCTACAATGAGTTTAAAGCTTAGATATGAAGTATCAAACATTGATGAGATGCATATCGAAGCATCTTGAAAGGCCAACAAAAAAAGCGCTGTTTATTTATCATAAACAGCGCTTTCGTAATTTTCCGTGGACCCTCGGGGGCTCGAACCCCGGACCAAAAGATTATGAGTCTCCTACTCTAACCAACTGAGCTAAGGGTCCTGATTTGTTTCTCAAATCGTCCGCAAATATGTAAAATTGCACCCGAAATCACAACTTATTAACTCTTATTTAAGTGAAAATTATTAAAAATATAATCTTCGACTACGGCAACGTGATCTTTTCTATTGATTTTCAACGTGCTAGCCAAGCATTTAAAAATATAGGTCTGGAGCATATTGATGACCTTTTTGGCCATCGTGCCCAGGCTAACTTCTTCGATGATTTTGAAAAAGGCAAAATCACTGCTGAACTATTTGTTAGTGAGGTAAAAAAGTTTGTCCCTAATGCTTCCAACCAGGAAATCATCGATGCCTGGAACGCCTTATTGATCGGGATTGACGAAGGTAATTTGGAGCTTCTGCTTAAAGCCAAAGCCAAATACCGCACCTTTTTATTGAGCAACAACAATGAAATTCACTATAACTGGATCATCGAGTACCTAAAGCACAAATGGAACATTGCGGATATGTCGGGTTATTTTGAAAAAGATTATTACTCGCACCTGATGGGTTTGCGTAAACCCAATGCCGATATTTTTGAGGAGGTTTTAAAAATACATAACCTAAACCCGGAAGAAACTTTATTCATTGACGACAGTCCCCAGCATATTGCCACGGCAGCGAAGTTAGGACTGCATACGCGCCTTGTTGCTCCCGGGGAAACGTTGAAGGAAGTGTTGAAGGAGTACCTTTCTTAGTTAATAGTCGATAGACCATGGTCCATGGTGGCCAGTACACAGTCCAAAATTGGCAGTTTGCCGACTTACTACTATGGACTATGAACTATTGTCTATGGACTATCCTTCGACTGCGCTCAGGATGACTAGTAAATACAGGATGACTAGTAAATACAGGATGACTATTAAATACAGGATGCCTAATAAATACAGGATGACTAGTAAATACAGGATGACTAGTAAATAATTGTAACAGAACCTGCTGTAGGTGATAACTGTTCTTGATTAGGCTTTAGCACATAATAATAAGTTCCTTGCGGTAGGTTTTTATTCTTGTACTTTCCGTCCCATGGCACTGAATAACCTTTGGTATGGAACACCTGCGACCCGAAGCGATCATAAATAAACACTTCCATGTTCGGGTAGCTTTCAATGCCGGGGATTGTCCAGGTATCGTTTTTACCATCACCATTAGGGGTAAACACATTGTTCACTTCTATTTTAGGCAACACGGTTACATTTACAGTACATGTAGCCGAACAATTTTCGGCATTGGTAACCACTACCTGGTAGGTTTTATCAATAGTTGGTGACAAAATTGGATTGGCAATGGTTGGATCACTCAAACCATCTGTTGGAGTCCACTGGTACTTATAACCCGAACCTGAAGATCCATCCGTAGTTATTTTCAATTCAATATCAATTCCGGCTACCACTGTGTAATCTTTACAATCTATTACCGGCAAAACGCCAACCGTTATTTTTTGTTCCGAATAGCTTTCGCAACCCGAAGGACTGTTTTTAAACGTATAACGAACCATATGCTCCCCTGCTCCGGCTGTTTGTGGAGAAAAGGAAGTTTGCTGTACACCGTCAACTGTATAAACTCCAGTGCCACCATTGCCATCTAAAGGCATACCACCTGCTAATACAAAGGAAGGTTCGTTGATACAAATAGCAGAAACAGGCAGATTTAACGAAACCTGCGGACTGGGATCTATCGTAAAACTAAGTTCTTCTATATCAGTACACACCATAGAAAATCCAGCTATTAACCGAACCTTAAAAGTTTGTGAAACAGTTGAGGCTGCAGCGGTAAAGTTGATTTGCGCATCATTCATTACCGTTTTTACTACCTGGTTAGCGGCATCAATAATTTCCCATTTGCGGTAGGTGATCGTTCCAAAATCAGTGGTAGAAACATCCTTGAAAACCATTTCGGCATTAGTACAATAAGGGGCAACACTCAGGTTTTGAATCGCCGCTTTCACATTCGAACCCAATACCGATACATCATAAACAAACGTTTTTGAACAACCATAAGTTGATGTAACCGTAAGACTAACCTTTTTAACTCCCGCTGTAGTATAAGTATGTACAGGATCTTTGGCGGTGGAAGTGTTATTGGCGCCACTTGCTGCATCATCAAAGTTCCACAAGTAGCTTAAAGTTGAACCATCGCTGATGCTACTTGCATCAAAGAAAGAAAACAAGCCAAAGCAATCGGCAATAAAAGAGAATTTAGCATCAGGCGTTGGCCGGGTTTCAATTTGTATAACGTTGGAAACGCGTTCACAACCTTCGTCATTTATGATCTTCAAACTATAACTTCCTTTACCCCATACCACCAGGGTATCAGCAAACGAATCGGCTAAGTTAGTACCATTTAACAGCCACTGATACGAACGGGCCTTACCGACTGTATTTCTCAAAATAGTTTTTTCTCCCTGACACAGATCGGTTTTATTATTGTCAGCTGCAATCACCGGATCGCCAATTACATTCACTGTAAAAGGTGATGCTATTACCTTACAATTAGAAGAAGGATCGTTAATGGTACCTGTTGCCGCCACAATTAAACGGTAGTATTTAGGGTCGGTGGTTTGAACATTGGTTAGCGCCAGCGAACCTGTTGTTGCTCCCGTAATGTTATTCCATGTTTTATTATCAGCGCTGGATTGCCATTGAAAATCAGGATTTACAAAGCCAGAAATTAAGGTGGATTTCAGGTTGACATTCGCACCATTACATACAAAGGTTTCTGTTGATGATGCTCCAGGCACATCCGAACTGATATCTATTGATCCGCAGATACTAAAGCTAATGTCATCGATGGCCAAATCATTTCCACAGCCTCCCGGTCCGTTGTTACGCATTACCAAAACCACTTCTGTTTGCCCGGTAAAATCAATACCAAACTCCATCCAGCTCATTTGATTGGCGGCATAAATATCACCTGTTGAAACCTGGTCGATGATGTTATTACTCTTATCCCTTATTTCGAAGGTGACATTCACCGGTCTATCCGGAGAACAGGCCCTTGTTTTATGCAACACATTGGCTATAAAAGCGGAGAAACGATAGATCGCATTCGTACATAAACCGCTGATTGGAGCGCGGTAAAATTCTCCCGGCGCATTGCTGGCATTAAAGATCAACATGCGCCCATTAACATCTCCGGTAGTATGATCTTTTTCGCCCGAATGCCAGGCATTACCAAAAACATTTGGTACAGTTGAAAAATAGCCATAGCTACCATCATTAGGATCCGACTCGTTTCGGGTGTAAGTGGTGGTACCCGGAAGATCAAGCGGGTTGGCATCTGTTCCCAACGTGATCACCTGAATGGGGGTTACTCGTCCGGAGCAGGTAACTGTGGCTGGTACTTTTACCGTAACCGTCCATTGCTGGGTATTGCTAAATTTATCTTTAACCGTGTAGACCACCGGATTGGTAAAATCTTTAGCTGTGCCAGAGGCGGGTGAAACCGTTGAGCAGGGTGATACCACTATTGTCGGTGTTAGGTTGGTAACATTCGTTCCGGGCAACACCTCTACAGTTATGGTATGACTAGCTTTATTGATCACTGCCGGAGTTTTCTGTTGCGATAATGAGAAGGCTAAAATATCGGTCAGGTTGGTAATGTCATCCGTATATCGTACTACAAATGCATCTGATTGTTTACTGGTAATTTTTACATCGCAAGTTCCCGGGTCTAAATCAACCTGACTGTCATAAGATCCCACTAAATAACTATTCCCATTTTGATCAACGCCTACTCCTGTTCCCTGGTCATAAGCCCCGGTACCGTTCATGGTTAGGTGCCATTTATAATTACCCGAAGCATCGTATTTGGCCAGGTAAACATCAAAGCCAATATTGGTGTTGGTTCCATTTTGTGTTCCCGGGCCTGCATCGAAATCTACCGTTGACGTAAATCCCCCGGTGATATAAATATTATTATCCTTATCGATAGCTGAACTGGTAAGTAATGTTTTAGCAGCGGTTCCTCCTATTTGCTGTGCATAGACATAATTTCCATCGGCATCATATTTGGCAATAAAGCCATCGTATTCGCCAATGGGTGTAAAAAAATTAGTAAGGGTTGGCGATGGATTAAAATCAGAGGTTCCGGTAAAAAGTCCGGTTAAGTAAATGTACCCGTCAGTTCCGGCATGGATCCCCACTCCCCTTTCGGTATTGTTGCTGCCAAAGCTAAAGGCCCATTTATATTTTCCGTCTTTATCGTATTTAGCAGCAAAAACATCAGCACCCCCTTTTGAAGTAAGCGTTGCTACAGCTGTCGGATCCGGGTCGAAATCAACACTTCCCTGCAATTCACCCGTTATATAAGCGTTCAAATCATTATCAACAGTTACCTTGTAGCCAATATTCGGAGAACCATTTTCGCCCATATTGATCACCCAATTGAAAGCACCAGTATTAGAATACTTAACAATGTACACATCCGCCGAGTTACTGGCGCCGGTAAGCTGGGTGGGTTGCGCTGGATTGAACGCCACTTTATCAGTAAATGTTCCTGTTAAATAAACATCATTATTTTTATCAATAGCGATGGAATTGGCTACATCGTTACCCGTGTTTCCCGCCGAATATGTCCATCGGTAATTACCATTATTATCAAACGAAGCGATGAACAAATCTGGACCGCCCTTTGAGCCAACAATGGCACTATTGGTCGGTGGATTGAAATCAGTTGGCCCGCTAATAAAGCCGGCTAAATACACATTCCCAGTTCCATCAATTGCCAGCGATTTTGGTTCATCACTATTTGCTGACCCGAAGCTTTTTACCCAAATAAGGTTTCCGTTTAAATCATATTTAGCCAGAAATATATCTGATAGCCCTTTGGAGGTGATGTTTTTAGTGCCGAAAGAAACTACATCATTAAACGAGCCTGTAACAAAGGTATTTCCTTGTTGATCAACTGCTATACTGGTTCCATAATCGTTTAAATTACCTCCAATTCCGGTACCCCAAAGCAAATTAGGTTGTTGTGCTTTGGCTAAGAATCCGCAGGAAAGAAAAACTAAAATAAAGTAAGTAGCCTTTAAGTAAAAATGCTTCATAGCCAGCAATTTATTCAGAATAAAGAAGTTTTTAAAATTTAATCTATAGAACTGCTATGTTTTATTCGAATGATCTCAGACGGCATTGACATTATTAAAGTTTTAGGCACTCAATTACTTACCTCCCCAATTGTAACCATCTCATTTGGTTCGTATGGTCGGCCTCATAGCCGGCCGAAGGCCTAGAAAATTTCTCCTTGATGAGAAAGTTTCCAAAGAATCAAGGCTACGCAGCTTTAGCTAAAAGATTCTAAAAAGATTATCTGCAATTCAAGACGTTTCGCTTCGCTTCACTTCTCCGAATTGCTTTGCCACATCACTTATCTTCGTACTACACATCTTTTTAAAATCTTTCTTCACGCTAAAGCTGCTTAGGCCGGTCCTGAATACCAGTTGTACTATATCAACACCGAACAATTAATCTTAATCTAATAAATTAATCAGAAAAGCGAATTTATTAAACGCAGAAGGGCGACCTGTTCAGTCGCCCTTCTTTGTATTTATTGTTTTAAAAACTAGCTAGTAAATAATGGTGATCGCTCCCGCACGTGGTTTAAGCTGATCTTTGTTCGGCTTAATTACGTAGTAGTAAGTTGCCGGAGGAACAGGTCTTCCATCTCTCGAACCATCCCACTGATCTGCATATCCTTTCGAGTAGTAGATCTTATCACCGTAACGGTTGTAAACATACACCTCTACATCCGGATACTTCTCAATTCCAGGGATATCCCATTTATCGTTTACATTGTCACCGTTAGGTGTAATCACATCAGGAATTTTCAGGTCAGGCAATACATTTACGTGAACATTACAAGTGCTTACACAACCTTCGGCATTGGTTACATAAAGTGTGTAAGTCATGTCTGCCGTAGCCGAAAGTACTGTCGGTGTTAAGCTGGTCGGATCATCCAATCCTGCAGCCGGCAACCATTTGTAAGTATAGCTTGCACTTTCTTTCGACAATAGCTTCATGTCTAATTTCACGCTCTTACCGATAAACACATCGAAATCCATACAATCAATTACTGGTGATTCGTATACTCTGATCTGCTGTTGTGCAGTGTCCTTACAGAAGTTAGCAGCCTGGAAGGTATACATTACCGTGTGTAAGCCAGGTCCTGCTTTCTGCGGATAGAAGTTACCGTTTTTCACTCCTATTCCACTGAATGTACCCGCTCCGCCTACTCCATCTGCCGGAGAACCGCCAGTTAATTTCACCGAAGGAACATCCATACAAATATTTGCTAGAGGTCCTAAGGCAACCACCGGACTAGGTTTAACGGTGAAGTCGTATTGAATTGAATCCACACATGTGCTACCGGTGCTCACTATTAATCTCACGTTATAAGTCGCATCCACAGTTGAAACCGGCGGGTTAAACACCATGGTTGGACCGTTCATTGGGTTAGTGTTAGCAACTGGATTACCAGTGTTCTCATCAAAGATCTTCCAGCTCCAGGTTTGAACTTTACCAATTTTCACTGTCGACTTATCTTCAAAGATCAATGCATCGTTTGAACAATAAGGCTGTGGTGAAGTGATCACAAAGTTGGCCTTAGGCTCTCCGTTGATCATCACATCCATAGCGAATGTAGAGTCGCAATGTGCAGAGAACACCGTTAATGTAATGTGCTTCATACCCGGAGATTTGAATGAATAGCTAGGATTCATTTGGGTTGAAATTGATCCAACGCCATCTCCAAAGTTCCACAAGTAACCAAGGTTAGAGCCATCAGTAATATAACTGGTGTTGTTAAACTGAATAGCATCGGTCATACAGCTCGAAGGCACATCAAATCTTGCAACCGGGCGAGGCCAGATGGTTATTTGTACCGAATCTGATTTATCCTCACAACCTGCTGCATTGATAATTCTAACCTGGTAGAACCCACCTAAATCAGCATCGTAAGTTGCTTTTGTAGCACCAGGGATAACCACATTATTTCTCAACCATTCGTAAGAAGTACCAATTCCTTCAGCTACCAATTTCACTTTAGTACCCTCACAAACATTATCAGGAGTGGTCATCTTCACTACAGCTGCCGGATTAGCAAACACGCTGATCGTATCGTTAATCGCAGTGAAACACTGAGTTACCGGATCGGTATAAGTGTAAGTGATCACATGTATACCTGCTCCTGCTGTATCTGGATAGAATACATTGTTATAGATACCTTTACCACCTGCTATTGTGTAAATACCTCCTGCAGGAGTTCCTGTATTCAATGTAAGTGGTGCATCCTTCGTACACATGGTATCAACCGGAAGTTTAAAGTTCACCGTTGGTTTTTGATAGATCACAAACGAGCTGGTATGTGATGCCGGACAACCATAAACAGGCGTTACCGTTAACTCTGCTGTCAGCGTTTTACCAGCATAAATTTCCGGAACAAATACGGTGATCTCATTTCTGGCTTCCTGATTCAAGTTAATTTCAGTTGCACCGTCAAAGAATCTCCATTTGTAGTCGTAGCTCACACCTAAGCGCATAACCGAGGTATCTCTTAAAGTGATGTTATCACCGGCACATACCGAAGCACGTCCTTTCAGATAGAAATTAACTTTAGGAACATCTCCCTTAACATTAAACACTTTGGTTAAGCTATCTAAACAACCGTTATCTGTAGTTCCATACAAGGTAACTTTCTTAGGTCCATTCGACATGTAGAAATGTCTTCCGTCAACATCTGTCGAATACAGATCAGAAGTTTTAGCCGGATCATCTTCGAACTTCCAGAAGTAGGTTACCGGACTACCATCAGCATTTGTCGTTTTATTCACAAACACAGTTGTATCAACTAAACATTCTGCCGGTAAATCGAAATCAAGTTTTGGTTTCGAATAGATCGTTAAATCAACCGGAATTGAAGAAGTTCCCGCACAAGTGTACTCATTGGTTACCATTACCGAGTAAGTATTTGCACCAATTTGAGTAGGTATAAATGTTTGTGCCGTTGCTCCAGGAATTACAGTTCCATTCATTAACCACTGGTAGCTGCTTGCTGTTGAAGAGGTCAATCTGATTGTATCTCTTTGTTCACAAGCCGGGTTATTTCCGGTCATGGTAATCACTGGGTTTGGCAATGCTTGTACCGAAACATTAAACACAGCCGAGGCAGTACATCCGTTAGCCGCAGCGTAAGTATAGGTGATCGGATGGATACCCACTCCTGCTACTGCCGGGTTAAATGAACCTGCCGTTACACCTGTTCCTGTATATGTACCTCCTGCAGGAGCTCCACCAGTTAAGGCAAATGCTGGTTTGTCAAGACATACAATTGAATCTGGAATTGCCAAGGTTACATCAGGGCGAGCCTTAATCGTTACGGTTTGAGCTGTCGCCTCGCTGTAACAATTGTTTGCAGCCGTTACACCTAATGTAATGGTGTATGTTTTATCAATATTCGATGGATCGAAACGGAAGGTTGCAGTTAAATTCGCATCCAGTCCTACAGGGAACACGCGGTTACCCAGTTCATCAGTTATGATCCATTCTATTTTAGCAATGCTGCCTAATCCGCCTGCCATTGTAGAAGTATTCGTTAAGGTGTAATCCACATCATAACATGAGCTTCCTAATGGAGCCAGGGTAAAGCTTGCTAATGGTTTATTACCGCTGAAGTTAATTGAGTGACCAATTGTATCGGTACAACCATCGGCACTGGTAACTTTTAAGGTTACCCAATAAGAACCCACCGCAGCGTATTGGTGAGTAGCTGTTACTCCTGTTCCTGTTGTTCCATCACCGAAGATCCAATCGTAATTAGTAATAGTTCCAGTCGAAGTAGAAGCATCAAACTCAACACCGCTTGCACTTACACAATTAGAGTTTGAACCAAATGAAGCTACCACAGCAGGGTATTCAGTTACAGCTACTGTATTTGATACTTCATCACATCCGAAGGTGTTGATACCCACTGCGTAGTAATTACCCGCTTTAGTTACTTCGAATGTTGTACCTGAAGCAATACTCACTGTTGGAGCAGAAGCCTCATACCATTCGTAGTTAGTAGCTCCTGTTGCTGTTAGGGTAAGCGTTTCATTCGGACAAATTACTGCCGGACCTGCAGGAGTTACTACTGGTGTAGGTAAAGGATGAATAACTATCGTTACAGTTGCTGAATTACTTGGACATCCTCCATCTGTTGCAGCTGCTGTGTAAGTAATAGTATACGTACCAGCTCCTGCTGTTAATGGATTGAAGGTATTGCCACTGATCGTTCCCGCTGGTACTGCCGGACTCACGGAGTAAGCCGGAGTGCCCACTGCAACACCGTTTGTTACTGTTGGTGTAAGGGTTACTACTCCTCCGTCAACGCATACTTCAGGTTTATCTGCCGTTAAGGTTGCTACCGCTACCGGGTGTACCGTGATCGACTGTGGCGCTGTGCTGCTTTCACAACCATCCTGGGTTCTCACCGTCAGTTTCACATCATACGTGTGGCTTGAGGTGATGGCCGGGAAGCTGATCGATACCACTGCCTGGTTAGCTGCTGAGATCGTGTTGATCACCGTGCCGCCTTCGCTGAATTCCCAGATGTAATCCTTGATCGGGCTTACGCCGGTGCTTGAACCGGTGGCATCCAAGGTCACTGTTCCGTCCTGGCAAACCGTCGTGGCCGATGCCGTAAAGCTTGCCACTGGCGTTGCGCCATT
>NZ_JAMWYS010000040.1 GCF_023914155.1 Solitalea agri | reverse complement strand
TTCAACCAACTTTATCTTTTAACGGGTTACTGAAAAATTCATTTTTACACAGCCTCGCAAACGCGCGCGAGTAGGGGTAAAAACAACAAAACCACCTCGAAGGTGGTTTTGTTATTCCAATGCTTTTTATTTTACTTAATTAACCAAGTAAAGTAGCCTTGGTAGCATCCAATATTTTAAAGGCAGCATCAGAAGTTGCAGCCTCTGCATATACACGTAAAACAGGCTCTGTACCCGATGGACGAACCATTACCCATTCACCGTTGTCGAAATGGAATTTGTAACCATCCATATCTTCTACTGATTTTACGGGGTAAGAACCAAATGATGAGTATGAGCGATTATTACAAGCCGCTATAATTGCTTGTTTTTTATCTTCAGTTAGGTGCAAATCATAACGTTCAACGGCAAAAGAACCTACAATGTCGTAAACCTCTTCGATCAGATCATCTAATGATTTACCGGTTTTAGCCATGAATTCCCAAATGGTTAAACCAATCCATATACCATCGCGCTCAGGAATATATCCGGCAATTGCCAAGCCGCCTGATTCTTCACCACCCACTAAAACTTGTTTACCTGAGTTCACCATTAGATCGCAAATGTATTTAAAGCCAATTTTTGTAATGGTATGCGGCAGGTTATAGGCCTTACACAAGTCGGCAATTTTTTGTGTACAAGAGAAGGTTGTAATAACATCTCCGTTTAAGCCCTGGTATTTATGTAGGTAGTGGATTAATAATAAGAGGATATGGTGTGAATCAACGAATTTGCCTTCGGAATCGTATAAACCAATACGGTCGGCATCACCATCGGTAGCTAAACCAGAATCAATATCTCCACTAAGTTTAATTAATTCCGAAAACTCTTCCAGGTTTTTATGGATCGGTTCCGGAGCTTGTCCGTCGAAACCTGGGTTGTTATCGCAATGCAAGAATGTGATATCAGGGAACAAACGACGCATTGCGTTCTGACCCGCTCCGTACATGGCATCGTAGGCAAAATTCATCCCTGAATTTCGAATGGCTTCAAGGTCAAATTTCTCCTCCACATGTTTCACATACATATCTTCCAGATTAATCTCTTCAATTAATCCTTGTTTTTTGTACTCAGCTATTGATAAAAACTCTAAAGGAACTCTTTCCGGAATCAAGTTTTCAACTTCGTCAATCATTGCAGGGGTAGCAGGGCCACCGTATGACGCTTTAATTTTATATCCACTGTATGCCGGTGGATTATGGCTTGCTGTAATAATCACACCTAAATCAGCATTTAATAAAGTTGTTCCAAGCGAAACCATCGGTGTTGAAACAAAATCGGTAGATGAGATATATACTTTAATACCTGCATTAGCAAATACTTTGGCGGTGGTTTCTGCAAATAGCTTACCGGCAAATCGAGGGTCATTACCAATAACAACAGAAGCATTGCTTTTCTGCTCTTTTAACCATAATGCCGTTCCATAGGCTACACGGGTAACATTTTCAACGGTAAATTCCTGGGCTATAATGGCACGCCATCCGTCGGTGCCGAATTTTATGTTTATCATAAATTTTTAATTACCGGGCTAAATTAATGAATCAATAAAAAAATATCAGTATTTTGGCGAAATTTTAATTTTAGGTAGTATTTAAACAAATCCTTTCGCGAAATTATTGATAAAATTTATTAATGTTGAAATTTTATTAACCATTGGAGAGAAGGATAAGAATACGAACCAAAACCAATATTCATTTATATTTTTTAATTATTCACCCTAACAATGAAAGTATTAAAGTTTGGAGGAACTTCTGTGGGTAGTCCGGAGCGTATGCGCCGACTAATGGACATTGTTGACCCAAAAGAACGTCAAATTATTGTGTTATCAGCAGTATCAGGTACTACTAACAGCCTGGTTGAAATCAGCGAAGCATATAAGATTGATAAGAGCAAGGCTGTTGAATTAATTGACAATCTAAAATCGAAGTATATTGTTTTTATACAAGATTTATTCCCTCAAGAAGACTTTTATAAACAGGGTAACGAAGTAATTGAAACCTATTTTGGTACTTTATATTCATATGCTAATGAATCATCGTTTACGGTTGCTCATGAACGTGCAATTTTAGCGATCGGTGAGTTGATCTCTACCAATTTGTTCACTATTTACCTGTTGCAAATTGGCATTGAGGCGGTTCTATTACCTGCACTGGAGTTTATGAAAATTGATGAAGAGTCGGAGCCGATCGTTCCTTATATCACCGAAAAATTAACACCAATGCTGGAAGCCAATCCAAGCACGAAATTGTTCATTACTCAAGGTTTTATCTGCAGAAACCCATACGGAGAAATTGATAACTTAAAACGCGGTGGTAGTGATTATACGGCTTCATTAATTGGCGCAGGTATTACCAGTGAAGAAGTTCAAATTTGGACGGATATTGACGGTATGCATAATAATGATCCTCGTATTGTTAAAAATACCCGTCCGATTGCACGTTTATCATTTGAAGAAGCTGCGGAGCTTGCTTATTTCGGTGCTAAAATTCTTCACCCGCAAAGTGTGCTTCCTGCTCAAAAATATCGCATTCCGGTTCGTTTAAAAAACACCATGGACCCGACTGCTCCGGGTACTTTAATTGACGCTCAACGTAGCGAAGGAGAAATTAAAGCGGTAGCTGCAAAAGATGGTATTACAGCGATTAAAATTCAATCGAGCCGCATGTTAATGGCTTACGGTTTTTTACGTAGGGTTTTTGAAGTGTTTGAGCGTTATAAAACACCAATTGACGTGATCACTACTTCAGAGGTTGCTGTTTCGGTTTCCATCGATAAAACCGATAATCTGAAAGAAATTATCACTGAATTAGCTGATTTTGGTTCAGTAGAAGTTGACAAGGATTTAACTATTATTTGTATTGTAGGCGACTTTGTATCATCGAAAACAGGTTACGCAGCAAAAGTGATCAATAGCATGAAAGAAGTTCCGATGCGTATGATTTCTTACGGAGGAAGCAACAACAATATTTCAATTATTGTTGATTCGAGCTTCAAGCACTCGGCTTTGTTAGATCTTCACGAAGGATTATTTAGCTAGAAAAGGTTTGTTAGGTGATATTCACTTAATCAATTTAAAACAACCAATTAACAAGTAGATGTTTTCAAACGAATTAATAAATAAATTTCAACCGCTCGAAACGCCATTTTATTACTACGATTTATCGTTGTTAAAGAGTACGTTGGAAGCCTGTAAAACTGCATCAGCAAAATATAACTTTCATGTGCATTATGCCTTGAAAGCTAATTTTGATGCGCGCGTGCTGGAAACCATCCGATCATTTAATATCGGTGCTGACTGTGTAAGCGGAGGAGAAGTAAAAAGGGCAATTGAAACCGGGTTTTCTAATAAAGCTGTTGTATTTGCCGGAGTGGGTAAGTCGGATGCCGAGATTAATTATGCATTAGATCAGGATATTTTCTGCTTTAATGTTGAATCGATTCAGGAGCTGGAGGTAATTAACGGACTTGCTGCCGCCAAAGGTAAAACTGCAAAGGTTGCTTTGCGTATCAATCCGAATGTAAATGCCTATACTCACAAATATATCACCACAGGTTTAGAAGAGAACAAGTTTGGCATTAACCAATGGGAGTTTGATAAGGTGGTAGCCGCATTGAAAAAGCTGCCAAATATTCAATGTCTTGGCTTACATTTTCATATAGGCTCACAAATAACTGATTTAAATGTTTTCAAAAGCCTTTGTATCAAGGTGAATGAAATTGTAACATGGTTTAGGGAGCATCATGTTGAGATCAATGTGATCAATGTTGGAGGTGGATTAGGAGTTGATTATTATCATCCGGATACGAAAAGCATCATTGATTTTGAAACCTATTTCAAAATTTTTGATTCATTTTTAGAACGTTCGGCAATTCAGGAAGTTCATTTTGAGTTAGGTAGGGCTTTGGTGGCTAACTGCGGTTCATTAATCTCAAGAGTATTGTATGTTAAGAATGGCCAGGTAACTAATTTTGCCATTTTAGACGCCGGTATGACCGAATTAATGCGTCCTGCTTTATACCAGGCCTATCATAAAATCGAAAATATTTCGAAAGCAAACAGTGAAAAGACTAAAAATTATGATGTGGTTGGCCCAATTTGTGAATCAACCGACTGTTTTGCAAAAGCAGTAGAATTGCCAGAAACACATCGTGGCGATTTAATTGCGATCAGAACTGCCGGTGCCTATGGCGAGGTTATGGCTTCTAACTATAATTTAAGGGATAAGGTAAAAGCGGTTTACGGAGAATAATCACTGATTTCGGGTTGAAAATTACGAGTTACGAATTAAGAATTCGCAACTTGTAACTTTCAACCCTTAATTATTTTAAAACAGTGTGTTTCCTTTTGAGTGGTGCAGTCTGTTCAAATGCTTATATGCTAATTCAGTTGCTTCTCGTCCTCGCGAGGTACGCATCAAATAACCTTCCTGAATTAAATAAGGCTCATACACTTCTTCAATAGTGCCTTCATCTTCGCCTACAGCTGTGGCAATGGTTTTCAATCCCACAGGGCCTCCTTTAAATTTATCGATAATGGTAACCAGTATTTTGTTATCCATTTCATCCAAACCATGTTCATCAACATTTAAAGCATTTAACGCAAAACGGGCAATTTCGGTATCGATGTTTCCATTACCTTTTACTTGGGCAAAATCTCGGGTTCGTCGTAAAAGCGCATTGGCAATACGTGGAGTTCCCCGGCTGCGACGGGCAATTTCATAAGCTCCTTGCTCAGTAGTAGGTGTTTTTAAAATTTCAGACGAGCGCATTACAATACTGGTAAGCAGTTTCGCATCGTAATATTCTAAACGGGCATTAATACCGAACCTAGCTCTTAATGGAGCAGTTAGCAAACCTGATCGGGTAGTGGCACCAACCAATGTGAAAGGGCTAAGCGATATTTGCACTGAACGGGCATTGGGGCCTGTTTCAAGCATTATATCAATTTTGTAGTCTTCCATTGCCGAGTAAAGGTATTCTTCAACAAGCGGACTTAATCGGTGTATCTCATCAATAAATAAAATATCACCTTCGGATAAACTGGTTAATAAGCCAGCCAGATCACCTGGTTTATCTAAAACAGGGCCCGAAGTAATTTTAATACCGGTGCCCATTTCATTGGCAATAATATGAGAAAGGGTGGTTTTACCCAATCCAGGAGGGCCGTGTAATAAAACATGGTCTAATGCCTCACCACGATTTTTGGCTGCCTTAACAAATATTTTAAGGTTCTCCAAAATCTTAGCCTGACCGGTAAAGTCGTCGAACTCCTGTGGGCGCAATACTCTTTCAATCTCTCGTTCAGTAGGAGTGAGCCGCTCTGCGTTTGGGTCAAGATTAGGATTCTGCATTATTGATTTTTGATTTAGCCAAAAGTATTAAAATATGGTCTTAGAAGTACAATTTTAGAAGTACAATTTTAGAAGTATGCAACTCGTACTTCGTAATTCGAACTTAATATAAAAGCAAACGGTCCACTGATTATGATCAATGAACCGTTCTTAAATTTTATTTGGTGGATTTGATTTACTTCGAACTTAATATTTCTCGCTACTTCTTAGTCGAATCCGATTCTGAATAGTTTTTTGGTTTTTTACCAAACATGGAGAAATGAACATAGCGTTTCGGATTTAAGCGGAAGTCGACCATTAGTTTATCCAGATCTGCAGAGGTCTTTGTTAAGTTATTATAAAGTTGGTCATCATTTAATAATAAACCAATCGAGCCTTCTCCTTTTTGTATTTTGGTCATTACAGCATTTACCGCAGCCATTGTTTTGCTGGTATTCAGTAAGGTTTCCTGAAGGTTTCCTTTGGCAACTTGGTCTGTAATATTATCAATATTAGCTAAAGCACTGTTAATTTTATCGTTATTATCTTCCAGATTTTGAGTTATCGATTCAACATTGGCCATAATAGCATTCAATCGGTCGGCACTGGTGCCAAACTTCGTTGAAGTATTTTCAATATTTTTCATAGTTGCTTCAACGCTTTTAAAGCTACTTTGAACGCTGCTCTGAAATGCAGGGCTTAGAATATTATTTACACCGGTTAATACTGAATCGAGACGCACCAATGCAGAGGCGGCTTTATCTTTTAATGGGTTTAATGATTCCATTATCGACGCTTCAATGCTTGAACTGAATACAAAACCTTCTGTTGCCATTTCAGATGAGTTGCCCAGTTTTAAAACAATTGCTTTACCACTTAATAAATCAGGACTTTGAATTTCTGCAATCGAGTTTTTAGGAATTTCAAGATCACTTGAAATATCTAAACGGGCTTTTATTTTATGATCAGGTTGTAGGTCTAAGCGTGCCACCCGACCGATCTGAAATCCATTTACCAACACCGGACGTGAGATGGTTAAACCATCAACTCGGTCATAAATCACATAAAATTTGCGGGTACTTGAAAAAACATCGTTACCACGCAAGTAATTATATCCTAAAATTAAGCAAGTTATGGCAAGGGCAGTAAGAATCCCAATTTTAGTTTCGTTCGCTATTTTCATCAGATTAGTAAGAAATTAAACAGGTTAAGATGATTGACTGATTAAACAGGCATTTATCGGAAAATAATTTATCATAAGCTAAATTAAATTTTCTTAACCTACAGGTGGCAAAAGTAAGAAAAACCTTTATTCATTTCCACAGAATCTAAATTAGAAGCAGTATGGTAATTAAAGGTCTTATATTAATGGTTAATAAGCAATGCTGCTAATTAGCCATTTCCACTTCTTTTTTATATGCTTTAAAGGCCCTGAAAAGAGAAGAGGCCACTTCATTCTGGCCATCATCGCTGGCTAAGTATTTGCCTTCCTCACGGTTAGAGATAAATCCGGTTTCAACTAAAATTGCTGGCATATTAGTATATCGCAATACAAGAAAACGTTCCTGGCGTACACCACGACTGTAGCGATTGTCAGTTTCGCCAAACTCATTTTCTATTTTAGAAGCAATGGAAAGACTTTTATCGAGGTTTTTATTTTGATACAAAGAAAAGATAATGTACGATTCAGGTGAGTTTGGGTCGAAACCGTCGTAGCTTTTCTCGTAATTGTCTTCCAATAAAATTACGGAGTTTTCACGTTTGGCAACTTCCATCTTTTCTTTATTTGTTCTTGAATCAATACCAAAGGCATACGTTTCGGTTCCATAGGGCGAGCTACTGGCGTTTGAGTTGCAATGTATCGATACAAATAAATCAGCTTTATTTCTGTTTGCAATATTGGCGCGTTCATACAATTCGACAAAAGAATCGTCTTTACGGGTATAAACTACCTTAATTTCTGGGAAAGCATCGTCAATTAATCTTCCAAATTTTAAGGCAATGGCAAGCGCCACTCTTTTTTCGGTTCCCCAAGCCCGGTTGGCGCCAACATCTTTACCACCGTGACCCGCATCAATTACGATTGTTTTAAATTTATAATTACTCGATTTTTTTAATCTATCTTTCTGTGTAATAGACTCTAAGTTGAAAGACGATAGACTAATAAATAAAAACGATAGAGCCAAAGTGTTAAAAAATATTCTGACTGCTCTAAATTTCTTTAACTTTGGGGTGCTATTAAATTCCATAATCGCAAAAATAATATTCAACAAAATATTTTGAAATTATTAGGCAAGCATTTTACACAAACTTTTGCAGTATTAACATTTCTATCTTTGACGAGCGTAATAACCTTGAATACGAGCGCATTTGATAGAAACTCTTCTTCATTCTCCCTAAAATCGATAATCCTTAAAGACACCATTCAAAAACCGAGTAGGAAAATCGACTCAATTCGAATGGATACTGCTACCCAAAGGGTGAAACTGAATAATAAAGCCGGAACTGCGTTAAAATCTAAGGTAGAATATAATGCCAAAGATTCAATTTTGGCTGACATTTCTGGAAAGTATCTTTATTTATACAAAGATGCCGAGGTAAAGTTCGAGGGCATAACACTTAAAGCCGACTTTATAAGGGTTGACCAAAACACTATGATTGTTTACGCTAAGGGCATGAAAGATAGCTCTGGCGTTTATAATGGTAGGCCATTTATGACAGGTGAAGGCAGTGATGTTATTGCAGATAGTTTGGCATATAATTTCAAATCGAAAAAGGCGAAAGTTTGGTCTGGAGTGACAAAAGAAGGTGAAGGTTTTATCAGAGGTGGCCAAATGAAGCTGAATGAGAATAAGGAAGGCTTTTTAAAAGGGGGAACCTACACTACTTGCAACGACCCTGATCATGTACATTTTGGGATAAAAATTACCAAAGCCAAGGTAATGGAAAACAGGGTGGTTACTGGCCCAGCCTATTTATACATCGAGGATATACCCACACCGCTGGTGGTGCCTTTTGGTTTTTTTCCTAAGACCTCAAAGCGAGCAAACGGAATAATTTTTCCGTCTATTGGAGAGGATGAACAAAAAGGCTTTTTCCTACGTGATATGGGGTATTACTTGGGGATAAGCGACAATATTGATATGGCGCTTAAAGCCAGTATTTTTACTAATGGCAGTTATGATCTAGGTGCCTCGTCACGATATGTTGTGAGATACAAGTACACAGGAAACTTAAACTTTACCTACTCTAATTCGAGATATGGAGATGAGGGAACTCCTGAATTTCACACTAATAAGGATTTCCATATAATGTGGTCTCACAGTCAAAGCCGACAAGGAACCGGTTCAAGCTTTTCGGCCTCGGTTAATTTATCATCTTCCAAATTTTATCAGAATACCGGAAATTTTATTCCTTTGCCTAATCGTTTAAATAGCAGCTCAAATTCATCCATTAGTTATTCAAAAACCTGGCAAGGTAAAACTCCTATCAATCTTTCGAGCTCTCTAAGTGCTTCACAACAGTTTGAAACTGGGTCTGTTAATCTAACATTGCCTACATTAACATTAAACGGTATTCAGTTTACTCCGTTTGACTCACCGAATCGAATTGGGCCGCCTACATTTTATAGTAAAATAAGGGTTACCTATGGATTAGCCTTAAGTAATACGATTAATACCTACGATAGTTTATTATTTAAATCAAATGTTCCACCAGAGCATCAATTTAAAACCCTGGTTAATCATTCAGCAAGCATTCAAACCAGTTTCAATGTGCTGAAGTTTATAAACATTTCACCAAGTTTGCCTTATACCGAAAACTGGTATTTCAGAACGGTAACAAAAGAAGCGGATCCAAATACAAATCAACCAATTACTACTTATCACAACGGGTTTAAGGCAGAGCGAAGCTACAATCTTTCAGTTAGTGCAAGCACCACCTTATATGGTATGGCACAGTTTAAAAACGGTGGGATTAAAGCTATACGACATACGTTAAGACCATCGGTAAGTTATAGCTACAAACCCGACTTTTCTGATCCTAAATATGGCTATACTAAAACGTACACTGATACTGCGGGAAAGGAAGTACCATACTCTGTATTCGAGTCAGGGTCGTCTAGCTACGGAAGGAGCAGTGTGGTAAGTTTTGGACTTAGTAATAACCTGGAGATGAAGGTTCGATCGAAAAAGGATACAGTGAATGGAGAAAAGAAAATATCTATTTTAAATGATCTAAGCGTTACCTCCAGCTATAATTTTGCCGCTGACTCATTGAACCTTGCCCCAATTTCAATGAGTGGATATACCAATTTATTTAAAACGGTGAACTTGAATTTCGGAGCTATATTCGATCCATATTTTATTAATAGAAATGGTGTAAGAATCAATAAGTTTTCCATCAACGAAGGAGGTCCTTTATTGAATCTAACTAACGCCAACATCTCTTTAAGTGCTAGCTTCAATTCTAAAGCGAAGAACAGGCCTCAATTTACCACACAACAGCAACGTGATTTGTATCTGATTGATCCAAATCCGAATAATTTCATTGATTTTAGTATACCTTGGAATGTAAGTGTTAACTACGCTTTTAGTTATACTCCTTCTTATATAAATGGGAAAAAAATCAATAATTACTTTCAAACAGTAAACGTAAACGGGGATTTTAGCTTAACACCAAAGTGGAAAATCAGTGGTATGACAGGTTATGATCTAACCAACAAATCCCTATCACCAACAACTTTAAGTATTGCCCGTGATTTACATTGCTGGGACTTACAAGTGTACTGGGTACCGTTTGGACAGTATAAACAGTATAACATTGATATTAGGGTAAAATCATCAATTTTGCAGGATTTAAAGCTTAGTAAGCGCCGTCCATATTATTATGATGATTCTTATTAAGAGAGTAGGTATCGTAGAATTATTGCATTTTTTTAATCTTTATTTTGTTTTTTTAGAAATATCACAATATCTTAGCGATAAGAATTAAACAAATGAAAAATCTGAGCACTATTATTACTGTCATTATTATTATCGTGGTGATTATTCACACATGACAGGGAAGTAGTGCACTTAAAATTGTAAAGCAAACACAAACATAAAAAGAGCCGCTTCCCAAACAGGGAGCGGCTCTTTTACTTTATCAGAACTATGCAAACAACAACCTCCGATTTAACAGAACAAATATTGCTGGCTGCCGAAAAGCTCGACGGCGTTGCAGTAAAAACACCTTTGCAATTTGTAACCCGATTATCCGAAAAATACAGGTGCAAATTATATATCAAGCGGGAGGACATGCAGCCGGTTAGGTCTTATAAAATCAGGGGGGCGTATAATAATATTATCAATCTTGATGCGGCTCGAAGGGACCGCGGTGTTGTATGTGCCAGTGCTGGTAATCATGCGCAGGGGGTTGCTTTGAGTAGCAAGAAGCTGAAGATAAAGTCGCATATTTTTATGCCTCAGGTAACTCCGCGTCAAAAGATAGAGAAGGTACGAAGCTTTGGCGGCGAATGGGCCAATATTGTTTTAACGGGAACTACTTATGACGAGGCCTATGCCGCAGCAAAAAAATTTACGGAACAAAATGATTTGGCCTTCATTCATCCCTTCGATGATTGGAATACAATTTTCGGTCAGGCTACTGTGGCAAAGGAAATAAATGATGAGTTAGCAGATATTGATGTATTGGTGGTGCCAATTGGGGGGGGCGGCCTTGCATCGGGAGCATGCTTATACTTTAAGGAAAATCGTGAGCAGGTAAAAGTAATTGGAGTGGATCCGGCAGGCGCACCTAAAATGGTTGAAGCTCGTAAATCGGGTAAACCAGTGCAACTTACATCTATTGATACTTTTATTGACGGAGCAGCAGTAAGGCAGATTGGCGAACAAACCTTTCAGATCATCAATAAGCATATTGATCAGCTTTTAACAATAGAAGAAGGAAAAGTTTGCACAACCATGATCGAACTTTATCAGAATGAAGGAATTATTGCAGAACCGGCAGGGGCAATGTCAATTGCTGTTCTTGATAAAATTGCTGATCAGCTGAAAGGCAAAAAAGTGGTTTGCGTGCTTAGTGGAGGAAATAATGATATCGCCCGTTATCCTGATATAATTGAACGAAGTTTGATTTATGAAGGCTTGAAATACTATTTTATTATCGAGTTTGCACAGAAACCGGGTGAGCTTCGTAATTTCTTGAACGAAGCGTTAGGGCCCAACGATGACATTGTGCATTTTCAATACCTGAAGAAAACAAACAAGGAATTTGGTCCTGCTTTAGTGGGCATCGAGCTCGCTTCTAAGACTGATTTAGATCCTTTGCTATATCGCCTTAAACAAAATCATATCAATTACATAAATGTGAATGATCATGAAATGCTGAGAAAATATCTTGTTTAAGTCATATTAAAACGACCATATAAATTTATCATCCAATTTTAACCTTATAGATCGATATATGTATTTTAATGAAAACTCAATTGTCTTTTACAATGGGCAATATGTAAACATCAAGGATGTTAAGCTAAGTCCCTACAGCCAATCGTTTCATTACGGTAATAGTGCCTTTGAAGGTATCAGGGCCTATGAAACGGATGAAGGTACCCGTATTTTTAAACCTATAGAGCATTTTAAACGCTTGGTTTACTCTTGCGAAACGCTGAATCTTTCTTTAAACTATACTGTGGAAGAATTAACGGATATTTCCTATGAATTAATTCGTCGTAATCATTTAAAAAATGCATATATCCGTCCATTAGTTTTTGCTGGTGATAATTTGTCGCTAACACCTGGAAATACTCATAATATTTTTATTGGAGCTTTTAGCTGGGCGGTGTATTATGGTGATAAACAACCTCGCTTAATGACCTCTTCTTATATTCGAATCAGTCCTTCGGCTTTTCATGTTGATAGTAAAGTTAACGGGCAATATGTAAACGCCATACTGGCAACTCGCGAAGCAAAGCAAAAAGGATTTGATGAGGCTTTATTACTTGACCAAAATGGGTTTGTAGCACAATGTGCAGCATCAAATTTCTTCTTCGAAAAAGATAACATCATTTATACACCTGATGTAGGAAATATATTTCCAGGTATTACACGCTCAACAGTAATTGACATTGCTCACGATCTGGGCTATCAGGTAATAGAAAAGAAAATAAGACCTGAAGAATTGATTGATATAGATGGTGCATTTTCAACCGGAACAGCTGCAGAGGTAGCCGGAATTGAAAGTATTGACGGCAAAAGCTTTCGTAAAAAATGGCAAGACACAATTGGCTACGAAATAAGCGTAAAATACAGGAAACGAGTTACTTTAAAAGAATACAAAGGTTACATCATCTAAATTGAGCATCGTAAAACAAAACAATGATTGTTTATCAAACTTTTAAAGAAAACATACTTTTATATTAAATTTTACAAATGAATAAACTGAATAAATATAGTTCAACATTAACACAGGACACTACATTACCTGGTGCTCAAGCCATGTTACATGGAATTGGTCTTTCTGAGGAGGACATGAATAAAGCACAGGTAGGCATTGCCAGTGCAGGTTATGAGGGAAATACTTGTAATATGCATCTGAATGACTTAGCGAGATCGATTAAGGCTGGTGTGAAGGATAACGAGATGGTGGGGCTTATTTTTAATACCATTGGAGTGAGTGATGGTATGTCAAACGGTACCGAAGGTATGCGTTACTCATTACAGTCACGTGATATTATTGCCGACAGTATTGAAACTGTAGTATCGGCACAGTGGTATGATGCTGTAATTACTGTAATGGGTTGTGATAAAAATATGCCGGGTGCTTTAATGGCTATGGGTCGTTTAAATCGCCCTGCTATTATGGTTTATGGTGGTACTATTGATGCCGGTCATCATAATGGGAAAGATCTTGACATCATTTCAGCTTTTGAGGCATTAGGGCAAAAAATTGCCGGAGATATAACACCAGAAGAATTTAAAGAAGTAGTAAAACATGCTTGCCCGGGCTCTGGAGCTTGCGGAGGGATGTATACAGCTAATACCATGTCTTCAGCAATTGAAGCACTTGGAATGAGTTTGCCTTACAGTTCATCAAATCCTGCCGTAAGCAAAGAAAAGCAGGATGAATGTAAAGCTGCAGGTAAAGCAATTCGTTCTTTACTGGAGAAGAATATTCTTCCAAAGGATATTATGACTGAAAAGGCATTTGAAAATGCAATGACGATCATAATGGCTTTAGGTGGATCTACAAATGCTGTATTGCACTTAATTGCCATTGCTAAGGCCGTTGATGTTAAAGTTACGATTGATGATTTTCAACGTATTTCAGACAGAACTCCTTTCATTGCCGATTTAAAACCTAGTGGTAAATATTTAATGAAGGATCTTCATCAGGTAGGTGGTATCCCGGCTGTAATGAAATACTTACTAAAAAAAGGATACTTACATGGCGATTGTTTAACTGTTACTGGAAAAACAGTTGCTGAGAATCTTGCAAACGTTACAGATCTGTCAGAAAATCAGCAAATTATTGTGCCAATTGAAAGTCCGATCAAAGCAACGGGTCACTTACAAATTTTATATGGAAACTTAGCTGCTGAAGGTTCAGTTGCTAAAATTACAGGTAAAGAAGGCTTGAAATTTTCGGGACCGGCTAAAGTATTTAATACTGAATTTGAGCTTAACGATTCGGTTCTTTCAGGTAAAATCCAAAAAGGCGATGTGGTGGTAATCCGTTACCAAGGACCTAAAGGAGCACCAGGAATGCCTGAGATGCTTAAGCCAACTTCATTAATTATGGGAGCAGGATTAGGTAAAAGTGTAGCATTAATTACAGATGGACGCTTTTCAGGAGGAACTCATGGTTTTGTTGTGGGACACATTACGCCTGAAGCTCAAAATGGAGGCTTAATAGGCTTGCTTAAAGATGGCGACCTCATTACGATTGATGCCGAAAAGCGAGTCTTAAATGCAGAACTAAGCGATGAAGAGATCGCAAGCAGAAGAGCTGCATGGCAAGCTCCGGCCTGGAAAGCCACTAAAGGTACATTAGCTAAATACATCAAAAACGTTTCTTCAGCTTCTGAAGGATGTGTTACAGATGAGTTATAACATTAAAACGACGACTCCATACAACTAATCCATGGAGTTGATCTTAACAAAATAACATGGGAGCAACAGTTCAAAACGATACATCAAAGGCTGCACAAAACAAAGCCTCTCAACGTAAAATCAGTGGATCAGAAGCCCTTATGATGGCTTTGGTGGCCGAAGGCGTTGATACGATTTTTGGTTATCCGGGCGGGGCAATTATGCCGGTCTACGATGCACTTTATGACTATCGTGATAAACTAAACCATATTTTAGTGCGCCATGAGCAAGGTGCTGGTCATGCGGCTGAAGGATATGCACGCATTTCAGGCAAGGTGGGCGTTTGTTTGGTAACTTCAGGCCCTGGTGCAACCAACCTGATTACCCCAATTGCCGATGCGTTGATGGACAGTGTTCCAATGGTATGCCTCGTTGGACAGGTGTCGAAATCATTATTGGGTACTGATGCTTTTCAGGAAGCAGACGTAATCGGTATGACGATGCCAATTACCAAATGGAACTATCAGGTAACTACAGCTGATGAAATTCCAGAAATTATTGCCAAAGCTTTTTACATTGCTAAAAGTGGTCGTCCTGGACCGGTACTGATTGATATTACCAAGAATGCCCAGTTTGAAGCATTAACCAATGAATTTATTAATGTTAAATGCAACAGTGTTCGCGGTTATCGCCCTAAATCAAACTATACGTATGAGCAGGTTGAAAAGGCTGCCGAGTTAATTAACGCGGCTAAAAAACCTTTCTTGTTTATTGGTCAGGGTATTTTAATTTCTAAAGCAGAGAATGAAGTACGCGAGTTGGTTGAAAAATCAGGTATTCCGGTAGCAAGTACTTTACATGGACTATCAGCTTTTCCAGCTGCGCATCCACAGTATGTAGGTATGCTAGGTATGCATGGTAATTATGGGCCAAATCTCCTTACCAATCAGGCCGATGTAATCATTGCCATTGGAATGCGTTTCGATGACCGTGTAACAGGAGATTTAAGTCGTTATGCAAAACAGGCTAAAGTTGTTCATATTGAGGTGGATCCGGCTGAGATCGATAAAAATGTAAAAACTGCAGTTTCAATCAATGCTGACGCCAAGGAAGCTCTTCAGGTATTGTTACCGTTAATTCGCAAGAATGAACACTCACAATGGTTAGCGAAATTTAATGAGTGTTATCAGCAAGAGATTGAAAAAGTAATTGAGATTGAGATACACCCGACCCAGGGCGGTTTGCGTATGGGAGAGGTGATCAATAAAATCTCTGAGAAAACCAAAGGTGAAGCGGCCATAGTAGCGGATGTTGGACAGCATCAAATGATGGCAGCTCGTTACTTTAAATTTGCTCGTACAAATTCCTTCATCTCATCAGGAGGGTTGGGAACCATGGGATTTGCACTTCCTGCTGCTTTCGGTGCTAAAGTTGCGGCTCCTGATCGTGAAGTAATCGCCGTAATTGGCGATGGCTGTTTCCAAATGACTATTCAGGAGTTAGGAACCATTGCTCAGAATAAATTACCAGTTAAAATTGTAATCCTGAATAATAATTTCCTTGGAATGGTGCGTCAATGGCAGGAAATGTTTTTCGATAATCGCTATTCATTTGTTGAATTGCAAAACCCTGATTTTATCAAAATTTCAGAAGGTTTTGGGGTTAAAGCAAAAAAAATTACTGAGCGTTGCGAATTGGATAGCGCCGTTGAAGAAATGCTTGCTTCTGAAGTTCCTTACTTATTAGAGGTAGTAGTAGAGAAGGAAGCTAATGTATTTCCGATGGTGGCAACAGGAGCCAGCGTTGAAGAAGTTAGATTACAATAATTGCCGAGCCTGACTTAGATTGTTTTATCAATAAATATTAAAATCCCTTCAGGGGGAGGGTGTAATGGAAAAGTTATATACCATATCAGTTTTTACTGAAAACAATATTGGTTTACTAAACAGGTTAACCATCATTTTTACTCGTCGTCGTATCAATATCGAAAGCTTAACTGTTTCAGAAACAGAAAAAAAAGGCATTTCGCGCTTTACCGTTGTGGTTAAGTGTACCGAAGATATGAGTAGAAAACTGGTACAACAAATTAACAAGGTAATCGAAGTGTTAATTGCATATGCTTACGATGCTGATAACATGATTTTTAGTGAGGTGGCTATTTATAAGGTGAACATTGAAGATTCAACTAAACTGACTCCGATTGTAAACCTTGCTAATGAACATGGTGCACGGGTCATGTACATGGAGCCAGGTTTTGCTGCCTTGGAAAAAACAGGAACTATTGAAGATCTGATGCTTTTTTATGACTTGTTAAAACCATTTGGCTTGCTAGAGTTTGTGCATTCAGGTCGTATTGCTATTCACAAACAGCGTAATCAAGCACATGAACTGTACCATGCCGAAGAATTAGCCGAATACGAACAAGTATTAAACTAATTTCGGTTTCTTAAATAAACAATAAAACAAATCGTATACTAAAGAACTAAAATAAAATGGCTTCAATGAATTTTGCAGATACTATAGAAGAAACCGCTGCTAAAGCAACCAGACAGAATTATTTCAACACTCTTCCATTAAGAGAAAAACTTAATCAATTGGGAGTATGTGAGTTTTTAGATAACAGCCATTTTGCTGATGGAGTAAATGCGTTAAAAGGTAAAAAAATGGTGGTTGTAGGTTGTGGTGCCCAAGGATTAAACCAGGGATTAAACCTACGTGATTCAGGTTTAGATGTTTCTTATGCATTACGTGAAGAAGCAATTGCTGAAAAACGTCAATCGTGGAAAAGTGCTACAGAAAACGGATTTGTTGTAGGTACTTACGAAGAATTGATTCCTACTGCAGATGTAGTTATCAATTTAACCCCTGATAAACAACATTCGGCGGTAGTGTCAGCAGTAATGCCTTTAATGAAAAAAGGAGCAACCTTATCATATTCGCATGGATTTAACATTGTTGAAGAAGGCATGAAAATCCGTAAAGACATTACTGTTATTATGGTAGCGCCTAAGTGCCCGGGTACAGAGGTTAGGGAAGAGTATAAAAGAGGTTTTGGGGTTCCAACGCTAATCGCTGTTCACCCTGAAAATGATCCTGAAGGTAAAGGTTGGGCACAAGCTAAAGCATATGCCGTTGGTACAGGAGGGCATAAAGCAGGTGTGTTAAAATCATCATTTGTTGCTGAGGTTAAATCAGACTTGATGGGTGAGCAAACCATTCTTTGTGGTCTATTGCAAACCGGTTCAATCCTTTGTTTTGATAAGATGGTTGAAAAAGGCATTGATAAAGGATATGCTTCAAAATTAATTCAATACGGATGGGAAGTTATTACTGAAGCCTTGAAACAAGGTGGTATTACTGCCATGATGGATCGCCTTTCTAATCCGGCAAAAATTAAAGCTTTCGAAGTTTCTGAAGAACTGAAATCAATCATGCGTCCGTTGTTCCAAAAACATCAGGATGATATTATGAGCGGTGTGTTCTCATCAACCATGATGGCAGATTGGGATAATAACGACATTAAATTGTTAACCTGGAGAGCTGCAACCGGTGAAACTGCCTTTGAAAAAACATCTGCTGCGGACGTTAAAATTACCGAGCAAGACTATTTCGATAATGGCTTACTAATGGTTGCCATGGTTAGAGCGGGTGTTGAGCTTGCATTTGAAACTATGGTTGAGGCTGGTATCGTTGCCGAATCGGCATATTATGAGTCATTGCACGAAACTCCTCTTATTGCCAACACCATTGCTCGTAAGAAATTGTTTGAAATGAACCGTGTAATTTCGGATACAGCTGAGTATGGTTGTTATTTATTTGACCATGCTTGTAAACCATTATTGGCTGATTTCATGAAAACCGTTAATACCGATATCATTGGTAAAAACTATAACGATGCTAAAGACAGCGGAGTAGATAATAAAAAACTGATCTCAGTTAATAAAGCTATTCGTTCGCATCAGATTGAAGTGGTAGGCGATGTGTTAAGACAAGCCATGACCGCTATGAAATCAATTACTACAGTTGCATAATAAAAAGAAAGTCCCGCTAAAAACGGGACTTTTAAAATGAAGTAGTGAAAGCTATTTCGAATAAGTGAATAACTTCTCAATCTCAACCAATGCAAGAAATCCCCTGCTGTCGCGGGGGATTCTTGTTTTCAACCTACTTAACAGCTCCTTGGCCATATTCAGAATCAGCAGCACAACTGAATCAATTGATTAACTGTTACTGGCACTCATAGTTCGTTGTTGGCCAAACTCTAAATACCTTCAATTAATGGCATCGAATACTTCTGAACTGGCAGCAAAGGAGTTTCTCTTTCTTATTCTTAATTTTTCTTTTCTAACCGAAAAATAAATCAGCGTACCGATACCCGGTAAAAACACAGATAATAAAACCCAAAAAAATAGTTTAGAAACACGATTACGGTAGGCGTCTACTGCTACCATAATGATACAGGTAACAATCGTTATACTCACCACCACTGCAGTAAGTAAACACACAAAAAATGGAAACATTTTTATTGGTTTTTAGTTGGTTTAATTGCAATGTTCTTGGTTTCTTTACACTACTTATACTTTTACCTGAGATTTAAAGTTTCAATTCAAAGGTTAAGTTTTTTTAATAATTAATTATAGACCATAAAAAGATATTCACAAATGTTAGCGGAAATAATAACCATTGGTGATGAAATATTAATCGGGCAGGTTATAGATACTAATTCGGCCTGGATGGGACAACGACTGAATGAAATAGGCATTTCGGTAAAGCAAATTTCATCAATCAGTGATAAGAAGGATGCCATTCTCACTGCTCTTACTGAAGCGTGCTCTCATGCGGATATTATTTTGATTACTGGGGGATTAGGCCCCACAAAGGATGACATTACCAAGCATACACTGTGTGAGTTTTTTGGAGCCAAAATGGTCTTGAATGAAGATGCCTTGAATAATATTAAGGATATTTTTGAACGTTTTAATCGTCCTTTGATAGATGTGAACATACAACAAGCGGAGGTTCCTGATAACTGTATAGTTATTCAGAACCATAATGGCACTGCGCCGGGTATGTGGTTTGAGTTTAAGGATAAAATTATTGTTTCAATGCCGGGTGTTCCTTTTGAAATGATCGGTATGATGGAGGATTATGTTTTGCCAGAACTTCAAAAACGATTTAACATAGACTCAATTTTCCACAAAACCATTATAACGGCAGGAATAGGGGAGTCATTTTTAGCTAAAGAGATCGAAGACATTGAAGATAGCTTGCCCAGTCATATAAAATTAGCCTATTTACCCAAATTAGGGCAAGTTAGATTAAGATTAAGTGCGATTGGAACTAATAAAGAGCATGTTGAAAAAGAAGTTGATCAGGCTTCGGAGTTGATTATCAATCGTATAGATAAATATGTTATTGCAACTGAAGACATTAGCATTCAAGAGGCCATACTAAATTATCTGAAAGCGAATAATCTTACATTAACCACTGCTGAAAGCTGCACAGGTGGATATATAGCCCATCTGATTACTTCAATTCCGGGTTCATCAAATGCTTATGTTGGTGGTGCTGTTACTTACAGTAATGAGCTAAAGCAAAAAATGATAGGTGTAAAGGCTGAAACCCTGGCATTACATGGTGCTGTAAGTGAACAAACCGTCATTGAAATGGCTCAGGGAGCTTTAAATACCTATCACACCGATTATGCTATTGCATGTACAGGAGTTGCCGGTCCTGATGGCGGAACTCCTGATAAACCTGTTGGTACCGTTTGGATTGCTGTCGTCTCTAAAAATCAAACAGTGGCAAAAAAGTTCCAGTTTGGCAATAAACGATTACAAAATATTGAACGAACAGCCATCAACAGTTTTTATATGTTATGGAGGTTGCTGAAAAATATCTAAACTAAAGCGTAAATGGTGCAGAAGTCAATTGTTGAGTTTCAGTTTTGATGGAAGCTTTACTTAGTGCTTCAATTTCTTTTTCGGAGATAGATAGACCTAATCCTTTTACAACGTGATTAATGTGTTCAGTAGACCATTCATTCCAGTTAATGAGTTTTATTATTTCACTTTCTGAAATTCGTTTGGCGCGTTTCGTCGTTGCTTTTTCTGGCTGTTTAATTTTTTCAACCTTGTTCTTTTTAATAAGCTCAATGGATTTAAGAACTAGATCATAACCAATATTTTCGCATTTTTTTAAGGTGCTAGATTGTGGCTCACCATTTTTTATAACAAATGATTGCTGTGTAATTATGTCACCTGCATCTTCTTTTTCACCTAAATATAGGACAGTAACACCATGTTTTAAATCATGATTCAGGTATTGCCAAATGAACGGTTGTGGCCCGCGGTAGTTAGGTAATAATGAATTATGAACATTTATTATACCCTTTGGAGCCAACGACATTATCTTAGAATCAAATAAAAAAGGACTTGAATAGGAAATTATAAGATCTGGTTTTAATGATTTGATCCAATCTAAAAGCTGATTTTCATTTTCTTTGCTGAATACAAAATGAGGCAGTTGTTTAGCAGTTGTTAGAAAACGTTTAAGTTTAATAAAATTATTCCTGATGTTAAATGATATCTTGTGTTTAAGTTGTTGATTTTTAGTGTTTTTTACAGGAAATGCAACGCCAACAATGTTAACCGATTGATCAAAGAGTAGCTTTTGAGCTAATAGATTATGCCCCGAGGTAATTAACAGTATTTTCATATGAGAGCGAATTTTTTGTCTTATGGAATTATTCACCTAGGAACAAAAATCTTACCATCTTACTCTATTAATTAGGTATATAATTTTAAGAAAAAACATATTTGCAGTTTAATAAAATACACTTTTACCAGGGTGATTGTGAGTGTACTGATAGATAAGATTTTTTATATAATCATATGAAGGATAAGTTGTGACAGACTGTTTTAACGAATCTACATTGTTCCAAATGGTATCATCGGTTATGAAACCCATTCCGTAAAACTCACCTTTCAACATCAATAGGCAACTCTGCTCATCTTGAGTTCGTCCATTTTCTATTATCGCAAAAGTTGGCAGATAATTGCAAACCGAAGCTATGGCCATATCAACCCGCTCATTGTAACTGTCACTCGACTCTGAGCCATTACAAGCTCCACGACATTCGGTCGAACAGCTTTCACCATGCTTGTTTAAAAAACATAATTTTGCACACAGTTCATAATCTTCAATCAGTTGATATAAAAATCGGTAACCATCACTCAATGAATTGAAAGTTGTTATAGCACGGAGGTTCTTAATTTTTTTGCTAATTGCTAAACGTTTATAACCATTTTGTGCATCGAATAAATACAACCCATATAATTGATCATAATGTTTAAGCGAGCGATTATACTTTGGCCAATATTTTTTGATTTCTAATGCTTCTAATACAAATGAATACAATTCGCTACCGCATTCAACATATGTAATACTGAAAATTTCTCTTAAGAACTCTTGCTTCTGTTGTGTTGATTTATTGTTGGTAAAATGGCTCAATACTCTTTTTTTCAGATCAACAGCTTTTCCTATATAAATGATCTTTCCTTTTTTATCATAGAAATAGTATACTCCTGGTTTATGAGGTAGATTCTCGATATGCTCTTTAGGGAGATTGGCAGGAAGTGAAGCTTCTTTTGAACCTTTTTTTAACGATTGAATAATAAACTGATTGGTATCATTCTCAAACAGTTTACCAAATAGGATAGAGGTGGCCTTGGCGTCGCCTCCAGCTCTGTGTCTGTTTTCAATATTAATGGCTAGTTGATTACATAATTTACCCAAGCTGTAGGATGGAAATCCAGGGAATATTTTGCGAGCCAGTCTTACGGTACATAATTTTTTAGTTTGAAGCTGATAGCCGGCCAAATTGAACTGATGATGTAAAAAAGAATAATCGAAGTTCACATTATGAGCCACGAAAACCTTATCGTTCAATAATTGATACAATGATTCGGCAATGTTATTAAACGAAGGGGCATCTTTTACCATTTCGTCTGATATGCCGGTTAATGATTGAATATGCAAAGGAATCGGTACTCCTGGATTAACCAGCGTTTCAAATTGCTCAATTACTTCTTTTCCGTTATGAACAAAAACCGCTACTTCTGTAATGCCGTTACCACTTGCATATCCACCTGTGGTTTCAATGTCTACAATAGCGTATAATGTATCGTTACTAAGCATACTTAAAAAAACTATTGCTGCAAATATAATAAAGACTAATAATTTTAGCTTATTTGGCAAATATTTTTAGTTATTAAAGATCATAAAACTATGAGCCGTTTATAAATCGCTGATTGTTAGGTTTTAAATGAGATATATAACAGTTAGGTACAAACTAAGTTTTAGGTGTTTAAATACAAATCTTGCCGGAGCTGGAAAGGAGTAGGTAAAGTAATTATTGTTTAGCACAGGTTGATAATAATAAGTAATAATTATCAATTAGAAATTGCATTATATCGCTTAATAGTGAATATTTTTTCTTTTAAAATGATCCTGTTAATTAATTGGCAATTTTTCAAAATGAATACCTTTGTTTATATCATTAATTCATGCCACATCTATGCAAATAAAAAGAATTACAGCTGCCGAAAGTAGCCTGGTAACCGACTTATTCAACAATTATCGCATCTTTTACAAACAAGCTTCGGATATTTTATTAGCTCAACAGTTTATTCAGAAAAGACTTGATAACAATGAGTCAATCATTTTTGCAGCCTTGAATGATAAAGATGAACCGATAGGATTTACACAACTGTATCCCATATATTCATCAGTAAGAGCTGTTAAAAACTGGTTGTTAAATGATTTATATGTTGATGCCGATCATCGTAAGCAAGGTGTTGGAGAACAGCTTATTAAAACAGCCTTACAGTTTGCCAAAGAAGATGGTGCAAATTACGTTGAACTTTCAACGGCTATAGATAATTATACCGCACAAAGTTTGTATGAGCAGATCGGTTTTGAACGTCAAAGTGTAGATAGTGAGTTTTATACCTATAGGATTAAAGTGGTTTAGTCATTAGATTTAGTCTATGAAGCTAATTTTTAAACCTACAAATGGTTACCCTTCCTTTTATCAGCCATATTTAGATCTTGTTCCAAATGATGGGAAATTATTGTTTCATCTGAGTGAGTTGATGTTAGAAACTGAACAATTGCTAATAAATCTTCCGGAAACGCGATTGCAGTTCAGGTATAGTGAGGGTAAATGGACAATCAAAGATATTTTGGTTCATCTTTGCGACAGTGAACGTATTATTATTTTCAGGGCTTCAAGAATTGCTCGGGGAGATAAGACTAATTTACCAGGTGGCTGGGATGGAGAACTTTTTGTACGTAATGCAAAAGCCAATGAACGGCCAATAACTGGTATATTTTACGAACTAAAAGCTTGTCGCAATGCAAGCATTGCATTTATCGAAACATTGGATAATGAATCATTAGCTCGAATTGGGATATCGAACGACTATGAAGTTTCGGCACTTTATATGGTAAATCATTTATATGGCCATCATATGCATCACTTAAATATTATAAAAGAACGATATCTGAACTTCTAAGCTTATCGGTTTCTCTTCCAAAAACGTTCACTGATTTAAATTTATGCGGATTAAAGTGTGGATTGTTTACTTTAATGTTCTTAAAACAGTAAATTATGCAAACAATAAAACCTGGGACCATTGATGAATACATTGCAAATTTCCCTCTCGAAACCCAACGTGTGTTGGAACAGATCAGAAACACAATAAAAAATGTAGTTCCGGAGGCCGATGAAAAGATCAGTTACGCCATCCCTACTTTTTATCTGAATGGCAACCTCATCCATTTTGCGGCTTATGCAAACCATATCGGATTGTATCCGGCACCAAGAGCGATTGAGGTATTTAAAGAGGAGCTTTCGGGCTATAAAGGTGGTAAAGGAACTATTCAGTTTCCATTGGATAAACCTATGCCACTGGAACTTATTGAACGGATAGTGAAGTTCCGAGTTGAAGAGAGTTTATTGAAAAGCTTAAAAAAGAAAAAGTAGAAAATCAGGAGATCATGCCATTAAAAAAACGTTTATTTATTGCCTTTTCTCTATTGCTTACTGGGTTGCTGATTTATTATTTCTATCCCGAAAGCAAACTTCCTCTCAAAACCAATATTGATAAATTAGTGGTTATTAAATCGGAAAGAAAGCTGATGGCTTTTTCAAATAATCGCTTGGTTAAAACCTATGCTATCTCTTTAGGACGAGAACCTGAAGGCGCCAAACAATATGAGGGTGATATGAAAACTCCGGAAGGCTTGTATTTTATCAATGATAAAAATGCGAATAGTGGCTATTATAAGAATTTAGGAATTTCATATCCCGATAAAAAAGACCTGGCTTTAGCAAAAAAGCTGGGAAAACCGGCAGGAGGCGATGTTAAAATTCATGGTTTAAAGAATGGGCTGGGTTTTATTGATAAGTTTCAACGTTGGTACAATTGGACTTGGGGCTGTATAGCTTTAACAAACAAGGAAATTGAAGAATTGTATTCCCATGTTGCTGTCGGAACGCCGATTGAGATTAAGCCATAAAGAATTTTATATAATATGTTAATAAGAATTCAGTCTATCCCGACTAAAAGATTAATAGGTAAACACCTTAGCATGTCTTTAATTGAAAACAGGACAGGAGAGCTATGGCGTAGTTTTATGCAAAAACGCAAAGAAATATCCACGGCAATTAATAACGACCTGATTTCGATGCAAGTTTACAATGCTTCTTACAGTTTCGAAAACTTTAATCCGGGTGCAATTTTTGAAAAGTGGGCTGCTGTTGAGGTTACTGATTTTAATCAGGTACCGGATGGTATGGAAACATTCCTATTGGAAGAAGGCTTATATGCTGTGTTTTTACATAAAGGAGCTGCAAGTACGGGTGCAAAAACTTTTCAATATATTTTTGGCGTATGGTTGCCACAATCCGGTTATACACTAGACAACAGACCTCATTTTGAAGTTCTTGGCGAAAAATATAAAAATGAAGACCCTGAATCCGAAGAAGAAATATGGATTCCGATAAAAGCTAAAAAGAAGGACTAAGCAATTTCACTCCCAACAAATAATAATGTGTTGGTGGCGGGAATTACCAGGTGAAATTCACGCATACTATATTCCCGGTCAGATGGAGGTCGGGTTTCAATTCCATCCAGTTTATCTTTTATTTCATTCCAAAGCAGATCAGTATTGTCAACTTCAAGATAAATTTCAGAACGATACTGATCATTCCATGCCTTTTTTATATGAAGGGTTAATTGTTCATTGTATAAGATCACATAGCTCTCATCATTTCTATAGCTACTAAAATTTAAGCAGTTAATCATGAACTCCACAGTTTCTTTTAAATCAAAGGAATGAACCATTGGGCTCAAATATTTTGCTTTGTAGGTCATAATATCAAGTTTTAAAGATTTTTAAGGCTATAATATTAAAATTTAAGTGAATTAGTTATTTTATTGACATACAAAAGGTTGTCTTTTTGGATTAAAAAAGATTTTGCTAATTCAAATGATTAATCTACCTTAGCTGTAGGAAAAAGAGTATAAGTTATATTTTATATTCCTTCCATTATTCTTTTTCTTTTGGTTTAGGTTAAATTAAAGGAGTTGATTCTTCCCAGGTTTCAACTCCTTTTTTTATTTGTAAGAATTAAGAAGATATTTTTTATAACAAAAAACGTCCCGGTTTTGCCGGGACGTTTTCTATTTAAGAGCAATTAAGCTTATTTTTTACGTTGTTGAGCCGCTTGCTGCTGTTTAGTCATTTCTTCTAAACGCATTTGCCATTTTGATTTCTTATTGGC
The DNA here is from genome assembly GCF_023914155.1 of Solitalea agri. Taxonomy (GTDB): domain Bacteria; phylum Bacteroidota; class Bacteroidia; order Sphingobacteriales; family Sphingobacteriaceae; genus Solitalea; species Solitalea agri. Next base: position 15,322 of record NZ_JAMWYS010000040.1, on the reverse strand, counting down.
ATTAGGGCGCTTTTTATTCTCTTGAATTTGAGCATGGATAGCATCATCGTTCACAAACTTGCGGATAATAAACTGTTGCAAGAAAGTGATGATGTTAGCACAGAAATAATAAAAGTTTAAGCCTGCAGGGAAACTGTTTAATGCTCCCAGGAATACAATCGGCATAACGTAACCGATGTATTTCATTTGACCTGTTACTCCCGAAATACGGTTGTTCATCCAAGTATAGATCAATGTTGAAATAGTCATCAACACACACATTAAGCTTAAGTGACTGCCTAAGAACGGAATATTAACACCAAAGTTAATTACTGAATCGTAAGTAGAAAGGTCATTCATCCATAAGAATGGTTGCTGACGCAATTCAAATGAGGCAGGGAAGAAGCGGAAGAACGCAAGTAATATCGGCATTTGAAGCAATAATGGAATACAACCGGCCAATGGATTAACTCCAGCCTGTTTGTACAGCTTCATGTATTCCTGCTGTAATTTGGTTTGATCTTCTTCACCTACTTTTGCCTTAATAGCGTCCATTTCAGGTTTTAAAACCCTCATTTTAGCCTGAGAGAGGTATGAAGTGTAGGTAATTGGTAATAAAACCAATTTTAATACTACAGTTAAAATCAGAATGATGATACCATAGTTTAAGTTGAAGTTATCAAGAAAATTGAACAATGGAATTACCGCCCAACGGTTAATCCAGCCTAAAGGTCCCCAACCTAAATTCACTTCTTTTTCTAAATCATAACCTACATTTTTAAGTTGGTTAAACTGATTAGGGCCGAAATAAAATTTGAAGTTTAACTCTTCAGTTGGTTTAGCGGTGTAAGGAACCACTAAATCGGCTGATAAATTTTTAAGAGCCGGTTTGGTTAAATCAGTAACTGTATTTAAAGTACTGCCTTGAAATTTATCCTGAGCAATTAATACTGAAGAGAAAAAGTGTTGTTTAAATGAAACCCATTTCAGTGGGGCTTCTGGCTTTTCTTCTTTGTCTTTAGATTCAGAAAGATGGTCTACATCTCCACCTTCCTGTTGATAATAAACGGTAGTAAAGCTTAACTCATTCTTTTTATCTTTTTCTTGCTGGTTTAGATCGCTTTTCCACTCAAGGTTTAAGGTTTTAGCAGCGGGAGCAATCAACTGATTCATACCTACTAGTTTAACGCTGTAGTTAAGTAAATAACTATCACCTTTAAGTGAATAAACATAATCAACGTATTGAGTAGGAGAGAACGCCAAACGCATGGTTACACTGTTTGAGTCTTTTCCTGCTACAGTAAATGAAGAACCAACTGGTTGAAAGAACTCATCATTGGTATTTACATTTTTACTATTTAATGGAAGTTTAAAGCCAAAGCGATTGTCATCACCATTGAATAAAACAACCGGTTTGCCGTCAAATGTTTTCTGACCTTTGATTTCGGTGGAATATACACGGCCTCCTTTGCTTGATAAGATAACTTTGATTTTTTCGTTTTCAAGCGTAATAAATTGTTGTGTTTTAGCTACTGAAGAATCAGCAAGGTTAACACTTTTATTAGCGGCAACAGGAGTAGGCTTAATTCCTGCTTTTGCATTTTTGATCGAATCGGATTGGTGCTGATACTGTTTTACTTCAGCCTCATTTGGCTTCATAAAATACCCCCATCCTAAAAGGATGGCAGCAATCAACATCATACCGGTGAGGGTGTTTCTATCCATTTAGTGGTTTCTTATAAATTCTTATTTAGATTTTTTAGGATTATTCTCGTAATGATATGTTTTTGCTGCTTCTACAAACTTTACAAATAAAGGATGAGGGTTAGCTACAGTACTTTTTAACTCAGGGTGAAACTGACCTCCAACAAAATATGGGTGGTTTTTCAATTCAATGATTTCAACCAAACCCGAATCAGGATTAATACCTGAAGTTAGCATTCCTGCATCATTGTATTGTTGTAAATAAGCGTTGTTGAATTCGTAACGGTGACGGTGGCGCTCAGAAATTCTTGATTTTCCGTAAGCTGCAAATGCCTTGCTTCCCTTTTTAATTTCACATGGGTAAGAACCTAAACGCATGGTACCGCCCATTTCGGTGATTTGTTTTTGCTCTTCCATTAAGTTGATCACCGCATTTGAAGTATCAGGATTCATTTCTAATGAATGAGCATCTTTTAAGTTCAATACGTTACGCGCAAATTCAATTACCGCACATTGCATACCTAAACAGATACCAAAGAACGGAACATTGTTTTCACGAACGTATTTAATCGATTCAATTTTACCTTCAATGCCACGGTTCCCGAATCCAGGGGCCACTAAAACGCCATCAAGACTGCCTAGTTTTTCCTTTACATTATCAGCATTGATATGTTCAGAGTGAATATATTGCAAACTTACCTTGCACTCGTTTTGGGCTCCGGCATGGATAAATGACTCGCAAATTGATTTGTAAGCATCAGGTAATTCGACGTATTTACCAACCAAGCCAATTTTTACCTCTGAGGTAGGGTTTTTAAGCTTACCTAAAAAAGCTTTCCAAGATTCTAAATTAGGCTCATCTTTGAATGGTAGCTTGAGTTTAGTAAGAACGATACGATCTAATTGCTCTTTCAACATTAATAACGGAACGTCGTAAATTGTTGATGCATCAGCAGATTCAATTACCGCGTTTACGTTTACGTTACAGAATAAAGCGATCTTTTTGCGAAGGTCAGGGGTCATTCTGTGTTCGGTACGACAAACTAAAATATCAGGGTGAACACCATACTCCATCAGCATTTTTACCGAGTGCTGGGTAGGCTTGGTTTTTAGCTCACCTGCGGCAGCCAAATAAGGCAATAGGGTTAGGTGGATAACCAAAGTATTGGTTGAGCCGTGCTCCCAACGGAATTGACGTACAGCCTCGATATAAGGCAACGACTCAATATCACCTACGGTCCCTCCAAGCTCGGTAATTACGATGTCGTATTCACCGGTATCACCTAAGCGCTGGATATTAGCTTTGATCTCATCGGTGATATGGGGAACAACCTGAACGGTTTTACCTAAATAATCACCTCTGCGTTCTTTATTGATTACATTCTGATAAATTCGGCCGGTAGTTACGTTATTGGCCCGTGAGGTTGGAACGTTTAAGAAACGTTCATAGTGACCCAAGTCAAGATCGGTTTCTGCGCCATCTTCGGTTACATAACATTCTCCATGCTCGTATGGATTTAAGGTTCCGGGGTCGATATTAATATAGGGATCCAGTTTTTGGATGGTTACCCTGTATCCTCTCGACTGTAATAATTTAGCTAATGAAGCTGAAATAATTCCTTTCCCTAACGACGAGGTAACACCCCCCGTAACAAAAACGTATTTAGTCATAATCTGAATTGATGGCTGCTGGTTACGGGTTGCAAAAGTACGAAAAATAATGGTTCTACTGTCTGTTGTTTGTAAATTACCATCATTATCTTTTAAAAAATTGATTGAAAACAAGATAGCCTCTTTAAGTCTTGTTTTTTGAGGAAGCCATTTTCATTTTTAATGGAAATGGAACTATCTTAGAGCCCTAGTTCTTTACATTTTTCTTTCAATAGTAAGGTTGCTAACCTTTGGGTTATGATTAAAAAGGAACCATGTGCAAATCATGGGCTGTCGCGCAACTGTAAGTAACATCAAAATTGTTATCAATAAAAAGGTCCATTGTCTAAATAAAGAGATGAGAAGGACAATAACAATGTTACGAGCCAGGATACTTGCCTCACTATGTAAGACCAATGCTTTCGCGGTATGAAGCAGTAGTCAGACTAAGATTCTCAACAGGAATTGAGATATCTTTTTAACCTCACGAATACTCACTGCAAGCATCCTAAAAAACTGTAATGAAGATCTTTGGATTATTATTTCAACTTTAGTTGAATAGTTTTTGCTTTTCAGTAGTTATTATCAACAGTTAGTTTAAGATCATGTACGATTTGACTGAATATTACACAATACTTAATCGGAATAAAGCTAAACTGCAAATTTCGCCATTGCATTCTTGGGATATTTTTATGGATGGTTATCGGGATGTTTCACTAACTATTAAAGATATCGTTCAGTTAAAGAAATTGGCCTCAAAAAATAATTGGCAACACGTTTTCGATTTTGAAGAAATGCTTGGTAAACAAGGCTATGCGACACTTGTAACCAACACCAGTTTGAAAATTGTGTATGCAAGTCATAATTTATTTAGAATGAGGGGTTATTTAACTGAAGAGGTTTTAGGCCGACAACTAATGCTCTTTCAAGAGGAATTGATAGACAGGGAATCAAGCACAGAATTTAAATCAGCTATGGATCAGAAAAAAGAGTTTATAATGATCGTAGCATGCAGCAAGAAAAATGGGGAGAGGTATGATTGTGAGATAAAAGGCTTCCCTATTTTTAATAAACAAAATGAGTTGGTTAATTTTTTACTTTTTGAAAAGCAGGTAAATGGCCTCACACGAACATAAGTTTTGTCCAAGGTGCAAAGCACCTTTTGAATGTAAACCAGGCTCTATAACCCAATGTCAGTGTTATGGAATTAGTTTTACAGCCGAAGAAAAGGAAATAATTTCAACGAATTTTTACGACTGTTTATGCCGCAATTGCTTAATGGAATTAAAGCAGGAGGCTAAATACAGTTCATTAAAAGAAAAGAAAGAACAGATAAAAACAATTTTAAAAAACCGATGAGTTTAGAAGAAAAGATAAATCAATCAGAAACGCGAATTTTTAAGGCTGTATTCCCCAATACCACTAATCATTATGATACGTTATTTGGTGGAACTGCGATGCACCTGATGGATGAAGTTGCATTTATCACAGCTACTCGTTTTGCACGCAAAAGAATGGTAACAGTTTCTTCTGACCGGATTGATTTCTCAAAACCAATTCCAGCTGGTACCATCATTGAATTAGTAGGGAAGGTGGCCCATATAGGCAATACGAGCTTAAAAGTAAGTGTTGATATTTATATTGAGCAAATGTATTCTACACAAAGGGAGAAGGCTATTTCGGGTACTTTTACTTTTGTTGCCATTGATAAGCATAAAAAGCCGGTAAAGGTTGGTTAAATAGATTAGAGAAGACATTTTGTAAATAAACAAGAAAGGTGTTTCGTTTTGCGAAACGCCTTTCCTTTATCCATTTATAACAGATTATTCGTAGATAAACTCTCCGAACTCTGATTTGATCGTTACTTTTTTGGTATCTGCACTTTCAACACGTCCTACTATTTGCGCATCGATATTAAATGATTTACTAATATTGATGATATCTGCAGCAATTTCTTCTGAAACGTAGAGTTCCATACGGTGTCCCATGTTGAAAACTTTGTACATCTCTTTCCAATCGGTTCCTGATTGTTCATGAATTAATTTAAACAATGGAGGAACAGGAAACAGGTTATCTTTAATTATATGCAAATTATCGATAAAGTGTAAAACTTTGGTTTGAGCACCACCACTGCAATGCACCATACCATTGATCTGATGGCGATATTTCTCCAGAATCTTTTTAATTACCGGCGCATAGGTACGGGTAGGAGACAACACCAATTTACCGGCATCGATGGTTCCAAAACCTGGAACTTCTACTTTATCAGTAAGACCTTTGCCTCCCGAGAAAACTAAATCAGATGGAACCTGAGGATCGAAACTTTCAGGATATTTCTGTGCTATTGTTTTGTTGAAAACATCATGACGGGCAGAAGTTAGTCCATTACTTCCCATGCCACCATTATATTCAGTTTCATATGTTGCTTTTCCGTACGAAGCCAAACCGACAATAATATCGCCTGCTTTAATCCGATCATTAGAGATCACATCTTCACGCTTCATACGGCATGTAACTGTTGAATCAACAATAATTGTGCGGACCAAATCACCAACATCGGCGGTTTCGCCACCAGTAGAGTAAATGCTTATTCCGTGATTTCTTAACTCGGATAAAATCTCTTCGGTTCCGTTAATAATTGCAGCAATCACTTCTCCCGGAATCAGGTTCTTATTACGACCAATGGTTGAAGAAAGCAAAATATTATCGACAGCACCTACGCACAGCAGATCATCAATATTCATGATGATAGCATCCTGAGCAATGCCTTTCCAAACACTTATATCACCGGTTTCTTTCCAATAAGTGTAAGCTAGTGATGATTTTGTACCTGCACCATCAGCATGCATGATGTTACAATATTCATCACTTCCTCCGATTATATCCGGAATGATTTTGCAGAATGCTTTAGGAAAAACACCTTTATCAATATTTTGAATAGCAGCGTGTACGTCTTCTTTCGAAGCCGAAACGCCTCTTAAATTATAGCGGGCATCTGTTTGCATAGCGCAAAGATAAAATTTTTGATCAAGGACTTGCGAATCCTTTTTAAATGCTCTTTTCAGGAGCACAAAAAACAATCTTCTTTTGCTTTATAGAAGGATAACCATGTGTATTCTGCATTTATCCGGAATGAACGATCGTTCATTAATTTTTTCGTTTTGAACCTCAATGTATTATGCATGCATTTTATTTAGGTGATTTGTTTTAAATACTTAAAGGCCGAATTTTGCCACCCCAAATGATAATAACTCATTTATTATTAGTAAATTAATTAAATCGATTAAATCAGATTATGAAGAAAATTTTACTTTCAATGTTAATGCTAGGAACATTGTATTCCGAAGCTATTGCACAAAGCAAAGACGTTGTAGCTAAAGATGGCCGCGGATGGTATATTAAAGGGGGAGCAAGCTATTTTATTACGGTTACTCCAGTGGAGTTTCCCAATGTAGGGAGTTTACAGCCACGGGTTAGTACAGGAACATTGGTCCCAACAGTAATTAACGGTGTAACTACTTTAAAAGAGGTGTTAAGTACTGATAAAACCATTACGGGTTCGTTCGGACAGGGTTATCGATTTAATGCTACTCCAGGCTACAGTTTTAATAAATACCTTGCTTTTGAAGTTGGTCTTCATTTCTTCCATAGTGATAAACATCAGATGGCTAAGAAAACATTGGCCGATGGTGTTAACCCAGCTCAGGCAGGAACCACAGCCTTAAGCATTGATGCTACGGGTAAAGTCTTTGCTTTCGATATTTCTCCTAATGTTGTATTCAAATTTCCTTTGAACAATGGTTTTGAACCTTATACTAAAGTAGGAGTGATAGTGCCTATTCATGGCCGTTTAAAGATCAGTACAGATATTTATGACCGATATGGTGCTACCACAGGTGGATCTATTGCCAATTTGAACTTACATCGTGAAGAGGAAATAGTTCCTCGTCCAACAATAGGCTTTTTAGGAGCGTTAGGTGTAAATTATCCTGTTGCCAAAAAAGTTGCTGCATATGCAGAAGTTGAGTACAGGAACGTTGCTGTCAGTAGTAAAAGCAAAGAATTGACCGCTTATAGTGGTACTGGAGTAAATCCGACAAACGGTCAACCTGTTGCCCTTTCATTTGAGAATTTAGAACAAGGTGAAAAATTTACCGATTATAAAACCAGCTTAAATACCTCTTCAAACACCGAATACGTGTTAGGAACCACAACACGCAATCCAAATTTTGATAAAACAAAAAATGCTGAAGATCTTCGCTCTTATATCAATATTGGAGGTTTAGGCTTTAGTGTTGGTGTTAAGGTTAGTTTTTAATCGAAGTATAGATTAAATTAAGGTCTTAAAAACGAAAATATCCCTGCTGTAAATAAACAACAGGGATATTTTCTTTATGAAAGGTTAGGGGAATTACATTGCTTCAGCAATTACTTCTGTTACCTCGGGTACCATTCTTTTTAATAGGTTTTCAATTCCTGCTTTAAGTGTAATGGTTGATGAAGGACAACCGCTGCAAGAACCTTTTAATTCAACTGTTACTACACCAGCTTCATCAAATGATTTGTAGTGAATAGCTCCTCCATCTTGTTCAACAGCCGGGCGAACATAATCATGCAAAATTTGCTGTATTTTCTTTTCGGTTTCAGTACCTTCAAAAATAACTTCCTCATTGTGGTCGTTAACAATCTTAAGTTCTGATTCAACAGCTCCTTTAACAAACTCTTTTAAAATTGGAGTTAAATCTTCCCAATCAGATCCTGCAACTTTGGTAATTGTTACAAAATTGCTCGCAAAAAATACACCATCAACAAATGAAAACTTGAATAGTTCCTTAGCAAAAGGAGAATCTTCAGCACTTTCTTTAGTTGCAAAATCCTTACTTCCGTTTATTAAAAGCTTATTAGTGATAAACTTCATGGTAGCCGGATTTGGCGTTATTTCAGTATATACATTTACAGTTGCTGTTAAACTCATTCTTTTAATGTTTATTTAGAATAAGTACAAAGATAAGTAAAAAAGGTTTTAAGGAAATCCTGATTTTTGATTTTAAAGAAGAAAGGAAACTGATGATCATGTAAAAACTTAGTTTTTATATGATCTTTTCCATGCAAACACTATTGTCGATGCCAATATATTGACCATAATTGGGAATTAGGTTGTAATTGTTCTTCAGATATAACTGGATTGCTTCCTGTTGTTTTTTTCCAGTTTCTAAAACCAAGCCTGGAAACTTTAACTCACTGGCCCAATTCTCAAGATCTTTCAATACCAACGAGGCAATTCCTTTTCCACGGTATTCGGGTTTCACATACATTCTTTTTACCTCCATACGGTCATCCGAAAATGCCTTAATAGCTCCACAACCAATCGGCTCAGCATCGTAATAAACAACTACCGCATGCTTTATCATAGTTACTTTATTGAACTGATTATAAAAAGCATGTTCATCTCCATCAATAAATGCCAAATATTCATCTAAAAGTTTAACTAAAGCCTGAAAATCGGTGCTTTCGGAAGTTGTTCGTTTAATTGTGATCATTTTATAGTTTGTTTTTCAAATAGATTAGGTTTTTGATATTAAGTTAAATAAAAAAATCCTCACCAGGCATTGCCGGCAAGGATTTAATTTATCTAACTTAAATTATTATTTAATAAATAACAATTCACGGAATTTAGGCAACGGCCATTGAGCATCGTCAACGATAAGTTCTAATTTATCTACATGATAACGGATCGTTTCGAAGTACGATTTAACTTTTTCATCGTAAGCGATTGCCATTTCACGAGCATCAGTTAATACGTTAGCTTTTTTACGAGCTTCAATCATATCGTAAACTGCTTTTTTGATTGTTGAAACGCGCTCTGAAATCTCAGTGATGATCTCTAACTGGCTAGCAGATAGAGCACCGTTTAAACCGATTTCTTTTAAACCTTTAACGTTATCGATCAATTTAGTTTGATAGTTTAACGCAGCAGGAATAATTTGGCTGGTTACAAGATCACCCATGATACGAGCCTCGATCTGGATTTTCTTAGTGTAGTTTTCTAAGAAGATCTCATGGCGAGCATGTAATTCGCGCTCAGTGAAGATGTGTTGTTTCTCAAATAACTCAGTGGTTTTTTCAGTTATTAAAACATCTAACGCTTTTGGAGTAGTTTTGATGTTTGATAAACCGCGAGCTGCTGCTTCCAGAGCCCACTCGTCGCTATAACCGTTACCTTCAAAACGAATATTTTTAGATTCTTTGATGTATTGACGAATAATTTTCATGATCGCCACATCTTTTTTCTCACCTTTCTTAACCAATTTGTCTACATCTTGCTTGAAAATGGTTAACTGCTCTGCAACAATTGCATTTAATACGGTCATTGGTGCCGCAGAGTTAGCTGATGAACCTACAGCGCGGAATTCAAATTTATTTCCTGTGAACGCAAAAGGAGAGGTACGGTTACGATCAGTATTATCTAATAAGATCTGAGGGATTTTAGGAATGTTTAAACCTAATGCGCCAGAAAGATCTTTTTTCTTACGGTTAACCACATGTGATGACTCGATCTCATCTAAAACCTCATTTAACTGCTCACCTAAGAAGATAGAGATAATTGCAGGAGGAGCTTCGTTAGCACCTAAACGGTGATCGTTGTTAACAGAAGCAATTGATGAACGTAACAAATCAGCATGGTTATGAACAGCTTTAACGGTGTTAACAAAGAATGTTAAGAACATTAAGTTGTTTTTAGGAGTTTTACCCGGCGCCAATAAGTTTTTACCAGTGTTAGTAATTAGCGACCAGTTGTTGTGTTTACCTGAGCCGTTAACACCTGCAAATGGTTTTTCGTGTAACAACACTTTAAGTTTATGACGACGAGCAACTTTATCCATCAAATCCATCAACAATTGGTTATGGTCAATAGCTAAGTTGATTTCTTCGTAAATAGGAGCACACTCGAACTGGCCTGGGGCCACCTCATTGTGACGAGTTTTTAATGGAATACCTAATTTTAAAGCTTCTGTTTCAAAATCTAACATGAAGGCATATACACGCTCAGGAATTGAACCAAAATAGTGGTCTTCTAATTGTTGGTTACGAGCCGACTCATGACCAAATAATGTACGACCTGTTGCTACTAAGTCAGGACGAGCGAAGAATAAATCTTCATCAACAACAAAATACTCTTGCTCAATACCTAAAGATGCATTTACTTTAGTTACCGCTTTGTCGAAATACTGACAAACTGCTGTAGCTGCTTTATCTAAAGAGTTTAAGGCTTTTAATAAAGGAGCTTTAAAGTCAAGCGCTTCACCTGTATAAGAAACAAATACAGTAGGAATACATAAAGTTAAACCTGAACCACTTTCCATGATAAACGCTGGAGAAGAAGGATCCCAAGCAGTATAACCACGAGCTTCGAAAGTAGAACGGATACCGCCATTAGGGAATGATGAAGCATCAGGCTCTTGCTGAACTAAAGCATCGCCACTAAATTTCTCAATAGCTTTACCATCTGCGGTAGGTTCAAAGAATGAATCGTGTTTTTCAGCAGTAGTACCAGTTAATGGTTGGAACCAGTGTGTATAGTGCGTAACACCTCTGCCCATTGACCATGATTTTAAGCCAGCCGCAATTTGCTCAGCCATAGTACGATCAACAGGAATACCCAGTTCAATTGAGCTCATTACACTTTGAAAAGCCTCTTTTGAAAGGAACTCTTTCATTTTGTTCTTATCAAAAACATTTGAACCGTAGAAATCAGAAATTTTTGTTGAAGGAGGAGTAACTCTAACAACTGGTCTGCTCATGGCAGATTCTAAAGCTTTAAAACGAAGTAGAGACATTCTTTTTATAATTTAAGTTAGATTTTGTGTTGTTTCAAGACAAAAATACTCTAATGATTTATTTTTACAAGATATTTTTCGATTTTTTTTATATTTTTTTAATAAAATTTAGAATAATTTCAGTTTTTGTGTTTAAAAAAATGTAAAAATTGACATTTATCAGCGTAAAGACTTGCTTTTTTATTGAAAAGATGATTTTGGATATTTCGCCAAAAATCCAAAGCTGACGTTGATAATTTTAATGATATTTAGTCTATACATTATAAATATTAATAGTTACTTGGTTTGTTTTTTGCCAAATTAGTATCAAAAAGCTTAAAAATCCACCTCCTTATTTTTATTTTTTTGCATGTTTTAAAAATCAACTAAATAATTGATGGATGATGATTATTCATGAAAAAATGAATGCTTTTGAGTTTTTTCAACAAAAAAATAGATTGACTTGGTAAAATTTGAAGAAATGGTGGAGAATGTAATTTAAGGGTAAAAAATAGCCATTTATATTTTTTATAACTGAAAACGAGCTCAATAGACCATTATTGCTGTTTTGTGTTTTTATTTATAAGGATTATTTGTTTAATTTGCACTCGCTTTAAGGAGCTGCACCCATAGCTCAGCTGGATAGAGCAACGGTTTTCTAAACCGTCGGTCTCAGGTTCGAATCCTGATGGGTGTACTAAAAAGGGACTAACCATTTTGGCTAGTCCCTTTTTTATCTTTATCCAAATAGTATTTGTTCATTCTCAATGAACTTGTATCAACTCAAACATAAGAGTTGAGGCAATCACTTGTTCACTTTTCTAAGTTAATTCTACAATCTTACTGAGTTTAATTACATGCCAGCTATTGCATTGCTATTTCCATACGGCCCAGTTACTAGCTACCGCCCAGTTACTTGTGCCTACAGCACCTCTGTATGGCACCACATTGAAAAAGCTTGAAAAATTCGGACCTTCAAAATTTGCTCCTGTCATGGCTGGTGAACTGGTCTGTAGGGTGAGATTGGGGCCATTGGCGCTGTACATATTGGTCAGTTTCAAATCAGCTGATGCTATGAACAGCTCGTTGTGATTTACATTATTTAAAGCAAAATCTTTGGTTCCAGCGTCTGCGATAATACCAGTAAATCCTGCAGGGTCTGATCCTGTATCATAGCTAAAAGTCCTATCGGCATTATCACTTTGAACTAAATTATATTTGAATTCGGAGCCATTATTTTGCAGTAGAGGAGGGCGGGTTCTTGGACAGGTCATTAATGCACCCTGTGGATATTCAGCTATGATGGAGTTTTGGAAAACAAACCGGGTTCCTTTGCGTATGTAAACTCCCTGATTGAGATTGGTTTTGGTTGTTTCCATTCCCTGAGGACCAATAATAGTCATATTAGAAATTATAGGACGTGTTAAAGGAGCATTGGCTGTGGGTACAGCATCATTATAACTTTCCAACGCATTTGCTCTTAATGCATGATTAGAAGTAAGCTGAGTGCGATAAGAGATCAAATATTGCATTTTGCCTGTAAAGCCATAATCAAAATCAAAATCATCATCTCCGTTATTATAAGCAATTAGGTGAGTTATATTAGCAGTACCCCCTACAAATTGATATCCATCATCTTTGGAGTTTGAAACCATTACATAATCTATGATAGTTCCGGAACCAACACTTTCCAAACATAAACCGCTTGCTTTATCAATTGTCCATTCTTCTTCCCCATCTGGGTTGATACCTCCACAATATTCTAATCTCAAAAAATTAATCGAACCTGAATTATCGTCTGATACATTGCCTCCAAACTTAGTGTCATCTGAAACAGCCAAGCCTTCAACATTCCCAGTGCCAATGTTAGTTGGTGCTTTCCCTAAAATAATTAATGCCCCCCAATCACCAGGAGCTTTGTTTTTTTCGGCAGAGGTAAAAACTACTGGCTTATTAACAGTGCCGTTTACCATTAACTTAGCACCCTGTGTGATTATAAGCGCTCCTTTATTACTTGCTTCATCGTGTTTTACAAAGGAGATGACAGTACCGGCTGGAATAGTTAAAACAGCATTATTTTTTACAAATAATTGTCCATCAATTAAATAGCTAGTGCCTGCATCCAAAGTTCTGTCGGTAGTAATGGAATTTGGAAGGGTTTCTGTTTTAGTTGTAGGTGGAACAGTTGGGTCATCTGAATCTTTACTACAAGATGCAATACCAAGTAATGAACTAATTAATACTATAAACTTAATAGACTTTTTCATGGCGGTTTATGATTAAAGGTTAGAATTGCAATAATGAAAGGGATGATAAATTTACATATTCTAGGAATAGAATTATACACTCATAACATGTAAATATCTGGCAATCATTATGCTTAAATTATGCCAACTCTAAAAAGTGACGACCTTTTTTAATATTAAATTTTAGAGATGATTAAGGATTACAGAAGTTGAAGAGTGGTAGCTTGTTTTAGGGTGCAAAAGTAAGCCCTTTAAAAAGTAAGCCCTTTAATTTAAATCAATTAAAGCTGCTGATTAGTTTAGGCGAATGGTGGACTCCCTATAGCTTTGTCGGCATAACGTTTAAAGTTCCTATTACTTCCAACTTTAAAAACCACGACAACATTCAGGAGAAAAAAATAAAACTCACTCAAAACGAATTGGATCTAAAGCAAAAAACGGCTGATGTGAGTTATGAAATTTTGAAATCGAGTACTGAAGTTGCCAATGCACAACAAAACATGCAGGTAACCAAAAGCAACTATGAGCTTTCGCAGAAAATCTATGGCTATCAGAAAGCGCAATATGGCTTGGGCTCCCGACAATATGTCGATCTTCTGGATACTGAAAGATCATTAAGGCAGTCGGAACAAAGCTACCTACAGGCTGTTTATGATTATTTAGTTGCCAGTGTTAATTATCAGAAAGCGATCGGTAATTTTTAAGCAATAACGTTTAGCAAGAAATTAGGTAGTTATCCCCTAAAATAAAGCTCGAGCCTAGGTTCGAGCTTTATTGTTAGTTTCTATTTTGTGTTACAAACACTAGCCTATGTTTCGCACGCATTGCAAACGCGTGCGAGCTGGGTATGGTCGGCCTCATGGCCGGCCGAGGCCTAGGTACTTTTTTCTTGACAAAAAAGTACCCAAAAAGTCAAGACAAAACGAAGCTTCCTCCCACAAGGCCTACGCATGGCCCGCCGTTTTGTCTTCCCTGCGCTCACTACTAGCGCGTTTGTAACGCGTGCGAAACACTGCATTGAGATTAGGGAGTTGCTTACCGAAAATACAATTTATACTTTAAAACAATAAAGCTCGACAGGTTCGAGCTTTATTGTTAGTTTCTATTTTTTATTACAAACACTAGCCTATGTTTCACACGCGTTGCAAACGCTCGCGAGGTGGGAGTCCAGGAGTTAATCTACTTTTTCTTCACCTTTGGTAGCTGCTTCAACAATATCTCCTTTGGTAAAAAGAACGGCTTTTAAAATAGTTCGCCATTCGGGTTTCTTACGAAGAAGAAATTCTAGATCCATCCCAAAATGCTTCATTTCTTCTTGTTGTGCATTTTGCATGATCGCCTTGGCTTCTTTATTTTTTTCAACCGAAATTCTTTGTTCGTACCAGCCAATAGCCTCTGCTTCTTCGGTTAATGAAGTTATCATTCGGGCAAACGTTCTGGTAGCTTCAGAAAGTTCTTGCGCTGGTTCATGATATTGATCAAATCCCATAAAAGTTTTTTAGTTTAAGATAATTTACAAAAAAACCACAGACTTAACTACTCTTATATCATTCCAAAAGCTCTGCGAAGAATGCGAAAGTTAACACTTTGGCGTTGCTCGCACGCGTTGTAGAGGCTGTGTAAAAATAAGTTTTACCTATAGTTTATAAGTATGTATTTTGAGGAAAATACAGAAGATTAATGCATTATCTCAACGGGCAAGACCGCCATCAAGTTATATTATTCACAAGTTTGGACGAATGGGTTGATAAACAGCACTATATCCGTTTAATTGACTTGTTGGCAGACCAATTTGTAGAAGACTGTGCAGCAAGTTTTTCTAATAAGGGACAGTATTCAATAGGTCGTAAAGCCCATCATCCGGCCATGTTGTTAAAATTATATATGTACTGTTACCTCAACAGTATCAACAGCAGCCGTAAAATA